>NZ_VIQO01000001.1 GCF_007483665.1 Catellatospora sichuanensis
TACAACGCCAACCGTCTACATTCCACCCTCGGATACCGCACACCCACCGAGGTCCGCCTCGGGTATCGTCACGACCACGCCCTCGCAGCGTGAGAACCCCGGTGTCCGGTCCTGGGGTGGAAGCTCACACCTCAGGTGAGTTGGCCGGCGGACAGAGCCTCCCGAGCGAGGCTGACTTCGTTGCGCGCTACGGGGTAAGCAAGCACACGGTCAAGACTGCCCTCAACTTCCTCAAGGCTGAGGGCCTACTACTGAGCGAGCGTGGCCGCCCCTGGTGGGTCCGCCCCGTCAGGGTGTCTCAGAACACCCGGTACGCCTCCGGCAAGCGGAACTATCAACCAGACGTTGACAGCCGGTTTGAGGCTGAGCACGGGGTTCCGTGGGCGGTGTTCAGTCCACAGCTCCAACGCGTTTACACGATCAAGCCCGCAACCCCACGGATTGCCGTTGCCCTCCGGGTGCCCGAGGGTGCCGACGTGTGCGAACGTCGGTGGATACACAGCATTGACGGAGTGGTCATGCGGGTGGCCTGGTCATACGTGAGTATGGAGCAGTTCGGCGGGACAGTCCTCACCGATGAGAACGAACCGCCGTGGCCTGGTGGCACTATCGCGATGCTCCGGCACCTTGGCTATGACGTGTCATCGGTGCACATTGAGGCCAGTCTCAAGCGGGCCCGGCCACATGAGGCCGTGTTGATGGACGTAGAGGAGGGTTCGCCCCTCCTGGACACGTGGCGCGCTCAGGTGGTCAACGGTCACGCCGTTGAGGTGGCTAGGCACACCTACCCCGAACGTGCCGGACACGTCCTAGTGTTTGACGTGCCACTAGAACAGCCTGAGTGGCGAGAATGGTTCGGTAAGTCGTACGACTAGCAGGGGCCCTCCGGGGCCCCTCTTCTTTTACCCTGCCCCCCGAGTTGACGCCGTTTAAACCTTCATGCTAATATTTGTAACGTCAGCAAGGGAAGCCCTGCTAACGAATTGAAAACTCAATAGCAGGGCGTAAGGGGAAGGAACCCCGAATGTCCGACAGGCATGTAGCCGATGTCCCCCGCTACCTCTCCGAGGTAGCAACAAACACCGGGCTTGAGCTTGGACACGCGAAGTATGCGGTAGTAGCCGGGTACTTTGACATCAAGCGAGAGAAGGTAGTTTGCGGGGCGGAGGGTTGCCCGGAGTGGATGCCCATTCACCTCATCGTGCGGGGTGCATGGCCCGAGGATCACGTAACGTGGTTCATCTGCACCGCTTGTGGCATCTCGGATGTCTGGTTGAACTAAAAGAGGGGGGCCCTACGGGGCCCCTCTTCTTTTTCGTTTAAACGCCCTACCCACTTGAAGCTTATGTTTGTAACGTGCTACTGTTCTCTTGTCAGCAAGGATTGAGAACTAAACAGGGGAGCAACAGTGGACACCTACACGGTTACCTATGTCGCAATGGGCATGACCGATGACGTAACTACCTGCGAGATTTGCGGGAAGCCCGAGCTTAAGGGCACGGTGCGGCTCATGCTGGTGGACTCGGACGGCAACTCCGAGGGTGAGGTTTTCGCGGGTGTGTCGTGCGCTGCCAAGCGCGCCGGCCGGAAGGCCACCGAGATTCGGACTGAGGCCAAGCGTGCCGACAAGGCGCGCGAGAACGCGGTACGGGAGGCTCACAGCGCTTGGCGTTCCGCTCACTCCGAGTGGACCTGCAAGGTTCGGGACGCTCACTTTGGGCCCGTGCTGCCACGGCCGATGGTGGTTTGTGAGTACTACTCCACCCCGGAGTTTAAGGCCGCTAACGCGGCGTGGATTGCAGCCAACCCGGAGCCGCCGCGCCCGCACGGCTGGTGAGACTAGAGGGCCCCTCCGGGGGCCCTCTTTCTTTTGCCAGGGGAAACAAGTTGGGAAAGCGCTATCCGGAATAGATGCATACACATGGGCGCCCTTCCCGGATTGGGGTTGCGAACGTTTAAACGCCATGCTATGATTTGTAATGTCAGCAAGGAACGAAACAAAGGGGAAAACAGTGAAGCTCTCCACCGCTCAGATCAAGACCCTGACCGCCGTTGCCGCCAACGGTGGAGTCATGAACGGCTACGCCGGTCAGAAGGGCTTCTACTGCAACAGCACTCCGGCCCTGGTTCGGATGGGCCTTCTCCAGAAGGTTGACAACTGTGCCGGGTGCGACGCTCACGGCTACTGGGCTGAGAAGTGCGAGGCCCCGATTAAGGGCAAGGGTGGCAACGCCTGCTACTACCGGGTTCAGATCACCGAGGCCGGGCGGACCGCAATCGCTTGAAAATGAGGGGCCCTCCGGGGCCCCTCCCCACTTGACAAAGCTTCCCGACGAAGCTAATGTTTGTAATGTAAGAAAAGACCCTCCTAAAAAAAGGACCCCACCGTGAACACTTTCCCGTTCGCTCCCGTCAACCCCGAGACTGCCCGCATCCGGGGTGCCAGCATGGCGAACCTCTACACTCAGCTTGACACCGTGCTTTGGCTTGGCGGGTACGTCAAGGGCAGCCCGGAGGAGAAGGCTTACGTTGAGTCCTTCAAGGAGGCCCGAGCGGAGGCCCTGAGGGTTCGCTAGAAACAAAGAAAGGGCCCGGTCCTACCTCACGGTAGGCCGGGCCTCTTTTGTTGCTCACAGACTGTCTAGGGCCGTCTGCAAACCCGGCAGCGCTGACGCGCCGCTCCCACGCCATACCGTCTCGCCATCCCTCACCAGGATCACGGTAGGTACAGCCTTCACCATGTAGTGCCGGGCCACCTCCGGGGACGCGTCAACGTCCACCAGGTCCACGGGGACACCGGCCCTGTCTGCCACAGCGTCCATGAGGGGGCCAAGCCGTTTACACGGCTGGCACCACTCGGCACTGAACCTCAAGACCCTCACGCGGTCGGCACCACCGGGGGCAGCTCCGCCGTAGCGTCCTCCTCCGGGGCATCCTCCGGAGCGTCAAGCTCCGACAGGATCTCATCGAACGACTCACCCTCAGCCGGGACCGGGGTGTTGAGGGCTTCACGGATGGCACCCTCAGCCTTGCCTACCGGCATGACCAGCGACCGGGTAACCACGGTCAGGGCCGCGACGATTGCGCCGGCCACGGCGACATCAAGGCCCGGAGGGATCGGAAGACCGAACACCACCACCAGGGCAAGCACAGCCTTAACCAGGTCCATGAGGACAACGGGGTTGTCCTTCAGGAATGTAACGAACTTCAACACATGCTCCTTATCGGTTGTAAAGCTTGGCCCAAGTCTTGGGGCCTACGATTCCGTCAACGGTCAGCTTCTTAGCCTTCTGGAATCGCTTGACTGCAATCTGAGTCAGGTTCCCGAAGTCGCCATCTACCCGGAGCTTGTGACCAAAGACGTTCAGGCGGGTCTGAAGCGTCCGGACAAGCGCGCCCTTCGCGCCCTTCTTGACGGTTGCCGGAGGCTTCCACGGAGGGGCAGGCTTACTCGGCTTGGGCGGGACAGGACCCGCAAGCGCAGCCTCAGCCGCGCGCCACACAACGACACTCTCCCCCCGCAGGATGGACAGCAGGGCACGCATGGCCTTAGCGCTGTTGACGTACATCCGGTGAACACTGATATGGATGTGCCACAGGTGGGAGCTGTCCGAGGTAGCCGCAGCATTCCGCGCAAAGTCCCAACCCTCAACGGCACTGTCCGCATCGGCCTGGCCGTAGAACTCGCGGAAGTAGTTAGTGCGCTCATCGTTCGGGTCCTGGCCGGCACGCAGCAGACGGCCGGAATACTTGACCATTTCCGCCGGAGGCAAGCTGAAGTCGAAAGCCGCAGCCTTGTCATCCGGGCCCGACTGGTCAGCCGCAAACTGAGCGTACGAGTAGTTGCCGGGCCAGTTCGCCCGGTTAGCCTTGCGCGTATTGTGGTATCCCTTTTTGTTTGCGTAGATGCCAGAAAGGGTGGCCTTAGGCTCCATAGCCTTGAAGGCGAGCCACGCCGCCCACATCTCATTGGTGATGTAGGCCGGACTTGGGTTAGGGGTAGGGGTAGCCATTACTTCCCTTCAATCGACATGATTTCGCGGAGGGAAGAGAACCCATCCGCCATAGCTGTCCGCATAGCGGCCAATTCCTCTCGGGTGTCGTGCATACTCCGGAGGATCTTGTTTTCAGACTCAAGCGCATCAACGCGCTTTTCCAGGGTGTTTAGGGCAGCCTCAAGGCGTTCCGCCTTGGCCTTCCAAGCCGCTGCCTCATCGCGCCATAGCGCGGAAGTTGTCTCATCGGAGGTGGCACGCCACTTGACGAATGCTGCGCTTACTGCGCCGATAGTCGCGACACTGCCCCAAATGAGGGCAGCAATTTCCATCCCCGTCACTTACTGATCCACTCGGCAGACAGGGCGACACCTGAAGCGGCGACATCCGTAGTGATGGAGACACCGGCGGTGTGCTGAATGATCAGAGTGAGCAGGTCACCCGCCGCAAGCCGAACGAATTCGGAAGCGCTAGCGCGCGTCGAAACGGCCCCTGCTGACGGCAAGGTTGTAGCGAGAATGGCGGTACCGTTCTTACGGGTTTCCGCGTGCCGGTAACCGGTCGCGTGCTGAGCCCACGCCGCATTCTGAGTGATCCGGTAGACGCCATCCGTCTTGATCACGATCCGGTTATTGGCCGTATCAGCCATGCCGTCTGTGTCTTCCATGACAACGTTCAGCACAGCGGTAAACGTCTGGCCGCTAGTGCCTAGCGTCTGGTTGCTTGATTGCTTGATACGGCAAATCGGCTTATAGAAAACAGACTCTTCAAAGGCTGTCTTGGTGTGTTCAGTGAGCTTGGCTCCGGTGACAATCTCACCAGCGGAGAACCCGGCAAGGTCAGGAATTGCCATCGATAGACCCCCATTGGGCATAGAAAAGGGACCCCCGTAGGGGCCCCTTCAAGTCGGAAAGATTAGTAAGCGAGAGCGCAGGACTCATCATCGAGAACACCCGTAAGGGAGTCCTCTAGGACCCACGCCTCAGAGTCGGAAGCGTCCGACACTTGGAGCGTCGTCTCCCACGTCCACACGGAACCGTCCCGCTTAACCGATGTGCTGATTCCCTCAATGAAGAAATCAAGTTCATCACTCGGGGCCGTGGGCGAGAGGTCAGTGAACCTCAGCCTTTGGGATACGTCAGCACCGTGCGCCAGGGCGACCGTACGCGCGTCAGCAAGCGACGTAGCGTCAACGCTCAGTTCCTCACACCGGGGACTAGTCTCCTTATACCGGTGGAGCAACCAACTAGCCGCATCCGCCAACTCAGAGGGCGAAGCAACGTTGCGCTTCACCGTGAGGCCCTTAGACCCATGCTCATCAACAGACGCTTGATCTCTGGCCGTTCGCTTCATGCCAGTAGACCGCTCGGCGGTAATGTTGTTGAAGATTCGCGCATCATCGGACTCGAAGGTGAGTCCCGACATCCACTCATTGAGTGTCCACCTCACCGGGGCGTTTACACGCCGCGCCCGGTTGTGATAGACCGCTTCACCGGAGGGCCCGGCAAAGAACATGCCACCGGCGGATTCCGCAGCCTCAGTCAACACGTCGTATGCCTGAGCGTCATTGTCCCACCGGGGCGACAACAGCTCCGACATGCCGGGGTCAATCCTCCTGGACCCCGACCAACCGATTTGACTCAGAACCAAGTCAATGTGCCCAAGGTTTTCCAGATACTCAAAACGCGGCAGCGGTTGAGCCTCATAGACATGGTGCTCGTCACCAAAGTTCTCCGCCCGGAAGTTGATTTCCGGGATGACGTTGTCAACGTGCTGCCAGTGAATGTGGTTGTAGACACCATGCGTGAACGTGTTCGTTCCCGTGGGCAGCAATCGCCCGCCCCACTGAATGAAGGCCGGGGACGGAAGGCGGTTGACGAAACCCGTTGAGGTCCCGCCAACGAACGCCATACCGTTTAGGTGAACGGTAAGATGCGTCCCGATTGGGGATAGCTCAATCCCGTAGTTGACGCCAATGAAGTTAGGCTGACCGGGGTTTACGGCCGTACTCCCCGTGTAGTTCATGTCAGGGACACCCGAACCGCCACCCTTGGCGAACACCACAAGCCGACCGAGGTCATTCATTGAGATGGTCAGCAGTGGGTCACCGTTGGAGTTGTACGCACCAAACAACGGGGTAGTCGTACCGGTCGCGGGCCATTCGCCCTTCCACCAAAAGCCCGTGGATGTCTTGTCCCTCAGGGTGGTGATAGCCGGGAAGCCGTAATGGCTGAGGCTCAGAACGCCACCCTCAGTGTGATCCGCACCCGACACGGTGAAGCCACCGTTAGTGGAACCGTCAGCGTGGACCATCGTCTTGTCGCTGCTGAACTTGGCCTCTCCGGCAGGAGCATTCCGGATGACCAGAGGCCAATCCGTGATGTCCCTCAAGAGCGGCTGAGTCTCGCTCGCATCCTCCGACTCAGAACACGGCCAGTAGCTCAGGGAGTTCTGAGTGAAGAACGGATCGGGGTTGTAGTTCCGCATACTGTTGCGGTAATACGACTCGATAGGCGTACTGGCGATAGCCATAGGGTCAACGCACGTAGCCTCCGTGATTGACAGGTGGCCGGCGGTTCGCGCGGTCCACCGCTCAACGAACCCCCTAAAGAGCGGATACATGCCCGAACCGTCAGGGTTGGGGGTTGGCGTACCCACACCGTTAATCCGCATCTTGAGCTTGGACAGCAGGGCCGTTGACTCATCCGGATACCCGCCAATGCCCGTGACGAAGATTGCCGCACGGACCTTGCCAGCCTCGGGAACCTCAAACTCCACCTGAGAATGCCCCATCACACCATTGGTTGTGATGGTGTTCCCGAACAGAACCTCTTCAGTGCCAAAGTCAGGCTCATACAGGAGACACGTCTCCACGTAATCCGTGACATCGATCGGGCAAACGTCAGCATCAACGGTGACGACATCTCCCGGCCACACCTGGACAACGTCAGCGTTGCCCCGGAGGCCAGCGACAAAAAGCGTTTCCGCGTTGTCGCCCTGTGAGTTGTCTTTGATTTTGAACGCCTTGCCGTAACCAGGATGGTCAACAACAGTGACAACCGGTTCATACTGGTCATCATCAAAGTCAACAGGCCGGTTGTGGAACCGGGGACTAACGATGTCCGCTGTTTCAGGGTTGACGCAATCGGGATGCACCCAGTTGTCATCGAGAACGGAGTACACGCGGATAGGCTTACGTGGCTTGGTGCCACGAGCCCAATAGTTCGTGTCCTCAAACCCGATCCATGCAACGTCAAGGGTTATGGGGCTGTTGCGGTTTGCGCCATCCTGGAAGGCGCGAACACCCAACCGAGTACGGGCGTAGCTCGGATCATCGGCAAGCATGTAAACGTCTCCACGGACGATTACCCATTCTCCATTGGACTGGACCACCTTGCCATCTGTATACATCTCACCAAGGGATGCGCCGGCCGCGCTCAGATCCTCCGAGAAGCAATCAACCCACGTGGCCCCCGCACCGGTGGCCCGGACCTTGGCGACAACGTGAGTGCCTTCCCATTGCGGTAGCGGCTTGTCATACCCGAGCGTGACCATGCCCGAGTCGTCCCAATCCCTGACGTTCAACTCATCAACTGCCACCATGACTGGCAGGGTGTTAGTCACCTCCGGCGACAGCCGGAACCGGTACCCGATATAGCCGGGGTCGGTGTACTCGGTGTCATCCGCTACCGCCTGCCACTCAGGCTCAGAGGTTCCGTCAGCCCAAACCTTCGCGCTCAGCTCAAAGCCTGACTTATTGAAGGCAACATGGAAGAGGCCGGGGGAATAGCCGGTAATCACGGTGCGCAGAGTTGCGACAGTCTGAAACGAACCGGCTATGCACTTCACGATCATGAGACGGACAGTTCCGTCACTGAAGAAGTACACAAGTGCTGCGTAGTAGTTGTTACCGTCAACAATGCTGTTGAGTACGCCGTAAGAGACGTTTGCGTTCGTGCCGGTAGGCACAACCGGGAGACGGATCGTCGTACGGATGGAGGGATCTTCAAACGTGCGGGTAGAGCGCACCAGGTGTGGAGCATTCAGCCCGGTGAGGTTTACACGGCCCGCACCGTCAGCGCTCAGAGTGGAGAAGTTAGCCGCGTTGGCAGTAACGACGTTCCATGAACCTGTGCCGATAGTTGGGCTGCCCCAGCCACCCGACGTTGTCCGATCAAACGTGTCATAGAACGCGGGAGACAACGGGGTGGAGGTGGCCCCAACGCTGAGGCCCCCTCCGTCGATTGCCGTAGCGGTCACACCAGTGTTAGACCGGTTCTGAGCTACCCACTGCCCGCTACCCGTGCTTTGGGTAACGCTGCCACCCGCAGGATTAGAGACCGGGGCCCCAACCCCGGTGAACCTCTCGTCAAGCCAACGCACGTACTCACGGCCTGGCGTCCATGCGCCATCCGCGTTGTCAAGGGTAATGGAGGCGGTACCGGATTCAACCCGGTCAAGCTCGTACGAGCGTCCCCGCTTAGCCGACACAGAAAGAACGGATGAGGTGATGTCGTCCCACACCACAAGCTCATCCGTCGCGTTGTTCTCCGTACCCAGCTCCACCCGGACATCCCGAGTGATACTCACAGGCCGGTCCTCCCCCCATTACGCCTACCGATACGCGAGATTTCGTCTCGCACTACTGTTGCCACCGAACGGCCTAGTTCCTTCTCCGTGATCACGGAACCGGCAACGTGGACCGTGACGTTTAAACCGCCTCCGCCACCAGAGCCACCGCGTACAGCGGCGAGGCTTCCGCCGGCCAAACCGATGTCATCGGTGAGCCCGTTGAGGGACTTCTTGACCAGCGGCGTACCGGAGTCGAAACCCGTCACGAGGGAGCCCATGATTGCCTCACCGGCAGGCTTGAGAAGAACCTTGTCCTTATCAAGCGGGCCCTTCCATGAGGGCAGCATGTTGGTTAGGCTCTTGAGCTTTTCCTTGACCTTGTTAAAGCCGTTCTGAATCGCCCGGAGCAAACCGTCAATGATGGCCTTACCAGCGTTGTAGAGCCAATCCTTGGCACCCGAGAAGACCCCGAGGATTTTCCCCTTGATTCCGTTGACAAAGCCCATCACGGTATTCACGCCGTTAGTGACCGCCGTACGGATGCCATTCCAAACCTCGGAAACCTTCGTCTTCACGAAATTCCAGGCGATTGACCAGCCGTTTTTGATGTTCGTCATTGTCGTGGAGATGAAGTTCTTAATCCAGTTAATGACGGTTGAAACTGTCGTCTTGATCAAATTCCAGTAGAATTTAAAGGACGTGACGACCGCATTCCAAACAAAATTCCAGGCTGTTTTGATCGCGCCTACCACAGTTGTGATAACGGTCCACACCATGTTGATGTAAAACGTCACTGCGGAAACGATCAGATTCCAAACCCAAATGATCGCGTCAAAGATTCCGGTCCAAATAGTGACCATCATTGACCACATGAATTTGAAATAGGCCACGACGAAATCGACCACAAACATGAAAGCGTTTTTGATCGCTTCCCAACATGCCGTGATGAAGTTGCGGAAACCTTCGTTGTTCTTCCACAGGTAGACGATTGCGGCAATCAGAGCCACGATGGCGATAATGATTAGGCCAATGGGGTTCAGGGAGAGCAACACGTTAATGATGCCCTGAATGACCGCCCATGCCTTCATCGCTAGAACTAGCGCGATGATCGCACCAACGATGACACCGAAGTAAACGCCTAGCGGCTCAAAGACAGCCGACCACTCACGGATAAAGCCGACAACCTTCTTTACCCAATCAACAAAGCTCTTGACTGCCGGAACTAGGTCAGCGTTGACCCACTGCCCCGCAGTCTTCGCCCACTCCGCAAACTTGGGCATCCACTTCTTGATAAGCGGAATCAACGGCTTGACCATCTCAGCCGCAGCCATCGAGACGTTGTCCTTCAACGCTGACCAAAGACCGGTCAGGGTTTGGGACTGCTTATCCATCGCACCGGCAAAGTTGTTCTTCGTGTAAGTCTGCGTAGCCTTCTCGAAGGTGTCCGAAGAAAGCTTGCGAGCCTCAATCTCCTTACGGAGAACCTTCACACTCTTACCGGTGGCAGCCGTGAGCATGTCCCAAATCGGCACACCAGCGTCAATCAACTGGTTGATGTCGTCCATGCCCACTGCGCCGGCCGCATGGACCTGACCGAAGATGCGGGCCAGATCAGGAAGCCGCGCAGAAGGGACACCGACAGCCGCAGCAATCTCGCCCATGCTCATGAGGAAGTTCTTGCGAGTCTGGTCAACCTTGAAGCCGAACCCCAGGAGGGTTCGGTCAGCCTGAGCCAAGTCGGCTAGCTCAAACGGGGTGGCGGCTGCCTTCTCCTTGAGCCACGCCATCTCCTCTTTAGCCCGCGCGTTGGACTTGAGGAGGGTCGTGAACGACACCTCCATCTGCTCAAAGTTGGCAGCGGTGGTGATGCCAAGCGTCGCGATGCCCGCTCCGGCAAGTGCCAGCCCACCTGCGGCCATGGCCCCGAAACCTACGAGAGTGTCTGCGAAACCTTCCCAAGCTCCCGAAGAACTCTCCGCAGACTTTCGAGTTTCGTCGAGTCCCTTCCGAACATCTCGGAAGGCCGCTTGCGCATCTCGGGAGTCACCCGCAACAACAACCTTCAACTTGCGGACATCAGACACCGGACTTGCTCCTAGCTTCCATGTACTCCCTCATGTAGGCGGAGAAGGCGCGATATTCGAGGATCGTGAAGCTTCTAACCTGGTCAGGACTCAGGGAGTAGAAGCGGCAAAAGGCGGCCCGATCCTTAAGCCGCTCTAGCTTTTTCCCGAGTCAGCCTCAGGGGACTTGCCCAGAACTAGAGCAGTGACGCGAACCTTCCGAGCGTCAGCGAGAGTGAAGGAAGGATCAGACTTCCGCTTCACCAGCCACACGAGGCAGATGATTCCCTTAGCGGGAATCTTGGTGGTCATCTCGGGTCGGCCCTTGGCGTCAAAGACTCGGTTACCTTCGTCGTCAAGTACCGGAACCGGCCTCACGACATCATCAATCGGCTTACCAACGAACTCCTCAAAGTCCTCAAGGTCTCCAAGGGTCAGGTCATCGGGATCAAGGTTGATATCAAGGGTCTCCACGGGAGGCCTCCTTAGTTAGTCAGGGAACGCTTGCCGGGACAGCTCCATAAGCGTCTCCATGTAAGCGTCAATAAGAGCGCGCCCGTCTTGGCGCAAAGTCGGATGAAGGAAGTAGCCGGGACCTCCGTCCCAACCTCCCCACTGATTGCCTCGCCATGTTTGGAACTGGCCGTATTGCTTCGCGCCAAACTCGGCACCAAAGAAGTAGGGGGCCCGAGGTCCACCGCCCATGACGATTGACTGATTGGCGGACCGGTAGGCCCGGAGGGAGTTAGCGGCCCTCCGGGCTACACCACGTTCTAAAGAAGCGCGCATCTTAGAGCGCGACACAACTTCGTTGGCTAGGTCAAAGTTGGCTTGGCGCAACTGTTTAGGGAAATCGCCCTCAACAGTCTTCAACGCCCGGTGAAAGTCCTTCAGACCCTCAATCCGAATCCGGTTACCGGTTAGCGTTGTGGTGGAGGTGGACCGGCCAGACTTGCTATAGCTGACCGTGGTTCCCACTTACGGAGCCACATCCTTAGACTTGTAGGCAACCGAAATCGGGGACGTAGTGCCGTCCCAAAGAACCTTGCCCTTGATGCTCTGCTCAATGAGCTTGGCACCATCGAAGTTGAGAGGGTCCTCATCAAACCGGCCGACAGGAATGGTCACGGTGAGGAGTCCACCCTGAGGGGAAGCCCAAGAAGCCGAGATAGCCGCAACGTTGTTAGACGCAAGGCTTGCCGCTACACGCTGAGCGTGCACCAGGTCCTCAAACTCGCCCTTAAGCTCAAAGGTGTACTCACGCATACCCTCTTCAAGGGGTTCCTGCTTACCGGTCGAAAGCCACCGGTCAGCCTTCAAGTTGTTCTCACCCTTGAAGGAGATATCCGAGACACCGAACGGTGCGCCGGCCACCTGAACCGAACCGCCAACGAACGTGAACAGTTGGCCATCGGTGCCATACGTGGGAGTTGCAGCCGCGTACGCCCCGGCGCCTGCGCCGATCGTCTCTTTCTCAAAGTCAAGGTCAAGCGACATCTGTAGGATGCCGTCCACCTGGTTAGAAAGCTCCCAACCCTTGACCTTGCCACCCTCGTACGTGAAGGGGTGGAGGACACCACCGACAGCAACCCGGCCTACCTGAACCGTCAGGGCCTTGCCCTTGAGGTCACCAACGGTAGACGTGTGAGTGGTAAAGCCACCCGAGGGAGCACCAGCGGCAGTGGCACCAAGCGCGTGAGCGAACAACAGGCCAAAGCCGCTGTCCATCACTTCAAGTTTGATGTCACCTTCCGCACCCTTTGGGTTCGGCTGGAATCGGTCCATGTGGAGCACACGCTGACCGGCCCTGTGAGCCTCAGACTCGATGCGCTCATACTTGCCTGCCAGGCCCTCACTCAGCATCTCAAGGAAGCGAGTCGGGGCAACAGCCGTGCCATACGTAGCCTCGGGCGCAAGCCCAAGGTAGGAGTCATGAATGGAAGGCATTTACTCCTCTTCCTTGATAGTGATCTCAAAAGCGGGACCGAGGGTCACCGCAAGTTCCGCCGGTACTTCCACCGGTTCATTTCGGGGAAAAAGAAAACCCCCACCGGTAACGGCAGGGGCATGACCCGTGTAAACGACTACGGCCGACACGTTGCGGTCACCACCGTTTCAAATTGCGCCTCATACAGGGCCGGATCAACCGGCCAAGAGTTCATGCGCTTAGGGGTAAAGATGGATGTGATAGCCAACCCGGACATGCCAGGGTTGGCGGCTAGCTCCGCCTCAAAGTCGGAAGCCATAGCCGTCACGTAGTTCTCAACCTCTTCCGGGGTACCGCCCGTAATCTGAGCCGAGAAACCCACCGTGATGGAGAACGTCTCCTCACGGGAACGGTTCGTGACCCAACGGATTTCGTCCCACGTGATCTCACCGACGAAAGTCCACTTCCGCTCCACCGAGCGGACCGGATAGCCGTAGGACACCTGCAACTTGTCTGCCGATGTCATCGGCATATCCGTCAGGAGATCCCGGAGGAAGCTTTTGACAGCGGGGGCCCTGGTGGTCATCCGAGGCTCACCGACTCAGCGAGGCTGAACGTGTAATCGCTCAGGGCCTTGTCAACGTCCGGGATGCCTGTCTGAGAACCCCGAACACCGGGAGTGCTCAGCGTGTACGTGCCACCCTCGGAAGGCTGGAAACTGGTTGCCCTGTCCGGGATTCCGGACCTCGAAGCCACCAGGTGGCTACGGGCCCGCAGCAGAGCGGCCCTGTGGATGTCGTCAGGAACGGCCTTGAATCCGTACGACACGTCAAGCCAGTAGACGCCACACGGCAGGGTGTCGAAGCCGACCAGTCCGCCCAGCTCGTCCACCGACACGGACGCGGTTACGTCTGCGCCGGCCACATCCACAACGTTCGCCACGGCGTACGCGTCCCACAGGCCCGGCCAGATCCACGACTCCCCGGAGCTGCCTACCGGCATCCTCCGCGTGCGGGGCGTGAAGCTACGGCCGGTGATGGACTCAAACTCCCGCTCAGTGATCTCCCGTGCACGTCGAACGTCAGCGGTGGAGTGTCTGTCGGGGGTCAGATCCTCATCTGACTTGCGGAGTTCGGGGATGGTGAACAGGTAGCCGCCCACAACCTCAAGCACGGTGGCGTCAATTACTCCGTCACCCGTCCACAGGGCCGTGTAAACGCCCTGAGGGAGGGCCGGAACGGAAACCGTGTAAACGCTGCCTGCCTTGGAAGCGGGCCCCTCAAACGCGGGGGTTGTGGCACCCTGCCGCATAACCGACACGGTCACGGTGTCAGGCGTTAGCTCTGACTCGTCATCTAGGAAGGTGTGGGTCAGCGCTAGGGCCCGGCCAGTCAGGAAGCGCACGGTTACGCCTCCTTACGCGGGCGGCCCGGTCCGCGCGTCTCGCGACGCTCAGCCGGAGCCTCAGCAACAGCCTCCGCGTAGCCATCCTGAATCAGACTGAAAGCGAGGCCCTTGTCTAGCTCCACTACGTCACCGCGCAGAAGAACCCGGTAAGCCGTGTAACCGGGGACGGTACGGGTAATTCTGATCTTCACTTCAAACCTCCATTAAGTTGTGCGTCAGGCAAAAAGAAAGGGGCCCCCGGAGGGGCCCCGATCAATTAGGCAGTGACAGTCAGGCACTTAACAGAGTTGGTGTCGAACAGATCACCGCTACCGCGCCAGTTCACCTTGAACGCAATAACGTCACGGTCAAAGCCGTACTCATCGCTACGGGTAACCTTCAGGCTCTTAACCTGACGGATCAGGTACTTAGACGGGTCGCCGAACGCGGCAACCTTCGCACCCGCACCCACGGTAAGGATGTTCGGGTCAGTCAGAACGGGCTTGCCCCACAGGGTGTCCGGCATACCGGCCTGAACGCTCGGGTTCCACACGTACTGGCCATCGGTGCCCTTGAGCTTCCGCAGAATCGGGTTAGCCGAATCGTTGAACATGTAGACGCCGTTACGGCGGTACGGGGCCTTCAGGCCAAACTGGAGATCCAGCAGGTTGTCAAAGGTCAGCGCACCCGCAAAGTTGGCGTAGTTGTTCTGAGCGGTAGCGCGAGTGATCCAACCCCACGGCTTAGTGGTACCCGCACCAACCAGCAGGTCAGCCACGATGGCATCCGCCAGGGCCTCACCCGCATCCTCAGCGAGAATCGACAGGATCGGAAGCTCCGAGTCATCGACGATTTCCTGCGTAGCCTCGGTGATAACACCGTACTTGTACGCGCCGATGTTCGTCTTCGACCAAGCGGTGTTGGCCTTGCTGTACGCGGTGTTCTCAGTCACCGGGCCAAACGAACCCGACTCAAGCTGAACCGGAGCAGTAGCCGGGTTGAGCGCGTTCTTAACCGGCCACTCCATCGTCTCACCACCGGAGGTGGTCAGAAGACGCGCGTAGCTGAAGAATGCCGAACGCTCACGCATAGCCTCAAGAACCTGAGCAACAAACGTGGTCTGCTTAGTGTTGCTCGCCGCGCCAGTGCCACCCACCGACTGAGCGGTACGAAGGTCAAAGTCAACCTCCTTGACCTCACCGCGCGCCAGGGCCCGCAGCTCCGCAGCCTCATCACGAGCCGAACCGCGCTGCTCACCGGAACCGCCGGCCAGCTTCGCCATCCGCTCATTGATGGCCCGAGTCTCAACCTCAGACTCAGCCGCGCGAACGTGGCCGTCCGCCTCCTTGGCCAGAGCATCGATATCCGCATCGATAGCCGAGATGCGCGAACGCTTCTCCTCATCGGTGAAGACCTTATCCTCAAGAACGCGCTTGCGCTCCTCGAAAGCACGTGCGCGCTTCTCCAGCGCGACAGTTGCCGCAGCCTTGAAATCCACTAGGGAATTCCTCCTTGTGTTAAGCCCGGAAATGGGCATGAAAAAAGGGCCCTTGCCCCGATCGGGGAGGGCCCTGCTCTACCGGGCTTAGCCGCGTAGAAGGTGAAGCGCCACAGCGTTAGGCAGTGGCGGAGGGTCAGGAATCCAAAGGGCGCGCTTCTCAGGCACGAGAGTTGCCGCGTGCGCCAGGGCGCGCGTACTCACCTTGGACTCGCTGGTGAGGTATGCCGGGTAAGTCACCGGGGATACGTCAAACAGTGCGAGGGACCGAACGGCCCTCAGCGGAAAGTCATCCTCGTCAAGGCTCCAGTCCTCATCAAGGGCCCGGAAACCAAACGAAGACTGAGACACGTCCCCGCGTTCCATCGAGATAATCAGGTCACGCACATACGACTGACGCTCATCGGCGTCAATCTCGTACGCAAGCCCTTCCGAGTCCTCCGACAGGCGGAGGGTGCCCGCACGATTCCGACCGAGGATCAGGTTTGCGTCATGGTTGACCAGCGCGCGAACGTCGTCACGCTCAATGGCTTCCTTGCCGGCACCCTCAAGGATTGTCTCCTTGAAGCCACCGAGGTTTTGAGAGCGCGCCCGGAACCGGTACGCGTAACCCTCAATAACCACCTTGCCGTCTCCGGCGGACCTAACCTCAAACTCGGTAGGAAGAGTGCGACGCTCAATCTCACTCGTCAGCGTCATTCTCCTTCTCCTCATCCGCCGGAGGTTCCTCCTCCGACTCAGGTGGAGCCTCAACAGGCTTAGCCGCCTGTGGCTCCTTTCCAATCTCAGACACGTTCATCGGGCGAACGTGCGCCTTACCCTTGCCACCCGGAATCGGTTCCATGTCCTCAAGGGCCCGGACCTCATCGAGCGACATGATGCCGTTATTGACAGCGATCACGTAGCTTTGGAAGCGCTCATACGTCTTGGCCCGCAGTAGGGCGTTAACGTTGAACTTGATGTACTGGCCGTTAGGCAGCAGAGCGGAGAACGCCTGCTCTAGCCGGACAAGCCACGGCACCAAAGTGTGCTGAATGAAGAAAGTATTTTGTTCCTCGACACCCGTTCCCCAAGAGGATTGGACCGTGGGGTCAATCATGTGAGGGGGGACGCGGTAGAGATTCGCAATCTCTAGCTTCTGAAAGCGTCGAGTCTCAAGAAACTGTGCCTGCTCCGGGGTGATGCTGATGGACTTCCAAGAAGCGCCACCGGTCAGGATGCCCACAGCGTGACTGTTGATGATGCCCGCGTGAGACTTCTTGAGCATCTTCGCCAGGATGGCAACTTCACCGGGCTTGGGATTGCCCGGATGCTCAACGACACCCGCCATGGTGGTTCCCTGTGAGAAGAACCTTGCGCCGAACTCCTCCGCTGCCAGGGCAAGCCCAATCGCTTCCTTAGCGTGATCAATCACGGAGATACCCCGACGCTTCCCCGGAACGGTGAAGGCCGGAATGTGGAGCATTTCCTTAGGCGTGAAGTCCTTACCGCCCATGCGGTAAATCGGCGTAGCGGAGTCTTCGTCCACCTCAACCAACTTGGGGTCAACCGCCCACACGGAGACGATCGTTCCCGCATCGTTGCGTCCGAGGGCGATGAACGCATTACCGTCCTCACCAAGGAGACTGATCATCACCTTGTGCCAGAACGCATACGGCGTCTCAAACGGGTTCGGCGCGGCCAACCAGGCCGGGCCATCTACCGGCAGCCTCCGGCCCTTGGCCTTCATCTTCCGGAACGCATCCACCGGGAGGCTTGCCACACCATCGGCAATCAGGCTTTGGCTCGCCCACACGGCAACCAGCGTCCGGGCCCGGTTCGGGTTCACGGTCACTCCGGCAGCGCTCTTGCTGCCACCGTTCCACTCAACGTCACGGGCCCAATCTCCGGCCGTGCCGGACAAAGCCGCTCGCGTCTCAAATCGTTTAAACAGACTCATTCGTCAATCGCCCATCCGATAGCCGCCAGGAAACCGCCGGCCACGAACAGGCCAAGCCACGGGGCAAGTACGAAAGCGCCAGACGCGAACACCGCCAGGCCCGAAACTTGGAGGGCATTAGCCCGGTGAGACTTCACAGTGCGCGACAAGGCCTTAGTCATCGTCTGCGTTCCACGCTTCAAGGAACTCCGCAAGTGCTTGCTGTTCTTCATCGGTGATGCCCTCCTCCCCGAGGGTGCGAATTTGGTTGAAGTCAATGAAGTTGACTTCAGGGTCCTCCTCCATTGGGATGGAGGCCACAAAGAGCGCGGTAACCAACGCGGCTATGCCGTCGATTTTCTCGCCGCTCTTTTTCTTGCTCGGCTTCATCAAGCCGTCTCCGGTGACTTCCAACTCAACGTTGTCCGCCATCCACCGGAGGACCGGATGACCGCCGTGGAACATCTGCCGCTCAGCAAGCCCGGACTCAAGGGCCTTGCATGGGTCGTTCAGTCTCGGGGCAGTCTGAGGCACCTTTACGGTTGGTTGCCCTCTGTCCTCGATAAGACTGATTAGGTGCGTCGCGTTCCAAGGGTCATAGCCGATCATCCGGATACGGAATGTCTCGGCGTCCGTCCCGATGTGCTCAAGGATCACGGAATAATCCGTGACCACACCTTCCGTGACAGTGATGAAGCCTTCCCGCTCCCAATGGGCCATGCGGTCAGCCATGTTCGATCGCATCTCAACCGCCGGACGTGGCACGAAGAAATGCGGCAACACCGTGAAACCGCCTGCCTCCGGATCATGGGGTGATCCGGGGAACAACAGCAGCCATGCTGTGAAGTCCTGAGTTGATGCAAGGTCCAGGGCCCCGAAAGCTAGACGGCCCTTGAGCGCATCGCGTGTAAACGCAAGCGTCCCGTTGGCATCCCAAACCTCCATGTCCAACCAGCGCTCCGCTTGGGATGTCCACTGGTTGAGGCGGAAGACTCGGAAGCTCTGGAGCGTCTGTGGCCGGGACTCTGCCTCCCGCAGCTCCGCGCGCATCGTCTCGATGGAGAAGAAGTCGCCAAGGCCGGGGGCCACGTAATACCAGCCGGTCCCCTTAGGGAACTCGGGGCAAGGCGGAACGCCTTCATCCCGGAAGTCCCAATCAGTGGGGAGGTTCCGAGCGAACACAAACCGGTTAGGGTCAATCCACGGCTTGTCTTGGACCTGAACCGAATGCTCGTGCTCCGCAAGCGCGAACGCGGCAGACGTGTACGCGGCAGTAGTCGCCGCAATCATGAGCGGCTGGACACGCGTACCGAAACTCTGGCGCATCGCATCCCACAGGTGCCTGTCTCGCTGAGTCAGAACCTCATCAAAGAGAACGGCACTGGCGTTCACGCCGAGTGCGCCGGCCGCGTCACCGGGCAACACCTGATAGAAAGAGTTCGTCTTGGCGTACACCAGGCGTTTCTTTGAGTCGATGATTTCGACCCAACCCCGGAGGCGGGGCGACAGCTCAACGATCCGCTTCGCGACGTTGAACACCAGCGAGGCCTGATCGCGGTCAGCCGCTACGCCGTAAACCTCAGCAGATTCCTCGCCATCGGCCACCAGGTGGTAAAGCCCGAGTGCCGAGAGAAGCTGAGACTTGCCTTGCTTACGGGCCATCTCAAGCCACGCGATGGAGTATTGCCGCCGGTACGCGCCTAGCTGTGTGTCCCACTGCATATGGCCATACAGGGGCCGGATGATTTCGTTCTTCTGCCAGTCCGTCAGGAGGAACGGCTTACCCGCAAACCTGCCCTTGGTGTGTACGCAGAAAGTTTCGATAAAGCGGATGACCCGCTCAGCTTTGCTTTCGTCGTACCTGAACAGGCGAGACTCAGGCTCGAAATCGATAAACGGCGAGATGGGGAGATCCCCCATAGGGGTTCCCCCTTCTTTGGGTTTGACAAGCTTACAAATGAGAGGTTAGAGTGTCAGAGTCAGCAAGAGAGCACAGCGTTTAAACGAGGGGTTCACAGTGGCTCAGGTCATCGCTCCGAGCAAGACCACCTTCTACACGATCAAGGGCCTTGTCCTGGCAGAAGCCATCGGTTGCTTTTACTTCTCTTACGGTCACATCCGTGAGGTGGTCATGGCGACCGGGGCAGATGAGCAGTTCTCCGCCGCGTTCCCGTTGATGCTTGACGGCCTGGCCGTACTTGGCTTCATCGGTCGGACCTCCGCCGCGTTCGATGCGGCAGGCAAGAAGGCCGGAACGTGGATCATGGTTTTGGTGGGCATCGTGTCGTTCATCTGCAACGTGCTGTCCGGCGAGACGCGCGGTCAGCAGATGTTCGGGGCCCTCACCGTGCTGTTGTTCGTCGGTGCCGAGTGGTTCGCGTCCAAGCTCAAGCTTGCCCCGGTTGTGGTCATCCCGGACCCGGAGCCTGAGGTTGAGGAGACTGAGGAGGAGGAGAGCAAGTCTCCGCTCAAGGGCAAGGAGTGGACCCCGGAGATGAAGGCCAAGGCTGCGGAGACTCGGATGCGCAACCGCTACCTCAAGGCCTCCCCCACGGAGAAGCGCGAGCTTGCGCGCCAGGGCCTCAAGCCCGCTGACCTCTGAACCGTTTAAACCCAAGGGGCCCCCAACCGGGGGCCCCTCTTCTTGTCTAAGGGGCGGGAGGGAATCGAACCCTCGGGAGAGTGAACTCCGACCAAGCTACGCGCTCAGTCCGCTGTGCCAACGTCACGTACGGCCCCTGATTGCTGGCCCCGAGGGGATCGAACCCCCGACCCTCCCCACTTCACGGGGACGCTCTACCACCTGAGCTAGGGACCAAAGCCTTAGGGCAGGGTGGCCGTGGGAGATCCATCCCGCTTGACGGGGATCTCATACCGGCAAGGTGCCACCCCGCCACAAGCTACAGAGCGGCTAGATGCCGCTCAATGTCGTCTCCGTCATCGGCCTTCGTCATCCCGAGGTTGATTCTGTCCCGAGGCGTGAAGCCGAACTTTGACCCGTACGTCATCATGATCTTTGACGCGTCGTTCATGACCTGAGCGGCAGGGTTCCTTACGTAGCCTCCGTCACGTCCCAGCACTAGGGGCCCGTGCTCGTCCATGGCCCTCCGGGCCTGATCGAACATCCCCCACGCTGAGCAGTAGACGACTAGGGCCGCGTGGTCAACCTTCTCCACGTGGCCGGCGGATGCCAGGAACGCTGTGATACGACACCACTCGGCGTAAGCCTCGCCCCGGAGGTCAGCCGGAGGGGCAGGGACACCCGTAGCAGACTTCCGAGTCTCGCCAAGACTCGAATCCTTGGAGGGGTTGCCCTGAATCAACTTCAATTCGACAGGCTTTCTATCCCTTGGCATCTAATCCCCTCCAATCCGTTTAAACCTTGCATGACTTTAAGTCGAATGCCCACAACTCTTAGTGAATCCCGGCCACTCATGCGCAGCTAAAGGCGTGGGTCCAGTAAAGTTGTCGGGGAAGGTTTTTACCCTCCCCTCCCCCGTGGGGCCAGGCATACTAGGTGTGTCTGAGCAGGCAAAATAAATAAAGGTAATTATTTCCTGTGTGTTCACCTAGCGTGGCCGGTTGCCACGTCTACTGTTACAACTCTTATGTGCTGGCCTTAGGTTGGACAGCTTGTTAGATCCCCCTCTTGATAGGGGGATTATATGGTCTGCTGTATCAGATCCATATCTATTACATAACCAACACAGTGTGTTAGTTCTTAGTAGCAGAATCCTATTCTGCTGATACTCATAGTCATACCCTCTCTGAGTAGCACTCAGAGCGTGATCTCTCTTGGGCCTGTGTCGAGGACACCTGTTGCCTTGGCCCATAGGGATTAGGGTTCTACAGACTGAACAAGTATTGAAGCTCACTACAGGGCCCCCCTCTAGGGGGCCTTCTGTAACTACCCCTATATAGGGCCCTCTTCAGGAGGGCCCTTCTATGAGGCCCCTTCAGGGGCCTCTAAGTAGTAGTTAACTAGGGGAACCCTTGAGGGGTTCCCTGTAGTAGTAGTTAACTACAGTGTAGGGCCTTCTGTTGGAAGGCCCCTAAGCTCGGTCGGTCGGTCGGGTCGGTCAAGGGTTAACCTTGCCCTCCCCTCCCTCCCTTATATACCGGGTTTAAACCCGGACGGCTAAACCCAACTTTCACGAACTTTTTTAAAAAATCTTGAGCAGAGGCCGTTTTGGCTGCTCAGGCAGCCTTCCGGGTTTTCCAACACCTTGGGGTAAGGTTTTCTCAGCAGGGCAGCAACGGCCCCCCTCGGAGGGGGCCTTTTCTTCCCCCGGAAGCTTAGATCTGTAACGTTGGAGGAGTGTTGAGCTTGTCCCCGGAGAAGCTAGCCAAGGTGGCTAGGGAGTGCGCCAAGGCTGCCTACGTCGATTTTGACCCTGACGAGTTTGAGGCTATGGAGGATGACTGTCGTGGATGACTTTCCTGAAGATGATGCCTACTCCGCCGGATACCAGGATGGCCGGAGGGACATGCTCCGTTTGGTGCTGGCACTTGCTGAGGCTCACATCAAGGAGATGCGCCGTAGGGGTTGGATCAACATGGTTGCCGGGGCTAAGCGTCTGGTGACCGTTCTGAGAAACGAGCTTGAGGCCAAGTGAGCTATGAACTGATTGCCAGGCTTGCCCGGCAGGTGCAAGACCAGGTTGTTCGGGACTTCATGAACTCCACATCGAGAGAGCGGCGTGAAGCCGCTTACGTGGTTTCGGTGGCGTTCGATGAGTTCGCTAAGAGGTTGGAGAAGCTGAGTGACCCCCGCTGAGGCTGCCAAGGCCATTTCTGACAGCCTGTTCCTTGAATGCTCCATCACACCGACCGATGACCCCGACTGGCGAGTTAACTTCCGGATTGCTGAGGCTTTCCGTCAGTTCGCCGAGATGCTTAAGGAGAACACCAGTGTTTGAGGCCCTGTCGCTGCTGGCCCCGTTTGCCGGCCACGAGATGCACCCTGCCGCTGTGAAGGCTGTTACCGCCACCAACGCCAAGTCTGGCGAGTCTGCCGCTCTAGCTCACGCTCAGCGCATCGCCGTTGAGTTTGAGGAGGTTGTTCTGAGGTCCGCTCTTGCTTAATGCTGCACTGATCCTCACATTTGTAATCACAGAGTTAGGGCCCCTCGGGGCCCTGCTCTACCTACAGGAGTTCAGGAGGTGGACGAATGTACTCCGTAACTCTTGAAGCTCCGGGCCTCGCTAAGGCCCTGGCGAACGCCCTGTACTTCATCCCTGCCGCTTCCAAGATTCAGGTTGCCCTGATTGAGTTTGCGGCTACCTACGTCATGACTGCCGGAACGGACAGCTACGTTGCCGGTACTGACCAGGTGAAGACTGCCAACTCTTCCGGGCTTGAGCCTGAGGACTTCAAGACTGTCCTTGTCACCAAGAAGGACCTTGATGCCCTTGAGAAGGCCGCTCGGGCGGCTAAGAAGGGCGTTGTAACACTCACCGTGGATGGGGAGGTTTTGACCCTTGAGACGGGAGAGGGCGAGCCTGTTACGGCTTCCCTGGCAGTCAATGAGCGTGCCCTAGCTCTGTATGACTCCATCGCTCAGATTGTCATCGAGACGGAGTTTAAACGGCCTGCGGCGATCCCCGGTGTCTCGTGCATCGATCCGGCCAAGTTCTCACCGTTCGCCAAGGTGAAGACGGACAAGACAGAGCGCATGGCGGACATCTACCAGACCGAGGGCGACAAGGGCCCTTGGCTAATCAAAATCGGCCCCACCTTCAAGGGCCTCCTCATGCCAATCAACCGGGATATTCACCGTTCCAACGTGGGGCCTGAGGGCCTGTGGTAGCGGCAACGGCCTGAGGCCGGCGGCTAGGAGGTTTTGCCGAGCTTCCGCCACCGCTACGTGGTCCAGGGCCCGTCTTGCGGACCGGGCCCGTACGACAACCACCCGTTTTTGCGGTTCCGAGGTGGTCACCCGATACGCACTCACCCCTTCAGGCTAGGAGCTGCCCCGTGCGCTTGAATCTCGTTTCTGCCCCCAAGTACCCCGATGGCCGCCCGATGGGCACCCGGTGTCCTCCTGGTGGAGGTTGCCGGACCCCTCGGGGTCAGGAGGCGCACTGCACTGTCTGCCACAACTCGTTTAGCGGCGTGACCTACTTTGACGATCACCGACAGGAGGGTTACTGCCTCAGCCCGGTCACACGGGGCCTGATCCGTCAGGATGACCTGTGGGCTTCCCCGGAGGGTCATGAGCAGCGGAGGGCTTCCGCTGAGCGGATGGCTAAGGCTCGTGCCGGTAGGGGCAAGAAGGATGAAGACGTGTGAACGAAGAGGGCCCCCGGTGGGGGCCCTCTCTTACTGTCCGGGTTTCCAGTCGAACGCCTCCACCCGGTGAGCGGTGTTCACTACCGCTGTAGGGGTCGCCCCGTTCGGCTCAGGGGTTCCGAGGTTGAACAGCTCGTCAATCGGCCCCCTGTCGTCTCGGCACAGGTGGAAGACCCGAGTGTCACCACCGATGGCGATCGTGACAGGCGTCTCAAGAGCCTTCTTGCCGCACACGACACACTTCACAGATTGCCTCCTACGGGCCCGGAGGCCGGTCAAACGTGGACACCAGGGTACAGGTCACCCGGACATCCGTCACCACTCCGTAAGACCTTACCGGCAGGTACGCTGACCAGCGCGGATATGACCTGTGGCGGTTCCGTGACACCCTGAGTCATACTTAAGTTGCTGAAGCTTCAGACGTCTGGTTAAATAGGAGCATCGCAAACATAAGCTTCCGTCAACTGCCATCAATTTAAGGTTGCGTTATGCCTGCTCCCAGGCTTCTCCCCGACAACGATGTACTTGTGAACTTGCGCCGGCAAGGCTGGACCTACGCGGACATTGCGGCTCAGTACGGCGTATCTACCTCAGCTGTGTACCTGAGGCTCCGGAACGCGAACGCCACGGCTGAGCGTCCGTCGTACAAAGCCATGATCCCGTGGACCGTGAAGCGTGCCCACACGTACGCCTTCCCGGTTCAGATGCTCCGGCTACTGGCCCGCAAGGAGAAGGGCGAGACTCTGAGCCCGGTCCGTGAGCGGATGCTGACCAAGTGGCTACGTGAAATTGAGGGAGCCAACGTGGTGGTTGCGTACGACCCCGAGTGTCCACCCAACCCGGCCTCCCCCATCTCTGGTGGCTTCTACTACGCCCCGAGGGCCGACTCAGACGGGAAATCGATCGTCAGGCCTCCATCGGTGGACAGTAGGAAGCGCTGACCAGCGAAAAGGGTTTCCCCTGGTGGGAGGCCCTTTTTTCATGCCCCCAACCGTCCTACCTGCACGGTTAGCACAAGTGTTCTTGCGGACACCAACACTTGATGCTATGGTTTGTAACGTCAGCAAGTGAGGGGCCACCCGGAAGGGGGGCCTTACATTTACGGGCCAAGCTCGTATTTGTAACCTTAGGGAGAGCGCGTGTCGTACATCTGTGCTAAAAATCCTGACCTCTGGTTCTCCGAGGTTCAGGAGGAGATTGAATTGGCTAAAGATGGGTGCCTTGACTGCCCTCTGTCCGTTTACACGGCTTGCCGTGAGCGCGGATGGGAGGAGGAGCATGGGGTGTTCGGTGGACTCTCTTCCGCCGATCGACGGAAGCTGAACCCCAAGCGGACGAACTCCCTGGTCAGGCGTAATGTGGCTGAAGCTTCAACTGTTGATAAGACACTTAAGAGTGCTAAGGTCACGCGTGCCCTTGACCTGCTCAGCAAGGGTTTGAACTCGACTGAGGTAGCGGCGACAGTTGGCGTACCGCCTGCAACGGTCCGTTGGTGGCTGATGCGCCACCAGGCCGTCAACTGACAACCCCCCGTCCACTCAGCCGCGTACAGAAGGAACGATAAGCACAATGACTAGTGCGCCGTGGGTAGTCGTCGGGGGCCCGGCCGAGATTGTCAAGACCTTTGACACCCTTGAGGGGTTGGAGGACTTGCAAGTGATGTATGACCTTCCGGAGATTTGCTCCGTGGCCCGTTACATCTTCAAGGATGGGCGGGTCGGGTATGAGGCGTTCTTCACGATGAACGCTGACGTTGAGGACTACGCCACCACCATGATGATCCTCGGGGGTTCCCGGCAGATTCACATGGAGCTGTGGAACCTCTCGCCCGGTGGCGTGATGCAGTATCGAACCATTTGGATTGAAGACGCTCCCTTACCCGAGTGGAACGGGATGCAGCTCCCCGACGTGATCGGTTTCGATTTCTGACGGGTTGATGGACAGGGGCCTACGGGCCCCTTTTCCAACACTTCAAGCTAAGATTTGTAACATACAGAAGGGGGCCAGTTGGAGACGACACACGGGCCACCGCTTCACCGGAGCGTGTCCCAGTGGAGCACGTTCACCAAGTGCGGTGAGCAGTTCCGATTAGAGAAGGTCGCTAGGGCCCCTCAGAGGCCCGCTGCCTGGTTTGCGCAAGGAATCGCGTTCCACAGTGCGGCTGAGCTTTGGGAGCTATCAGAGAGGGAGTCAAGCCCGGATGACGTAGTGGACTACTACACGGCCGAGTATGACCGCCTCATTGATGAGGGGAAGGCAAAAGAGCCTGACCTAGCCCGATGGCTCACCGGGGGCCGGACACGAGCCGATGACGATATCTCCCGGAGACGGGAGCGCGGAGCAGACCAGGTGCGTACGTACATGACTTACGCACTCGGGGCCCCGGAGAAGTGTTGGACGTTTCAGGGTGACCCTGCCGTTGAGGTGGAGTTTGAGCTTGACCTAGACGGCATCAAGGTAATCGGGTTTATCGACAACCTTCCCGTTTGGCCCGATGGACGGGTAACCGTCCGAGATTGGAAGACCGGGAGTAAGCGTCCCGAGTGGGAGTTTCAGCTAGGCGTGTACGCCTTGGCTGTGGAAGAACTGACCGGCTACCGGCCACGTTGGGGCGATTTTTGGATGGCCAAGGATGGCCGCCCGGATAAGCCCGTGGACCTCAGCGTGTTTACACGCGACAGGGTCACCCGGTGGTTTAAGAACGCTGACACTGCTATCCGCCTTGGCCTGTTCAACCCGAATCCTGGCGACGCTTGCCGTACATGTGGCGTCTCGGACTTTTGTCAGGCACTCGGCGCGCGAGCGAACGAATACCCACCTAACTAAGGAGGTCAGAACTTGTCTGACTATCAAGAGGGCATCACCGTCACCATCAAGGCCCACGGAGGCCACGATGCGCCCTGGTTCGTGATCCACGCGAAGGATGCCGCTTCCGCCTGTGACATGGTTCAGGCCGTTGAGGCTACGGGCCTCCCGGCCATTGTCGGGAGTGTCACTCAGACCATCCGGGCCATCGACACCCTGTCTCAGTCGTTCCCCGGTATCCGCCCAGCGGGTCACCCGGACAACGGCGGAGCTGCCTCCCCTCCGGCCACGCCGCCGGCCAACACCCCTCCGGGTTCCACGGCCCCCATCTGCCCTCACGGCACGAAGGTCTACAAGACCGGTGACAAGCGGGACGGTTCCAAGTGGAAGGCGTGGATGTGTCCTGCTCCCAAGGGTGATGAGTCCCAGTGCCCTCCGGCGTGGATCAAGTAACACCCTCGGCTCTTTAGCAGGGCCGGAAGCTCTTATTTGTAACCTCCCCCGGCACCGATGACCGGGGGAGCTATGGGGAGGAGACAAGACTTGCTTACCCTCACCAGGGCCAAGCACACGAAAGGCGCGGCAGGGGAACCGATTCCTACGGTTTTCCAGACGCTAGCGGCTGAGAGCGTTCATGTCCGGCGGGGTCAGTTCACACTGATTGCCGCTGCCCCCGGTGTGGGTAAGTCGGTGTTTGCTCTCAGCCTCGTTTTGAAGGCTGAGGTGCCATCGTTCTACTTCTCGGCGGACACTGACGCTTTCACGATGTACCTCCGTGCCGGAGCCATGTTCACCGGTTACCGGACGGTTGACATTGAGCACGCGGTGGAGCACAAGAACACTCAGCAGATTGACGCTCTGCTAGAGAAGAAGTCTCACTGTCGCTTTGACTTCTCGGGGTCGATTGAAATCGACATGCTAGAGGAGGAGTTGAAGGCTTACGCCGCCACCTATGGTGAGTGGCCCCACGTGATCGTTATCGACAACCTCTCCAACATGAGGCTTGACGATGCCCCCGAGGGATACCAAGCACTTGAGGCAGCGTGTGACTACTTGCACGAGTTGGCCCGTGAAACGGGCGCGGCTGTTATCGCCCTCCACCACGTGACCGGAACCTTTGATGACGGAATCACGGCCGTGCCACTCAGTGGCCTCCGGGGCAAAGTCTCGAAGGTTCCCGAGATGGTGTTGACGCTCCACCGGGATGCGTCCGTGGGCACCGATGAGATGGGAACCATGTACGTAACTCCGGTCAAGAACCGAACCGGGAAGGCTGACCCCTCCGGGAGTTGGTCACTCCCCCTCAAGTACGCCCCGCCCACAATGACATTGGAGGACCGCGTTCATGCCTAAGGTTAAGAAGAATGAGATCGTGCTCCGGCTGACGCCGGAGGAGGCTAAGGCCCTGTACTTCTCTATCAACACGGACTTTGAGCACATGGAGCGATTCGCGCCAACTCACGAGGTTGACGAGTATTGCGCTCTCGCTGAGAGCGTGGAGGAGCTTCTTGGGACGGTAGTTGACTGACCGGAAGTGCGTTGTCTGTGGCGCGGCCCTCACTGGCCGGCGGTTGTCCTACTGCGGCCCGGCCTGCCAGAAGGTCAACGCTCGTGCGGCGTGGGTCCTCCGGACGTACGGCATCACCCTTGCGCAGTATGAGCAGATCATCGCGTATCAGGGTGGTGTCTGCGGATGCTGTGGGAAGCCGTTTAAACAGGGTCAGACACCGCACATCGATCACGAGCACGGAGGGCACGTCAGGGGCGTAGTTCACGCCTACTGCAACACCCGCTTAATCGGCCGCCTCAAAGACGCTGCGCTTGCACAGCGGCTAGCTGACTACCTGACTAACCCTCCGGCGGTTGGGGCCCTTGGCGGTTACGTAGTGGCCCCCGGACGGCCCCCCAAGAAGAGGCGGACCCGCCGCAGACGCGGCTGATTCTCCAACACTTGAAGCTAAGATTTGTAACGTAAGACAGAACGGAGGGCCCTGGTGGAGAAACCGCCGATTGACCGAGTGCTTGAGCACTACGGCGCACAGTTCGTCCCCACCGGGGCCCGGTGGAGGCGGATGAAATGCCCCTTCCAAGAGTCGGGGGACAGGAACCCTAGCGCGTCCGTCAACACGGAGCTTGGCCGCTTCAAGTGCTTCTCATGTGACGTGAATGAGGATGCGTTCGGCCTGGTTATTTGGAAGGGAGATGCAAGAGATTTTGTCGGTGCCAAACAGTTCCTTGAGGACCTTCTTGGCGGAAGCTACGGAAGCGTACAGCAACAGTCTTCGCGACAGTCCCGCCGTGGAGTATTTGAAGAGTCGGGCCCTGTCCGGGGTCAACGCTCAATCGCTACGTCTCGGGTACGTAGAAAACCCCTTAGCGGGTCATGAGCTTTACCGGGGAATGCTGGCCATTCCCTACCTGACCCGATCGGGCGTAGTGACTATGCGCTTCCGGGCCATCCCTCCGCACGAGGGACCGAAATACCGCAGTGTCCCCGGTGATGAACCAAGAATGTTCAACACCAATGACCTGTGTAGGCGTGAACCGTTCGTGTGCATCACAGAGGGCGAGTTTGACGCCATGACCGCCCACCAAGCGGGTTTGCCGGCCGTGGGCATAGCGGGGGTCAACGGGTGGAAGCCGTATTTCGCTCGGGCCTTCAAAGGCTACGCGGCTGTCTACATCCTTTGCGACAACGATGACAAAGGCCAGGGCAAGGCGTTCGGGGAGAAGGTAGCGGCTCAGGTCACTAACTCTCGAATCGTGATCCTCCCCGAGGGCCACGACGTGAACTCATTCGTAGCGACTGAGGGCCCGGATGCCCTCCTAGACAAACTGGAGGTCAAGCGATGAACAAGGGTGACAAGGTCCGCATGTTGCGGGACTTCAACGGCGGTGTTCCACGTATGGGCGACATCGGCACGGTGATTGATACGGACCATACCTCCTTTCCTTACCAGGTTCAGTGGAGTAGCACGTGCATCCTGTGGATGCGAGCCAATGAGGTTGAGCGCGTAAGCGTGACCTTGGCTGCACCGCCGGTCGGCATGACCTCCGCCCAGCTTGCGGAGTACACGGATGGCTTTATCCGTGCGGCTATGGCCCGTGTAAACGGGGTCGGGAGTGAGCAGTACGAGACTCCCGAGGGTCAGCGGTTTGAGCGGATGTCCCCCGTTCAGATCCTTGAGATGGCCCGTGAAGAGGCTCAGGACTTGGCCGTTTACGCCGCCATGACTGACATCCGTATCGCCCGACTGATTGACGCTTTGGAGGCTAAGAATGTGGCCGTTTAAGAAGCCTGCGGTTGAGCCCGTGGTTACCTCTGACTTCATCTATGAGGAGGAGGACCCGCCGGAGGACCCCGTTGCCCTTGAGTGGGATCTCAAGATGGCGGTTGCCATTCGGAAGCTCTCCGCCATCTACGTTGAGCAGAATTGGCACCTTCACTTTGAGGGCAAGGGCATGGGTGTCCCGCTTCCGGCGGGACTTCTGGAGTTCATCGCCGTAAACGTGGCGGACCTTCACGCCTCAGAGGCTCAATACTCCGGCCTTGGTCGAATGCTGTTCTTCCGGGATCAGGACTACCCGGATGACATCGACATCTACTTGCACGTTGGTACGGCCTCCCCTCGTAGTCAGGAGCTTGACCTTGTCTGAGACTTACCCCTCTTTCCGCAAGATCCCCCGTCTTCACAAAGACATCATCATCACGGAGAAGATTGACGGGACTAACGGCCTGATCTCCATCCGGACTGAGCGTTTCGATTCTCAGGCTGACATCCTGCCCGGTGAGATTCGGGTTCCGAATGAGGCTGAGGGCCTGGTGTACGTCCTCCGGCCTGGCAGCCGGAACCGGTGGCTCACGATGTCCGACGATAACCACCAGTTCGCCAAGTGGGTTCGGGCGAACGCTGAGGCCCTGGTTGCACTCGGGCCCGGTCACCATTACGGCGAGTGGTTCGGTCAGGGCATCCAGCGAGGCTACGGCCTCACTGAGAAGCGGTTCGCCCTCTTCAACGTGGCCCGGTGGTACAACCCCACCATTGACCCCGATGTTGTGGAGCGGTTTGAGGATGCCAAGCCTGCCCCCGCGTGCTGTGACGTTGTGCCGGTGCTGTGGATGGACAGCGGTAAGAACCTCAACAACGCGGTTCTAGGCAGTCTCTACACCCTCCGGGACACAGGCTCATGGATGGTGCCAGGGTTCCGAAACCCTGAGGGCCTGATCGCTTTCCACACAGCCGCCGGCCAGTATTTCAAGGTTCTCCTTGACGGGGATGACATCCCGAAGAGTCTTGCTGAGGAGGCTTGGTGAGCACTACTGAGCGCATTGTCATCCTGCCCGACACGCAGTTTCCGCTACACGATCCGGTGCTGACAAAGAAGTTGGCGGAGTTCATTTGGGAGTACGCCCCTGACCAGGTGGCGCACGTTGGTGACCTGACTGACTCCACCGAGCTTGGCCGGTGGGTTCGTGGCCTCCGGGGTCAGTTCACCGGGGGCCTTGAGGGTGGCTTTCAGCAGACCCGAGATTGGTTGGGCTACATCCGCAAGGGTTACGACGGTCCGTTTCACCTCAGCCGCGCCAACCATGATGACCGGTTGGAGGCAGCGATTGAGCGGCATCTCCCCGAGATTGCCGGACTGACCATCAAGGGACAGGTCATCTCGATTGAGAACGCCTTGGACTTTGACGGGTTCGGCGTGACGTATCACCAGACCTATCACGAGCTTGCGCCCGGATGGCTGCTGACTCACGGCGATTGGGGTTCTATCTCTCAGATCCCCGGCAACACTGCGTTGATTCAGGCCAAGGCCCTTGGTAAGTCGGTGGTGTGTGGTCACACGCACCGTGCCGGTTTGGTGGCCGGGCCCCTAGCCTCGGACCACCAGAGCATTGAGGTTATGGGCATGGAGGTAGGCCACGCCATGGATCGAACCATGGCGACATACCTCAAGGGTGGAAAGAACAGTTGGCATAACGCGTTCGGAATCCTCCGTGTCGAGCGAGGCAACAAAAAGAAGCCGCGCGTCTACCCGGAGCTTGTGATGATCGCCGATGATTACAGCTTCATGGTTGAGGGGGTCCGTTACCGATGAACATGGATGAGATTGTGGACCTTCTCCCCCTCATCGCGCACGTGTCGCGTGACGTTCACTATGCCTACGGCATTGAGGAGGAGGAGGCTTACGGCCTTCTCGCCCTTGAGGTGGTGGAGCGTTCGCGTGACTACCTGATCCTTTGGCGTGAAGGTCAGTCCGGGCTCATCGAGACGCGGTTGAAGAACGTTGCCGCTGTGCACGCTCGCGCGGACAGAGTGAAGCGTGTAAACGAGTCAGACCAATACTTCTACGATCCGGAGTATGTCCGGCTGTTCCTCCCGTTCTTCTTTGACCGTGAAGACTGGGACAACGGACCGGCCCCGGAGGATGCGTCCACCAAGTGGACCACCGGGGAGGCTCGGGATACCGCGCTGGACATCAAGCGCGCTTGGGGCCGACTCAAGGAGTGGCAGGCTCGGATCATCGAGGAGAGGCACCTTGGCAAGCCGTCTGAGGACGGGGGCCCTGACTGGGACGCTATCTCGGAGGTCACCGGTAGGACTGGCGCACAGTCGGCACGTACCGGCTACGCCAGGGCCACGCGGGAGCTGTCCATGGAGATGAACACAGCCCGGACTGATCGCACCAAGGGTCACGAGGGGCCAGGGGCCCGGCAGGCGTTGAGCAACGCGCAAGCCAACGCGGTCATTTCCAACACCTGATACTAAGATTTGTAATGTCGAAAGGGGGATGCGCCTTTGGGCGCATCCCCTCCTACTTTGAAGGGAGCCTGTGTGGCTAACTTTGGCCCTACCGGCAGCATCGTGTTTGAACGAACGTACTCACGCCCCAAGCCCAACGGGGACCGGGAGACTTGGGAGGAGACGGTTAAGCGGGTTGTTGACGGCAACCTGTCGCTTGTCTACGGCACTCAGAATGAGTGGCCGGAGGAGGCGTTTGAGGAGGCAGCCCAGCTTTACGGCTACATGGATGACATGGCCATCATTCCGGCTGGCCGGCACTTGTGGGCATCGGGCATTCCCGGACGCCAGTACCTCTTTAACTGTCATGTCAGCGGATGGGGAGCCAAGCTCAGCGATCATTTCGAGTTCAGCTTTATGCGGCTCATGGAGGGTGGCGGGGTGGGTAGCAACTACTCCACTCGCTATATCGAGAAGTACGGCAACCCGCGACGTGTACTTCACGTCCACATCGTTTGCGACCCTGCCCACCCGGATTATCAGAAGATGAAGGCTGAAGGCCTGATCTCCTCCGAGTATTCCCACGAGTGGGCGGGAGCCTTCCCGGTGGAGGACTCGCGTGAGGGTTGGGCTGCTGCCCTGGTGGACCTGGTGGATACCTTCATGACCCCGGAGGAGGTCAAGCACTCCCATCGGGTCTATGACGTGTCGCGTGTCCGTGGGGAGGGACAGCCGCTCCGTACGTTCGGGGGGACCGCTAGCGGACCGGGCCCGTTGGCGCGGCTACTGATCCGTACCTCCGTTGTCATGAACTACGCCAAGGCTGACGGGTTTACGCCGCTCCGTGCCATGGAGATTGATCATGAAATTGGGGCCTGTGTGGTGGCCGGCGGAAACCGGCGGAGTGCCCGGATGTCGATGGTTCGTTGGGATGACCCGCACGTAATGGAGTTCATCGGGTGCAAGTCGGATACCGCGCTCCACTGGACTACCAACATTTCCGTAGAGATCGATAACCGGTTCATCCGTCACCTCCGGCAGGTTCGGGACGGTGCTCCGATCATCGGTGAGCGTAAGCGCGCCTACGAGGTTCACAAGGCTGTGGTTACCGGCATGTTGGAGAACGGGGAGCCCGGTTACTGGAATTCCTCCCTGAGCAATCAGGGCGAGCCTACCGAGGTCATCTGCACCAATCCTTGCGGTGAGATTGCTTTGACCGAGTGGGAGAACTGCAATCTTGGTCATATCTCTATGGATGCGTTCGCCCCAACGGTCAAGGGTGGTCAGCCGGATTATGCCGGACTGATTGAAGCGCACCGGCTGATGGCCCGCTTCCTCATCCGTGCAACGTACGGGGATGTCACCGACCCGAAGCAAGCGGCAGTGTTGGCGCGGCAGCGGCGTATCGGCGTGGGGCATTTTGGGGTTCAGGGCTTCCTAGCGAAGATGGGCATCAAGTTCAGTGAGGCTAGTGCAGACCGATACTTCCGGGACCTCCTAGAGGAGTGCCGGGAGGCTGTCCGTGAGGAGGCTAGGGCCTACGCCTTCACCCTCAGAATCCCGGAGCCCGTGAAGGTTACGACCGTGGCACCCACGGGGAGCATCGCTAAGCTTCCTGGAAAAACCGAGGGCATCCACCCCGTTCTATTCCGTCACTTCATCCGACGTGTGCGGTTCTCCACCGTTGACCCTGACCAGTGGTCAAAGGTGTTGGAGTTCGCTGAGCAGGGTTACCACGTTGAACCGGACTTGAGTGCGGCCAACACTTACGTGGTGGAGTTCCCGACTAAGGAGCTTCTAGTTGAAGAGGTGGAGAAGCTGGGATATCCGGCCTCCATCGTTGAGACTGCGGATGAGATCCCCCTTGACCGGATGCTTGCCTTTCAAGCGATGTATCAGAAGCACTACGCCGATAACGCGGTGAGCTTCACCGTGAACGTGCCTCAGGGCGTTTACACGGTCGAGAGTGTCATGGACACCCTTGCCGAGTATCTGCCCTCCTTGAAGGGAACCACGATGATGCCGGAGTCTTCCCGGCCTCAGGCCCCGTATGAGCGCATCACTGCGGAGCAGTGGGAGTCAGCAACCGTGAAGACGGTTGAGGACAGTGTTGATGAGGACTGCACCAACGGGAGTTGCCCGGTCAGGTAGCAACTCCGGATTTTCCAACACTTCAAGCTAAGATTTGTAATGTCAGAGAGGGCCGGACGAACCGGGCCGGTCCTCTCCCCTCCCCTCACCCTTTAGGAGCCTTTAGCGTGCGCGTGACCCCGATTGCTCAGACCCTCATTGACTGGGATGCGGTAGTGGATGCCCTCCCCGAGAGTGTGTTTACCAAGGAGGCCCCAACTGAGTTTTGGGTTGAGGACATGGACGCGCTCGGGGAGCTTGCCGGTAGGGCCTGTTATAAGGCTTGGGACCGGAAGAACCCGGCCACTGCGGAGACTGAGGGATATCTCAAGAACATCCTCTCCCAGGGTCACTACAGCGTGCTTGAGCACTCCTCCGTGACGTTCTATGTGGAGGGTGTTAGCCGGGCCCTGCTGGTGGAGCTTGAGCGTCACCGCTTCCTCAGCTTCTCCGTGGAGTCTCAGCGCTACGTGGACCAGGCGGAGAGCCACCCACACCCGGTGATCCCGCCGGCCATCCGTGACGACGTGCCGGCCAGGCTCGCGCTTCAACTGACGTACGCCAGTGACATTGCGGTTTACCGCAACGTGGTCAACCGTCTCACTGACCAGGGCAAGCCCATCAAGGAGGCGCGTGAAGCGGCTCGGGCGTTCCTGCCGAACGCGACCCCCGTGGACCTGGTGGTAACCGGCAACCTGCGGTGTTGGCGTGACGTGCTAGGCAAGCGCTATCACATGGCAGCGGATGCCGAGATTCGCGAGTTCGCCACGGCGATTCTTGGTCACCTCCGGGAGATTGCCCCGCACTCTTTCCAGGACTTCCCCAATGAGCCTTTCGCCAAGTAGGCCCTTCCGGGCCTTCTACATCCCCGGTAGCCAATGGGCCCTCTACTGCCGCAGATGCGACACCACCGAGACGGGTTTTCGGCTAGAGGGCATTCACGACCGGGCAAAAACTCATGCCACCTGGTGGCATTCCAAGCTCACGGTAACCATCAACCCTTAGGAGGCAACAGTGATCATCATCCTTAACACTCAGGTCCGAGGTTCCACGCTCGTTGAGCTTGAGGCTGCGGCGACTGCCGCTTGCGTCGCGTTCTTTGGCACTCAGCCTTACACGATGCTGAACTCTCAGGGTTACGCCAACATGGGCGTGACCGATGAGAACGGCGTGCCTCTTGAGTACACGTATGACGTTCAGGCTGCACCGGTCCTCTGACGGACACGGGGCCCCTACGGGGGCCCCCACGGTCCGCCGTTTAAACATCACCGACTCACCTAACCGCTGTCCTTTCGACGGTAAGCGGATGGTCATGGAAGACCTCGGGTTCACCGAGATACACGATTGCTTGCATTGCGGATATCGGGAGGTACACGGTAATGATTACTCTGACTGACGCTCGGGACCTGCTCAAGAAGGCCGTTGACACTCAGGGCCCTGACTTCGTCTACAACCCGGATGGCGCTTACCTCTGCCGGTATGAGCCGATCCCGGATGATGAGGGGATGCGCCCGGAGGACCCCCGATCGAAGACCGGTTGCCTTGTCGGTGTCGCCCTTGACATTGCCGGGATTACCGCCCATCACGGCTTTGCGGGCAGCGTCTCGGGCCTGGCCCGTGAGGGCCTGGTTCGGATGGAGGATGAGGCCGTCTGGTATCTCGGCAAGGCTCAGTATGCGCAGGACCGGGGGACCAGTTGGGGCGATGCTCTGGCGCTTGCTGAGGCTTCGCTTGAGCGGAAGCCTGAGCCGACTAAGGCGGTTTGGCTTGCGTAAGACGATCGCCGTTGGCGCGGTTGCCGTGATCGCTACCGCCGCCCTTCTAGTGGCCTGTGACGACACTCCGGCCTGTGCCAGCAAACCGGCCCCCCGGCCTCCGGCCCCTGCCCCGAGGGCCCCCACGGTGAGGCAGCAGCCGGTAGCCCCGCGACCGGTACAGAAGCCCACCAGCTACCGAACTGAGTACCGGAACGGTGTTCCCGTAGTAATTCCGATCATCGTCGGTGACGACGATTACGACTGTGACTAGGAGGCCAGATATGCGGATGACGATTGAAGCAACGGGCAAGGAGAAGAAAGAGGGCCTGTCCGCTCTCGACGTGGCAAAGCTTCTCGTGCTGGTCACCCCGGACATGAAGGTGTCTTACCGGATGGGCTTCCGGGGTCAGGTTATCGCGATGATCATTGAGGCCAAGCGTTGAGCGTCTTCACGGTCCTGTGGCTTGGATGGCTGGCCTACTTCGCCATTGTTGAGGGTGTGGCCCTCTTCAACAGCAAGCCCGGAGACACCCTCTCCGAGCATGTATGGATGTGGTTCGGTACGAACTTCAAGCGCGGTGAGAACCCCCGGCAGCCTTCCGGCTGGACCCGTGGCCGGCGGTTCATCCTCCTTGCCTTCATGGCTTGGCTGACGCTGCACTTCCTCACCGGTGGCATCTTCTAGCCGCTCCCCTTCCCCGTTCACTGGCCCCGAGGTTCAACCGCCTCGGGGCCTTTCTATGCCCTTGGAGGAGATTCCCTTGAGTGACACAGTCTTTATCGTCGGTGGACCTAAGCACGGTCAGCGCATGAGTTCGTATGAGCAGACGTACGCGCTCAACATGGCGGAGATGCGGAAGCTCAACGCGTATGACTTTGGCGGAAGGGTTGGCGACATCTACCACCGCCCGACAGGGCCGTCTTTTGATGTGGTCACGTATCCCATCATCCGCATTCCCATCGGGTCACGATTCGTCAAGGTGGCGCATCACCCGGACATCACTGAGGAGACGGCTAAGCGGTACGTCGGTGACCTGATGTACGCCGCTTGGGAGAAGTCCACCAAGTGAGAATCCTGATAACGGGTTCTAGGACTTGGGAGGACAAGGGCCGCATCCGTGCGGCCCTTTCCCCTTTCTTCGTTGAGCTAGGCCCGGACGTAACCCTAGTGTCCGGGGCGTGTCCGCCCCGATGGATTGAACAACCAGACGGAACCCGGAAATGGGTTCCCGGTGCCGACTATCTCTGTGAGCAGGTGGCCCGAGAGTTCCTGTGGACTGTCGAGAGGCACCCCGCCAATTGGGAGGCCCATCGCAAGCGGGCCGGTTTTGTTCGTAACGATCAAATGGTCAGCCTCGGTGCTGACCTTTGTTTTGCCTTCATCCACAACAACTCCCGTGGCGCAACCATGTGCGCTGACCTAGCCGAGAAGGCAGGCATCACCACTGTGATTGAGAGGTTCAATGACTAGAGCGTTTGTGCTGGCATCCAACTACCAGGATGCGGAGCGAATCGCGCGCAAGCGGCAGCTCAAACCGTCATGGAAGTTCATTGCGGATGGCAGCGAGCTACGAGGCACCAAACACCCGGTGGTGTTCATGGCGTGGGACTGGTCGGCGCACAAGACGATTACCGAGTGGAATTGGATCAGGCAGTATCTGACCCTGACTCAGGCCAACATCATCCGCGTTGAGCGCGACACCTGATGCGGCCCGGTTGGGATGAGTATTGGCTCGGGATGGCTCAAGCTGCCTCAGCTCGTGCGGACTGTAGCCGGAGGCGCGTTGGCGCTGTGGTGGTCCAGGGTGGCCGGTTGAAGGGTGGCGGGTACAACGGGAGTCCTCCCGGTTCGCCCCTGTCGTGTTTGGCCGGCGGATGCCCACGGGCAACCTCCGGGGTTGCCCCCGGCAGCTCCTACGACACCGGGCCCGGTGAGTGCATCGCCCTTCACGCCGAAATGAACGCGGTTGTAGATGCTGGCCGGGACAAATGTCTAGGCGGAACCCTGTACGTCACGGAGGAACCGTGCGGAGGGTGCCGGAAGCTCCTAGCCGCCTCCGGGCTAGCTCGGGTGGTGTGGCCCTCGGGTGCACTGACCCTGTAGGCTTGCGCACGGTTGGCGAAGAGGTAGCGGGTTACCGCTGTTCCCCTGAAGTTCTCTCTTGCTGACACCAGAAGGACCGCCAACCAAAGAAGAGGCCCCCTCCGGGGGGCCTCTTCGCTATTCCGGGGGATCGTACTTCAAGACGTAGTCCCCGTTATCCACGAACTGTTTAAACCCTTCAAGGGTGGACTGACCGGGGCCAAAGGGCCCGTTGTCCGTGAACACGTTCGTATCGGTCACCTCCGTCACCCGGAGGTCAGGCTTACTTGTGTCGTACGCCCTGGCGTACACCTGCCCTACCCGCACGCTCGCCATGCCCTCACAGTAAACGAAAAGAGGGCCCCCGGAGGGGCCCTGAGCTGCCAGTCTGTCACATGTCCATCGGGTAATGGCCGGGGCCGGCACAAAGGTCAAGCGACAGGCCGTGAGGGCAAAGCGGGTAGAGCAGCGCGTAAAGCTTCTCCCAAGCGTCCGGGATCGGGGACTCTTCAAGCTCGTGATGAGCGTGAGTGCTCATCCGGGCCCCGAGGAACGCAAGGGCCTGAGCCTCAGTGGAGAACCGGACCCGGTAGGTGTGACGGTTGGAGCAGTGGTGAACCTCCATGAGAAGGCCCTCGGGGGCCTCCTCCACCAGGTCCGCCGGAGCGTCCGGGTAGAAGACCTGATCCCGGTAACCGTCCTCCCCGTAAACGACCCATGCGCCGCGCGCCACGTCGTAACCGGCCTCTCCGCGCTCAGCCCAACGCTTGAGGTCCGCAACCTTCATTCCGCCGTACGTGACCATTGCCGTTCCCTTCCTCGTACTTGCTGACGTTTAAACGTTACCAATATGAGTATCAGAAGTCAAGCGGAATGGGGGCCCTTTCGGGCCCCCTCCTTACTCAGTTCGCGGGAGCGTGCTTCCGAATCCGACCGGCCTTAACCTTGCCCTCCTTGCCGCAGTCAATGCAGGTGGAGTAAATCCGCTTGGGGTTCTTGACACCCGAGTTCTTGCACTCCGCCTTAGCCGTCTCCGTGGGCTTGGCCCAACCCGCAATGTCCTCAGCGGTGCAGCAAGCGAGGCACGGGGCCCACTCGGCAATCTCGGCAGCCGGGATGCGGAAGACATCCCCGGTGAACACCGACCGGCGGTAGTTCGCGCAGAAGTCCGAGCGGTGAGCGTGGCTGCCCTTACCGGTGCGGTAGAACGGGGAAAGCTCGGCGGCAACCTTGCCCTTGAGGCGGTTGATAAGACGCTCCTGCATTTCCCGAGCCTCAACCGGGGCCCCGTTAGCAAGCATGAGCTGCATGTTCTCGCGAGCCTTGGTGAGCTGAGCGGTGGCGTTCTGCATTTCGTTCCCCTTTGCTTGGGCTTCCCTTGCTGACACCCCAAGCTTATATCTGTAACGTTTAAACGGCAAGCCCTGAGGCTCATACTTTCGGTCAACATTCAATGACTGAAGCTAAGGTTTGTAAGCTTGACACGGTTTAAACGACCGGGTAATGTTCGTGTTGTCAGCAAGGGAGCAGGGCCCAACCGGGGCCCTGACCACACGAAAGGGGCCTGACATGACCGCCATCCACACCCGCGAGTCCTGGTTGCTGAACGCTGTTGAGGCCCTTCGCCCCCGGTTCGCTGAGGTTGGGATGCCGATCCCGGAGAAGCTTCACGTCAGCGTGGGTTTCGGGTTTGGCGCTAAGGCTGAGTCCTCGGTGATCCTCGGTCAGTGTTGGGCCAAGCGCGCCTCCGACGATGGCGTTAACCACATCTTCATCGCTCCGACCGTTGGCGACACTGCCCGCGTTCTTGACATCCTCATTCACGAGTTGATCCACGCTGCGGATGACTGCCAGAACGGCCACAAGGGCGCGTTTGCCGAGGCTGCCACCCGCCTTGGCCTTGAGGGCAAGATGACCGCAACGGTTGCGAGCCTGCCGCTTGCTGCGGAGATGCTTCTCCTTGCGGAGACGCTTGGGGAGTACCCGCACGGTGTTCTGTCGGGTGCGGTTCGCACTCGGGCCCCCAAGGTGCCCGTTCCCGCCACGCCTGGTGATGGTGAGGCCGGGGGCCGGATTTCCTCCGGGCCCGGTACTCAGGGAACGCGGATGCTCAAGCTTGAGTGCCCGTGCTGTGGCTACACGGTCCGTACCACCGCCAAGTGGCTTGCGGTTGGCTTCCCCTCCTGCCCCTCCGGGACGGAGATGATCGCGGCCTGACGGCCCCCTGAGGGGCCCCTACGGGGGCCCCTCTTCATATAGTTGACCCCTGAGGAAGGAAGTTCACATGACTGAGCAGAATCCGCCGGCCAAGCTCCCCCGGACGCCGGAGGCCATCCGTGAGGCCGTTGAGGCGTTGCGAGTGTCCGACCCTGAGGGAGCGCTCATGCTCCAGATTCGCGCGGCCCTGAGCGATGGTCACGGGCAGCGGATCACCGACCGTGCGGCGTACGCTCGTGCACAGCAGGTTGACGGGATGCTCCGTGATGCTGACCGGGGAGTTGCCGACATGGCGAACCGGGGAGAGTTGTCCGTCACCGATGCTGACCTGATCAGGCTTGCGATCGCTGAGCCCGGCAACCGGGCGAAGCTTGCTCAGCAGTTGGCCGCGCGGCAGAGGTAGCAGGTCTAAGCAGGTCAAGGGCCCTCCGGGGCCCTTTTTGCTGGTCAACGGCTGTGCGTTTATCAAAGTACAATAACGTGTTCACGTACCGCTTCCGCCCGCAGGGCACGCTGAGTTTCGCCCCCGGCGAGTACGGGCACCTGTTCTTCCCGCAGCTGCTGCGCCGGTTCACCAAGCCGGTGCGGGAGATCTCCTTCGCCTCCGCGCCCGGCGACGACGAGGTGTGGTTCACCCTCGACCACAGCTCCGGGTCGCCGTTCCAGGAGCACTTCCGTTCGCTGACCGAGGGCGCGGCGATGCAGGTGTTCGGCATCGGCGGGCACCTCAAGCTGCCCGACGACCCGGCCCGGCCGCTGGTGCTGGTCGGCGGCGGCATCGGCGTGACGCCGTTCCGCTCGATCCTGCGCCACCTGCGCGTACACCAGCCGCAGACCCCGGTCGCGCTGGTGCATGCCGCCCGCGGCGACTACCTGTTCGGCGAGGAGTTCGCGGCCATGCCGATCGCGTACCACCGGGTCGGCCGGGTCGAGCTGGCCGACACGCTCGCGGCCGTGGCCGACGTCGAGCCGCCCGCCGAATACCTGGTGGCAGGTTCGGATGCGTTCATCTCCGGCGCGGTCGAGCACCTGCACAACGCCGGCGTCCCCGACAACGCGATCCAGACCGACACCTTCAAGGGCCTGCACGACCACGACCCCGCCGCCGTCACCCCCTGACCGCCCGCCCGCGCCGCCGCATCCTGCCGTCGGCGCGCCGCGCCTCGATCATCGGACTTGCCTGGCACCTGTGCGTATCTTGAGCAGTGATTCGCACAGGTGCCAGGCAAGTCGAGCGATCATGACCGGTCGGCCGACGCGGACCGCGTGGCACGGATCAGTCGGCGGCGAGCAGGCGGCGGGCGGAGCGGACGACGGCCTCGTCGACCAGGCGGCCATGGGCGTCCAGGCAGACGCCGGAGCCATCCCGCAGGGCCTGCTCGTGGCGGTCGACCAGGTCCCGGGCCGCGGCCAGCTCCGGCTCCGTCGGGGTGAAGACCTCGTGCACCACCGGCAGCTGCGCGGGGTGGATGCAGGCCCGGCCGCGGAAGCCCAGCCGCTTCATCGCCTGCGTGGAGGCGCGCAGGGCGTCGAGGTCGCGGAAGTTCACCGACACCGGGGCGACAGGCGGGGCGATACCCGCCGCGGCGCTGGCCAGCACGGCCTGCGAGCGGGCCCAGAGCAGCTCGCGCTCGTCCGGCCCGAGGGTGACGCCCAGGTCGGCGGCCAGATCCGCCTCACCGAGCTGCAACCGGGCGACCCGCGGCCCGCGCGCGATCGCCGGCGCGGCCAGCACCGCCGCCGCCGACTCCAGCAGCGGCACCACCTGCACCGAGCCCACCGCCAGCCCCGCCGCCCGTTCCAACCCGCCCAGCACCGTATCCAGCGCGGACAGTTGCTCCACCGACTCCGTCTTCGCGACGCACAACCCGGCCAGCCCCGACCCGACCACCGCGGCAGCGTCAAGGTGCCCCAGCTCCCCTGGATTCACCCGTACCCACACCCGCCGCCCCACCAGGCCGTTCCCGGAAGCCGCCCCATCCGGCCCGGTGCCCCGCCCACCGGCCGCCTGCACGGAGATCGCTGTTTCGTGCCTGGGAATGGGGCCAGACCGCAGATCCTGACCGGGGACGGCGATCATGCCCGCCGCGCCGCGCGCGACGCCCGCCAGGAAGGCGGCCACCGCGGCGCGGGCGGCGTCCTTTCCGCCGGGGGGTACGGCGTCCTCGAGGTCGACGATGAGGGCGTCCGCGCCGACGGTCAGCGCCTTGGCCAGCTTCGCCGGGTTGTCGCCGGGCACGTACAGGTAGGACCTCATCCGATCGCGCCCTTGCCGGCCAGCAGCGCACGGGCGATGACGATGCGCTGGATGTCGTTGGTGCCCTCGCCGATCATCATCAGCGGCGCGTCTCGGTAGAGGCGCTCGACGCCGAACTCGGGCGAGTACCCGTACCCGCCGTGGACCTGCATGGACAGTAGGGCGCAGTCGACGGCGGCCTCGGAGGCGTGCGCCTTGGCCATACCCGCCTCCAGGTCGACGCGGTGCCCGGCGTCGGCGCGCGAGGCGGCCCAGTGCACGAGAAGCCGTGACGACTGCACCTTCATCGCCATGTCGGCGAGCTTGAGCTGGATGGCCTGGAACTCGCCGATCTTCTGCCCGAACGCCTCCCGCTGGTTCGCGTACGCCAGCGCGGTGTCGTAGGCCTCCTGCGCGATGCCCAGCGCCCGCGCGGCGACGTTGATCCGCCCGATCTCCAGCCCCGACAGCACCTGCTGCATCCCGCGCCCCTCGATCCCGCCGAGCAGCTGCGTCGCGGGCACCCGCACCCCGTCGAAGACGATCTCGCACGACTCGGGGCCCTTGTAGCCGAGCTTCGGCAGGTCGCGCAGCACCTCGAAGCCGGGCGTACCGGCCTCGACGAGCAGCACCGACATGCCCCGGTGCGCGGGCTCGGCGCTCGGGTCGGTCTTGCACAGCACCGGCAGCGGGTCGGCGTGCCGGGCGTTGGTGATCCACGTCTTGCGGCCGTTGAGCACGTAGTGGTCACCGTCGCGGCGGGCCGTGGTGCGGATGCCCTGCAGGTCGGTGCCCGCGTCGGGTTCGGTCAGCGCGATGCCGGTGCGCCGCGCCCCGGTGGCGAGTTCGGGCAGGTAGCGGTTCTTCTGCTCGTCGGTGCCGTGCCGGGCGATGAGCCAGCAGGACAGCGAGTGGCTGCCCAGGATGCCGGCGATGCCCATCCAGGCCTTGGCGATCTCCTCGAAGACGATGGAGAACGAGACCATGTCGGCGGCCAGGCCGCCGTACTGCTCGGGCACGGTCAGGCCGAACAGGCCCAGCTCGCGCATGGTCGCCACGATCTCCGCCGGATACCGCCCGGACGCCTCCCACTCCCGGGCGACCGGCCGGATCTCGCGGTCGGCGAAGGCGCGGATGGTCTCGCGCAGCAGCCGCTGCTCGTCGTTGAGCTCGAAGTCCACGGGTTCACTCCTCGGTGGTGAAGACGGGCAGTGCCCGCCCGTCGGGCAGCGGCCGCCAGGCCAGGGTCACGGGCAGGTCGCACCGCGGTTCGGTGACGTCGATCAGCGCGGTGAGCAGGATCGGGCCTTCGGCCAGGCGCACCCTGGCCACGGTGTAGGGAACTGCCACCGCCGGGTCGGGGGCACGGTGGATCACGGTGTACGAGTCCACGACGCCCCGCCCGGTCACCGGCTCCAGCCGTGGCGCGGCGCTGCCGCAACCGGTGCACAGCACACGCGGCGGCAGCTGGGCCAGCCCGCACCGGGCGCAACGCTGCACCATGAGCTGCCGGGATCGCGTGGCGTCCCACCAGGGCGCGGTGACCTCGTCCTCGGGGATCTCCGCCATCAGGGCTCCCGCCCGGAGTCGGTGCCGCCGGCCGGAGACGGGTCGCGCTCGGCCGGACCGCGTGTCGTCGTCATCGGACTCCCAGGACAACCGTGGCGTGGCTGGAGGCGATGCCGCCGGTGCCATGGACCAGTGCGGTCGCGGCGCCCTCGACCTGGCGCGCCCCGCACTCGCCGCGCAGCTGGCGCACCGCCTCGACGAGCAGCAGGACGCCGAGCTGGCCGGGGTGGCAGTAGGACAGGCCGCCACCGGTGGTGTTCACCGGCACACCCGCCCAGTGCACCCCCGCGCCGGGCGGGCAGAAGCCGAGCTGCTCCAAGCCCAGCGGCACGCTGACGGTGAACGAGTCGTAGAGCTGGATGACGTCGATCTCCTCCGGTCGCACCGCCGCGCGGGCGAACGCGCGCGCCCCGGACGCGGCCGCGCCCGTGCTGAGCAGATCGTCCGGTGTGGCCATCGCCGCGTGGGTGACCGACTCGCCGTAGCCGAGCACCCGCACCGGCGCTTTCGCGAGGTGGCGGGCGCGGTCCAGGGAGGTCAGCACGATCGCGCCGCCGCCGTCGGTGACCAGGCAGCAGTCCAGCGCGCCGAGCGGGCTGGAGATCATCGGCGCGGCCAGCACCTCGTCGACGGTCAGCGGCCCGGCCGCGTGCCGGAACGCGGTGGGATTGCGCAGCGCGTGCTCGCGCGCGGCGACCGCGACCCGGGCCAGGTCGGAGCGGTCCAGCCGGTACGTGTGCAGGTAGCGCTGCGCGGTCATGGCGTAGTACGACAGCGGCCACAGCGGCTGGTAGGGCTGCTCGAACTGCGCCTCGGGGGTGGCCGCGTCGTAGCCGCCGCCGATGTTGCGGGAGCGGGCCGAGCGCTGGTTGGAGGCGAACGCGATCACCGCGACGCTGCACTGCCCGGCCTCGATGGCCTGGGCGGCGCGGGCCACGTACATCTCGAATACGGCTCCCCCGGCGGCTGTGGAGTCGGTCCACGACGGGCACAGGCCGAGCTGGTCGGCGAGCTGCGTGGCCGGAAAGCGGCCGTGCCCGGTGGTGGCGATGCCGTCCACGTCGCACACCCGCAGCCCGGCGTCGTCGAGCGCCCGCGCCACCGCCTGCGCCAGCAGATGCTGCGTGGACAGCCCGGTATGCCCGAGGTCGCACTCGGCCGCCCCGACGATCGCAACGCTCACGGTGCCACCAGCACCACGGTCGCGCCGGCCGGGTGCACGGCGACGCGGCCGTCGTCGGCCACGGTGACCTTCAGGGTGAGGATCGCGGTGGCGCCGTCGACCTCGACGACCTCGCCGGTGGCGACGATCGTCTCCCCGGCGAAGACGAGGGCGGCGAAGCGCAGGTGCAGCCGGGTCAGCGTGGCGCCGGGGCCCGCCCAGCCGCGCACGAGTTCGGCCAGCAGCGCGCCGAACAGCTGCCCGTCGACGACGGGCCGGGTCAGGCCGCGCCCGGCGAGGTAGTCGGGGTCGTAGTGCAGGCGGTGCCAGTCCCAGGTCGCGCCCGCGTACGCGATCATGTCGGGAAGTGTGATCGTGCGCCGCAGTTCCGGCAGCCGCTCGCCCACCGCGGTCATGCCGTCTCCTCGCTGCGCTCGTCGGCGGCACCACCGGGCCCGCTGACTCGCTCGCGATGCTCGCTCATGCGCCACCACCCAGGTAGATCAGCGTCTCGGTGTTCACGGCCAGCAGCTCCGCGCGCTGGTTGCGGTAGGTCGCGGTGGACAGCACCACCAGCATCGGCGTGCCGCCGCCGGTGACGCGCTCGGTCATCGACTCCAGCCGCCAGGTCACGGTGAGCACGTCGGACGCACGGGCGGGCTGGTGGAACTCGTAGGCGTTGCCGCCGCGGACCAGCCGCGCACCGGGCACGTCCAGGTGCCAGCCGTGGCCGGGGTAGCCGTCGGCGTCGGCGGGCAGGTTCGCGTACTGGTTGGTCTCGCAGATCATCGTCGGCGGCGCTTCCGGGTCGTCGCCGCTGGTGTACGCCGGGTCGTCGGCCCCGATCGCCTGCGCGAAGTAGCGGATCGCGGCGCGACCGATCTCCTCCGGCGCGAGGTAGACCACCTCGCGCCCGAGCTGCGCCCGCAGCTGCCCGGTCAGCATGGTCACGACCTCACCTCACGGCTCGTGGAACGCGTGCTCATGCCGCCTCCACCCGCTCGGGCAGCAGTCCTCGCGGCACGACCTCGATGAGGAACTCCGGGCGCAGCAGCGCGTCGCAGACCACCGAGGTCACCACCGCGCCGGGGAAGTACTCGGCGCGCAGTTCCGCCAGGCGCGGGTAGGCCGCCACCGCGTCCGGGGTGACGTATTCCAGCAGCGAGACCGTTTCCGCGCCACCGGCCACGCCGAACACGGCGGCGATGTTGCCGTACACGAAGGCGGCCTGGGCGAGCAGGTCGTGCTCGTGCACGGCGGTCTGGGTGACCGGGTCGAGCGCGCCGAACCCGGCGCCGAACACGTGCCGCCCGGCGACCACCGCGGGCTTGTAGGTGAGCGTGTCGTACCTGGCCCAGCCGGGATTGACCGCTTGCAGCGGGCCGGTCGCGGCGACCGCGTCGAGCGCGACCATCGCGCCGGGCGCGAGCGGCACGTCCACCAGGATGCCGGCCGCGCCCGGGTGCACGGGGCCGTCGCCGAGCAGCTCGCGGCGCGGCCGCCCGCAGCGCGGGTACGACGCGCGGGTGGCGGTGGCGGTGTAGTCGGTGGTGAGCACCAGGTTGTCCAGGCCGAGCCGCAGCGGGGCCAGGATCTCGCGGACCCGCAGCAGGCAGGCCCGGTACTGGTCGGCGAACTCGCCCTCGGTGGTGAACACGCTGGGCAGGTAGACCACGCCGTCGGCGACGCGCAGCACGTCGCGGTCCGTGCCGCGCAGCACACCGCCGCCCGGGTACGCCGTCACGGCCACCCGGTACCGGTCGGCGCTGCCGGGGAAGCCGCGCACCGGGATCGTCGACACCGGTGCCACGGTGCCGTCGAGCAGCACGTCCCGCCCCGCGGCGACCTCGGCCGGGTCGATCGCGGCGGTGACGTACTCGACGAGGTGCACCACGTCGGAGGGCTCCAGCTCGTGCGCCGCCAGCGCGGCGGCCGCGTGGGCGTAGCCGCCGACCGCGGGCAGGTGAATCGTCAGGCCAGGCACGTCACCAGCTCCTTCACGTCGGGTGCGGTGGGCAGCGCGGCCAGCGCCGCGAGCACCGCGTCGGCCCGCTCGCCCAGGTTGGCGCGGGCCTTGGCCACCAGCAGGTCGTCCAGTCCGGGGTCGTCGGCCCCGCCGCCGCACCGGGGCACGCCGACCTCGCGTACGCCACCGTGGGCCAGCTGCGCGCGCAGGCGGCCGGGCGCGTCCGCGGCCGCGGTCGGCACGTCCTGGCGCAACGGCTCGATCGCCACCCGTCGGGCCAGCGCGACGATGTCGGGCCGGAACGGGTCGTCGAACACCTCGACCGGCAGCGCGCCGTCGAGCAGCATCGCGGCCACGCACCAGGCCGCGGAGAACTTCGCCGCGTACGGCGTGGACGGCAGCGTGTCCCCGCCGACGATCGGCAGCGCGTCGGGGTGCAGCCGCACCACCAGCGCGGTGATCCGGGCGACGTCCACGTCGCGGCGCAGCAGTGCGGCCGCGTCGATGGCGGCGTGGCTGAGCCGGCAGGCCGGGTAGGGCTTCACGGTGATCCGCTCCGCCTCCCAGCGGTCTCCGAGCCCGCCGTGCAGGGTCTCGGCGTCGGGGGTGCGCCCGGCCAGCGCGGCGAACAGCCCGTTCGTGCCGTCGAGGAAGCCCGCCGGGCCGGTCGCACCCGCGGCGGCGAGCCGGGCCGCGACGATGCCCGAATGTGCTGCGAAGCCGGGGTGCAGCTGCTTGGTGGAGCCGCCCGTGTGCAGGAACTCCAGCAGCCCGGACGAGCCGCTGGCGGCGATGCCCGCGGCGTGCACGGTGGTCGCGGCGTCCAGCCCGAGCAGCCGCGCGGCGACCACGGCCCCGGCGATCGTCCCGCAGGCCGAGGTGGCGTGCACCCCACGGGCGTGAAACGCATGCGGAGCCGCCGCGCCCAAACGGCACACAACCTCCAACCCGGCGGTGTACGCGGCCAGCAGCTGCTCGCCGCTCGCCCCGGTCTGCTCGGCCAGTGCCAGCGCGACCGGCGCGGTGACCGCGGTCGCGTGCACCAGACCGGTGGCATGGGTGTCGTCGAAGTCCAGCGCATGCATCGCGACCGCGTTCCCGAACGCGGCTGCGGCGGCGCCGATCCTGATCGGATCGCGGAGCGCGTCGGCGGTGCCGGGCTCATGCCGGTCGGCGGCCGTCGCCGAACCGATGGCCGCCACGCGGTCACCCCGTGCGGACCGGGCACCCGCCTGGCCGGACAGGGTGGCCTCGGTTGGGCCGGTGCCGACGTGGCCGAACAGCGTGGCCTCCGGTGGGCCGCCGAGACTCCGGGCGACCTTCGCGGCGGCGGGCGCTTCGGCTCTGCGTACCCCCGCGATCAGGCAGCCCAGCCCGTCGAGGAGCCGGTGGCGCGCCGCGGCGCGCACCGGCTCGGGGATCTCCGCCCAGGTCAGGCCCGCCGCCCAGGTGACCAGGTCAGGCACCGAAGGCCCCTGCCGTGCGCAGCCGTTCGACCTGCTCCGGGCTGTAGCCGAGCAGGTCGTCGGTGACGTAGCCGAAGTCCTCGTTGCGGCGCGGGGCGCGGCGGTAGGCGGGGGGCTCATCGCCGACCCGCACCGGCGAGGCGACCTGGGTGACCGTGCCGAAGGCCGGGTGCTCGGTCTGCACGACCATGTTGCGCGCCCGGGTGTGCGGCTCGGCCAGCGCGGCGGCGACGTCGTTGACCGGCCCGCAGGGCACCCCGGCAGGCTCCAGCACGCCGAGCCAGTCGGCCACGGTCCGGGTCGCGAACGCGCGCTCCAGGATCTCCAGCAGCTCGTCGCGGTGCTGCTGCCGCAACGCGAACGTGGCGAAGCGCGGATCGTCGGGCAGCTCCAGCACCCCGGCCAGCCGCCGCCAGAACTTCTCCTTGGCGCAGCCGACCACCAGCCACCCGTCGGCGGCCGCGAACACCTGGAACGGCACCAGCGACGGGTGCGCCGAGTGGCGGGTGCGCGCGGGCGCGAACCCGGCGCTCAGGTGCCAGGTCGCCGGGTAGGTGAGCAGGCCGATGGCGGTATCGAACAGGCTCAGGTCGCAGTCCATGCCCTGGTCGTCGCGCCGGGCCGCGTGTACGCCCGCGAGCAGCGCCATCGCGGCGACGAAGCCGCCGGAGTAGTCCACCATGGACAGCCCGGACTTGGCGGGCGGCCCGTCGGGCTCGCCGGTCAGCGACATCCAGCCGGCCAGGCCCTGCAGGATGTAGTCGTAGCCGGGCTGGGCGGCGCGCGGGCCGGTCATCCCGAACCCGGTCAGCGAGCAGCACACGATGCGCGGGTTGACGTGCTTGAGGTCGGCGTAGGTCAGCCGCATCCGGGCGGGCACGTCGCCGCGCAGGTTGGAGTAGACGGCGTCGGACTCGGCGACCAGGTCCTCGAACACCTCACGGCCCGCGGCCGTGGACAGGTCGAGCGACAGCGAGCGTTTGCCCCGGTTGAAGGTCTCGAAGAACAGCGAGTCCTCGCCGTCGGTGTACGGCGGCACGTAACGGCCGACGTCGCCGCCCGACGACGGGTCCTCGATCTTGATGATCTCCGCGCCGAGGTCGGCCAGGTGCAGGCTGCCGAACGGGCCCGCGCCGTACTGCTCGACGGCGATCACGCGGATGTCGGCCAGTGGTCTCACGCCAGCTCCCGGATGAGGTCGATGATCGCGTTCTGCGCGCCACGGATCTGCGCCGGGGCGAGCCCGTGGGTGGGCGGCGACAGCTTCACCGCGTCGGCGAGCCCTTCGTAGCGGGCCAATCCGGCGGCGACGTCGTCGCGGGTGCCGCTGAGGGTGTACGCGGCCGCCATCGGCGCGGGCACGAACTCGGCGAGGGCCTCGGCGGCCCGGCCCTCGCGGCGCGCGGCGACGATGGCCGTGTGCTCGTCGGCGTACTCGGCGAACAGGTCGGCATAGGTCTGCACGCTGGCGTAGAAGCCGACCACACCGCGCGCCCGGTCCCGGGCCACGGCCGCGTCGGCGTCGACCGAGCAGCAGGCCGACACCACGACCTCGGGAAGGTCGCCCAGGGGCGTCGCCGCGCTGCCGCCCGTCGCCTGCGTTGCCGCTGCGGTGTCAGCCGGAGGCTGTGCCGTGCCCGCACCCGCAGTTTTGTCTCTGCGAGTGGAGCCTTTGCGCAGCATGGGCAGGATCGCCTCGGCCAGGTGCGCGGGCGGGCACAGCTCGTGCGACAGCCAGCCGTCGCCGATCTCCCCGGCCAGCGCCGTCATCGCCGGGCCCATCGCGGCCAGGTACACCGGGATGCGCTCACGGACCGGGCGGTAGGGCCGCCGCCAGCCGCGCACGTTGATCGAGGCCTCGCCGGTGTGCTCGATCGGCTCGCCGGTGTACGCGCCCGCGACCACGGCGCGGATGATCGCGACGGTGTCGCGCAGCCGGGCCACGGGCGGGTCGAACGGCATGCCGTGCCAGTCGCCGATCAGGCGGCGCACCCCCGTGCCCAGCCCGAGCCGGAACCGGCCGCCGGACAGCTCGTCGAGGTCGAGCGCGGACAGCGCGGTGAGCATCGGGCTGCGGGCGAACGCCAGCGCGATGCCGGTGCCGACGCCCGCCCGGGTGGTCGCGGCGGACAGCGCGGCAGCGGTCACCGGGGCGCTGCGGTGCAGCTCCGGGGCCCACAGCACGCCGGCTCCGGCGTCCTCGGCGCGGCGGGCCGCGTCGGTCAGCTCGGCCAGGCTCTCGCCCCAGGGCTGGAAGTCCAGGCGGATCATGCGGTCATCGGACCGGTCTTGGCGACCGGGAAGTGGTCCTTGTCGTGCGGGGCGTCGCGCTTGTAGACCATGACGGTGCGGGTCCACGACATGACCTCGTCGCCGTCCTGATTCAGGCCGCGGGTGCGGCAGGTGACGATGCCCGCGTACGGGCGGCTGCCCGACTCGCGCAGCGCCGTGACCAGGGACTCGGCGTAGAGGGTGTCGCCGACGAACACCGGATGGGTGAGCCGGATGCCGTCCCAGCCGAGGTTCATCAGGGCGTTCTGGCTCATGTCCGAGACGGACAGGCCCAGTACGATCGCCACCGACAGCCCGGAGTTGACGATGAGCCGCCCGTACGGGGCGCGGCTGGCGAAGTGCTCGTTGAAGTGGTTCTGGTTGGTGTTCATCGTGAGCAGGGTGAACCAGGTGTTGTCGGCCTCGCTGATCGTGCGGCCGAGCGGGTGCTGGTAGACGTCACCCACGGTGAAGTCCTCGAAATAACGGCCGACCATGGCGCCGACGCTAGCCACGCGTTGACCAGCCCGTCAAGGGCTTGTTTCTCACAGCGAATCAGTGTTTCCATTACGCGGTGGGATCGCATACGCACGGCTGGTGGATTCTGCTCCACATCATCCTCTTCGTCTTCTGGCTCGGCGGCGACCTGGGCGTGTTCTGGTCGAGCCGCTTCGTCCTCCGCCCCGACCTCACCCCCGCCGCGCGCGCCACCGCCCTGAAGATCATGGGTGGCCTCGACCTCGGCCCGAAGATCTGTCTCGTGCTGTTCCTGCCCAGCGGCGTCACGCTGATGGCGCTGGAGCCGCACGGCGCGACGGTGTTCGGCGTCAACCCGTTCGGCTGGCCGGTGGTCGTGGCGGTGTGGCTGTTCGCCGCCGCGTGGCTGGCCGCGACCATCACCGACCACCACCACCCCGGCCGCCGGCCCTGGGTGCGCCGCGCCGACTGGACGATCCGGCTGACCCTGATCGCGGCGCTCGGCCTCACCGCCGTCTACACGCTGGTCGCGGACCGGCCGTTCGGGGTCGACACCAACCCGCGCTGGCTGGGCGCGAAACTGCTGCTCTACACCGTGGCCATCGGCTGCGGGCTGGGCATCCGGCTGACCCTGCGGACTTTCGGCCCGGCGTTCGGCGCGCTGATGACGACCGGCTCCACGCCCGAGGTCGAGAGCGCCCTGAAGCGGTCGATCGACGGCTGCCTGCCGTACGTGTGGGGCATCTGGGGCAGCGTGCTGGCCGCCGCCGCGCTCGGCGTCCTCAAGCCCTTCGCCGACCTCTGACGTCCCGCGCGGCCCGCGGCGGCGCATGATCGCCGTTTCGGGTCGAGATGTGTGGTCCAGCCGCAGTTCTCGACCTGAAACGGCGATCTTCACGGGTGACCCGCCCGGAGCGCGGGGCGGGGTGGGTCGCCTCGGATCAGCGCCAGTTCTGGTTGGACTGAACGGGGTTGCCGCAGGTCCAGATGATCATCTGGGTGCCGTTCCCGGTGCCCCACCCGTCGGCGTCCAGGCACTTGCCCGACTGCGGGTTCACGATGGTGCCGTTGGCGCTGACCGTCCAGCGCTGCGCACCGTTGCCCAGGCACGTCCACAGCCGCACGATCGCCCCGTCGGCGGTGCTGCCGTCCGCGACGTCCAGGCACTTGCCGGAGTTCGGATTGACCAGCGAGCCGTTGGACTCCACCCGCCACTTCTGCGCCGGGTTGTTCAGGCAGTCCCACAGCTGCACCTTGGTGCCGTCGGCGGTACGCCCGCCGGACACGTCCAGGCAGCGGCTGGACCCGACGTTGACGAACGTGCGCTCGGCCGCGCCACCGCCGCAGGTCGTGGTGAAGGCCCGGTCGACCAGCCCGGCGCAGAAGGCGTTCTTCGCACCGCCGTATCGCGACAGGCGGCCGTCGACGAACCAGGTCGAGTTGACCGGGAAGTCGAAACTGCCGTCGGCGACGCCGTCCCAGCCGTAGCGGAAGTCCAGGTCGATGTAGACCGCCGCCTTGATCACGTTGCTGAGGTCGTACGTGCCCGCGGTGTTGGGCAGCGGTCCGACGTAGTTCATCAGACTGAACAGCCGCCGCACCCAGGTCTCGCCGCGCGCCGCCTCCAGCCCCGCGGTGTCGCCCCCGTTGTCGGTGAAGTTCATCATCCCGGACTCCGACACGATCATCGGTTTGCCGTGGTCCTCGGCGAACTTCATCATCTTCAGCACGTTGCCGTCGTGGTCCCAGTTGCGCCAGATCGCGGTGTCGTTGCCGTTGCCGTCCTTGCCGATGTAGGCGTTGCGGCACTGCAGGGCAGCGGTGTCGTAGTTCTGCGGCGGGGTGCCGTTGTAGAGGTATCCGCCGTCGTAGATCGGCATGCACAGCTCGTGCGCGAACACGGAGACGCCGATCCAGTCGGTGACGGCGTCGCCCGGGTAGAGCTTCTCGTACTCGCCCCGCACCGGGTGGAACACGTAGGTGACGTTGTCGGGCGCGGTGCCCGCGTCGAGCAGGGTGCGCAGCCGGGCGAAGGCGTTGCGGTAGGAGGCGCAGCTCGCGTCGGTGCAGTGGTAGAAGCTGGACACCTCGTAGTCCAGGCGCAGGAAGAACTTCGCCTGCGGGTACGCGTTCATGAAGTTGATCAGGTTGGTGAACTGGCTCGCGTGCTGTCCGTTCGCGATCTCCTGGGTGACCGCGCGGGAGCGGGCCGCCTTGGCGTTCTCGTCGCCGCCGGTGAAGCCGGGCGGGTTGTCCTTCCAGCTCACGCCGACCTGGATCATCTTGCCCTGCTGGGCGAGCCAGGTGGCATGGTCGCGGTGGCCGTTGTCGACCCAGGTGCCCGACTTGACCTCGTAGTAGACCGAGCCGCCGGCGGGCGGCGCGGCGAACGAGGTGTAGTCGTTCCAGGAGGCCTGCGTGGACTGGCCGATGAACAGCAGCCGCCCGTTCGCGGGCGCGAAGGTGGCGGCGGTCGCCGGGGCGGCGCCGGCGGTCAGGGCGGCTGCGGCGAGCAGGGCGCAGACCAGGCCGGTGACTGGACGTCTCACGGTGGGAAACCTTCCGTGCGGGAATGTCCCGGGGAGCGGGATGTGCCGCCAGGCTACGAACGGCGCGGCCGAACACCGCCGGTTTTCGATACTTCGAAGAGCCTGCTCACCCGTGCAGCCGAGTCGATCACATGTGGTGGTCATCCGACTGCGCACGGACGCCGTTCACGCAAGGTCCAAACATCCAAAGTAGACTGTCAGATCTTGTCTGCTTCGCAGGCTGGAACGATCTTCCTGGATACACATAGGCTCGCGCGCATGCTCATGGATGTGTTGCCAGGCCTGGTGCTGGCTGCGGCCGGGGAGACTCCACCCGCGCTCAGCGTGGCGCTGGCGGTGGAGGACTTCGCGCCCACGCTGCTGGCGTTCGTCGGGTTCCTGCTGCTGGCGCCGTCCGCCCTGGGCAGGATCGGCGCCGTGCTGATGGGCGCGGGCGGTGCGACGAAGTCCACCTGGAAGCTGCTGCACGCCGCCTGGTCGATCGACGTCAACTGGCTGGACGACCTGCTCTTCCCGCTGCTGGCCGCCGGCGGGCTGCTGCTGGCGCTGTCGCTGCACCAGTCGCTGAAGTGGTGGCGCTGGCCGCTGCTGGTGATCGGCGCGGGGGTCGCGACCCTGGCCGTGCAGTCCCGCTCGGTGCAGCCCGCGTTCATCCTCGCCACCGTGATCGTCATCTGGATCAGCGTGCTGGGCACGGTGCGCGCCTGGAAGCACGGCAACGCGCTGGCGGCGGGCCTCTTCCCGGTCAGTGTGCTGGCCGTGATCGTGCTGGTGCCGCTGCGCGGCCACGCGGCCAGCGACGCGCTGGCCTTCCAGTGGGTGCAGCAGGGCATGAACACCATGGCGCAGGGCATCTTCTTCGTCGCCGCGCTGCTCACCTACCGCGCGGTGAAGGGCAAGGGCAAGGACTTCTCCGACGCCGACACCGTCTCCCGGCAGTGGGCGCCCGCGCCCGAATACGACGGTGCCCGCCGCTACGACCCACAGCGCGGCGGCGACCGCTACGAATCACAGGGCGGCCGCCGCAGGCGGCTCTGACCGGTCAGGGTGCCACGTAGCCCAGCTGCTCGGAGATCCGGGCCGCCGCCGCCACCAGCTCCTGGGCGTTGCCGGACTGCTCCGGCTTGAAGCGCGCGGCCGGACCGGCGACGCTCAGCACGGCCACCACGTGCCCGTCGTGGTCGAACACCGGTGCGGCGATCGACGCGGCGCCGGCCTGCCGTTCGCCGAGCGAGGTCGCGTAGCCGCGCTTGCGGATCGCGGCCAGCTCCTTGCGCAGCTTCGCCGGATCGGTGACTGTCTTGTCGGTCAACGGCTGCAGCGGGTGGCGGTCCAGGTAGGCGTCGACCTCGCTGTCGGGCAGGAAGGCCAGGAACGCCTTCGACGACCCGCCCGCGTGCAGCGGGTACGGGATACCGAGCGTCACCTCCATGCGCAGCTCCTGGTCGGGCACGACCTGGTCCACGTAGAGGCGGGTGTCGCCGCGGCGCAGCGACAGGGTCGCCGTCTCGCCGGTCGCCTCCGCGAGCTGGCGCAGCTCGGGCGCGGCCATCGCGCGCAGGTCGGTGCGGGCCAGGTAGGCGCGGCCCAGTGAGACCGCGGCGTGGCCGAGGGCATACCGCCGGGTCACCGGGTCGACCGTGATCAGGTCCCGGCTGCGCAGCGCGGTGAGGATGCGGTGCACCGCGGCCTTGGTCAGCCCCAGCGCGGTCGCGATCTCGGTGACGCCCAGGTCGGGATGTCCGCTGCGCCCGAAGTAGAGCAGCACGTCCATGGCCCGCTCGACGGCGGCGATGGAGCGGGACTGGCTGTCGTCGTCAGTGGTGACGGTCGACTTCGCAGCGGCAGTGGGCACGGGTCCTCCTGAGAGCGCGGACGGTCGCCAGTGTAGATCCAGGCGTGCTCCGCGCGCAGAGGCCGCACGGGCGTTGACAGGTGCGCGACCGAGTCGTTACCTTCACGGCAACAGCGTTTCCTAATGCGAAACGGAGGGCGGTGGCGGTGGACGGCACGTTGCTGCGTTCGGTGCTGAGCCAGTGGCCCAGCGGCGTCGCCGTGGTCACCACCATGGTGACCGAGCCGGACGGCACCCGCCGCCCGCACGGTATGACCGCCAGCTCATTCTCCTCCGTCAGCCTCGATCCGCCACTGGTCTCCGTCTGCCTGGGCAATCATCTGCCCACCCGGCTGATGATCGAGCAGGCGGGGGTGTTCGCGCTGAGCTTCCTCGGCAAGGACCAGGCCGAGATCGGCCGCCGCTTCGCGGGCGCACGCCCGGGCGAGGACCGCTTCGCCGGGCTGGCCTGGCTGACCGGCGAGACCGGGTGCCCCATGCTCGCCGACGCGACCGGCCGGCTGGACTGCACCGTCGAACACGCGTACCCCGGCGGCGACCACACCATCTTCGTCGGCCGGGTGGTCGACGCGGCGGTGCCGCGGATCACCGCGCCGCTGCTGTTCCACTCGCGCGCGTGGGGCCAACTGGCCGACCCGCTGCCCGAGGAGATCACCATGACGGTGCTCGACGACCCCGCCGCCACCGCACTGCACACGCTGCTGGTCCGCGACCCCGGCGACGTCGCGCAGGTGGCCGCCGCCGCGGTGCACGCGCCCGTGCTGGCCTACGTCACCGACGCCTTCTCCCCCGCACGCGAGGCCGACGTGCTCGCCGCGATCGACGCGCTCGCCGGGATGCCCGGCGTGACGCTGGGCTGCGCCGAGACCAGCCCCGCGTCCCCGCTGCAGGTGCGCCGGGTGCTCCAGGACGCCGTGGTGCGCACCCGCCCCGCGCCGGTGCGGGTGCGGCTGCTCGCCCACCACGGCCTCGGCCTGGTCAACGCGCTGGTCGCGATGAAGAGCGGGGTGCACCGCTTCGACACCGTGCTCGACCCCGGCTCCGGCGGCCTGCCCGCGCACGACCTGCTGCTGCTGGCTCGCCAGCTCGGCGTGGCCTGCGCGCCGCTACCCGGCCTCAGTCCCTGAAGAACTCGCCTGACCATCCACAAGGGAGTGCACGAAATGGCAGACCGGCTCATCGGCCAGCGCCTCGTCGACGACATGACCGACGCCGAACTCGACCGCGCGGCACGCGTGGAAGCGGTGCTGCCCGCGTTGCGCGCCGCGGCCGAACAGGCCGACGCCGCCGGGGAGTTCCCGGCCGGACACGTCGCGCTGCTGCGCGAGGCCGGGCTGCTCGGCTTGGTCGTCCCGGAGGAGTACGGCGGCCTCGGCGGCGGACTGCGCGACCTGGCCGCCGCGACGTTCGCCATGGGCAGCGCCTGCCCGTCGACCGCGCTGGCCTTCTTCTTCCACAACACCAGCGCCTCGCGCGGGCTGCTGCCGCTGGAGGCGATCGACGCCGGGCTGTTCGACGAGGCCGACGTGCCGGTGGTGCGGGCCTTCGCCGAGCAGGTGCTGCGCCGCATGGCCGGCGGCACCTGGCTGGCCAACTTCGCCAGCGAGTCGGTCAAGAGCGCGAGCGCCAACATCGCCATCTCCACCACGGCCCGCCCCGCGACGCGCGACGGCGTCGAGGGCTGGCTGATCACCGGAGAGAAGTCGTTCGGCTGCGCCACCGGCGTCGCCGACACGTACCTGGTCACCGCCCGCCTCGACGGCACCGACACCGCCGCCGGGCTGGCCCTGTTCCTGGTGCCGCGGGAGGCTGACGGCGTCGCCTCCCGCCCGGCCTGGGACGGGCTGGGCATGCGGGGCTCGGCCAACCACGGCATCACGCTGCGCGACGTATGGGTGCCCGCGACCGAGGCGCTGACCGTGCCCGGCGCGTTCGTGAAGATGCTGCAGTGCAGCCGGGGCAGCTTCGTCGGCAACCAGCTCGCCATCACCGCCGTCTACGTCGGCTGCGCCCAGGGCGTCTACGACGAGACACTGCAGCGGCTGACCAGCAAGACGTTCGCCGACACCGGGCGGCCGATTGCGGAGTCCCCCATGCACCAGGTGATCATCGGTGACATGACCGAGAACCTGGAGACGGCGTACCTGTGGCTGCGCCGCCAGCTGCTGCTGGAGACGTCCGAACCGCCGATCGCGCCGAAGGGCGACGTCTACCGGCAGTGGCGGCTGGCCAAGGGCTCCATCTGCGAGAACGCGTTCGCGGTCGCGGTCGGCGCGTTCAAGGCGTCCGGCACCTCCGGCGCGACGCTGCACGGCACCATGGGCCGCGCGCTGCGCGACCTGTCGATGGGCCTGGTCATGACGTTCCCGCCGGAGCGCGGGCGGCTCGAGGCGGCCGCCATGATCACCGCCGACCGGGCCAACGACCTGTTCGCGAGCGTGCCCAAGTGAGCGCCCGACCCGAGGCCGTCGCCGACCTGGTGGACGGGAACTGGCAGGACTGCGCCGCCCCGCTCGGCTTCACGCTGCAGAACCCGGCCACCGGCGAGCCCGTCGGCGCGGCCGTGGGCAGTGACCCCGCGCGGGTCGAGGCGGCTGTCGCCGCGGCGACCCGGGTGCACGACTCCGGCGCCTGGTCCAGCCTGCCCGCCGCCGAACGCGCCGACGTGCTCGACGCGGTGGCGGCCCGGGTGGAGGCCGCAGGCGCCGACATCGCCGCCGTGGAGTCCTTCGCCACCGGCGTGCCGATCTCTCAGACCATGCCGCTGTCGGTCATCCTCGGCGGCGCGTTCCGGCTGGCCGCGATGCAGTTGCGCGACGGTTGGCTGAGCAGCGCGATGCCGCGCGAAGACGGCCGGCTCGCCCACGTCGACCGGCTGCCCTGGGGACCCGCGGCCTGCCTGGTGCCGTGGAACGCGCCCGCGCCGATGGCCGCGCACAAGGCCGCCAACGCACTCGCCGCGGGCTGCCCCACCATCGTCAAGCCCAGCGAATACGCCCCCTACGGCACGCAACTGCTGGCGCGGGCGGTGCACGCGGCGCTGGCCGAGGCGGGACTCCCCGGCGGGCTGTTCCAGCTCCTGCACGGCGACGCGGGCACCGGCGCGCGGCTGGTGCGCGACCCGCGCGTGCGGGCCGTGTCGTTCACCGGCGGGCTGACCGGCGGCCGGGCCGTTGCGGCTGCCTGCGCGTACGACATCAAGCCCGTGCAACTGGAGCTCGGCGGCAACAATCCGCTGCTCGTGCTGCCCGACGCGGACACCGCCGCGGCCGCCCGTGCCGCCGCGGACCTGCTGACCACTCTCAACGGGCAGTGGTGCCGGGCGCTGGGCCGTCTGATCGTGCCCGCCGACCGGGCCACGGAGATCCTGGACGCGACCCTGGCGCGCCTCGCCGCACTTCGCGTCGGCGCGCCGCTGGACCCCGACACCGACTTCGGGCCGCTGGTCCACTCCGGACACCGCGACCGGGTCGCCGCGGCCCGTGACGCGCTCGTCGGGCACGGCGGCACCGCACACTACTCGCTGACCGTGCCCGAGCTCGGCAACTACCTCAGCCCCACCCTGGTCACCGGGGTCGATCCGGTGCACACCACGCACGAGGTCTTCGGGCCGGTCGCCGCCGTGCACGCCTACGGCACCGTCGACGAAGCCGTGGCGCTGGCCAACGGCACGCCGTACGGGCTGGAGGCGTATGTGTCCGGGACCGACGAGGACGCCGCGCTCGCGGTCGCCCGGCGGCTGCGCGCGGGAGAGGTGAAGGTGAACGGGTCCAGCGTGATGAGCCTGCACCTGTTCACCCCGCGACCGGCCTGGGGGCTGTCCGGATACTCGGAGGAGGGCACGGCCGAGACGTTGCGCTTCTTCACCAACCCGCGGGTCGTCGGCGTCGAGGGCGGCTTCGCGCTGCACGGCCGCCCGTGACCGCCGCGGCGCTGCGGGCCCTGCTCGCCTCCGGTGGCGTGACCCACCTGCCCGGCGTGTACGACCCGCCCACCGCGGCCCTCGCCGTGCGCGCCGGGCACCGGGCGGCGCACCTGTCCGGAGCCGCCTGCGCCGCGCTCGACCTGGGCCTGCCCGACCTGGGCTACGTGCACGGCACACACATCGCCGAACGCGCCGCCCGGATCACGCCCGCGCTGGGCGGCGCGCCGCTGCTGGCCGACGCCGACACCGGCTACGGCGACGCGCTCCAGGCGGTGTGGACCGCCCGGCGCTACGCGGCAGCGGGCGTGTCCGGCCTGCACCTGGAGGACCAGGTGATGCCGAAGCGCTGCGGTCACCTCGCGGGCAAGGAGCTGATCGACGCCGAGGCGGCCGCTCGCAAGATCCGGGCGGTGGTGTCCGACGGCACCGGGATCGTGGTGGTGGCACGCACCGACGCGTACACCGTGACCGGGCTGGACGACGCGACCACCCGGGGCCGGCGCTACGCCGAGGCCGGGGCGGACGCCGTCTTCCTGGAAGGCGTGTCCGATCTCGACGAGCTGGCCCGCGCCCATGCGGCGCTGCCCGGCGTCGCGCTGGTGCTCAACCGCTCCGAGGCGGGAGCGCACGCCGACCGCGCGAGCGATGCCGACCTGGCCGCGGTCGGGGTGCGCCTGGTGCTGCACCCGGTCGCCGCGCTGCTGGCCGCACTGCACGCCGCCGACCGCGCCTATCGGGAGATCGCCACCGTGGGCAGGGCGACCGTGGAACGGCTGGCCTGGACCGAGTTCACCGGGCTCGTCGGTCAGGACGAGGCCCTGGCCCTGGACGCGAAGCACGACCGATGACCGCTTTCTCCATCGACGTTGGCCTATTACGTCGAATTCGATCTGCACATTTTCGACGTGATAGGCCAACGTCGATAAAAGGGTGGGCGGCGTCAACCTGCGCTCGTCGCTGAACGCGAGCAACGATGCCTGACCGGATGGCGGGAGGAGAGGGCATGACCAGGATCTTCGTGGCCGGGGCGGGGCCGGTCGGGTTGACCGCCGCGCTGGCGCTGGCGCGGCAGGGTGTCGCGGTGACCGTGCTGGAGGCGGGTGAGGAGCTCGCGGCCGAGTCGCGGGCGTCGACGTTCCACCCGCCGACCCTGGAGATGCTCGCCGAGCTGGGCGTGGTCGACGCGCTGCTGGCGCGGGGCCTGATCGCGCCGACGTTCGCCTACCGCGACCGCGCACAGGGCCACATCGCCACCCTCGACCTGGCCGTGCTGGCCCGGGACACGCCGTACCCGTACCGGGTGCAGTGCGAGCAGTCGAAACTCACTCCGATCCTGCGGGCCGAGGTCGAGGCCGCCGGGGGCGAGATCCGTTTCGGCTGGCCGGTTCTCGGCGTCGACCAGGTCGCCGACGGCGTGGTGGTCCGCGCCGCCGACGGCCGGACCGAGCGCGGCGACTGGCTGATCGCCGCCGACGGGGCGCACTCGGCGGTGCGCCGCTCGCTCGGCGTGGATTTCGCGGGCATCACCTACCCGGAGCGTTTCCTGGTCGCGTCCACCGATGAGGACCTGCCCGGCCTGCTCGCCGACCTGGCCGCGGTCAACTACGTGTTCGACCCGGTGGACTGGTCGGTGCTGCTGCGTACGCCGGATCACTGGCGGGTGCTGCTGCCGACGCCCGACGGCACGCCGGACCGCGACGAGCTGGACCGGCTCGACGGGCGGCTGCGGCAGGTCGCCGATCCGGGGCGGCCGTGGCAGGTCGCGCACGCCAGCATCTACCGGGTGCACCAGCGGGTGGCCGAGACGTTCCAGGTGGGACGGGTGCTGCTGGCGGGGGACGCGGCGCACGTCAACAACCCGCTGGGCGGGCTGGGCATGAACTCGGGCATCCACGACGCGGTCGCGTACGCCCGCGCGCTGGTCACCGGCGACGGTGCGGTCCGGCTCGCCACGGCGCAGCGGCGGCGCATCGCGCTGGAGTACGTGCAGACCGTCTCGCACCAGAACTACCAGCGCCTCACCGCCACCGACCCCGCGGCCCGCGCGGCGTACCTCGACGAGATCCGCGCCACCGCGGCCGACCCGACCCGCGCCCGCGCCCACCTGCTGCGCGCCTGCATGATCTCCTCCCTGCGCCCGGTGCCCGCGTGAGCGCGCGCAGCGAACATGCCGAGAGCCGGGCGAAGCACGGCGGCGAACGCGCCGAGGAGCGGTCGTGAGCGAGCGGATCGCGCGCTACAACCCGGCGCGGGTGTACGAGCTGGTCGGCACCGTGCCCGCGGCGGACCCGGCACGGGTCGACGCCGTGGTGCGGGCCGCCGGCGCGGCGCAGCGGGGCTGGGCGCGCATCGACGTCACGGACCGGGTGGCCGCACTGCGCGCCGCCGCGGACGCGGTCGAGCCGGACCTGCCGGTGCTGGCCGAACTGCTGGCCCGCGAGTCGGGCAAGGTGCTGGCCGACTGCCGCGGCGAGCTCGGTTTCGCGCTGACGTTCCTGCGCTGGGTGGCCGAGCAGGCCCCCCGGGTACTCGCGGACACGGCCATCGACGACGCGGCGGGACGGCTGCTGCTGCGCCGCCGCCCCTACGGCGTGGTCGCGGCGATCACCCCGTGGAACGCCCCGATCATCCTGTCCTTCCTGAAGATCGCCCCGGCGCTGGCCGCGGGCAATGCGGTCGTGGTCAAGCCGTCCCCACTCGCCCCGCTGACAATCGACCGCACGGTGCGGCTGCTGGCGTCGGGGCTGCCCGCCGCGCTGCTGCAGGTGCTGCACGGTGACGCTGAGGCGGGTGCCGCGCTGGTCGGGCACCCGCTGGTCGGCAAGGTCGCGTTCACCGGCGGGGCCGCGACGGCGCGGGCCGTCGCGGCGACGGCCGCGGCGCAGACCACGCCGACCGTGCTGGAGCTGGGCGGCAACGATCCGGTGCTGCTGCTCGACGACGCCGACCTGTCACCGGAGCCGATGCGGCGGCTGGTCATGGCCTCGTTCGCGACCAGCGGGCAGGTGTGCATGGCGGCCAAGCGGCTCTACGTGCCCGCGGCCCGCCACGACGAGTTCGTCGCCGCGTACCAGGAGGCTGCCGCGGAAGTGCTGTGCCTGGGTGATCCGCTCGCCATCGGGGTCAGCATGGGCCCGGTGGTGACCGCCGAGGCGGCGGCCCGGATCGCCGGGCTGGTCGAGGATGCCGTGTCGCGCGGCGGCCGGGCGCTGCCGGTGGGCCGGGTCGATCCGGGCACCGACCTGCGGGCCGGGCATTTCGTCGCGCCGACGCTGGTGACCGGTGTGCCCGAGGACGCCCCCGTGGTCGCCGAGGAGCAGTTCGGGCCCACCGTGCCGGTGCTGACCTACCGCGACGAGGACGATCTCGTCACCCGCGCGAACGCGGGTGAGCTGGGGCTGGGCGCGTCGGTGTGGTCGGCCGACGAGGAGCGGGCGTTCGCCGTGGCGCGGCGGCTGGAGGCCGGGTTCGTCTTCGTCAACACGCACAACCGCACCGGCATGTCGCTGCGGGCGCCGTTCGGCGGAGTGAAACGGTCCGGCTACGGCCGCGAGTACGGCGACGAGGGCATCGCCGAGTACGCGCAGACCTGCGTCGTACACGCACCGGCCGCGTTCCGGGCGGGCGGGGCGGGCGCGGCGGCGAACGCGTACCCGGCGTCGTGACCGGTCGCGTCCCGACGGCCCGGCCGTGATCGCGTACCGGGCGTCGTGACCCGCGCAGGCAGGACGGTCTCCCCGCCGCCTACGCTGCCGTGGTGACGAGCGTGCTGATCCTGCCCGGCTTCGAGAACTCCGGCCCGGCGCACTGGCAGACCCGGTGGGAGCAGGAGCTGGGGTTCCAGCGCGTCGAGCAGGCCGACTGGTTCCATCCGCTGGTCGGCGACTGGGTCGACACGCTGGCCGCCGCGGTGGCGGCCGCACCCGAACCGGTGACGCTGGTGGCGCACAGCCTGGGCTGTGTGACCGTGGCGCACTGGGTGGCCCGCGGCGGCGATACCGCCCGGGTGCGCGGCGCACTGCTGGTCGCACCCGCCGATGTGGACACCGCGGAGGTGCCCGAGCTGGTGAACTTCCGCCCGGTGCCGCTCGTGCCGCTACCGTTCCCGAGCATCCTCGTCGCCGGCGACGACGACCCGTGGGCGGCCCTGCCGCGCAGCGAGGCCTTCGCGCGGGCATGGGGCTCCCGCCTGGTAGTGGTCCCCGGCGGCGGCCACCTCAACGCCGACTCCGCCCTCGGCTCCTGGCCTCAGGGCCGGTCCCTGCTCGCCGAACTCCACTGACCCACCCGGTGCCCCGAACCCAGGCACCGCGGTGCGGCGCAGGACGGACCGAGGTGCGGCGCAGGTCCACGGACCGCGTAGCGGCGCGCGGCGCCGATGATCGGCCGACTTGCCTGGCAGTCGTGCGTATCTTGAAGGCGGATACCCACATGTGCCAGGCAAGTCGAACGACCTTGGTGTGCGGGCGGACCGCGTCAGGGGGTGCGCCAGCGCCAGTTGAGTTCGGCGGCCGTCGGTGCGGGGCCGGGGAGGTCAGCGCGATCACGGTCGGCAGTCAGGCCGTCGAGCAGCAGAGCGAGGTGGCGGGCCCGCAGCTGCCGGGTGCGCGCCGGGTCGGGCACCCGGACCGCGGCGCAGCTCTCCAGCAGTAGCGTCACGTCACCGAGTACGACGTCGGGCCGCAGGCTGCCGTCGTCGAGGGTGCGCTGCACGAGGCGCGCCACCAGCTCTCCGGCCCGGCGGGCGGTCGCACCCATCTCGGGCGTGGGCGTGAACGTCCCGGCCAGGTGCACGGTGAGCGAGTGCACGTCGGCATCGACGATCTCCCGCAGGAAACCGGTGAGGCCGCGCCACGGGTCCGGTTCGGCCAGCGCCGCCTGCGCCTGCGCCATGAACAGCAGCAGCCCGTCGTGGCACAGCCGGCGCAGCAGTTCCTCCTTGCCGCTGTACCGGCGGTAGAGCGCGCTGATGCCGACGCCCGCCCGTTCGGCCACGGCGGCGATGGGCGCCTTCGGGTCACCCAGGAACACCTCCCGGGCCGCGTCGAGGATCACCGTGTCATTGCGGGCCGCCTGCTGCTTGCGGCCCGACATCGGGGCCGCGCTCGTCTTCGTCACCACTGCAGATTAGCAGTGGAACGGATCGTTCCGATCTGCTAATCTAAAACGGAACGAGGCATTCCGTTCCGGAAATGCCGAGACGAAGGGCGGAGCCATGACCAGCATCACGGGCACGAACTCGATCAGCCTGCTCGGCGCGGCGCACACCGCACTGCGGACGGCCGTGGCGGGGATCCCGGCCGACGGCTGGGATCTGCCGACACCCTGCGAGCACTGGACGGTCACCCAGGTCCTGCAACACGCCACCGGCGACCAGGTCGGCTACGCGGCGGCCATCACCGGCGGCCCGTGGCCGAGCGAGGACCCGTTCCAGCCCTCCGGCAGGATCGACGGGGACGCCGCCGCCCTGCTGGAGCAGGCCCTCGCCTTGTCGGCGGCAGCCTTCGCGACCGTGCACGCCGACGCCGAGCAGGTGCCCGTGCCGCTGCCGCAGGGCCCGCTGCCGCTGTGGGTCGCCGCGGGGGCGTGCGCGCTCGACGCCGCGGTGCACGCGTGGGACATCGCCGTCGCCACCGGTCGGCCCTCGCCGCTCACCGCACCGGACGCCGAGCAGCTGCTCGCGGTGGCGAAGCAGATCGTCGAGCCGCTGCGCGCCTACGGGGCGTACGCCGCCGAACTGACCGTGGCCGCCGACGCCGACGCCGACGCGACCACCGTCCTGCTGGCCTACCTCGGCCGCCGCCCCGAATGGACGCCGCAGTCCTGACCCACACCTGCCGCAGCTCCCAAAGACACGCGGCCTCCGCCCGTGCCGATGGCCGCAACTCTCTAGGAGTTGCGGCCAAGGGTCCCGCCGGTGGTTCCGGCTGGTGTGGTCGTCTAGTTGAGCTGCCAGATGGTGAGGTTGAGGGCGGAGGCGAAGGTGACCCAGAGCCAGTACGGGACGAGCAGCCACGCCGCCACCGCCGAGATCCGGCGGAACAGCAGCACGGTGAGGCCGATGGACAGCCACAGCGCGACGATGTCGGCGAACGCCAGGCCGCGCAGGCCCGCGCCGAAGAACAGCGGCGTCCAGATCGCGTTGAGGACCAGCTGCACGGCGTACGCCGCCATCGCCAGTCCCCAGCCGGCCCGCCGCCAGACCAGCCAGCCCGCGACCGCGATCATCGCGTAGAGCACCGTCCAGACCGGTCCGAACAGCCAGGACGGCGGCGCCCAGCCGGGGCGGGCCAGGGCCGCGTAGTCGTCGGCGGGATGCGCCACGGCCAGCGAGCCGACCAGCGCCACCACGACCACCGCCGCGAAGAAGCCGGCCAGCGCCCACCACTGTGCCGCGGGACGCCGTGCCAGGTGAACCGTCATGCCTCCGCTATAGCCGAACCGGCCGCGAGAGAAACGCCGTTTCGCGTAGTTGCGTCGATTCGCGGATCGGTGCCGGGCACGGCGTCAGCCCGGCCTGTCAGGATGGGCGGATGGCCCACGTCCTGCTGTTCCACTCCGTCATCGGGCTGCGCCCGGCCCTGCTGACCGCCGCCGAGCGACTGCGGACGGCAGGGCACACGGTGCTGACACCCGACCTGTTCGACGGGGTGGTCGTCGACACCGTGGACGAGGGGTTCGAGCTGCTCAACGAGATCGGCCCGGAGGTGGTGCAGCAGCGCGCCCGGCAGGCGGCGGCGCACCTGCCCGGGGGCGGCGTGCTGGCCGGGCTGTCCATGGGCGCGAGCTTCGCGCAGGCCATCGCCGAGCGCGAGCCGCGGGTGGGCGGCCTGCTCCTGCTGCACGGCACCGCGGGCACGCCCCGGCGCATGCCGTCCGGCCTGGACGCCCAGCTGCACGTCGCCGCGCGCGACGAGTACGAGTCGGCCGACGAGATCATGTTGTGGGAGATGGCGATGGCCCGGCTGGGGGCGCGCCCGGAGGTGTTCACCTACGCGGGCGGGCACCTGTTCACCGACGACGCCTCGCCCGACTACGACGCTACCTCCAGCGAGCTGACCTGGGAACGCTGCCTGCGCTTCCTGGCGGCACTGAGCTGAGCCGCCAGGCTTGGGGCCGGGCGGCGTCCGGTTCACTCGCTGAAGTCGACGACCACCCGGGCGGCCAGGCGCGGGCGCAGCCACTGCGCGAGTTCCAGGTGCACCGGGTGCTCCTGGTATCCGCGCAGGTCGGCCTCGTCCTCGTGGGTCGTGATCAGGCACAGGTGCGCCGAGACCGGGGTGTGCAACTCGTCCAGGTACACCCGGAGCGTTCGGACCTGCGGAACAGCCCCGACCAGCCCTTCCAAAAGATCCTTCGCCTTGGCAGCATCGTCTGCGTCGGTGAACGTCATCAGCACTACGTGAGAAAGCATCGCGACCTCCGGTCGACCCCTGTTGTAAACGCCCCCGCGAGTGTAGTTTCGGGAAACAGCGTTTCGCTAGGGGAACCGGAGACACCACATGGCTCCAGTACGGGTTGCCGCGGTGCAGCTCGCGGCGTCGCAGGACGTCGAGGCCAATCTCGCCGCCTGCCTGCGCCTGATCGACGAGGCCGCGGCCCAGGGCGCGCAGCTGATCGTCCTGCCCGAGTTCTGCAACCACCTGTCCTACTACGCCGACCGGGCGCAAGCGCACCGCATCGCCACCCGGCCCGGTGACCCGTTCCTGACCGCGGTCGCCGACCGCGCCCGCAAGCACCGGGCGTACGTGAAGATCAACGTCACGCACGCGCACCCGGACGGACGCACCGGCGGCACCAACTTCATGTTCGGGCCGGACGGCGCGGTGCTCGGCCAGTGCGACAAGCAGACGCTGATGGGCGCGGAGAACGACCACCTCGACCCGGCCGACGAGGTCGGGCCGGTGCTCGACACCCCGCTCGGACGGCTCGGCATGTACGCCTGCATGGAGGGCGTCATCAACGAGGTGGCCCGCGGTCTCGCCCTGCGCGGCGCGCAGGTGCTGCTCAACAGCCTCAACTCGTTCGCCACCGACGAGGCCGGCCTGCACATCCCGGTCCGCGCGGCCGAGAACAAGGTGTGGGTCGTCGCCGCGAACAAGGTCGGCCCACTGCTGCCCGAGGAGCACCTGCCGCGGCTGAGCGCCGCGCTGGGCGTGCCGGGCGAGTGGCTGCACGGGGCCGGGGAGAGCCAGATCGTCGCGCCCGACGGCACGGTGGTGGCCAAGGGGCCGCGCACCGGCGAGGCCGTCGTGGTCGCCGACATCGACCCGTCCCTGGCCGACGACAAGCGCCGCCCCGACGGCACCGACATCTTCGCCGCCCGACGGCCCGAGCTGTACGCGCCCATCGCCGCCCCGCCGCACGGCCGCCGCCACTCCCCCGGCGCGGCCACACTGCCCGTCGCGGTGGTCCGCGGCGACACCGCGACCGTCGTCCGCGAGACGGCCCGCGCCGCCGCCGCCGGCGCCCGCCTCATCGTCACCACCGAAACCGACCCCACCCTGCTCGCCGCCGCCCTCGACGGCACCAACGCCCACGCCGTGACAGCAACCCCCACCGGCCCGGTCCTCATCGACGCCAACGGCGAGGTCGCTCGCCAGTCAGTGCTGCATCCGGCAGCCACTGTCGGTCAGCCCGGCTCCGGTCACGCCACGCTCGACGGCGAGGCGGAGCACGCGGGCGAGACGCCGAGGACAGCTGTGTCCTCCTCTCCCGCCGCAGGAGCGTCGGGGTCGTCCGAGCACGATCGCGGAGAAGCCGACGGGGTGCGGGTCGTCGAGATGGCGTGGGGACGGCTGGCCATGGTGGCCGGGACGGACTCGATCTTCCCCGAAGTGTTCCGGCTGGCGGCGCTGGCCGACGCCGACGTGGTGGCGGTGCCGTTCTCGGCTGCGGAGTCGTGGGAGCTGAGTCTCGGGCTGCCGGAGCGGGCTGCGGAGAATCGGCTCAATGTGGTTGCGGTCGCACCGCTGGAGCAGGACAGCGCGGTGTTCGCGCTGTCGCCGGACTTCACGTTGTGGACCGCGTGGCAGGGTCCGTTCACCGGGCGGATCAGCCACCCGGTGGTCACCACCGTGCCCGCCGGGCAGGCGTCCGGGCGGGCCGACGTCGCGCCGGCACAGGCCGCCAACCGGCAGGTGTCCCGGCAGACGGATCTCGTCGACGGCCGCCCCTGGCGGCTCGTACAAGCCCTCACAGAAAGGTAGACCGCCAGTGGCCGAGACCCTGCGGCACGTCGAGGACATGGTGGACAACTCCCCCGTCGTCGACGTGCACGAGACGTTCCACCTGTACCAGGAGCTGCTGGCCGAACTGAAGGCGAAGATCGACGCCCGGTTCGAACTGCAGCGTGATCCGTCGACGCTGGAGCTGGAGTCGTACGGGCAGTACCCGGACGGCCCCGGCGGCTCGCTGGCCGCGTACAGCGGGCCCGAGGTCGACTGGATGGTGCACTCCTGGCTGGGCAACCCGTCCGCGAGCTTCGCCAACCTGCACCTGACCGTGTGGCTGGGCCCGCAGGTCAAGGTGCCGCACCTGGGCCTGGCCCTGCTGGTATGGCCGGAGGGCTGGTTCTACCTCGACTCCGTGCCCCGGGTGAACCTGATCGAGGACGGGGAGTACTACGACAGCTACTACGCCCCGCTCGACGCCGACTGGCTGGCCCACCGCGCCGACCCCGAGTTCGAGTACTTCGTGAGCCGGGCGGGCTTCATCCGCGCCAGCCTCAGCCCGACGGCGTACTGCTACTCCTTCGGCCGCAGCACCCGCAACATCGACATCGTCCGCAAGCTCACCCACGAGCACGTGGACCGCTGGCTGCGCTGGGTCGACGAGGCCCCGCCGGTGCCGGAGCACGAGCGGGCCGCGCTGGCCGAGACCGATCTGCGGATGCGGCGCAACATCGCCGAGCGCGATCCGGCCAATGTGATGGGCGTGCGCTTCTTCGGGCAGGAGACCACGGACAAGCTGGTCCGCGGCCTGTGGGGCGGCGACCGGAAGCTGGCCCGGCCGTGACCGTGATCCGCTCCGTGTGGTGGGCCGCGACGATCCCGGGCCACGAAACGCCGTTCGACACCGCGCACCTGCGCGTCTACTACCCGGCCATACCCGACGGCTCGGACCGCGAGCGGCTGTCCGGCGTGATGTCCGCCGACCCGGCCGGGGCGCCGTACCCGGTGGCGGTGATCGTGTCCGGGGTGAATGTGGGCCAGGAGGCGTACCGCTGGCTGGCCGTGCGGCTGGCCGAGCAGGGCATCGTCGCGGTGACCTACGACTGGGTCGGCACGCTGTTCGGCGGCCTGCACGGCATCACGCCGGGCGTGGACCTCGACGCGGCCCGGCCCGACGGCTACGGCAAGCGCCCCACCACGCCGTCGCTGCGACCGGTGCTCGACGCCCTCGCGGCGATGACCGGGCCGGTCGCCGGGCTGCTCGACCTGCAACGGGTCGCCCTGATCGGACACTCGGCGGGCGGCACCGTGGCCCTGCAGTCGGCGCGGTTCGTGCCCGAGGTGAAGGCCGTCGCGACCTACGGCGCGCACACCATGGTCGCCACCATGCTGGGCTGGCCCGCGGGCACCGTGCTGCCGGCCCAGGCCGACTGCCCGGTGCTGCTGGTCGCGGGCACCAACGACGGCGTCATCAACGGCTCGGCGGACCGCTACGGCGAGGACGCGGCCACCCGCCGCGACCCGATCACCCGCACCTTCGACGAGGCGCTGCCCGACCGCGGCGGCGACAACGCGCTGGTGCGGCTCGCCGGGGCGAACCACTTCGCGATCGTGCACCCGGTCGACCACACCGCCGCCCGCGCCTTCCTCGACCAGAACCCGGACGGCGACCCGGCCGCGCACCGCGACCTGCTGGCCGACCTGCTCGGCACGTTCTGCCGGATGCACCTCACCGGCGATCAGGCGTCGTATACCGAATGGGACAAACTCGCCGACCACGGCGGCGTCGCGTCGATCCAGCGGAGGTAAGCCATGTTGAAGAACTTCTGGTACGCGGTCGAGTTCTCCGACCGGGTCACCGTCAAGCCGGCCCGGATCACCGTGCTCGGCCAGCACCTGGCCCTCTACCGCACCCCGAAGGGCCGCCCGGTCGCGCTGAGCGACCTGTGCGTGCACCGCGGCGCGGCGCTGTCCGGCGGCTGGACCAAGGACGGCTGCCTCGTCTGCCCGTACCACGGCTGGGAGTACGACGCCGAAGGCCAGGTCACGAAGATCCCGGCGAACCTGCCCGGCCGCGGCATCCCGAAGAAGGCCCGCGTCGACTCGTACCCGGTGCAGGAGAAGTACGGCTTCGTCTGGGTTTTCATGGGCGACCTGCCGGAGTCCGAGCGCCCGCCGATCCCGGTGTGGCCGGAGTTCGACGACCTCAAGGAGAACGGCGGCCGCTTCCGGGCGGTCACCGGCGAGTTCCTCTGGAAGGCCAACTACGAGCGCATCCTGGAGAACGGCTGCGACATCGCGCACGCGCCGTTCGTGCACGCGGGCGCGTTCGGCAACCCGGAGCGCCCCGAGGTCGCCGACTACGAGCTGGAGACCCCCGACGAGTGGTCGGCGTTCGCCACGGTGGACCTCTACCCGCCGCGGCCGAAGGGCATCTGGGCGGCGCTCAACCGCAACAAGGGCGACCTGAGCAACCGCCCGCCGGTGCGCACCTCAGCCGGCTGGATGCTGCCCAACATGATCAAGCTGCACGTGCGGCTGCCGATCGGCGAGCTGATCATCTACGACACCAACATCCCGATCGACGAGACGACCACGCTGGTCAAGTGGGTGGCGCTGCGCACCTTCTTCACCGGCAAGTGGGCCGACAAGAACGCGATCAACCGCACCTTGAAGATCTTCTACGAGGACGCGGAGGTCGTGAACAAGGTGCGGCCCGAGCTGCTGCCCTTCGACCTGGGCGCGGAGCTGCACATCAAGAGCGACCTGATCGCGGTGCACTACCGCCGACGCCGCCAGGAGCTGGCCGAGAAGGGCTGGCTGCTGTCCGAGGAGGACAGCATCACCGGCGACGTGCCGCGCCGCACCGCGACCGTGATCGCCTCCCCGGCCCGGCGGGAGAACCCCGAGCTGGCCCGCGCCTGGGTGCACAAGGCCCGGGGCGAGCACCCGACCGTCCAGGCCGCCTGGGACGCGGCCGCCGCGGCCGAGTCCGATTCCACCCCTGAGGAGTGACCGTGAGCCTGCCCGCCGACCTGTGCGAGCGCACCCTGCAACGTCTACTCGCCCGCCACCCCGACCTGGTCGCGCAGGAGACGCCGCTGGCCGAGCTGACCAGCCCGATGTCACCGGCCCCGGTCGGCTCGGTGCGCATCTTCCGTGGCGAGGCCGTGGCCAAGGTCGTGTACGTCGGCCTGGTGGTCCCGATGATCCACCTGGACAGCCACATGATCTTCGCGTTCACGCCCGAGGACTCGGCCGTCCCCCACTTCACCCTCGACTCGGTGTACGGCGGCTCGTACCACGCCTTCCACCTCGACCTGATCCCCCGCGCCGATCTGGCCGCACACCTGCCCTACCTCGACGCGGCCTTCCACCCACTGACCCCGGTGTTCGAGGCCGCCTCCGCCGCCGAGGGCCTGTCCCCGGCCGCGGTCGGCCCGCGCCAGCGCGCCATCATGTCGCCGTGGATGCTGGTCAACCGGGCCACCGAGGAGGCGTTCGCGGGCATCGACGAGCACGTGAACGCGTACGCCGACCACTGGTCCACGCTGGTCGAGAAGGGTGTGGCCGTCGACGGCCTGACCGGGGCCGACCTGGCCGCCCGGGACGCGGCGGTGCGGGCCAACATCTTCAGCCGCGACGTCGACCCGGTCTGGGCGCAGGTGTCCCGGCTGCTCGGCGACGAGACCACCGACGCGATCCGGGCCGAGCTGGTGGCCAATGGCTGAGCCCAGCGAGTGGCAGCAGCGCATCACCGGCGAGTGGCACGGGCGGCCGTCGCTGTTCGACGCCACCGGCACCTGGTGCGGCTACGAGGACATCCGGCGCTCGTCGGTGTTCGAGAACGGGGTGACCACGTACTACATGGACGGCGGGCTGACCGGGGGCGGGCCGCTGGCCGGGCAGTTCCGGCTCGGCGCGCCGTTCGCGTTCGGGGTGCAGGACGCCGACGACGACCGGGTGTACACCGGCCCGGACTTCTACGGCACCGGGCAGCCCTACGGCTCGTTCGTGGACTCGCACTACTACGGCCCCGGCTGGCAGGTCGATCTCAACACCTGGAACCAGATCCTGCCCGATGGGCAGACCCAGGTGTACTCGTCCGTCCTCTACCAGGGCTGGTCGGTCGTCGGCTGCTTCAACGGCGTCTACACCCGCAGCACCGACCACGACGACAACCCGGCCACCCAGGCCCGGGTCACCGAGTTCCTGGCCGGCGAGACGCGCCGCGGCCCGGTCCCGCACATCATGCCCACCAAGCAGTCCGGGGCGTACGCGGGCAGCTGCGAGCTGTGGGGCGCCGACCAGAAGCCGCGTGGCACGGTCGACGTGCGCATCAGCCTCGAACCGCTCGACCTGCTGCACACCCGCCGCACGCTGACCTGGTCCGGGGCCTTGGACCGCAGCGCCACGGCCACCGCCCGGCGCGACGGCAACCGGCTGTTCCACGAGGGCCCGGACGCCTGGGGCAACGCGGTCGCCTTCGGCCGCGCCGCATTCGGCTCGCTGCACTTCACCGACGTCACCAAGGTGAAGTACCGCGAGTTCATGATCGACGCCGAGCCGGGCATGTCCGCAGGCAAGCGGTTGGCCGTCGTCTACGAGATATTCAACGGCAACGTGCTCGACACCGTCCTGCACGGCCTGCTGGAGTGGGAGGACGCGTCATGAGCGCACGGCACGTCGGCCCGGCGGCAGTCATGACCACACCGGAGGCGACAGCATGACCAAGGTCGTCGTGGTCACCGGCGGGACCCGGGGCATCGGCCTAGGTCTGGTGCGGGAGCTGGCCGCAAGGGGTGCGTCGGTCGTCTACTGCGGTCGGTCGGTCGATTCGGTGAAGCGGGCCGAGGAGCAGGTGCCGCAGGCATACGGCGTGGTCGCCGACGTCACCGACCGGGAGGCCGTGCAGCGGCTGTGGGACGCGGCTGTCGAGCGGCACGGGCGCGTCGACATCTGGATCAACAACGCGGGCATGTCACCGGCCCGCCGCAAGCTGTGGGAACTCGACCCGTCGGCGCTGGACGCCACGGTGGACCTGAACCTGCGCGGCCTGCTGCACGCCAGTGCCGTCGTGCTGGCCGGCATGCAGGCCCAGGGCGCGGGCGCGCTGTGGAACATGGAGGGCTTCGGGTCCAACGGCATGCTCCGTCCCGGGCTGACCGTCTACGGCGCGACCAAGCGAGCCGTCACCTACACCACGGACAGCCTGGCCAAGGAGGTGGACGGCACCGGGGTGACCGTGCACCACCTGTCTCCCGGCATGGTCGTCACCGACCTGCTCACGCACGACTACACCCCGGAAGAACTGGCACAAGCCAAGAAGATCTTCAACATCCTGGCGGACCGGGTGGAGACCGTAACGCCGTGGCTGGCCGAGAAGGTGCTGACCGGAGCCCCGAACGGGGGCCGGGTGGCGTGGCTGACCCGCGGCAAGGCGTTCTGGCGGTTCCTGACCGCGTTCCGCAAGCGTGACGTGTTCGGGGAGGACGCGTGAACACCAACGACTACCCGGTGATCATGGCGCTGGAGGACTACGTCCCCACGCTGCTGGCGCTGGCCGGGTTCTGGCTGCTCGGCGGGGCGTCCGCCGCGATCGACCGGCGGGCCGCCTTCGCCGGCCGCTTCGGGGCGGTGCTCATCGGCCTGGGCGGGGTGGCGAAGTCCACCTGGAAGCTCATCCTGTCCGCGTTCGGCTCCGACGTGCGCTGGCTGGAGCAGTCGCTGTTCCCGCTGATGGCGACCGGTGCACTGCTGGTGCTGTGGTCGCTGCACACGACGCTGCGCGGGCGGCGCGCGCCGTGGTGGCCGTACGCCCTGGCGGGTACGGGTGTCGCGGCGGCCGCGCTCGCACTGAACAGCGTGCAGCCGGCGTTCATCGCGGCCACCACCGGCGTCACCGCGATCAGTGTGCTCGGCGCGGTGCTCGCCGGTCGCCGCCGGGCCTGGGGCGCGGTCGTGCTGTACGCACTCGGCGTGATCGCGGTGACCTCGCTGGTGCCGCTACGCAGCCACCCGCAACACGAGACGCTCGGCTTCCAGTGGCTGGAGCAGGGCACCAACACCCTCGCCCAGGCCATCTTCCTGACCGCCGCGGTGCTCACCGTCCGCGCGGCCGCAGCGACCGCGACCCGCCCGGCGGAGGTGACCGCATGACCGAGCAGCGCGAGGGAATCATGTCGTCCGGCGGTCATGCAGACGACGAGCGCAGCGAGGAGGAGGCATGACCGAGCAGCGCGAGGGAATCATGTCGTCCGGCAGTCATGCAGACGACGAGCGCAGCGAGGAGGAGGCATGACCGAGCAGCGCGAGGGAATCATGTCGTCCAGCGGTCATGCAGACGACGAGCGCAGCGAGGAGGAGGCATGACCGACGCACTGGGCTGGCGGCGCAAGTTCGGCGTCATCGCGCCATCGACCAACACCATAGTCGAGCCGGACTTCTACTCGATGACGGTGCCGGGGGTGACCGCGCACTTCTCCCGCATCCACATCCGCGACCAGGACCTGTCCGACGACGCGAACTTCGAGCACCTGCTCACGCAGATCCGCGACGAGATCGGCTCGGCCTGCGAACGGGTGCTGACCTGCGAACCCGACTACATGGTCATGGGCATGTCCGCGGAGACGTTCTGGGGCGGGGTCGAGGGCAACCGCGAGTTCGTCCGCCAGATCAAGGCCATCACCGGCCTGGAGGTCGCCACCGGCGCCGAGGCCTGCGAACGCGCACTGAAGATCTACGGTGCCCGCCGCATCGGCGTCGTCACCCCCTACCAGCCCGTCGGCGACCAGAACGTGGTCAAGTTCTTCAGCGAGATCGGCTTCGAGGTCACCGCCATCGAGGGCCTGAAGTGCCCCACCGCTGTGGCCATCGCCCACGTCACCGAGGACGAACTCCGCGACGCGATCCGCAAGGTCGACGGCCCCGACGTCGACGCCATCGTCCAGTGCGGCACCAACCTCTCCATGGTCCGCCTCGCCGACGAGGCCGAACGCTGGCTCGCCAAACCCGTCATCGCCATCAACGCCGCCACCTGGTGGATGGCCCTACGCGACAACGGCATCGCCGACAAACTCCACGGCGCAGGCTCCCTCCTCCGGGACCACTAACCAAGATCGCGACGATCTTGCGCGGACTGTGTGGATGACACGCCCTTTCCGGGCAAATCATCAACAGTTCCCGCAAGATCGTCGCGATCTTGCGTGGTGGGGTGGGGTGGGTCAGCGGCGGGTGGTGATGGGGAGGGCTAGGCGGACCGCGTCGGAGAGGTCCTTCGGGCGGGTCAGCCCGGGAGGCAGCGGATCGGTCCAGCCGGGGCCGGCCGCGGCGATGAGGGCGGGCCGGGGGCGGGCGGCGAGCACGGGGATGAGTTGGACCGGGTCGCCGGTCGGGGCGAACTGGGACCAGATGAAGACGGCCGCGGGGCCGGTGCGGCGGATCGCGTCGGCCAGGGCCAGGGGCGGGACCCGGGCGCCGAGCATGCGGCTGCCGCAGCCCTGCTCGGCCAGGGCGGCGGCCAGTGCCTCCAGCGGGAGCGTGTGCTGCTCCTCGGCGGCGCAGGCCAGCAGGGTACGGGCGGCGGCCGTGCCGAACGGCCGGGGCACCGTCCACAGCACCTCCAGGATGCAGCGGGACAGCAGGTGCTCCACCTCGATCATGTGCCCGTCCGGCTGCTGCCGCCGGGCCACCTCGACCAGCACCGGGCACAGCAGGTGGTCCCAGGCGTGGACGACCCCGCGGCCGCGTACCGCCGAGGCGATGGTCGCCAGCATTGCCGGCATGTCCAGGCGCACCGCGGCGACGGTGAGCCCGCGCGCCGACGGGTCGGCTACCGGGGAGAGGCGGCTCGCGGCCGGTTCGCCGGGCAGCCCGGCCAGCGCGATCCGGGCCGCCTCATGGGCCGGCACGCCTTCGGTGGTGAGCCGGCACATCACCTCCAGCCGGGCCACGTCGTCGGGCGTGTACCGGCGGTGCCGGTGCGCGACGTGCTCGCTGGGCCCGAGCCCGTACCGCTGGTGCCAGGTGCGCAATGTGGTCACCGCGACGCCGAGCCACCGCGCGACGTCCCCGGCGCTGCGACCCTGCTCGCTCATGCCTTCACCGCAGTTCGCTCGGCTCCGGCATGAGTCACGGTCCTCATGGTTCGCTCGCTGCGCTCTCTCATGCCCGGCGCTCCCCCGTGGCGGGTCATGTCAGCCGCCGGTGATGCGTTGGGCGGCGAGCTTTCCCGAGATCAGCACCATCGGCACGCCGACGCCCGGAGTGGTGCCGGAGCCGGTGAAGACCACGTTGGACAGCGCCGGGTGCAGGTTGCGCGGCCGGAACGGGCCCGACTGGGTCAGCGTGTGCGCGGCTGCGAACGGCGTGCCCGCGTCCATGCCGAGTTCGGCCCAGTCGGCCGGAGTGATCACGGTCCGGGTCTGCACGCCCGCCTTGAAACCGGTGTAGCCGCGCGCCTCCAGTACGTCGATCAGCTCGTCGGCGTACCGGTCGGCGAGCCCGCCGCGCCAGTCCTGGTCACCGGCGACCAGGTTCGGCACCGGCGCGAGCACGTAGTAGGTGTGCCGCCCGGCCGGGGCGACCGACGGATCGGTGCGGCTGGGGTTGGTGACCAGCAGCGACGGGTCGCTCATCAGCTCCCCCTTGGTGATCACCTCGTCGAAGGTGCGCCGCCACTGCCGCCCGAAGTGGATGTTGTGATGCCCCGCCTTCGCATACCGCGCGTCGGAGCCGACGTGCAGCACCACGCATGACGGCGAGTAGCGCAGCCGCCGGGGCCGCGAGCCGGGCAGCAACGCGTGTGCGGCGGCGGTGTCCGGGTTGAGCACGACCGCGTCGGCGGGGATGCGCTCGCCGTCGGTGGTCACCACTGCGGTCGCCCGGCCGCCGCTGGTCTCCACCCGCAGCACCTCGGTGCCGTAGCGGAAGCGCACCCCGTGCTTCTCGGCTGCGGCCGCCATCGCCCGGGGCACCGCGTGCATGCCGCCGCGCGGGAAGTAGACCCCGGCGACCGCGTCGAGGTACGCGATGACGGTGTACACGGCCAGCGCCTTGTGCGGGGACAGGCCCGCGTACATCGCCTGGAACGAGAAGACCCGCCGGGTGCGCTCGTCGGACAGGAAGGAGTCGATGCGGTTCTGCAGCCGCCCGAACGCGCCCGCCGCGACGAGCCGCAGCAGGTTGGCGGTGAGCAGGTCGCGCGGGCTGTCGAAGTTGCGCTCGATGAAGTCGTGGCGCTCCAGCTCCCAGAGCCTGCGGGCGTACGCGACGAAGCGCCGGTAGCCGTCGGCCTCCCGCGGCCCGCACACCTGCGCGATCTCCTCGGCCATCCGGTCCGGGTCGGCGATGACGTCGAGCTTCGAACCGTCGGGGAACCAGGCCCGGTAGGCCGGGTCCAGCGGGGTGAGGGTGAGCCAGTCGGCCATCTCCTCACCCACCGCGGCGAAGCCCTCGGCGATCAGGTCCGGCATGGTCAGCACGGTCGGGCCGGTGTCGAACGTGTACCCGTCCCGGTCCAGCCGCCCGGCGCGTCCGCCGGGCACGTCCTCGCGCTCCAGCACGGTCACCTGCCGCCCCGCGCCGGCCAGGTGCAGCGCGCACGCCAGCCCGCCCAGCCCTGCCCCCACCACGACCACGTGGTCGGTGCGTCCGGGAACCGTCCGCATGCGTGCGCTCCTTCCGGTCATGCCGCGCGCCAGGCGACCGCGGCGGCGAGCTCGCCGAGCGCGGCACGGACGGGCTGGTCGACGGGCGCGTCCGCGAGCGCGGCCGACGCGTCGGCCACCCGCTCGGTGATCATGTCGCTGAGCCGCTGTGCGGCCCCGGTCGCGCGGACCACCTCGCCCAGCCGGGTCACGTCGGGATGCTCGGCGGCCAGCAGTTTATCCAGCTCGGCGTGCTGCCTGGCGCTCGCCTGGGCGCGGGCCAGCAGCAGGAGCATGGTCGGCTTGCCGAGGTCGTCGCCGACCGGTTTGCCGGTCACGGCGGGTTCGCCGTACAGGCCGAGCAGGTCGTCGCGCAGCTGGAAGGCCTCGCCGACGGCCAGCCCGTAGCGGGTGTAGGCGCGTCCCAGCGGCCCGCGCGCGAAGGTCGTGCCCGTGGCACCGGCCAGCGCCGCTCCGTAGTGCAGGGGCCAGGTGGCGGTGTAACCGGCCGTCTTGAGCCGCGCGGTGCGCAGCGCCCGCTCCGGGGACCACGTCCGCGCGTGGTCGCCGAGCACGTCCAGGAACTGCCCGGCGATGGCTTCGACCCGCATCCGGTCGTACGCGGCCCGCGCACCGGCCAGCGCCGACGAGTGCACCTTCGCCCGCCCCATCAGCCGGTCCGCCCAGACCAGGCACAGATCGCCGACGAGGATCGCACCCGCGTCGCCGAAGCGGTCGGCGTCGCCGCGCAGCCGCTGCCCGGCGTGCGCCGCGGCGAGTGCCCGGTGCGCGGTGGGGCGGCCCCGGCGGGTAACGGAGCGATCCATCACGTCGTCGTGGACCAGCGCGAACGCGTGCAGCAGCTCCAGCGCCGCGAGCGCGGGCAGCACCGGCTGCACGGGCGCGTCCGGCCCGGCCACGCTGCGCCAGCCCCAGTAGGCGAACAGCGGACGGACGCGCTTGCCCCCGCCGAGCACGGCGTCGCGGGCCGCGGCCAGCAGCGGTTCGAGCGCGTGGTCGACGTCCAGCAGCGCGGCCGTCTCGGTGAGCACGAAGTCGCTGAGCGCTACCTCGACGCGATGGTGCAGGTCGGCGGCGTGGTCTACCGGCCCGGGACCCGCAGCCGGGGTAAAGGAAGGAGCGGTCACGGAGTAGGTGTCGTTTGCCACGGGCCCAGATTAACGTAGACTCGAAGTTGCGTCGATTGTTGAGTCGATATTTCTGACAGGAGAGCCCCGTGGAGCCTGAACTCGCCGCGGCGTACGAGCGCTGCCGGCAGCTGCACCGCCGCCACGGCCGCACGTACTACCTGGCCACCCGCCTGCTCCCGGCCTGGAAGCGCCCGCACGTGCACGCGCTCTACGGCTTCACCCGCTACGCCGACGAGATCGTCGACAGCACCGACGACCTGCCTCCCGCCGTGCGGGCCGCCCGGCTGCGCGAGTGGTCCGACCGTTTCGTGGCGGGCCTGCACGGGACCCGGGTCGACGACCCGCTGCTGCCCGCCGTGCTGCACACCATCGAGCGCTTCGACATGGACCGCGCCGACTTCGCGTCGTTCCTGCGCAGCATGGCCATGGACCTCGAGGTCACCGAATACGCCGACTACGACGACCTGCTCGACTACATGGAGGGCTCCGCCGCCGTCATCGGCACGATGATGCTGCCCATTCTCGAACCGGCCGACGCCGACGCCGCCCGCGAGCCCGCCCGCCAGCTCGGGCTGGCGTTCCAGCTCACGAACTTCCTGCGCGACGTCGGCGAGGACCTGCAGCGGGGACGGATCTACCTGCCCCAGCGCGACCTGCGCACCTTCGGCGTCAGCCCGGCCGACCTGTACCGGTCCGCCGCGCGCGGCACCGCCACCACGGCCATCCGGGAACTGGTCCGCTACGAGATCGTCCGGGCCCGGGAGCACTACGCCGCGGCGGCCCCGGGGGTCACCATGCTCGCGCCGACCTCGCAGGCCTGCATCCGCACCGCGTTCCACCTGTACGGCGGCATCCTCGACGAGATCGAACGAGCTGATCTCGACGTCTTCGCCCGCCGCGCGGTCGTGCCCACCCACCGCCGGTTGCAGGTCGCGGCACGCTGCCTGCTCACCCCCGCCGGCACCCCCGTCGCCATGCCCCGCGCGCCGGAACGGGCCAGCTGATGGACGCGCTGCGCTACCTGCTGATCCTGGCCGCGTGCGTCGCCGTGACGCTGCCGCTGGAACTGGCGCTCGGCGCACGCGTCTACCGGCAGCCGCGACGGCTGCTGGCCACCCTCGCCCCGGTGGTGGCGGTGTTCGTGCTCTGGGACCTGATCGCCGTGGAGCGCGGCCACTGGTGGTTCTCCGCGCGGTACACCACGGGCCTGACCGTCGCGGGCCTACCGTGGGAAGAGTGGCTGTTCTTCCTCGTCGTGCCACTGTGCGCGCTGCTCACCTTCGAGGTGCTGGGCCACGCCACGCGGCTGCTGCGCCGCGCCGAGACCGCGGGGCCCCGACGCGGAGTGGCCGGACCCGGCCTGTTGCGCCGCTTCCGCGGGGACCGGCCTGTCGCGGAACCCGCGCATTCTGCTGCTCCGACGGAGCCGACCGCACCGCAGCGTCCCGTGGCGCCCACCTCCGCCGGGGCACGACGTGGCCGCTGAGTACACGGCCGCCGCCGTCGCCGCCCCGGTCGCCGTGGTGGCCCTGGAGCTGGCCGTGCTGCGCACCGGGCTGCTGCGGACCGCCCGGTACTGGGTCACCGTGGCGATCTCGCTGGCGTTCATGGTGCCCGTCGACGGCTGGCTCACCCGGCCCGACGCCACCGTGGTGCACTACGCCGAGCAGCAGATCAGCGGGATACGCGCGCCGTGGCACATCCCGGTCGAGGACTACGGATTCGGCCTCGCCCTGATCACGCTGACGCTGCTGCTGTGGCAGCGGCTGCGACCCCGTACGGACGCCGAGGGCGAGGGCCGCGATGCGTGACCCGGTGGCGGCGTTCCTGCGCCACGGCTTCGCCTACCTGGTGCGCCGGGACCTGCGCGGAGTGTGGCTGCGCGGCGGGCTGCCCCGCGGCCCGTTCGTCTGGGCCGCGAATCATCACAGCTGGTGGGACCCGTTCGTGGCGTCCGTGGTGCTGGACCGCGCACGGCATCCGGCCTGCCTGATCATGCAGCAGGACAATCTGGCCCGCTACCGGTTCGTGCGCCGGGTGGGCGTGTTCGGCACCGCCGAGCCCCGCACCGGGCTGCGGCATCTGGCCGACGGCCGCACCCTGGTCATCTACCCCGAGGGCGAGCTGCGCCCCGCCGGACCGCCCGGCCCGCTGTCCCCCGGCGCGGCCTGGTACGCCCGCCAGGCGCGGGTTCCGCTGTACGCGGTGGCGGTCCGCGTGGTGCTGCGCGGGCAGACCAAGCCCGAGGCGTACGTCTCCTGTACCGAGGTGACCCGCCGGGGCCGCGACGACCAGGTCACCGAGCGGCTCACCGACACCCTCGCCGCCGATCTGTCCATCCTGGACAGCCAGCTCGCCGCCGCCGACCCACGGCGGCCGCCGGCCGGCTTCCGCCGGGTGCTCGCCGGGCGGCGCAGCGTCGACGAACGCATCGACAGCGCACAGGGGGCCGTGCCGTGGGCTTCCTGAGCGCGGCCGTCGTCGGCTTCCACCTGGTCAAGACCGCCGGGCTGGTGAGCAACGCCCGCTCCTTCCCGGTGCTGGCACGCGGGCGGTCGGCGCCGGGCCGTCCGCGCACCTCGCTGCTGGTGCCCGCCCGCGACGAGGCCGACCGGCTGCCGTACACCCTGCCCGGCCTGCTCGCCCAGCCCGCCGAGGAGATCCTGGTCCTCGACGACGGCTCCACCGACGGCACCGCCGAGATCGTGGCGGGCTTCGCCGATCCGCGCCTGAAGCTGATCACGGGCGCGCCCCGGCCCGAGGGCTGGATCGGCAAGAACTGGGCCTGCCATCAGCTGGCCCTGGCCGCGCGCGGCGACCTGCTGGTGTACCTCGACGCGGACGTGACCCTGCGCCCTGGCGCGCTGGACGCGGTGTGGGCGCAGCAGCGCCGGCAGCGCGCCGACGTGTTCTCGGTGTTCCCACGCCAGCAGACCGGCACTCTCGGCGAGCGCCTCCTCGTCCCGCTGATCGACGAGAACCTGCTCGGCTTCCTGCCGCACCAGCTGCTCGACCTGCCGATCCCCGCGGCCGCGGTGGCCAACGGCCAGCTGCTGGCCTTTCGGCGCGCCGCCTACGAGCGGGTGGGCGGGCATGCGGCGGTGGCCGGTGAGATCGTCGAGGACCTGGAACTGGCCCGGCGCAGCCGCCGCCAGGGCCTCAAGCTGGGCCTGGCGCTCGGCGGCGACCTGGTGAGCACCCGCATGTACGACGGCTACCGCAGTGCCGTACGCGGGGTCGGCAAGAGCATGCGGGCCGCGCACGGCGGCAGCGATGTGGTGCTGGCGGCCAGTTTCGCCTGGAATCTGACCGCGTACACGGTGCCCTGGCTGCTGTGGCGGCGTGGCGGCGGCTGGCGGGTCGCCGCCGTGCTCGGGCTCGCCGAGCGCGTGCTGTCCAACGCCAAGACCGGGCGCGGGGCGTACGCCGAAGCCGCGCTGGCGCCGTTCACCGCACCCGCGGCGCTGCCCGTCTACCTGACCGCCCTGCGCCGCACCGCCGTCTGGAAGGGACGGGAGTACCGGTGAGCCTCCCCTCCCCCGCGGGCACGCCGCTGCTGGGCCACCTGTGGCGGTGGACCACCGACCCGGTGCGGCTGCTGCGCGACGGGGCGCGCACCGGCGACGTGTTCCGGCTGCGCCTGTGGCGCACCGCCGTGGTCGGCTACACCCCCGACTGGAACCGCGTCGTGCTCGGCGACCTGGACACGTTCCGCAGCGTCGGCAGCCTCAGCGGCCTCACCCCGTACCTGTCCGCCGGGGTGGTCTACCAGGACAATCCCCAGCACGACCCGCGCCGCCGGGAGCTCAACCCGCACTTCCACGCCCGCGCCCTGGACCACCTGCTCGAACGGCTGGACCTGGTGGCGCGCGCGAACCTGCCCACCGGCAGGTTCGAGGCACTGGCCTGGGCTAGCGACGTGGTGCGCCGGATGCTCAACGCCGCGTTCTTCGCCAACACCATGTCCGACCGGCTGCTCGCCGACTTCCTGCACCCGCTGCAGCGCCCCGCGCCGGGTCCGATGATCCCGCGGCCGCTGCTGTTCCGCCGCCTCGACGCGGCCATCGCCGCGATCCTCGCCGACCCTCCACCGGGCAGCCTGGCCGAGGCGATGTCCGGGATGGACGGCGCGGTCGCGGAGATCCGGGTCGGGCTGGCCGCCGGCTACGACACCACCGCGCACACGCTGGCCTGGGCACTGTGGCACCTGGCCGGTGCGCCCGAATGGCGGCAGGCCGACACGCTCGGGCAGGTGCTCGACGAGATCCTGCGCCTCTATCCCGCCGGGTGGCTGGGCAGCCGCGTCACCGCCCACGACACCACCGCCACCGGCGTCGACCTGCCCGCGGGCACGCTCGTGCTGTACTCCCCGCTGCTCACCCACCGCGACCCGCGGCTGTGGCCCGACCCGCACACCTTCGCTCCGCAGCGGTTCGAGGGCGGGCGGCCCGCCTGGGGCTTCCTGCCGTTCAGCGCCGGACGGCGCACCTGCCTCGGCGCGCACCTGGCCCGGGCCATGCTGCGCACCGCCCTGGTGCCGTGGTGCGAGGCGAAACTCGTCCAGGTGGAGGGCGACCCGACGCCGAGCGCCGCCATCGCGCTGCGGCCCCGGGGAACGCTGTGGCTCGACCGGCGCTGGTGACCCGCTGCCACCTCCACATTGCCTGACGGCCGGCCGATTCCGGCAACCCCTCCAGCGACTCCTCCCGATGCCGGGCGGCCTCGCGACCGCACCTGGAAAGCGCATTCCAGGTAGGACAAGGTATTACCGCCCGCCAACGCCTGTCAATGGCTCACCGGCGACCACAAGTATCAGGCGCTGCAACAATCCTGCACACGGTGATCCATTGACTTCGTCTCGTTCGGACTGCACCTTGTTAGGGAATGCGCTTTCCCGAAACACCGGCGGAACGGGCCTCCCGCCGGACGTGACCGGGGTGCGTGGGTACTGACGCCCGACCGTCCCTGATCGGGCGGCTCCGGCTCGAGACGGGCACCCACCGCCCCGACGATTCGGCGCGGGCGCAGCCGCTGACGACCTCGAAGGTCCGGTCCAGGTCACGGCGGCACCGCCGACCAGATCCACATCGATGAGAGCACCCCCTCCCGGTCGATCCGCGACCTGCCCGGTGACAGGCGAAAGGCCCGCAGCCTCGCCGGTCCGCCGCGTCGACCCTCCGTACGAGCAGCGAGTCCTCGCGAACGAAGACGAAAGAGAGACGAAGATGAAACGACCAGTCACACGGCGACTTCTGGCGGCGCTGGCCACCACGGCCGCGGTGGCCGCGATCGGCGTGGCGCTGCAGGCGCCCCAGGCGTCGGCGGCAACCGGCGGCGTCACCGGCTTCGCCACCCAGAACGGCGGGACCACCGGCGGCGCGGGCGGCGCGACGGTGCAGGCCTCGACGGGGACCGCGATCCACACCGCCCTGTGCAACCGGGCGAGCAGCAGCACCCCGATCATCATCCAGGTCTCGGGGACCATCAACCACGGCAACACCACCAAGGTGTCGGGCTCCAGCTGCAACACCGCCGCTGACGTGATCGAGCTCAAGGAGATCAGCAACGTCACGATCATCGGGGTCGGCGGCGGCGCGACCTTCGACCAGCTGGGCATCCACATCCGGGACTCCAGCAACATCATCATCCAGAACGTGACGGTCCGGAACGTCAAGAAGTCGGGCTCGCCCCTGTCCAACGGCGGCGACGCCATCGGCATGGAGAGCACCGTCCGCAACGTCTGGGTCGACCACGTCACCCTGGAGGCCTCGGGCGGCGAGTCGGAGGGCTTCGACGGCCTCTTCGACATGAAGAACGACGTCGAGTACGTGACGCTGTCCTACAGCATCCTGCGCAACTCCGGCCGCGGCGGCCTCATCGGGTCCAGCGAGAGCGACACCGGCAACAGCTTCATCTCGTTCCACCACAACCTGTACAGCAACATCGACTCGCGTACGCCCCTGCTGCGCGGCGGCATCGCCCACATCTACAACAACAACTACGTGGGCCTCGTCGAGTCCGGCATCAACTCCCGGGCCGGGGCGCGTGCCAAGGTCGACAACAACTACTTCAAGAACTCCAAGGACGTGCTCGGCACGTTCTACACCAGCGAGGCCGGCTACTGGCAGGTCAGCGGCAACATCTTCGACAACGTGACCTGGTCGAGCCCGGGCACCGACACGAACCCCGCGGGCCCGAACGTGCAGTCCAACACCACCGTCAGCATCCCGTACTCCTACACCCTGGACGCGGCGAGCTGCGTGCCGAGCGTCGTCGCCGCGACGGCGGGCGCCAACAAGGGCCTGCAGGTGTCGAACGGCAGCTGTACGCCGGTGTCGCCGTCGGCGGGCCCGAGCAGCAGCCCCTCGCCGCGCCCGTCCGCGTCGGCGAGCACCGGCCCGTCGCCGCAGCCGTCGGCCTCGCCGACCAGCAGCCCGCCGCCGCCCAGCGGAACCAACCTGAGCCTCGCCTCCGACGCCGGTGCCGACGGCTCCAGCAAGGCCAGCGGCACCAGCTACGGCAACGTGAAGGACGGCAACCTGAGCACGTTCTGGTCGCCTGCCGGCGCTACCGGTGACATCTCGGTCAAGTGGAGTTCCGCCAAGTCGGTGTCCCGGATCATCATCCGTGAGGCGTCGGGCTCCGGCATCGGATCCTGGCAGCTGCTCAACGGCGCGACCGGCGCCGTGCTGAAGTCGGGCAGCGGCGCGGGCACCATCACCTTCACCGCCACCTCGACCACGAAGTTCACCCTCCGGATCACCAGCTCCACCGCCACGCCGAAGGTCGCCGAGTTCGAGACCTACGCCAGCTGACGCACCACTGCAGAAGGGGCGGGAGCCGTCGGCTCCCGCCCCTTCCCTGTCCGACCATCAGGTCCCTCTGCCTTTGGTGAACCACCGGCGCAGCAGGCCGCAGGCCTCAGCCCGTGACGGCCCGCCGACGGCGCGGCATCAGCAGCAGGAAGCCGATGCCGGGCAGGAGCAGCGCGGTGCCGGCCAGCACGATCACCCAGTGCTCGTCACCCGGCCCGGTCTTGGCCAGCGTGCCGGTCCCCGGTGAGGTCGTCTGCGGCGCGGGCGAGCTGCCGCCCGAGCCGCCGAACGAGATCTTCGTACTGGTGGCGTTGGCCTTCACGATCGCGTCCGAGGCCGACGACGGCAGGATCTGCGCCGCGATCACGCACGAGCGCTTGGTGCAGTCGAACGAGCCGAACTTCTTCGCCACCCGCAGCGTCACCGACGGGATCTTCCCGCTGGCGTCGGCGTTGACGAACTGCGCCCCGCCCGCGAGATTGCAGTCGGTCGGTCCCTTCACCTCGGCGATGCACTGCCCGATCGCGATCTGCTTGAGGTTCGCGGTGAACCCCGAGCCGTTGACCGTGATCGAGGCGCCGTCGCTCAGCCCGCTGGACTTGCTCAGCGTCAGCACCGGCTTCGCGACGGCCGGTGACGCGAACATCGGCACGGACACCGCCAGGACGGCGAGGACCGCGACCGCACGTGCTCTCCACATGGGAACCTCCTTCAGACGGGGGCACCGGAACGGTGCACCGCGGCGGCATCGGTGCCGAGGTACGCGGCGACGACGGCGGGATGGGTCCGGACCTGGTCGGGTGTGCCGTCGGCGATGACCCGGCCCCCGTCCATGGCGACCATCCGCGACGCGAGTCGCGACAGCAGCGGCAGGTCGTGCTCGATGACCAGCAGCGCCACCCCGAGTTCGCGGTTGACGCGCTGCAGCAGCTCCGCCAGCGCCACCCCGTCGGCCTGCGACACCCCCGACGACGGCTCGTCGAGCAGCAACAGGGACGGCTCCAGCGCGAGCAGGCAGGCCAGCTCGACGGTGCGGCGGGTGCCGGTGGACAGCTCGCCCACCGGCCGGTCGGCGTACGCGGCGAGCCCGAACAGGTCGAGCAGGTTTCCGGCCAGCGCCTCCTGCCGCCGCTGCGGGCCGCGGCCGCCGAGCGCGGCGGTCAGCAGGCCGGTCGGCGCGATCCGCTCCCCCGCGACGAGCAGCGACTCGCGTACGGTCAGCGTCGGGAACAGCCGGGCGTCCTGGAACGAGCGCACCAGACCCAGCCCGGCCCGCCGCTGCGGGCTCAGCGCGGTCACGTCGCGCCCGGCGAAGGCGACCTGCCCCTGGTCGGGCCGGGTGAACCCGGCGAGGATCTCGAACAGCGTGGTCTTGCCCGCCCCGTTGGGCCCGATGATGCCGACGACCTCCCCCGAGCCGACCGTGAGATCCACCCCGGCGACCGCCTGCACCCCACCGAACGACCGCGTGACGCCCCGCGCCTCCAGCAGCGTCCCCGGCCCCGCCGCCAGCGGCAACGTCCGCCGTGGCAGCGTCACGGCACGCGACGCCCCTGCGGCCGCTGACGCCCTGCCCTCATGATCGCTGTTTCGTGTCGGAACCTCGGGTGGGACCGCAGCTTTCGACACCAAACGGCGATCGACGTCCGCCCGCGACACCCGCGGCCGACCGGCCCGGCGCCCGCGCCCACCGGGCAGCCGCCCGACCAGGCGGGCCAGCGGCTCGCCCAGGCCGCCCGGCATCACGACGACCACGAGCAGCCAGCCCAGGGTCAGCGCGGCCTGGCCGAAGATGCCCAACTCCACCAGGCCGGGCAGGCCCACCAGCAGCAGCGCGCCGAGGATCGAGCCGCCGAGCAGACCGAGGCCGCCGACCACGGTCAGCGCGACCACGTCGATCCCGGCGACCGCCGGGAAGCTGTTCACGGTGACCTGCGTCTGGCCGTGTCCGATCACGACGCCGCCGAGCCCGGCCAGCGCGCCCGCGGCGGCGTACACCTGGAGTTTGCGCCGTGGCGCGGGCACGCCCAGCGCGCGGGCCGCGTCCTCGTTGTCGCGCAGCGCCAGCACCACCCGGCCGAAGCCGCCCGCCCGCAGCCGGTGCGCCAGCCACAGCGCGAGCATCAGCATCAGCAGCGCGAACAGGTAGTAGTCCTTGGCCAGTACCAGGGCGTATCCGGTCCAGACTGGTTTCGGGGCGCTCACCCCGTCGCCGAGCAGCCACGGCAACCGCAGCAGCCACGCCTCGGCGGCCAGCGCGAACGCCAGCGTCGTCGCAGCCAGCGCGATGCCGCGCAGGCGCAACGCGGGCAGACCCACCAGCACGGCCGACCCGGCTGCCGCCGCGCACCCGGCCACCGCCCCGGTGAAGAAGTTCCCGGTCGCCGCGGCCACGTGCAGCGACACCGCCGCGCCGATGCCCGCGAAGGCGAACTGGCCCAGCGACAGCTCCCCGGCCAGCCCGGTCACCAGCAGCACCGACAGGCCCACGACGGCGAACCCGGCCACGGTGGTCAGCGCCGAGGCGGTCTCGTTGGTGACCACGTACGCCGCTCCGGCGGCCAGCAGCAGGGCCGCTCCCGCGGTGACCCGCCCGGCCAGGGACGCCGGTGCGGGCACCGAGCGCGGCCAGCGTGCCTGCTCGCCGTCGCGGCGGCCGAGCTGCGGCTGGACCAGCAGCGCCACCAGGATGAACAGCGCCAGCGCCAGGGACACCCCGCCGCGGCCCGCGCCCATCGACAGCAGCACCTGCTCGCCGACGCCGACCCCGAGGCAGGCCGCGAACGCGATCGGCAGCGAGGCCATACGTGCCGCCACCGCCCCGGCGAGGCCGCGCAGCAGCAGTTCGGGCCCGAGGGTGTCGATCGACTGCGCGCCCTGGGCCGGGGTCACCAGGATCGCGGAGAACGCCGCGACGGCACCGGCGAGCGCCCAGGCGACCGTGGTCATCCGCGCCGCGGGGATGCCGTTGAGCTGTGCGGTGTCCGGCGCGTCCGCCCCGGCGCGCACCGCCAGGCCGAACCGGCTGCGCCGCAGGAACAGCGCCAGCCCGCCCAGCAGCAGCGGGGCCAGCAGCGCCATCGCGGTGAACGCGGGCCCGATCGGGGTGCGGCCGAGCGTGAACGACGGCAGGCCGGGCGGCTTCGGGAAGGTCAGGCCGTTCAGCCCCTGGCTGCTCACCAGCAGCGCAAGGATCAGCACGAACTGCGACAGCCCCAGCGTGGCGATCATCCCGGTGACCCCGGGGCGGCCGCGCAGGCGGCGTACGACGCCGACCTCGATCAGCGCGGAGACGCCCCCGGCGACCACCATGGCCAGCGGGAACGCCACCCAGTAGGGCACCCCGGCACCGGTGACCAGCTGGCTGAGCACGGCAGCGCCGAACACGCCGACGGAGCCGTGGGCGAAGTTGAGGAACCGGCTGGACCGGTAGACCAGCACCAGGCCCACCGCCAGCAGCCCGTAGGTGAGGCCGGTGAACAGGCCGAGGACGATCGGGTCGATCATGCGTGCCCGCCCAGCATCAGCGAGCGCACCAGTTCCGGCCGGGCGGCCAGGTCCTGCGGGCGGTGCTCGGCGGCGATGGCGCCCCGCTCCATGAAGCAGATCCGGTCGACCAGCGACAGCGCCACGTTCACCGACTGCTCGACGACCAGTACGGACACGCCGGTCCCGTTCAGCCGCCGCAGCATCTCCAGCAGGCCGCCGACCACGATCGGGGCCAGGCCGAGTGACAGCTCGTCGACGAGCAGCAGGCGCGGGCGCTGGATCAGCGCCTTGGCGAGCACCAGCATCTGCCGTTCGCCGCCGGACAGCGTCGAGGCGGGCTGGTGCACCCGCTGTGCCAGTCGCGGGAACACCGCGAGCGCGGCGTCCACGGCGTCGCGGGCCTGGGCAGCCGGCATGGCGTACCCGTGCAGGCGCAGGTTGTCGAGCACGGACAGCGAACCGAACGCGGCCTGGCCCACGACGGTCGCCAGACCCAGCCGCACCCGCCGCACGGCCGAGACAGCGGTGACGTCCGCGCCGAACAGCTCCACCCGGCCCGCCGTCGGCCGGTGCAGGCCGGACAGGACCCGCAGCAGCGTGGACTTGCCGACCCCGTTGGGGCCGCACAGGCCCACCATCTCGCCGGGCGCGACCCGCAGATCCACCCCGAACAGCACCTGCACCGGGCCGTAGGAGCAGTCGATCCCGGTGGCCGAGAGCGCGTCAGCCGGCAAAGCGCACCTCCTCGCCGCGATAGCCGAAGCAGGCACAACCCGTGTCGTACGCCAGCACCCGGTAGCCGTTGCCCGCCGCGCGCCGGTCCCCGCCGAGCAGCCCTCGGGTGCCCGCGGCCGGGGTGAACCGGTCCCCGAGCGCGGACGCCGCCTGCGCGAACGCGGCCGCGTTGAGGTTCGCGCCCAGGTCCTTCGCCGCGGCGTGCAGCAGCAGCGCGGCGTCGCAGTAGGTGAACGCGACCCGGGCGTTCTCCCTGGTCTTGAAGCTCTGCCCGCCCTTGGCGAAGATGTCCAGGCAGGCCCGCTCGGCGTCGCCGCCCGGAAACGACAGTTTGCTGTCGGGCACGTCCTGGCTCGGGTTGAAGCCGATGCCGACCATGCCGTCCAGGGCCGCGACCGGGATCGTGCCGGGGTTGTTCACCAGGAACGCCGGGTTGTCGAAACTGGACACCGCGTAGCGCGCGGTGTAGCTCTGCGCGGCGGCCGTGGTCAAGAAGAACGACGCCAGCCGCGCTCCGCCGAGGAACAGCACCCGGGCGACGCCGCGGCTGCGGAAGTCGACGACGGCCTGGTTGAGCCCGGCGTTCAAGGTGCCCAGGTCGGTGGTGTCGACCCAGGCGACGGTGGGCGCGACGCCGAGCTTTCGCAGCTCCGGCTCGGCGAGCCGCTCGTAGACAGCGCGGTTGACCGGGGTGTCCGCGGCGACCACGCCCACCGTGTCGGTGCCGGTGAAGAAGCCCGCACCGTTCAGCGAGGACAGCAGCGCCTCGACGAACTCGTCGTAGCCCGGATAGCTCGCTGACCACAGGTAGGGCGACAGCCGCGCGTACGTGGCCTCGTCGTTGGGGACCAGGGTCGCGTCGAGCATCAGCGTGCCGCGCGAGGCGTAGCAGGGCCGGGCGTTGGACTGGAACTGCCCGGTCAGCACCACCGCGAACGCCTTGTCGTCCTGGGTGACCTGGTTGCACAGCTTCTCCTCGGCGGCCGGGGAGTCGTTGCTTGCCTCGTACGAGCGGAACACCGCCTGCAGCCGCCGCCCGGCGATGCCGCCGTTCGCGTTGACGTGCTCCTCCAGGGCCTTGACCTGTGCGGCGAGGTCACCGGCGTCGGCCGTGCGGAAGCCCAGCGTGCTGCCGGTGGTGCCCAGGTCGACGCCGACGAAGACCACCTTCACGGTGCTGTCGGTGACACCGGGTCCGGTGCCGGTCAGCGTCACCGGCGGCCCCTGGTCGAACGCACCGGGCATGACGGCCGAGCAGCCGGTGAACGCCACCGCCGCCACCACCGCCGCGGCCGCGGCGCGCAGCGCCGTCGATCTGTCCACGGGTCACCCTCTTTCGCGAGTGGCAAGGTATGCGTCCAGCGCCTCGAGATCGACGACCGCGGCCGGCTGCTGCGGCCCGCGTTCCAGCAGGCGGCGCACTTCGTCGGGGGCGAGCTGCCCGCCCGCGAAGCGGCGCATCCGGCCCGCGCCGGGCGCGTCGTCGAAGACGAGGTACGCCCCGAGGTCGGGCACCCGCACCACGGCGGGCAGCAGCATCGGCCCGTCCACGGCGAGCGCCGCACCGGCGGCACGGGCCCGGCGACGGCGCACCAGCCGCAGCACCCCGAACCCGATCAGCGCGACGCCGACGACGTTGAGCAGCACCAACCCCCACGGGTACGCCTGGTGCACCGCCTTCGCCCGGCCCAGCCCGCCCAGCTCGGCGGTGACCGGGTAGGCCCCGAACGCCGCGAACGGGATGGTGACCGCGACCTCGTACGTGCGGGTCTGGCCGGGGCGCAGCTCGCCGGCGGCCGGGGTGGGCACGGCGTCTGCCCCGTTGCCGACGCGCACGGTCAGCCGCGCGCCGGTCAGCGTCTGCGCACCCGCGTTGCGCACCGTGTAGACCAGGGTGCGGTGCTGCGGTCCGCCGAACCAGGCCGACACCGACCCGCCGCCGGTGAGCCGGGCCTCGACCACGTCGACCCGGGCCTGGGTGCGCGCGGGCACCGGCACGGGACCGGTCGGGTGGCCGGAGACCTCCAGCGGCGTGTCCACGTGCCCGCTCTCGCCGGTGCCGACCGCCGCCGCGTGCACCACGCACGGGCAGGGCCGGGGCGGCTCGCCGACGGTGAGCACGACGGAAAAGGTGCCGTCCGGTTTCACAGCGGTCGCCAGCGCGCCGCGCATGTCACAGGACGCCGACCCGGCCAGCGCCAGCTCACCGCAGGTGACCAGTTGCACCAGCCGGCCAGCGGGCCAGTTCGCGCCGGTGACCCGCAGGGTATCGCCGGGCCGGGCCTTCGGCGCGGACAGCGTCACACTCCACCCGTCGGCGTGCGCGGGAACCGGCATCGCGAGCAGGGCCAGCATCGCGAGCAGGGCGGCAGTCAGGCGACGGCCCGCTCCCGAACTCGCGATCACCGGCAAGCCGGTCCGCCATGCGGGCGCAGCCGTCGCGCCTGGGCGGCTCATGCCAGGCCTCGCGGGCGCAGGCGGCGGGCCCGGCGACGACGCGCGGCCGGCAGGAGCGCTGCAGCGATGAGCAGGCTGAGCACGCCGATCGCGGGCAGTACGCCGGTGACCGTGGTCGTCGACTCGGTGGCGCTCACGCCACCCTCGGCGGTGACGGTGACCGTGGTGGTGACGACGTCGACCGGCCACGTGCCGCGCAGCGCCGCCCGCAGCCGGGTGCGCGCGCCGGGCACGAGGTCGAGCTGCGAGCCGGGCCCGGCCGCGGTGACGGCGTGTCCGAACAGGCCGGACGACGTCACGGTGATGGCGGGCAGCAGGTGGATGTTGCCGGTGTTGGCCAGCGTGTAGGTCAGCTCGCCGGAGTCGGCTGCCAGGTCCTCGACGGCCAGGCCCGGCACGGTCGGGCCGCTGACGCGGAGGTAGACCCGTGCGGCCACGGCGTGGGTGACGCCGACGGTCATGCCGCCCTCGGCGAGCTGCCCGCTGGGCGTGGACTCGGCCGCGACGACGCCGCCGACGTGGTCGCCGGGCGGGGCGTTGGCCGGGACGGTGATGGTGAACGGGATGTCGGCCTGGCGCTTGGCGGGCACGACGACCTCGGCCAGGCCCAGTTGCGTCCAGGCGCCGATCCCCTGCTGCCGCTCGGCCTGCGGGCGCAGCCCGAACCCGCCGTCGGCGCTGGTGTTGAAGGCGTCCGCGCCGTACAGGCGCAGGGCCATCGGGCGGTCGGTCAGGTTCGCCACGCGCACCGAGTCGACGACGGTGCGGCCGGGCGGCGACTCCAGGAAGAAGTACTGCCGTGGGGCGGGTCCGGGCTTGTCCGGCGGGGTGGGCACGACCGCCCAGCGCCCGTTGCCCGCGGCGTGGGCGGGGACCGGCGCCGTGACGGCGAGCAGTGCGGCGGCGAGCGCCACCGCGGCCGTACGCGACCAGATGGCCATCAGCCTCTCCCCGGGTGGTGGGATACAGGGGGCCGGTGGGGACGGATAGCGCCCGCCCCCACCGGTTCCCGCCTCAGCTCAGCGTGATCGTGAGCGTCGCGGTGTACGAGCCGGCCGGCTGGTGTGCCGGCACGGTCAGGGCGAGCGCCGCGGAGGCGTCGAAGCTGCCGCCGGTGCCCGCCGCGTCGGCCGGAGCCGAGCACAGCGTGGCGCCGTCCACCGGACCCGCCGAGCCCGCTGCCGCGGTGGCGGCGTTGGTCGCGCCGGCGGTGCCGGCGCAGGCGGGGGTCCAGGACAGGTTCGCCTTCGGGATGGTGCCGCCGGGGGTGCCGGTGAAGTCGGTGAGCGTGCCGACCAGGCTCCAGCCGAAGGTGCTGCCGCGGTAGTCCGTCACCGTGATGACCGGCAGCGATCCGGTGCTGGTGTGGACCGTGCCGTCGAGCGTGACGCCCGACAGCGTGATGTTTCCGCTGCCCGCCGCGCGGGCCATCGCGAGGTTGCCCGCGGTGACGGTCTGCGACAGGTGGTACGTCAGCGAACAGGACCCGGTGGTCGCCGCGCCGGTCTTCGCGTTGCAGGCGTCGGCCGAGACCGCCCAGTTCGCGATGGCGAAGAGAGTGCCGCGGCCCACGCCCGACGACGCGCCGAGGTACGCGGTCGCGGGGTCGTCGACGGTGTAGGTGGTGCTGATGCCGCCGGCGGCCGAGGCCGTGATGCTCACGGGTGCGTCCCCGGTCGGATTCGGCGGCGGGGGTCCGGCCAGCGCCTGGTAGCCGCGGATGGCCACCGTGCTGCCCGGGTTCCAGTTCGTGCCGGTCACCGCGACCGAGGTGCCCGCGCCGCCGCCACCAGGGTTGATGGAGATGGTCGGGGTGCCCAGGATGGTGATCGGCGCGAGGACGGTGTTGACGCCGTCGGAGACCGCGATGCTGCGGACCCCGGTGGTGGCGCCGGCCGGCACGGCGATGGTGCCCGTCCCGGCGCCCGACCCGTTGGTGCTGCCCGTGCCGGAGCCCTCGCCCGTGCCCGCGCCCACGCCGTCCCGGAGGGACGCGGTGAGCGTGGCGTTCGGCGCGAGGCCGGTCACCGCGAAGGTCGCGGTGTCACCGGCGCGGGCGTGCGTGGTGACGGTCTGCCCGGACACCGCGGTCACGGTGGCCGAACCGTCGAACACGCTGAACGCCTCGACGATCGTGCTGGCCTGGGGTGCGGCCCTGTGGTCGCGATCCCCTGCGGCGGAGCAGTACGTCGCCGCGGTGGTGTTGGCGAACTTGACCTGCGTCACCGTGGCGGTGGCCGCGCCGGCCGGTCCGGCGACGAAGGTGCCCCTCGCCGTGATCGCGCCGAGCGGCGTGTACGGATCCTTGGCCGACGTCGGGTACGGCGCCAGGTTCAGCGTCACCGTGCCCGACTGCGAGCCGCCGAGTGCCACCGTGGCGACCACCGGTACGTCGCCGGCGGCCAACGGGGCGGGCCCGTTGAGCGGTCCGGCGGCGGCCGTGAGCGTGACGGTCACGGTCTGCCCGGGTGCCGGCGTGGCCGGTGCCAGGGTCAGTCCGAACGTGTCGCTCCAGGTGGTCGGTGACGAGCCGGTGCCCGTGTCGCCGAAGTAGAGCCGGCAGCCCAGCGAATTCGCTGTCGGTCCGTACGCCTGTGCCGGGGCCTCGATCAGACCCAGCGCGGCGACGACAGCGATGCTGCTGGTGACGACCGCCCACTTACTTCGCATGGAACCTCCCTTCTCCCTCTGTTTCGCTAGACGAAACAACGTTCTCGCCAGCGATACGTCAATGAAGTCAGCGGGGAACCGGCTTGTCAACCGTCCGTCCGGAGATGTTTACGAGCGTCATGGGAAACCCTTGCGCCATCAGGGGCGCGAGGAATAACTTTCCCTCTGACGAAACGGTGTTCCCACCTACGAAACACCAGGGCGGCCCAGATGATCTCAACGTTGATGGCGTCCATCGCGGTATGCATGCTGATCCTGGCCGGGCTGGCGGCGCGTCGCCGGTCCGCGGCGGGACCCGCTGCGGCGCTCGTCGCGGTGATCTGCGTGGGCCTCGCCTACGACAGCGGGGCCGTCGCGATCGGACGGCTGCTCGGCTTCGGCTCGGCCCTGGAGGCCGTCAACGCGCCGCGCTTCTGGATCCACGCGGTGTTCACGCCGCTGCTCATCGTGGCCGCCGCGGCCCTGGCCGCCCGGCTCGGCGTCACCGCGCTGGCCCGGCGGGCCGTGCGAATAGCCGGTGGCGTCCTGGTCACCGCGCTGATCGCGCTCGGCGTCGCCGACGACATCATCGCACTGCGCCTGGAACCACGCGGGTATGCCGACACCCTGCGCTACGGCAACGCCGCCACGGCCGGCCCGCCCATTCCGGCGATCGTCACCATGGTCGTGCTCGTGGTGATCGGCGTCCTGGTCTGGCGGGTCGCCCGCTTCCCCTGGCTGTGCCTGGGCGCGCTCGCCATGTTCGCCGCCGCGGCGGCCGGGGCCGCCCACTTCTGGCTCGGCAACGTCGGCGAGCTGCTGCTGCAGCTGGCGGTAGTCGCCACGGTGGCGCGAGCGGCCCGCGCCGGTGCCGACCCCGCCCTGCCCCAACCGTCGCAGCCGCCACTGCAACCCGCCTGATCCCGGCCGCGCCCGGCCCGCGCGGCAGCACTGCGCGCTCCCGCGTGTCTCACCCGGGGGCGGCTGTCGCGGCGAGACATGTGCCGCTGCGCGCTGTCGCGTTTCGGGACGCTCTTGCGTCCCGAAACGGGCACCGCTCCGGCGCACTGTTCTTCTCGCGGGCGAAGCGCGACGAATCGACGCAGCATTCGCCGCGCGGATCCGCAAAAAGGTCGAAGTCCGTAGAATTCAGGCATGTCACGGCGAGCGTCAGGGCGGCGGGCACGGGTTCTGGTGACCGGGGCGACCGGGTACATCGGCGGGCGGCTCGCGCCGCGGCTGATCGAGGCCGGGCACCACGTCCGCTGTCTGACCAGGTCGGCAGGTCGGCTGCGGGACGTGCCGTGGGCGCGCGGGGCGGAGATCGTCGAGGCGGACGTGCTCGACCTGGACGCCACCCGCGACGCGCTGGACGGCATCGACACGGCCTACTACCTGGTCCACTCGCTCGGCTCGCCGCGGTTCGAGGACGTCGACCGCCGGGCCGCGCACACCTTCGCCGAGGCCGCACGCCAGGCCGGAGTGAAGCGCATCGTCTACCTCGGCGGCCCGGAGCCGCATGCCACCCCCGGTGGTGAGCCCGCCTCCGCCCACCTGCGCTCCCGTGACGAGGTGGCGAGCCTGCTGGCCGCGTCCGGGGTGCCCACCGTGACGCTGCGGGCGGCGGTGATCATCGGCTCCGGCTCCGCCTCGTTCGAGATGCTGCGCTACCTCACCGAGCGGCTGCCGGTCATGGTCACCCCGCGCTGGGTCGGCACCCGCATCCAGCCCATCGCCGTCCGCGACGTGCTGCACTACCTGGTCGCCTGGGCGAGCGTGCCGGGCGAGGTGAGCCGCTCCTTCGACATCGGCGGCCCCGACGTGCTCACCTACCGCCAGATGATGGACCGGTACGCCCGCATCGCCGGGCTGCGCCCGCGTGTCATCGTGCCGGTCGGCGTGCTCACGCCCTGGCTGAGCTCGCAGTGGGTCAACCTGGTCACGCCGGTGCCCGGCGCGATCGCCAAACCGCTGGTGGCCAGCCTCATCCACGAGGCGGTCTGCCGGGAGCACGACATCGTGCGGTTCGTGCCCGACCCGCCGGAAGGGCTCAAGGGCTTCGACGAGGCGGTGGAGCTGGCGCTGGCGAAGATCCGCGACGCCGAGGTGGAGACCCGCTGGTCGACCGCCACCTGGACGGGCGCGCCGGCCGAACCGCTGCCCACCGACCCGGACTGGTCGGGCGGCAGCGTGTACATCGACCACAAGACCCGCCGGGTGCACGCGCCGCCGGACGCGCTGTGGAACGTCATCATCCGCATCGGCGGCGAGACCGGCTGGTACTCCTCGCCCCTGGCCTGGGTGCTGCGCGGCTGGCTCGACCGGGTGATCGGCGGGGTCGGGCTGCGCCGGGGACGGCGCGACCCGGTGGAGATCTACGTCGGGGAGGCGCTGGACTTCTGGCGGGTCGAGGAGATCGAGCACGGGCGCCTGCTGCGGCTGCGGGCGGAGATGCTGCTGCCCGGCCGCGCCTGGCTGGAGCTGCGGGTGGACCACGACCTGCTGAGCCCGGCGCACGTCTGCCGATACGACCAGCGGGCCGTGTTCATCCCGCAAGGGCTGGCCGGGCACCTGTACTGGCAGTGCATCTCACCGTTCCACCACTTCATCTTCGGCGGCATGGCCCGCAACATCGCCCGCGCCGCGGAGCGGGCCGCCTCGCCCGCGGAGCCGACGCCTCCGCCGGTCCGGGCGCTGTCGCCCACCCGGGTCCGCGCCGACCCCGCCCCGTCCGGCTCCGGCCCGTAGCGGGCCGCGAGAGCGTGCGGAGGCGCCACCCAGGGGTGCGGGTGGCGCCTCCGTCATTCCTTTCCGGGGAGGATCAGGTCAGAGGGTCAGCGACCATGTGTCGATACGCCCGGTGTCCGCCGACGCGGCGTCGCGGACCCGCAGGGTCCAGGTGCCGTTGGCGGCCTCAGTCGAGAGGTTCCGGCTGAAGGTCTGGATGATGTTGTCGGCGCTGCCGCCGGCCCGGTTGGACAGGTTGTAGACGCTGCCGTCCGGCGCCACCAGGTCGACGACCAGGTCACCCTTGTAGGTGTGGTAGATCGTCACCGAGACCGAGCTGGTGGCCGACGCGTTGCGGGCACAGCCGGAGATGGTGATGGTGCTGTTCACCGTGGTGTTGTCCGGGATGGCCACGTCGGTCGGGTTGGTGCCGGTGCAGCCCGGCGCGCCGTTCACGGTCAGGCTGTAGGTGGTGGTCCGGGTCGAGCTGGCGCCCGTGCCCGTGACGGTCACCGCGTACGTGCCCGCCGGGGTCGACGCGCTGGTGGCGATGGTCAGCGTGGAGCTGCCACCGGCCGAGGAGATCGATGCCGGGCTGAACGACGCGGTCGCGCCGCTCGGCAGGCCGCTGGCCGACAGGCTGACGGTCTGCGCGCTGCCGTTGGTCAGCGTCGCGCCGATGGTGGTGGTCGCGGAGCTGCCCGGGTTGACCGCACCCGACGCCGGCGACGCGGCGAGGGAGAAGTCGTTGCCCGTCGGGCAGGCGGCGTCGCTGCCGGCCACGTTGACCGCGGTCCAGGCGGCCTGGACGGTCTTGTACTCGACCGAGCAGGTGCCGTAGAGGTCCGTGGCCGCCCGCAGGGTGTAGGCGCGGGCGGTGTTGGCCGGGTTGCTGGTCAGCACGTAGCGGGTGCTGGAGGTGAAGTACACGTCCAGCGCGCGGTACCAGATCTTCTCGGCCTTGGCGCGGCCGATGCCGACCACGGCCGGAGCCGAGCCGCAGACCGGGCTGGTGCCGTAGGACGTGGCGCCGGTGCCCTCGGCCAGGTTGAAGAAGAAGTGGTTGCCGGGCCCCGAGCTGTAGTGCACGTCGACGCTGTTGGTGCTGGTCGACCAGCAGCCGTGCGACCTGCCGTCCAGGGTCGGGTTGTACATGTACCGCAGCGGGGTCCCGTTGCCGTTGATATTGATCTTCTCGCCGACCTGGTAGTCACCCGGGTCCGACGGCGCGGCCGCGTAGAACTCGACCATGTTGCCGAAGATGTCCGAGGTGGCCTCGTTCAGACCGCCGGACTCACCGGAGTAGACCAGGCCCGCCAGGGCCTCGGTGACGCCGTGGCTCATCTCGTGGCCCGCGACGTCGATGGAGACGAGCGGGCGGCTGTTGCCCGAGCCGTCGCCGTAGGTCATCTGCGCGCCGTCCCAGAACGCGTTGACGTACGCGTTGCCGTAGTGGACCCGGCTGGGCACGCCCGCGCCGTTGCCGAAGATGCCGTTGCGGCCGTGCACGTTCTTGAAGTAGTCGAACGTCTTGGCCGCACCGAAGTGCGCGTCCACACCGGCGGACTGCCGGTTGGAGTTGGCCCCGGTGCCCCACGCGTTGTCCGCGTCGGTGAACGTCGTACAGGTCGACGTGCCGTTGTTCATGTCACAGGTGCGGCCGTTGCCGCGGACCGGGTCGATCATCTGGTACGTCGAGCCCGACAACGTCGTGTCGATGCTCACGTTGCCGGTGTAGATGCCGTTGCCCGTGCCGGTGACCGTCTCGATCTCGTCGAACGAGCCGATCAGTGCGCCGGTCTGCGCGTCGGTGATGACGTGCAGCTTGGACGGCGTCTGGCCGTCGGCCAGCCAGCCGTGCAGCGTGGTCTCCCAGGCCAGTCGGCCCTGGCCGGTGCTGGCGTCGACGAACAGCTCCGAGCCCGCACTCGCGGTGATCGTGCCGGAGAAGTTGGCCTTGGCCGTCTCCAGCGCCTTCGCCGCGGTGACCTTCGGGGTGGTCGCCACGGAGATGGGCGCGAGCAGGCCGTTGGACACGCCGGCGTAGGCGCCGCCGGCCTTGGTGTGCACGACGAAGTCGCCGCCGTAGACCCGCAGACCCTGGTAGGTGCGGGTGTACTTGGTGTGGGTCGCGCCGTTGGCGTCCTTGCGGACGCGGTCGACGGCGTAACCGTCCGACGCCGACGAGCGGATGTCCGCGGCATTGGCGCCGACGGACGCGGCGCGCGATGCCGCGGCCGTGTCGGGCGCTGCCGCGCCCGAGGTTGCTGACACTGCCACGAACGCGACCGCGGTGACGGCCACGCCGGCAGTGGCGAGGATCTTCCTCACGAGTCCTCCCCGACTCTCCACAAAGTTCTCGTGGCGGTAGCCACGAGTTCCCTATGGATACCCCGTTACCCCCTTACATAGAAAGACTTGAGTATAGAGATTCATGTGTGACATACTCACGCGCGATCCCGCCACAGCCGTCACATATTCGACCCGTCCGGTCAGTCCGGTCGGAGCCGATCGCATCCCTCCGTTTCACTCCGGGATGTGCTGCGTGCCGATGCGCCTGCGGAACACCCAGTAGGTCCAGCCCTGGTAGAGCAGCACGATGGGCGCGAACACCAGGGCCACCCAAGACATGATCTTCAGGGTGTACGCCGACGACGCCGCGTTGAGCACGGTCAGGCTGTTGACAGCGGGCTCGGCGGTCGACGGCAGCACAAACGGGTGAAGTCCCGCGAACAACGACGCCACGGCCAGCGCGATCGCCGCCGCGGTGCCCGCGAACGCCCAGCCCTCGCGACGGCCGTCCGGATCCGTGCGCGACCGCACCCGGTTCGCCGCCAGCCCGCCGACCAGGCACAGCGCCGCGAGCACGGACAGCACCACGGCCGCCGAGCCGCCCCGGTGAGCCAGTGTCAGCCCCAGGAACAGCACCGCCAGCGCGGCCGCGCCGAACCCGGCCCGCCCAGCCAGCAGGTTCGCCCGCCGCCGGATGTCGCCACTGGTCTTCAGCGCGATGAAGATCGCCCCGTGGGTGAGGAACAGCGCCACCATGGTCGCCCCGCCCAGCAGCGCGTACGGGTTCAGCAGGCCGAGCACGCTCCCGACGTGGTTGTGCCCGGCGTCCAGCGGCACCCCGCGCACCACGTTGGCGAACACGAGTCCCCACACGAACGCGGGCACCGCCGAGCCGAACACGATGCACCAGTCCCAGCGCCGCCGCCACGCCGCCTCCGGGCGCTTGCCGCGGAAGTCGAAGGCGACCCCGCGCAGGATCAGGGCCAGCAGGATCAGCAGCAGCGGCAGGTAGAAACCGGAGAACAGCGTCGCGTACCACTCGGGGAACGCGGCGAACATCGCCCCGCCCGCGGTGATCAGCCACACCTCGTTGCCGTCCCACAGCGGGCCGATGGTGTTGATGACGACGCGGCGCTCGCGGTCGTCGCGGCCGAGCACGGGCACCAGCATGCCCACGCCGAAGTCGAAGCCCTCCAGCACGAAGTACCCGACGAACAGTCCCGCGATCAGCAGGAACCACAGGGTGGTCAGTTCCATGGCGCACCTCTCCTAGTACGCGAAAGCCAGCGGACGGTCCTCTTCGGACTCGGATTCGTCCACGGGCGGCGGGGTCACGTCGGGCAGCCCGGCGCGGGCGTACTTCAGCAGCAGCCGCACCTCGATGAAGGCCAGCGCCCCGTAGAGCAGCGTGAACACCGCGAGCGAGGTGATCAGCTCGGCCGCGGTGACGTTGGGCGAGTTGGCCGCGGCCGTCTTCATCTCGCCGAACACCACCCACGGCTGGCGGCCCATCTCGGTGAAGATCCAGCCGGTCGAGTTCGCCACCAGCGGCAGCAGCGGCAGCAGGGGCAGCGCCCGCACCAGCCACTTCGAACTGGGGCTGCGCCCGCGCCGGATGGCCCACAGCGCCCACAGCGCCAGCAGCGCCGCCGCCGCACCCAGGCCGATCATGAGACGGAACGTCCAGTAGGTGAGTGGGATGTTCGGCTTGTAGCTGCCGGGGCCGTACTTCTGCTCGTACTCGGCCTGCAGGTCGTTGATGCCCTCGACCTTGCCGTCGAAGCTGCCGGTGCCGAGGAACGACAGCAGGCCGGGAATCTCCACCGACCAGACCGGCCGGCTGCCGTCGAGCGTGCCGATGGTGAACGCGGAGAACGGCGCGGGCTGCTCGGACTCGTACAGCGCCTCGGCGGCGGCCATCTTCATCGGCTGCACCTCGGTCATGATCTTGCCCTGGATGTCGCCGGTGAGCAGCATCGCGCCCATCGCGACCAGGGTGGTCCACGCGCCGATCTTCACTGCGCTGCGGTACGCACCGGTGTCCTGCCCGGGGCGGCGCACCAGGTGCCACACCGCGACCGCGGTGACCAGGCCGCCCGCGACCAGGAAACATCCGGCGACCGTGTGCGGCACCGTGATCAGCGCCACCTTGTTGGTCAGCACGGCGACGATGTCGGTCAGCTCGGCCCGGCCGGTGTCCGGGTTGACGCGGTAGCCGACCGGGTTCTGCATCCAGGAGTTCGCGGCCAGGATGAAGTACGCGCTGAGCACCGTGCCGACCGCGACGACCCAGATGCAGGCCGCATGGATCCTCTTCGGCAGCCGGTCCCAGCCGAAGATCCACAGGCCGAGGAACGTCGACTCCAGGAAGAACGCGACCAGCGCCTCCATGGCCAGCGGCGCGCCGAACACGTCGCCGACGAAGCGCGAATACTCGCTCCAGTTCATGCCGAACTGGAATTCCTGCACGATGCCTGTGACGAGGCCCATCGCGAAATTGATCAGGAAGAGCTTGCCGTAGAACCTGGTGAGCTTCAGCCACTTCTCGTTGCCGGTGCGCACCCAGGCCGTCTCGAAGGCGGCCACCATGAACACCAGGCCGATGGTGAGCGGCACGAATAGGAAGTGATACACGGTGGTGATGCCGAACTGCCAGCGGGCCAGTTCCGTCACGTCCATACCGGGGACTCCTGCCTGTGCGAGGCTACTGGCAGCAGCGTGCTCCCTGAATATGAGCTGAATGACGGGGTCTCCCCCGAATGGGAGCTGTGTCACGCTCGTAGGTCACTGTCGGCTCTGTCGCGGTCGTCCCGCCCCATCGAATGGCATTTCGAAACGTCTATGCCAAAGCCCGCGACAGGTGAATCCTGAACTGCGGCCGGAGCAGAGCCGGGTGGCGGCCGATCACCACCACCCGGCCCACCTGTCAGCAGAGTCCCGCGCACCCGCCGGAGCCGGGCTTCGGCGGCACACCCGCCGACCCCGCTGCGATGGCCCGGTTCGAGGCGTCGCTGAGCGGGCTGAACCGGCCCGTGTAACGGCTGTCCCGGCCCCGGGCCTCCGAGACCCGGAGACCGACCGTCCACAATGGCGCATGAACGGGTGACACGTCCACTGAGGCTTCGGTAACATCCCGTTCGACCTAACAGCCAGGTCGATGGATCCCTACGACGACGGGGACGGGGCAGCAGTGAGCGAGCAGCCGACGGCGGGCGAGCCCGCACCACCACAGCCCGTGCTCCGCGAGCCCGCCCCGATGCAGCCGACGCCGTTTCCGGCCGCGCCGGTGCCGATGCCACCGGCGCCGCACCCGCCCATGCCGCCGGAACCCGTGCCGCATCCGACCCTGCCGGTGCAACCGTCGCCGCGCCAGGCCGGGCCGGCACCGATGCGGATCGACGACGCACATGCGGTGGCGGTGTCCAAGGCGACGGCGGCGGCCGTGGGCCATGCCAAGCAGTTCGTCAGCCGCAACAACGTGCTGGCCGTGCCTGCCCTGCTGCTGGCCTGCCTCGGCGTGGTCACCTACGTGTGCGCGCCCGTCGGCGCGATCCTCGGCCACGTCGCACGCAGGCAGATCCGCGAGCGCGGCCAGACCGGCAACGGTTTCGCGCTGGCCGCGGTCATCATCGGCTGGTCGGTGACCGGCCTCTACACCTGCGGCCTGGTGCTGCCCCTGGCGATCATCATCATCAAGGCCGGCGCGCTCGCCGCGGCCTTCTCCTAGGCACACCGGCCCGCAGCGCCGCCACTACGCTCCTGGAGATGCGCGCAGCTGCAACGGCGTCCGGTTCGGCATCAACATCTGCTACGACACCCGATTCCCCGAGGCTGCCGCAGCGGTCGCCGGGCAGGGCGCACGGGTGCTGCTGGTGCCCGCGCAGAACATGATGCGACGACCCGCCGCCGACACATGGCGCGACCGCCACCACCAGATCAGGGCCGAGCGGGCGCGTGTGACGGGCATGGTCACGGCCACGATCCGATGATCGGTCCGGGGTAGGTCAGCCTGCGCCGGGTGCTGCGGCCGGAGCGCGCCGGACCCGCCGGGCCAGCTCGCCCAGCCCGATCAGCAGCAGTCCCAGCAGGAAGAACAGCACCGAGAAGACCACCGCGTTCACCGCGACCGCGCCGTAGCCGAGCGCGGCCACATCGATGAAGGGGTACGGGTAGCTGCCCGTGAGCGCCCCGCGCACCAGCGCGAACGCCAGGTAGGCCAGCGGGTAGGCCAGCCACGCTCCGGCGTGCCACCAGCGCACCCGCTCCCGGTTGACCAGCAGCCAGTCGATCGCCGCCAGCAGCGGGGTCGCCGTGTGCAGGAGCAGGTTGTGCATCGTGTCCGCACCCGGGTCGGCGGTGAAGAACGGGCTCGCCGGGTTGGTCAGCACGAGGTGGTACACGGTCCCGGTGATCGCGATGTAGAGGGTTGCGGCCCCACGCAGCCGCACGCCTCCCCGGCCGAACGCGGCGAGCCCGAACACGGCCGCGACGATCAGGTTGCTCTGCACCGTGAAGTAGACGGCGATCCCCGGCCCGCCCCCGGTGTCCACCAGCAGCAGCACCACGCCCGCGAGGGCGCAGGCGGCGGTGAGGGCGCGCAGCGCGCGGGCGATCGGCATGCGCGAGAACCTACCAACGGGTGGCAGCGGTGAACAGGGATCGGCTGCGGCTGTTGCGTTCGGACGGTCGGCGGTATTTCATGGCGTCGGTGATCGCCAGATCGGCGCCGCCGCTCCGGGAGGACGCGATGCTCGCACGGCTCGGTCGGATCGCCGCCCGGGGACGGTACGCCGTCATCGTCGGCTGGGCCGGGATCGCCCTGTTCGGGGCGGTCTTCGGTGGCACGGTCTACGACCGGACGGAGCCGCTGGACGACCTGCGCCCGGACGCGCCGTCGACCGCCGCGCAGGCCCGCCTCGACGAGTTGACGCCGACCGGCGAGCAGCTGGTCGCGGTGCTGTCCGGGCGGAACTTCTTCGCCACCGACCTCGTCGACCAGGCCAGCCGGATCATGTTCGAGATCCGGGCCATCCCGGGCGTCGTCAAGGTCACCGACCCCTACACGGCGGGGACGGTGCAGATCACGGCCGACAATCAGAACTCGCTGGTCGTCGTCGAGCTGTCGCCGCAGCTGAGCGACGACGAAGCCCTCGCCGTCGCCGACCAGGTGCGGGCCGCACTGCACCGGGTGGCCGTGCCGCAGGTGCTGGTCGGCGGGAAACTGCTGGCCGAGCGCGACTTCGGCGACCAGGCGATCGCGGACGCCGCCCTCGGGGAGTCGGTCGCGCTGATCGTGCTGTGCGGCGCGCTGGTGGTGATGCTGGGCGGGCTGGCCGCGGGCAGCCTGCCGATCGGCGCGGCGCTGGCCACGGTCGCCGGCACCCTGCTGGCGCTGACCGGGCTGGCCGGCGCGATCGGCGTCAGCGACTACACGGTCAACGTGGTCACCCTGCTCGGCCTGGGCCTGGCCGTCGACTACAGCCTGCTGATCCTGGCCCGCTTCCGCGAGGAACGCGCCGCCGACCCCCGCGCGCCGATACCGGACCTGCTGGCCCGGACGGTGGCCACCGCCGGGCGGGCCGTGCTCGTATCCGGGCTGGCCGTGGGCGCCGCGCTGTCCGGCCTGTTCGTCTTCGCCGACCCGCTGCTGGCAGCGATGGCGCTGGGCGGCGCGCTGGTGGTCCTGCTGGCCACGGCGACCGGCCTGACCCTGGTGCCCGCGCTGATCGCGATCGCGCACCGGCGCATCCCCGCGCCCGGGACGCGGACCTGGGTCTGGCGGCGTCCCGCGCGGCGCGGCCCGGGCCTGCTGGCCCGCTCGGCGGCGTTCGCGCAGCGCCGGCCCGCCGCGGTGGCGCTCGCGGTGACCGCGGTCCTGCTCACCTTGAGCGTGCCGCTGCTGCACGTGAACCTCGCCGACTCCGACGCCCGCTCGCTGCCCGCGAGCAGCGAGGCGCGGCAGGCGCACGAGGCGTACGAGCACCACTTCGCCGCGAAGTACCCGCAGCCGGTTCCCGTCATCATCGAGGCCGCCGCCGCCGATCCTGCCGTGCAGGCGCTGCTGGTGCGGATGCGCGCCCTGCCCGGGGTGACCGATGTGGATCTGCGCGAGAACGTGCCGCCGCAGGTCGTCATCGCCGAGGTGGAGCGACCGGGTCCGGCCTCGGACGAGCCGGCCCAGCAGTTCGTACGAGACCTGCGCGCGCTGGAGACCTCGGTGCCGATGCTGGTGGCAGGGCCCGCCGCGCAGCTCGTCGACGCGAAGGACGCCACCGCCGACCGGCTGCCGGTCGCGCTCGCCGTCGTCGTGGTCGCGACGGCGCTGCTGCTGTTCCTGCTCACCGGCTCGCTGGTGGTGCCGGTCAAGGCGCTGCTGATGAACCTGCTGACCATGCTGGCCACGCTCGGCGTGCTGGTCGCGGTGTTCCAGTGGGGCTGGGGTTCGGGCCTGCTCGGCTTCACGCCGTGGGGCGCGCTGGACCTGACCACGCCGCTGCTGCTGTTCGTGTTCGTCTTCGGCCTGTCCATGGACTACGAGGTGTTCCTGCTGGCCCGGATCCGGGAGGAGTGGGCCCGCCGCACCGGCGACGACCGCGCCGCCAACGACCGCGCCGTGCTGGCCGGGATCACCGCCACCGGCCCGGTGGTCACCGCCGCGGCGGTGTCGATCGGCATCGTCTTCCTCGGCTTCGCGCTAGGCGAGCTGGTCGCGGTCAAGGAGATCGGCGTCGGCATGGCCGTCGCGGTCCTGCTCGACGTCACGGTGGTCCGCGGCCTGCTCCTGCCCGCCGCGATGTCCCTGCTCGGCCGCGTGAACTGGTGGCCCGGCACCGGGATACGCCCTCCTGACGCCACCGGCACGGCCGTCCCGACCGCCGCGGTTCCCGGCCCTCGCCGCAGCGGCAGCACCCGGCCCGCCGAAGTGTCCTAGTCCGGCCCAGCCCGTTTCGGGACGCTTGAGCGTCCCGAAACGAGCGCGAGTAGGCATGACATGCCCGCCACAGCCGTTCGACAGGGATCGCGCCCCGCGTGGCAGGACGCGTTAGAGTCCCGTGTGCTGCCGACGCCCCACCCTGACGCCGTCCTGCTCCGCCCCGTGCTGGTCCACCATGAGGACGCGTCGGGCAGGTGTCCGGCGCTGCTGTGGCAGGCGGGTCCCGGCTGGCAGATGATCTCCAGCGCGGTGCTGGGCGGCGGCGTCGGGCCGCGCGCGTGGGTGCTCAACGCCCAGGTCGGGCACGGGTACACCCGGCTCGATCCGGATCGGCACCTGACCGAGATCGCGCAGCGGCACGGTATGACCGGTCGCGGCGTCGGCCTGATGACCGCCGCCCGCGTGGAGGAGGGCGCCTTCGCCCGCGACGGCGATGTCGAGGCCCTGGTCACGGCCGGCATCGGGGTGTGCGGCTGGGCCGCGGAAGCCGCGGCCGCACACGCTGCACGGGCCGCGGAAGCCGCCTCGGACCCCGGGGCCGCCCGGGCCACGGACGCTGCCGCGCAGGCCACGCCGGCTGCCGACACCGCACGGGCCGCGCTGGTGCCCGGCACCATCAACATCATCGTGGCGTTGCCGGTGGCGCTGTCGCCCGCCGCGATGGTCAACGCGGTGGCCACCGCCACCGAGGCGAAGGTGCAGGCGCTGCGTGACGCGGGTTTCGACGCCTCGGGCACACCCACCGACGCGGTGTGCGTGGCCGCGCGGGAGGCGGGCGAGGAGATCCCGTTCGCCGGGCCGCGCTCGGCATGGGGCGCACGCCTGGCCCGAGCGGTGCATGCAGCCACGTTGGAAGCGTCGCTCAGCTACCGTGCGCGCCGACTTTCGTAGAGACGGCAACAACTTTTGCTGTGTTGATCGAAAGATATAGACAGCACGATCGAAAGCGTCTAATGTCTCGATCCACCCTCCGATGTTTCTGGTGTGTTAATCGTCGGCGTCGATGACCACCGGGCACGGCCACCTCTCCCCTCCCCAGGAGTGACGATGGGCAGACGACTGCTACGCCGAATTCGCGGTCCCGTGCTGGTCTCGCTGGCGCTCGCCCTCGCGGGCGGCGTGTGGGCCGCGCCCGCCGCCGCGGTGCCCGCCCAGGAACCGGGCGTCACCCTGCGCGTCTTCGACGTCCAGGTGCCGCTCAACGAGATCTGCGCGCTCAAGCCCGCGCAGACGCCCAACATCGACAAACTGATGCCGACGGTCAACTGGAGCACCGCCGCCGACTTCGGGTTCGAGGACCTGTTCGTCGCGCAGGCGCTCGGCAACATCAACATCACCCAGGCAGGCTCGTACACCTTCCGGCTCACCAGCGACGACGGCTCCGAACTGCGGATCGACGGCGCGATGGTGGTCAACCACGACGGGCTGCACGGCGCGACCGCCATGGAGGGCACGGTCAGCCTCACCACGGGCTACCACGCGCTGCGCATCGACTACTTCGAGCGCACCGGCGGCCAGCAGCTCACCCTGGAGTGGCGCACCCCGGGCTCGTCGGCGTTCGTGCTGGTGCCGAACTCGGCGCTGAGCACCGACGCGGGTGTGGTGCGGGTGACCGCACCGGGCCGCAAGGAGTGCGAGGGCGTGGCCGACTCTCCCGGCGACGGCCTGCCGCTGACCGGCGTCCACCCCGGATACACGCTGACCAACCTGCGGCCGGGCACCTTCCAGCCGAAGGTCACCGGCATGGACTGGCTGCCCGACGGCCGCCTGGTGATCTGCACCTGGGGCGGCACGGACCAGTCCGGCACATCGCAGGCCGGTGAGGTGTACATCCTCGGCAACACCGGCGGGGCCACCGGGCCCGGCAGCGTCACCACCAGAAAGATCGGCGGCAACCTGAAGGAGCCGATGGGTCTCAAGGTCGTCGACGGACAGGTCTACGTCTCCGAGAAGCAGCGGCTGACGCAGCTGGTGGACACCAACGGCGACGAGGTGGCCGACCAGTACAACACGATCGCGACCTGGCCGTGGGGCGGCAACTTCCACGAGTTCGCGTTCGGGCTGCTGTATCAGGACGGGTTCTTCTACCTGAACCTGTCGGTGTCGATCAACAGCGGCGGCGCGACCACCGTGCCGCAGCCCGCGACCAACCGCGGCACCACCGTCAAGGTGAACCGGACCACCGGCGCGATCTCCTACGTGGCGGGCGGCCTGCGCACGCCGCACGGCATCGGCTGGGGTCCGGAGAACGGCATCTTCGTCACCGACAACCAGGGCGGCTGGCTGCCGTCCTCGAAGCTGCTGCACATCAAGCAGGGTCGCTTCTTCAACCACTACACCACCCCGGCGGGCCCGTTCGACACCGCGCCGGTGACCCCGCCGGTGCTGTGGATGCCGCAGAACGAGATCGCCAACTCGCCCAGCACCCCGATCCTGCTGCCCAGCGGCACGTACGCCGGGCAGTTCGTGATCGGTGACGTGACCTACGGCGGTCTGCAGCGGGCGTTCGTGGAGAAGGTCAACGGGGAGTACCAGGGCGCACTGTTCCGGATGACGCAGGGCCTGGAGGCGGGCGTCTCCGAGGTCAACATCGGCCCGGACGGGGCGATCTACCTCGGCGGGCTCGGCGCGGGCGGCAACTGGGGCCAGTCCGGCAAGCTCACCTACGGCCTGCAGAAGCTGACCCCGAACGGCACGTCGGTGTTCGACATCCTCGCCGTGCGGGCCACCGGCGCCGGGTTCGAGATCGAGTACACCCAGCCCCTGTCGGCGGCGACGGCGGCGAGCCTGGCCTCGGCGTACAAGCTCAAGCAGTGGCGCTACGAGGCCACGGCCGCCTACGGCGGCCCGAAGCTCGACGAGCAGAACCTGACCGTCACCTCGGCCACCCTGTCCGCAGACGGCAAGAAGGTGACCCTGGCGGTCAGCGGCAGGCAGGCGGGGCGGGTCGTGCACATCCGCTCGCCGCGCCCGTTCACCTCCAGCAGCGGCGCGTCGCTGTGGAGCACCGAGGCCTGGTACACCCTCAACGCCATCCCCGGCCAGACCCCGCCCCCGTCGGACGGGATCTACCAGGCCGAGTCGGCGGCCCGCAGCGGCGGCGCGACGGTCGCCACCGACCACACCGGTTACACCGGCACCGGCTTCGTCGCCGGGTACGGCACCCTCGGCGCGAGCACCACGTTCACCGTGACGGCGGGCTCGGCCGGGACCTACCAGGCGGGGCTGCGCTACTCCAACGGGCCCAACCCGTCCGCCGGCCCGAAGACGGTCAGCCTGTACGTCAACGGCGTCAAGCTGCGGCAGATCACGCTGGCCAGCACCGGCAACTGGGACACCTGGTCCACGCTCACCGAGAGCGTGGCGCTCAACGCCGGGGCGAACACCATCGCGATCAAGTACGACAGCGGCGACGTCGGCCACGTCAACCTCGACGCGCTGACCGTGTCCGGCGGGGCCGGGGCCATCGTCGGCACCGGCGGCAAGTGCGTCGACGTCGACAACGCGGGCACCGCCGACGGCACGAAGATCCAGCTGTACACCTGCAACGGCTCGAACGCACAGCGCTGGAGCCGGGTCGGCAGCACCTACCGGGCGCTGGGCAAGTGCCTGGACGTCGACAACGCGGGCACCGCCAACGGCACCAAGGTGCAGCTGTGGACCTGCAACGGCTCCGGCTCGCAGGTATGGCAGCCGCAGCCCGACGGCACGCTGCTCAACCCGCAGTCGGGCAAGGTGCTCGACGCCCTGTCCGGCAGCTCCGCCAACGGCACCCAGCTGCACATCTGGCAAGCCGCCGGGGTGCTGAGCCAGCGCTGGGCGGTGGCCGGCAGCGGGCAGCGCATCCAGCTGTTCGACGGCGACGACGTGGCCTCCTGGCAGACCACGGGCGGCGGCGCTGCGACCTGGCCGTTCTCCGGCGGTTCGCTGGAGTCGCTGGGCGGCGACATCCGCACCAGGCAGGCGTTCGGCGACTTCAAGCTGCACGTGGAGTGGTACGAGCCGCTCTACCCGGCCAACGTCACCGGGCAGCAGCGCGGCAACAGCGGGATCTACCTGCAGGACCGCTACGAACTCCAGGTGCTGGACTCCTACGGCGACACGGCGCTGGACAACACCGAGGCGGGCTCGATCTACACCAAGGCGGCCGCCAGTGTGAACGCGGCGGGTGCGCCGGAGACCTGGCAGTCCTACGACGTGGTGTTCAAGGCGGCCCGCTTCGACGGCTCGGGCAACAAGACGGCCGACGCCCGGGTCACCATCGTGTGGAACGGCTTCGTGGTGCACAACGACATCACGATCAACGGGTCGACCGGGGCCGGGGCGCCGGAAGGCGCGGCGGGCGGACCGATCCGGTTGCAGGACCACGGTGACGCGGGAGCCAACCCGCGGTTCCGCAACATATGGCTCGAACCGCTGTAGCCACTACGCGCAAATCGGATGAAAGCTGCGCCCCTGCTGCTACAACAGCAGGGGTGCAGCCCTGTCAAGGCAGGAAATCTAATCTCGACTACTCCTACCGGTCTTGTATAGAATAGACGGCGTCGCCACCTCCCGCCCGAAAGGCGTACGCCATGAGTGACCTGACCCCACCACCGACCGCCGCCGAATCCCCCACCGTCACCCGCGCGCAGCGCGCCGCCCTCAACGAGGACTGGCTGGCCACCGCCGTCGGCCTGCTCCTGGTCGCGCTCGTGCTGACCGGCGTCATCCCGACGGGCCTGGTGCCCTGATGGTCGCCACCGAAGAGGACCTCGCGCCCGCGACTGCCGAGCGCCCCGTCCGCACCTGGCCCTGGCTCGTCCTCGGCGTGTTCATCGTGCTCGTCCTCGGTTCGGTGGCCCGGTTCCTCGAGGACACCATCCCGGCCGCGGCCGAGGGCACCAGCCTGGAGAAGTTCGCCGCCGCCGTCGAATACCCGATCTACGCGATCGCGCTCGGCCTGATCGGCAACGTGATCGTCTACTACGCGGGCCTGCGCGAGCGCATCGCCGACGCCGTGCGCACCGAGTTCTTCATCAAGACCGGCCTGGTGCTGCTCGGCGCGTCGATCAACCTCAGCCTGATCGTCAAGGCCGCCGGACCCGCGATCCTGCAGGCCGTGCTGCTGATCAGCAGCGTCTTCCTGATCACCTGGTATCTCGGCGGCCTGCTCGGTCTCGACGAGAAGCTGCGCGCCCTGCTGTCGGCCGCGGTCTCGATCTGCGGCGTCAGCGCCGCCATCGCCGCCGCCGGAGCCGTACGGGCCAAACGCGAGCAGCTCGCGTACGCGGCCAGCCTGGTCATCATCTTCGCGCTGCCCTCGATCTTCCTGCTGCCATGGCTCGCCGACGTACTCGGGCTCAGCCCCGCCGTGGCCGGCGCCTGGATCGGCGGCAACATCGACACCACCGCTGCGGTCACCGCCGCCGGCGCCATCGCGGGCGAGCAGACGCTGCAGATCGCCACCATCGTCAAGGCGACCCAGAACGCGCTGATCGGCATCGTCGCGGTCGCGCTCACCGCCTACTTCGCGTTCAAGGTGGAGAAGGACGCCGACGCGCAGCGCCCCGGCCTGCGTCAGCTGTGGGACCGCTTCCCCAAGTTCGTGCTCGGCTTCATCGCCGCCTCCGCCATCGGCACCTGGTACGCCGGGACCGTCAGCGCCGCCGAGGCCAAGGCCCACATCGGCGTCATCAACGACCTGCGCACCTGGTTCCTGATCCTCGCCTTCGTCAGCATCGGCCTGCAGTTGCGGGTCAGCGCCCTGCGCGAGGCGGGCTGGCGGCCGGTCGCCGTGTTCGGCGGCGCGACCCTGGCCAACCTCGCCATCGGCCTCGGCCTGGCCTCGATCCTGTTCGCGGGCTTCACCGCCTGATGATCCCGACTCCGCGCGCCGGTTCCGGGCCGACGGACCGGCGCGCGGCCCATGTCCGGAACCCGGCACCGGCGCGCGGCTCGCCCTTGCACCTTCGTCCCGCACCCGGACCTATCGTCGACGCATGGACACACCCGCACTGGTCGACGCGTTCAACAACGCCTGGAACGACCACGACCTCGCAGCCGCACTCGACCTGTGTACGGCCGACGTGGTGTTCGAGAGCACGAATCCCGCCCCGGACGGCCGCCGGCACGAGGGACGCGACGAGGTGCGCGAGGCCTGGCGGCCGGTGTTCGAGCAGCTCGCCGGCCGGTTCGACACCGAAGAGCGGACCGTCGCCGGTGACCTGGTCGTGCAGCGGTGGCGCTACGACTGGGGCACCGGGCACGTCCGCGGCGTCGACGTCATCAGGGTCCGCGACGGCCGGATCGCCGAGAAGCTGTCCTACGTCAAGGGCTGAGCGGGGCCGTCATCCCCCGCAGCCGCGAACGCGCGGGCATGACACGAGGCCGCCGCGGGTGCGCGGCACCCACGGCGGCCTCGGGCGGTGGTCAGCCGAGTGGCGCGTCGACCTGTGCCGGGTCCATGGTGGCCGGTGGCGTCCGCGGCTCCGGGTCCACCGATCGCAGCAGCTTCGTCGGCTGCGGAACCGGCTCGCGGACCGGCGGCGGCGGCAGCGCCGTCGGCGGCTCGACCAGGGCCTGGTTCCCGGCAGCCGCGTCCGGTGTCGTCGCCGCGCCGAACGGCTGGACCGTCATCGACGCCGACGGGCTGACGGACGGCGACGGCGTGCCTGAGGGGGCCGCGTTGGACGGTCCGGTCGAAGCCGATCCGGCTGTCGGCCCGGCCGAAGGTGAGGCCGACGCCGGAATCTGCGCCGAGCCGGACGGACCGGGCGAGGCCGACGAGCCGACCGGCGCAGCCGACGGTGACGGGCTCCCCGACCACGACGGACTCACGAACGGCGACACGCTCGCCGACGGTGACGGGTCGATGGACGGAGACGGGTCGATGGACGGAGACGAGGACACCGACGGGCGGGCGGCCGAAGGCGTGGCCGACGCTGACGCGCTCGACGACGGCTTGGCCGACGGGTAGGTGCTCGCGGAAGGCGTGGCCGACGGTGACGCGCTCGGCGACGGCTTCGCCGACGGGGAGGGTGACGGGCTCAGCGTCGGCTCATCGTCGTCGCCGGAGCAGCCTCCGCAGCTGTAATACAGGATGTCCCAGTGGTTGCCCTCGTCGGTGTAGATGTTCCCGGAAGGCGCCTTGTACTGGTATCCCCAGCCCTTGATGTGGCCGACGTAGCGGAAATACCGCTTGATGTAGCGGCCGATGCAGTCGTACTTGCTGATGTCGATCTTCCAGCCGTTCCAGTGCGTGTACGTGCCGGAGCCGTGGCCGGTCTCGGTGCCGCCGGTGACCCGCAGGTCGCACTTGCTGGCCTTGCGCAGTGTGAGCAGGCCGTCGACGGTGGACCGCCGAATGCGCTCGAACGAGGTGCAGTTCGGGTTGTTCCGGTTGGAGCAGTTGCCGCTCGACCAGATCGAGATCCCCGCGTCGCGGAAGATGTCGACGGTGGTGCGGTGGCTCAGGTAGGCGGCGGCCTGCGCACTGGCGCCGGGCCAGCCGAGGACGAGGACGGTAGCCGTGGTCAGCAACAAGAGACCACGTCGCACTGGGCGGCGCATGGCTTCTCTCCACTGCTCGGGGATGATCGGGTTGCCCTGACGCTACCGAGAATCGGGGTAAACCGGACAGGAATTCGCAAAATTGCCGAAATGCCCCATTAGCTGACAGCCGAACGGCTCCCCAGCTCACGCCAGGCCGCCGAGGAGGTGGCGCACCGCCTTCGCGGCGGCGTCATGCGCGGCCGCGCTGGCCGCGGGCGCGTCCGGCCGCACCTGACCGGCCCCGCCGACGAGCGGCCCGCCCGGATGGTACGGGGCCAGGTTGAAGTGCAGGTGCGGCACGCGGTCGCCGAATACGTACACGTAGACCTTGTCCGCCCCGGTCGCCTCGCGCACCGCCGCGGTGGCCCTGGCCAGCACCGGGCCGAGGGTCGCCGCCTCCGGCCCGTCGAGATCGGCGAGGTACGGGATGTGCCTGCGTGATTCCAGGTGCGCGAATCCCGCCACCGCGCCACGCAGCACCACCGACAGCCGCCAGTGCTCGTCCTCCCACACCCGCCGCCGTTCGAAGAACCTGTCCGCGTCGGCGGGCCGGCACAGCAGGCACTCGCCGTCGGACAGCACCGGCCGGTCGAGTGGGGCCAGCAGCACCGACCGGGCCGCCTGAGCGCCTTCCCGGGCCCGCAGCACGCGGCGGCGTCGAATGAGGAAAGGGGCGAGCACCGCGCCCACCCCGACGGCGATCGCACCGGTCTGCCACAGCGCCAGCTCGTCGAACAGGATCGCCAGTGAGAAGAACACCATCGGGACGGACATGATCGCGTCCCACGTGCCCTTGCCGTTCTGCCAGGACTCGTATTCCGGGACGCGGATCGTGCCGACGGTGAACAGGAAACCGTAGAACAGCACCGCTGCCAGGCCGAGCGCCCAACCGTGATGCCGATACACCGCGGTGCCGATGGCCACCGGGAGCGCCAGTAGCGAGATCACCTGCCAGGTGACCGGCAGCCTGTTCTGCCAAGCCGCGAAACGCAGCCGCAGGCTGGCCGCCGGGGTCCGAGTGCTGTGGTCACGGGTCACGCGGCACAGTATGCGGCGGCGCCGCCAATCCGATCACCCCGTCGGTTTCGCGGCGGACGGGTCACGGGGCCGGGGGCAGGGTCGTCCAGGCGCCGGCACGGGAGGTGAGCACGGTGAGTGCGTCGGGGGCGAGGCCCGCGTGGTTGTCGGCGGTCATGTTGAACACGCCGGTGACGCCGACGCAGCAGGCGCGTTCGAGCTGGTCGCGGGCGGCCATCTTGTCGCGGTGGCCGAGGAATGCCTGGTGCAGCAGGGTTATCGCGTCGGCGGCGTACCCGGCGGACGGGGCGGGGGCCGTGCCCAGCTCGGCGGCGAAGCGGCGCACGCTCGACCAGTTCGGCAGCGCCTCGGGTGCTTCGGCGGCCACGGGCAGCCACGGGCTCACGGCCCGTACGCCCGCCGCGGCCACGCCCGCGAGCTGGTGGAACGACGCCTGCGCGGCGTCCGGTGTGGACAGCACCGGGCCGGTCCAGCCGGCGGTCTTCGCGGCGACGGCCGCCGCGGCCGCCAGGGGCGCGGGCAGGTCCAGCAGCAGCGCCTCAGGCGCGGCTGCGATCAGGGCCTTCACCTTGTCCGCGAGGCCCGTGCCGTCGAGCGGCACCGTTTCGGTGGACACGATGCGCGCGCCCTGCCCGGCCGCTTCGGCGGCGAGCGACTCGCGCAGGGCCGGGTCGTCGCGCACGTCGAGTCGCAGCACCCCGGCGGCGCGCTGCCCGGCCGCCGTCATCGCGGCCAGCAGCGCCCGGTGGACCTGCGCGTCGGTGGGCGCGCTGCGGAACGCGTACGGCGAGCCCGGGGTCGGGCCGGTGGCCGGGAGCACGAGCGGGGTGCAGGCGGCCTGGGCGGTGCCGACGACCGCGTCGTCGAGCCAGCCTGCGGGCGGCCCGACGAGGGCGTGCACGCCGCGGTCGAGCAGCCGGGAGACGGCTTCGCGGGCGGTCGTGGGAGTGTCGCCGACGTCCTGCAGCAGCAGCTCCAGCTGTGCGGCGGGGTGTGCGCCGCCGTGCCCGGCCGAGCCGTTGAGCCCGTCGGCACGCCGCTGCAACCCGAGCAGCTGCTGGCGGCCGTAGTCGACGAGGCCGCCGGTCCGCGCGACGAGTACGCCCACGCGCAGCGGCGGATCGGCGGCGGCCGACCGGCCGGCGGGCAGCAGCGGCACCGCGGCCAGTCCCAGCCCGGCGGCGATCACGGATCTGCGGGTCAGCTGACGGGACATGGCGTACCTCCGCGTGCTCGATCGTTGCCGCGAATGATCCGCTCGACACCGGAAGCGCTACATCCGATTTGTCCACTTAGCGACACCGCGGTCACACCCACGGAGCAGCCGCGCACCCATCCGTGGCAGCCTGTACGGGTGATCAAAGCGGTGGTGTTCGACTGCGACGGCGTACTGGTGGACTCGGAGATCATCAACAACGCGGTCTTCGCGGAGATGGTCACGCGGGCGGGCCTGCCCACGACCCTGGAACAGAGCATCGAGCGCTACATGGGCCGCGCCACCGCCGAATGCGTCGCCGACGTCGAGCGCGAGCTGGGCCGCCCCGTCGGCTTCGACCTGCCCGCGGCGTACGAACGCGAGGTCATGGCTCGCCAGCAGGACGAGCTGGTCGCCGTCGACGGCGTACGCGAACTGCTGGACCTGCTGCGCGCCGCGTCGGTGCCGGTGTGCGTGGCGTCCAGCGGCACGCCGCAGGAGATCGCGTTCCGGTTGCGGGTGACCGGGCTGGGCGGCTACTTCGGCGCGCACTGCTACAGCGCGTCGATGGTCGCCCGGGGCAAGCCCGCACCCGACCTGTTCCTGCTGGCCGCCGACCGCATCGGGGTGGACCCGGCGGACTGCGCGCTGATCGAGGACAGCCCGTTCGGGGTGCGCGGCGGCCGGGCCGCGGGCATGACCGTGCTCGGCTACGCCGCACTGGCCTCGGCGGGCACGCTGGCGGCCGCCGGGGCCGAGCACGTGGTCACCGCGATGGCGCAGGTCCCGCCGCTGCTCGGCCTCGGCTGAGGCTCACAGCTGCTTCAGCCGCCCCACCACATGCTCGCCGAGGCCGTTCAGGAACGCCACCGGCTCGGCCGTGTACGGCATCAGGTGCACCTGCGTGACGCCCAGTTTCGCGTACGGCTCCAGTGACGCGACGAAGTCCGCCCCGCCGGCCGCGTCCGGGGTCACCGGGGCCGACCAGGCGATCGTCTTGCGGATGCGGTCGTAGTCGGTGCCCTCGCGCGCGCAGTGCCGCTTGAGCACGTCGAGCTTCGCCGCGATCTCCTCCGGCGCGCTGTCCGGCCCGGCGAACAGGTTGCAGGCGTCGGCATACTTGGCGACCAGGCGCAGCGTCTTCTTCTCGCCCCCGCCGCCGATCATGATGGGCGGGTGCGGGGCGGACAGCGCCTGCGGCGAGTTGACCGTCTCCGCCAGCCGGTAGTGCCGCCCCTCATAAGGCCCGTCGTCGTCGCTCCACATCTGGCGGACGATCCGCAGCGTCTCCTCCAGCCGCTCGAACCGCTCGGCCACCGGCGGGAAGGGCACCCCGTAGGCGGCGTGCTCGCGGTCGTACCAGGCCGCGCCGATGCCGAGCACGGCCCGGCCGCCGGACAGCACGTCCAGCGTGGTCACGATCTTCGCGAGCAGGCCCGGGTGCCGGTAGGTCACGCCGGTGACCAGCAGCTGCAGCGTGACGGTGCTGGTGTTCGCGGCCAGGAAGCCCAGCGTGGTGTAGCCCTCCAGCATGGGCATGAGCGGGCCGCCCAGGTCCATGCCGTCCATCTGCAGGTAGTGGTCCATCACCGACAGGTTGGCCACCCCGGCGTCCTCGGCCGCCCGCCCGGCCGCCGCCAGGGTCGGGCCGATCGCCGCCGTCCCGCCAGGGAACGTGAAGCTGATGAGGTGCACGCCGAGATCCATACGAAGCCCCCTGCCGTCGCCGCCCGGCCCGCCACACCGCGGAATCAGACGATCAAGCACGAAAGCACCATCCTATGTCGCCGCGCGGCGCGGTCACGGACCGCTTCCAAGATCACCCATAGGCGGTACGCCGTGCCCGGTGGCACAATCGCCCCGTGCATCTCGACGACGTGTGGCAACGCTACCGCCGCGGCGGACCGTGGGTCCTGAGCAACGTCACGGCCCGGGTGGAACCCGGCGGCATCGTGGTGGTGCTGGGCCGCAACGGCGCCGGCAAGTCGACATTGCTCCAGCTCGTCGCCGGTGTGCTGCGGCCGACCCGGGGCCGGGTGACCGACCGCCCCGCTGTCGTCGGCTGGGTCCCGGAGCGCTTCCCCGCCGACCAGGCCGGCACCGTCACCGGCTACCTGCGCGCCATGGCCGCCGTACGCGGGCTCGGCCACGCCGCCGCCACAAGGGCCGTCGACGAGTGGGTGCAGCGGCTCGGGCTCGGCGCCTTCCGCGACGTCAAGCTGCCCGAGCTGTCCAAGGGCACCGCACAGAAGGTCGGCCTGGCGCAGGCCATGCTCGCGCCGCCGGATCTGCTGATCCTGGACGAGCCGTGGGAGGGTCTGGACGCGGCGACCCGCGACCTCGTCCCCGGGATCGTCCTGGAGGTCGCCGCGCGAGGCGGATCCGTGCTGGTCAGCGACCACCGCGGGGAGACCGTACGGCTGCCCGGCGCGGCGTCGTGGACCGTCGCCGACGGCACGGTGACCACGGCCGCCGCCGACACCGGGCCGCGCTGCGTCGTCGAGGTGGCGGTCGACGCCGCCGACCTGGCCGACGCCGTCGCGCGCCTGCGCGAACAGGGCCACCATGTGCTGCGGGTACGCGAGGAGGTCGGCTCGTGATCGCGTTGACCAGGATGCGGCTGCACGGCTTCGTCCGCACCGGGCGGGCCGTCGCGCCCCTGATCGCCGCGCTCGCGGTGCTGTCGATCCTCTACGGCGGCGGTCAGGCCGAGGCCGGTGAGGCGTACGGCGTCTCCGCCCTGGTCGCCTTCCCCGTGCTGGCCTGGCAGACGAAGATCCTGCTGGACGTCGAGCCGGACGTGCAGCGCCGGCTGGCCCGGGTAGCCCTCGGCTCGGCCGGGCGCGAGATCGCCGCCGGGCTGCTGGCCGCCGCGGCCGCCGGGCTCGGCACCATCGCCGTCGCACTGGTCATGCCGTGGATCTTCGGCGGCGTCAAGGGCGAGCCGAGCAGCCTCCTGATCGGACTCGGCGTGCACCTGCTGGCCCTGGGACCGGCCGTGGCCCTCGGCGCACTGTCCTGCCGCGCCGTCACCCGCACCGCGGGCATGGGCGCGGCGGTCCTGGTCACCGGCTCCGTGCTCGCGATCGTGCTCGGCCTGCAGGGCTCCCCCGCCCCCTGGCTGGTGCCACCCCTGATGGCCGCCACCCGCTTCACCACCTCAGGCGGCACCGCCCTCACCGCCTTGACCCTCGCTGCCCACGCCACCCTGTGGACCGCCGCCGCGGCGTGGGCATATGCCCGCCTCCGCCGCGACCGCGCCTGATCACCCCACCCACCCGCCGCCCCGGCGCCCCACCGGGCGACGTCGCGCCAGCGAGGGCGTTCCCTGCGAGGGGCTGGCAGAATTGGCTGGGTGCCTAGCTTTCGATCATGGGATGGGACCGAGCTCGCCTACCGGGTCACCGGCGACGGGCCACCGCTGGTGTGCGTGCCGGGCGGGCCGGGCCAGGCCGTGCGATACCTCGGCGAGCTGGGTGGGCTGTCGGCCACCCGGACGCTGATCCTGCTGGACAACCGCGGTACCGGCGACTCCGCCGTGCCCGCCGACCCGGCGACCTACCGGGTCGACCGCATCGCCGACGACGTCGAGGCGCTGCGCGCCCACCTCGGCCTGCCCACCATGGACCTGCTCGGCCACTCCGCCAGCGGCGGCGTGTGCTTCCTGTACGCCGACAAGCACCCGGAGCGGCTGCGCCGCCTGGTCGTCGTCGACCCGTCCCTGCGCGTGCTGGGCCTGCCGTCCGATCTGGACGTGGCACACGTGCTGGCCGAGCGCTCGCACGAGCCGTGGATCGACGAGGCCGCCGCCGCGCTCACCGCCGAGGCCGCCGACGCCGAGGAGCTGGAGCGGCTGCGCCGGCTGTCCGCTCCCCTGCTCTACGGGCAGTGGAACGACGCCGCCAAGGCGCAGGCCGACGCCGAGCCGGCCGAGTTCGCCAAGCCCGCCACCGACGGCTTCTACGCCGGTTACGAGCCCGACCCGGCCCTGCCGGAGCGGCTGGCCCGGCTCGCCGTGCCGACCCTGTTCGTGGTCGGCGAGCACGACATCTGGCCCACCCGGCACGCCGTACGCGCGCTGGCCGAGCGGCTCAGCTCGGCACGGCTGACGGTGCAGCCGGCGTCGGGTCACTTTCCGTGGGTGGACGATCCGCAGGCGTTCGCGGCGACGGTGGAGTCGTTCCTGAGCGAGGTCGCAGCAGCAGCATGAGGCCGCCGGCCAGCAGCCCCCAGAAGGCCGCGCCGACCCCGAGCAGCGCCACGCCCGACGCGGTCACCACGAAGGTGACCACCGCCGCCTCCCGCCCCTCGGCTTCGGCCGTCGCCGAGGCGATCGCCGCGCCGAGCGCCCCGAGCAGGGCCAGGCCCGCCACCGCCTCGATCAGCAGCGGCGGCGAGCTGAGCACGAACGCCGTCGCCGCGCTCGCGCCGAGCCCGAGAGTGATCATGCCGAGGCCCGCGGTCACCGAGGCGATCCAGCGCCGCCGCGGATCAGGGTGCGCGTCGGGCCCCGCGGCCAGCGCGGCGGTGATGGCGGCCAGGTTCACCGCGTGCGAGCCGAACGGCGCGGCGACCGCCGTGGCCGCCCCGGTGCCGAGCAGCACGCCGCGCAGCGGCGGGGTGTAGCCGTACCCCTGCAGCACGGCCATGCCCGGCACGTTCTGCGAGGCCATGGTGACCAGGAACAGCGGCACCGCCAGGCTCACCAGCGCCTGCCAGGTGAACACCGGCGCGGTGAGCACGACCTCCGGCGCGGCGGCGGCTCCGCGCAACGCGGCCGGGGAGTCCAGCACGATCACGAGCACGGCCGCGGCCAGCGCAGCGGGCACGGCCCAGGCTCGCGCGAAGCGGTTCAACACCAGCCACACCAACACGATCGGCGCAGCGAGCAGCGGCACGTCGACCAGCGCCCGCACCGGGGCGATGCACAGGTCGAGCAGCACACCCGCGAGCATGGCCGCCGCGATCGGCCGCGGAATCGCCGCGATCGCCCGGCCCAGCGCCGGGAACAGCCCCGCCGCGACGATCAGCGCGCCGGTGACCGCGAACGCGCCCACCGCCGCGGCGAACCCGCCGTCGACCGAGCCGGTGGCGGCCAGCAGCGCCGCGCCCGGCGTCGACCAGGCGATGCTGATCGGGATGCGGTGCCGCAGGCCGAGCACGATCGCTGTCGCGCCGGCGGCCACGCATACCGCCAGCAGGCCCGAAGCGGCCTGACGCGAGTCCGCGCCCACCGCCCGCAACCCCGCCAGCACCACGGCGAACGTGCTCGCGAACCCGACCACCGCCGTGACCACCCCGGCCAGCACCGGCTGCAACACTCCCCTGCCCACGCCCCGGCTCCTCGCTCCAGCGCGAGCGTTCCGCAAACGGAACGGTCGCTCGTGGTGCACGATAGCCCCATGAGCGCGCGTCCGGCAACCGCCCGCAGCGGCCGGCCCCCGGCCCTGGAGCCCGGGGCCGAAGGTGTCGGCGCACGGCTGCGCCGGTTGCGCGAGCAGGCGGGGATCTCGCTGTCGGAGCTGGCCCGCCGGGCGAACGTGGGCAAGGCGACGCTGTCGGGGCTGGAGAACGGCACCCGCAACCCGACCCTGGACACGCTGTGGTCGGTGACCGCCGCGCTCGGCGTGCCGATCACCGCGCTGCTGGCCGGCCAGCAGGCCGGCACGGTACGCGGCACCGCCGTCGAAGCCACGCTCCTGCAGGTGTTCGACGACGACGCGGTCACCTACGAGCTGTACCGGATGGTCGTCCCGCCCGGCGCCGCCCAGGTCTCACCGGCGCACCACGCCGGGGTGACCGAGCACATCACCGTCTTCGACGGCGTGCTGCGCGCCGGGCCGATCGACGCCCCGCTCACCGCCCACCCCGGCGAGCACGTCTCCTGGCGGTCCGACGTGCCCCACCTCTACGAGGCCGTCGGCGACCACCCCGTCCGGGCCAGCCTGCTCATCCGCTACCCGCGTCCCTGACGGTCAAGGTTTGCAGGCGGTGCGCAGGAAGCGCCGGCAGTGGGCGACGAAGGGGGCCGTCGGCGCGCGTCCGTGCCCTCTGCCGGCAACTCTGCGAACGATCTCACCTGGCCGGTCCATCGCAGGGCTCGCGCCCGGGCAACGGGTTTACGACAGCTCGGCACCTTAACGGGCCGTACCGCGTTATGCCGGATGACGGCAGGAGAAGGCTTATGTCAAGGCCGCAGCCACGACCCAGATCCTCGAACGACGTCCGGCGCAACTCCCACGGCACGACCTACGTCGGCCGCACGGCGATCCAGAGCCGCGCCCTGGCCATGGTCGCCGAGGGGCGGCAGCGCTGGAGCGAGCACCACATGCAGGTGCAGGGCATCTGTGACCGGTGCGGGCACACCTATCCGTGCGAGGACGCGCTGCAGGCGGCGTGGCAGATCGTCTACTGGGAGCCCTACCTGCCCGCACCGGGGCTGGTCCGGCCGTACGTGGACTGAGCCATACTCCCTAGTCATCCTAGGCTGTTGCCTAGTAACCTTAGGTTATGGCACGGGCAGGGCTCACGGCGCAGCGGGTGACGCTGGCGGCGGCCGACCTGGCGGACACCGCCGGGCTCGACCACGTCACGATCTCCGCGCTGGCGCGCGGGTTCGGCGTGAAGGACGCGAGCCTCTACTCCCACGTCCGCAACCTGCAGGACCTGCGGCACCGCATCGCGCTGCTCGCGGGCGGCGAGCTGGTCGACGCCATCGCCGCGGCCGTGGCGGGCCGGTCGGGCCGGGACGCGCTGATCGCTTTCGCGGACGCGTACCGGGCCTACGCCCTGGCCCACCCCGGCCGGTACGCGGCCACCCAGCTCCCGCTGCCGCCCGAGCTCGTCACCGCCGACCCGGTCGCGTTCCGGCGCACCTACGAGCTGACCTACGGCATGCTGCGCGGCTACGGTCTGTCCGAACCCGACCTCACCGACGCGGTGCGCCTGCTGCGCGGCGCGTTCCACGGGTTCGTGAGCCTGGAGGCCACCGGCGGCTTCGGCCACCCGCGCGACGTCGAGCAGTCGTGGCGGCGGGCCGTCGAAGCCCTGCACGTGCTGCTCGAACACTGGCCCGCCGCACCCCCGGCGGCATCCGCCCGAGAGGACACCCCCGCACCATGACCTGGCACCACCTTCAGCAGCGTGTACAGCAGCGCGTCGACGACCTCGTCGGCTCGGGGCAGGAGACCGGCGTACAGGTCGCCGCGTACCTGCACGGCGTGCCGATCGTCGACGCCGTCGCCGGGCTGGCCGACCCCGCGACGGGGCGGCCGGTCACCCCGGGCACCCCGTTCTTCAGCTACTCCACCGGCAAGGCACTCACCTCGACCGTGGTGCACGTGCTGGCCGAGCAGGGCAGGCTCGACTACGACCTGCACATCGCCGAGGTGTGGCCGGAGTTCGCCCGGCACGGCAAGTCCGGCATCACGTTGCGCCACGCGCTCACACACACCGCGGGGCTGCCCGCGCTGCCGCCCGACGTGACCGCCGCGGACCTCGCCGACTGGGACCGCATGTGCGCGATCATGGCCGACGCGACACCGCTGTGGGAGCCGGGCACGGCGCACGGCTACCACGTGTGGACGTACGGCTGGCTGGTCGGCGAGACGGTCCGCCGGGCCACGGGCCGGACCGTGGCGCAGGTGCTGGCCGCCGACGTCGCCGCGCCGCTGGGCATGCCCGGCGAACTGCTGCTCGGCGTACCCGAAAAGGACCTGGACTCCCTCGCCGTACTGGCCGACCGGAGCTGGTCGGACGCGCTCAAGCAGCTCAGCTCGCAGCTGCCGAACTTCGACCGGGCGGTGCCGCACGGCGCGCGACCCGACGCCGACCTGGGCAACGACCGGGCCTTCCTGCGCGCGGACGTGCCGGCCGTGGGCACCATCACGGCCCGCGCGGCGGCCCGCATGTTCGCCGCGCTGCTCGGCGAGGTGGACGGGGTCCGCCTGATCTCCCCGGAACGGCTGCGCGAGGTGAGCACGCCGGTGACCCGGGGTCCGGAGTGGACGTTCGGCATGCCGGTGCGCTGGACGCTCGGCTACGCGGTCGACGGGCCGATGATCGGCGTGGGCGGGATCGGCGGCAGCCTGGCCGGGGCGCTGCCCGAGCTCGGGCTGACCGTGGCGGCGACGAAGAACGCGCTGGCCGTCGGCGACGGCGATCCGATGGAGCAGCTACGTGAGATGATCATCGCGGCGGTCCGGGACGGGCGCGTCTAGCGGCGGGTGAAGGTGCCCCAGCCGTCGGCGTCCAGGTGCGCGACGCGCAGCTGCTTCGCCGGGCCGGAGCCGTCCGCGGTGAAGGTGACCCCGTCCAGGCCGACCGCGTTCTCGCCGGTGGTCCGGTAGCTGAAGGTGTCCGCGTCGTAGTGCGTGAGCGGGAACGCCTGCTTCTTCGGCCCGAGCGTCATGGTCAGCCTGTCGCCCTGCGCGGTGACGGTCAGCGGGCCGTAGTACTCGTTGGCGTACGTGCCCGTGTACGCGGTCACCGGCCTGGCGGCCGCCGGGTTCGCGGGCGGCTTCGCGTAGTCGGTTCGCGAGGTGTCCGCGCTCTCCATCTTCTGCAGCACGCCGAGCATGAACGGCAACCAGTCGGTCTTCTGCCGGCCGTAGGAGGCGATGTCCATGAAGTTGTACGCGATGGCTTCGGCCACGCCGATCGGCTGCGCGTTGGTCAGCACCACGATGCCGAGCCCCTCGCCGGGCAGCATCGTCACGTTGGTGGCCGCGCCCAGGTCGAACGCCCCGGAGTGGCCCAGCCGCAGCCGCCCGAACTCGTCATAGCCGACGTTGAAGCCCAGCCCGTAGAAGCCGACCGGGCCGTCGGGGGCGCGTGGCGGCGCGGCGATGTTGTGCGGCAGGTGCGTCTCCTGCAGCGCCATCGCGTCGATCAGCTGCTTTCCGTCGAACCTGCCCGCGCCGAGTTGCAGCCGCATCCACTTCGCCATGTCGTTCACGGTCGAACTGACCCCGCCGGCCGGACTCTGCGCCTGCGGGTCGCGCACGTACTTCGCCTGCCAGGCGTCGCCGACCTTGACGTGCCCGACGGCCCGGTCCGGGTCCTGCTCGTAGTCGGCGAACTCGGAGCTGGTGTCCGTCATGCCCAGCGGCTGGTAGAGCGTCTGCGCGGACAGCTCCTCCCAACTGCGCCCGGCCGCCTTCGCCACGGCCAGCGCGGCCGCGGTCAGCCCGAAGTTCGTGTAGAAGTAGCTCGCCCGGAACGGCGCTAGCGGCTCCAGCCGCAGGCGGGACAGGATGTAGGCCCGGTCGAACCCGAGGTCCTCCAGCAGGTCCCCGGCATGGTCGGGCAGGCCGCTGCGGTGCGAGAACAGGTCCGCCACGGTCGCGTTGCGGGTCACCCAGGGATCCTTCAGCGCGAACCCGGGATCGTGCTTGATCACCGCATCGTTCCAGGCCACCTTGCCACCGCCGACCACACCCGCGACGACGGTGGACGCCAGCGGCTTGGACAGCGAGGCGAGCTGGAACACCGTGTCGGGGGCGACCGCGCCGGGCGCGCCGACCTTGCGGACGCCGTACCCCTCGGCGAAGACGACCTTGTCCCGGTAGACGACGCCGACGGCCACTCCGGGCACGCCTGTCTGCTTCATCGCCGCCTGCACCAGGCCGTCCAGCTGGGCCACCGCGTGATCCACCTTGGCCTGGTCGAGCAGCCGCGGCTGCTGCGGGACCGGCCCGGCCGCCAGCGACGGGCTGGGCGCCGGGCTGGGAGCCGGTGTGGGCTGGGCTGCCGCGGACCGGGCCGTCTCCGGCCGGGCCGAGGACGCGGCCAGGGCCAGCAGCGCAGCGAGCACGGCCACCGCCGAGCTCCGGCGGCGGCGGTTGGCGGTCACGTTCCCAGTCAAGCCAACTGTGCCGGAACTGTCTTGAATATCCGGCTTTTTCATAGAATGGGCATCGACTTCGGGACTGACCCACACTACCATCCATAGAGTTGAATTCGTACGCACACGAGGGGGCGACGATGTCGACCGGCAGTGAAATCATGGCGGCCCGCACCTATCCGTTCGGTGACCCCGACCGGCTCAACCTGAACCCGCTCTACGAGCAGTTACGCCGCAGCGAACCGCTGACCCGGGTCCGCCTGCCGTACGGCGAGGAGGCCTGGCTCGCCACCCGCTACGACGACGTACGCCTGATCCTCGGCGACGCCCGCTTCAGCCGCGCCGCCAGCGTCGGGCGCGACGAGCCGCGCACCCACCCGCACCAGGGTGAATCCGGCATGCTCGCGATGGACCCGCCGGAGCACACCCGGCTGCGCAAGCTCATCGCCAAGGCGTTCACCGCCCGCCGCGTCGAGACCCTGCGCCCGCGCACCCAGGAGATCGCCGACCAGCTGCTCGACGGCATGCAGGCGCACGGCTCCCCCGCCGACCTGGTCGAGCACTTCGCCACCCCGCTGCCGGTCACGGTCATCTGCGAGCTGCTGGGCGTGCCCTTCACCGACCGCGACCGGTTCCAGCTGTGGTCCGAGGCGATCATCTCGACCACCTCGCTCACCCCGCAGCAGATCATGGAGTACCTCGGCAACCTGCACGCCTACATCGCCGGGCTGATCGCCCAGCGCCGCGCCCAGGAGACCGACGACCTGCTCGGCGCCATGGTCAAGGCCCGCGACGAGGACGAGGACCGGCTCACCGAGGCCGAGCTGGTGCAGCTGTCGGCCGGCCTGCTCGCCGCCGGGCACGAGACCACGGTCACCCAGCTGCCCAACTTCGTGTACGTGCTGCTCACCAACCCCGACCAGCTCGCCGAGCTGCGGGCGGACCCGACCCTGATCCCCGCCGCCGTCGACGAGCTGATGCGATACGTGCCGCTCGGCACCGCCGCCGCGTTCGCCCGCTACGCCACCGAGGACGTCATGGTCGGCGATGTGCTGGTCCGCGCCGGCGAGCCGGTGCTCGGCGCGCTCGCCTCCGCCAACCGCGACGACAAGGTGTTCGAACACCCCGACGAGCTCGACTTCCACCGCGAGAGCAACCCGCACCTCGGTTTCGGGCACGGCCCGCACCACTGCGTCGGCGCCCAGCTGGCCCGGATGGAGCTGCAGGTCGCGCTACAGACCTTGATCACCCGTTTCCCGAACCTCGAACTCGCCGTCGCCGAAGAGGAACTTCCCTGGAAGAAGGGCATGCTGGTGCGGGGTCTCCAGGAACTGCCGGTGCGCTGGTGAGCGGGCAGTGGAAGGTGGCGGTCGACCGGGACCGATGCATCGGGTCGGGCCTGTGCGCGGGCACCGCACCGGACCACTTCGAGCTCGTCGACAAGAAGTCCACGCCACTGCGGGAACTGGTCGACCCGGCCGAAGCGGTCAGCGACGCCGCCGACTGCTGCCCCGTCGAAGCCATCCTCGTCACCGACGCCACCACCGGCGACACCGTCGCCCCGGTGTGACCCGCCCAAGCCCGCCCCGCCCCGCGCCACGGCCCCGCTCCAGCGACCCGTTTTCCATAGACGCTGGCCTATTACATCGACTATTTCGAGATCAAAGTCGATGAGATAGGCCGGCGTCTACTCAAAGGGGGTGCGGCGAGGCAGGACGGGTGAGATGGACGACAGTCCGGGGGCGCGCCCGGCGGCTGGTTCGGCCATCGCGCGGTCGCCTGCGTACAGTTTCCGGGCGAGGTAGCAGGCGAGCACGGGAACGGGCACTGGGATGACGATCAGCGAGCAGGAGCGCACCGGGATCGACGCTGCGCACCTTGAGGTGTGCCTCGGCGTGCTGGCCCAGGTCGAGAACCTGCCGGTCGAGCACCCCGACGCGGTCGCGGTGCGCCGCGCCGTCGGGCGGCTCTTCAAGACCGTCAAGCAGCAGCGCCGCCGGGACAAGCGCGAGGAGATCCTCGCCGCGGACGAGGCGGTGACCGCGGCGACCGCCACGGGCGCGCCGGGCCGCATCGACGACGAGACCGCGGGCGTGTTCGGGCTGACCTCCCCCACCAAGGGCGACATCGCCGGGCACCTGCGCCAGCCGCGGGCCTGTTACACCTGCAAGGACCGCTACACCCAGGTGGACGCGTTCTACCACCAGCTGTGCCCGCCGTGCGCGGAGCTGAACCACGCCCGCCGCGACGCCCGCACCGACCTGACCGGCCGCCGCGCGCTGCTCACCGGCGGCCGCGCCAAGATCGGCATGTACATCGCGCTGCGGCTGCTGCGCGACGGCGCGCACACCACGATCACCACCCGGTTCCCGTCCGACGCGGTGCGCCGCTTCCAGGCGATGCCGGACAGCGCCGAGTGGCTGCACCGGCTGCGCATCGTCGGCATCGACCTGCGCGACCCGGCCCAGGTGGTGGCGCTCGCCGACTCCGTCGCGGCGCAGGGCCCGCTCGACATCCTGATCAACAACGCGGCGCAGACGGTGCGCCGCTCGCCGCAGGCGTACGCGCAGCTGCTGGCGGCCGAGTCGGCCCCGCTGCCGGACGGGCCGCTGCCCGAGCTGATCAGCTTTGGCCACTACACCGGGTCGAGCCCGGCGGCCGCGGCCATCCAGGCCATGCCGCACCAGCAGCTGAGCCCGGAGCTGGTCACCTCGCTGGCGCTGACCACGGGCGGGGCGAGCCTGGCGCGCATCGCCGACGGTTCCGCGATCGACGCGGGCGGCCTGGTGCCCGACCTCGACCCCAGCAACAGCTGGGTGCAGGTGGTGCAGGAGGTCGACCCGATCGAGCTGCTCGAGGTGCAGCTGTGCAACGTCACCGCCCCGTTCGTGCTGGTCGCGCGGCTGCGCGCGGCGATGGCCGCGTCCCCGGCGCGGCGCAAGTACGTGGTGAACGTGTCGGCGATGGAGGGGCAGTTCAGCCGCAAGTACAAGGGGCCGGGCCACCCGCACACGAACATGGCCAAGGCCGCCCTGAACATGCTGACCCGCACCAGCGCCGGGGAGATGCTCGACGACGGCATCCTGATGACCGCGGTGGACACCGGCTGGATCACCGACGAGCGCCCGCACCCGACCAAGGTCCGCCTCGCGGACGCGGGTTTCCACGCCCCGCTGGACCTGGTCGACGGCGCCGCCCGGGTGTACGACCCGATCGTGCGCGGCGAGCTGGGCGAGGACCTGTTCGGCTGCTTCCTGAAGGACTACAAGCCCTCGCCCTGGTGACGCAGCAGCTCTGACGCGTCGTGCTCGGTGATCGCCGTCGGCGTGCCGAGCACCGTCAGCGCCGCCTGGTAGCCCGCGCCCGGCGCGAGGGTGAACATGCGAGCCGCCTCGACCACGTCGGGCCGCCCCTCGAAGCGGTGCAGGCGCGGCGCCTGTACCGGGGCCGACACCTCGATCCTGGTCATGGCCACCCGCAGCCCGTCGCCGGTGGCCTTGAGCACCGACTCCTTGCGCGTCCAGTACGTGTAGAAGCCGTCCTGGTCCAGCGGCACGGAGGCGGCCAGCTCCGCCTCGGACAGCGCCAGCCTGGCCACGCCGAGGATGTCGCGCTGCGGCTGGGCCTGCTCCACGTCGACGCCGACCGGGCCGGCCAGGCTGAGCACGATCGCGATCCGGTCACCGGAGTGCGACACCGACACGTCGAGCCCGCCGGGCACGGTCGGGCGGCCGTGCGGGACCGCGCAGGTGGTGCAGGCGCGCTCCACGCGTACCGCCGCGGGTTTCTCGCCCAGGTGCCGACCGGCGAGCAGCCGCAGCAGCGCCGCGGCCACGGTCTGCCGCGCGCGGTCCTCGTCGCGGCGCAACGACTCGCGGCGAGCCCGCTCGCCCTCGCTCAGCAGCCGCTGGTGCCAGGGCTGCTCGTCGGCCGGATCCGCCCAGTAGACGTGGCACTCCCCCGGTCGCAGGACGTTCACAGCTTCGCCTCGAACTTCGCCACGCCCGCGCGGGTGCCGTCGGCCGACAGCCGCGCCTTGGCCGCGGCGTCGCCCCAGAGCGTCCAGCGCAGGAAGTCGGTCATCGTCTTGATGGTCTGGTCGAAACCCTTCGCGCCGGGCCCGAGGAACGCACCGTGGTCGCCGCCGAGCAGCGTCAGGAAGGCCCGCGGCCAGGACGTCGCGCTGTACGCGTTCCGCCCGGTCTGGTAGCTCACCACGGCATCGGCGTCACCGTGCACGAACAGCACGGGGGTGCGCGTGCCGCGGAACGTCCCCATCGAGCCACCCGAGATCACGATCGCCGCGTCGACGCGGGTGTCGCGGGTGTTGGCCAGCATGCCCGCCGAGGTGAACCCGCCGGCGGAGTGGCCCGCCACGCCGAGGCGGCCCCCGTCGAGGTGCCCGGCGAACAGGTCGCCGGACTTGCCGTCCAGCTTCAGCAGCGCCGTCAGCACCGCGGACCCGTCGGCGGGCTGGTTCTCCATGTCGGCGGGCTTGAACGGGTTGGCGTCGCGGTTGGTGAACGGGTAGGCCGGGGCGGCTACGACGAAGCCCGCGGCGGCCAGCCGGGTGGTGATCTGCTGGTAGTTCGTGGGCAGCCCGTGCAGGCCATGGCTGAACAGCACCACCGGGAACCGGCCGGCGGCGGCCGCGGCGTCCTTGCGCGGCGATCCGCCCGCCTTGCCGGCGGCCGGATACCAGACGGTGGTCGGCAGGGCCCGGTCGCCGCGGGTGAACTTCAGCGTGCGCACCCCCACCGCCAGTGCGCTCTTCGGCGCGGCCCGCACCACCGGCGACGCGGACGGGCGCACGCTCGCGCTCGCCGACGGGACCGCCGAAGAGGCCGCCGACGGTGCGCCCGAGGCCGCGGCAGCACCGCTGGGCTGGGTGAACACGGGCGGCTCGGCGGGCGGCGACGAGCACGCAGCACCGCTCAGCACCAGGGTGAGGGTGAGCAGAAGACAGGCGCGACGGTCCGGCACGCCGCCGACTCTACCGGCGGACCGCCGCCGCCGAGGGGTCGCCGTCTGCACCGGGAATCCACCCATCCGGATGCGGCCCGGTCCCGAATCCCTGCCGAGACGTGGAGGTGGGTCATGGAATCAGGCAAGCGGGGCCGGGGCATGACGGCCGCATCGATCCGGCTGCCGGGCGGCCGGGCCAGCAACGTCCTCGCCCGGCAGTTCGTCAGCACGCAGCTCGGCGCGTGGAACCTGCGCGACCCGTCGGGGGATGCGCTCATCCTCGCCTGCGAGCTGGTCAGCAACGCGGTGCTGCACGGCGGCGGGGCGGTGGCGATCCGGCTGGCGCGCATCGGCGAAGGGCTGCGTATCGAGGTCACCGACCGCAGCCCGCAGCCGCCGGCACCACGTCCGGCCGGGGTCGACGGCGGCCTGGGCCTGTGCCTCGTCGACGGCCTGTCGGCACGCTGGGGCGTGGTGCCCGGCCGCACGGGCAAGGTCGTCTGGCTGGAGTGCCGCCTGAGCTGACCGGGGCGCGTTCGGCCGCTGCCGGGAGAGAACGCGCCCGGCCGCCGGCCGGTCGGCGCACCGCTCAGGCCAGTAGCGAAGAGTCCCCCAGCAGGCGGGTCACCGTGATCACGAGCGCGACCCGGTTCGGGTTGGCGCGAGGCTCGCGGTAGCGGGCGGTGTAGCGGGCCACCGCGTCGGCGACCACGTCCGGGTCGCCGGTCACGGTCGCCTCGCCCTGCAGGGTCAGCCAGTACCGGCCCTCGAACTGGCACAGCGCCACGGCCGGGTTGCGGCGCGCGTTGGCGGCCTTGCGGCTGGCCCCGTCGCAGATGACCCGGGCCAGGCCGGTCGCCGGGTCGTAGGTGAAACCGACCGGGGTCACGTGCGGGGTGCCGTCGGGCCGGATCGTGGTGAAGGTGGCGAGCCCGCGTTCGGCGAGGAACGTCAGCCCCTGCCCGGTGAGGTTCCGTCCGCCGCCGACCATCGCACTCCCATGCCGTGCCGAAGCTCCGTCCACGCCGATCCAACAGCATGGACGGAGCTTCGCGCACGCCTACACGCGGGTGACCCGCACCGCGTCGGCGATGACGTAGCCGGCCGCGCTGGTCCAGCGGCTCACGCCGACCAGGTTGCGGTCACCCGCGGCGAGGTTGAACGTGCCCAGCGAGCGCCAGGCGCCGCCGCCGGTGCGCTGGTCGATGTGCACCGTCTGGTTGCCGCCCGAGGTCACCACCACGTGCGGGGCCGAGCTGCTGTAACCCGGGTCGGCGGCGTGCCAGACGTCCACCCGGTAGTTGGCCGTGGCCGGAATGTTGACCTTGAACCAGGCCGAATCGCTGGCCAGCACCGGGTTGGCGAAGCGGTAGTCGGCGCCGTGCTTCTGGCCGGAGAAGGTCGAGGTGCCCCAGTTGGCGCTGGCCGTGAACCGCCCCGCGGTGGTGTTGTCCACGATGGTGCTGAACGTGGGCGGCGGTGCGGACAGGCCCAGGTACGCCGCGATGCCGTTGGCGTGGCCCTGCGCCGTGGCGGCGAGGAAGGCCGCGTTCTTGAGCAGGTTGGCGTCGGCGAGCGTGTCGATGAACAGGTTCTCGGTGAGCACCGCGGGCATGTTCGACTCGCGCAGCACGTGGAAGTTGGCCGTCTTCAGGCCGCGGTCGGTGACCGAGCCGACCGAGCGCATCCCGGACAGCACCCGCGGGTGCAGCGCGTTGTGCAGGTTGACGGTGGCCGCGTCGGAGGTCGGGTAGCGGTAGCTCTCGAAGCCGGTGCCACCGCCGGAGTTGATGTGGACGCTGACGAAGATGCCCGCGCCCCAGGCGTTGGCGTCGTTGGTGCGCTGGGCGAGGCTGACGGTCGCGTCGGTGGTGCGCGACATGCGAATGTCGACGGCGTAGTTGGCCTGCAGGATGTTGCGGATCTGCAGGGCGATGTTCAGGGTGAGTGCCTTCTCCTGCAGGCCGTTGGCGACCGCGCCGGGGTCGGTGCCGCCGTGGCCGGGGTCGAGGTAGACCTTCGGATTGGCGGCGAAGGCGGGACCAGCGGCGAACGGGGCGGCCGCGATACCGGCCGCGGCGGCCAGCAGGGTACGGCGGCGCACGGTGGGGTTACCGAGCATGAGCACCTCGCAGAAGGGGTGGAGGGGATGCGTCGGCGCACTATAACGATTATCTATAGGTCAATGAAAGATGCCTACGAAACTTTATGGAAGATTGAAGGTTTCCTTCTGACGGAGCTCAATGGATTTTGATCGAGACCGGTGCGCTCCGGTCGGAGCCGACCCGGGCGAACAGCTGGTAGGAGCCGTCCGCCGGCACCGGGCCGGTCGCCACCCGCACCTGGCCCTTGGCGCACGTGCTGCTGGACTTGCCGTTCCAGGGCACGGTGAACACCATCTCCCGGCCGGCCGCGAGTGCGGTGACCTGCTTGCCCTTCGGCGCGCCGCAGTGGTCCGAGGACCAGACCTTCTCGGTGCCGTGCATCAGGAACAGCTCCTGCGCGTCGGCGCCGATGTCGCGATTGCAGGTGTGCTTCGACAGATTCTTGAGCACCAGGGTGAAGGTGATCGGCGCACCGGGCTTCACGTCGGTCTTCGACGCCCGTGCGATCACCTGCAGGTCGCCGTCGGTGCACGACTCCTTGGCCGCGACCGGTTTGGGCTTGCCCGTGGCGGCCTGCGGCGCGTACCGCACGCGGTAGATCTTCGCGGTCGGCAGGATCGGGTTGTAGCCCTGGTCGGGGTAGAGCCCCGAGAAGTAGAGCCCGTCCGGGCCGGCCGCGATCCCGGCGACGGTCGTCTTGCCGTACCCGTTGTATTCGACCAGGGTCTTGGGCTTGGAGACCGAGCCGTCCTTACCGAAGGTGAACTCGACGATGCGCTTGCCCCGCAGCTGAGGGCCGGTGCCGTAGGTCGGGCCGCTCTCCGATACGAAAGCGTTGCCGAGCTTGCTCTCCGGGAACCCGGCCGTCTGGTTGCCCTCCTTCTGCACGAAGGTGATGCCCACCGGCGCGTGCGTCGGCGCCCAGTTGTAGAGCGACTTCTTCTTCAGGCTGGAGGTGTGGGAGTTCCAGCCGTAGTCGCCGCCCTTGACGATCCGGGCCAGCCGGTCGTTGTTGGTCGAGCCGTTCTCCACCGAGTAGTGCTGGCCGTCCGCGGCCCGCCACGCCCCGCCGAACGGGTTGCGGAACCCGGAGGCAAAGACCAGGTCCTTGGTCTTGCTCTTGTCCGCCGGATCGTAGAACGGGTTGTCCTCGGGCGCGGTGCCGTCCAGGTTGACCCGCAGCACCTTGCCCCGGGCATCGGTGAGATCACGGGCGCTTTGCGGGACGAACCCGTCGCCGATGTGGATGTACAGCTTGCCGTCCGGCCCGATGGTCAGGTTCGAGATCTGGTGCGAGGCGACCAGCGGATCATCCTTCAGGTCCACGACGGTGGTGACGGTCTTGCCGGTCAGGCCGCCGTCCTCGCTGTGGATGCGCACGACCTTCGGGAAGAACTCCGCCCCCGCCTGGTACAGCATGCTGGCGAACACGTCGCCGGTGGTCGGCTCGACCACGATCCCGGTCAGGCCGATCTCGCCGGTGCCGGGGAAGTCCGCGTACGGGTTCCAGTTCAGCAGGTTCTTGGCGTACACGCCGACCTTCAGGTCGCCGCGCACCACTTTGATCGTGCCGTACAGCTCGGTGACGTAGAACATCGGCTTGTCGGGCGCGATGGCGTGCGAGGGCACCATGGCGATGTTCACCGGCAGCTCGAACCCGGACGCCACCTCCTCGACCTTGTACCCCGCCTGGGCCACCACCCACTGCGGCGCACCGGGCAGCGGCTTGCGCTCCTTGTCGGTCCGGAACGGCCGCGTCGTGTACGGGCTCCACTCCGTCGCCGGGTTGCCGCTGCTGTCCTTGTGCCGCACCCGCAGCTCGTAGTCGCGGTCGCCGGGCAGGTCGCGGCGCTGCGCGAAGGCGTTCTCGAAGACGCCGTCGCCGAAGTGGGTGTGCGTCTTCTGCACGCCGCCGATGCAGCCGGCGAACCAGACCCGCTCGCGCGGCTGCGCCGTCCAGATCTCCCAGTCGGTGCAGACGTGCTCGCTGCCCGCGTCGACGTCCTGCATGGGGCTGGTCTCCATGTGCACGTCCGCGCCGCTGAGCAGCTGGCCGTCGAGCTCAGGCTCGGAGATGACCGGGCCCAGCGGGGCCGACGTGGCGGGCAGGACCGGGCCGCCGGTGTGCTGGCACGCGGCGACCACACCCATGATGGTGAGCAGGATCGCGACCAGGATGGACTCGCCGGCGAGCGCGATCTTGCGAGCGTTCATGCGGGCAGTCCCCCGGGGTCGTCGTCGTCACCTCACGCAACTCGGGCGAGGGTACAGAGACTTTTGGGGCCTGTTGTGTATTACACGCCCATTATTACAAATAATGACCCATTTGTCCGTTTAGCGGGCGGCCAGGTTCGCGGCCAGACCGGCTGCACCCGGACGGCGGCCTAGGGACGACCACGCCTGACGAGGTCTGCGGTGCGCTCGATGATCCGTTTCTGTGGACGCGGAACGCCCCTATAGGGACAGTTATCGTCCACGAAAACAGATCAAATGGCGCGGTGTCCGGCCTGGGCAGCGAGAATTCAGGCATGTGGGAGCCGGTGCTGGACCGCGACGCGCGCGGTACCGCAGCACGGGCCGCCGCCGCCCGACTGGCATCCGCGGGCGTGCACGCCGTCGCCCTGACCTGGGTCGACAACGCCGGAGTGACCAGGGTCAAGAGCGTCCCCACCGAGCGCCTGGACCACGCCGCCGCCTGGGGCGTGGGCATGTCCCCGGTGCACGACGTGTTCTGCGTCGATGACAGCATCACCGCCGGTGACCTGGTCGGCGGCCCGGTCGGCGACCTGCGCCTGCATCCGGACCTGGACGCGCTGACGGTGCTCTCGGCGATGCCCGGCTGGGCCTGGGCGCCGGTGGACCGCTGGACCCAGGACGGCGAGCCGTACCCGGTGGACCAGCGGCTGTTCGCCAAGCGCATGGTCGAGCGGGCCCGTGCCGCAGGCCTGCACCTGCGTATGGCCTTCGAGATCGAGTGGTATCTGGCGAAGCCCGACGGGAGCCCCGCGTCCGAGGGGCCGGCGTACGGCATGGCGCGGCTGGCGGAGCTGTCGGACTTCGGCCGGGACCTGCTGGCGGCGCTGGCCGCGCAGGGGGTGGCGGTGGAGCAGTTCCATCCCGAGTACGGCCCGGGGCAGCTGGAGGTGTCGGTCGCGCACGCGGACCCGGTCACCGCTGCGGACCGGGTGGTGCTGGTCCGGGAGACGGTCCGGGCGCTGGCGTTCCGTCACGGGTTTCGCGCCTCGTTCGCCCCGGTGTCCGTCGCGGACCAGGTCGGCAACGGTATGCACCTGCACTTCTCGGCCTGGGCAGGCGGGGTGAACCTGTTCTCCGGCGGCGAAGGCCCGTACGGCATGACGCGCCGCGGAGAGTCGGTGCTGGCCGGGGTGCTGCAGCGGCTGCCCGCGCTGGCCGGGCTGGGCGCGCCGAGCCCGGCCAGCGCGCTGCGCCAGGCTCCGCAGCGCTGGGCCGGGGCCTACCAGTGCTGGGGGCACGAGAACCGGGAGGCGGCGCTGCGCTTCGTCACGGGCGCCACCGGCCACCGGGACACCGCCGCCAACGCCGAGATCAAGTGTGTGGACGGTTCGGCGAACCCGTACCTGGTGGCGGGGGCGGTCTGCGCGCTGGCCACGGACGCCGCCGGGGCGGGGATGCGGCTGCCCGACGAGGTGCGGGTCGACCCGTTCACGCTGGCCGAGGCGCGCCGCCCGCCCCGGCTGCCGGACTCCCCCGCGCTGGCCGCCGAGCGGCTGCGGGCCGACGCGGGCCTGGTCGCCATGCTCGGCGAGCCGCTGCTGGACGCGTTCGGCGCGGTGCACCGTGCCGAGGCCGACACCCTCGGCCGCCTGACCACCGTCGAGTTGGTGGAGGCGGTCCGGTGGCGCTACTGACCTCGACCCGCCCGAAGGCGATCCGATGGCCGGGCTGACCGAGGACCTGTCGTTGATCGACGGGCACTGCCATGCGATCACGATGGCTCCGCTGGACGACGCGGCCTTCGAGATGTGGTGCACCGAGGCCGACGAGCCCGCGCCACCGGGCACCTCCTACCTGGACAGCCAGGTCGGACTGGCGCTGCGCCGCTGGTGCGCGCCGGTGCTGGAGCTGCCCGCGCACGCCCCGGTCGAGGATTACCTGCGGCGGCGGCGCAGGCTTGGCCCGGAGGAGGCCGCGGGGCGACTGCTGCGGGCGGCGGGCCTGTCCGCGCTGCTCGTGGACACCGGCCCGGTCGCGGGCGGCCTGGTGGACCGCAGCGTGCTGGGCACGCTGGCGGAAGCGCCGGCCCATCAGGTGGTACGCCTGGAGCTGCTGGCTGAGCAGGTCGCGCCGGGAAGCGACGCGGGCGGGTTCGCGGCCGCGTTCGCCGAGGCGCTCGACGAGGCCGTGGCCGGGGCGGTGGCGACGAAGTCGATCGCGGCGTACCGGCACGGCCTGGACCTGGATCCGGCGCGGCCGGAGCCGCACGAGGTGAGCGCGGCGGCGGCGCGCTGGTTACGCGACGGCGGGCGGCTCACCGATCCGGTGCTGCTGCGCCACCTGCTGTGGAGCGCGGTCGACGCCGGGCTGCCGATCCAGTTGCACACCGGCTTCGGCGACCGCGACGCCGCGCTGGCCCGCGCCGACCCGGCGCTGTTGCAGCCGTTCTGCGCGGCCACGCTGCCGTTCGGGGTGCCCCTGGTGCTGCTGCACTGCTACCCGTACCACCGCCAGGCCGGCTGGCTGGCCCAGGTGTATCCGCACGTCCACGCCGATCTGGGGTTGACCGTCCCGCACCTGGGCGCGCGGGCCACGGCGGTGCTCGGCGAGTTCCTGGAGCTGGCCCCGTTCGGCAAGCTGCTCTACTCTTCCGACGCGTACGGTCTGCCGGAGCTGTACCTGATCGCCGCCGCGCAGCTGCGGCACAGCCTGGGGCTGGTGCTGGCCGAGATGGTCGCCGACGGTGCGGCGGCCCCGGCCGACGCGCGGCGTTTCGCCGAGCAGATCGGCGCGGGCAACGCGGCCCGCGTCTACCGGCTGGGCTGATCGGGCCCGGCACACCCGTCGCCGGGTAGACGATCAAAACGTGAGGGAATGGGTATGGGCCAGAGGTCAGCCGCACCCACCGGATCGAGGTGACGCATGAACCCCGCTGCCAGAACGCGGTACGGCGCGCCCGCTGGTACCGCCCCGTACCGCAGGACCCGGCGGAACCTGCTGCCACCCCCTGCCCCGCCGGTGCCGGAGCACGAGGAGTCGGCCGGGCACGACGTTCCGACCGGGCCGACGCCGATGACGCCGCACGACCAGATCCTGGTGGAGGGCCCGTTCACCCGCGTGGACCTGCGTGGGATCCGGCAGCGCATCCACGAGCTGGGCGAAGCCTGGCGGCTGCCGGAGCCGGTCGGCTGGGCGCTGGAGCTGGTGACGACGGAGCTGGTCGTCAACGTCGTCATGCACGCCGAGGGACACGGCCGACTGCGTTTGTCGCGATACCCGGGATGGGTGTTCTGCCAGGTCAGCGACGTCGGTCCGGGGGTGAGCCGGCCCTACACGGCGGGCTGGCAGCCGCCTTCGGGCACGCAGACCTCAGGTCGGGGCCTGTGGATCGCCCGATGCTTCTCCGAACGGCTGACCATCGACTCCAGCGCGCTCGGCACCACGATCACCGCGAAGATCTGGGCGCCGTCCGGGCCCCGGTAGCTCAGGGCCAGCTCGGGCGCAGCGGCATGCCGCTGCCGCCGCGCGCGTCGAGGCGTACGCCGAGCACCTGGTGCAACTGGACCTGGTCGCGTTCGAAGCCCAGGCGGCAGCCGGCCAGGTAGAGCCGCCACACCCGGGACCGGCCGGGGCCGATCTCGGCGATCGAGGAGTCCCAGTGCCGCTCCAGGTTCGCCGCCCACTGGGCCAGCGTCAGCGCGTAGTGCTCGCGGAAGTTCTCCTCGTGGCGGATCTCGAAGCCGTTGGAGTTCATGACGCCGATGAGGTGGCCGATGCCTTCCAGCTCGCCGTCGGGAAACACGTACTGGTTGATGAACGTGCGCCGGTAGCGGCCCGGGTCGCGGTTGTCGGGCCGGGTGATGCAGTGGTTGAGCAGCCGCCCGCCGTAGCGCAGCCGCTGCTGCAGGAACCGGAAGTAGCCGGGCAGCTGGGCGCGGCCGATGTGTTCGGTCAGGCCGATCGAGCTGATCGCGTCGTAGTGGTTGACCGGCACGTCGCGGTAGTCCATGTGCCGCACCTCGGCCAGGTCGGACAGGCCCGCGTCGGCGATCGCCTTGGCCGCCCACTCGGCCTGCCGCCGGGACAGGGTCACCCCCAGCGCCTTCACGCCGTATTCGCGGGCGGCGTGCATGACCATGCCGCCCCAGCCGCAGCCGACGTCCAGCAGCCGTTTGCCCGGCGCCAGGTCGAGCTTGCGGGCGACCAGGTCGTGCTTGGCGAACTGGGCCTGCTCCAGGGTCGCCGTCTCGTCGGGGAAGACCGCGCAGGTGTACGCCATGGACGGGCCGAGCAGCCACTCGTAGAACCGGTTCGACACGTCGTAGTGGTGGGCGATCGCGGCCTGGTCGCGCTCCTTGGAGTGGCGGCGACCGCGCAGCCGGGCCTCCATGGGCGGCCGGGGCGGCGGGTTCAGCAGCCGCAGCCCGCCCAGATCGCGCAGCGCGTGATAGCGGCCGAACCAGGACTGGTCCAGCCTCAGCCCGTTGACGGCGACGAGCGCCTCGTACATGTCGCCGTGCACCTCCAGGTCGCCGGAGACGTAGGCGCGGGCCAGGCCCAGCTCGTTGCGGCCGGTGGCCAGATAGGACAGCGCGCGCTCGCTGCGCACCTCGAAACCGACGGCGGCGTCGGACGGGCCCGCGACACTGCCGTCGTAGGCGGCGAACCGCACCGGAACCGGGCCCGTGACCAGCCCCTGGACCACCTTCGCAATGCTCATTTCGACCTCACCGAACACACTTGTCGTAAAGGTCGGGCAGCCGACCGTCCGGGTCGTACTCGCCCTTCACCGCCGCGTACGCGGGGCCGTTGTAGAGCTCCCAGAACTCCTCGCGCGGGTAGTGCACCGTGGAGTAGAGGGACTTGTGCCCGCCGAGCGCGTCGACCCGCGCCTCGATGAGCCGGTTGTGGAAGTCCGCGGACTGGCCCGGCCGCCGCGCGACGCTGGACCAGAACCCGAAGTTGACGTACAGGTCGTCGGGTTTGAGCGGGTAGAGCGGCCACGGCACGGGATCGCGCAGCCGCAGCGGGCACAACCACACCGGGGTGATGCCGACGTCGCCGAGGAAGAAGTCGAGGAACTCCGGGCCCTGGCGCACCGGCACCTCGACGTCCTGCACGACCGCCTCCTGCGGCGGGCGGCCGCGCACCTTGTCCAGCCGGGCGCTGAGCCGGTGCCTTCGGTCGAACCCGACGATGCGGTGGTAGACGTCGGAGCGCCGGTACCGGCTCGGCCACAGCCTGCGTACCAGGGGATGCTGTGCGCCGAAGGCCCGCGAGCACCAGAACCAGTCGGTGTCCCAGCGCCACAGGTAGTCACGCACCGTCAGGTAGTCGATGGGCCGCCGGGCCGGCGACCGGTAGTAGATCTCCTGGCCGGTGTAGTCGCTGGTCCACGGCGCGGTGTCGGTGAACGTGCCGATGGTCAGGTACATCTGGCGGCCGTGGAAGACGGTGCCGTCGAGGAAGTCGACCCGCGCGTCGCCGTCGCGGCCGCTGGTGCACAGCTCGTCGAGCGCGGCGAAGCAGGCGGCCGCGTTGTCGAACCGGCGGTGCCGCAGCCGCACGTACGGCTGCACCGGCTCCAGCTCGATGGTCAGCCGCAGCGCGTAGCCGAGCGTGCCGTACGAGTTGGGAAACGACCGGAACAGCTCGGCGTGCTCGTTGTCGGGCCGGGCGGTGACCACCCGCCCGTCGCCGGTGAGGATCTCCATCTCCAGCACGGACTCGTGCGGCAGCCCGTTGCGGAACGACGACGACTCGATGCCCAGCCCGGCCACGGCCCCGCCGATGGTGATGGTCTTGAGCTGCGGCACGACCAGGGGCATCAGCCCGAAGCGCAGGGTCTCGTCGACCAGCCGCTCGTAGGTGACCATGCCCTGCACCTGGGCGGTGCGCTCGGTCTCGTCCACGTAGATCACCGAGTCGAAGGCGCTCACGTCCAGGCCGGGCCCGGATTCCGGGCGGCCGAAGCGGAACAGGTTGGACGTGCGCTTGGCCAGCCGCACCGGTTCCGTGCGGGGCAGGGCCTGGTACTGCGCCCGCAGCGCGCGTACCGCACCGGCATGGTCCTCAACGGATGGCCCCACGCTCGAAACGTACCGCCGCGAGGTGTGCTCGGCGTCATAAATCACTCATCACCGATGCCCGCGCATGGTTGGATTCAGGTGTGCGCAAGTACGTGATCATGGGCGTCCAGGGCAGCGGCAAGGGCACCCAGGCCAAGCAGCTGGCCGCCGACTTCGACCTGGTGCACATCAGCGTGGGCGACATCTACCGCTGGCACGTGCAGTACCACACCAAACTCGGCGCGCAGGTGCGCCGGGCGATGAACGCCGGTGACCTGGTGGACGACAGCACCACCGAGTCCGTGGTGCGCGACCGGCTGGCGCTGCACGACTGGAACTACGGCTTCATCCTCGACGGCTTCCCCCGCAACCGCCGCCAGGCCCAGTTCTTCCTGGAGAGCTACGACGTCGACGCGGTGATCCACCTCGACCTGCCAGACAGCGAGGTGCGCCGCCGCGTGCTGGCCCGCCGGCTGTGCTCGAACTGCGGCATGGACTACAACCTCATTGAGCACCGCCCGGCCCGCGAAGGCCGCTGCGACGCCTGCGGCGGCGAGCTGACCAGCCGCGCCGACGACACCGAGGAGGCGCTCGCCGCCCGGCTGGCCGACTACCACGCCAAGACCGATCCGGCGCTGGACCTGTTCCGCGGCAAGGAACTCGTGATCAGCGTGGACGCCCGGCCCGCCAAGGGAGCCGTCCAGCGCGCCATCCGCGAGCAGCTCGGCCTGCCCGTGCCCGCGCGCAAGCCCGCGCGCAGCGCCGGCTGACGGTTTCGTCCGGCCGGACCGCTACCAGCGCAGATAATCTGCTACGGATCGAATTTGCGTACACTGGTGGCATGACCGCGATGGCGCCCACCCGCACCAGCCCCGACCTGTCGTTCCTGCTGGACCACACCAGCCACGTGCTGCGCACCCGGATGGCCGCGGCGCTGGCCGAGATCGGCCTCACCGCGCGCATGCACTGCGTGCTGGTGCACGCGCTGGAGGAGGAGCGGACCCAGATCCAGCTCGCCGCGCTCGGGGACATGGACAAGACCACGATGGTGGTCACCGTCGACGCGCTGGAGAAGGCGGGCCTGGCCGAGCGCCGTGCGTCGAGCACCGACCGGCGGGCCCGGATCATCGCGGTGACCCCGGCGGGCGCGAAGGCGGCCGCACGCAGCCAGGAGATCGTCGACCGGGTACACGAGGAAGCGCTGTCCGCGCTGCCGGCGGCGCAGCGCGAGGCTCTGCTGCGCGCCCTGGAAGGCCTGGTCGCCGGGCATCTGGCCGCCCCCGCAGAGTCCCCGCAGCAGGTGCGGCGGGCGCGCCAGTAGGCAATCTGGTTCCGTAAAATATTGTCTGCAACGGAACTATCCGCTACGGTCTCTCCTATCGGCACCGTCCATAGGAGGACCGCATGTCCACGCAAACTCCGTCCCGCTCCCGCTGGATCGCGCTGGGGGTGATCGCGACCGGCCTGCTGATGACCGTCCTCGACGGCAGCATCGTCACCGTCGCGATGCCCGCCATCCAGCAGGACCTGGGCTTCTCCCCCGCCGGCCTGAGCTGGGTGGTCAACGCCTACCTGATCGCCTTCGGCAGCCTGCTGCTGCTGGCCGGCCGGCTCGGCGACCTCATCGGCCGCCGCCGCCTGTTCCTGGCCGGGACCGCGGTGTTCACCGCCGCCTCACTGCTGGCCGGTCTCGCCGACACCCCGGCGCTGCTCATCACCGCCCGCTTCCTGCAGGGCGTCGGCAGCGCCATGGCCGCCGCCGTCGGCCTCGGCATCCTGGTCAACCTGTTCCCGGCCCCCGCGGAGCGGGCCAAGGCGATCGCGGTGTTCAGCTTCACCGGCGCGGCGGGCGCCTCGCTCGGCCAGGTGCTCGGCGGCGTGCTCACCGACGCGCTCGACTGGCACTGGATCTTCTTCATCAACCTGCCCATCGGCGTGGCCACCCTGGTGGTCGCCGTCGCGGTGCTGCCCGCCGACCGCGGCCTGGGGCTGGCCGCCGGAGCCGACGTGATCGGCGCACTGCTGGTCACGGCCGGGCTGATGCTGGGCATCTACACCGTGGTCAAGGTCGAGGAGCACGGGTGGACGTCGGCGCAGACCCTCGGCGGCGGCGCGGTGGCCGCGGTCCTGCTGGCCGCTTTCGCGATCCGGCAGGCCACCGCGCGGCGGCCGCTCATGCCCCCGCGCATCCTGCGCTCGCGCAGCGTCACCGGAGCGAACCTGGTGCAGATGCTCATGGTCGCGGCCCTCTTCTCCTTCCAGATCATCACCGCCCTCTACCTGCAGCAGGTGCTCGGCTACAGCGCAGGCGAGACCGGCCTGGCGATGCTGCCGGCGGCCGTGATCATCGGCGCGGTGTCGCTGGGGGTCTCGGCCCGCCTCAACACCCGCTTCGGCGAGCGCCGGGTGCTGCTGACCGGACTCGCGCTGCTGATCGTGCTGCTCGGACTGCTGGCCCGCATCCCGGTGCACGCGTCCTACGTCACCGACCTGCTCCCGGCGATGCTGCTGGCGGCCGGTTTCGGGCTCGCCCTGCCCGCGCTGACCACACTCGGCATGTCCGGCGCGGGCCCGGACGACGCCGGGCTCGCCTCCGGCCTGTTCAACACCACGCAGCAGATCGGCATGGCGGTCGGCGTCGCAGTGCTGTCCACCCTGGCCGCGGGGCACACCGGGCACGCGCTGGCCGAGGGGACGAGCCAGGCCGCGGCGCTGACCGGCGGCTACCGGCTCGCGTACACCGTCGGCGCAGGGCTGATGGTCGCGGCCTTCGCGGTCGCGTACACCCTCCTGCGCGAACCGCGGCAGACCACCCGGCCGCAGCCGGAGCACCAGGCCGTGCCCGCCATCGCCTGACCCGCCACCGCCGGAGCCCACCCGCCCGGCCACCCGACCGCCCCGCTTTTGACAGACGTTGGCCTATCTCATCGACTACGAGTCACGAAAATTCGATGAGATAGGCCAACGTCTACGTCAGGCCGGGGGCAGGCGGTTGTTCAGCGCTCGTGGGGTGGTGCGCGACCGTCGTCGGCGGCGGGGACGAAGCCGGCGGGGACCTGGGGGGACACGGACAGGGCGTGGCGGCCCGATTCGGCCACCGGTTCGGTCGACATCTGCAGGTCGGCGGCCTGGGGCGGGACCAGGCCGAGACGTACCGACGGGGTAGGCAGGACGGCGTCGAGCAGCCAGTCGGCGGCCACCCGGGCCCGGTTGCCGGGTAGCGAGAGCAGGTGGTAGCCGCGGGTCACCACCGACGCGGGCAGGCCGGACAGGGGCACGCCGAACGGGTTCGCGGCCGCGTCCAGCCCGCCGAGGTCGACGAGGAAACCCAGGTCGTGGTGCCGGTATGCCTTGCGCTTGCCGACCCCGCAGGAGGCGGCGACGTTGTGCGCGGCGACCCGGCCCTGCCGTACGGCGTGCTGGGCGGTCATCGGGGTGTGGTGGCCCGGACGGGTCAGGTCGGGCACGGCGGCGGCGTCGCCGCAGGCGAACACCTCGGGGTGGCCGGGCACGGTGAGGTATTCGTCGACGATCAGGCGGCCGTCCACGGACGGCAGGCCGAGCCCGTCCACCAGCGGGTCGGGGCGCACGCCGACGCACCAGATCAGCGAGCGCGTCGGCACGTACGAGTCGTCGGTGAGCTGCACGCCCTCGGCCTCGGCCTGGCGCACCGAGGTGCGCATCCGCACGTCGACCCCGCGCCGGGCCAGCACCCGCGCCGCCGTGCGGGACAGCCGCGGGTCCAGCTCGGGCAGCACCCGCTCGGCGGTGTCCAGCAGCAGCCAGCGGGGCCGTTCCCGCAACCGCGGCAGTGACTTGGCCAGCGCGTCGGTGAACAGCTGCCCGTGCGCGGCGACCTCGGTGCCGGTGTACCCGGCGCCGACCACGACGAAGGTGCAACGCGCGCGGCGCTCATCCGCATCGGTGGCCTGTGCGGCCAGCTCCACCTGCAGCGTGATGTGGTCGCGCAGGAACATCGCCTCGGCCAGGCCGCGCAGGCCGTGCGCGTACATGCCGACGCCCGGGATGGGCAGCAGCCTGTTGACGCTGCCCGGGGTGAGCACGAGCCGGTCGTAGTCGAGCGTGTTCTCCGCGCCCTCGGGGCCGGTGTAGGCGAGCCGCCGGTTCGCCAGGTCGACGTTCGTGACCATGCCGGGCACCTGACGCACGTGCCGCAGCGTGCCGGCCAGCGACACCGCGATCCGGCGCGGCTCCAGCAGGCCGGCCATCACCTCGGGCAGCAGCGGCACGTAGAGCAGGTAGTCCGCCGGGTTGACCAGCGTGACGTCGGCGTGGCCGCGCGACGAGCGCGACAGGCTGCGGGCAGCGTGGAAGCCCGCGAATCCCGCTCCGACGATGACGATGCGAGGCCGGGCCATAGCCGTCTCCATTCCCCGGAACGGCTTTTCGCAAACGCGCCGTCACCGGCTCTCGCGCACACTCTGTCACAGAATCGCAACGCTCCGCCGCTGGTTCGTCGCGCTTGGTAGTGTCCTGTCAGGCCTCGGGTTCCGCGCGGCTCACCCGGTTCCCATCCGGCCTTCGGTTTCGGCTCGGCGCTCGCGCCGGTAGACCAGGGGGTGCGACACATGTTGGACGTTCGGAGCGAGCGGCTCGCACGGCGGTTCCGGCTGTGGGACACCGACGGCAACGGCCATGTCGACCGGTCGGACTTCGAGGCCGAGGGAAAGCGCATCGTGGCGGCGTTCGGCGAGGACGAGCAGTCCCCGCGCGGCCGGGCCGTGCTCGACTCGTACCTGGCGATGTGGGAGTACCTGGCCGCCAAGGCGGGTCTCGAACCCGGGGGCACCCTGTCGGCGAAGCAGTTCGACCGCATCGCGCAGACCGAGATCATCCTGATGGGCAACACCGGTTTCAGCACCGTGCTGCGCCCGACCATCAGCGCCACCCTCGACCTGTGCGACACCGACGGCGACGGCCAGGTCAACCCGGCCGAGTTCCGCCGCTGGATCGAGGCCATCGGCGTCACCAAGCCGCACGCCGAGGAGGCGTTCGACCAGATCGACGAGAACCACGACGGCCAGCTCAGTATCGACGAACTCGCCCAGGCCGTCCGCGACTACCACGCCGGCCTCCTCGACATCCCCCTCCTGGGCAGGTAGGGAAGGGCACCTTCACGACTCGGGGACCACATCGGACGGGGACTTGTCCGGGCGCAGGCCCCGCCAGGCCGGATGGCGCAGCCTGCCGTCACGGGTCCATTCGGTGAAACGCACCTCCCCGACCAGCTTCGGCGTGACCCAGTGCGCGTCCTTGGCGTCGCGGGTCGGCAGCGTGTCCGCGAACGGCGACGTGCTCCGCTCCATCTTGGACAGTCGCTGGCGCAGGTCGTCGAGCATCTGCCGGGTGAAGCCGGTGCCGACCGAGCCGGCGTAGCGCAACCCGTCCGGACCGGGCATCCCGAGCAGCAGCGCCCCGATCGTGTCGGCGCGGCTGCCCTGGCCCGGCCGCCACCCCGCGACGACCACCTCCTGCGTACGCAGGTTCTTCACCTTGACCCACGCCCGTGACCGCCGCCCCGCCTCGTACGCCGAGTCCAGCAGCTTCGCGACGACTCCCTCCAAGCCCTGCTCGCGTGAGGTCTCCAGCAGCCGCGGCCCGCCGCCCTCGGTGTACGGCGGGGTGTCCCAGTGCGCTCCCGACAGCCCCAGCCCCTCCAGCAGCTCGCGCCGCTGCCGGTAGGGCAGCTTCGTGAGGTCCCGCCCGTCCAGGTGCAGCAGGTCGAAGATGACGTACGTGACCGGCGTCTGCGCGGCCAGCCGGCGCACCCGCGCCGCGTCCTGCACGTGCATACGAGGCTGCAGCGCGCCGAACGAGATCCGGCCCGAGCGGTCGAACGCCACCAGTTCCCCGTCGAACACCGCCGCGGTCGCCCCGAGCGCCTCCCCGAACGCGCGCAGCTCCGGGTACGCCGCGGTCACGTCGAGGTCGTTGCGGCTCATCGCCCGCACGCGGCCGCCCTCGGCGTAGACGACCGCCCGCACGCCGTCCCATTTCAGCTCGTAGCCGTAGCGGCCGTCCTGTGCCGGGGTGGGCAGCTCCCCCAGCGTCGCCGTCATGGGCCGGATCAGGTCGGGCAGCGGCACCCGGTCGGCCGGGGCCGGGTCCATGCGGTGCATCAGCCACTGCGTGCCCCTGGTGTGGATGAGCACGTAACGGCCCTGCACCCGGTGCCCGTGCAAGACGACCTTTACCTCGTCGTCGGTCCACTTCTCCAGCTCGTACGCGCCCCGGTCCCAGATGCTCACCTCGCCCGCGCCGTACTCGCCCGCCGGGATGTGACCGGCGAAGTCGGCGTACTCGAGTGGGTGGTCTTCGGTGTGAACGGCGAGGCGGTTGTCCTTCGGGTCCAGTGGCAGGCCCTTGGGCACGGCCCAGGAGACGAGCACGCCGCCGTGTTCGAGGCGGAAGTCCCAGTGCAGCGCGCGGGCGTGGTGCTCCTGGATGACGAAGGTGTCGTCGTGCCCGCGCGGCAGCGGCCCGGCCGCGGGCACCGGCTCGGGCGTACGCGCCGCCGACCGCTTCCCCCGGTACGGCGCGAGCTTGTCGGCCACAGTGCAGTTCTACCCCGGCCCCGTAGCCGCGTGGGCCGGGTTTGGCGATGCGGTCGGTCTTTCTCCGGCACGAAGACGCCGCGCCCCCTTCGAAGTCACCGTCAGACCCATCAGCTGCCGGCAGTTGGCGGGGCAGCGGAGCCGGCATGCAGCGGGCACACTCTCCCGCATGACGCCGACGACATCGCAGCCCCGGCCGGACGGCGACCCGGTCGGCAGACCTTCGCGTCGCGGCGCAGAACCGCTGGAGATGGTCGGATACCTCCTTCTCATCGCGTGGATCGGCGCATTGGCCGCGCTGGTGTTGTCGAAGTTCGAACTGTTCGACGGCTGGGACACGCCAAAGGAGAACGCGGCGGAACTGCGGCTGACCATCGGCTGCCTGAACGCGCTGCTCGCGATTCAGGGCGCGGGCGCGCTGCTCTTCCTGGCGCAGCGCGGCAAGCGCGGAACCGGTGTCGCACTGGCCGCCGCGACGGTGTTGCTCTCGCTGGTCACGATCGGGTTGCGCACCCCCGGCGGCACCCCGGCTCCCGACGTCACGCCCACCGGTTGCTACTCCCGCAGCGGCGGCACCAACACCTGCGCCGGAGGCTGAACCGAACCGTCCCGGGTACCCCGTGACGTGGCGTCGTCCGACCTCATCGGACCATCACGGCGATTCCGTGACACGGCCGCGACAAACACGCCATCCATACAGTTGATTTCGATCTCCATCGATCATCTCTAGCGTCCCTCCCACATGCATGGGAACGGCGCGGACAACCCCACCGCGCCAGGGGCAGGAGAGGTGATTCGATGAACCTGAGGCGCTCCCTCAGCACACTCGGACTGACCGCGCTCGTCGCGGCGGCCACGCTCACCGGAGGGGCGTCGGTCGGTGTGGCCGCGGCGCCCGCGCCGGTCTGCGTCGAACCGGCGGCGAACGCCAAGGCCAAGCCGGGCGGCTCCGCCAAGCACGACCCCAACGAGCTCACCACGGAGCAGGTGGCCGCCAACGAGAAGGCCCTCGACGCCGCGCTCAAGGCCAAGGGCAAGGCCCGCGCCGGTGCGGCCGCACTGGCGGCCACGGTCACCATCCCGGTGGTCGTACACGTGATCTCCGAGGACGGCACCCGCGCCAACGGCAACATCCCCGACTCGATGATCAACAACCAGATCAGCGTGCTCAACCAGGCGTACTCCGGCGGCACCGGCGGCGCTGCGACCGCGTTCGCGTTCCAGCTGCAGTCGATCAACCGGGTGACCAACGCCGCCTGGTACCCGATCGTCTACAACTCCAACCCGGAGAAGGCGATGAAGGCGGCGCTGCGCGTCGGCGACGCCGGCACGCTGAACATCTACACCGGCCTGCTCAGCCAGGACCTGCTCGGCTGGGCCACCTTCCCCCAGTCGAACCTCTCCTCGTACGACGGCGCGGTGATCCTCGCCGAGTCGCTGCCAGGCGGCAACGCCAGCCCGTACAACCTGGGCGACACCGCCACGCACGAGATCGGCCACTGGCTGAACCTGTACCACACCTTCCAGGGCGGCTGTAACGGCCAGGGCGACCAGGTCGCCGACACCCCGGCGGAGAAGAGCGCCGCCTTCGGCTGCCCGGCCAACCGGGACACCTGCAAGAGCAAGCCGGGCCTGGACCCGATCCGCAACTTCATGGACTACACCGACGACGCCTGCATGGACGAGTTCACCGCGGGCCAGGCGACCCGCATGCTCGACGCCTGGAACGCGTACCGCGCATGACGGCAGGTGGGCCCGGCGAATAGAAGCCGGGCCCACCTCTGTTCTCCGGGTACCGGCAACGCGCTGCGGGATGCCGGGGCCCGGTGCCGGTCAGCTCTGCCGGAGCGGGGGCATCGGCACGGGGATGTTCAGGCTGGTCGCGCCGACGCCCATGCCGCCCTCGCAGGTGTTCGGCGGGGCGGTGCCGATCCCGCGGGTCGACGGCTTCTCCGCGGCCCAGAACATGAAGCCCAGCATGCCCGCCGTGGTGCCCGCGCCGTTCGGCACGACCGACTGCACGTACGGGGCCGTGGCCTTCTGCACCGAGTTCGCGTAGTTGGTGCACTCCGGGCGGACCTTGCTGCCCTCGGCGATGTAGAGCCCGCCGGTGAACTTCGCCGGGGCCAGCGGCGGCACCGGCGGGTTGTACTGCGGCTTGCCGTCGATGTGCTCCTGCCAGTTGGCCTGCGCCGTCGACGCCGACGGCTGCCGTGCCGGCACCATCGCGTTGGCCCAGTCCAGCACCGGGTTGTCGGTGCGCAGCCAGTCGGCGGTCGCCTTCTGGTTGAGGGCGATCAGCCAGCGGTCGCCCGCGGCCACGTCGATGGTCAGCCGGGCCCGCGGGTTCGCGCCGCTCGCGTCATAGGGGTGGATCGCCCGGTACGCGGTGATGAAGTTCTGCAGGGCTGCGACGTTCGGGCTGCTGTTCTGCTCGTAGTCGATCTCGATGCCGACCCCGAGCCGGGTCGCCACCGCGGCCGCGCGCTGGCCGAGCAGGGTGCCGTTCGCCGCGAGCGCGGCGTCCCAGTCGTCGGTGTAGGTGATGCCGCCGATGGAGAGCATCACCCGGATGCCGCGCGAGGTGAAGTGATTGACGATCTCCTGCGTCATGCCGCGCGGCACGCCGTCGAGCGTGGCCGCGTCGGTCGTCTGGTTCAGCAGCTTCAGCGGGTTGACGAAGCTGAGCACGACCAGGTTGACCGACGGCCGGCCGTCACCGCGGTCGACCAGCCAGTGGTTCTGGCTGTCGAACTCGGCCACGGACCGCGGCGTCGCCCACAGGCAGGCGTCGTTGCTGCAGTGCCAGGCGCCGTAGATCTGGATCGGCGTGACCGCCGCCGCCTGCGGTGCGGGCGGGGGCGCGGCCGCCGCGGGCAGCGGGCCGGCCAGCCCAATCAGTACGGCGAGGAGCAGCGCGAGGCGTCTCATGAGGACCTCCGTTGATGATGCCCGGACAGAAACCGGAAACAAGGTTCACCGTTAAGGCGTCAAAAGATGCCGATACGTCACTCCCGTGTCGTGAGTGGCGATCAATCTTTGTCGCTTATAGCATCGATGCTATGACCTGGGGTACGGTGGAGCTGGAGCCGGAAGTCCGGACCTGGCTTGAGGAACTGCCAACGGCGCTGTTCGCAAGAACGGCGTTCTACATCGATCTACTCGGCGACCAGGGACCCCTGCTCGACGAGCCCTACACCAGACAACTGGATGGCAAGCTGCGGGAACTGCGGTTCCATCTGAATGGCCGCCAGATCCGGGTGACCTATTGGATCGCCTCGGACCGCCGCATCATCCTGTTGACGGTGTTCCGCAAGACCCGATGGCGGGAGAGCCGTGAGATATCGCGAGCACGGCGCGCGCTGACCGCCTGTGTTACCGAAGCCCATACCGCCGAAGACGAGGAGGTGGCCCGATGACCGAGAGCGGCAGCTGGCGGTCGCTGCGTGACCGGCGCATGGCCGAGCCGGGCGCGGCTGACGAGTACGCGGCGGCGAAGCTGGCCTATGAACTGGGAAAGGCGGTTCGCGAACGCCGCGAGCAGCGTGGATGGAGCCAGTCGGAACTGGCCAAGGCCGCCGGTATGACGCAGTCGGCCGTGGCCCGTTTCGAAGCCGGCGGAACCGTACCGACGCTGAACGTGCTGGAGCGGATCGCACGGGCCCTCGACACCGAGCTCACCGTCCGGTTCGTGCCCAACCCTGCCCGGCCGCCACGCCCCTCGCCCGCCTGACCGACGACTGTCGGAGCTCCGGCCCTGACCGCGAAGGGCCAGGGCCGGAGCTCCGGTTCTTGATAGCTCAGACTCAGGCGCTGGTGCGGGCGTGGGCGGTGGCGGCGCCGGTGCGGGCCATCCGGTGCCAGCGCAGGCGGTCACCGACCAGCGCCATGACCGTGGACTGGATCACCACGAGGTACATCAGCTGCCGGTACACGATCTGCTGCAGGGGCAGGCTCCACAGCGGGCCGTAGCGCTCCCCGTCGAGCTTGAGGGCGTACGCCGCGGTCAGCGCCTGGACCATGGTGAAGCCCAGCCACACCGCCGCCACCTGCGTCGGCGGCAGGAAGATCGCGCCGTACACGCCGTAGACGTCGACCATCGGCGCGGACAGCGGCAGCAGCACCTGGAACAGCGTCAGGTAGGACAGGCCGCGGCGGCCCAGCCGCCCCGACGCCCCGCCCTCGGTGAGCGCCCGGCGGTGCTTCCACATCGCCTGCATCGTGCCGTAGCACCACCGGTAGCGCTGCCGCCACAGCTGCCGCAGCGAGGCCGGCACCTCGGTCCAGGCGACGGCCTCGGGCGCGTAGACCACACGCCACCCGGCCCGGATGATCGCCATGGTGAAGTCGGTGTCCTCCGCGAGGGTCTGCGTGGACACGCCGCCGACCTCGACGACCGCCTCGCGGCGGAACGCGCCGATCGCGCCGGGCACGGTCGGCATGCACTGCAGGATGTCGAACATGCGGCGGTCCAGGTTGAATCCGATCACGTACTCGAGGTGCTGCCAGCGGCCCAGCAGCCCGCCGCGGTTGGCCACCTTGGTGTTGCCGGACACCGCGCCCACCCCGGGGTCGGCCAGCGGCTGCACCAGCTCGCCGACCGCATCGGGTTCGAAGACCGTGTCGCCGTCGACCATCACCAGGATGTCGCCGCGGGCGAACATGACGCCGGTGTTCAGCGCGGTCGGCTTGCCCGCGTTCTCCTGCTCCACCACGTACACGTTCGGCAGCCGCAGTCGGCGCACCAGCTCGGCGGTGCCGTCGGTGGAGCCGTCGTCGACGACGATGACCTCGACGTTCGGGTAGTCGCTGGCGATCAGCGAGCGCACCGTCGCCTCGATGTTGGCCGACTCGTTGTAGGCGGGCACGATCACCGACACCGCGCCGACGTACCGCTTGCGCTTGCGGGACAGCTTGCGCACCCGGCGCACGTGCACGCGGGCGCACCACACCTGGACGATCAGCCGCAGCACGGCGAGCACCACGGCGGCGAGCATGAGCCAGGTCATCGCGCCGGCCAGCCAGCCGGCGCCGAGTTGCGCGTAACGCAGGGCGTGCCCGCGCACCCGCTGCCCGGTGGGCGCGGCGGGCGTGGCCGGCAGCTCCATGGCCTGCGACACCGTGGTGAAGCGGTAGCCCTGCTGCTGGAGCCTCGGGATGAGGATCTCCAGTGCGGCCACGGTCTGCGAGCGGTCGCCGCCGGCGTCGTGCATCATCACGATCGCGCCCGCGCCGCGGGCGGGCGTGGCCGCGGCGACGATGGCGTCGACGCCGGGCCGGCTCCAGTCTTTCGTGTCGAGGTCGGCCAGCACGGTGAGGTAACCCTCGTCGGCGGCCTGCCGCATCGCCCCGTACGCGGGCACGGTCACCGCGTCCGGGGTCGCCGAGTAGGGCGGGCGCATCAGCGTCGGGCGCAGGCCGGTCGCGGCGGCGATCGCGTTGCCGGTCAGCGTCGTCTCCGCCGAGCGCTGCCAGGCCGGCGCGGCGCTCAGGTCGAGGTGGGTGAACGTGTGCGCGGCGACCTCGCTGCCGCTGTCGACGATCTGCCGCGCGACGTCGGGGTGCTGGTTGACCTGCGCGCCGACGGCGAAGAAGGTGCCGGCCGCGGCATGGCGGCGCAGCACGTCGAGGATCGCCGGCGTCCAGCGCGGGTCGGGGCCGTCGTCGAAGGTCAGGGCGATCGTCTTGGCCGGCATCGCGCGCGTGGTCACCGTGCCGTCGGCGGCGAGGCGCTGCACCGGGCCGCCGTCGACCACCTCGTCAGGGGCGGGGCGCTCGTCGGTGACCGGGTGCGGGCCGCTGCCCTCCGCGCCGATGTGCTCGACGTAGCCGTTGAGGGACAGCCCGGCCAGGGCGAGCGCCAGGGACAGCGCCAGCAGCAGCCAGTGCGCCTTGGGCGCCCGGCGTGGGGACTCGCGCCGTCTCGCGTGTCGCGGCATCGCTACTTCTTTTTCGACTGGGTCGGATGCGGCCGGTCAGTGGGCCGGTTGCCGCGTACGGACGACGAGGACGTGGGCGCGGCACTCGGCTTACCGGTGGTCTTCGTCGGCGATGCGGAAGGCGCCGGGACCGGCTGTGGCCGCGGCTCCGTCGAGGCGGCCGGCGCGGGGTCGGGCGACTCCTCGGCCGCGGGACGGTCGGGCAGCAACTGGGGCAGGCCGGGCAGGCCCGCTCCCTCCACCCCGAGGAAACCGGCCACCATGATCCCCAGCATCAGGGTGAGTGCCGCCCCGCCGCCGGCGGCGAGCACGGTGAACAGGCGCCGCCTGCGGCCCGTACGATCCACGAACACCGGCCGGTTCGCGCCTTTTCTTCTGCTCATCCCCTGCTGCCCTGACCTAGCCCTCGCCTCCTGAGGAGGCCTGTCACCGCGCACGAGATGCGCCACCGGTAGAGCGCCGCACGCCCGCCGAACGTCACACCGAGTGACGCGTATCCCTGGACGGGGGACGGCCGGTTCGCACAGGCGGGTGGGATGTGTGCACAATCATGCGCTCAGGGACGTGTGGGGAGGGGAGCTGCCGGTGACCGAGCTGCGGCCCCATGCTGCCGACCTGACGGCGGCGATCGATGCGGCCCGGCACGGCGACGAGGCGGCGTTCAACAGCCTCTACCTGGCGGTTCAGCCCGGACTGCTGCGCTATCTGCGGATGCTCGTCGGCTCCGACGCCGAGGACGTCGCCTCCGAGACCTGGCTGCAGATCGTGCGCGACCTGCACACGTTCCGTGGCGACGAGGGCGGTTTCCGGCGCTGGGCGGCGACCGTGGGCCGGCACCGGGCCATGGACCACCTGCGCCACCATCAGCGCCGCCCGTCGGTGCCGTTCCCGGTCGAGGCGATGGCGGACCTGCCCGCAGCCGACGACACCGCGGCCTCCGCCGAGCAGCTGATGACGACCGACGGCGCGCTGTCGCTCATCGCCTCGCTGCCCGCCGACCAGGCCGAGGCGGTGCTGCTGCGGGCGGTGATGGGCCTCGACGCCCGGTCGGCCGCCGATGTGCTCGGCAAGCGGCCCGGCGCGGTGCGCATGGCCGCGCACCGGGGGCTGCGGCGGCTGGCCGAGGTGCTGGGTGGCGCACGTCACGATGGCGATGCAGTGACACCCGGCGCGGACCCGACGCTCAACGAGGTGACATGAGCGATTTTTCCACGACCGGTGGGTTCGAACCCGGTACGAGCGAGCGGCTGCTCGATGGCGCCCGGACACAGGCCGCCGACCAGGGACCGGTCGGCGACCTGCTGGCCCGTGCCGCCGCACCGGGGCGGCCCGAGGAACTCGCCGGGGCGGCCACGGTGCTGGCCGCCTTCCGCGCCGCGTACCCGCAGCCGGTGGCGCGCAAGCGCCACACGCTGCGACGGGCCCTCGCGCTGAAGGTCGGGGCGATCGTCGCCGGGCTGGCGGTCGGGGGCGTCGCCTTCGCGGCCCACTCGGGCGTGCTGCCCAACCCGTTCCCGATCGGCCCGCAGTCGCCGGTGTCGCCGTCGAAGTCCCGGCCGGGCACCACACCGGGCCACCACGCCTCGCCGTCGCCGAGCGGTTCGCCGACGGCGCTGCCCTCGACCTCGGCCTCGGCTGCGCCGAGCCTGCACGGCCTGTGCCGCTCGTTCCTGGCCACCGCGGACAAGGACAAGCCGAAGGCGACGGACAGCCCGAAGTTCGCTGCGCTGGTCGCCGCGGCGGCCGGGCAGGATCTGACCGGCTACTGCACCGAGCTGATCGAGCCGAACGGCGGCCGGCCCAGCACGAATCCCGGCAACGGGCCCTCGCCGAAGCCGAGCAAGGCCAACCCCGCACCCTCGGCGAGGAAGACGCGGACCAGCTGACGGCACGTGTGTGACACCCGGGCGACGCCCGGCGCTATCCCAGTGGGACCAGCAGGACGCACCCCTGCTGGTCCCATCGTCCGTCCATGGCGTGCCTGCTCCCCATGGCGGCCGGGCGCGGCGCGTGGGCGCTCCTCCCCGCACCCGTGCCGCGCACCGGTTGACCGCCGACCGTGCCGAGACACGTCTGCACGGCGCGTGCGCTTTCTACCACTCTGCGCTATAGGTAGCCTGACCTGGTTTGTCGCATTTGATGACATTTCAGGAGGCATATCCAGCATGAATAACGGATTGAGAGCAGGCGCGCTCGGCACTTCACTGCTGTCCGCTGTCCTGATGTTCGGCACCGCGGCCGCCCCGGCCCCGGTAGCCGCCCGCGCCGCGGGCCCCGCGGCCCCGGTCATCACCGAGCCGGAGAAGGACAACAGACTGCTCAGCGCCGCCGACGTGCACATGGAGACGCGGGCGATGCAGAACAACGACGCCGGCGACGCCCACCTGTGCACCGACTGGGAGATCTGGGCCGGCAACGCCGGCTCCGGCGAACGGGTCTGGTTCGACTCCTGCGCCAGCGGCACCGGCCGGGTGCACGTGCACCTGGGTGACGGGGTGTTCGAGAACGGTTTCGTCGGCCGCAAGGACCTGATCGCAGACAAGGCCTACACGCTGCGGGTGCGTCACCGCGACGCGAGCGGCGCGTGGAGCGCGTACTCCACCCGGCCGTTCAAGACCGACGTCGAGCGCAAGCCGCTGCCCGGTGCGGGCGACTGGAAGATCCACCAGCCCGGTTTCGTGGTCGAGGAGGTCACCGGCGATCTCGCGCTGCCGGTGAACATCGCGATGGTGCCGAGCTACTCGGGTGACCCGAGCAAGCCGCTGTTCTACGTCACCGAGCTGTACGGCCGCATCCGCGTCGTGACCGGCGACTTCAAGAAGCACACCTACGCCGACGACCTGCTCGACTTCGACCCGAGCGCGCAGTTCCCGGGCACCGGCGAGATGGGCGTGACCGGCATCGTGGTCGAGCCCAAGACCGGCGACCTGTTCGTGTCCATGCTGTACAAGGACGACGGCGACCTGCTGCCGAAGATCGTGCGCTTCCACAGCGAGGACGGCGGCCTGACCGCCGCGACCAAGACCACGATCATCAAGATGCCGGACGAGGAGCAGTCGACCTCGCACCAGATCTCGAACCTGAGCCTCGGCCCGGACGGCAAGCTCTACGTGCACATGGGGGACGGTTTCATCGCCGACACCGCCGAGGACATGGACTCGTTCCGCGGCAAGGTGCTGCGGATGAACCTGGACGGCACCGCACCGAGCGACAACCCGTTCTACAAGGGCACCGGCAAGTTCCAGGCCAAGGACTACATCTGGGCGTACGGGCTGCGCAACCCCTTCGGGGGCGCGTGGCGGGCCACGGACGGCCAGCACTACTCGGTGGAGAACGGCCCGTCGGTCAACGACCGGCTGGCCCGGATCACCAAGGGCGGCCGCTACCACTGGACCGGCGGCGCCAGCGGCCTGACCAAGAACGCCCTCTACAACTGGAAGGAGACTGAGGGACCGGTCAACATCGCGTTCACCGAACCCGACGTCTACCACGCGGGCGGCTTCCCGCAGGAGAAGTACGGCAACGGCTTCGTCACCCTGAGCGGACCGACCTACGCCAGCGGACCGCAGCGGCGCGGCAAGAAGATCGTCGAGTTCTCGTTCAACGACGACGGCTCGGTCGACGACCCGAAGACCCTGATCGAGTACACCGGCAGCGGCAAGACCAGCGTCGCCGGCCTCGCCCCGGGACCCGACGGGCTCTACTTCACCACGCTGTACACCAAGAGCGGTGACGCCACCGACTCCGGTGCCAAGGTGCTGCGCGTGCGGTACGTGCGCAAGGAGACCGGCTCGCCGGTGACGCTGTACTCCGACAGCGGTTTCAAGGGCGAGTCGAAGGGCCTGGGCACCGGGATCTTCGACACCGCCGCGTTCGGCAAGGTCAAGGACAACACCGCCAGCTCCCTGCGGGTGGCCGGCGGCTACCGGGCCGTCGCCTGCGACAGCTCGGCGACCGCGCCCGATCTCGGCACCTGCCGCTACTTCGGGCCCGGCGAGCACGGCGCGCTCGGCGACTTCAACGACAAGATCTCGTCGCTGGCGGTCTTCGGCGGACCGGTCGAGGGCAAGGGCGTCGTGGGCTACGGCGAGACCGGCCTCAAGGGCACCGCGCAGCCGCTGGGCGCGGGCATGCACGAGTCGGTCGCGGGCGAGCTCGGCGGCGGCGAGAGCACCTCGATCAGCTCGCTGAAGATCGGCGCGGGATACCGGCTGATCGCGTGCGACAAGGACCGCTCCGCCAGTGGCGACCTCGGCGTCTGCCGCATCCTCGGCAGCGGCGAGCACGCTGCCATCGGCGCGCTCAACGACAAGATCTCGCTGATCGGCGTCGTCGGGCCGCCGGTGACCGTGTTCTCCGAGGCCAAGGGCAAGGGCAAGAGCCAGAGCTTCGAGGCCGGGGTCCACGAGGGCACCCGGGGCGAGCTGGCGGGCGTCGGCGACAACGCGATCACCTCGCTGCGCCTGGAACCGGGCTACCGGCTGGTCGCCTGTGCCGGTGACGGCAGCAGCGGGGCCGGCGTGGCCACGCTCGGCCGCTGCCGGTCCTTCCCGGCCGGGGAGCACACGCTGACCGGCACCGACCTCGACGACGCCATCTCGCTGCTGCTGGTCTCGGGTGACCCGGTCAAGGGAGCAAACCTCACCGCGTACTCCGACCAGGACTTCGAGGGCGGCGAGTCTTCGCTGGGTCTGGGCATCTTCGAGGCGTCACGCAACGAGCTCGGCGAGGCGGGCAACGATGACATCAGCTCGCTGCAGGTCGCCGCGGGACACCGCGCGGTCGCCTGCGAGCACGGCACCAAGCCGGTCGTGCTCGACTCGGGCATCTGCCGCTACTACGCGGCGGGTGACGTCGCGTACGTCGGCAAGGACATCAACGACCTGATCTCGCTGATCGCGGTCGACGAGGTCGGCGGGACGCCGGCCAAGCGCTGACGCATCCGCACGACGAAGGCCCCGTTCCCGCCGCACGGCGAGGACGGGGCCTTTCGCATACTCCCTAGGAACTGCTGCTGGAACTGCTGCTGCCGGAATCGCTGCCGCCGCCACCGGACGAGCTGCCGCCGGAGTCGCTGCTGCCGCCACCGGACCAGCCGCCACCGGAGTCGCTCCCGCCCGACGAGCCGCCGGAGTCCGAGCTGCCCGACCAGCCACTGCCGCCCGCGTTGTGGACCCAGGTCTGTTCCTCGGTCCAGACCTGGTCACCGGAGGTGGAACCGCTGTGCACGGGCCCGACGTACCCACCGGGGCGTCGCTTGGGCCCCGGGCCCTGGCGCGCGGTGCCGCGGGACGCGGCGACGCTCACCACCACGACCACGATGACGACGAGGAACAGGCACGCCAATCCGGCGAGGAGAAGGAGCATCGAATCCATCGGGCCAATGTAGACGTCCCGCGCCATCGGCACACGCCGTCAGGAACCCCACCGCCGTCAGGAACCCCCACCGCCGCCGGAATCCCCGCCGCCACCGCCGGAATCACCTGAGCCGCCACCCCAGCCCCCGCCGGAGTCCCCGTCCCGGGCGGGCCGGTCCTCGTCGGAACCGGAGCCGTAATAGCCCATGCCGTCGCTGACGGAGTGGACGGTGTGGTCCGGCTGCCGGCGCCTGCCCGCCCGCTCGATCCTTCGGTGGTCGGCGGCGAACCCCACGACCACCAGCACCAGCAGCCCGCCCAGGATCAGGACAACCCAAGTCTCCATACGCCGACGGTAGAGGGCCGGGACAAGGTACCGATCCCGACGAGCCGTGGTCGTTCCGGCGACCACGGCTCGTCGGGATCCGGTGGATCCTGCTCAGCCCAGGTCGATCGTCGGGTACAGCGGGAAGCCCTTGAGCAGGTCGGTGGTCTGCCCGGCGACCCGGTCGGCGACGCCGTCGGCCAGCACGTACGCCGCCTTGGACGGCTTGCCGTCGGTGGTGCCGGGCGTGGTGCCCGCCAGCACGGTGTGGATCAGGTCGGCGATCTCGTCCATCTCGGCCGTGCCCAGACCGCGCGTGGTCAGCGCCGGGGTGCCCAGCCGGATGCCGGAGGTGTACCAGGCGCCGTTGCGGTCCTGCGGCACCGCGTTGCGGTTGGTGACGATGTTCGAGTCCAGCAGCGCCGACTCGGCCTGGCGGCCGGTGATGCCGTACGACGACACGTCGAGCAGCACCAGGTGGTTGTCGGTGCCGCCGGTGACCAGCTTGGCGCCGCGCCGCAGCAGGCCCTGGGCCAGTGCGTGCGCGTTGTCGACGATGCGCTGGGCGTAGTCGCGGAACTCCGGCCGCCGGGCCTCGGCCAGCGCGACCGCCTTGGCTGCCATGACGTGCGGCAGCGGGCCGCCGAGCACCATCGGGCAGCCGCGGTCGACCTGGTCGGCCAGCTCGGTCTGGCACAGCACCATGCCGCCGCGCGGGCCGCGCAGCGACTTGTGCGTGGTGGTGGTGACGATCTGCGCATTCGGGATCGGGTCGAAGTCGCCGGTCAGCACCTTGCCCGCGACGAGGCCCGCGAAGTGCGCCATGTCGACCAGCAGGGTCGCGCCGACCTCGTCGGCGATCTCGCGCATGATCCGGAAGTTCACCAGCCGCGGGTACGCCGAGTAGCCCGCCACGATGATCAGCGGCCGGAACTCGCGCGCCGACTTGGCCAGCGCGTCGTAGTCGACCAGGCCCGTCGCCGGGTCGGTGCCGTAGCTGCGCTGCTCGAACATCTTGCCGGAGATGTTGGGGCGGAAGCCGTGCGTGAGGTGGCCGCCCGCGTCCAGCGACATGCCGAGCATGCGCTGGTCGCCGAGCTCGCGGCGCAGCGCCGCCCAGTCGGCCTCGTTCAGGTCGTTGACGTGGCGGGCCTGCGCCTTGGCCAGCGCCGGGCTCTCCACCCGCTGGGCGAGCACCGCCCAGAAGGCGACCAGGTTCGCGTCGATGCCGGAGTGCGGCTGCACGTAGGCGTGCTGCGCCCCGAACAGCTCGCGGGCGTGCTGCGCGGCCAGCGCCTCGACGGTGTCGACGTTCTTGCAGCCGGCATAGAAGCGGCGGCCGACCGTGCCCTCGGCGTACTTGTCGCTGAACCAGTTGCCCATGGCCAGCAGCGTCGCGGGCGACGCGTAGTTCTCACTGGCGATCAGCTTCAGCGACTCGCGCTGGTCGGTGAGTTCGGCGCCGATCGCGGCGGCGACCGCCGGCTCGACGGCACGGATGGCGTCCAGCGCGTGGCGGTAGGCCTGGGATTCGCTGGACAGAGACGCGTCAGACATCGGACCTCCAAGACGACACGGAAGAGGCCCAGGCGCTCGGCACAGCGTCACGACGACGGAGCCGCTCCCCGATGGTGACCCATCCCAGCGCGCCAGTCACGGCCCACCGCCCAGCCTAACAATCTCCGCCCGCTCCCGCCCGCCGCCGCACCGCCCCGCGCCCACATCCCGGGCAGTTGATCATGAAGTTATGGCGGCGACACGCCGTCGAACCGTGCCACAAGTTCATGATCAATGCTCGGGAGGGGGTCAGCCGAGGGCGCGGTCCAGGTTGAAGGCGGCGCTGATCAGGGCCAGGTGGGTGAAGGCCTGGGGGAAGTTGCCGAGCTGCTCTCCGGTGTGGCCGATCTGCTCGGCGAACAGGCCCACGTGGTTGGCGTAGGTGAGCATCTTCTCGAACGCGAGCCGGGCCTCGTCGAGGCGGCCCGCGCGCGACAGCGCCTCGACGTACCAGAACGAGCAGATGGAGAAGGTGCCCTCGGCGCCGCGCAGGCCGTCGGGGCTGACCTTCGGGTCGTAGCGGTAGACCAGGGAGTCCGAGACCAGGTCGTGGCCGAGCGCGTCCAGCGTGGACAGCCATTTCGGATCGGTCGGCGAGACGAACTTCGACAGCGGCATCATCAGCACCGCGGCGTCGAGCACGTCGTCGTCCTCGTGCTGGGTGAACGCCGCGCGCTCCGGCGACCAGCCCTTGCGCATGATCTGGTGGTAGACCGCGTCCCGCGTCTCCCGCCAGCGACGCAGGTCGGCGGGCAGGCCACGGCGGTTGGCCATGCGGATCGCGCGCTCGATCGCCACCCAGCACATGAGCCGCGAGTACAGGAAGTTCTTGCGGCCGCCGCGGGTCTCCCAGATGCCCTCGTCCGGCTGGTCCCAGTGCCCGCACACCCACTCGACCAGCTCCGACACCTCTTCCCAGCGGTCGCTGGAGATCGGCTGGGCCCACTTGTCGTACAGGTAGATCGAATCGATGAGCGCGCCGTAGATGTCCAGCTGCAACTGGCCCACCGCGTTGTTGCCGACGCGCACCGGGGCCGAGCCGCGGTAGCCCTCCAGATGCGTCAACTCCTGCTCCGGCAGGTCGGTGCGGCCGTCGATGCCGTACATGATCTGCAGCGGGCCGTCCGGGCCGTCGCCCCGCATCGCCACGTGGCGTTCCAGGAAGTCCATGAACGCCGACGCCTCCCCGGTGAAGCCCAGGCGCAGCAGCGCGTACACGCAGAACGCGGCGTCGCGGATCCACACGTAGCGGTAGTCCCAGTTGCGCTCGCCGCCGATCTGCTCCGGCAGGCTGGTCGTGGCGGCCGCGACGATCGCACCCGTCGGCGCGTACGTCATCAGCTTCAGGGTGAGCGCCGAGCGGTGCACCATCTCGCGCCACCGGCCCCGGTACCGCGACGTGGACAGCCAGCTCCGCCAGTAGCGCACCGTGTCGTTGAACTGCTCCTCCGCCTCCGCCAGCGGGCACGACCGGGGCTGTACCTGGTCGGAGACCCGGTCCAGCGCGAACACCGCCGTCTCGCCCTCGCCGAGGGTGAAGGCCGCGCACACGTCGCCGCCCTCCGCGGTGACCTCGACGCTGCTGGTCAGCGCCAGGGACAGCACCGGGCACTCGAACAGGACCCGGTCGCCGTCGCGGCGCAGCATGTGCGCCTGGCGCCCGTAGTCGAAGCGGGGCGCGACCAGCGCGGCGAAGGGCAGCTTGCCGCGTACGCAGATCACCCGGCGGATCAGCCGGTGCCGCCCCGCCTCAGTGGGGTCGCCGACGATGGGCATGAAGTCCTGGATCTCCCCCACCCCGTCGTAGGCGTAGAAGCGCGTGATCAGGACGTTGGTGTCGGGGAAGTAGAACTGCTTGGTCTGCGCCGGGACGGCCGCAGCGAGCTCGAACCGCCCACCGCGGTCGGCGTCCAGCAGCGAGGCGAAGACGCTGGGCGAGTCGAACCGCGGGCAGCAGTACCAGTCGATGGTGCCGTTCACACCGACCAGTGCCACGCTGCGCATGTCGCCGATCAGCCCATGATCGGCGATCGCCAGGTAGCGTCCCGCCTCCCCGTCCGCCACCCGCCCAGCATATGACCGAAATGCGGCAACCAGCCCGGCTTGCCCCCGGGTGGTCAGCCGCGGGCGGGACCGGTCCGGTCGGGAGCCGCCTGCTCCGCGTCGACCCGGCGCAGCGCCTGGACCGCGCCGTCAAGGCTGACCCCCAGCGCGCGAGCGGCGGTGCGGTATGCCCGCGCGGCCTCGTCGAGCCTGGCCATCGCCTCGGCGGGCGGCAGATCGGGGCGGCGCTCGGCGACCGTGGTGCCGTGCCGCACCCGGCTCACCACCAGGCCCGCGGCCTCCAGCTCGCGGTACGAGCGGGCCACGGTGTTCACGGCCAGGCCGAGGTCCGCGGCGAGCTGCCGGATCGTGGGCAGGTGCGCGCCGGGGGCCAGCGTCCCGTCGGCGATCATCGCGGCGACACCCGCCCGCACCTGCTCGTACGGCGGCACGGCGCTGGCGGTGTCGATGTCGAGCCTCATCAGTACGCCTCACGCACCGTGCTCATCGGCGCCTCCCCGGTCACTCGCCCACTCCGGCGAACACCCTAACCCGCGCCGGTCGTCGCGCACCGGCGCTGCGGGCCGCCGGGCCGCACGGACTGACCGCCGGGCGTACGCCCGCGTATCCCCCTCACGAAAGGACCGTTCTTTATCAGTAACCCGGACCCGCGCCCCACGTGTGCGCGGGCTTGAAGTCGACCCGCCACCGAAGGGATCGAAAGTGCACGACGGCTCGCTGCTCACCGCTGAACGGACCCGCCCCGCCGCCCCGGTGCCGGTACCCGTGCCCGCCGCGGGCCGGACCCCGCGCCCGGTCGCGATCGCCGTGCTGGCGGGTGCGGGCCTCACCGTGGTCGCCGCGGTGCTCGCCGCGCTGCAACTGCTGCCCGCGGGTTCGCGGGCGGGCGCGTGGCGCTACCGCTACGTCCACACGTTCTCCTGGGAGATGCTGCTGCCGTTCGCGGGCGGCGTGGCCGCGGTGCTGGCCCTGCTGTGGCTGACCCACCGCCTCGGCGAGCGCCGGGAGCGGCTGGCGGTCGCCATGTGGCTGGCCGCCGCCGTCCCGCTGCAGCTGGTGGTGCGCGCCGCCGACGAGGTGTCGCTGGGCTCGATCGTCGGCAGCGACCGGGCGAACTCGTTCTATTCACCGGCGCTGCGCTTCACCGCGTACGAGTACCTGACGCGCTTCGAGGAGATCGTGCACGCGCTGCCGCAGCACGCCCGCTCGAACATGCCCGGCAAGACGCTGCTCTACCACCTGCTCACCACCGTCACCACGAACCCGGCCGCGCTCGGCATCGGAGTCGTCGCGGTGTCCAGCCTGTGCGCGCTGCTGGTCTACCTGGTGGTGCGCGAGGTGCTCGGCGACCGCCGGGTGGCGCTGTACGCCCTGATCCTCTGCCTGCTGGTGCCGGGTCGGCTGTACTTCCTGCCCATCCTCAACGCCGTCTCGCCGGTGCCGATCCTGCTGTCGCTGTGGCTGTTCACGCGTTACCTGCGCGCCGCGCACTGGGGCTGGGCGGTGGGCCTGGGCGCGTCGCTCTACCTGGTGTTCTTCTTCGAGCCGCTGCCGCTGGTGATGGGGCTGACGTTCGCGGCGCTGGCCGCGCTGGCGCTGTACCGGCGGCAGCTGGACTGGGTGGGGCTGCTCAAGCTGGTGTCGTTGACGCTTGCCGCTTTCGCCGGGGCGTACCTCGGCACGAAGCTGCTGTTCGGCTACGACCTGTTCGTGAACCTGGCCGAGGTGCTGGCCGACGCGACCGACTTCAACGAGCGCGCGCACCGGCCGTACGACGTGTGGGTGGTGCGCAACCTCGGCGACTTCGCGCTCTGCGCCGGGTTCGCGGCCACCGTGCTGGTCGGGTACGCCGCGTGGGACGCGGTGCGCCGCGGTGTGCTGCGCCCGATCGCCGCGCTGACCCTGTCCGGGCTGGCCGTGCTGGCCTTCCTCGACCTGCTCGGGATCAACCGCGGCGAGACCACCCGGCTCTGGATCTTCCTCGCGGTGTTCCTGATGATCCCGGTGGCCTGGGTGTGCGCCCGCTCGCCCCGGGTGTGGCCGTTCGCCGTGGTCACCGCGGCGCTGATGCTGCAGATCGCGACGACCACGCCGATGATCGGCTTCATCCGCCCCTGAGCTGGTCGAGTGCGGCGCCCCACCCGGTCCGGGCGGGGCGCCGCGCTGTTCAGCGGGCAAACCGGTAGACGCCGATCCCGTCCTTGGTCGGGCAGGTCAGCATCGTCGCGTTCGCGGAGCAGTACCCGGTGACCGCCAACTGCCCGAGGGCGACGTTCTCGCCGGTGGCCAGCTGGTGGCCCGAGATGCCGGCCTGGCCGATGACCAGCAGGTTGCCGGACTCGATCCACATGGCCTGACCTTCCAGGCCGGCCAGCGGCGTGCCGTCGACGGCGAAGACCGAGGACGGCTCGCCCATGGCGAGAAGTCCCGCCGCCGCGGGCAGCACCCCCCGCACCATGGCCTTCAGCTCGCGCTGCCAGACCGTCGCGCCGGTGCGCGGGTCCACGACGGTCAGCTTGGCGCTCTCGCCGGTGTCGTCGGTGACGGCGCAGAACAGGCCGCCGGTGACGCATGGCGTGGCCCCGCCGACGCTGTCCGGGAACGGCACCTCGCTCGCCGCGGCCGACCCGTCGAGCGGCAGCGTGCCGGCCTTGTCCCCGGCGAACTGGTACAGCGTCCCGTCGACCACCGACTCCCGGCGCAGCCGGTCCCCGCCAGGTGACAGCACCGGCGCGGCGAGTTCCCGCTCCACCCGGCCGCTGGCCACGTCCCGCAGCTGCACCCGACCGTCGGCCAGGTGCAGCACGACGCGCCGGTCCGCGGGCACCCGGTCGGCGAAGCCGCCCACCGCGTACAGCTCGGCCATGGTGCGCATCGCGTTGGTGCCCGACTGCGCCACCCGCTCGGTGACCGTCCACCGCGCCTTGCCGGTACGCAGGTCGAGCGCCTCGGTCACACCGCGCTGCACCCAGGTGATCACGAGGGTGTCGTCGTAGAGGACCCGGTCGGTGTCGTTGAAGGAGTACGGCAGCGTCCACATGATCTTCCCGGTGACCGGATCGACCGCGATGATCGTGTCGCTGCCGTCCTTGATCAGCGGGTTGTCGAAGCCCTGCTCGGTGAGCAGCAGGATCGCCCCCGCCGACACCTCCATGCCGTTGGTGTCGCCGAACTTGCCCAGCGACCGCGGCGGCCACAGCGCCCGGCCCGTGGCCAGGTCGATCCCGCCGACCCACTCGGTGCCGTCCTCGGCCATCCACATGGCGAAAGACCGGTCGCCGGACGTCGAGGCCATGCCGAAGCGCACCGGTCCCGCAAAGCGGATGACCGGCTCGGCGGAGCCGTCGAAGGGGATGAAGTCCGTCGTGGCGGGCAGCACCGGCAGCACCGGCCGCACCGGGGTGACCGCGGGTGCCAGCACCGCCTGCGCGCCGAACAGCGCGGCGACGACGGCCGCCCCGGCGGCGAGCAGGCCGCCGAACGACCGGCGGCGGCGCTGGGCAGCCCGGACCCGCACCGCGGACAGTTCCGGGGGCGGCACCGCGTCCACGCGATCGGCCAGCCTCGCGTAGAGGCGGTCCAGCTCAGTTGACATGGCTGCGCTCCCCCAGTGCGACGGCGAGGCCGGCCCGGCCACGGGCGAGCCAGGACTTGACGGTGTTGACCGGCACCGACAGCTCCACGGCGATCTCCGCCACGGACTGGTCGAGCAGGTAATGCATCGCCAGCACGCGACGCTGGTCGATGGGCAGCTTCTTCAGCGCCGCGACGACGGTCATCAGCTCCTCGTCGGGTGGCGGCACGTTCGGAGGTTCGGCCAGGCCCGCGGCCCGGCGCACGGTCAGCCGCCGCCACCAGTCGGTGGCCAGCCGGGTCACCACCAGCCGCAGCCACGCCTCGGGGTTGTCGTAGCGCTGCAGGGCGGGCCAGCGCTGCCAGGCACGGGCGTACGCCTCCTGGGTGAAGTCCTGCGCCTCGGCCAGGCCACCCGTGAGGCCGTACGCGAAGCGCATCAACCGCGGGGCGGTGCCGCGGTAGAACGCCTCGAAATCTGACACTGTCACCCTCAGGACACGGGCCGGGCCGCCGTCAGGTTGCAGCACCGCCGAGCTTTCCGTCCAGGGCCGTCCGGCAGACTGGGCGGGTGCTTCGTGACGCGGCTGGAACCGACCTCCCGGTGCGGGAGGCGCTGCCCGCGCTGCTCGCGGCGCTGTCCGGGCACGGTGCGGCGGTGCTGGTCGCGCCGCCGGGATCGGGCAAGACCACGCTCGCGCCGCTGGCGCTGGCGGGCGAGGTCACCGGGCGGGTGATCGTCGCCGAGCCGCGCCGGGTGGCCGCCCGCGCCGCGGCCCGCCGGATGGCCGAGCTCACCGGCACGCCGCTGGGCGGCCCCGTCGGCTACAGCGTGCGCGGCGACAGCCGCACCAGCGCCGCCACCCGGATCGAGGTGGTCACCACCGGCCTGCTGGTGCAGCGCCTGCAGCACGACCCCGAGCTGGCCGGGGTCGACGCGATCCTGCTCGACGAGGTGCACGAGCGCCAGCTGGACTCCGACCTGGCCCTGGCCTTCACCACCGACGTACGCGCCGCGCTGCGCCCCGACCTGCGGCTGGTTGCCGCGTCCGCGACCGCGCAGGCCGAACGCCTCGCCGACGCGCTCGGTGCGGGCACCCCCGTGGTCACCGCGGCCGGCACGCCGTTCCCGATCGACGTCCGCTGGCGGCCGCCCACCGGCCCGGTGAACGCGCCGTACGGCTTGCGCGTCGACCCGCGCCTGCTCGACCACGTCGCCGCCGTGATCCGGCAGGCGCTGGCCGAGGCCGACGGGGACCTGCTGGTGTTCCTGCCGGGTGCGGGCGAGATCGACGGTGTCGCCGGGCGGCTGTCGGGGCAACGCGCCCAGGTGGACCTGCTCACCCTGCACGGCCGTCAGGCCGCGGGCACCCAGGACGCCGCGCTGCGGCCGGGACCGCGCCGCCGCGTCGTGCTGGCCACCGCGGTCGCCGAGAGCAGCCTGACCGTCCCGGGCGTACGCGTCGTCGTCGACGCGGGGCTGGCCCGGGTGCCGCGTACCGACCTCGGCCGCGGGCTGGGCTCGCTGGTCACGGTGCGGGCCTCGCGGGCCTCGGCGCACCAGCGGGCCGGACGCGCCGGGCGCGAGGGGCCAGGTGTGGTGTACCGGTGCTGGTCGCAGGCCGAGCACGACCGCCTGCCCGAGCATCCCGACCCTGAGATCGCCTCTGCCGACCTGACCGCGTTCGTACTGCAACTGGCCTGCTGGTCCAGTGCGGACGGCGCGGGGCTGGCCCTGCTCGACCAGCCACCGGCGGCCGCCGCGGCGGTGGCCCGGGAGACGCTGACCGCGCTGGGCGCGCTCGACGGCGACGGGCGGGTCACCGGGCGCGGCCGGGCCATCGCGGGTGTCGGCGCGCACCCGCGCCTGGCCCGGGCCCTGCTGGACGCCGCCGGTGAACTCGGCCCACACCGGGCCGCCGAGGTCGTCGCGCTGCTCGGCGCGGACGCTCCCATCGGGACCGACGACCTGGCCGCGGGCTGGCGGCGGCTGCGCGACGGCGTCGACGGGGCCGCGAGCGCGGCCTGGCGCACCGAGGTGCGCCGCCTGACCGGCAGCCTGCGCACCGGCGGCTACCCCGAGACCGGAGCCCAGGGCCGGATGACCGACGACCTGGCCGGTGCGCTGGTCGTCGGGCTGGCCTACCCGGAGCGGGTGGCGCGGATCCGGGGTGCGGGCAGCCGGACGTATCTGATGGCCGGGGGCACCGCCGCCGAGCTGCCGCCGGGCTCGCCGCTGACCGGCGTGCCCTGGCTGGCCGTGGCCGCCGCGGACCGGCAGCCGGGCAGCAGCACCGCCCGGATCCGGCTGGCCGCGGCCACCGACGAGGCGACCGCGCGGCAGGCCGCGGCACCGCTGCTGGTGACCGGTGCGGAGATCGCCTGGGCCGACGGGGACGTGGTGGCCCGGCAGGTGACCCGGCTGGGTGCGATCGTGCTGGCGGAGCGCCCGCTGGACCGGCCCGACCGGGAACTCGTGGCGCAGGCGCTCGCCGAAGGGCTGCGCCGGGAAGGGCTACGGCTGCTGCGCTGGACCCCCGAGGCGACCGCGCTGCGCGAGCGCCTGGCGTTCCTGGCCCTCGCCCTCGGCGAGCCGTGGCCCGCGGTCGACGACGAGTCCCTGCTGGCGAACGCCGGGCAGTGGCTGGGCGGGGCGCTGCACACCGCGCGCCGCCGCGACGACCTGCAGCGGGTCGACGTCGCCGGGGCGCTGCGCAGGCTGCTGCCCTGGGCGCAGGCGGCGCAGCTGGACCAGCTCGCCCCGGAGCGGCTGGAGGTGCCCAGCGGGTCGCGGGTCCGGATCGACTACGCCGATCCGGCTGCGCCGGTGCTGGCGGTGAAGGTGCAGGAGGCGTTCGGCTGGACGCAGACGCCCCGGCTGGCCGGCGGGCGGGTGCCCGTGGTGCTGCACCTGCTCTCCCCCGCCGGACGGCCCGCCGCGGTCACCGGTGACCTGGTCTCCTTCTGGCGCAACGGCTATCCGCAGGTCCGTGCGGAGCTGCGGGGGCGCTACCCGCGACACCCGTGGCCGGAGGACCCGACGACGGCCGAGCCGACGCGCCGGTTGCAGCCCCGCAACCGCTGAGCCGCTGCAGCCCGTCGGTGACCTCGGACTGATCGTCCGCGGCGGTCCGGCGTCGACGGGCTCGACGAAGGACTGCGACGCGCCGCCCCGGTCGCCTTGGCACTGCTCGGCGGGGCCGCCGCGTTCCTGTGGTGGCGCGTGGAACCGCTGGGACCGCCCACGCTCGGCCCGGTCGCGTACGCCGCCTGGCTGTCGGCCTGCGCCGTGGCGCTGCTGGCCCCCTCCCGGTGGACCCGGCCCGCGCTGGCCTCGGCGCTGGCCCTGACGCTTGCGCTGCCCGCCGTCGCGCCGCTCACGGCCTGGTCGCGGCCGCCGGTATGGGTGCTGATGACGCTCACCGTGTTCGGGCTGATCGCGCTCGCCGGCACCGGCCCATGGCAGCGCGACTTGGAGGGGCGGGCAACGCCGGCGCTCGGCGCGGTGGCCGTCGCCTGCGGCGCGGAGCTGGTCTCCCGCGCCTGGCCCGACCCGCTCACCGGCTACTACCAACCCGCGTTCGCGCAACTCGGCCTGGTCGTGGCAGCCGCCGTCGCCGCGCTCGCCCTCCTCACCCTCACCGCCGTGCGCCACGGCGACCCGCCCCGGCCCCGGCTCTGGGCCACCCTCCTGATCGCCCTGCCCGGCGCCTGGCTCGGCCCCCTCGACACCGACACCTGGCGCACCGCCGCCGACCTCCCCCGCTTCGGCCGCCTCACCCAGGTCCTCCTGGGCACCACCCTGGTCCTCCTCACCATGTCCCGCCTCCGCACCACCACCTCCCGGCGATCTTGCGCGAGCGGCGGGTACGACACGCACTTTTCCGGTATGTCGGCAACAGTTCGCGCAAGATCGTCGCGATCGTGGACGGCATCGCGGGGTGTGGCGGCGGGGGTGCTGGCGGGGTATGGGGTGGGGTTGCTGGGGTTCGGGTGGGCGGTCGGTGCGGTGACGGGGCATGTCCTGGCGACCGCGGGGGTGTGCGGGGGCGCGGGGGCGCTGCTCGGGTTGCGGCGGGGGGTGTTCGGGCTTGGTGGGCTGGTGGCGGTCGGGACGCTGGTCGCGGCGTACGCGGTGGGGGTCTACAGCAACGGCTGGACCGTCGGCGGCTGGACCGAGCCGGCCCGCACCACCGGGCTCGCCGCGATGCTGGCCGTGCTGCCACTGGCGTTCGCGGCCCACACGGCATACCGCTCGGCACGGCAGGTCACGGTGGTGGCCGCCGGGGTGCTTTGCGCGGGCTGGCTGGCCTGGCTGACGCTGCCGGATCTGCCCGCGTGGGGGCCGGTGCTGCCGGTCCTGGTCGCCGTGCCGCTGGTGCGCGCCGCGCTGTCGATACCGCCCGCCAGGCCGCGCACCGGACCGTAGAGTGGCAGCGTGGGCCTGGTACACACGGTGGGTCTGGTGCTGCATCCGCAGCGCGACTCCGTGCCCGCGATCGACACCATCATGGAATGGGCGCGCCGCCGCGACGTCACCGTGCTCGGCCTGCCCGACGAGGTCGACCGCATCTTCTGCGGCGCGATCGCGGTCGGCCCGGAGGAACTCGCCGCGCGGTCCAGCCTGCTGGTGAGCCTGGGCGGCGACGGGACGATGCTGCGCACCATGCGGCTGGGCGCGGGCCGGACCACGCCGGTGCTCGGAGTCAACCTCGGCCGGCTCGGCTTCCTACCCGAGATCGACGTGGACGGGCTGCCGGCGGCGCTGTCCGCGATCGACAACCAGCACTACTCGATCGAGTCGCGGCTGGCGGTGCGCACCACGCTGCCCGGCGACCACGAGGTCACCGCGTTCAACGACATCGCACTGTGCCGTATCCCCGGCGACGGCCTGGCCGGGGTCGCCATCACCGTCGAGGACCACGCGTTCGTGCGCTACGCCGCCGACGCCGTCATCGTGGCCACGCCCACCGGATCCACGGCGTACGCCTTCTCCAGCGGCGGCCCGATCGTCTCCCCCACCGTGCGGGCCGTGCTGGTGACGGCCGCCGCCGCGCACTCCAGCTTCAACCGCGCGCTGGTGCTCTCCGCCGACGAGCAGTTGGCGCTGCAGGTGCTGCCCACCAGCGGCCGGCTCGCGGTGGAGGTCGACGGGCGCGTCGACGGCTACGTGGGGCCGGGCGACCGGCTCCCGATCACCGCGCTCCCCGATGCCGGCCGGGTGGTGCGGCTCGGTCTCACCACCTTCTACGAGCGGGCCCGGCGCAAGCTCCAGGTGCGCGGCAGCGCCGAGGTGGACGGCCCCGGCGACCTCGGTGCTGCCGCGCACGTGTCGCATACGGCACGATGAACACCGTGCTGATCCGCCGCGAGACACCCGCCGACATCGACGCCATCCGCACTGTCACCGAGGCCGCGTTCGGGCCGCGGTACGCGCCCGACCCGGCACCCGAACCGGGACTGGTCGACCAACTGCGCGCCGACACCGGCTGGCTGCCCGCGCTGTCGCTGGTCGCCGAGGTCGACGGCGAGATCGTCGGGCACGTGGTGTGCACCCGTGGCCGCGTCGGCGACACCCCGGCGCTGGGCCTCGGCCCGCTCAGCGTGCGGCCCGACCACCAGCGCGCCGGGGTCGGCAGCGCACTGGTGCACGCGGTGCTGGGGGCGGCCGACGCGCTCGGCGAACCGCTGGTGGTCCTGCTGGGCGACCCCGGCTACTACCGCCGGTTCGGCTTCGGGCCCGCCCAGGAGCTGGGCGTGCTCGCGCCGGCGGCCGAGTGGGGGATCCATTTCCAGGTGCGGCCGCTGACCGGGTACGACCCGGCGGTGCGGGGAGTGTTCACCTACGCGGAGCCGTTCGGCCGCCTGTAGCCGACTAAGATCGCCACGAGGGCTCTGCCGGGAGGTGACCGTGAGCGACGAACAGCAGCAACCGGGCCTCGCCTGGACGTGGACCGCACCGCTGCGCAAGGCCGCCTCCCGGATCCGTCCGACCGGGCCCGCCACCGCGGAGGACGACGAACCGGTCCAGTCCATCGTCGACTGCGCGGTGTACGTCGACGGGCGACGCCGGCCGGGCACGTACGACTACGACTCCGGCCTGGCGACCGTACGGCAGACCCCCGGCTCCTTCCTCTGGCTGGGCCTGCACGAGCCGTCCGAGGCGGACTTCGCCCCCATCGCCAAACGCTTCGGCCTCGACGAGCTGGCCGTGGAGGCGGCCACCACGCGCCGCCAGCGCCCCAAGATCGAGCACTTCGCGGACGTGGCCCTGTTCGTGCTGCGCACCACGCGCTACGTCGAGCATTCGACGCTGACCGAAACCTGCGACGTGGTGGAGACCGGCTCCGTCGTCCTGTTCATCGGCGACGCCTACGTGATCAGCGTGCGCCACGGCCCCGCCGGAGAGCTCGGGCCGGTGCGCGCCGACCTGGAGAAGCGGCCCGACCGGCTGGCGCAGGGCCCCTGGGCGGTGGCGCACGGCGTGGCCGACCGCCTGGTCGACTCGTATCTCGAGGTCGCGGTGGCGTTCGAGAACGACATCGACGAGCTGGAGGACCACGTCTTCGCCCCCCAGTCGCAGAACCGGGCCGCCCAGATCTACCAGCTCAAGCGCGAGCTGATGGAGTTCAAGCGGGCGGTCGCCCCGCTGCAGCACCCGCTCGCGGCGCTGATCGACGACAAGGAAGGGCTGCCGAAGGAGATCCGGCGCTACTTCCGCGACGTCAACGACCATCTGCTGCGCACGGTGGAGCGCATCGTCACGTACGACGACCTGCTCAACTCGATCCTGCAGGCGCGGCTGGCGCAGCTGTCCGTCGACCAGAACAACGACATGCGCAAGATCGCCGCCTGGGCCGCCATCGCCGCCGCGCAGACCGCGATCGCCGGTGTCTACGGCATGAACTTCGACTACATGCCCGAGCTGCACTGGAAGTACGGCTACGCGGGCGTGCTGGCGCTGATGTTCGTCGTGGCCGCCGGGCTGTACCGCGCCTTCCGCCGCTCCGGCTGGCTGTGACCGGCCTCGGGGCGACGCGAAACGCGCCGCCCCGAGTTCCGGATCAGCCGACCCGGTAGGGCCGCATCATCTCGTTGTCCTCGTGCTCCAGCAGGTGGCAGTGCCACACGTAACGGCCGGCCAGGTCGAACGTGGCCTTCACCCGGGTGATCTCGCCCGGGAGCGCGATCACGGTGTCCTTGGTGCCGCGCTCACCCGGCTCCGGCGGCTGCTTGCCGTCCACGCCCCGGCCGAGGATCTCGAACTGCACCAGGTGCAGGTGGATCGGATGGGCGTCGACGCTGAAGTTGTGCAGCTCCCAGATCTCGGTGGCGTTCAGCTCCGGGTTCTCCGTGATCGGGTGGTCCCAGTGCATCGGCATCGCGTGGCCGTGCTCGTCGACCGTGCCCAGCAGCAGCTCGATGGACTGCTCGTGGCCCAGCTCCTCGTCGAGGCTGAGCCTGCGGGTGTTGCTCGCCGGACCGATCGGCTTGATCCAGGGCAGGTCCAGGTCCTCCGGCGGGGTGCTGCGGTCCTTGCCGGTCAGCCGCCCGACGACGAAGCGCATCACCTGGCCGGTGGTCGCGGGGTCGGCCGGGTTGAAGGTGCCGTTGTAGGGCTCGTCCGGCCCCTCGTTGACGAGGTACAGCTCGGTGCCCTCGCGCTGGCCGGTGAAGTCGAGGATCACGTCGGCCCGCTCCGCCGGGCCCATCAGCAGCTGCTGGAGCTGCGCGGGCTTGGGCAGGAAGCCGCCGTCGTTGCCGATCTGCCAGATGGGCAGCGCCACCGGCGCCGGGCGGGGAGCCAGCGGATCGCCGGTGACCTTCATGATCAGCACCCGGCCGTTGCAGCCGTTGAGGAAGCGCAGCCGGTAGCGGCGCGGCTCGACCTCCAGCTCCGGCCAGGTGTTGCCGTTGACCATGATGGTGTTGGCGAAGAACTCCGGGTTCCAGATCGGCGGGAACGGGCCCTCGGGGATGTACGGCCCCGCATCGTCGGCGAACGCGCGGCTGTCCGGGTAGAACAGGGAGCCGTCGGCGTTGAACGAGCGGTCCTGCACCACCACCGGGATCTCGTAGTAGCGCGTGCCCGGCTTGTCGCCCAACTGCGGGGCCGGGCCCGGCAGCACCCCCGGCGGCAGGTCGCCCTTGCCGCCGCGCAGCAGGTAGAAGCCCGCGAGCCCGGCGTACACGTTGACGCGGGTCACGCCGAGCGTGTGGTCGTGGTACCACAGGGTCGAGGCACGCTGGTCGTTGGTGTACTGGAAGGTCGCCGTGCCCGGCTTCCAGGCGACACCGTTGCGCTCGGCGAACTCCGCGCCGAACTCGTCGTAGAAGGTGCCCTCGGTCGCGTAGCCGCCCGGGATGTTGCGCGCCTTCGGCAGGTACCACGCCTCCGGGTAGCCGTCGCTCTCCTCGTGCGTGTGGCCGCCGTGCAGGTGCGTGACGATCGGCACCGGGCCCCGGTACGGGCCGGGGGTCGAGGTGAACGTGGGCCGCGTGTCGCGCCCGGCGTCGCCGCCCGGCGGGTTCGCCCAGTGCAGCGTCGGATCCACGGGCAGCAGGTGCGGGCGGAAGTCGCCGTACGAGTCGACCAGGTCGTTGACCCAGGTGACCCGCACCGGCCGGTCCACCCGGGCCTCGATGGTGTCCGACGGGGTGCGGAAGCTGCGCGGCTGCGACACGTCGCCGTAGCCCCAGACCGTGGTCTGCGGCAGGTTCGACGGCAGGATCTGCTGGCGGAACTGGCGCACCCCGATCAGGTACCGGGCCAGGCCGCCCTCGCCCCGAGACGCGGGCGGCATCACCGACGGCACCGCCAGCGGCGTCACGTACTTGCGGATCTTCGCCGGGTCGAGCGTGCCCGCCCGGCCCTGTCCCATCGCCCATGCCCACCCGGCACGTTGGGAGATCACCGTGGCGGCGCCCGCGGCCGCCGTCGCCTGAAGAATCCGCCTGCGGTCGACCATGTCGCACACCTTCCGCCGCCCCCGCGCGGCGTGACGAAATGCCGCGGGGCGTCGGGCGCCCCGCGCGACGCCGCCCCCGCGCGACGCCTGCCAGGAGGAACGACTCAATCGACCTTGGGAAACGCGCAGGCCGCCCGACCCCGCAAGGCCGGGCGGCGCAGCCGCACCGTCAGCTGACCCGCAGGTCGTCGATGGCCCAGTACCAGTTGTTGCTCGCGTTGTGGTAGCGGAACTTCACCGTCATCGAGGTCGCGCCGGCGGGCACGACACCGCCGTGAAAGGACGACGGTGCCGCGATTTCCGTGCCCTATCGCATCCCGAGCAGGCCGGGAAGCTTGCGCATGTCGTGGAAGACCACGGTGTCCGGGCCTTCGAGCCAGTCGGCCGGCGTCACTCCCCCGGCGTACGCCAGGACCCGCATGCCCGCCGCCCGCGCGGCCTGCACCCCGGGCCGGCTGTCCTCGACCACCACGCAGCGCGCCGGGTCCGCGCCCATCCGCGTGGCGGCGTGCAGGAACAGGTCCGGCGCGGGCTTGCCGTGGGCCACCTCGGTGGCGGAGAAGATGCGGCCTGCGAAGCGCTCGTAGAGCCCGGTGATGCCGAGGGTGTTGCGCATCTTGTCGTGCCGCCCGCTGGAGGCCACGCAGGTCGGCAGCGTGATCGCGTTGAGCGCCTCGACGATGCCGGGCACCGGCACCAGGCCGGCCTCGTGCGCGGCCAGCTGGCGCGCGACGAACATCTCCGGCCACTGCGGCAGCGGGCGGCCCAGCTTCTGTTCGATCACCGGCACCATCGAGGTCGCCGAGCGGCCCACGAAGTTCTCCAGGATCTCGTCGTCAGTCAGCGGCCAGCCCAGCTCGGCCAGCATCTGCGACGCGACCCGGATCGCGATGGTCTCGGAGTCCACCAGCACGCCGTCGCAGTCGAAGATGACGAGGTCCACGGAATCGATCACGGCTGGACCATACATCCCGGTCCGGCCGTGATCCGCGGCAGCACATCGCGGTCCCACGGCCGGACCGCCGGACGTCAGGCGACGAAGTTGTTCTGCACGAAGACGATCACCATCGCACCCTGCAGTGCCAGCATCACGGTCGTGTAGACGCGGTCGAAATGCACGTTGCGTCCCATGCGGGCCAGCACCATGAACGCCACCGTGCATTCCAGCGCGTAACGCCAGGTCGAGCTCAGCGGGTAGTGGCTGTGGATCGGGTTGGACAGCGGCATCAGGATGATGATCGCCCCGAAGACCACCAGGTACGCGTGGTCGGCCCCCAGCTTCCACGGGCCCACCAGGGCCAGCACCAGCAGCACCAGCACGGCCAGCGCGGTGGTGAGGTTGACGATGTTGCGGATCGCGTCGGGGTGGTAGATCGAGTCACTGCCGGTGATCAGGTCGACGACGTTGCCGATGACGGTCCACGGCGGCGTGAACCCGTCCCGGAACCAGGCCTTCTGCGCATCGAGGAACTGCAGCGCGTTGCCGAAGGTCAGGTAGCAGTAGAGCATGTAGGCGCCGAGGCCCGCGGGTATCAGGAACACCGCGAGGGCGTTGCGGTCGAGCCTGAAGCCGGCCGGCCACGGCAGTATCCCGCCGAGGCGCCGCTGCGTCCGCAGCGAGAAGCCGCGCTGCCGCAGGTACTCGAAGACGAAGGCGGCGGCGAGCATCACGCCCGCCATCCGGGTGGCGCCTGCGTACGCGGCGAACATCGCCGCCCACCACCAGCGCCCGCGGCGCATGTTGTAGAGCGAAGCCAGCGCCAGCGCCACGAACAGCGACTCGTTGTACGCGGCGACCAGGTAGAACGCGGTAGGGAAGGCGAGCAGGTAGATCGTGGTGCGCCGGGCGTCCTCGGCCCCGATCATCTCGGTGGCCAGCCGGTGCACCAGGATCAGCGCGGCCAGGCAGGCCAGCGCGCTGACGATGAGACCGGCCTCGAAGGTGCCCCCGGGCAGCAGCGGGTTGGCCGCCCGCATGGCCATCGGGAAGAGCGGGAAGAACGCGGTGCTGCGGGAGTCGTACTCGTAGCCGGAGTCCGCGATGATCACATACCAGACCGTGTCCCAGTGGTTCCACGACTGGATCAGCTGCCCGAACGTCGACGGGACGGGACCCGCCTTGCTCTCCAGCCCCTCGGTGGGCATCCAGGCGACGGCGGTGACCAGGAAGTACGCCAGCAGGCCGCTGGTCCAGGCCGCGAACCCGGTGACCACCGACGGACGCCACCGCCGCCAGGCCGCCCGGCCACCGCTCTCCGGCTCCGCTGCGCCCGCCTCGTCGTACGTTGACGAAACAGAAGAATCGGTCAGATCGTCGGCAGGGAGGGCCGTATCGCCGGGTGCGTCCGCCGGGCGGCGGCGCACCGGGACGAGCCCTGGTCCGGGGGAGTCAGACATAGGCAGGAATATAACCACGGGCGACCGAACTCACGCTGCCCTGCGCTTGGTGTCACCGGCAGCTGGGACACGGTACGGTTGTCCACCATGTCCGCCTTCACCCCTGGTCTCAAGCTGCACGACCGCTACCTGCTGGACCGCCGCGTCGGCTCCGGCGGCATGGCGGAGGTCTGGCAGGCCCACGACCTCGTGCTGGGCCGCCCCGTGGCGGTGAAGGTGCTCGCCGGGCCGACCGCCGCCGACCCGGCACTGCGCGCCGGCGCGCTGCGCGAGGCCCGTTCCGCCGCGCAGCTCACCCACCCGCACATCACCGCGGTACACGATTTCGGCGAGGTCACCTTCCCCGACGGCCATGTCGAGCCGTATCTGGTCATGGAGCTGCTCACCGGCGAGTCGCTGGCCGAGCTGATGGCCCGTGGACCGCTGCCCTGGGCGCGCGCCGCCTCGATCGGCGCCCAGGTCGCCGGGGCGCTGGCCGCCGCGCACTCCCGGGACGTGGTGCACCGCGACATCAAGCCGGGCAACATCATGATCACCGCGACCGGCGCGAAGGTGCTCGACTTCGGCATCGCGGCGATGACCGGCCTGCCCGACCGGACCGGCACGCTGATCATCGGCACCCCGGCGTACGCCGCCCCCGAGCGGCTGCGCCAGAAGGCCGCCGACCCGGCCGCCGACGTGTACGCCCTGGGCGTGCTGATCGTCGAGATGGTGACCGGCCGGCGGCGCAACGGCATCGACAGCTGGGAGCAGTTCGAGGCCGAGCACGCCCGCCCGCGCCCGCTGCCCGCCCTGCCCGGGGTGCCACCGGCCGTCGTGGCCCTGCTCGCCGCCGCGGTCGACCCCTCCCCCGCGCGCCGCCCGCGCGCCGAGGACCTGGCTCATGCTTTGGGTGGCCTGTCGGTGCCGGCCGTGTCCGGTCCCGCTCCCGCGCTCGCCGGGCCGAGTCCGACACTGCTCGCACCGACCGGCGGCGCGATCGCCGGAGCGGCCCGGGTGCCCGCCCCGGCCACCCGGGTGCAGGCCGCACCGAAGGCCAGGTCCGCGCCCCCGGTGCGGGTGAAGCGCAGCCGCCGGCCGCTGCTGGCCGTCATGCTGGTGATGGCGATCATCCTGGTCAGCGGCGTCCTCATGATCATGTCCGCGCTGCGGGAGCCGCTGGACACCGCCAACGCGACCCCGACCCGCTCCCCGCAGCGGCCCGCGCGGACCAGCCAGGCCGCCCCGAAGCCCAGCCCCACCCCCGAGAAGGTCGGCCCGTTCGAAGCGGTGAAGCTGCTCGCCGACCTCAAGGACGCCGTGGCGAAACTGCGCGAGACCGAGGTGATCACACCGAAGCAGCGGGCCGAGCTCGAGGACGGCCTCAAGAACATCTCCGGCAAGCTGCTCCAGGGCGACTGGGAGGCGGCGCGCCGCCGGGCCGAGAGCCTGGAGAAGAAGGTCACGGGCTGGGCAGAGGACGCCGAAGGTGACGCCAAGGAGGCCTACGAGCCGGTGCAGCGGCTGCTCGACGAACTGGCCGAGCTGGCCAAGCGCAACGGCTGAAACCGCGCGGGTGCCGCCACGCGGGAACGTCACCCCTGCGGCGCTCAGCGCGGCAGCGCGCGCTGCAGCTCGGCCCGCAGCGCCGGGGTGAGGATCTCTCCGGTCTGCTTGGCCAGCCGGGCCATCTCGAAGCCCACCACGCCCAGGTCGGCGTCGGCGTCGGCGACCACCGCCAGCACCGAGCCGTCCCGGATCGCCATGGTGAGGAAGTAGCCCCGCCCCATCTCCACCACGGTCTGGCGCACCTCGTCGCCGTCGGACAGCCGCGCCACACAGCCCGCGATGCCGAGCAGGCCGGAGGTGACCGCGGCCAGCTGGTCGGCGGTGGCCCGGTCCAGATTCGCGGAGACCGCGACCACCAGGCCGTCCGAGGACGCCACGATCGCGTGGCGCGCGCCCGGCACCCGGTCGGCGAATCCGGCGACCAGCCAGTTCAGATCCTGGGCCGATTTGCTGAGCGTCGCAGTGGTCATGGCTCCCCCTTGATGTCGTCCGGTGCCGCCGGCGGCGTCGCCGCGCCGTCTCCGGCCTGGCCCCGCCGTACGCCCTCGTACAGCCGGGTCAGCGTGGCGGCCGTAGCCGCCGGGTCGGGCTCGCGCCGGCGCTGCGGAACGCTCGGCGGTGCGGCGGTGGCCGGTGCCGGGCGGGCCGGCACGGCGACGGGCGGCGCGGGCCGCTCCGGCGGGTCCGCGGGCTCGGCCAGCAGCGCTGCGGGCAGCTCGACGGCCGCGCGCACGCCGCGGTCCGGGCACAGCGACAGGCTCACCCGCACGCCGTGGCGAGCCGCGAGATGGCTCACCACCACCAGGCCCATCCGCTCGCTGACCGCCACGTCGACCTCGGCGGGCACCGCCAGCAGCGCGTTGGCCTCGGCGAGCGCGCGCTCGGTCAGGCCGATGCCCTCGTCCACGATCTCGACCAGCGCGCCGTCGGGCCCGGCGTGCGCGCTCACCCGCACCGCCGTGTCCGGGGCGGAGAAGGCGGCGGCGTTGTCCAGCAGTTCGGCCAGCAGGTGACCGATGTCGGCAGCGGCGTGCCCGGCGATGTACAGCGAGTCGTCGACGTCGGCGCGCACCCGCTCGTACTGCTCGATCTCGGAGAGCGCGGCCAGCGCCAGCGCCGCGAGCGGCACGCCCTCGCGCCACCGCCGGCGCGGCTCGGCCCCGGCGAGCACCAGCAGGTTCTCGTCGTTGCGGCGCAGCCGGGCGGCCAGATGGTCCAGTTTGAACAGTGCCGCCAGCCGGTCGGGGTCGCGCTCGTCGCGCTCCATCTCGTCCAGCAGGCGCAACTGCCGCTCCACCAGGATCTGCGAGCGGCGGGCCAGATTCGTGAAGATCCCGTTGACGGTACGCCGGGAGCGCGCCTGGCGCAGCGCGAGCGCGACCACGCTGCCGCGGACCGCTGACAGCGCCGCACCGGCCGCGGCGAACCCGTCGGCCGCGGACGTCGTCTCGCCCGGTAGCACGGACGGCTCCTCGGCGGGCGGCTCGCCGTTGCCCGCCCGCAGCCGCTCGAAGGTCGCCGGAATCTCGTCGGCCAGGGCCTGCGCGTCGCGACGCAAACCCTCGGCGGCGGCCAGCAGCTCCCGTCGCACGGCGGCGACGAGGCGGACCAGCAAGCCGAAGGCCAGCACCGGGCCGACCGCGATCACGGCCACCCATCGCCAGGCCACGTCCGCGGCATACGCGGCGCCGTCGACCCCGAGTGCGGCCGCCTCCCGCATCTGGAGGGCCTCTGCCACGGCCCAGCCCAGCAGCGCGCACGCCACCAGCGCGAAGGCGACCAGCGGGAGGGTGAACGCGGCTGCGAGCCGGGATGCCCCCCACTGCTCGCGTACGTCGCCCGCCACCGGCCCCTCCCCTGCCTCGGCTGAACCACCGCCACCACTGGTGACTCGCGGTATGTTACCCGTCACACAGCGAAAAGTGGATAGGTGAGCGCGAATGTGACAGCGGACGCGGTGAGGTTTCTGGACAGTCGCGCAAGTCGCCGGTACGGTTACCGCCATGACTTCCACCCGCAACCTGTGGTGGCGCGCCCGACCGGCGGCCATCGACACGCGCGGGTAGGCATACCCACACCGCGGCCGCCTCGACGAGGCGGCCTTTGCTTTTTCGGTCGCCCGGCGCACGGCCACCCGAACCGGGAGACCATCGATGAACCTGCTCCACGATCTGCTCGGCGCGCCCGACCCGGGCCCGTTCGCGCTGTTGCGACGCGAAGGTTCCGAGCACCTCGAGGTGCTGCGAGGTCCGCTGTCCACCGTGGCACGGCTGGCCGACATCCCCCTGCCCGAGCACGCGGACGGCGACGAGGCCGGCCCGCGCACGCTCGCCCTGGTGCCCTACCGCCAGCTCGCCGAGCGGGGCTTCGACCGCATCGACGACGGCACCCCGCTGGCCTGCCTGACCGTCGAGTCGTACGACCGCATCCCGCTCGACGAAGCCCTCGCCGCGCTCCCGGACACGGTGCCCGACGTGACCGACCTCGGCTTCGACATCGACGACGCGGCCTACCGGGAACTGGTCGCCGCGGTGCTGCGCGACGAGATCGGCCACGGCGCCGGGTCCAACTTCGTCATCCACCGCACCGCCCGCGCACACACCGAGGCCGACCCGCGCCTGCTCGCCGGGGCCGCGCTGCGCCGCCTGATCTCGGGTGAGCGCGGCGTGTACTGGTCGTTCCTGGTGCACATCCCCGGCGAGCAGGGCCGCACGCTGGTCGGCGCGTCACCGGAACGGCACGTCAGCGTCGACGACGGCCTGGTGATGATGAACCCGATCTCCGGCACGCTGCGCCACCGCGACCTCGCGCCGGGCCCGGACGGGCGCGAGACGCTGCTGAGCTTCCTCAGCGACCGCAAGGAGATCAACGAGCTGTCCATGGTGCTCGACGAGGAGCTCAAGATGATGGCGGTGGTCGCCCATCAGGGCGGCCAGGTGCTGGGCCCCTACCTCAAGCACATGACCCACCTCACCCACACCGAGTACCTGCTGGCCGGACGCACCGAGCTGGACGTCCGCGACGTGCTGCGGGAGACCATGTTCGCCCCGACGCTGACCGGCAGCCCGATCGAGAACGCCGCCCGTGTCATCGCGCGCTACGAGACCTCCGGCCGCGCCTACTACGCCGGGGTGCTGGCGCTGCTGGGCCGCGACGCCGCCGGCCGGCAGAGCCTGGACGCGCCGATCCTGTTCCGCTGCGCCGACATCGCCGCCGACGGCACCATCGCGGTCAAGGCGGGTGCGACGCTGGTACGCGACTCCACCCCGGACGGCGAGGTCGCCGAGACCCACGCCAAGGCGGGCGGTGTGCTCACCGCGCTCGGCCTGCGCACCGCGCCGGCCGTGCAACCCGACGCCGACATCAAGGACCTTGCCGCCGACCCGGCGGTGCGCGCCACGCTGCTGTCGCGCAACGAGCGGCTGTCCAGGTTCTGGCTGGCCGAGCGTGCCCCCGAACCGGTCACCGGACCGCTGGTGGGCCGCACCGCGCTGATCGTCGACGCGGAGGACACCTTCACCGGCATGCTCGGGCACCTGCTGCGCTCGCTGGGCATGCGGGTCACCATCCAGCCCACCACGGCGCTGGGCGGGCTCAGCTCGTACGACCTGGTGGTCACCGGACCGGGGCCCGGCGACCCGGACGACGACACCGATCCGCGCGTGGCGGCGCTGGGCCGCGTGGTGGAGGAGCGGCTGTCCCGCCGCGCGCCGCTGCTCGGCGTGTGCCTGGGCCATCAGGTGCTCAGTCGCCGTCTCGGCCTGCCGATGCACCGCCGCGACGTGCCCTACCAGGGTCTGCCGTGCGACATCGACCTGTTCGGGGTGACCCGCCGGGTGGGCTTCTACTCCACCTTCACCGCGGTCGCCCCCGCCGACACCCTGTCCACCGCATACGGCGAACTGCAGCTGTCCCGTGAGGACGGCACGGGATTCGTGCACGCGCTGCGCGGGCCCGGCTTCGCCGGAGTGCAGTTCCACCCCGAGTCGGTGCTCACCGAGCACGGGCCGGAGCTGCTCACGGAGCTGGTCACCGGCGTGTTCACCCCGGCGGCGGTCGCCTGAGGCAGAGTTATCCACAGATCGCGTGAGGGGCGTTGTGCCGCCCCTCACGCGATGCCACTCTCGATGGCGTGACGCAGCTGACCAGCGAGCCCCCGCAGACCCTGCGGCTGGCGGCCCATCTGGAATCCCTGGCCGCGGCCCTGCACCGGGCCCCGCTGCCGCTGCCGGACCGGCCGTCCGGAGTGGACCACGCGGTCGCCTCGGCGCACCTGTCGACGGTGCGGGCGGCGGCGAGCGCGCTCGCCGCCCTCGCCGACGGCCTGCTCACCGACGCCGACCGGCTCTACCTCGTCGCCGCCGCACACCGCCGGGCCGAGGAGCAGTCCGCCACGTACCTCGACCGCCTCCGCGAGCCGGCCCACCCGAGGGGCATGTGGTGACGCGGGTCGCGCCGCCGAGTGCCGTGCGCCACGGCCTCCACCCCAGGCACGCCCACCGGGCTGCGCGGCGGCTCACGGTCCACCGCCGAGCGCCCAGCGGGTGCGCGGCGAGGTCGGGCACGCCAGGCGCACAGTGGAGTGCCCGGTGAAGCCCGAGGCGCTGCCGGATGCCGCGCCGGTGCTCGTCATGGCACTGCCGCCGCTGTGGTCGCTGCCGGTGCGGGAGGCGCCGTTGCTGGCCGCCGCGCAGCGCTGGCGGTCCTGCGCGGCCGTGGTCGTCGACACGGCCGACGGGCTCGCCGCCGCCACCGCGCCGAGCGCGGCGTGGACTGGCGCCGACGCGACGGCTTACGAGGATCGCCGCAGGCAGCTGGCCACCGGGGTCGCGCTCGCGGCGGAACTGGCCCGGCGGGCCGCCCTCGCGCTGGAGACGCTGGCCGGGCGGCTGGCGTCCGTGCAGCGGCACCTGGACGAGTCGCTGGCCCGGGTCACCGCCGTGGTGCCGTGCCGGGGCGGCTCGGACCGCGTGCTGTTCTTCCCACTCGGGCCCGCGCATGCCGCCCGGGTCCACGCGGCCGCGGCCGAAGCCGCCGACCTGCGCGGCGATCTCACGACCGCGACCCGGCAGGCCGAGGCCGACCTCGCCGCCGTCACCGCGGGCTGGCACGAGCTGGCCGGGGCGTTCCCGCCCGCCGTCGAGCCGCCCACGCCCGAGCCGTCGGAGACCGTCGTGGTGCGCGGCGACGGCGTGACGTTGGTGAGCACCGGTGCGAACGACGACGACGTGCTGGTCACCCTGGACGCCGCCGGGCGGCCACTGGTGCTGGTCGGCGGCGTGACGGTGGCCGCGGTGCCGGACGGGCGGCTGGTGGTGCGCACCGGCGCCGGGGACGACCGGGTGCGGGTCGACCCGGCCGTGGCGGCGGCGGTGAGCGTGCTGGCCGGCGGGGGTGACGACCGGGTGGACGGCGGGAGCCTGCTGCACGGCGCGGGCGGCGGGGACACGCTGCTCGGCCGGAACGGCGACGACCTGCTGCTGGGCGGCGACGGCCGGGACTACCTCGACGCCGGGGCCGGTGCCGACACGGCCGACGGCGGGCCCGGCGACGACACCGTGTACGGCCTGAGCGGCGACGACACGCTGCGCGGCGGTGCGGGCCGCGACCACCTGTCCGGCGGCCGGGGCGGCGACCTGGTGACCGGCGGGGACGGCGACGACGTGCTGACCGGCGGCGCGGGCGCGGACGTGCTCGACGGCGCGGTCGGCCTCGACCGCGCCTACCGCGACCTGGCCGATCCCGCCGCCGAGGTCGAGTCGTCGCACGTGGCACCGCAGGTGGCGGCCGGTGGCGGGGTCGAGGTCACCGGCACGCCGGAATTCGCCGAGCGCGTCGAGTCCGATCTGGACCTGCTGCGTGCCTCCCCGGCGGGGCGGCGCATGCTCGCCGAGCTGGACACGGCGCTGGCCGGCAGTGACGGCTGGCTGCCCGGTGACGGGCCGGACACCCTGGAGGTCCGGGAACTGCCGTTCGGCGCGGCCAACGGCTTCGCGGGCGTCGACGGGGACGCCGACCGGCACGTCATCTCGTACGAGCCGGGTTACCAGGGCCTGCCGGGCGAGGCGCCGCCGGTCGTCGTGCTCTACCACGAGCTGGCGCACGTGTGGGACGACCTGGCCGGTCACGACCACCCGGGTGCGCACAGCCGCGACGACGTGATGTGGGACGGCGACGGCTGGGTGCCGGTGCCCGACCGGGAGCGGGTGGCGGTCGGCCTGCCGATCGACGATGACGGGGATCCGACAACGCCCGAGCGTCTCGACCCGCACCACCCGTATCCGCTGACGGAGAACGCGCTGCGCGATGAGCTGGGCGTATCCGGCCGGCAAACATACGGCACGCCGCGCCGCCCTGCGTGACCCGGCCACCACCGTCTGCTATGGAGATCCGGCCGATTGCATCCGGACGCCATAGTTTGACACAGTGTGCGCGCGTTGATCGCAACGCGACGTTGTGGTGGTCAGGGGAGGAATCAAACATCATGATGGGTCCACAGCACGCGCTGTCCGGCGCGGCCACGTGGCTGGCAGGGTCCTGGGTGGCCGCGCAGTTCTTCGACTACCCCCAGTCGGCCACGACCATCGCCGTCGGCGCCGCGGTGTGCGCGGGCGGGGCACTGCTGCCCGATCTGGACATGTCCGGCAAGGTGACCAAGGGCCAGGGCGGCTCGACCGTTTCCCGCAGCTTCGGCGTGGCCTCCCTGTTCGTCGCCGAGGTCGTGGAGAAGATATCGGTCGGCGTCTACACGGCCACCAAGTTGAGCAAGGACCCCGACCGGCACAACGGCCACCGCACGCTGACCCACACGCTGCCGTTCGCGGCGCTGATGGGCTTCGGCGCGACCTGGCTGTGCACCAGGTACGGCCGGTGGGCGGTGATCGGCATCCTGTTCTTCATGTTCGGCTTCGCGCTGCGCGGCCTGTTCGACAAGTGGGCGGACCGGGCCGGCTGGGTCATCGTGACGCTGACCTCGGCGGGCGCGGCGTATTTCGCGTTCAACTTCCTGCCCAGCGAGAACCGCGGGTATCCGATGATCGGCCTGGCGGTGGGGGTCGGCTGCATCGTGCACCTGATGGGAGACATCGTGACCCGGGCCGGAGTGCCGATCCTGTGGCCGATCCCGACCGGGCGGCGCATGTGGCGCATGATCGGCCTGCCGGACACCTTCGCCATCGAGGCCGGCAGCAAGGTGGAGACCACCGTGCTGCGCACCGTGTTCACGGTCATCTCCCTGGTCGCGGGTGCCGGCCTGCTGGCCCCGGCGCTGCTCAAGCGCTTCGACATCGAGGTCTGACCCGGCAATGCGTGGTCGCCGTGCCCGGCCGGGGCATGGCGACCGGGTACACGGCCTACTTCGCGTCGCCGTAGGAGTCGACCACGGCGACGGTGAGCGGGAACCGCACGGGCGAGCTGCCGAACAGCAGCTCGCCCGTCGCTTTCGCACCGGCCTCCAGGGCGGCCACGACGAGGTCGGCCTCGTCGGCCGGGCAGTGCACGATGACCTCGTCGTGCTGGAAGAAGACCAGCTCGGCACGGTTGTTCCAGAGCCGGGCGCGCAGCGTGGCCAGCAGCGAGGCGGCCCACTCGGCGGCGGTGGCCTGGATGACGAAGTTGCGGGTGAACCGGCCCCGTGAGCGACCGGACGCGCCCTCGTCGGCCCACGACGACTCCAGCGCCGACGGCGGGCAGGTGCGGCCCAGCCAGGAGCGCACCAGGCCGCCGGTCTCCCCGGTGCGCGCGGCCGCCTCGACGTACGCCCAGGCTTTCGGGTAGCTGCCGCGCAGCGCCGCGATCGCGGGTGCGGCCGCGCCGCCGGTCTGGCCGTACATCGCGCCGAGCAGGGCCAGTTTCGCGGCCGCCCGGTCGCCCTTGAACGCCTCGGCGGCCAGCACGGCGTAGAGGTCCCCGGCGGCCGCGGCGCGGGCCAGCCCCGCGTCGCCGGACACCGCGGCGAGGATGCGCGGTTCGAGCTGCCCCGCGTCGGCGACGACGAGCCGCCAGCCGGGATCGGCGCGGGCCGCGCCGCGCACCGCCTTGGGGATCTGCAGCGCTCCCCCGCCCCGGGTGGCCCAGCGCCCGGTAACCACCCCGCCCGGCACGTACGCGGGCCGGAAGCGCCCCTGCTGCACCCACTGCTCCCGCCAGCTCCAGCCGTGCGCGGTCCAGATCCGGTAGAGCTCCTTGTACTCCAGCAGCACCGCGATGACCGGGTGGTCGACCGCGCGCAGCACCCAGGACCGGGTGTTGGGCACCTCGATCCCGACCCGGCGCAGCGCCTTGCGCAGCTCGGCGGGCGAGTCGGGGTGCAGGCCGGGCGCGTTCAGCAGCTCGGCGACCCGGCCCGACAGCTCGGCCAGCCGCCGCGGCGGACCGCCCACCGGGGACGGCTCGCCCAGCAGCCCGACCAGGATCTCGTCGTGGGCGCGCTCCTGCCAGGGCAGACCGGTGTGCCCCATCTCGGCCGCGATCAGCGCGCTGGCCGACTCGGCCGCGATCAGCAGCCGCATCCGCGCCGGGTGCTCCGCGGCCGCGGTGCGGGCGAGCTGGTCGCGGTACACCGCCGCCAGGGCGTCCAGCGGGTCCGCGCCGTCCGGCACGGCGACCGGGGCGGGCGCGTCACCGAACAGGGTGCCCTGCAGGTCTCCGGGCGGCTGGGCGGGACGGGCGGCGTGGTCGGCGGGCACCGGTGCGCCGACGAGCCGGGCGTAGGCCGCCGCGGCCGAGCGCGGTTCGCCGTAGCGCCCCGCGTGGCCGAGCAGCAGCGCCTCGGCCAGTTCGACGTCGTGGCAGCGGCGCACCCGCACATCGGCGGCCAGCAGCGGCCCGTAGACCTGCTCCGTCGCCCCCCACAGCCAGCGCGGCCCGCCCTCCTGCTCACCGGAGGCGACGGCCGCGGCGAGGTCGGCCACCGCCTCGGCGGGCCCGCTGGGCTCGCCCGCGGCGTCCAGCGGGCGCAGCCGGCCGCCGCCGCTGCCGTCCGCCACCACCGCGATCACCGTCACGCCGCCCATTGTGCTGGTCGGGGCGGACATCCCGAATCGGCTCCGGGCCCGGCGGGATGCGGCTATATAGAAGTCATGACCGAATCCAGGCCCGTGTTCGACCGGATCGGCGCGACCTACAGCGAGGCGTTCGCGGATCGGCCGGGCCAGCTCGCGGCCGGGCGCTGGCTGCTGGACCGGCTGGCGGACCACGGGCACCCGCTGGTGCTCGACGTGGGCTGCGGCTCGGGCACCCCGACCGCCCGGCAGCTCATCGACGGCGGCTGCCACGTCGTCGGCATCGACACCTCACCGGTGATGCTCGAACTCGCCCGCAACACCGTCCCGGAGGCCATCTTCGTCGAGCGCGACCTGTTCGACCTCGACGGCCTGCACCCCACCCAGCAGCGCTTCGACGCTGTAGTGGCCTTCTTCTCCCTGCTCATGCTCTCCCGCGCCGACGTCGACAAGGCCCTCGACGACATCCACCACGTCCTCGACCACACCGGCTTCTTCGTCCTCGGCATGGTCGAAGGCGACTCCGACCACCTCATGCGCGACTTCCTGGGCACCCGCGTCCCCCTCACCGCCTACCCCCGCGAGGACCTCAAGCACCTCCTCAACAGCCACGGCTTCACCGTCGAGGACCTCGTCACCGACCTCTGGGAACCCGCCCTCCCCACCGTCGACACCCAACCCCAGACCCACCTCTACGCCTACTGCTCCGTCGCCCGCCCGTACTGAAAAAGATCGCGACGATCTTGCGGGAACTGTTGGGGATACGCCCGGAAAGGGCGTGTCATCCCCACGGTCCGCGCAAGATCGTCGCGATCTTGACGAGCGAGGGTGGTGCGGGGTTACTTCACGGCGCCGGCGGTGAGGCCGGATTGGATCTGGCGCTGGAAGATGGTGTAGACGATGATCATCGGGATGATCGCGATGCTCAGGGCGGCGAAGAGGGCAGGCCAGTCGGCCTGGTAGCCGGCGGCGGTGGAGATGTTGGCGATGCCCTGGGTGAGCAGCCACTTCTCCTGGCCCTCGGCGCCGCCGGGGAGCAGGGAGACCGGGAGGACGTACTGGTTCCACTGGCCGATGATGTTGAAGATGGTGATGCTGATCAGGCCGGGTTTGGCCATCGGCATCATGACGCGGAAGAACAGCTTGGTGTGGGAGGCGCCGTCGATCATCGCGGCCTCGGCCACCGCGTTGGGCAGCGTTTTGAAGAAGGCGGCCAGGAAGAAGACGGTGAACGGCAGCGAGTAGGCGATGTACACCAGGATCAGGCCGGTGTGCGTGCCGAGCAGGCCCAGTTCCTGCACCACGATGTAGAGCGGAGTGAGGGCCAGGTAGACAGGGAAGGCCAGGCCCGCGATGAAGAGGAAGTAGATGAACCGGTTGCCGATGAACTCGTAGCGGGCCAGCACGTAGGCGGCCATCGCGCCCAGCAGCATGGTGCCGAACGTCGAGATCGACACCACGAACAGGCTGTTCAGGAAGTACGTGCCGACGTTCGCCTCGGTCCAGGCCCGGCCGAACGATCCGAAGTCCCAGTTGCTCGGCAGCGCGAACGGGTTGCCGATGAAGATCTCGGTGTTGTTCTTGAACGCGGCCAGGAACGTGAAGATCAGCGGGTAGATGATCAGGATGGCCCAGACGGCCAGCGCGACGTGGGACAGCTTGTTCAGGACGCCGGCGCTGCTGCGCTTCTCAGACTTGTTTGCCACGACAGACCCCGCTCAGTGCTCGACCGCGTTGCGCTTGCCGCCACGCAGGGACAGCACCGCGAAGATGATGGTGAAGACGGCCAGCGCCACGCCGAGCGCCGACGCGTAGCCGTAGTCCGACTCCCGGATGCCGGACTTGTAGATCTGCACCGGCAGCACGGTGGTGGCGCTGTCCGGGCCGCCCTCGTCGATGGAGAGCACCATCACCAGCGCGAACGCGTCCATGGCCAGGATGCCCAGGTACACCCAGGCGACCTTGATGGTCTCCATCAGCAGCGGGATGGTGACCCGGAAGAAGATGGTGACCCGGCTGGCGCCGTCCATGACGGCCGCCTCATAGATCTCAGCCGGGATGCTCGACATGCCCGCGGCGAACAGCACCACGTAGAAGCCGACCGCCTGCCAGACCAGCACGCCGAGGATGGACCACAGCCCGAACTCGGGCAGGAACTGCACCGCGTCCACGCCGAACAGCGCGAGCAAGCGGTTCAGGATGCCGCTGTCGTCGGGCGCGTACACCCGGCCGAAGATGACGCCGACGATGACCACGGCCAGGACCTGGGGGAGGAAGAACACCACTCGGTAGAACTTCGACCCCCAGACCCCGGTCATCGTGCCGCCGCGGGTGCCCCCGCCCATGTTCAACAGGAACGCGAAGAACAGGGCGAGGGCGATCGTGATCACCGGCAAGGTGACCAGCAGGAAGACGTGGTGCTTCGCCGCCAGCCATACCTTGTCGTCGTCCAGGAGCTTCTGGAAGTTCTCCAGCCCGACGAAATCGAAATCCGGGGACAGGCCGCTCCAGTTCGTCATGGACACCTGGACCGCCGCGGCGATCGGGCGCAGGACGAACATGCCGTATAGGGCAAGTGGGGCGATCAGGAACCCGATGACGAACGGGTATTTACCTTGCCGCATGATCATTTACTCCGGCTTCGGGGGGATTAGCGGGAGAACTTCTTCTCGGTCTTGTCAGCCGCAGCCTGCATACGGGTGCAGAACTCGTCGGCGGTGCCACCCTGGAACATCAGCTTGTTGGTGGCGGAGCGGCACTCGTCGTCCAGGTTCTTGTACCAGGCGTCCCAGCGGAAGCTGAAGTTGGCCGCACCGGCCGCGGTCAGCGCCGCGTTGGCCGAGGTCAGACCGGGCGAGAGGGTCAGACCCTCGGCCGCGCCGGTGACGACGGTCAGCGACTTGGTGAGCTCGGTGAAGCCCTTGGCGCCGGCCTTGGACAGCATGTGGCGCAGGTACTCCTTGCCACCCTGGACGTTCTTGCCCTTGCTGGCGACGAAGTACATCTCGCCCGCGGCGGCGTAGAGGCCCGTGGCCGGCAGCTTGTCCGACGCGGTCGCGCCGGGGATCGCGGCGACCTGGTAGTCGAAGCCGGCCGGGGTGTCCTTGGACTGCTCGTTCTCCAGCCAGGAACCCGACGGGTAGAAGCCCACCTTGTACTGGTTCTGCTGCAGCTGCACCTCGGTGTGCTTGAGGCCCAGGTGCGCCTTGTTGCCGTACTTGGCGCCGATCTCGCCCCAGAGGGTGGCGGCCTGCTTGACGGCGTCGTTCGTCCAGGCCCCCTTCTCCAGGTTGTCGATCGCCTTGAGCACGTCCGGGCCACCGATCTTCGCGGCGGTGGTCAGGATGACCAGGTACTGGTAGTAGGCCGCGTTGGCGCCCGCGTACGAGTACGGGGTGATGCCCTTGGCCTTCATCTTCTCGAGCAGCGCGGTGAAGTCCGCCCAGGTGGTCGGCGCGGTCCAGCCGTTGTCCTTGAACAGCTTGCCGGAGTACCACAGGCCGAACACGGTGTAGGCGTAGTTCAGCACGTACGGCTTGCCGTTGAAGGTGCCCTGCTCGATGGTGCCCGGGATCAGGGTGTCCGCGACGGTCTTGCCCGCGATGTCCAGCGACGGCGCGGCGAACAGGTCGCTCAGGTCGGCGACCTGGCCGGCCTCGACGAGCTTGCCCTGGTCCATCAGCTTCGAGCCGGCGTTGTTGACCATGTCCGGCGGGGTGTTGCTGGCGAACCGCGGCTGCAGGGCGGTCGAGACCTCCTGCGTCGAGGAGAAGGTCACCTTCGAGTTCGGGAACTTCTTCTGGTACGACGGCACGTGCACGTCGGTGGCGTACTTGGTGCCCAGACCGCCATCGAAGATCACAACCTCGACCGGAGTGTCGACAGAGACACCCAGCGGGTTCTCGGCGGAGACCTGGCCGGTCGCCGAGGTGTTGGGCTCGTCGGTGCCGCCGCCGACACAGGCGGAGAGCAGGCCGGCGGCGGGGGTGGCCAGCAGGCCGACTGCCGCGGTCCGGCGCAGCACGCTGCGACGGCTCAGGGCCGACGGGCTGTCGGTGTGGTTGGACATCATTGTCTCCTCAGATTCGGGTTGCTGAGACAGCTACTCGAGGGTGTGGTGAGGCGGTGCCTGAAGCGGTCGCGGTCACGGGCGAACCCGCAGCCGCGGCGGACCCGGCCGCACCGGGTTTCAGTGCGGCACCACACCGGGCGGCGTTGCCCGATGTGGTGTCGGCCCAGTGCTCGATCGGGTCGAGCACGGTCGGTGGCAGCACGGCGCAGGCGGGGGCGGTCACAGCTCGCCCTCCTTGCTCTGGCCGTTGCTGAAACGGTGCGCGTCCACCGCGCGGGCGGTGCGCTGGAACGCGGTGTGCGAACGGTCGTGGGTGCGCTGGGCGACCGCGATGTAGAGCAGGTCCAGCACCACCAGCTGCGGGTGGCGCGCCGACAGCGCGTCGGGGCGGAACGAGGTGGCCTGGCTCGCGGTGAGCAGCACGATGTCGGCGAGCCCGGCCAGCGGCGAGCGCGGGAAGCCGGTCAGCGCGATGGTGACCGCCCCGTGCGAACCGGCCTCGGCCAGCATCTCCACGGTCTCGCGGGTCTGCCCGGTGTGCGAGATGCCCAGCGCGACGTCGCCCTCGCGCAGCAGCGCGGCGCTGGCCAGGCCGTTGTGCACGTCCGGCCAGGTCCACGCGGCGATGCCGATGCGGTGCAGCGAGAACTGCATCTCGGCGCCGACCAGCGCGGAACCGGACGCCCCGTAGATGTCGACGCGGTTGGCCGAGGAGATCGCGGCCGCGGCCCGCTCGACCTCGGCGAGGTCGAGCATCGCGGCGGTGTCGCGCATCGCCTGGGTGTCGGCCGCCATGATCTGTGCGAGTACGCGCTCCAGCGGGTCGCCCGGCTCGATGGCCCGGCCGATGTCCTCGGCCCAGCCCGCGGAGCGGGCCGCGCGGCCGGTCTCGCCGGCGATGGCCAGGCGCAGATCGGCGTAGCCCTCGAAGCCCAGGGCGCGGCAGAAGCGGGTGATCGAAGCGGGCGAGGTGCCGGAGCGCTCGGCCAGCTCGACGATGGTGGCGCGGGCCGCGCCCGCGGGGTCGGTCAGCACCTGCTCGGCGACGCGCTGCAGGGCCCCGGTGAACTCGGGCAGCTGGGCGCGCACCCGCACCAGCACGCTGTCCGGCCGGTCCAGGCCGCTGAGCCGGGCGTGCGGGATCTCCAGCGGGGCGGACTGCACCGCCGCGACCGGTTCCACGCGCTCCACCACTGACTTCTCCTACTGACCGGGTCCCGTACAGTTAACCGAAAGGAAGTTAACTGTTAGTGGTAAAAGTTCTTACTGAAGACCCCCTCTTGTCAAGTCCACGGGCAAACTTTTTAAAGCTGTTACCTGGCGATGCTGCCCGGCCCTTGCTCCCGACGGCCACTACGGGGAGCATGAATGCCGCATAGGCCACACCTGCGCTGGCCGTTCGGGGGAGGTAAACGCTGACATGTCGGACAAGCTGGTACTGGGGCTGGACGTCGGTGGCACGAGCACCCGGGCTGTGCTCGCCACGCCGGACGGGCAGCGGCTCGGGGGCGGGCGGGCCGGCGGCGGCAACCCCACCACCCACGGGGCCGCCGCGCTGACCGAGCTGACCGGGGCGATCCGCGCCGCGCTCGGCGACACCGCACCCGAATCCGTCGCCGGGGCGGTGCTCGGCATGGCCGGGTTCACCAAGCTCGGCGCCGACCCCGTCCTGCGCGCCGCGTTCGACCAGGCCTGGACCGGGCTCGGCCTGCGCTGCGAGCCCCAGCTGGTCAGCGACGTGCTGGCCGCGTACGCCGCGGGCACCCCCGACCCCGACGGCACCGTGATCGTGGCCGGCACCGGCGCGATCGCCGCGCGGGTCCGCGACCACCGGCTCGACCACGTCGCCGACGGCCACGGCTGGCTGCTCGGCGACCTCGGCTCCGGCTACTGGCTGGGCCGCGAGGCGGTCCGCAGCGCCCTGCGCGACCTGGACAAGGAGCGCCCGCCCGGCGCGCTCGCCGCGGACGTGCTGACCGAGCTGCTCGGCTCCGCCGCCGTCGCACCCCGCCGCCGCGACACCGCCGCCGCGCTGGTGCAGGCCGTCGTCGCGGAATCCCCGATCGCGCTGGCCCGGCTCGCGCCGATGGTGCTGCGCCACTACGACGCCGACGATCCCGCCGCCGTGGACGTCGTGCAGCGCGGCGCGGCGCACCTGGCCGACACCGTCGCCATGGTGCGCGCGCCCGGCGAGACCACCGTCCTGGTCCGCGGCGGCGGCCTGCTCACCAACGACACCCCGCTGGCCGCCGAACTGGCCGCCGCGATCGCGGTGAGCTGGCCCGCCACCACCCTGCGCCCCGCGGGCGACGCCGCCGCGGCGGCCGCCTGGCTCGCCGCCCTGCCCACCGCCCCCGACCCCCGCACCCTGCACACCCGCCTGGTCACCCCCGCCTGACCCGCCCCCGCCTGACCCGCCCCCGCGCGGCGCGCCGCGCCGCGCCGCGCCGCGCCTTGATCGTTCGACTTGCCAGGCACATGGGCGAAAGGCGGGTCAAGATACGCACAGGTGCCTGGCAAGTCCGGCGGTCAAGGGCCGCCCGCGCGGGTGACGCGGGCGGCGCGGACATGGGATGGTGCGGGGCTGGCGGGACGCGGACGGGTGCGCCCGGTAACCTGCTCCGGTGCAGGTCTGCCAGTTCGCCTCAGAGGCCCCGCGATGACGGACGTGAAGGTCCGCGCCGCCGGCGGCACCCGCTGCGGCAGCTGCGCCGAGGCGCTGTGCCTGACCGCCCAGGTGCCGCTGCCCCGGTCCAGCCGCACCCGCACCGTCGGGCTCTGCCCGCAGTGCGACGCCGGCCGCCCCGAGACCCAGGGCCTGCTGGCCTACTTCGCCGAGCACCCGCAGGTGCGTCCTGAGGATCTGCACCGGGTGTCCGAGCTGGTCGGACGCTGGCTGGAGGCGCTCACCGAGCGCGCCGACCGGGACAGCTCGCTGGCCGCCGACGTCGAGGCCTGGTGGGCCGGCCGGGCGGGTTGAGCCGCCACACCGGCAATACGGTTGCCGTGATCGCGCCCAAGGGCTAAGAACCACCTATGGTGACTTTCCGGACCGGCGTCGAGGGTGATTACGACGGGGTCAACCAACTGGTCGCGCGCGCCTTCCTCAACGACACCGCCGGACGGGAGTGGGACGAGGAGCGGGCCCTGTTCGAGCCCGGCCGGTCCGTCCTGGCCGTGGACGGCGACCAGGTCGTCGGCCACGTCGGCACGTACACCCGCGAGCTGACCGTGCCCGGCGGCGTGCTGCCGGCCGGGTTCGTCACGGTCGTCGCCGTGGCCGGCACGCACCGCCGCCGCGGCCTGGCCTCGGCGATGCTCACCCGCCAGCTCGGCGAGATCCGCGACCGCGGTGAAGCCCTGGCCGTGCTGTGGGCCAGCGAGGCGGGCATCTACGGCCGGTACGGCTACGGCCTGGCCAGCCGCCGCGTCAGCTTCGAGATCGACCGGCGCGAGGTGCGCATCGACGGCTCCCGCTTCGACAAGTCCCGCCTGGACGGGCTGCGCCTGCAGGCCGGGCCCGCCGCTGCGCACCGCGCCCAGGTCGCCGAGCTCTACGAACGGGAACGCCCGTCCCGCCCCGGCTTCGCGAGCCGCGACTCCCGCTGGTGGGACTACCGCCTGGCCGACCAGGCCTGGCATCGCGGCGGGGCCGGCCCGTTGCAGGCCGTCGTATGCCACGACGGCGACACCCCGGTCGGCTACGCCCTCTACCGGTACCGCTCCAGCTGGGACGACAGCGGGCCGAACGGCGAGGTCGGCGTCATGGAGTCGGTGGCGACCACCCCGGCGGCGTACACCCTGCTGTGGGACTACCTGCTCAACGTCGACCTCACCCGCAAGGTCGGGCTCTGGCTCGGCGCACTCGACGAGCCCCTGCAGTACCTCGTGAACGACTCGCGCCGGCTCGGCATGCGGATGGGCGACGGCCTGTGGGGCCGCCTGCTGGACGTGCCCGCCGCACTGTCCGGCCGTCGGTACGCCGCCGAGGTCGACGTGGTGCTGGAGGTCGTCGACGAGCTGCTGCCCGGCAGCGGCGGCGTGTTCCGGCTGCGCGGCGGCCCCGACCACGCCACCTGCGCAGCCAGCACCGACGAGCCCGACCTGCGCCTGGACACGGCGACCCTGGCCGCCGTCTTCCTGGGCGGCAACAGCCTCGGCTCGCTGGCCGCGGCGGGCCGCGTCGACGAGCTGCGCCCCGGCGCCGTCGCCGCCACCGCACCCGCCTTCACCTGGACCCGCGCTCCCCACGGCCTCGAGATCTTCTGACCCGCCCCCGCCACGCTCGCGCTTTACGTAGACGTCGGCCTATCTCATCGAGTTCGATCTCAAAATAGTCGATGTGATAGGCCGACGTCGATGACAGGCGGGGTGCGTGGAGCAGGGTGCGTTTCGCGGGGCGGGGTGTCGGGGTGGGCTGCCAGGATGGGGACATGCTGTTCGCCGGGATCGCCGCGACGTCGGCCGCCGTGACCGCCACCTCGGGCCGCAAGGCGAAGGTGGAGCTGCTGGCCGCGGCGTTACGCGAGCTGGCAGCCGACGGTGACCCGATCGGGATCGCGGCGGGCGCGGCCTACCTGAGCGGGGAGCTGCGCCAGCGGCAGATCGGGGTGGGCTGGGCGGCGCTGCGCGAGCTGCCCCCGCCCGCCGTGGCGGCCACGCTCGACGTGCGGGCGGTCGACGCGGCGCTGGAGTCGATGGGCCTGATCAGCGGTCAGGGCTCGCAGGCCCGGCGGCGCGCGGCGGTCGCGGCGCTGTTCGGCGCGGCCACCGGGGCCGAGCAGCAGCTGCTCACCGGGCTGATCGGCGGCGAGCTGCGGCAGGGCGCGCAGGCGGGGCTGCTGGCGGACGCGGTCGCGCTGGCCGCGGGGGTGCCCGCGGCGGGGGTGCGGAGGGCGCTGCTGCTGTCCGGGGACCTGAAGGCGGTGGCCGCCACCGCGCTGACCTCCGGCAAGGCGGGGCTTTCCGCGCTGCGCCTGTCGGTGGGCACCGCGCTCGCGCCGATGCTGGCCCAGTCTGCGCCCGATCCCGAGCAGGCCATCGCCGCGACCGGCGCGCCGGCCGCGGTGGACGCGAAGCTGGACGGCATCCGCATCCAGGCGCACCGGGACGGTGCCGAGATCGCCGTGTTCAGCCGCAGTCTGGACGACATCACCTCCCGGGTGCCCGAGATCGTGACCGCGGTGCGCGCGCTGCCGGTGCGCTCGGCCGTGCTCGACGGGGAGGCGATCGCGGTCGACGAGCGCGGGCGGCCGCGGCCGTTCCAGGAGACGTCGGGCCGGGCGGCGCAACGGGCTTCCGGTTCCCTGACCTCGTACTTCTTCGATCTGTTGCATCTGGACGGTACGGACTGGATCGACGAGCCGGGCACCGCGCGGTGGGCCGCGCTGGACGCGATGCTGCCCGCCGCGATGCGTGTGGAGCGGACCATCGCCGAGACACCCGAGCAGGCCCGGCAGGCGTTCGCCGCGGCGCTGGCGGCCGGACACGAGGGCGTGGTGGTGAAGGCGGCGCAGGCGGCGTACGAGGTGGGCCGGCGCGGCGGGGGCTGGGTGAAGGTGAAGCCGCGGCACACGCTCGACCTGGTGATCCTGGCCGCCGAGTGGGGGCACGGGCGGCGGCACGGATGGCTGTCCAACCTGCACCTGGGAGCCCGGGATCCGCAGGGCGGCTTCGTGATGCTGGGCAAGACGTTCAAGGGCCTGACCGACGCGATGCTGGCCTGGCAGACCGAGCGGCTGCTGGAGCTGGCGGTGGCGCGCGACGACTTCCAGGTGACGGTGCGGCCGGAGCTGGTCGTGGAGATCGCGTTCGACGGGGTGCAGCGCAGCACGCGCTATCCGGGCGGGGTGACCCTGCGTTTCGCGCGGGTGCTCGGTTACCGCGAGGACAAGAGCGCCGCCGAAGCCGACACGCTGGACGCGGTCCGCGCGCTCGGCGCGGCCCCGTCCGGGGAGGACTCCTAGCCCGCGGGGCTGCCTGCGCCCGTCGCCCGGAGCCGACCGGGTCACGACGGACCGCACGGCACGAGGGCCGCGCCGGAGGCCCCCGGCACAGCCCTCGTTGAACATCGCACGCGGGCGCCCCGCGCTCACTCCTCGGGGACGATCACCCACATCGCGATGTAGACGATGAACTGCGGTCCTGGCAGCAGGCACGACAGCAGGAACAGCAGTCGGACCAGCCACGCCGGCATGTTGAAGCGCTGCGCCAGACCGGCGCAGACGCCCGCGATCCAGCGTCCGTGACGCGGCCGGTACAGCCGCCGACCTGATGAGGCCATCTTGGTCAACTCCCCGAAGAGCGGTGCGGCGTGTTCGCCGCGGCTGTCTTCGACGGTAGAGGGCGCAGTCACGCCCGCCCTCGGTCCGCAGATGGATACACGCTGGTCGTTGCCCGTACGGGCGTCCCCTATGGCGTGGCTGTGCTACGACTCACTTCATCTGGCCGGCGGTCAGGCCGGACTGCACCTGGCGCTGGAAGACCGCGTACACCACCAGCACGGGCAGCATGGCCAGGGTGAGGCCGGCGAACAGCCGCGAGTAGTCGCCGCGGTAGCCCTCGCTGATGGCGAGGTTGGCCAGGCCCTGGGCGAGCACCTGCTTCTCGTCCGAGGTGATCAGGACGACGGGCAGCAGGTACTGGTTCCAGTGGCCGAGGAAGTTGAAGATGCCGACGCTGATCAGGCCGGGTTTGGCCATCGGCAGCATGACCCTGAAGAAGGTCCGGAACGGCCCGCAGCCGTCGATGTAGGCGGCCTCGGCGATGGAGTCGGGCAGGGTGCGGAAGAACGCGGTGAGGAAGAAGACCGTGAACGGCAGCGAGTACGCCGTGTAGATCAGCATCAGGCCGGGCAGGGTGTCCCGCAGGCCGACCCCGCCGACGATCTTGAACAGCGGCACGAAGGCCAGCACGACCGGGAACATCATGCCGCCGACGAAGACGAAGTACACCAGCCGGCTGCCCACGAACTTGTAGCGGGCCAGCGCGTACGCGGCGGTCGCGCCGAGCAGCATGGTCAGCGTCAGCGACCCGGCCAGCACGATGCCGGTGTTCACGAAGTACTGCCCGATGTTGCCGTGGGTCCAGGCGCGGGCGAAGTTGTCGAAGCGCAGTGCGCTGGGTAGACCCCACGGGTCGCCCAGGATCTCCGCGTCGTCCTTGAACGAGCTCAGCACCACCCACAGCAGCGGCAGCGCGGTGAGCAGGCCCCACACCACCAGGAAGGCGTGCGAGAAGACGTTGAGCGTGCCGTCGAAGGCCTTTCGGCCCCGCCCGGCCTCCCCGGCGGCCGGCTTGGCCGGGCGGCCCGCCTGCGTCGTCTGAGAGCCGCGCTCGTCCACCGCTGAAGGCGCGGCGTCCATGATCTGCTCGCTCATGAAAGCTCGATCCTCTCTCGGCGGGTCAGGCGCAGGGACAGCACGGTGACGCTGAGGGTCACGAAGAACATCACGACGCCGATGGCCGACGCGTAGCCCCACTTGTAGTCGCCGAACGCCTCCGTGTAGAGCCGCAGGCCGACGACGTCGGTGGAGAAGTTCGGGCCGCCCCGGGTCATCACGTGGATCAGCGCGAAGCCGTCCAGCGCCAGGATGGCCAGGTAGACCCAGGCGACCTGGATGGTGTCCCAGAGCAGCGGCACGGTGATGCGCACCAGCGTGGTGAGGCGGCTCGCCCCGTCCAGGGCGGCGGCCTCGTAGATGTCGCGCGGCACCGACTGCATGGCCGCGCCGAACAGCACCACGTAGAAGCCGACGTTGGCCCAGACCATCACGGCGAGCACGGCCCAGAAGGCGTACGCCGGGTCGCCGAGCCAGATCTTGGCCAGCCCGTCCAGACCGAGCGCGCGCAGCGCCGAGTTGAGCAGGCCGCTGCGCGGGTTGTAGACCTCGGCCCAGAGCACGCCGACGATGGACACCGACAGCATCTGCGGCGCGAAGTAGATGACCTTGTAAAGCCCTGAGCCGCGTACCCCGGTGACCGTGCTGCGCCCGCCCCGTCCGCCGACGTTGAGCATGGTGGCCAGGAACAGGCCGAGCGCGATGGTCAGCAGCGGCAGCAGCACCAGCAGCCACAGGTTGTTGAGCAGGGCGTTCCAGACGTACTCGTCGCCCATCATGCGCTTGAAGTTGTCGAACCCGACGAACTCGTACGCCGGCGACAGCCCCTGCCAGTTCGTCATCGCGATCAGGAACGACTGGGCGTACGGGGACACCACGAAGTAGCCGTACAGCGCCAACGGCGGCAGTAGGAACGCCAACAGCAGCGGATACTTCCCGTGTCTCACGTCTTGCCCTCCCCATCGAGTGCGGTTCGGCGTCCGCCACGCCCGTGGTGCACGTGGCGGACGCCGAGGTCAGCGCGTCAGGCGCTGCGCTTGTACTTCTTGAACGTGGTGTCGGCCGCGATCAGGTCCGCGCCCTTCTGGCAGGCCGCGAGGAACTCCGCGGGCGTGGTGCGCCCGGAGAAGAACTCGCCGCACGCCGCGTCCACCAGCTCGCGCTCCAGCTTGCGGTAGTACACGTTGTAGACCCAGTTGAAGCCGTTGCTGCCCGAGTCGGCCAGCGCCTTGACCGCGCTGGTCAGACCGAACGGCAGGGTGACCCCGTCGGCCGCCCCGGACACCACGGACAGGCTGGAGACCTTACCCGTGAAGTCCTTGCCGCCCTTCATGGACAGCATGTGCCGCATGAGCTCCATGCCGCCGCGCTCGTTCTTCGCCTTGGCGGGCACCACGAACGGCTCGCCCGCGGTGCCGCGGATGGCGGCGAAGGGCAGCTTGTCACCCGAGCCGAGGCTCGGCGTCGGGGCGACGGCCATGTTGAAGCCCTCGGGGGTGACCGCCTTCTGCTCGCTCTCCAGCCAGGAGCCGCAGGAGATGAACGCGGCGTTGCCCTTGCACCATTCGGTCTGCGACTGCTTGTGGTCCAGACCCGGGGAGCCCTCGAGGATGTACTTGTCCTTGACGATCTGGTACCACGCCTCGGCGGCGGCCTTCATCGCGTCGGAGGTCCACGCGCCCGGCTCCAGGTTGTCGATCGCCATCGCGACCTGCGGCCCGCCGAACTTGACCGCCGTGGAGATGACCGGCCAGGACATGTACCGCGGGTGCTTGCCCTGGTAGGTCCACGGCGCGATGCCGGCGGCCTTGATCTTCTTGCACAGCGCGATGTGCTCGTCCCAGGTCTTCGCGTACTCCCAGCCCTTGTCGGTGAAGAGCTTGTTGGAGTACCAGATGCCGTAGACGGTGTACGCGTAGTTCAGCACGTACGTCTTGCCGTCGAAGCTGCCGCTCTCCACGGTGCCGGGCAGCAGGGTCTCCCGCACCTTCTTGCCGGGCACGTCCAGGCTCGGCGCGTCCAGCAGCGGGGTGAGGTCGGCCAGCGCGCCCTGGGCGACCAGGCCGCCCAGGTCGATCTGACCGGCGCCGGAGTTGTTCACGAAGTCCGGCGGGGTGCCGTCGACGAAGCGCGGCTGCAGCTCCTTGTTGATCTCCACCACGGCCGAGTGCTTGACCTCGGCCTTGGGGTAGGTCTCCTTGTACATCGCCTGGTGCGCCTTGGCGTAGTCCTCGCCGAAGCCGCCATTGAAGATGACGATGTCGAGCGGGGCGTCTTCCTTCACACCCAGGGGGTTCTTGTCGCTCTTGGTGCCCTCGTATTTGCCGGACGTGTCGCCGGACGTGTCGTCGCCGAGCGCGCAGCTGCTGAGCAGCCCCGCGGCCGGACCGGCGAGCACGCCCGCCGCGGCGGCACGCCGCAGCACCGTACGCCGGGTCAGGTCGGACTGTGCCATCACCACTCCTTGCCAGAGACGGTCTGTTATTTCCCTACAAGTTTCGGCCGTGTTCTGAAGGATTCTTACGGCCGCCGTCGTCACTAGGCAAGATGTCGCCGCAGAAACGTTACGCAGACTTTCTACAGAACCCCCATAATTCGCCCCCAGGCGTTCATGACCCGGTGATCAACCGCGCACACACCCCCCGCGCGGTGAAAGTTTTCACCACTCCTCCGCGCGGACATGACAGAAGCTCCGACCGTGTTGCCGGAGCGGCACGATCGGAGCCGCGGGGGCCGATCCTCTCACAAACACGAAACCCCGTCCATGCAGCTCAGGGCACATGGACGGGGCTTGCGTGAGTACTCAGTGCTGGGTCGGGAAGCCCAGGTTGATCCCGCCGTGGCGCGGGTCCAGCCAGCGGCTGGTGACCACCTTGCCCCGAGTGAAAAAGTGCACACCCTCCGCACCGTGCGCGTGGGTGTCGCCGAACAGCGACGCCTTCCAGCCGCCGAAGGAGTAGTACGCCATCGGCACCGGGATCGGCACGTTCACTCCGATCATGCCGACCTCCACCTCATGCTGGAAGCGCCGGGCGGCCCCGCCGTCGTTGGTGAAGATCGCCGTGCCGTTGCCGTACGGGTTGCCGTTGACCAGCGCCAGCGCCTCGTCGTACGAGCCGACCCGGACCACGCTCAGCACCGGCCCGAAGATCTCGTCCGTGTAGATCGACATCTGCGGCGTGACGTCGTCGAACAGCGTCGGCCCGAGGAAGAACCCGTTCCCGTCGGCGTCGGCCCGCACGCCGCGGCCGTCCACGACCAGCTTCGCGCCGGCCCGCTCGCCCGCGTCGACGTACGAGATCACCTTGTCCCGGTGCACCCGGGTGACCAGCGGGCCCATGTCGCAGCCGCGGCGGCCGTCGCCGGTGCGGATGCCCGCCACCCGCTCGGAGATCTTGCCGACGAGCTCGTCGCCGACCGGGTCGACCGCGACCACCACCGAGATCGCCATGCACCGCTCGCCCGCCGAGCCGAAGCCCGCGTTGACCGCCGCGTCCGCCGCCAGATCCAGGTCCGCGTCGGGCAGCACCACCATGTGGTTCTTCGCCCCGCCCAGCGCCTGCACCCGCTTGCCGTGCGCGGTACCCGTCTCGTACACGTAACGCGCGATCGGCGTCGAGCCGACGAACGACACCGCCTTCACCTGCGGGTGCGTCAGCAGCGCGTCCACGGCCTCCTTGTCGCCGTGCACCACGTTGAACACGCCGTCGGGCAGCCCCGCCTCGGCGAACCACGACGCCAGCAGCACCGACGCGCTCGGGTCCTTCTCACTCGGCTTGAGCACCACCGCGTTGCCGCAGGCGATGGCGATCGGCACGAACCACAGCGGCACCATCGCCGGGAAGTTGAACGGCGAGATCACCGCGACCACGCCCAGCGGCTGACGGATCGAGTACGAGTCCACCTCGGTGGAGACGTTCTCGCTGAAGAAACCGCGCTGGGCGGACGGGATGCCGCAGGCGAACTCGACCACCTCCAGGCCCCGCTGCACCTCCCCCGCCGCGTCCGAGAGCACCTTGCCGTGCTCGGCGGTGATCGCCGCGGCAAGTTCCTCGCGCCGCTCGTGGATGAGCTGGCGGAAGGCGAACAGCACCGCGGTGCGCTTGGCCAGCGACGCGTCCCGCCAGGCCCGCGCCGCGCGGTCGGCGGCGCCCACCACCGCGCCGACGTCGGCCGCGGACGCGAAGTCCACCAGCGCCGCCACCGCGCCGGTGGCCGGGTCGTACACCTCGCCCTGGCGGGTCGCCCCGTGCTCCCACGGCTTGCCGTCGACGAAGTGGGTGATGTATCCGATGTCGCCGCTCATGCCTTCTCCTCTCACGCCTGCACGGCCTGCTGATATGCCGCTGACAGCGCGGCGGCCAGGATGTCCAGGCCTTCCTTGGCCTCGGCCTCGGTGAGCGTCAGCGGCGGGCCCATCCGGATCACGTTGCCGTAGAGGCCGCCCTTGCCCACCAGCAGCCCGTTGGCCTTGGTCTCCTCCAGCACCCGCAGCGCCAGCTCGGGAGCCGGGTCCAGGGTGCCCGGCCGGACCAGCTCGAACGCCAGCATCAGGCCCTTGCCGCGCACCTCGGCCACGATCGGCGAGTCCAGCCCGCGTACGCCCGCGTGCAGCACCTCGCCCACCCGGGCCGCGTTGCTCTGCAGGTCGTGGTCGAGCACGTAGTCGAGCACCGCCTGGCCGGCCGAGGCGCTGATCGGGTTGCCGCCGAAGGTGTTGAACGAGACCGCGCTCAGGCAGTCCATCACCTCGGCCCGCGCCACCACGCCGCCGAGGGTGAAGCCGTTGCCGATGCCCTTGGCGAAGGTCAGCATGTCCGGCACCGCGTCGTGGGCCTGGTAACCCCAGAAGTGCTCGCCGGTCCGGCCCCAGCCGGTCTGCACCTCGTCGGAGACCCAGAGGATGCCGTGCTCGTCGAGCACCTCCTTGATCGCCTTGAAGTAGCCGTCGGGCGGTGCGACGAAGCCACCCACGCCCTGGATCGGCTCGGCGATCAGGCACGCCACGTCGCCCGCGGTGGTGGTCGCCAGCACCTCGCGCAGGTCGGTCACCGAGCGCGCGATGTACTCGGCGTCGGACAGCCCCGCGAACACGCCGCGCAGCCGGTCGCCGGAGTGCAGGTAGCTGACGTTCACCGGGGACAGCGAGGTCGCCGACCAGCTGCGCTGGCCGGTGACGGCGAGCGCGGCGAAGCTGCGCCCGTGGTAGCTGTTGCGCACCGCGAGGATCTGGTTGCTGCGCCGGAACTGCGTGGCCAGCAGCAGCGCGGTGTCGTTGGCCTCGGTGCCCGAGTTGGCCAGGAACACCTTCGCGTCCGGGATGCCCGACACGGCCGCGATCTTCTCGGCGAGCTCGACCTGCTTGCGGATCAGGTACAGGGTCGAGGAGTGCGCGATGCCCTTGTCGATCTGGCGGCGCACCGCGTCGGAGATCTCCGGGATGTCGTACCCGATCATCGTGGTGAGCACGCCGCCGAAGAAATCAAGGTACGTGTGCCCCGCCGCGTCGGTGACCCGGCAGCCCGAGCCGGACACCAGCTCGATGGGCTCGGCGTACAGCGGGTTGATCCAGTTGGGCATGACAGCGCGGTGGCGGTTGAGCAGTTCGTCGGTGCTCATGGGCTAACACGTCCTTCGGCGGGCGGTATACGGCTGTGTGTCAGATCACCCTGGACGCTCCCAGCTCCGGGAGGCCCGGGCAAGCTACATCCTGCCAGCCGCCGCCGCGTCCGCCTGACAGGTCGTCAAGCCGAGGGGCTACGCGCCGGGCGCCGTGCCTAAGAATCGAAGGTTTGAGGTCAGCCCCGCAACGCGTCCCGCGCCAGCAGAGCCACGTGCAGTGACAGGCATGCCTGCACCGAGTCCAGGTCTACTCCCAGAATGCGCTCGATCCGGGCCAACCGCTCGTAGAAGGCGGGCCGGGACAGATGCGCCGCGCCCGCGGCGATCGACTTGTTGCGCCCGTGCTCCAGGAACATCCGCAGCGTCGGCAGCAGCGCGTCCTTCGGATGCTCCGCGTCGTAGGTCAGCAGGGCCCCGAGCTGCCGCTCCACGAACGTCTGCAGCCGCGGTTCGTCGCGCAGCAGGTGCAGCAGCCCCGGCAGGCCCACGTTGGGCAGCCGGTGCACCGCCGGTCCACTCGGATCGTGCCGGGCCGCCTGCGCCACCTGGCGGGCCTCCACCAGCGAGCGGCGGGCCTCGCGCAGGCTGTCCACGCCCGAACCTGCCGCGATCAGCAGCGTGTCGGGCCGTCCTCGGCGCAGCGCGGCGGCGAACGACTCCAGTGCGGGCTCCTCGTCCCCGCGCACCGCCAGCAGCGCCCCCACCGCGCGGTCGTCGACGGCGCTGGTCAGCCCGGCCTGCTTGGCCTCGCGGACCGCCTGTGACACCGCATCGGCCAGGTCGCGCAGCGCGGCCTGGGCGGCCTCGGTGCCCGCGGTCAGCGACTCGTCGCGGTGCCGCACGACCACCCCGACCAGGCGGCGCCGCTCCAGCTGGATGCCCAGCGCGGCGGCCCGCAGGGCCACCTCCGACACCGGCAGGCTGTGGTCCAGCAGCGCCGACAGCAGCGTGCCGTGCAGCTGCCGCTCCAGCCCTTCGGCATCACGCCGGATCAGCCGCCCCAGCGCCAGCGTCGACGCGGCCCGCTCCAGCAGGATGGTGAGCCTGGTCGGCGGCGTCGCCGGATGGCCGCCCAGGTTGCCCGGCTCGCCCGCGTCCGGCCCGGTCCCGTCCGGCCCGCCGTTGCCGTCCGGCCCGCCGGCCGCAGCCGGTGCCGCCCCGCTGCCGGGAACCGGCCGTTCCGGTGCGCCCAGCCCGGGGTCCGCCGTGCGTCCACCGCCGGTGAGGTCCTGCACGGCACCCGACGCGGGCCAGCGCAGCAGCAGGCGGCCCCAGTCCTGGCCGCGCGCCCCGACCGGGGTCACCAGCCAGCCGGTGTCCGGGTCGTAGCCGGTGCGGCCGCTGCCGGACGGCTGCGCCTTCACCCGCCGGGAATGCTGCTCCCAGCCGTCCAGCAGCATCTCCGCGCGGTCCCCGGCCGCGTCGTAGGCCAGCACCTGCCGGGCCAGGTTCTCCAGCACCACGGGGCAGCCCGCGAGCTGCGCCGCCTGGTGCACCACCTCGGCGGGCTCGGCCCCCTCCACGCTCAGCTCGGTGAACCGCTGGTGGATCTGCTCGGTGGCGCGCAGCTCGGCCAGCTGCGCGTCCACGATCAGCGCGTGCACCGCCTCGGTGATCTGCACGAACGGGGTGGGCCGGCGCAGCTCGACGAGCGGCATGCCCACCTTCTGCGCGGCGGCGGCCATCACCCGCGGCACGCTCGCCGTGTACCGCCGTCCCAGCTCCACGATCAGCCCGGCCACGCCCACCTCGGCCAGGTCGTTGACGAACGCGCGTACGCCCGCGTCGTCGGCGGGCAGCCCGATGCCGGTGGTCAGCACCAGCTCGCCGCCGCGCAGCAGGGTCGCGATGTCGGGCACCTCCGCCGAGTGCACCCAGCGCACCGGCCGGTCCAGCCCCGACTCCCCCGCCACCAGCCGCGGCGCGCCGATCCGCACCGAATCCAGCGCGATCACCTCACGCACCGTCGGGAACACCGCCGTCACCACGGCTCCGCGGTGAGCACGTCAGCGGTACACATGGCGCAGGTCCCATCCCTCGCAGCTCAGCTGTGAGCACCACCCTACTGAGGCGCGCACCCGGGCGGCGAACGCTCCGGTCGGGGGACCGGCGTCACCAGGGGTCAGCGCGACGGTTCCGGGTCGACCGCCGCCGGCTCGGTCTCATACCGATCGGTGAGATGCCACACGACCCCCATGGGAGCGAAGGCGAGGGCGGTCGACAGGGCTGCCCAACGCAGGGGCATCTCGCTTTCGAAGGCCATGCCGGACGCCGCGACCGCGGTCGCCAACCAGACGACGTCGGCGACCGCACCGGCGACCCGGAGCACCCTCGGCACGCCGGGCTGCTGCCCCGTCTCTCCGCCGGTCGTGCGTCGCCGCTCCCACCACCCCAGCAGCGCCGCGAACAGGGCCATCAGGAGCCACATCAGCGCGAAGCCACGCCAGCTGAACGGCCGCGGCCCCGGCGCGCCGAACAGCCATCGCGGGGCCATCACGAGCACCAGCATCAGCCCGGCGGTGGCAAGCGCCCCCACCGGAACACTCCACCAGCCCAGCCGCCGTCTCAGCCGCACGATTCCGAAACGCCCCTCGGGCGTGGCCGGTTCTGTCACGCGCGGCAGCCTACGAGACGGCCGCCACCGCCGCGGGCCCGATCGCCGCCGGGTCACGCGAGGTCGTCGCGGCCCAGTTCCCAGCAGGCGACGGCGGTGGCGGCGGCGACGTTGAGGGAGTCGACGCCGCGGCGCATGGGCAGGCGCACCCGTACGTCGCTGGCGTCCAGGGCGTGCCGGGACAGGCCCGGCCCCTCGGCGCCCAGCAGCAGCGCCGGGCGCAGCCGCTGGGTGTCGGTGAGCTGCTGCATCGGCACCGCGTCGGCGGCCGGGGTCATCGCGAGGATCGTGTAGCCCGCGTCGCGCACCTCCGACAGCGCCTGCGGCCACGGGTCGAGCTTGGCGTACGGGATCGCGAACACCTCACCCATGCTCACCCGCACGCTGCGCCGGTAGAGCGGATCCGCGCAGGTCGGCGACAGCAGCACGGCGTCCACGCCGAGCGCCGCCACGCCCCGGAAGATCGCCCCGATGTTCGTGTGGTTGTTGATGTCCTCCAGGATCACCACCCGGCGCGCCGCGGCCAGCACCTCCGAGGCCGGCGGCACCGGCTGGCGGTGGAAGCTGGCCAGCACGCCCCGGTGCACGTGGAAGCCGGTCACCTGCTCCAGCACCTCCGGGTCGGCCCCGTACACCGGCGCGCCGTCGAGGTCGGCGACCTGCCCCGCGCGTTTGGCCTCGACCAGGAACGAGCGCGGCCGGTAACCGGCTCGCAGCGCGCGCCGCAGCACCAGCTCACCCTCGGCGATGAACAGCCCGTGCGGCGGCTCCCACCGCGTACGCAGCTCGACGTCGGTGAGCGCCCGGTAGTCCGCGATCCGCTCGTCACCCGGATCAGTGATCAGTTCCACGTCCCGATTCTGCCGTCCTGGGCGGCACGGCACGGCGGCGACACCGCGCTTGGGGCGTTCGGCCCCGTCGGCGGGTAGGATCGGCGACCGCCGCCTGTCCATCGGCCGTCTGCCCTGACCCGCTCAGCCGGTCGGACGTCCCCAATCCCGAGGTATCGATGAACAGCACCGATCCGAAGATCACCGTGGTCGTGCCCACGTACAACGAGCGCGACAACCTGCCGAAGATCGTCGACCTGCTGGCGGCACTGCCGGTCCCGAACGTCCACGTGCTGGTCGTCGACGACAACTCGCCGGACGGCACCGGCGAGGTGGCCGACAAGCTGGCCGTCGACGGACCCATCCCGGTCGGCGTGCTGCACCGCACGGCCAAGGACGGGCTGGGCCGCGCCTATGTCGCGGGCATGACCCGGGCGCTGGACGAGGGCGCGGACATCGTGATCCAGATGGACGCCGACCTGTCCCACCCGACCACCGCGATCCCCGCGATGCTGCAGACGCTGGCGGAGACCGACGCGGCCGTCGTACTGGGCTCGCGCTACGTCCCGGGCGGCGCGGTCGCCAGCGACTGGCCCTGGCACCGCAAGGCCCTGTCGGCCTGGGCCAACTTCTACGTCAACACCATCCTGCGGCTGGGGGTCAAGGACGCCACCGCGGGCTTCAAGGCCTGGCGGGCGGAGACCCTGCGCGCCATCGACGTCGAGTCGGTGCAGAGCAACGGCTACGCCTTCCAGGTGGAGATGAACCACCGCGTCGTACGCCGGGGCCTGCGCATCGCCGAGGTGCCGATCCGGTTCGAGGAGCGCGAGGAAGGCGTCTCCAAGATGAGCCTCGGGGTGCAGATCGAGTCGGCTCTCGTGCCCTGGAAGCTGCTCGTGGGGCGCGACCCGCGCTGATCGGGTTCACGGAGAAAGGGCCGGCAGCGTGTGCTGCCGGCCCTTCACGTTCCCGTCCGTCACTCCTTGGGGAGGCGGCTGGCCTCGATCTCGATCTCCTTGACGGCCGCGGCCGCCTCCGCCGCGACGCGGTGCGCCTCGGCCTCGGCCTCGGCACCCGACTCGCGGGCGGCCTCCGCCGCCGCCGGGTCGCCGCGCAGGCCGCCGAAGGTGGACGCGATGCCGTCCAGCGCCTTGGTCAGCTCGACCGGAACGATCCACAGCTTGTTCGACGCACCGGCCGCGATCTGCGGGAGGGCCTGCAGGTACTGCCAGGCCATCACCTTGTTGTCAGGCGAGGACACGTGGATGGCGTCGACGACCAGCTTGATCGCCTTGGCCTGGCCCTCGGCCTGCAGGATGCGGGCCTGGCGGTCACCGTCGGCACGCAGCACCGCCGCCTGCTTGTCACCCTCCGCCGTGAGGATCTGGGACTGCTTGACACCTTCGGCGTTGAGGATCGCGGCACGGCGGTCACGCTCGGCGCGCATCTGCTTCTCCATGGAGTCGCGGATGCTCGGCGGCGGCTCGATCGCCTTGATCTCGACGCGGGTCACCTTGACGCCCCAGCGGCCGGTGTTCTCGTCGAGCACCACCGACAGCTGCCGGTTGACCTCTTCGCGGCTGGTCAGCGACCGCTCCAGGTCCATCGAGCCGATGACGTTACGCAGGGTGGTGACGGTCAGCTGCTCGATCGCCTGCAGGAAGTTCGCGATCTCGTAGGTGGCCCGCACCGGGTCGATGACCTTGAAGTACAGCACGGTGTCGATGGAGACCACCAGGTTGTCCGACGTGATCACGGGCTGCGGCGGGAAGCTGACCACCTGCTCGCGGAGATCGACCTTGGTCCGCACGGCGTCGATGAACGGCACCAGGATGTTCAGACCGGGGGTCAGCGTGCGGTTGTACTTGCCGAGGCGCTCGACCACGTCGTTGCGCTGCTGCGGCACGATCTTCACCATCTTGATCAGCGTGATCAGGACGATCAGCGCGATGATGGCCACCAGCGCGGTGATAAAAGTCTCCATCAATCCCTCCAGACCAGCGCCGTCGCGCCGTCCACTTTCACTACCCGGACCCGGTCACCCGGGACATATGTCTTCGTGGCGTCGTACGGCCGGGCCCGCCAGAGCTCGCCGCCGATTTTGACCAGGCCGTTGTCGGCGTCGACCCGCTCCACTACCAGCGCGTCCGAGCCCTCGGTGACCGACAGGCCCATCGAGGCGGCATCGGCATCCTGCCGGAACCAGCGGTGCTTCATCCAGGGGCGCACCACCGCCAGCGAGAGGACCGACACCACGACGAACGCGATGCCCTGGATCCAGCCTGGCGCATCCGCCAGACCCACCAGCGAGGCGACCAGCGCGCCGGCAGCCAGCATCAGCAGCACGAACGTGCCGGTGAAGAGCTCCGCGATCACCGCCACCGCTGCGAGGAGTAGCCACCACATCCAATCTTCCACGAGCTGATCGTGTCACGCCCGCGCCAGTGGTGGGGGGTGTGGATCTCCTCGTCCGTTCGGCCAGATCCGGAGGTACGCGGAGCCAGCCGCGGTAACGCCCTGGCCTGGACGCCGTTGTCCGCATAGGTTGTCCAGCGCAGTTGGCAGCGCACGAGGCGGAACGGCACCGGCGAGTGCGTACAGGGTGGAGTGACGATGACGCTGAACACGCAGACCGCGGCACGGGTCGACGAGCTGGTGGCCGGCGCCCAGGCGCAGGGGCGTACCCCATGCCTGGTCGCGGCCGTGGTGCGCGACGGGCGACCGGCCCACCTGGCCGTGGCCGGCACGGACCCGGCCACCGGGACCGCGCCCACCGGCGACACCCAGTTCCGGATCGGCTCGATCAGCAAGACGCTGACCGCCGTGCTGGTGATGCAGCTGCGCGACGAGGGCGCACTGTCCCTGGACGACCTGCTCTACCGGCACCTGCCCGGCACCCCGGTCGGCAGCGCGATCACCCTCCGCCAGCTCCTGGGCCACATCTCCGGCCTGCAGCGCGAACCCGACGGCCTGTGGTGGGAGCGGCACGACGGCCCGGACCTGGACACGTTCCTCGCCGCGCTGACGCCGGACAAGCTCGCCTACCCGCCGCACCGCGCCTACCACTACTCCAACCTGGCGTACGGGCTGCTCGGCGCGGTCGCCCACAAGCTCACCGGTCTGCACTGGACGGATCTGATCACCAAGCGGCTGCTGGAGCCGCTGGGCATGACCCGCACCAGCTATGCCGAGGTCGAGCCGTTCGCCCGCGGTTACGTGGTGCACCCCTGGCACGGCACGCTGCACGAGGAGCCGCGTACCGACGCCGGCGCGATGGCGCCCGCCGGGCAGCTCTGGTCCACCGCCGACGACCTGATCAAGTGGGCCGCGTTCCTGGCCGAGCCCGACCCGGCGGTGCTCGCCCCGGCGACGCTGGCCGAGATGTGCGCCCCGGTCGTGATGACCGACCTGGACGCCTGGACCACCGGCCACGGACTCGGGCTGGAACTGGTCCGCAGCGGCGAGCGCATCTTCGCCGGGCACGGCGGCTCGATGCCCGGCTACCTGGCCCACCTGTGGGCGCACCGGCCCAGCCGGACCGGCGTGGTCACCTTCGCCAACGCCTACACCCTGCACGGGCGGCGCATGGCCGACCTCAGCCGGCAGCTGCTGGCCGAGGTCCTCGACGCCGAGCCGGACCGCCCCGCGCCGTGGCAGCCCCAGCCCGCCGGGCAGCCCCACGAGCTGGAGGGCGCCTGGTGGTGGATGGGCCGGGAGTTCGCCGCCAGCTTCGACGCCGCCGCGGGCGAGCTGGTCTTCACCCCGGTCACCGTGCCCGCCACCCCGTGGCGGTTCACCACCGAGGGCGCGGACGTGTGGCGCTGCCACAGCGGCAGCAACGACGGCGAGGTGATGCGGGTGCGCCGCGACACCGAGCGCACCCCGGTGGAGCTGGACATCGCCACGTTCGTGCACACCAGGCAGCCCTGACGCGGCTACTCCGACGGGGTGGTCACGAAGTCGATGAGGCGCTCCACGGAGTTCACCAGCGGCGTCTCCAGGTCGTGGTAGCTGTCCACCCGCGACAGCAGCCGCCGCCAGAACAGCGCGGGCTCCGTAACGCCGAGCGCCGCGCAGATGCCCTCCTTCCACGGATGCCCGTACGGCACCACCGGCCACTCCTCCATGCCCAGCCGCGACGGCTTCACGGCCTGCCACACGTCGACGTACGGATGCCCCGCGATCAGGGCGTACGGGCTGTCCACGGCCTTCGCCAGCCGGGCCTCCTTGGTGCCGCTGACCAGGTGGTCGACCAGCACGCCCAGCCGCCGCCCCGGTCCCGGCGCGAACTCGCGCACCGCGGCGGGCAGGTCGTCGACGCCGTGCAGCGGCTCCACCACGACCGCCTCGGCGCGCAGGTCGTCGCCCCAGATCCGCTCCAGCAGCTCGGCGTCGTGCAGGCCCTCGACCCAGATCCGGCCCGCCCGCGCGACCTGCGCGCGGGTCGGCGCGGCGGCGACCGAACCGGACGCGGTGCGGCGCGGTTGCGCGGGCGCGGCGGCCTGCGGACGGCGCAGCGTGACCACCGTCCCATCCAGTAGGAAGGCGGCGGGTTCCAGTGGGAAGTGCCGGCGTCGGCCGTGGCGGTCCTCCAGGGTCACCGCGCCGTACTCGAAGCCCACGATCTCACCGCAGAAGCCGCTGCCCGCGTCCTCGACGACCATGCCCAGCTCAGCGTCATGTTCGGGGGTCACCCGACGGGGCTTGCGGCGGTCGAAGGAATCGAGCACATCGTCGCTGTAGCGCATGCGACGGCACCCTAGTCCGCGCGCGCGTTCCGCGCTCAATGACGCGCCGGTCCGGGACAAACCCCAGGAACAGCACGTACCCTGGTCGGCATGTCCCCCGCAGCGCAGGTGACCCTGACCACGCGCCGGTCCGCCCGCTTCGTCGCGTGGACCCGGGCCTGGCGCGCCGGACTGGTGTCCTTCGACGAGATCCTCGACGACCTGACCGCCGAGGAGGAGCAGCACGTGCGCGACCTGCCCGGCCAGTGGCGCGAGGAGGTCGAGCTGCGGGAGGCGCTGCCCGCGCTGGCCAAGCTGCACCCCGACGAGATCCGGCTGGTGCTGCCCGCCCCCGGCGACCCGCGCGGGCTGCCCGGTCCCGGCCCGTTCACGAGCCACGCTCTGGTCAGCGGGGAGGGCGTCATCGCCAGCCGGCTCGGCCTGGTGCCCGAGGAACGCCGGCACACGTCCGGGTCGGGGGTCACCTTCACCACGGTGCTGTGGCGGGCGTTCGAGCTGCCCGAGGCCCCGAGCGCGCAGCTGCCGGGGGTGCGCGAGGCCGACGGCGCGCTCAGCCTCGCGCTGACCGAGACCACCACCAGGCTGGTCCGCCTGGACGTGGCGCAGTGGCGCCCGGAGCTGGCCGGGGCGCTCCAGGCGCTGCGCAAGCCCGACGCCGAGACCGACCTGCCCCCGGGCTACGACCCGCGCGCCCGGCGGCTCTACGCCCGCGCCTGCGTGCTGGACCGGGTGCTGACCCTGGCCGGGCAGGCCGCCCCGGGCGGGGCGCTGAACAGCTTCGAGGCCCAGCAGCGCGACGACGCCCTGCGCCCGCTCGCCGGCGCTTGCCGGGCCGCCCTGATGGCCGCCTGCAACGCTCCGTTCGAGGGCTGAAACCGGCGCGCGAGCCACCGCTTTTTCATAGACGTTGGCCTATCACATCGAAAAATCCGCGATCGTCTTCGACGTCATAGGCCAGCGTCTATGCAGGGCGGGGGGCGGGACGGTCAGGCGGCGGGAGTCTCGGGGGCGTCGGCGGGCACCGGGGTCAGCGGCTCGACCTCGTCGAGCAGGTCGGCGACGGAGTTGAGCACACGCGAGGGCCGGTAAGGGTAGCGCTCCACATCGGCCTTGGTGGCGATTCCGGTGAGCACGAGGATGGTGTGCAGGCCGGCCTCCAGGCCGCACAGCACGTCGGTGTCCATCCGGTCGCCGATCATGGCGGCCTGGACCGAGTGCGCGCCGATCTTGTTCAGCGCCGAGCGCATCATCATCGGGTTCGGCTTGCCCACGAAGTACGGCTCGATCCCGGTGGCCTTCGTGATCAGCGCGGCGACCGAGCCCGCGGCCGGGAGCGCACCCTCGTTGGACGGTCCGGTCGCGTCGGGGTTGGTGCAGATGAACCGGGCACCCTTGTTGATCAGGCGGATGGCCGTGGTGATCGCCTCGAAGCTGTAGTTGCGGGTCTCGCCCAGCACCACGTAGTCCGGCTCGTAGTCGGTCATGATGTAGCCCGCCGCGTGCAGCGCCGTGGTCAGGCCAGCCTCGCCGATGACGTACGCCGTCCCACCCGGCCGCTGATCGGCCAGGAACTGCGCGGTGGCCAGCGCCGACGTCCAGATCGCCGACTCCGGCAGGTCGAAGCCCAGCCGGGTCAGGCGCGCGTGCAGGTCGCGCGGGGTGTAGATGGAGTTGTTCGTGAGCACCAGGAACGGCACGCCCGAGGCCCGCAGCCGGCCGATGAACTCCGGCGCGCCCGGCACCGGCTCACCCTCGTGGACCAGTACGCCGTCCATGTCGGTCAACCAGGCGGCGATCGGCTTGCGGTCGGTCATCGGGTTCCCTCTCTGTTGCTGCGCACCGGCGGCGGGCAGCAGTTGCTCGCACAGACATCCCAGTGCTCGAGCCTACCGAGCGCGGCACGCGCATGGTCGCCCGGCGGCGCCATCCGCTCCAGCACGAGGTCGCGCACCATCGCCACGAACCGCGGATCGGCGCCCGGCGTGCCCGCCCGCGCGAACCCCAGGCCCAGCCGTCGCGCCGTCGCCGCGGCCTCCTCGTCGAGGTCCCACAGCACCTCCAGGTGGTCGGAGACGAACCCGATCGGGCTCACCACCACCTGGGTCACACCCTCCTTGGCCAGCACCTCGAGGTGGTCGTTGACGTCGGGCTCCAGCCACGGGATGTGCGGCGCACCGGAGCGGCTCTGCCACACCAGGTCCCAGGCCAGGCCAGGCGCGCCCCGCTCGGCGACCAGCCGCGCGGTCTCCCGCAGCTGCGCCTCGTAGCGCCCGCCGCAGGGGCCGCTGGACTCCGCCATGGACACCGGGATCGAGTGCGCGGTGAACACCAGCCGGGTGTTCTCGTGCTGCGTCACGTCCAGCGTCGACAGCGCCGCGGTCACCGCGTCGCCGAACGGCTCGACGAAACCCGGGTGGTCGTGGAAGTGGCGCAGCTTGTCCACCGCCGGGGCGCGCGGCCCGACCGCGGCCCGCGCCGAGGCGATGTCCTGCAGATACTGCCGGCACGACGAGTACGACCCGTAGGCGCTGGTCGCCAGCGCCACCGCGTGCTCGATGCCGTGGTCGCGCATCTGCGCCAGCGTATCGGCCAGCATCGGCCGCCAGTTCCGGTTGCCCCAGTACACCGGCAGGTCGACCGCGTTGGCGGCGAAGTCGGCCCGGATCGCGGCGACCAGCTCGCGGCACTGCTCGTTGATCGGCGACACCCCGCCGAAGCGCAGGTAGTGCTCGGCCACCTCGGCCAGCCGCTCGGGAGGCACGCCGCGGCCCCGCGTCACGTTGTGCAGGAACGGCAGCACCTCGTCCGGGTGCTCCGGGCCGCCGAACGACAAGAGCAGGAAGGCGTCGTACATGCGTAAAAGGCTAGAACCCCGCCCGGACCGCCCACACATCGCCCACCCGGCGTCCCAGACACGTCACAGCCCGTGGACGGCTCAGGCCGCCTCCCGTCGCGGGAAGCGGCCTGGGCAGCGGTTCGTCAGGCGCCGAGGGCGTGATAGCCGCCGTCGACGTGGATGATCTCGCCGGTGGTGGCCGGGAACCAGTCGGACAGCAGCGCGCACACGGCCTTGGCGGTGGGCGCGGTGTCGGTGAGGTTCCAGCCCAGCGGCGCCCGCTCGGTCCAGGACTCCTCGAACTTCTCGAAGCCGGGGATCGACTTGGCGGCCATCGTGCGCAGCGGGCCGGCCGACACGAGGTTGCTGCGGATGCCCTGGTCACCCAGGTAGTTGGCGAGGTAGCGCGAGGCGGACTCCAGGCCGGCCTTGGCCACGCCCATCCAGTCGTACACCGGCCAGGCGACGGTCGCGTCGAAGGTCAGCCCGACGATCGAGCCGCCGTTCGGCATCAGCGGCAGGGCGGCCATGGCCAGCGCCTTGTACGAGTACGTGGACACGTGTACCGCCGTGGCCACGTCCTCCCACGGCGTCTGCAGGAACGTCCCGCCCAGCGCGGTGGACGGCGCGAAGCCGATCGAGTGGACCACGCCGTCGAGGCCGTCGACGTACCCGCGCACGTTGTCGGCGAGCGCCGCCAGCTGCTCCGGGTTGGTCGCGTCCAGCTCGATCACGGGCGCGGTGACGGGCAGCCGCTTGGCGATCCGCTCGACCAGCGACAGGCGGCCGTATCCGGTCAGCACCACGGTCGCGCCCTGCTCCTGAGCGATCTTCGCGACGTTGAAAGCGATCGACTGCTCCGTGATCACACCCGTGACCAGGATCCGCTTACCTTCGAGCAGCACGTCTACTCCTCATTCGATTCTTGTTGAGCACGGTGCCCGGGTGGCGACACGCCGCCCGACACTCCGCTGGTGGCTCGTCCCGGCGACCGCCTGGACGGCGGACCGCCGTGGACTCCCCACCAGCGGCCACAAGTTCATGATCGACGGCCCGGAAGCCGTCAGTGGCCCATGCCGAGGCCGCCGTCCACGGGGATGACCGCGCCGGAGATGTAGCCGGCGGCGTCGCCCGCGAGAAAGGTGACCACGCCCGCGATCTCGTCCACCGCGGCGATCCGGCCGGCCGGGATGGCCTTGCGGATCTCGGCCTTGCGCTCGTCGGTGAGCTTGTCGGTCATGTCGGTCTCGATGAAACCGGGGGCCACCACGTTCGCGGTGATGTTGCGGGTGCCCAGCTCGCGGGTGATGGAGCGGGCCATGCCCACCAGGCCGGCCTTGCTCGCCGCGTAGTTGACCTGTCCCGCGCCGCCGTACAGACCGACCACCGAGGAGATGAAGATCATGCGGCCCCAGCGTCCGCGGACCATCTTGGTGGAGGCACGTCGGGCACAGCGCCAGGCGCCGCTCAGGTTGGTGTCGAGCACCCGGCCGAACTGCTCCTCCGACATGCGCATCAGCAGTGTGTCGTCGGTGATGCCGGCGTTGGCGATCAGTACCTCGACCGGGCCCAGCTCGTTCTCGACGGTGGTGAACGCCGCGTCGACCGCTGCCGGGTCGGTGACGTCGCAGGTGACACCCAGGATCTCCGGCGCCAGCGCCTGGTCGAAGGTGCCCCGGTGGGTGATCGCCACGCGGTCGCCCTGCTTGGCGAACGCCTGCGCGATCGCCAGGCCGATACCCCTGTTGCCGCCGGTGACCAGGACGGTGCGAGACACGGTAACTCCTTCGCGATCAGGTTGTTCCGCCTGAGCCTAGGGCGCTGCAGTGAAGGCGGCGGGTACGGGGCCGTGACTAAATCCGACTATAATCTTTGTGGAGTTCCGCCAAACCACTCCGTCCGGGTGGACACGGAAACCCTGCCGGTACGGCTGATGCGGCTCACGATCGCCCATACGGTATGATCACCACGTTTGCGAGCCTGGATTTCGGCCTAAGGAGGTGATCGCTATGCGAGATAGCGATCCTCCGAGTCATGGCCGGGTCCTGCGAGCCGCAACGCGCCGATCCCGCGCCTGAATCTCGCATCCCCGCGCGTCCTCCCGTCGAAACCGAGCCGGTGTGTCTTCCGCCGGCTGGGAGGCCTGCGCGCTGACCTGGTCATGACTCACCCGAGTGTCCCTGTAGTTGCCTGTACAACACAGTCACCGGAGTAGGTCATGAGCCGTTACCTCGCCCCGCTGGGCTTCACCCTCGCCGCGACCTGGGTCGGAGCCGTCTTCCTGCTGGTCGGCGCCCGCTGAGCGCCACCGGCAGCGCACGTCCGCAGCGCCGCCGACGTGCCCGTACCACGGCTTTGCTCTGCACCCGCCCACGCAACACCTCGATGGTTGCGTGGACGGGTGCAGAGCAAGCGAATGGGTGCAGAGCAAAGCCGACGGGAGCACACCGCCGCCTGGCCGAAGGCGCGGCCCGCACCCCCGCCGCCGAAACCGCCGGCCTGTCCCGCCGCCCGTCAGGGCAGGCGTGAGGTCCACAGCAGGCTGAGCGCGCCCGCGCCGAGGCCCAGCAGCAGCGCCGCCCCGGCGAACCACTGCGAGACCTCCTTGGGCACCCGCTTGTGCCCGATCGACGAGCCCATGTCCTGGTACACCTGGGTCAGCTCGGCCGCCGACGCCGCCTCGTAGAAGAAGCCGCCGGTCGTCTCGGCCAGCTCGGCGAGGGCCTGCCGGTCCACCGGCACCCGTTGCAGCTGCCCGGCGATGTCCACCATGCCGGCGTCGGTGCCGAAGGCGATCGTGGTCACCGGCACGTTCGCCTCGACCGCCGCGGCAGCCGCGTCCTCGATCGCCCGGCCGTAGGTGCGGTAGCCGTCGGACAGCAGCACGATCCGGGCCGGCGGCGGCCCCTCGGCCCCGGCGTCGGGCACGGCCTTGATCGCGTCCAGCGAGGTGAACACCGCCTCCCCGGTCGCGGTGGCCTCGGCCAGCTGCAGCGCGTCGATCGCGTCGTGCACCGCCGCACGGTCCTTGCCTGGCGAGACCAGCACGTTCGCCGATTTCGCGAAGGACACCAACCCCAGGTTGTACGAGGCGGGCAGCTCCTGCACGAACTGCTTGGCGGCCTCCTGCGCCGCCTCCATCCGGGTCGGCTCCACATCGTCGGCCTGCATCGACAGCGACACGTCGATGGCCAGGATGATGGTCGCCCGCTCCAGCGGCTCGTCGACCTCCACCGACGGCCTTGCCAGCGCCGTCACCAGCGAGAACAGCCCGGCCAGGAAGAGCCCGGCGGCCACGTGACGCCGCCAGCCCAGCCCGCGGGGCACCAGCGAGCGCAGCAGTTCCAGATTGCTGAACGGCAGCGCCGTGTCGCGGCGGAAGCGCCGCAGCAGGTGCCGGGCGGCGTACGCGCCGGCCAGCGCCAGCACCGGGATCAGCGCCAGCAGCCACATCGGATCCAGGAAACGGATCATCGGCTCCCCCCGCGGGAACGGCGGTGACGCTGCGCGGCCACGAACCGCACCAGGTCGAGCAGCCAGTCGGAGTCGGTGCGCAGGCGCACCTGGCGCGCCCCGGCGGTGCGCACCGCGTCGGCGATCAGCTCGCGCTGCCGCTGGGCGGCCTGCGCGTAGCGGCGGCGCAGGTCCCGGTCGCCGGTCTGCACCTCGTGCCGCGCACCGGTCTCCGGGTCGCGCAGTTCGAGCACACCGGCCGCGGGCAGCTCCAGCTCGCACGGGTCCAGCACCTCGACGGCGAGCACCTCGTGCCGGGTGGCGAGCTTGCGCAGCTGCCAGGCCCAGCGCTCGGGCGGGTCGAGGAAGTCCGAGATCACCACGGCCAGCCCGCGCCGCCGCGGGGGGCTGTTCAGCGCCTCGATCAGCGGCGCCAGGCTGTCGGCGGGCCGCTGCCGGGCACGGGCGGCGCCGCCCTCGTCGATCAGGCGCGCCACCGTACGCAGCAGCCCCTGGGCCTCCCGGCGGCCCGGCCGGGCAGGTCGGCGGACCAGGTCGGGACCTCCGGCGTTGACCACCGCGCCGACGCGGTTGCCGCCGCGCACGGTCAGGTGGGTCATCGCCGCCGTCGCCGCCAGCACCAGGTCGCGCTTGAGCATCCGGGCGCTGCCGAAGTCGAGGCTGGGCGACAGGTCCACGGCCAGCCAGGTCTCCAGCTCCCGGTCGGCCACCGTCAGCCGCACGTGCGGCACCGTGGTGCGGGCGGTGACCGGCCAGTCCATCCGCCGTACGTCGTCGCCCGCCCGATACTCCCGCGACTCCCCTGCTTCGCTGCCCGGCCCGGGCAGCAGTCCCAGATAGTCACCCTGCAGCAGGCCGTCCAGGCGGCGGTTGACCAGCAGCTGCAGCCGCCGCAGCGCCGCCTCGCCGCCGGCCCGCTCCGGCGCGGCCGCGGTCATGCCCGCTCCCCGCCCGCGGCGCGACCGGGACCGGGGCCCCGCCCGCTCATGTCGCCTGCTGCCGCGGCGCGACGGAGGGCAGCGGCACCGCGGCCAGCACCCGGCCGACGACATAGTCGGCGGGGATCTCGTCGGCCAGCGCGTCGTAGCTGAGCACGAGCCGGTGGCGCAGGATGTCCGGGGCGATGTCGAGCACGTCCTGCGGCAGCGCGTAGTCACGCCCGCGCAGCAGCGCCAGCGCCCGGGTGGCCCGCACCAGACCCAGCGAGGCGCGCGGGCTGGCGCCGTACTGGATGAGCCGGGCGATGTCGGGCAGCCCGTGGTCGGCCGGGGCGCGGGTGGCCAGCACCAGCCGTACCGAGTAGTCGATCAGAGCATTGTGGACGAACACCTGGTCGGCGCGTTCCTGCAGGCCGATCAGCGCCTCGGTGGTGAGTATCGGCACCGCTCGCGGCGGCGCGACGCCCATCCGGTAGACGATCTCCCGTTCCTCGGTGTCGGTCGGATACCCCACCAGCACCTTCAGCAGGAAGCGGTCCCGCTGCGCCTCGGGCAGCGGATACACACCCTCCTGCTCGATCGGGTTCTGGGTCGCCATGACCAGGAACGGATCCGGCACGGCATGGGTGATGCCGCCCAGCGACACGTGCCGCTCGGCCATGACCTCCAGCAGCGCCGACTGCACCTTGGCCGGGGCGCGGTTGATCTCGTCGGTGAGCAGGAAGTTGACGAACACCGGACCCAGCTCGACGTCGAAGGTCTCGCTGCCGGTGCGGTAGATACGGGTGCCGACGATGTCCGCGGGCACCAGGTCCGGCGTGAACTGGACCCGGGCGAAGGAACCGCCCACCACGGTGGCCAGCGTCTCCACGGCCAGCGTCTTGGCCACCCCGGGCACGCCTTCCAGCAGGCAGTGCCCGCGCGCGAGCAGGGCCACGAACATGCGCTCGATCAGCCGGTCCTGGCCGACGATCACCTTCTTGACCTCGAACAGGGCGCGTTCCAGCAGCGTGGCGTCCTGCGCGGGGGTGGCGACCGTCGCGGGGCCGGCGTCGGCGCCGCCGGTCAGCGCGGGGCCGGCGGCGTTGTCGTAGGTGATGGGCTGCACCACGGCTCCTCGGTTACCGACGGGTTCCTGACCTGCCCCAGCCTCGCATGAACAGCCGACTTATGCGGCATAGTGCCGTTATTCCGGCGAAACCCTCGGGTGTGCGAACCTGTTCGACGCGGCGTTTGATTTCATCCGAACGGATGCCCCGGCACTCTTCCCTCCGCGCCCGGCGCGTGGTTAATATTCGTGCGTTGCCGGGCGGCTTCCCCCGTGGCCGCCCGGCACGCCAAACACCAGTCCGAGCCCAGCTCGGGCTTTTTTGTTGCACGGGTAGGCTCCACGACGTGATCGAGGCCGAGGCTCCCCTGATCTGCTCGCGCAAGGGCTGCCGCGCCGCGGCCGTCTGGGAGCTGCGCTGGAACAACCCCAAGCTGCACGACCCGCAGCGGCGCAAGACCTGGCTCGCCTGCGACGAGCACCGCCAGACCCTGGCCGACTTCCTGTCCGCACGGGGCTTCCTGCGCGAGACGCTGCCCATGACCTGATCGTCTATCGTCGAAACGTGACCGACCCGCGCCTGGATTCACCACTGCACACCGCGACGCGCAGCGCCCTCGACCCGTGGCCGGGCGAGGTGGCGTGGCGTCCCGTGTCGCCACGGCTGGTCGCGCTGGAACTCACCCGCGTCGCGATCAGCACCGCCGTGATGCTCGCCGTCTGTGCCGTGATCTGGTTCTTCACCAGCTCCGCCTGGGCCCTGTTCGCGGCCGCCGCGGTGCTGGTCTTCACCGTCGTGCGGGGCGTGGTGGCGGTGCGCGCCGCCCGCTCCTACGGCTACGCCGAGCGCGAGCGCGACCTGCTGGTCCGGCACGGCCGCATGGTCCGGCACCTGTCCATCGTCCCGTACGCCCGCATGCAGTACGTCGACGTCGTCGCCGGCCCGCTGGAGCGCGCTTTCGGCCTGGCCACCGTGCAGCTGCACACCGCCGCCGCGGCTTCCGACGCGACCATTCCGGGCCTGGAGCCCGCCGAGGCCGCCCGCCTGCGCGACCGGCTCGCGGCGCTCGGCGAGGACGCCGGTGAGGGCCTGTGACCGCATCCGCCACCCCTCCTGAGCACCCGGTGCCCACGGCGCCGCCGTCGCCGCCGGAACAGCCCGCCGGCCACGAGCCGCCTGGTGCTCAGCGCGACCAGCAAGCTCGCGACGGGCAACTCCCGGGCCGCGTGCCGCCGCCCGCAGCCGAGCCCGGCCCGCAGCCGCACACCGTGATCGCCCGGCAGCGGCTGCACCCGCTGAGCCCGGTGCTCAAGAGCGTGCGCACGCTGTTCCTGATCGTCGCCGCCGTGTCCTGGCGCGGCCTGCAGAACCTCGGCCCCGACAGATACGCCCTGGTCCTGCTCGGTCTGCTGGTGCTGGTGCTGCTCTACTCCGCCGTCGCCTGGCGCTTCACCGGCTACGAGGTGGTCGGCCGGGAGCTGCGCATCCACGAGGGGGTGCTGTTCCGGCGCACCCGCGCGGTGCCGCTGGAGCGGCTCCAGTCGATCGAGGTGGTGCAGCCGGTGCTGGCCCGCCTGGCCGGGCTGTCCGAGCTGAGGCTGGACGTGGCCGGGGCGGGCAAGGCCGAGGCCCCGCTGGCGTTCCTGCCCCTGGCCGAGGCGGACGCGCTGCGCGCGCGGCTGCTGGCCCTGGCCAGCCGCACCCCGGCGCCGGCCGCCGAGACGGCCCCGGCCGAGACGGGGCTGCCGGAGGCGGCACGGTCCGAGGAGCCCGACGTCTACCGGGTGGACAACAACGACGTCGTGGTCAGCCAGTTCCTGACCCCGCCGGTCATGTTCACCCCGCTGGCCGTGCTCTACATCGTCGGCCAGCTGGTCTTCAACAGTGAGTTCGGCGTCTTCGCCGTCGCCAGCATGGTCACCGCCGTCGCGGGCACCATCGGCGCGCCCGTGATGCGCATCCTCAACTTCTGGAACTTCCGGATCGGGCGGACGGCCGACGAGCGCCTGCGCATCCGCCACGGCAAGCTGGAGACCCGCAGCCAGGTGGTCGCCTCGCGGCGCGTCCAGTCGCTGACGGTGACCTGGCCGCTGCTCTGGCGCGGCAAGGGCTGGCTGCGGGTCACCCTCGCGGTCGCCGGGCAGAACTCGGTCGGCGCCGACGGCCAGCAGAGCCGGGCCGAGACCGACCGGCTGCTGCCGGTGGCGACCGTGGAGACCGCCCGGGCGATGGTGCCGCTGGCCCTGCCCGGCCTCGACATCACCGCGCTGCCCCTGTCACCGGTGCCGGACCGGGCCCGCTGGCTGGCCCCGCTGCGCCGCCGGGTGCTGGCCGCGGGACTGACCGAGCACGCGTTCGCCACCGTGGACGGCCTGCTGACCCGGCAGCTGACCGTGGTGCCGTACGCCCGGATCCAGAGCGTGCGGGTCACCGAAGGCCCCTGGCAGCGCCGCCTCGGCCTGGCCACGGTGTACGTCGACGTCGCCGGCTCGACGCCAGCCGCGGCCGTGCACCGCCCGCTGGCCGAGGCCTTCGCCTGGGCCGACGAGCTGACCACCCGCGCCCGCGCGGCCCGCGCCGCAACGGTATAACTCGACTTACTATAAACCCAGTTATACTTCGCCCCATGGCAGCGAAGCCCGCCGTGGCCAAACCCAAGGAACTCTTCGACCGTGTCCACGAGTGGGACGCGCTGAGCGGGTTCGTCAGCCAGGAACGCCAGGCGGCGTCCCTGGGCCTGGTCTACGGCCGCCGCCGGCAGGGCAAGACGTTCCTGCTGTCGCAACTGGCCCGCGCCACCGGCGGCTTCATGTTCACCGCCGCACAGCAGGCAGCCGACCAGAACCTCGCCGCGCTGAGCGCCACCTATCACCAGTTCACCGGGCAGACGCCGGCACAGTTCGCCGGCTGGCCCGATGCGATCGACGCCCTGCTGCGCCTCGGCGAGCACGCACCCGTCACGGTGGTACTCGACGAGTTCTCCTACCTGCTGGACAGCGTCGACGGCATCGCGTCACACCTGCAGATCGCGTTGGAGCCGCATCACCGCGGGGGCAGCAGCCAGGCCCGCCTCATCCTCTGCGGCAGCGCCATGACCACCATGCGCAACGTTCTCGGCGGCACCGCGCCGCTGCGCGGCCGGGCTTCGCTGGAGCTGCTGGTACACCCGCTCGGCTACCGCGACGCCGCCGCGTTCTGGGGTGCACGCGACCCCGAACTGGCCTTCCGGATAAACGCGCTGGTCGGCGGCACCCCGGCCTACCCGGCCATGTCGGAAACGGCACCGCACACGCTCGCCGAGTTCGACGAATGGGTGGTCGATCGCCTGCTCAACCCGGCGTCGGTCATGTTCCACGAGGGTGACGTGCTGCTGCGCCAGCAGACCGAGATCGCCGACCCCGCCCTGTATTTCTCCGTACTCGCCGCGATCAGCCGAGGCGCGCACCGCCGCTCCGAGATCGCCAATGCCCTCGGCCGGCCCGACACCGCACTCGGCCACCCGCTGGGGGTGCTGGAAAGCGTCCGGCTGATCGAACGGGCCGACGACGCGTTCCGCCGACAGCGGCCCTCCTACCGCATCTGGGAACCGCTGATCCGCTTCCACCAACTGGTCATCGTCGGCAACGATGCGGCGTTCGCCCTCCGGCAGGGCAAGCGGGTCTGGCAGAGCAAGGCGGACACGATCAGTTCCAAGATCTACGGCCCGCACCTGGAGCAGCTCGCGCGGGAGTGGACCCAGGCCCACGCGGCCGAGCAGACCCTCGGCGGCTGGCCCAACCAGGTCCGCTCCGCCGTCATCGCCTGCCGCGAGCACGGCCAGGGCCACGAGATCGACGTCGTCGCGATGCGGGAGGAACCGTTCGAGCCGCGCCGGGTGCTGGCGATCGGCGAGGTGAAGGCCACCGCCAAACCGGTCGGCGAGACCGAACTGCACCGCTTGCGCCATGTGCGTGACCTGCTTCCGAGCAATGCCACGCCCGATCCGGTCCGCCTGCTGTTGTTCAGCCGCGCCGGGTTCACTCCCGCGCTCCAGCGCCTGGCCGCCGAGGACCCCGGCTTGGAGCTGGTCGACCTCGAACGGCTTTACCACGGAGAATGACCGTTCACGAGCTGCGCCGAGGAGACAGATGAACGCCGAAAGCAGCCCGCCACGTTGGGTCGTGTGGCGGCAGGACGACAACGGCAACCGGTACGAGGTGCGCCGGTGCGGCACCCGCGAGGAGGCCGAGGCGCTGGCCGCCGAGATGGAGGCCCGCGGCCACAAGCAGCTCTACTGGGTCGCCGCGGCCTGACCCGCTCAGCGCAGGTCGATCGGCTGCAGGCCGACCCGCACGAGGCGGACCCGGCCGGACAGGTCCCGGGCGAGCACCGGCACTCCCCTGGCGCGGGCCGGGCGCACCTCGAACATCACGTTGCGTTCGTGCACGTCGGAGTATCGCCGCCGGTAGCGGTCGTAGCGAGCGCCGAGGACCAGCCGCAGGTACGCGGTGAGCAGCGCGTCCAGGCGGCTGCGCCGGTCCGGCCGCCACAGGAAGCGCGCCCATTCGTGGCCGTGCACCCACTGCCTGGCCTTGACCAGGCCGGTGAAGCGCAGCCCGACGGCCGCGCGGGCGGACTTCGGCACACCGGCCAGTCCCGGGACCCGGTGGTCGCCGAAGTAGACCCCGCCGACGAAGCGCCCGTTGAGGTACGTGCGTTCGTCGATGACCTCCAGCACGAACATCCGGCCGTCGGCATCGCGTACGGCGAAGCAGGCCTTCTCCTCGCCCGCGCCCAGGTAGGCGCACCGCCACGCCGGGTCGGGGAAGCGCAGCAGCCGACCGTCGTAGACGGCCTGCCGGATCTGCGCGGCGTGCGCCGCGGTGAGCCCCTCGGCCGCGACCACGTCCAGCCGCTCCCCGTCGAAGTCGACCAGCACCGCCACCTCCAATGTGTACCACCACTGTGCCGGGTGACCGCCGGATCCGCCGTCCCGAGCGGATGACATCGGAGTCCGGGACCGGTCGAGTGTGACCTGCTCACCGCCTGCGGCACACGTCGTCCGGGCAGCGCAGGCGGTCACGGTTGCATGCGGCCGGCCGGGTGAGCGCCTAGGCTGTGGCGCATGCAGCAGCTCACGGCAGGCCTGACGGCGAAGGTGCAGTTGACGGTGAGTGACGCGGACACGGCGCAGGCGCTGGGCTCGGGCGACGTCCCGGTGCTGGGCACTCCGCGGGTGGTCGCGCTGGCGGAGGCGGCCACCGTGGCGACCACCGCGCGAGTCCTGGAGTCCGGGCAGACCACGGTCGGGGTGCGTGTCGAGCTGGATCACCGGTCGGCGACGCCGGTAGGCCGTACCGTGGTGGCGGAGGCGCTGCTGACGAAGGTCGACGGCCGCAAGCTCACCTTCGAGGTGATCCTGCGCGACGGCGAGACCGTCGCGGCGGAGGGTCGGGTGGAGCGGGTCCTGGTGGACCGGCACCGCTTCGTGGAGAAGGCGACGACGTCATGACCGAGTTCACCGAGATCGCCGACGGGGTGTTCGTGCTGGTGTACCCGTACCTGCGGGTGAACTGCACGCTGATCACCGGCGAGACCGGTGCGCTGCTGGTGGATACGCTGTCCACCGAGTCCCAGGCCCGTGAGCTGCAGGAGGCCGTGCTGGCGGTCACCGCCAAGCCGCTGGGCATCGTGAACACGCACTTCCACTTCGACCACTGCTTCGGCAACGCGACGCTGGCCGGGCCGGAAACCCCGATCTGGGGGCACCGCGAGTGCCGCCGCGAGCTGCGCGAGCACGGCCGGGAGTGGCAGCGGGCCTGGGAGCAGGAGCTGCTGCCCGACGACGAGCGCACGGCCCGGGCGGTGGGTCGGGTGACGCTGCGGCCGCCGACCGCCGACGTGGACCGCGAAGACCTGATCGACATCGGCGGGCGGCAGGTGCGCCTGGCCTGGCACGGCCGCGGCCACACCGCCGGGGACCTGGTGGTACGCGTGGACGATGTGCTCGTCGCCGGGGACCTGGTCGAGGAGGGCGCCCCGCCGGGGTTCGCCGACTCGTACCCGCTGGACTGGCCGGAGACGCTGCTGGCGCTGTCCCGGACGGTCGGGCCGGACACGGTGGTGGTGCCCGGTCACGGCGAGCTGGTCGACGCCGAGTTCCTCACCATCGCCCACGACGAGCTGGCCGCGCTGGACTGGCTGATCCGCGAGGCGCACGGCGACAGCGGCGACGTGGCCAAGGTGGCCGCGGCCAGCGCGCTGGCCCGCTGGGGCGGAGCCGGGCTGCGTGAGGCCGAGCACGCGGTCCGGCGCGGCTACGCCCAACTGGACGCGGCCACGCCGAACACGATCGGCTGAGGTTCTAGCCGATCGCGTAGCCGCGCTTGAGCAGCTGATACGCGTCGCCCTGAAAGCCCTTGTCGTCCGGGATCGCGAAGTCGACCGCGTCCGCGATCCGGTTGATGGTGCAGAAGATCGCGCAGACGTGCACCACGTCGCGCACGCCCTGCTCGGTGACGCCATGCGCGTAGGCCGCCTCGACCAGCTCCGGGCCGACCTCGCCCGGCTGCAGCGTCAGCGTCTCCAACAGCGCGAACGCCGCTCGCAGCGGGGCCCGCAGCGGGGCGGTGCGCCAATCTGCCAGCACCGCGGTGGTCACTTCCGGCCCGAGCGTCGCGTCGACGATCGCGCCGTGGCTGCCCGCGCAGAAGCGGCACTGGTTGAGGTTCGACACGAAGGTGGCCATCAGCTCACGCTCGCCGATGCTCCATTCGGACGGGCCGCGCAGCACCTGGTGCACCCAGGTGGTGAACGGCTCGCCGAAGAACTCCCGCCGGTAGTGCAGGATCTTCAGGATGTCGGCCGGCGGGCGTCCGCTGGCGATCCGGATCATCTTCAGTTTGACCCGGTCGCTGAAGCGCCAGGACCGGCTCAGGCTAGGCAGCCGCATGCCGCGTGACCTCCGCCTGAACGCCGGGCGGCAGGGTCGCCGCCGGCTGCGCGGGCACGACCCGGACCGGTGTGGCGTCGCCGTCGGCCAGCCGGGCCTCGGCCCGCGCGATCGCGGCCAGCCCGGCGTCCAGCCGCCGCTGCCCGGCGCCCAGCGCCACGGCCACGGTCAGTTCGAAGACCTGGTCTTCCGACCAGCCCACGCTCAGCAGGTCGCGCACCTGCTCGTCGGTGCTGCGCCAGGCGTGCTCGCGCATGGTGTCGACGTAACCGCGCAACTCGTGGGAGACCTCGTCGAGTTTGGCGTGGGCGACGACGTGGCGCACCCGCGACGGCGTCGATCCGGGACCGTCCAGCACCGCATGGCGCAGCACGGCGAAGAGGCTTTCGGGCGCGGTGTCGTCGTTGTCCGTGTCAGGTACGAGGGGCACGAAGGCACCTTAGGCCGCGGCGGCCTTCTCCGCTAGATCCAACCAGCCCGGTGCGTCCCACGGCACACCGCTGGAACCCATCGCGGCCTGCAGGTTCGGTAACGTCGGTGTTACCGACAGTCCGATCAGGATGTCGGTGGGACCGTCCGCGCGGGGCCTGCCGTCCGGATCGTCGCAGATGAGGATCGACACGGCCGGACCGCACGCCAGCAGCACCGCGCCACGGCCCAGGGCCCGCAGCCGCCGCGCCGCCCGCAGCGGCGGAACGGGCCCGAACAGCCGGGTCGCATCGGCGCCGCCCAGCACGGTCAGATCGGCGTCCCGGCTCAGCTCCTCCACGAGTTCCCGCAGCCAGGGCAGTGCGGTGTCCGGCATGCCGGTGACGTCGGCGTGCAGCAGCCGCGGGGGCCCCGGCACACGCCAGAGCCCCCGGGCGGAGACGAGCGCGTCGGGTCTCAACAGGGATGAGACTTCCACCAGGACCGGCTGCGCCATCCCGCCTCCCCTGACGGCTCCGCCGGTCGCGGATTCCGGTGTCCCACCTGGACGGTGTGACACCGTGGGCGCGAGCGCGGCGTCGGTTGTCAGAGCAAGCATGGCACGGCGTCAACGGTCAGGAAACCATCGAGCCGACGACGGGTTTCGTCAGCAGCGCGGATTCGTTGCGCCCCACGCCGGGGTCCAGGGTGCGGGCCACGAAGATGGAGTGCCAGACACAGAAGACCAGCACCGTCCAGATCTTGCGGGAGTTGTCGGCGCCCCCGGCGCGGTGCTCCTTGAGCAGACCGTCGACATAGGACAGATCGAGCAGGTCGTCGGCGCCGGAGGTGTGCAGGATCTCCCGGGCCCAGTCGTACATCTCGCCGGCCAGCCAGACCCGGGTCGGAGTCGGGAAGCCCAGCTTCGGCCGGTTCACGATGGCCGGCGGCACGACCTGTTCGAGGGCCTTGCGCATGGCGTACTTCGTCGCGTTGGAGCGCGGCGGCACCTTGAGCTCCAGCGGGATCTTCGAGGCCACCGCGAACACCTCGCGGTCCAGGAACGGCACCCTCAGCTCCAGCGAGTGCGCCATGGACATCCGGTCGGCCTTGACCAGCACGTCCCCGCGCAGCCAGGTGTGGATGTCGACGTACTGCATGGTGGCCACGTCGTCGAGGCCGTCACCGGCCGCTTCGGCGTACAGCGGCGCGGTCACGTCGGTGAACCGGGCCGCCGCCTCGACCGACTCCCGGCGGCGCAGCAGGCGGCGGATCTCGGCGTCCTCGGTGAAGATCCGCGAGTTGCCGCTGAACCGCTCGGTCAGCGGGGTGGTGCCCCGCTCCAGGTAGCTCTTGCCGCGCATGCCCCGCGGGATCGCCTTGGAGAGCGCCCGCAGGCCGCGCTGGAACGAGTGCGGCAGCCTGGTCAGCGGGGCCAGTGACAGCGGCTCGCGGTAGATGCCGTAGCCGCCGAAGAACTCGTCCGCGCCCTCGCCCGAGAGCACCACGGTGACGTGCTTCGCGGCGGTCTGCGCCACGTGGTAGAGCGGGACCAGCGACGGGTCGGCGACCGGGTCGTCGAGGTGCCAGACGATGCGGGGCAGCGCCTCCATCATCTCCTTGGCGCCGATCTTGGTGGGGATGGTGGTGACGTCCAGGTGCCGGGCCGACTCCTGGGCCACGTCGATCTCGGAGTAGCCGGGCACGTCGAAGCCGACGGTGAAGGTCAGGATGTTCGGGTTCCACTCCCGGGCCAGCGCCACGACCGCGGTGGAGTCGATGCCGCTGGACAGGAACGCGCCGACCGGCACGTCCGAGCGCATGTGCAGCCGTACGCTCTCGCGCAGCGTCTCGTGTATCTGCGCGAACAGCCGCCGCGGGTCGTCGACCGACAGCTGCGGTCGCAGCACCGGCCGGAACCAGCGGCGTTTGGTCAACTCCCCGCCGGTGCGCTCGCCCGCCTGGCCCGGCCGCCAGGTCAGGCACTCGCCCGAGCCGATGCGCTCGATGCCGTAGTGCAGCGTGTGCGGCTCCGGCACGTACTGGAACGTCAGCAGGTGCGACAACTGCACCGGGTCGATGCCCGCGTTGCCCGCCGCGGCGCTGGGCGCGAACGGCAGCAGCGCCTTCTTCTCGCTGGCCAGGAACAGCCCGTCCACGGTCTGCAGGTAGTGCAGCGGCTTGATGCCGAACCCGTCGCGAGCGCCGAACGCCAGCCGCTCCTGCCGGTCCCAGATCACGAAGGCGAACATGCCCCGCAGCCGGTCCAGCACCGCCTCACCCCAGTAGTGGTATCCCGCCACGATGACCTCACCGTCACCCTGCGTGGCGAACTTCGCGCCGTGCTCGTCGATCAGCTCCTGGCGCAGCTCGAGGTAGTTGTAGATCTCCCCGTTGAAGGTGAGCAGGTAGCGGGCCTCGGCCGAGTCGGCGCTGTCCGGGCCGGGCGGCGACCAGGGCAGCGGCTCCTTCGAGAACTCGACGTCGATGATCGCCAGGCGCTTGTGCGCGAAGATCGCGTCGGTGTCCACGACGTCCAGGCCCGTGTCGTCGGGACCCCGGTGGTGCAGCCGTTCCAGGGCCTCGCGAAGCGGCCCGGAGTAGGCATCAACCGTGCCCTGACTACTGAAAAAGGCCAAAAGTCCACACACGTGGGCAATCATGCCAGCCAACGGCGGGCGATAGGCTCGGAACACACGAAGACCATGCTCGGAGGCGGCAATATGACTGAAGAGAAGAAGGGCACCGAGTCGCACGACCCTGCGTACCCGGAGAAGTTCCTGCAGTTCATGCGCACCGGATGGAGCGACACCGAGCTCCCGGTGACCCTGCGGGCGGAGGCCCCGAACCACGCCAAGCGGCGCGCGGCGCTGTCGGCCGCGTTCCCCGGCGAGACGCTGGTGATCCCGTCCGGGCACGAGATGGTGCGGGCCAACGACACCGACTTCATGTACCGCCCAGGCAGCGATTTCGTCTACCTGACCGGCGAGCACGACCCGGAGAGCGTCCTGGTCATGCGGCCCAACGGCTCGGGCCACGACGCGGTGCTGTACGTGCGCCCGCGCTCCCCGCGCGACACCGACGAGTTCTTCAAGGACCGCCGCTACGGCGAGCTGTGGATCGGCCGCCGCCACACGCTGCGCGAGAAGTCCGCCGAGCTCGGCATCGAGACCGCGCACCTGGACAAGCTGGCCGAGCTGCTCGACGACCTCGCGCCCGGCCGCACCCGGCTGCTGCGCGGCCTCGACCCGCACGTCGACGGCCTGGTCCGGGCGACCGCCCCGGAGCGCGACCGCGAGCTGGCGCACACCATCTCCGAGATGAAGCTGGTCAAGGACGAGTGGGAGATCGCGCAGCTGCAGGACGCGATCGACGCCACCGTCCGCGGCTTCGAGGACGTGGCCCGGATCATCCCGGCCGACCGGCCGGTCTCCGAGCGGCTCATCGACGGCGTGTTCGGCCTGCGCGCCCGCCACGACGGCAACACGGTGGGCTACAGCTCCATCGTCGGCGCCGGCAGCCACGCCACCGTGCTGCACTGGATCCGCAACGACGGCCGCACCACCCCCGGCGAGCTGCTGCTGCTGGACATGGGCGTGGAGAACCGCAACCTCTACACCGCCGACATCACCCGGACCCTGCCGGTCAGCGGCACGTTCACTCCGCTGCAGCGCCAGGTGTACGACATCGTGCACCGCTCGCAGCAGGCCGGCATGGACTTCATCAAGCCGGGCGTGAAGTTCGCCGACGTGCACACCACCTGCATGCGGGTGCTCGCCGAGGGTCTGCACGAGCTGGGCATCCTGCCGGTGAGCGTGGAAGAGGCGATGTCCAAGGAGTCGACGATCTACCGCCGGTGGACGCTGCACGGCTTCGGGCACATGCTCGGCATCGACGTGCACGACTGCGCGCACGCCCGCCACGAGAAGTACAAGGACGGCGAGCTGGACGAGGGCTACGTGCTCACCGTCGAGCCCGGCCTGTACTTCCAGCCCGAGGACGAGCTGGTCCCCGCCGAGCTGCGCGGCGTCGGCATCCGCATCGAGGACGACGTGCTGGTCACCAAGGACGGCGCGGTCAACCTCTCCGCCGGCCTGCCCCGCACCGCCGACGACGTGGAGTCCTGGTTCGCCACCCAGCGCGAGCAGGGCCCCCGCCTCCCCGCCTGACCCACCCCCACCCGCCGATCATGAACTTGTGGCACGGCTCGACGGCGTGTCATGAACAAAAGTTCATGATCGACGGGATCCGTCCGGGCGCTCCGCCGCGTCTGAGGGGTCAGGGATCGATGCAAAGGGCGGGCGTCCCAACATGGGACGTCCGCCCGCCTCGTACGGTTGCGCCACCGGCACCGGTCTGCACGGGTCTCCGGATCATGGCCGTAACCTGGTCAGTTGCTTCGCGTTGGAGCACATCGGACGGCCAAGACACACGCCGACCTGCACGGGGCAGGTCATCGCCCGGCGTGAACGGTCCGCCCGGGGGTGAGCGATGCTCGCGAAGAGTGTGTTCCAAAGTCGCCGTGGATGGGCGCGCGCGGCGGCGGCCGGATTGATCGTCGCGACCGGCATGCTGGCGGGCGGCCTGGCCGGGCCGACCACGGCCGGCGCGCTGGTCCCCGATGACGGGTCCAACGCCGGGCAGCAGGCCGCGACGGCCCTGGTGACCTGCGCGACGGCCACGCCGACCAGGGTCGGCACCAACGGCGCCGACTACATCGTCGGCACCTCGGGCGTCGATGTGATCTTCGGCCTGGGCGGCAACGACTACATCGACGGCCGCGGCGGCGGCGACCTGCTGTGCGGCAATGCGGGCGCGGACTACCTCGTCGGAGGCGACGGCGCGGACACCCTCGAAGGGGCCGACGGCAACGACTACCTGCGCGGCGATGGCGGCGCCGACCTCCTGATCGGCGGGAACGGCGAGGACTACCTGCTGGGCGGGACCGGCAACGACAACCAGTTCGGCGGACCCAACAACGACCTGCTCAACGGCGGCGACGGCACGAACACCAACGACGGCGGCACCGGCACCGACACGTGCGTCCGCCCGTCCACCGGGCCCGGCTGCCCCTGATCCCGGACTGACGCGCTGAGGCGTCCTCGGCGAGGATCCCGGTCCGGTCCCGGCTCAGCCGCGGCGGGCGCCCACCGCACCGGTGGACGTGGCCGAAATCGGCAGCCGGTGGATGCATCCCGTGCGCTGCGGAGAGCGTCTGTACGGCAAGGGATCGACGATTCGGGCGGGCGTCCCTGCGGGGCCGCCCGCCCGCTTGCCTGGGGACGTGGTCGGATGCGTGTGACAGCGGTTGTTCTGGCACTGGCGGCGGCGCTGGCCACCGGCGGCTGCGGCACTGAAGGAAGCCTCGCCCCGTGGCGCCTGGCGGGCACACCGCCGGCCCCCTCCGCGACGAGCGTCGACATCCTGGTCACGGAGATGGCCTGCAACGGCGGCCGGTCCGCCGACGGGCGCATCGCGGACCCGGAGATCAGCTACGAGGACGACCGGATCGTCGTCACCATGCGCACCGTCCCGCGCGGCGGGGCGAACACCTGCCAGGAGAACCCGGAGACGCCCTACCGGCTGGAACTCGACGAGCCGCTCGGTGACCGCGTACTCATGGACGGCACCCTGGACCCGCCCGCGGCCCCGGGGCCCAACCGCCCGACCCACGTCCCGGGGCGGTGAGCGGGGCGGACCGCGCACGGCGGCCCGCCCCCCACCTGTGTCACTTCGTGACGAACACCGCCACGGTACGGCCCGGCACCGTGAACGCGCCCGTGGCCGGGGCGTACGCGGACTGGCGCACCAGCGGGTCGACCGAGGCCGCCAGCACCGGGTGCAGGCCCAGCCGCGCGTTCTTCAGCGACGCGACCGTCTGCGTGGTGCTCGACGTCGTGGCGTTGAAGACCACCACGACCGTCTTGCCGTCCTTCTTGATCACCATGGTGATCACGCCCGGGGCCTCGGCCGCCCCGGACAGCGGGAACGACACCGCCTGCTGCACCTCGGCCTGCGTACGCAGGGAGAACAGCGGGCTGGACGCACGGACCCGCAGCAGTTCCGCGAACCGCGCCCCGGCGAGGTTGATCGCCTCGCACGTCGGCACCAGCGCCGGGTCGGCGAGCAGCGGCTTGGCGTACGCCCACTTGCTCTCGTTGTCAGCCGCCGGAGGCAGGCCGAGGCCGAACCCGTTGCCGCTCGCGCAGTCCCAGCGGATGGCGTTGAACCAGTCGCCGGAGTTGTACGAGTTGCGGTCCAGCGACTTGCTGCGCAGCAGGTCCGAGCCCGCGGTGACGAACCCGGTGCCCTGGCTGAGCACCACCGTCGACAGCGCCAGCACCTGAGCCCTGGCCCGGTCCAGCGCCGGTGTGTCCGCGGGCAACTTGTAGGCGAGTGCGTCGAACAGGATCTCGTTGTCGTGCGCGTCGACGTATGTGACCGCCTCCGCCGGGGCCTTGGTGTACCCGGCCGGCGAGCCGTTGTAGTCCACCTCCGCGCCGCTGACCTTGTTGCCCGCCGAGTCCGTGAAGGTGAACCCGGCCAGGTTGCCGGTCAGGCCGACCTTGATCTGGTCCTGCTGGTGCAGCAGCCGGGCCTTCTGCGTAGCGGCCGTGCCGTTGACCGCGTCCCCGTTGGGGTCGGTGAACAGCCCGGACGCGAAGCCCTGGACCCGCGGGTTGTCGTCGAACGGCCCGCCGCCGCGTACGGCGTCACGCAACCGGTCGTTGAACGTCGCGATGCCGGTCCCGGCCATGTTGGCCTGCGTGGCCTGCTCGAACCGGGCGTCGTTCGCGACTTCGCCGAAGTTCCAGCCCTCGCCGTAGAGCAGGATCGCCTTGCCGTCGACCCCGTCCTCGGCCAGGGTGAGCCGGTCCAGCGCCGCCCGCACGTCGAGCAGGTTCTGCTTCGGGTGGTGGCCCATCAGGTCGAACCGGAACCCGTCCACCCGGTACGTCTTCGCCCAGGTGACCAGCGAGTCCACCACCAGTTTGCCCATCATCGCGTTTTCCGGCGCGGTGTTGGCGCAGCAGGTGGAGGTGGCCACGGCCCCGTCCTCCAGGAGGCGGTGGTAGTAGCCGGGCACGATCCGGTCCAGCACCGACTTCGGGTCGTCGCCCGCGGCCGAGGTGTGGTTGTAGACGACGTCCAGCACCACCCGCAGCCCGGCGCGGTGGATGCCGTCCACCATGGACTGGAACTCGACGTTGCGGGCCTTGCCCTCAGGGTCGGTGGCGTAGCCGCCCTCCGGCACCGTGTAGTGCAGCGGGTCGTAGCCCCAGTTGTAGCCGTCGGTCGCGGCGACCCCGGCGACGCAGGCCTGCTGCCGGTCCGAGTCCCGGGGCAGCGAGGGCAGGTCGCAGGCGGGTTGCTGCTGGTCGGTTCGCTGCTCGGGGATCGTCGCGAAGTCGAACACCGGCAGCAGGTGCAGGTGGGAGACCCCGGCGTCGGCGAGCGAATTCAGGTGCTTCATACCCGCGGTCTGCGGGTCGGTGAAGGCGGCGTACGTACCGCGCTTGTCCTGCGGCACCGTCGTGTCCGCGACGGAGAAGTCGCGCACCGACAGTTCCTGGATCTGCGCCCGGCCCGTGTAGGACGGGACCTTGACCGCCGCGCCGGGCAGCTTCGCCAGGTCGATCAGCTGGCTGTGCGTCGAGTTCGCCGACAGCGCCACCGCGTACGGGTCGGTCACCGACGCGGTGACGACCTGGCCCTTGGCGGGCTGCCACACGCTGACCTGGAAGCGGTAGTACTTGCCGGTCCAGTCGCTCGACCCGGTCACCCTCCACACGCCGGAGGCGTCGTCCCGGTTCATGGACACGGTCTGCGGTGTCGCCGACGGGCTGTCGAACAGCTGCAGCTTCACATCCTTGGCCGTCGGGGCCCACAGCGCCAGGCTCGGCCGCCCCTTCGCGAACACCGGACCGAGCACCGCCTTGGCCGCGGTGGAGTAGACGTCGTCGAGCGCGCCCGGGATCTGCACCCCGGTCGCCGACACCAGCTTGCCCGCGTGGTCGCTCTCGGTGACCACGAGCTGCCCGCGCAGCGCGTTCTTGATGCTCGCGAGCGTGGCGTCCACGTCGAACGCGCCGTACGCCCACAGGTGCGGGAACTTCTGGCGCTGTGCCTCGGACAGGCCGCCCGACGCGGACAGCCGGATCTTCGTGAAGTCGCCGGCCAGCGCCCCGTCCACCACGGACAGTCCGCCGTTCGGGGCGACGACCAGGTCGTACACCTTGCCGTCGGGGTCCTTCTTGTGCCACGCGATGGTGCCGCGGTCCAGCCAGTGGGCGTACGACCTGGTCAGGTCGATGTCCAGCGCCGCACCCTTGACCGACGGCCGCAGGTAGGCCTGCTGCCCGGACAGGATCCAGGCCTCGTTGCCGAACGTGGCGAAGTTGAGCCGCTGGTCGGTGGGCAGGTCCTTCTCGTCGCCCTTGTGGATGATGTAGTTCACCCCGGTCGCGCCGTCGACCAGCGGGATCCGCCAGTACGCGCCGAAGGCGTCGGTGCCGGTCGGCAGCATCGGACTGCCCCACTCGACCGGGTTGGCGTTGCCGTCCCAGAGGTGCAGGCCCCAGCCGTCGTAGTTGCCGTCGGCCCGGCGGTAGTGCAGCACCGCGGTGTGCTCGGCGGCGGCGCGGCTCGGGTGCACGGTTCCGTCGCCGGACGCGATCCACGCCTCGCCCAGGCCCATGTCCATGGCGAGGTCGGCGTTCGGGTCCTTCTCATCGCCAGAGTGCACGATGAAGTTCACGGGCTTGCTCGCGTCGCCGACGGGCACACTCCAGTGTGCGCCGAAAGCGTCGGTGCCGTCCGGCTGGCGCGGGGCGGACCAGTCCGTGCCCGCCCCGGCGGCCAGGCCGTCACCCCACAGGTGCAGGCCCCAGCCTGCGTAATTTGCGTCGGTGCGGCGGTAGTGCATGTCCACCTTGCCGGTGGCCGCCGCGCGGGAGGGGTACACGGCCGCGTCGCCGGACTTCAGCCAGATCTCGCCGACCCGGCTCGGATCGACACTGCGGTCGGCCTCGACGTCCTTGCCCCCGGAGCCGTTGACGACGAGAAATCCGACGTTGGCCGCACCAGGTTTGACCTTCACCCAGGCGAAGCGCCCGTAGGAGTCCTCCCCGGCGAACGGCTGGCCCTGCGGCCACGGGTGCTGCATCGAACCGTCGACGTCGCCCCAGGTGTAGAGCCCCCACGGGTCGTAGTCGCCGTCGGCGCGCTGGTAGTGCACCAGCACGTATTCGCGCTGCGCCGCCTGCGCGGGCGAGGCCACGGTGATGGCGCTGGTCGTCGACGCGGTGCGGCCCGCGCTGTCGCGGGCGACGGCCTTGTAGGTGACGGTCGTGCCACCGGCCAGGCCGGTCAGGTCGTGGTGCACGGTGTGCTCGCCCACCGCGTTCGACGTGCCGAGCAGCTTCCACGGGCCGTCGCCGACCTGCGCCGCGAAGGTGACCGTCGCGAGGGGGTCGCCGGTGACGCGTGCGGTCACGGCGGCCCGGGTGGTCACCTTCGCGCCCGCGGCCGGAGCGGTGATCGTGATCTGCGGGCTGCCCGCGGCGGGCAGCGCCCGGTCGGCGCGCAGCACGATGCTGGACAGCGCCGGCACGGTGATCGTGACCTTGCCGTCCGCGCCCGCCGTCGCGCCATCGCCCGCGGCCGGGTAGAGCTGTCCGAACGCGGCGTTCGCCGTCGCGGTGTCCACGGTGACGGACTTCGGTGCGGTGCCGCTGTTCGACGCCACCAGGTACTCGAAACGCTGCGCCGGGTCGATGCGCGAGAACGCGAACACGCCGTCGCCCGCGTGCCGGGTCACCTGCACGCCGTCGCGCAGCGCCGGGTGCTCCTGGCGCAGCGCGCCCAGCCCGGCGATCGCGCGGTAGAGCGGGTGCGCGGTATCGAACTGGTCGGACGCGTGCGTGCGGTCGGTGCCGAGCAGGTCGTCGTCGAGGTAGTCGGCGACCTGGCTGGCGAACATGTCCTGCCGGGCGTCCTTGTCCCCGCCGTTGCCGGTGAAGCCCTGCTCGTCACCGGAGTAGACGACCGGCTGGCCGCGGGTCAGGAACATCAGCTCGTGCGCGAGCCTGTCGCGCTGCAGCGCGGTCGCGGCATCGACGCCGCTGTTGCTGATGAACGTGCCGATGCGGCCCATGTCGTGGTTGCCGAGGAAGGTCGGCAGGGTGGACGCGTCGGTGCCGGGCGAGGTGTACATGCCGTCGGCGGCGTACAGGTCGGCCAGGCCCTGGCCGGAGCCGCCGGTGACGAAGCCCTGCGCGGCGGCCTGGAAGCCGAAGTCCAGCGTCGCCTGCAGGCGGCCCTGCCGCACGTAGCTCGACATGATGTTCGGGTCGGCCGAGTAGACCTCACCGAACATGAAGAAGTCCGGCTTGCCGGCCTTGCGGGCGTTCACCGCGATGCCCTGGCTGAACTGCGGCCAGAACTCCATGTTCACGTGCTTGGCCGTGTCCAGGCGGAACCCGTCCACGCCGGTGGACTCGATCCAGTCCGAGTACACCTGGGTCATGCCGCGGACCACCTCGGGCCGCTCGGTCCACAGGTCGTCCAGGCCGAAGAAGTCGCCGTAGGTGCTGTTCTCACCGGAGAAGGTGGAGTCGCCGCGGTTGTGGTACATCGTCGGGTCGTTCAGCCACGCGGGCGTCTTGGCCTTCGCGTCCGCCGCGGTCTTGAACACCGGGGTGTACGGCATCGACGTGCGATCCGTCTTCGGGAACCCGTTGCGCCCGTCGGCGTAGTTGACGTCCTCGAACGCCCGTCCCGCCGCGTCGGTGTACGGGCTGGTCTTCTTGTCCACGTACGAGTACTGGTTCTCCTCGTACGCGATGACGTCGGCGGTGTGGTTCACGATGACGTCGAGGTAGATCTTGATGCCGCGCTGGTGCGCGAGCTTGACCAGCTTCTTCAGGTCCGCGTTGGTGCCGAAGTGCGGGTCGACCTGGGTGAAGTCGGTGATCCAGTACCCGTGGTAGCCGGCCGAGGCGTCCGCGCCCGTGCCCTGCACCGGGCGGTTCTGGAACACCGGCGCGAGCCAGATCGCGGTGGTGCCCAGGCCCTCGACGTAGTCCAGCTTGTCGATCAGGCCGGCCAGATCGCCGCCGTGGTAGAAGCCCTTGTCGGTCTTGTCCAGGCCGGTCTTGAGCCGGTCGCCGGACAGCCCGCCCTTGTCGTTGCGGGTGTCGCCGTTGGCGAAGCGGTCCGGCAGCACGAAGTAGAACTGCTCAGCCTTGCGTCGCGGCGCACCGGCCGCGGCGAGCGCCGCCTCCGCGGGCTCGTCGGCCCAGTAGGTGTCACCGGCCTGCACCCACTGCGCGGGCCCGTCACCGGTCAGCGCACGGACCACCACGAACGGGGCCGCGGCCAGCACCACGGCCAACAGTCCGATCAGGAGGGTCCGGGTGTTTCTCAACTCTTTGCGAAGTGCCGTGCGCACGAGGGCGCGTAGGGCTGCCATGGGCCTTCTCCGGGAGGGTGAAGTGTCGGGGGCGTCACACGAGCAACAGCCGCAACATACGGGTAACTGAAATGTTTCCGCAAGGCCTTGCAATCTTTGACGTGTTGGCAGCAGACACCTGAAAGATCGCCGCGGACGCCCTCCCTCGACCGTGGTCCTCCGGAAGCGGGTCCGCCCTTGCCACATGTCGGGTATTAGCTATCAAATGGTCCTAATCGGTCGTACACCTCCGCGACCGCACACGGAAGGTGGGTCCCATGGATGCCATCACCGAACTGCTGACCAGCATCAACGACCTGCTGGCCAGCCTGATCTCCATCGTGCTCGGCGGCGCCGCACCCGGCCTGCCCGTCGACCCGAGCCTCCCCCCGATCCCCGGCCTCCCCGAACTCCCCGTCCCCGGCCTCCCGCCCCTGCCCCCCGTCCCCTGAGGGCAGAAGGAAGGGCACCTTCTTAACGCTCCGCGTTAAAGAAGGTGCCCTTCTTAACTTCTTGAGCCCGAAGGCCCTGCTCAGAGGACGTCGTGGCCGGGGTGGTCCGCGTTGCCGACGTCGACCCGGCGCGGTTCGCTCGGAATGACACCCAGCTTTCCGGCCTGGTAGTCCTCGAACGCCTGGATCAGCTCGGCCTTGGTGTTCATCACGAACGGTCCGTACGCCATCACCGGCTCGCGGATCGGCTGCCCGCCGAGGATCAGCACATCCATCCCGGCCGCGTTGCGGCTCTCCTGCGACGCGTCCGCCTCGATGGTGATCACGTCACCGGCCCCGAACACGGCCAGGTCGCCCAGCTTCACCGGGCGCCTCTCCGCGCCGACCGAACCGGCTCCGGCCAGCGTGTACACCAGCGCATTGAAGTCCGGCCGCCACGGCAGCCGCAGCTGCGCCCCCGGCGCGAGCGTGGCGTGCACCAGCGCGATCGGGGTGTGCGTGACACCCGGTCCCGGGTGCCCGGCCACGTCGCCGGCGATGACGCGCAGCAGCACCCCGCCGTCGGGCGAGCTGAGCAGCGACACCTGACCGGCCCGGATGTCCTGGTAACGCGGCGCCGACATCTTCATCTTCGCGGGCAGGTTGACCCACAGCTGGAAGCCGTGGAACAGGCCGCCGGACATGACCAGCTCCTCCGGCGGGGCCTCGATGTGCAGCAGGCCGCTGCCCGCCGTCATCCACTGGGTGTCGCCGTCCGAGATCAGGCCGCCGCCGCCATGCGAGTCCTGGTGGCGGAACGTGCCGTCGAGCAGGTAGGTGACGGTCTCGAAGCCCCGGTGCGGGTGCCACGGGGTGCCCTTGGGTTCGCCCGGGGCGTACTCGACCTCGCCCATCTGGTCCATGTGAATGAACGGGTCCAGGGTCTTCAGTTCGACGCCGGCGAACGCGCGGCGCACCGGGAAGCCCTCCCCCTCGAACCCCGACGGCGCGGCGGTCACCGACGCGACCTTCCGCTCCACCGCGGCCTCACCCGGCACCGGCACCCGAGGCAGCACCAACAGGTCATCAACGGTAACGGCAGGCATGACGCCCTCCTCTGTGCTAGTTCCCCTGACACAATAGTTGAACAGTCAACGATCCTCCAACATTCCCACCCCACCCACCCGCCGTTCCGCGTTGATCATGAACTTATGGGCAGGTTCGACGGCGTGTCGCTGCCATAACTTCATGATCGCCGCGGGTGGGCGCCGCCGCAGGGGTGCGGGTCAGGCGGCGGCGGGGCGGGTGTGGTCGGTGGCCATCCGGACGGCGAGCACGCCGAGCACCGTGCCCATCAGGTAGCGCTGGACGCGCAGCCATACCGGTCGGCCCGAGAGCAAGCCCGCTATCGTGCCCGCGGCCAGCGCGATCAGCCCGTTGACGGTGACCGCGACGACGATCTGCACCGCGCCGAGCAGGAAACCCTGCGCCAGCACGTGCCCGGCCTCCGGCTGGATGAACTGGGGTATCAGCGACAGGTACATGATGGCGATCTTCGGGTTGAGCAGACTGGTGACCAGCCCCATCGCGAACAGCCGCCGGTTCGAGTCCGGCGGCAGCACCACCGGCTCGAACACCGATACGCCGCCGGGTCGCAGGGCTTTGAAAGCAAGCCAGCCGAGGTACGCCGCACCGGCGAGCTTGACCGCGAGGTAGAGCGACGGCACCGCCACGAAGAGCGCCGAGAGCCCCAGGTTCGTGGCCGTCAGGTAGACGAGGAATCCTGCCGCGACACCGGCCAGCGAGATCAGCCCGGCCCGCCGCCCCTGGGTGATGCTGCGCGACACCAGGTACATCATGTTCGGCCCCGGGGTGAGCACCATGGCCAGCGCCACCGCGAACACCCCGAGAACCGCGCCCGAAGAGATCATGACCGGATCGTCCCACCGTGCCGTGCCGGCAGTGGAGCACCAATCCACATCCGGTGGCCCCCGCCGGACAGCCCGGCCACATCACGCAGCCGCTGCTGAACCCATGACCGGCCAATGTGGCGAGACAGTGCGCACGTGACCTACTGTCCCGGGAAGTGACACCAGGCCCCGTGCGCAGCATGGGGCTCCGACAGCCAGGGGGCGGCGTTTGTCCGGCGCGCAGTTGTACGACACCATCGGAGCCACGTACACCGTGACGCGGCGCACCGAGCCGCGGATCTCCGCACAGATCTGGGCGGCGCTCGGCGACGCGCGGACCGTGTTGAACGTCGGGGCCGGCACCGGCTCCTACGAGCCCGCCGACCGCGATGTCACTGCGGTGGAACCGTCGGCGCTCATGCGTGCGCAGCGCCCCGCCGGCGCAGCGCCGTGCGTGGCCGCCGCCGCGGAGAGTCTTCCGTTCGAGGACCGGTCCTTCGACGCGGCGATGGCCGTCGCCACCGTCCATCACTGGCAGGACCCGATCGCGGGCCTGCGCGAGATGCAACGCGTCGCTCGCCGCGTGGTGGTGTTGACGCACGACACCACTGACGCCGGATGGCTTCACCGGTTCTGGCTCACCCGCGACTACCTTCCCGAAGTCGGGGACATGGTCGTCGGCCGGCCTTCGCTGACCGAGCTGGCCGCCGCGCTCGGAGCCCGCGTGGAGCCGGTGCCCATCCCGTGGGACTGCGCCGACGGCTTCTTCGAAGCCTTCTGGCGCCGGCCCGAGGCCTACCTGGACGAGAACGTCCGGCGCGGGCTGTCGGTCTGGACCAGGGTCGGGCCGAAAGCCGAGCAGCGGGCAGTGCACAGCCTCCGCGCCGACCTCGCCTCGGGCCGCTGGGCGGAACGCAACCGCGACCTCCTCGACCTCGATGCGGCAGAGCTGGGCCTTCGCCTGCTCATCGCCTGAACCCGCCGCCTCCGGGTCCGACCTCGCGCCGGGCTAGGCCTCGACGAGGACGAATTCGAGGCGGTTGGCGTGGGGGTCCTCGGTGTGGAAGCGGCGGATGCCGGGGACCTCGTCGTCGCCCCAGGTCACCGGGTAGCCGGCGGCTACCAGGCGGGCGGCGAGTTCGTCGAGGTCGGGACGGAGCAGGGCGGGGTGGGCCTTGCGGGCGGGGCGGAAATCGTCCTCGACGCCGAGGTGCAGCTCGCTGCCGTACGCGTCGATGAACCAGCAGCCGCCGCGGACCGCGAGCACCGGGGGTTTGGGTTTCTCGGTCATGCCGAGGACGCCGACATAGAAGCCGCGCAGCACATCCTCGCTGCCCCGCGGGCAGGCGACCTGTACGTGGTGAATCACATCCCGGAGTCTGGCACGGACTTGCGCGTTTAACAAGACGGACGTACGGTTTGAGTAACGGCACCGCCGGTCACCAGTAAGCCTTGCCTTACCTGCCGACGTGCCAGCCCCTGCGAAAGACTTCAGGTTGTAACAGACCCGCTGTGAAGGAGTACGACGTGGCGAGCCTCGACACGTTCGGTGCGAAGAGTGAGCTGCGCGTCGGTGACGCGGGCTATGAGATCTTCCAGATCAACAAGGTGGAGGGCCACGAGCGGCTGCCCTTCAGCTTGAAGATCCTGCTGGAGAACCTGCTCCGCACCGAAGACGGCGCCAACATCACCGCCGATCACATCCGCGCGCTGGGTGGTTGGGACCCGACCGCCGAGCCCAGCGTGGAGATCCAGTTCACGCCCGCCCGCGTCCTCATGCAGGACTTCACCGGCGTGCCCTGCGTCGTCGACCTGGCCACCATGCGCGAGGCCGTCCGCGACCTGGGCGGCGACGCCTCCAAGGTCAACCCGCTGGCCCCGGCCGAGCTGGTCATCGACCACTCGGTCATCGCCGACGTGTTCGGCCGCCAGGACGCCTTCGAGCGCAACGTCGAGATCGAGTACGGCCGCAACCAGGAGCGCTACCAGTTCCTGCGCTGGGGCCAGACCGCGTTCAACGAGTTCAAGGTCGTGCCGCCGGGCACCGGCATCGTGCACCAGGTGAACATCGAGCACCTGGCCCGCGTGATCATGCCGCGCAACGGCCAGGCCTACCCGGACACCGTGGTCGGCACCGACTCGCACACCACCATGGTCAACGGCCTGGGCGTGCTGGGCTGGGGCGTCGGCGGCATCGAGGCCGAGGCCGCGATGCTGGGCCAGCCGGTCAGCATGCTGATCCCCAAGGTCGTCGGCTTCAAGCTGTTCGGCGAGCTGCCCTCGGGCGCCACCGCCACCGACCTGGTGCTCACCATCACCCAGCAGCTGCGCAAGCACGGGGTGGTCGGCAAGTTCGTCGAGTTCTACGGCCCCGGCGTGACCACGGTGCCGCTGGCCAACCGGGCCACCATCGGCAACATGAGCCCCGAGTTCGGCTCCACCTGCGCGATCTTCCCGATCGACGCGGAGACCATCGCCTACCTCGAGCTGACCGGCCGCCCGGCCGAGCAGATCGCGCTGGTCGAGGCGTACGCCAAGGCGCAGGGCCTGTGGCACGACCCGTCGGTCGAGCCGGCCTACTCGGAGTACCTCGAGCTGGACCTGTCGAGCGTGGTGCCGAGCATCGCCGGCCCGAAGCGCCCGCAGGACCGTGTCGAGCTGACCAACGCCAAGACCGCGTTCCGGGCCGCGCTGCCCGACTACGTCAAGGACGACGACACCGACGAGGCGGGCCAGGAGAGCTTCCCGGCCTCGGACTCCCCGTCGCACTCCACGTTCCGGGCCAGCAACCCGACGCCGGTGACCGCGGCCGACGGCACGACCTACCAGCTCGACCACGGTGCGGTCGTGATCGCCTCGATCACCTCCTGCACCAACACGTCGAACCCGCAGGTCATGCTGGGCGCGGCGCTGCTGGCGAAGAAGGCCGTCGAGCGGGGCCTGCGTGCCAAGCCGTGGGTGAAGACCACGCTGGCGCCCGGTTCCAAGGTCGTCATGGACTACTACCACAAGGCCGAGCTCGTGCCGTACCTGGAGAAGCTCGGCTTCCACCTGGTCGGCTACGGCTGCGTGACCTGCATCGGCAACTCCGGCCCGCTGCCGGAGGAGATCAGCGCCGCGGTCAACGAGGCCGACCTCGCGGTGGTGTCGGTGCTGTCCGGCAACCGCAACTTCGAGGGCCGGATCAACCCCGACGTCAAGATGAACTACCTGGCGTCCCCGCCGCTGGTGGTGGCGTACGCCATCGCCGGCACGATGGACATCGACCTGGCCCGCGACCCGCTGGGCGTGGACCCGGACGGCAAGCCGGTCTACCTGGGCGACATCTGGCCGACCCCGGCCGAGGTGCAGGACACCATCAACAGGTCCATCTCGGCGGAGATGTTCACCAAGGACTACGCCGACGTGTTCGCGGGCGACGAGCGCTGGCAGGGCCTGGCGACGCCGACCGGTGACACGTTCGCCTGGGCCGGTGACTCGACCTACGTGCGCAAGCCTCCGTACTTCGAGGGCATGGCGGCGCAGCCGGGTCCGGTCGGCGACATCGCGGGCGCCAAGGTGCTGGCGAAGCTGGGCGACTCGGTCACCACCGACCACATCTCCCCGGCCGGCTCCATCAAGGCGGACTCCCCGGCCGGCAAGTACCTGGCCGAGCACGGGGTGGACCGCAAGGACTTCAACTCGTACGGTTCCCGCCGCGGCAACCACGAGGTGATGATCCGGGGCACCTTCGCCAACATCCGCCTGCGCAACCAGATCGCGCCCGGCACCGAGGGCGGCTTCACCCGCGACTTCACCGTCGCGGACGCCCCGGTCAGCACGATCTACGACGCCAGCCAGAACTACCAGGCCGCCGGCATCCCGCTGGTCATCCTGGCGGGCAAGGAGTACGGCTCCGGCTCGTCGCGGGACTGGGCCGCCAAGGGCACGGCGCTGCTGGGCGTCAAGGCCGTCATCGCCGAGTCGTACGAGCGCATCCACCGCTCGAACCTCATCGGCATGGGCGTGCTGCCGTTGCAGTACCCGGCCGGCCACACCGCCGAGACGCTCGGCCTGACCGGCACCGAGACCTTCACCTTCACCGGCGTCGAGGCCCTCAACGAGGGCACCACCCCGAAGACGGTCAAGGTCACCACCGACACGGGTGTCACCTTCGACGCGGTCGTCCGCATCGACACCCCCGGTGAGGCGGACTACTACCGCCACGGCGGCATCCTCCACTACGTCCTCCGCCGGATGCTCGCGAGCTGACCAGTCCGCGTGAGGGCAAGGAAGGGCACCTTCTTATCGCTTTGCGATGTAGAAGGTGCCCTTCTTCACGCTCCACCCACGCGGACCTGGACCGGAGCACCCCGGCTGCGGCAAGCCCAACGCGGCACGGGGGGCGCCGGGGCGCCGGGGATGATCGCTGCTTCGTGTCGAAATCTTCGGTCTGGCCCGAGGAAGTGACACGAAGCGGCGATCTTGGGAGCGGCGAGGGCGCAGAGCTAATGTCGTTGCATGAGCAACGTTGAGACGGCGCCCGTCGAGACCGCCTGCGGGCACGAGCCGGTGCCGGACGGGCCGACCCACGAGCTGCTCCCCGGGCGCGAGGTCGTGCTCGGCGGCCCGCGCGGCATGACGGTCAGCCGTACGCTGCCGCACAAGGACCGCCGCATGGTCGGCGCGTGGTGCTTCGTCGACCAGTACGGCCCCGCCGACCACGACATGCGCGTCGCGCCCCACCCGCACACCGGGCTGCAGACCGTCACCTGGCTCGTCGAGGGCGAGGTGCTGCACCGTGACAGCGTTGGCAGCAAGGCTCTCGTCCGCCCTGGTCAACTCAACCTGATGACCGCGGGGCACGGCATCTCGCACTCCGAGGAGTCGCCCGTCCCGCGCACCGAACCGCTGCACGGCGTGCAGCTGTGGGTCGCGCTGCCCGACGCGGCCCGGTCGGTCGCCCCGGCCTTCGAGCACCACGCCGACCTGCCCGTCGTCGAGCGGCCCGGCGTCACCGTGACGGTGATCATGGGCGAGCTGGCGGGTGCGGTGTCGCCCGCGACCGCGTACACCCCGCTGGTCGGCGCGGAAGCCGCACTGGCCGCGGACGTGCAGGTCACGCTGCCGCTGCGCAGCGATTTCGAGTACGCCGCGCTGGTGCTCGACGGCGCGGCGCACGTCGACGGCGTACCGCTGGAGCCCGGGACCCTGCTCTACCTCGGCCGCGAGCGGACGGCGCTCGAGCTGACCACGGCCGTACCGGCGCGGGTGCTGCTGCTCGGCGGCGAGCCGTTCGCGGAGGAGATCGTGATGTGGTGGAACTTCGTCGGGCGCGGCCACGACGACGTCGCCGCCGCGCGCGAGCAGTGGATGGCGGCCGACCCGCGCTTCGGCGAGGTCACCGGCTACGACGGCGCTCCGCTGCCCGCCCCCATGCTGCCGAACGCCCAGCTCAAGCCCCGAGGCCGCCGCCGCTGACGGCCCGACCCGGCCGGGCCGCCGCCCAGGCGGCGGACCGCAGTCGCATACCAGATCCGCCGACCTGCCTGGCAAACGGGCGTATCCTGCCCGCTCTTCCGCCCGGTTGCCAGGCAAGTGCAACGATCATGGCCGGCGCGTCAGGTGCGCATGCCGGCTTCGGCCATCAGTTCGGCCGTGAGGGCCGCTTCGTCCAACCCGGACAGGCCGCGGGCGGTGAACCAGGTCGCCACGTTGTGCACGTCGCGGGCCAGGAAGCGTTTGCCCTGCGGGTTGGCCACCACGTCCACGATCTGCGGCAGGTCGATGATGACCAGCCGCCCCTCGTGCACGAGGATGTTGTACGGCGACAGGTCGCCGTGCGCGTACCCGGCCCGGGCCAGCACCGTCAGGCCCAGCATCAGCTGCGCCCACAGGTCGGCCAGCCCCGCCTCGTCGGTGCGCACCTGTGCCAGCCGCGGCGCGGCGGTGCCGTCGGGCGCGCCGATGAACTCCTGCAGCACCTCGGTGCCCAGGATCTGCACCGGGTACGGCGTGAACGGCGCGACGTCCAGCTGCCGGGCGATCTCCCAGAGCCGCGCCAGCGCGCCGAATTCGGCCGCCGCCCACTGCCCGGCGATGGCCTCCTTGCCGAACGCGCTGCGGTTGGCCATGGCCCGGTTGACCCGGGACTCCTTGTCCCGGCGACCCTCGAGGTAGCCCGCGTCGCGGTGGAACATGCGGTGGTCGTGGCTGCGGTAGCGCTTGGCCGCCAGCAGGCAGCCGCGTTCGGTGCCGGGCACGTGGCGGTGGAGCAGGAAGACGTCGGCCTCCTTGCCGGTCTTCAGCACTCCGCGTTCCACGTCGACCGCGGCCAGCTCGGTGACGAGCCAGTCGGGGTGGGGCAACGGCCCGCGCTCGGTGGGGGTCGACAGGTCCCAGGTGGACCAGCGGTCACCGAATTCGGGCTTGTCGGGGGTTTCGTCCCACTCGACTTCCCCGGCGTACGACTTCTCGAAGGTCAGTTCGTCGTCGTCGAAACGGTTCCGGCGGTTGACGCGGCCGGCGCGCGGAAAGTCGTGCTCTCGCACTGGAAAAGCTCCTCGGTCGGAGAGAAGAAGTAAGAGGCGAAATGCGCGCAGCGCACAGCGACGGCAACCATTCGGCTCAACCCCCTTCTCTCCCGACCCGGATCAGTTTCCGGGATCTCGCACAACGCCGACGAGTCTTCCCTCGACCCCCGACCCCTGTCAACCGGTTTTCCCCGGCGACCCGCGTCACACCCGCCCACACGAAACGATCATGAAGTTATGGCCCCGACACACCGTCGAACCGTGCCATAAGTTCATGATCAGCCCAAAAAGGCGGGTCAGCGGGCCATGCGGTGGGGTGGGTCGGCGGCGAGGACGGCGGCCACGGCTTGGATGGCGCCCTCGGCGACGCGGGTGGGGCCGAAGCGGCGCTCGGTCCACTGGCGGCCGCGGTGGATCCAGACGCTGGGGATGCCGATCGTGGTCGCCCCGCCGATGTCGGCTTCAGGGCTGTCGCCGATCAGCCAGGCGCCGCGCAGCCGCATCCGGGCCCGTTCCGCGGCGATCTCGAAGATGCGCGGGTTGGGCTTGCGGCAGTCGACCTCCTGCGAGACCACCCAGTCGGCCACGAACCGGTCCAGGCCGGTACGCCGGATCTTGGCTTCCTGCTGGCGGGTCTCGCCGTTGGTGACTATCACCGGGACCCAGCCGGCCTCCGCGGCGATACGCAGCGCGGCGCCCACCATGGGATCCAGCCGGGTGGCCTCGATCTGCCCCTCGTGCAACTCCTCCACCAGGTCGATGACGGAATTGCGCAGTCGATACCGGTCACGGATCGCGTCGGCCAGATCCCAGCGCGAGGTCAGGCCGTCCGCGTCGGCGTCCACCAGCCAGTCGATGTCGTACGGCGGGGCGCTGATCTCGGACAGGAACCGAGTACCCCACATCCGGAAGGCGCCCTCGCGGTCGACCAGTGTGTTGTCGAGGTCCAACAGCAACAGAGGCACGCGGGCACCTTACGTGACTCAGGACACGCTGGTGAAGCCCCCCTTTGTGCGGGAAACCTCGCGGAAACGAAATCGATGCCTGCTCACACCAGATCCGCGTCCACGCCGAAGGTGTCCCGCTGCCGAACTGCCTTGATCTGGTTCTTGGCCCAGTTCTCGCTCGGCGTGCGCCCGTACTCCCGGGCCGTCCACTCGCGGACGAAAGCCGTGCTGACCTGCTCGCCGCGTGCCAGCGCCTCGCCGATCATCCGCTGGACCGGCTCCTGGAGGTGGTTGAGCATGCCGCGCGAGGTGATCTCACTGGTGTCCGACAGCGGCCGGTGGCCCATCGGCTCCCGCCCGGTCGGGGCGCTCAGCACCGACTCCAGGGTGGCCCGCAGATCCCGGCCCAGGATCGTGCCCCGCTCGTCACGCTCGGGAACGAGGTCCTGGGACACCGCGGCGGGCTCCGGCTGGAGGGGGGCCGGCGGAGGCTCGGGGACGGCTTCCGGCTGCGGCGTCGGCTGGTACACCGACTGCGGCGGGTATGGCTGGTGCCCGTTCGACTGGTGCCCGTTCTGGTGGTGCGGCATGGACTGGTGCGGCATGGGCTGGTGGGACACCTGCGGCACGGCGCCCGGCGCCGCTCCTGGACGCCAGCTAGCCGTGCGGGCCCGGCGCACCTCCGCGCGGGCGTGCACCTCGACCAGCTTGGCCTGCTGCTCCTCGCGGACCAGCTGCGCGCCGTACAGGCGGCGCTGGCGTTTGGCCTCGCGGGTGTCCTCCAGGTGCGTCAGCGCGTTGCGCACGCTGGGCCGCAGTCCCTCCGCGGGCGGGTGCACGATCCAGGCCCGCCGGGCCGAGAACGTGGAGATCGGCGCGTAGAGCCAGCGCTGGCCGAAGCGCGGGTAGCGGGTCTTGAGCGCCACGTCGTCGTCGTAGCCGGCCATGAACTGGTCGAGCAGCTCGTGGAACATCGCCATGCCCGCGAACGACAGGAACGCCAGGTAGAGGCCCGCCCAGATGGACCACTTGTCGCGGCCGTGCACGAAGTTCAGGGTCGCCGAGACGGTCGCGGCGGCGAGCACGATCTTGTACGCCCGGCCGGGGTGCCGCCCGCGCTTGACCGCCACGAACGCCCACGCGCCGAAGGAGATGCTGATGCCGTCGAGGCTCAGCGGGACCAGGATGTTGGTCCAGTGATTCCAGCCCATGACGTCGTTGGCGAAACCGGTGAGGCCGATGAACGACACGCCCATCACGGCGAGCCAGACCAGCAGCGTCGGGATCAGCGCGGCCAGGAACAGGCCGGTGTCCTTGGTCTTCTCCGCGCGGGTGGCGTACGCCCCCGGGTTGGCCAGCCGGATGCCCCGCCGCCGCCCGGCCGAGCGCGCCAGCGGCACACCGATCAGCAGGGAGATCGTCAGGATCGACACCACCAGCACCATCACCCACGTATCCACGTAGGTCGTGGTCAACAGCTCCAGGTCCACAGCTCGTTTCCTCCCCGGCGGCCGCAGACCGTTGGCCTGCAGGCGTTTCGCGCGGTGTCGCCCTACTGTCCCCGACGCTCAACGCACGCCGGCCGCGGAGGATTCTTCCATGCGCCGGTCACGCGCGCATTGCGTCGCAGATCTGTCACCCAGCGTCAAGCCGTACGTACGGATTGCATGTGTGTCGCCGACCTGCGAAGATCGGCATGTGCCCAGGGTGAGTCAGGATCAGCTCGATGCGCGCCGCCACGAGATCCTCGCCGCGGCCCGCGCCTGCTTCGCCCGGTATGGCTACGAGGGTGCCACGGTGCGCCGCCTGGAGCAGGCGACCGGGCTGTCGCGGGGCGCGATCTTCCACCACTTCCGCGACAAGGACTCGCTGTTCCTGGCCGTCGCCGAGGACGACGCGGTCGAGATGGCCGCCACCGTCGCCGCGAACGGCCTGGTGCAGGTGATGCGGGATCTGCTGGCCCACGCCCAGGACCCCGACGCGGCCGGCTGGCTCGGCACGCAGCTGGAGGTGGCCCGTCGGCTGCGCACCGACCCGGCGTTCGCCAAGCGGTGGGCGCAGCACAGCGAGGCGATCGACACCGCGACCCGCGAGCGCCTGCAACGCCAGGCGGGCGCGGGCGTGCTGCGCGAGGACGTGCCGCTCGACGTGCTGACGCACTTTCTGGAGCTGGCGTACGACGGGCTGGTCAAGCGGCTGGCGATGGGCGGCTCGGCCGACGACTTCGGCCCGGTGCTGGACCTGATCGAGGAGACCGTGCGCCGCCGCTGACCGGGCCGGTTGAATCGGATTTCCGGGCCTGAACATGACGAAACCCGGGGGTACCGCGCGGGCGCGCGGGCCGGCTGGACAAACCGGACATTCCCCCGGGAATCGGGTGGCTCCCTTGGATTCGCCAGGGCCGCTGACACACGGCCTCGACGCTCCAGTCGAACCTTCAGGTATCGACAGAAGTGCAGTCGATGACAGCCGCCTAGCGGGCAGCCACCTCACGTGTCCTGTAGCTACTCAAAGCTGGACCACCTCCTTTCCCGTGTACCGCCGACATTAGTCACGAGATCCACGCATCGACAAGATATTTTCAAACGGGCATCCGGGCGCTACAGTGCCGCCCCATGGGCGCCCTCAAACCTTGGCATCTGCTCCTCGGCGGCACCGTCTGCTGCGCCACCGTGGTGGTGGTCGCACTGGTGCTGTTCCTGGTACTACGTAAGAAATGAGAACCGCCCTGGTCCGCGAGCCGAGTTCCCGGCTCGCCGACGGCATCGTCACCCACATCGGCCGCAGCGACATCGACCTGTCCCTGGCCCGCGCCCAGCACGTCGCGTACGCCGACGCGCTGGCCTCGGCCGGCTGGGAGGTCTACCCGGCGCCGGCCGCCGACGACTGCCCGGACTCGGTGTTCGTCGAGGACGCGGTGGTGGTCTGCGACGACCTCGCCGTGCTGACCCACCCCGGCGCCGCGGCCCGTCGTGGCGAGATCACCGGGGTCGAGCAGGCCGTGCTGGAACTGGGCCTGCGTACCGCGCGCATCGCGGAGCCGGGCACCCTGGAGGGCGGCGACGTGCTCCAGGTCGGCACGACCGTCTACGTCGGACGCGGCGGCCGCACCAACGCCGAGGGCATCCGGCAGTTGCGGGCGCTGCTCGCGCCGCTGGGGCGCACCGTCGTGCCGGTGCCGCTGGGCGAGGTGCTGCACCTGAAGTCCGCGGTGACCGCGCTGCCCGACGGCACCTTCCTGGCCCTGCCGCACCTGGTGCCGACCGGGCTGTTCCCCGCGGTGCGGCCGGTCGAGGAGGAGGGCGGCTGCCACGTGGTGCCGCTGGGCGGCGACCGGGTGCTGCTGGCCGCGTCCGCGCCGCGCACCGCGGAGCTGCTGGCGGACCTGGGCTACACGCCGGTCGTGGTCGACATCGGCGAGTTCGAGAAACTCGAGGGCTGCGTGACCTGCCTGAGCGTCCTGGTCTCCCGCTAGTGGCGGTGATGGTCCATCATGAGGGCTCCCTCGTCGAAGGAGCTCCCGTGGCGGACACCTGGGGCATCCCTGGCCCCACCTTCCTGATGCTGTTCGCGGTCGCCGCGGTCGTCGTGCTGGTGGGCACGCTCATCCACCGGTCCCGCCTGTTCGCCGGCCCCGCCCAGGTCCGCGTGGACCAGCTGTCGCCCCAGCACACCGCGTACCTCAACGGCGGCGCGGCGCTGGCGGTGTACTCGTCGCTGGCCTTCCTGCGCCAGCACCACGTCGCCGCGGCCGACGACGCCGGCCGGCTCACCCGCACCGGTGGGCTGCCCCCGGGCGCGACCCCGCTGGACGCCGCGGTGCTGCACGCCGTGGGCAACGGCCTGCGCGCCAACCAGCTGCACACGGACCGCTCGGTGGCCGAGGCGCTGTCCGCGATCGGCGAGGAGCTGCGCCGCGGCGGCCTCACCGTCGGCCCCGACCTGCTGGCCCGCGCCCGGCGCGGCCCGCTGCTGCTGCTGGCCCTGTTCGTGCTGGCCGTGGTCCGGATCATCGCCGGGGTGGGCAACGACCGCCCGGTCATGTTCCTGGTGCTGGCGGCCATCCCGGTCGGCATCGTCGGCCTGGTGTTGTTCCTGCGCAAACCGCGGCGCACCAAGGCCGCCGAACGCGCGCTGCTGCAGGCCAAGCGCCACTTCAACCATTTGCGACCGGCATCCCGGCCGGCCTGGGACACGTACGGACCGGCACAGACCGCGCTGGCCGTCGGCCTGTTCGGCACCGCCGTGCTGTGGGCCGCCGACCCGGCCTTCGCCGGTGAGACCGGCGTCCCGGAACGCGACGCCGGCGGCGCCTACGGTCCCTTCGTCGACGACGTCGGCGGCGGATCGAGCGGCGGCGACAGCGGCGGCGGCTCGTCGTGCAGCAGCGGCTCCTCGTGCGGCGGCGGGGGTGGCTGCGGCGGCGGAGGCGGGTGCGGCGGATGACCCCGCTGGCCGGACGGGGCGTCGGCATCGGCTGGCGCCCCGAGATCTCCGGCTTCGTCGCCGAGCTGCCCGGCCTGCGTTTCGTCGAGGTCGTCGCCGAATCGCTGCCGCACTCCGGCGAACCGCCCGAGGCGCTGGCCCGGCTGCTCGCCGCAGGGGTGGCGGTGGTGCCGCACGGCGTCAAACTGTCCCTCGGCGGAGCCGAGCCGGTCGACCCGCACCGGGTGGAGCACCTGGCCCAGGCCGCGCGGGCCGTCAACGCACCGCTGGTCAGCGAGCACATCGCGTACGTGCGGGCCGGTGGCGTCGAGGCCGGTCACCTGCTGCCGCTGCCACGCAGCCGGGAGGCCGTCGACGCGGTGGTCGCCAACGTGGCACGGACCACCGCCGAGCTTGACGTGCCGCTGGCGCTGGAGCCCATCGCGGCGCTGTTCGAGTGGCCCGACGACGAGCTGACCGAGGCCGAGTTCCTCACCGAGATCCTGGAACGCACCGACGCGCTGCTGCTGCTCGACATCGCCAACGTGTACGCCAACGCGCTCAACCGCGGCGAGGACCCGATGGACCTGCTCAACCGGCTCCCGCTGGAGCGCATGGCGTACGTCCACGTCGCCGGCGGCCGGATCCACGGGGGCCGCTATCACGACACGCACACCGACCCGGTGCCCGGCGAGGTCCTGGAGCTGCTGGGCGAGCTGTGCGCGCGGCAGCGCCCGCCCGCGATCCTGCTGGAGCGCGACGGGCACTACCCGCCGGCCGCGTCGCTGCGCGCCGAGCTGGACGCCCTGTCCGCCGCCACCGGCTACCCCGTGATCACGGCAGCGCCGGTCACATGAGCGGCGGCACCCTGACCGGCAGTGACCTGACCGGTGGTGGGCTCGCCCGGCGGCAGGAGGAACTCGTGCGCGCCCTGGTGGCCGGAGCCGCCATGCCGGCGGGCTTCGACGCCGGGGCGGTGGCCGCGACGCAGACCGCGCTGCTGCGCAAGCGGGCCGAGGACGTCGCGCGCACCTGGCCCCGCCTGGCCGCGTCAGCGGGCGCCGGACAGTGGCCGCGGGTGTTCTCCGCCTGGGCCGCCGGTCACGCGCCGTTGGGTTCCCTGCGCGACGGCTGGGACTACGCCCGGGCCAACCCGCCGGGCGACGCGGCGGCGACCCGCGAACTCGCCCTCCGTGAACTGCTCTGGACGTACGACGGCGAGAACTCCCCCCGCCCCCGCCGCGGCCCGGCCGCCCGCCTCCACAGTGGCGAGCTGCTGATCCGCTGGCGCGGCCGCGCTCTCACCTTCCGCACCCGCTGACCACCACCCCGCTCCGGGGGTTAGGCGGAGGTGTCGGCGAGGCCTCGGGTTCGGGGGGAGTCTGTGGCGGCGAACTGGGTGCGGTAGAGGTCGGCGTAGAGGCCGCCGGAGGCGAGCAGTTGTTCGTGGGTGCCGCGCTGGACGATGCGGCCGTCGTCGAGGACGAGGATCTGGTCGGCCTCGCGGACGGTGGACAGGCGGTGGGCGATGACCAGTGCGGTGCGTCCGGCGAGCGCGGTGGACAGCGCCTGCTGCACGGCCGCCTCGCTCTCGGAGTCCAGGTGCGCGGTGGCCTCGTCGAGGATGACGATCGACGGCGCCTTCAGCAGCAGCCGGGCGATGGCGATGCGCTGCTTCTCGCCGCCGGAGAAGCGGTAGCCCCGCTCGCCCACCACGGTGTCCAGGCCGTCGGGGGTGGCCCGGACCAGGGCGTCGATCTGCGCGGCCCGCAGCGCGGCCCACAGCTCGTCGTCGGTGGCGTCGGGCTTGGCGTAGCGCAGGTTCTCCGCGATGGTCTCGTGGAACAGGTGGGCGTCCTGGGTGACCACGCCGATGGTGTCGCGCAGCGACTGCAGCGTGGCGTCGCGTACGTCGACGTCGCCGACGAACACCGTGCCGCTGGTGACGTCGTACATCCGGCTCACCAGCATGGAGGTGGTCGACTTGCCGGCACCGGAACTGCCGACGAGCGCCACCATCTGGCCGGGTTCCACGGTGAAGGAGACGCCGCGCAGCACCGGCGCGGTGGCGGTGCGTTCCAGCGTCGCCACGTCCTCCAGGGACGCGAGGGAGATCTCGGCGGCGGTCGGGTACCGGAAGGCCACGTCCCTGAACTCGATCTTCGAGGAGCCGCGCGGCACGTCGACCGCGCCCGGCTTCTCCGCGATCGCGGGAGGCAGGTCGAGCACCTCGAAGACCCGGTCGAAGGAGACCAGCGCGCCCATCACGTCGATGCGCACGTTGGACAGCGCGGTGATCGGGCCGTAGAGGCGCACCAGCAGCAGCGCCAGCGCGACGACGTCGCCGGGTGAGAGCGTGCCCTTCACCGCGTACCAGCCGCCGAGTCCGTAGACCAGGGCTTGGGCGAGCGAGGCGACCAGCATCATGGCGGCGAAGAAGGTGCGCGAGTACATGGCGCTCTGCACGCCGATGTCGCGCACCCGCCCGGCCCGCTCGGCGAAGCGGCCAGACTCGGTGTCGGGGCGGCCGAACAGCTTCACCAGCAGCGCCCCGGCCACCCCGAACCGCTCGGTCATGGTGGCGTTCATCTTCGCGCCGAGGTCGTACGACTCCTTGGTGATCTCGGCCAGGCGGTGGCCCACCCGCCGCGCGGGCAGGATGAACACCGGCAGCAGGATCAGCGACAGCACGGTGATCTGCCACGACAGGGTCAGCATGACCAGCACGGTCAGCACCAGCTGGATGATGTTGCCGACGACGCCGGACAGCGTCGAGGTGAACGCCCGCTGGGCGCCCAGCACGTCGTTGTTGAGCCGGCTGACCAGCGCACCGGTCTGCGCCCGGGTGAAGAACTGCACCGGCATCCGCTGCACGTGGTCGTACACCTGGGTGCGCAGGTCGAAGATGAGACCCTCGCCGATGCGCGCCGAGTAGAACCGCTCCGCCAGCGACAGCAGGGCGCTGACCACGGCGAGGGCCGCGATCACCACCGCGATCGTGACTACGGTCCGGCCCGCGCCGGGCGCCATGACCCCGTCCTCCGGGGTGATCGCGGTGACGACCTTGCCCGCCAGCAGCGGCGTGGCCACGCCGATGACCGCGCCGATCACGATGGTCACCAGGAAGAAGATGATCTCCCGGCGGTACGGCCGGGCGAAGGAGAGGATCCGCTTCGCGGTGGGCTTGCCGATCTTGCGGTTCTCGACACTCTGCCCCCGGCGCATGGACCGCATCAACGACTCCATGCCCCCACCCGCACCCGGATAACTCACCGGTGAACCTCCCGCTGTGAAAGACCTGACGTGCCGCTCAACGTGCCCTGCCGAACGAAAATTCCTTAGCCGGGCTTATTAACTATTCCGCTGGGCAGACAATGGCACGCGACCGGCCACCACCCCCTCACCGGAAAGGAGAGAGCGGCCGTCTTTCCACCATGACGAATCAGCCACTGGTATGACGCCCGAAAGAGTGGCTCAGGGTGCCGGAAAGGGATGGCGGAACCGATACCGCCGGAAAGTCACTCGCCCAGGCCGGCCAGGTCGCGGATGCGGCGCGTCTGCGCCTCGCGCTCCGCGCGTTCCTGCTCGGGGAAGCCACGGCCGCTCGCGGCGGCCAGCAGGGCTTTGATCTCGACGACCGCGTCGCGCGGGGCTGCCAGCACCGCGTTGGCCAGATCGGCTGCGGCGGAGTCCAGTTCGTCGCGGCCCACCACGAGGTTGACCAGGCCGATCCGGTCCGCCTCGGCGGCGCCGACGCGGCGCCCGGTCACGCACAGCTCCAGCGCGCGGGCATAACCGACGAGCTCGACCAGGCGCTTGGTGCCGGTGAGGTCCGGCACGAGCCCCAGCGTCACCTCCGCCATTGCGAAAAGGGCGTCGTCTGCGGCGATCCGGAGATCGCAGGCGAGCGCGAGCTGGAAGCCCGCGCCGATGGCGTGGCCCTGCACGGCGGCGATGGTCACCAGGTCGGGTCGGCGGAGCCAGGAGAAGGCCTGCTGGAAACCGGCGATCCGGTCCGCGCACTCCTCCGGGCTGACGGTGGCGAGCTGCTGGAACTCGCCGCCCTGCACCACTTTCAGGTCGAGGCCCGCGGAGAAGGACCGCCCTTCCCCGCGTACGACCACGACGCGCACATCGCCGGCGAGCCCCCGTGCGGCATCGGCCAGACCTGCCCAGAGCTCGGGGGTCTGCGCGTTGCGCACCTCCGGGCGGTCCAATGTCACCGTCGCGACCGGACCGTCCTGGCTGATGCGAAAGCCGGCCGCTGCCATCTCAGACATCAACCGGCTCCCCTTGCTCGGCGTGGCGCGGGCGAATCATGCCTTCTTGCGCCGACGGGCTCCGCCGCGCTGACGCAGCGCGACTCCGGACTCGGTGAGCACCCGGTGGATGAATCCGTACGAACGGCCAGTCGACGCGGCCAGCGCGCGGATGGACTCACCCGACGTGTAGCGCTTCACGAGGTCCTTGGCTAGCGTCTGGCGTTCGGTCCCGACGATCCGGCGACCCTTCTCGGTGGTGGTAGCTGTGCCGGTGGCTGCCATGTTGAAATCCTCACGTCCCGGACGATGCGGTTTGCGGTCCAACCTATTAGACCGCCTCCGACGATCATGCGCTAGATATCAATTCCATGCCAACCGACACGCACGGTGCTGTCGGGTACCCGATAGCGTGTCTCGCCGTGACCACCGTCGACCCCCTGAGCGCCCGCAACCGCGAACGGCGAGACCTGTTCGGCTGGTTCGTGCTGGTGAGCATCGGCCTGCTGGCGACCTGGCTGGCGGTGCGCGCCGGGGCCCGGCTGGGCACCGCGAGCGCGCCGTTCCTGGGCCGCTACCGCTTCGAACTGACACCGATGTCGTTGCTGGCGCCGATCGTCGCGACGGCAGTGCTCGGCGCCGCCTGGCGCGGCTGGATCCATCGACTGCCGTGGTGGGCGGTCAGCGGCGGGGCGACGGTGGCGTTCTTCGCCTGGGCCGTCTCGCTCGCCCTCGTCGACGGCACCGACGGGCTGACCCGCTCGCTGACCCCGGACAGCTACCTCGGCGACGTGCAGGAGGTCGGCGACGACCCCTTGGCGTACCTGCGCAGCTTCACCGGCCGCTCGGCCGAGCACACCGCCGCAACGCGGGGGCACCCGCCCGCGCCGGTGCTGCTGCTCTGGGCCGTGCAGCGCCTCGGTGTCACCGACCATCTGGCCCTGGCGCTGCTGGTGACCGCCGTCGGCGCGCTGTCGGTGCCGATGGTGCTGGCCGCGGTGCGCGACATGGGCGGCGAGGCCGCCGCCCGCCCGTACGCGCCCGTGCTGGCGCTCGCGCCGTACGCGGTGTGGACCGCGGTGTCGATGGACGCCGTGGTGGCCACCATCGGCGCGGCCATGACGCTGGCCGGGGTGCGCGCCACCCGCCGCCACGGCTGGCGCGCCGCGGCCTGGGCGGTGCTGGCCGGGCTGCTGCTCGGCACGGCGGCGCTGTTCTCGTACGCCGTGGCGTGGCTCGGGTTGTCCGTGGTGTTCCTCAACTTCGCCCGCCGCCGGGCCGCCCTGAACATGTTCGCCGGGCTCGGGGTGCTGCTGCCGGTGCTCGGCGCGGCCCGGCTGGGCTTCACCTGGACCGACGGGCTGGGCACCGCGTACGCCGACTTCGCCCAGCGCATCGAGCCGCACCGCTCCGCCCTGTGGTGGGGCCTGATCAGCGCGTGCGCGCTGCTGCTGGCCGTCGGTCCGCCCATCTACGCGAGCCTGCGCAAGGTGCGCAACACCCCCGGCTGGCCGTTCCTGGTGGGCGCGTCCGGGGCGGTGCTGTTCTCGGTCGGGGCGGGGCTGGCACGGGGCGGGGTCGAGCACGCGTGGCTGCCGTACTTCCCGTGGCTCACCATCGCCGCCGTCGCCCCCGAACGCCCCGGCGGCGACCCGGTCCCCGCACCGCTGCTGCTCGTCGGCATCGGCGCGCTTTCGGCGATGGTCCTCGAAGCCGTGCTGTCAACCCCCTGGTAGCCCACCCCGCGCACCCGAGCGCCGCCCTCCCCCGCGCCCCTCAAGCACGGCAACTCTTGAAAAGTCGCGGCCTCGGCGGGTGCCGATGGCCGCGACTTTTCAAGAGTTGCGAAAGGGGGAAAGCGGACGGTCAGGCGAGTTCGACGAGGTCGAGGAGGTCGTCGGACCAGGCGTCCTCGTCGCCGTCGGGGAGGAGGATGGCCCGGTCGGGCTTGAGGGCTGCGACGGCGCCGGGGTCGTGGGTCACCAGGACGATGGCGCCGGGGTAGCGGGCAATGGCGTCGAGGACCTGCTCGCGGCTGACCGGGTCGAGGTTGTTGGTGGGCTCGTCGAGCAGGAGCACATTGGCGCCGGAGCAGACCAGGGTGGACAGGGCCAGGCGGGTCTTCTCGCCGCCGGAGAGCACGCCCGCGGGTTTGTCCACATCGTCCCCGCTGAACAGGAACGCGCCGAGAATGCGGCGCAGCTCGGTGTCGGTCTGGTCGGGGGCGGCCGAACGCATGTGGTCGAGGATGGTGCGCTCGACGTCGAGGGTCTCGTGCTCCTGGGCGTAGTAGCCCAGGCGCAGGCCGTGGCCCGCCTTGACCTCGCCGGTGTCCGGCTCCAGGATGCCCGCGAGCATGCGCAGCAGGGTGGTCTTGCCCGCGCCGTTGAGGCCCAGGATGACCACGCGGGAACCACGGTCCACGGCGACGCTGACGTCGGTGAAGATCTCCAGCGAACCGTACGACTTGGACAGTCCCTCCGCCGTCAGCGGGGTCTTGCCGCAGGAGACCGGGGTGGGGAAGCGCACCTTGGCCACCCGGTCGGTGGCCCGCACCTCGTCCAGCCCGGCGATCATCTTCTCGGCGCGCTTGGCCATGTTCTGCGCCGCGATCGTCTTGGTGGCCTTGGCCCGCAGCTTGTCGGCCTGCGCCATCAGCGCGCCGGCCTTCTTCTCCGCGTTGGCCCGCTCCCGCTTGCGGCGGCGCTCGTCGGTCTCGCGCGCCTCCAGGTACGTCTTCCAGCCCATGTTGTACGCGTCGACGACCGAGCGGTTGGCGTCGAGATACCACACCTTGTTGACGACGGCCTCCAGCAGGGAGGCGTCGTGGGAGATGACGATGAGGCCGCCCTTGTGGCCGCCGAGGAAGCCGCGCAGCCAGGTGATGGAGTCGGCGTCGAGGTGGTTGGTCGGCTCGTCAAGCAGCAGGATGCCGCCGCCGGTCTCCGAGGCGTCGCGGAACAGGATCCGGGCCAGCTCGACGCGGCGGCGCTGGCCGCCGGACAGCGTGCCCACGGTCTGCTGGAGCACCCGGTCGGGCAGGCCGAGGTTCGAGCAGATCCGGGCCGCCTCGGCCTCGGCGCCGTAGCCGCCGAGCGCGGAGAACTGGTCCTCGAGCTGGCCGTAGCGGCGCATGAAGCGCTCGTCGTCGGCGAGCTTGCCCTCCAGCTCCTTCATCTCGTTGCGCAGCACGTCCAGGCCGCGCGCGGAGAGCACCCGGTCGCTGGCGGTGATGCCGAGGTCGCCGGTGCGCGGGTCCTGCGGCAGGTAACCCACCGGCCCGCGAGCGTCGATCTTGCCGGCGTAGGGGGTGCCCTCGCCGGCGAGGACCTTGAGCGTGGTGGTCTTGCCAGCCCCGTTGCGCCCGACGAGACCGATACGGTCGCCGGGCTGCACGCGCAGGGTGGTGTCACCCAGCAGGATGCGCGCGCCTGCGCGCAGTTCCAGACCGGTGGCCGTGATCATGAATTGCTCCCAGGTCAGGGGTGGGCCACCGGGTGGCTTCGGGAAGGAGCCCCCAGTCTACCGAGCACCCCGACCCGCCCTGCCATGGCATTTACCCCGGAGACGGCCTGATTTGGGTGTGATTCGCCACAAAACTGCCTACGCTGGCGAACGTGAGCATCAACGAGAACGCCGAACTCGACCCGTCACAGGTCGAGGACATGCGTGGCGCCGGGGGCGGGCGCGGCGGCGGCGGCTTCAACTTCCCGCCCATGGGCGGCGGGGGTGGCGGAGGCGGCGGCGGGATGGGCGGCGCGGGTGCGGGCTGCCTCGCCGGGCTGCTGCCCATGCTCATGCGCAGCAAGATCGGTATGGCGGTGCTGCTGGTCGGCGCGCTCTGCGTCGGCTTCCTGATCTGCACCGGCGGCGGCTCCAGCCTGTTCAGCGGCGTAGGCGGGCTGACCCCCGAGCAGCAACAGGGCCAGCAGCCGGGTCCGAACGACGTCAACAGCAGCGCGCTGGCGCAGCAGTGCGACAAGTCGAACCCGAAGCGGTTCGACAACCCGGCCTGCCGCAACCTGCTCTACATCAACTCGATCCAGGCATACTGGCGCTCCGCCATGCCGCAGTACCTCGGCCAGCCGTACCAGCCGGCGACCACCCGGTTCTTCACCGGCTCGGTCAACACCGCCTGCGGCCCGGCCACCGCCGGTGTCGGCCCGTTCTACTGCCCCGGCGACAACCACGTCTACATCGACCTGAGCTTCTACGACGAGCTGGCCAACCGCTTCGGTGCCAAGGGCCAGTTCGCCCAGGCGTACGTGCTGGCCCACGAGTACGGCCACCACATCCAGACCCTGCTCGGCACCGAGGCGCAGGTGCGCCGCGCCCAGCAGCGCGATCCGGCCAACGCCAACAAGTACTCGGTCGCCATGGAACTGCAGGCCGACTGCTACGCCGGGGTGTGGGCCAACGCTGCCGCCAAGACCACCGACGCGACCGGCCAGCCCCTGTTCAAGTCCATCACCCAGCAGGACATCGACCAGGCCATCGAAGCCGCCGCGGCCGTCGGCGACGACGCCATCCAGCAGAAGGCCACCGGCCGCATCAACCAGGAAGCCTTCACCCACGGCTCCTCCGCCCAACGCCAACAGTGGTTCAACCGGGGCTACACCACCGGCGACCCCCGCCAGTGCAACACCTTCGGCAGCTGACCGCACCATCAGAGATCATCCGATTTGCCAGGCAATCGGGCGTATCACGGCTCAAGATACGCACAGGTGCCAGGCAAGTCGGATGATCTTTTGCGGGTCAGGGGACGAGGTGGATGCGGATGGTGTGGGCGGCGGTGATGGCGTCGACGAGGATGGCGTGGCGGGGTTCGGGGACGTCGAGCAGGCGGTCGTGGCGCAGCGGGAGCAGGGGGGCCAGGCGGCGGTCGGTGAGGATCTCGTCGACCGTGCCCCGGTCGCCGCCGCAGACCAGGGCCGCCATGCTGTCCGCGTACGGAAGCAGGATGCGCGCGGCGATGTCGGCGGCGTCGCGGGCCGCGCCGGACGCCTGGTTCTCCCGGCGGCGGGCGTACCGCTGCTGCGACCAGCCGCCCGCGGCGGTGCGCCCCTGCACGTAGAACGTGTCCACCTTGGAGCTGATCAGCTCGTCGCCGTCGGCGACCCCGACCGCGACCGCGTTGCGCCGGGCCAGCAGCAGCCCCAGCCGGCGCGGCACGGCCAGCGCGGCCAGCAGCGCATCGACGTCGGCGACCGGGCCCAGCCCCGGCGGCGGCAGCAGTTCGGCGGTGTCACCGTTGGCGGCCACCAGCTTCAGGCCCTCCTCCTCGGCACCGTCGTGGCGCGAGTAGAAGCCGTCCAGCCAGCGGCGCAGCCGCCGCGGCTCGACGTCGGCCCAGCGGCCCCCGCCCGCGGCGGGCTTGGCAGGCATCAGGCCACCAGCGCGTTGAGCGCGGCGTCCACATCGGCCTGCGTGGTGTACGCGTGGAACGACGCCCGGATCCGGCCGTTGCGCACCGCGGTTCGGATGCCCGCGGCGGCCAGCTTGGCGTCCGCGCCGGGCACGTCCACGGTCACGATGGCGCTGTCGCCCGGCGGCAGCCCCAGGCCCGCCAGGAAGCTGTTGGCCAGGCCGACGTCGTGCGCGTGGATGGCCGGCACGCCGATCTCCTCGACGAGCTCCAGCGCGGGCGCGGTGCCGACCCAGGCGTGCCAGGCGGGCGAGATGTCGAAGGCGCGGGCATCCTTGGCCAGTCGCAGCGGCAGGCCGTAGTACGAGCTGTGCACGTCCTCACCGGCGTACCAGTTGGCCGCCAGCGGCCGGAAACGCTCGCGCACCGCCGGGTTCAGGTAGACGAAACCGGTGCCGCGCGGCGACATCAGCCACTTGTAGGCGACGGTCACCACCACGTCGGCCAGCGAGCCGTCGAACGGCAGCCAGCCGCAGGCCTGCGTGGCGTCGACCACGATCAGCGCACCGGCCGCACGGGCCGCGACGACGACGGCGGCGTAGTCGACGACCGCCCCGTCCGACGACTGCACCAGCCCGAACGAGACCACGTCCACGCTCGCGTCGATGCGCTCGGCGAGCCGGTCGGCGGGCGCGGTGCGTACGGTCACGCCACGGTCGGCGTGCACCGCCCACGGGAAGACCGCCGAGGTGAACTCCAGCTCGGGTACCAGCACGGTCGCACCGTCGGGCACGGCCGCGGCGACCGGGGCCAGCAGCTGCGACACCTGCGCGCCGACCGCGACGTCCGCCGCGTCGACCCCGATGATCCGGGCGTACGCCTGGCGGGCCCGCTCGGTCGAGGTGCCCCACCCCTCCCACGAGGTGCGGCCCGCCCGCCAGTCCCCCAGCGCCGCCTGCATGGCGTCCCACGCCCGGTTCGGGGGCAGCCCGAAGCTGGCCGTGTTCAGATAGCCGGGCTCCGCGGACCACAGCGCGGCGAGGTCGGGCGCAATACTGTCCATGGATCGCAGTATTCCACCGGCCGTGGGCGATCACCGCAGGCCAATACGCAGGAGGTGGCATGGCGCCGGCAGTTCCGGGCCGCCCCGCGCAGCCGGGGTCGGGCGCGCACGGCATGCCGTCCCCGGCCGAGGAGCAGGCCCGCGCCGCCGCCCTGCTCATGGCGCAGCTCGACGAGCGGCTGGCCGCGCTCGCCGACCCCGTGCGGGCCACGGCGATGCGGGCGTACATGCGCGACCAGTTCCCGTTCCTCGGCGTGCCCAGCCCGGCTGTGCAGCAGGTGCTCCGCGCGGCGCTGGCCGAGCTGCCCCGCCCCGGCGCGGCGACGCTGCGCGAGGTCGCCCTGACCTGCTGGGAACGGCCCGAGCGGGAGTACCAGTACCTCGCCTGCGTGCTGCTGCGCCGACACGCCCGGGTGCTGGACGCCGGCTTCCTCGACACCGCCCGGCATCTGATCACCACGAAGCCTTGGTGGGACACGGTGGACGCGCTCGCCGCGCACGTGGTCGGCGCGCTGGTGGCCCGGCATCCGGAACTGGCCGCCACGATGGACGGCTGGGCCGCCGGCGGCGACCTGTGGCTCGTCCGGACGGCGATCCTGCACCAGCTGACGTACAAGGCGGCCACCGACGCGCCCCGGCTGCTGCGCTACTGCGCGGCGCAGGCCGGGCACCCGGACTTCTTCATCCGCAAGGCGATCGGCTGGGCGCTGCGCGAATACGCCAGGACCGACCCGGCGGCGGTACGCGCCTTCGTCGCCGCGCACCACGACGAACTGTCCGGGCTGTCCCGGCGGGAAGCCCTCAAGCACCTGAGCTGACCAGGGCGGTTGTGGTACCCAGAGGTGTGCAGGAGTCCCGCTCGCTGGTCCGCCTGACGGCGTACACCGACGGGGTCGTCGCGATCGCGCTGACCCTGCTGATCCTGCCGCTGGTCGACACCGCCCGGGACGCGCAGACCGAGACCGTCCGCGACATCGTGCGCGACCATGCCGGTGACTTCGCCGCGTTCGTGATGTCGTTCGTGGTGGTGTCGCTGTTCTGGATGGTGCACCGCCGGGTCTTCGACAACCTCCTCGACGTCGGCGAGGGCATCATGCTGCTCAACAGCCTGTGGCTGCTGGGCGTGGTGTTCCTGCCGGTGCCGACGGCGGTGCTGACGTACGAGGTCGACCAGGGGCGCGGCGCGACCCTGCTGTACCTGGCCAACCTGGTCTTCATCGCGTTCAGCGGCCTGCTGCTGTCGCTGCGCATCCGCGATCGCGTGCCCCTGCAGCGCCCCGGCCGGGCCGAAGCGGTGCAGCGGGCGGTGCGCCGTGGCGTGATCGCGACCAGCGCCATGGTGGCCACCCTTGTCGCCGCCTTGTTCCTGGCCAACCTGGCGTTGCCGCTCCTGGCGCTGATGCCCGTGATGCAGGCGGTGGCGGAGCGGCGCGCCCGGCGCCACGGCCACCCGGCCGCCCACCGCTAGCGCGGCCTCCGGTGGACGCGATGGCCCGGTGACCGTCCCTACAGCGCCTGCCGGAGCAGCGCGAGCAGCTCCGTGCCGTCGGCGACGACCGCGTCGGGCGTGTTCTCGCCGACCTCGCGGGGCTCGCCCTCCGGCATGAGGATGGCGGCGCCCACCCCGGCCCGCCGGGCGCAGAGGACGTCGCGATGCGGCTGGTCGCCGACGTACCAGCAGTCGGCCGCGGCCACGCCGATGTCCCGCGCCGCGGCCCAGATCATGCTCGGATGCGGCTTGTACACGCCCAGCTCGTCGCTGTAGATCTGGGCGGCGATCGCTCCGGTCAGCCCGAACCCGTCGAGCGCCTCGCGGTGGGCCTGGCCGCAGGGGGTGTTGCTGACCACGGCGACCGGCATGCCCCGGCCCACCGTGAAGTCCAGCAGGTCGGCGATGCCGGGCCGCAGCCGCCAGTCGGGCCGCAGCGCCCACTGCCGGGTCAGGTCGCTGGCGTGCACCAGCACCGTGGCCCGCGCCACCGCCGGCCACTCGACGGCGATGAGCTCCCCCCAGAGCTGCTCGTGGCTGATCTCCAGGCATTCCTCGGTGTTCTCGCGCATCCGCGAGCGGGCCTTCTTCGCGCTGTCCAGCGCGTGGCGGATCTCGTCCTCGCCGACCACGCCGCCGGTGAGCCGGTGGACGCGCTGGACGAGTTCGGCGTGCCGAGGGGTGGAGTCATCCGGCCGGGGTGACCGTCCGGACTCGACGATCACCCCGCCGAAGTCGAGCAGCAGAGCGGAGGGGGTAGGCAGCATGGCGCCTACTCTGCCACGACGAGCGCCACCGCGAGGACTGAGATCACCAGGCTGGACACCAGGGCGGTGACCAGGCGTCCGCGCGGCGTGGCGAGCACCCGGCCGACCAGCGCTCCGCCCGCCGCGACGGTCAGCTGCCAGCTGGCCGAGGCGAGGAAGGCGGCGGTCACGAACACCGCGCCCTCCGGGCCGGTCAGCCCGTCCATCGCCTGCCGCCCGCCGAGGACCAGCGCGCCGAAGTACACGACGGTCATCGGGTTGAGCAGGGTCAGGCCCAGCAGCGCCAGGAAGGCCCGGCCCGGGGTGTCCAGCAGCTTCGTCTCGCGGGCCCGCGCCGGGTCGCGGTAGTGGCGCACCGCGCTCACCGCGGTGTGTCCCGCGATGTAGAGCAGCACGGCCACGGCGACCCAGCGCAGCGGCGTGGCGATCGGTTCGATCCAGCGGGCCAGGGCGGCCCCGCCCAGCACGGCGATCAGGGCGTAGATCCCGTCGGCGGCCGCCACGCCCAGCGCGGCGGCGGCGCCGATCCGCAGCGAGGTGCGGGCGGTGAGGCTCATCAGCAACAGCGCGATCGCGCCGACGGGCACGGCTACGCCGTACCCCGCCAGCAGACCCGCCACTCCGGCGGCGATCACGACTGCGGGCGGCTCGTTCCGGCCACGGGCCCACGCTGCTGTCGACGCCGTCCTTCCGCCGAGGCGGACAGGGGCGCGAGGCGCAGGCAGGTAGCGGTCATGCGGCCATTCTGGGTTGCCGCCGACCCGCCCGCGACCTATTTTCCGATCGATGTCTCAGGCGCCGGTGCGGTGCCGTATCCACACGTTGGGCTCGACGTACACGGCCCAGTCGTGCTCGGCGTCGTTGTGCACCGGGGTGAGCGCCCTGGGCACGTGCACGGGGCCGGTGGTGTCGAACGGCAGCCCGGTCCACGTCCGCCACTCCGCGCAGGTGCCCGGGATGACCATCGAGCGCGGGGCGATCTTCTCGATGACGCCGCCCGCGCGCACGTGCACCCGCAGCCACGGGTCCACGGGCAGGCCGTCGGCGCGGGTCCGGTACGCGTACGACGTCATCGGCTCGGCCGGGTCCTTGGCCCCGTTCGGCCGCACCGGCGCGACCAGGTCGGCGAAGCCCAGCCGGGCCGCGTTGTCCCGCATCGCGGCCAGCATCAGCGCGGACAGTCCGGTGCCCTGCCGGTCGGGGCGCACCGAGATCTCGATCGCGGAGACGATGTTCGGCTGCTCCCCCGCCACCCGGGCCCGCAGCGCGCGGCGCAGCGCGCCGTCCCAGCCGTCAGTCGGCAGCTCGTCGCCCTCGGGCAGCAGGAACGGCACGCTGTGCCCTTTGGCGACGAGCCGTCCCGGCTCAGCCGGGTCCTCGGCGACCAGGATGTATTCCGGCCACTCCTGGACGGCCAGGCCGTAGTAGAGGTTCGAGATGGGGTCGTGGAGCATGAACTCCGGCCAGGCGGTGGGCATGTCCCACAGGGCGTCGACGAGGTCGGGACGCTCCGCGAGGGTGGCGATACGCATGGCCGCGAGCCTCCTACGGCTACCTGGACCTGATCAACTGGATTATCCCGCGAGTCCGGGCGCGGGACGCACGAAGGGCGTCCACCCGGTGGGTGGACGCCCTTCGTGGACGTACGTCGGTCAGACGTTGAAGCCGAGGGAGCGCAGCTGGTCGCGGCCGTCGTCGGTGATCTTGTCGGGACCCCACGGCGGCAGCCACACCCAGTTGATGCGCATGTCGTTCACCAGCCCGCCACCGGGGCCGGTGGTCAGCGCGGCGCGGGTCTGGTCCTCGATGACGTCGGTCAGCGGGCAGGCCGCCGAGGTCAGCGTCATGTCGAGGGTGGCCACGTTCTCGTCGTCGATGTGGACGCCGTACACCAGGCCCAGGTCGACCACGTTGATGCCCAGCTCGGGGTCCACGACGTCCTTCATGGCCTCGCGTACCTCGTCGACCTCGGCCTTCTTGGCGGCCTTCGGCGCGGCGGCCTCGACCGGCGCGGCCTCGACGGTGCTGTCGACGATGTCGGTCTCGCTCATCACACTTCCTCCTTCTCGAGGGCGACGGCCTGAGCGACCGCGTCCTTCAACGCCATCCAGGACAGCAGCGCGCATTTGACCCGCGCGGGGTACTTGGCGACGCCGGCGAACGCGACCGCGTCCCCCAGCACCTCCTCGTCGGGCACGACCTGGCCCTTGCCGCCCATCAGCTCGACGAACGCGGCGTGCACGGCGAGCGCGTCGTCGACCTTGCGGCCGGACAGCAGCTCGTGCAGCACGCTCGCGGACGCCTGGCTGATCGAGCAGCCCTGCCCGTCGTACGAGATGTCGCTGATGGTCTCCCCGTCCAGGGCGACCCGGAGGGTGATCTCGTCGCCGCAGGTGGGATTCACATGGTGCACGCCGGCCGCGAAGGGCTCGCGCAACCCGCGCCCCTGCGGGCGCTTGTAGTGGTCCAGGATTATCTCCTGGTAGAGCTGGTCGAGCTGCATGGCTAAGCGAAGACCTTCCGCACCTGATCCAGGCCGCGCACGAGCGCGTCGACCTCGTCGGTCGTCGTGTAGAGGTAGAACGAGGCCCGGGTGAGCGCGGGCACCGAGAAACGGTCGCAGATCGGCTTGGCGCAGTGGTGGCCGACCCGAACCTGCACACCGAGCGAGTCGAGCACCTGACCCACGTCGTGCGGGTGGATCTTGTCCAGTGTGAACGAGATGGTCGCACCGCGCCCGACCGGCACCCTCGGGCCGTAGATGCGCAGGCCCGGCACGGTGTCCAGGGCGTCCAGCGCGTACGCCGTCAGCTCCTTGTCGTGCCAGGCGACCGCGTCCATGCCGACCGCGTTCAGGTAGTCGATCGCGGCGCCCAGCCCGACCGCCTGCGCGATCGGCGGGGTGCCCGCCTCGAACCGGGCCGGGGCCGGGGCGAACGTCGAGCCGGTCATCTTGACCGTCTCGATCATCGACCCGCCGCCCAGGAACGGCGGCATGACGTTGAGCAGCTCGCCGCGCCCCCACAGCACGCCGATGCCGGTCGGCGCCAGCATCTTGTGCCCGGTGAACGCGATGAAGTCCACGTCGTAGTCGACGACGTCCATCGGCAGGTGCGGCACCGACTGCGAGCAGTCGAGCATCAGCAGCGCGCCGACCTCGCGCACCCGCGCGGTGATGCGCGCGGTGGCGTTGACGGTGCCGAGCACGTTCGACATGTGCACGATCGAGACGATCTTCGTCCGCTCGTTGACCAGCTCGTCGAGGTTCGACTCGTCCAGGCGGCCGGACTCGGTGAGGCCGAACCACCGCAGCGTCGCGCCGGTGCGCTGGCACAGCAGCTGCCACGGCACGATGTTGGAGTGGTGCTCCATCTCCGAGATCACAATCTCGTCGCCGGGGCCCAGCCGGAAGCGCGGGTCCTGCGCGTGCGGGCCGAACGCGTGCGCGACCAGGTTCAGCGCCTCGGTGGCGTTCTTGGTGAACACCACCTCGTCCACGCTGGGCGCGCCGATGAACGCGGCGACCTTGGCCCGCGCGCCCTCGTACGCCTCGGTCGACTCGGTGCCCAGCGTGTGCACCGAGCGCGCCACGTTGGCGTTGTGCTCGGCGTAGTAGCGGGCGACCGCGTCGATGACCTGGCGCGGCTTCTGCGAGGTGTTGCCGCTGTCCAGGTAGACGAGCGGATGACCGTTGACCTCCCGGCCCAGGATCGGGAAGTCGGCGCGCACGCGCTCCACGTCGAAGCGCGGCTTGTCGTCGTACTGCGGCATCCCGGCCGGGATGGTCAATGCGGTCATCGTCTGCTCAGCTCCCTCAGGCGCCCACGGCGGCCGCGCCGGCGCCGGCCGCGTAGCGCTCGTAGCCCTCGGCCTCGAGCTTGTCCGCCAGCTCCGGGCCGCCCTCTTCGACGATCCGGCCGGCCACGAACACGTGCACGAAGTCGGGCTTGATGTAGCGCAGGATCCGGGTGTAGTGGGTGATCAGCAGCATGCCGGTGTCGCTGTTCTCCTTGACCCGGTTCACGCCCTCGCTGACCACGCGCAGCGCGTCCACGTCGAGGCCGGAGTCGGTCTCGTCGAGGATCGCGATCTTCGGCTTGAGCAGCTCCAGCTGCACGATCTCGTGCCGCTTCTTCTCACCGCCGGAGAAGCCCTCGTTCACGTTGCGCTGGGCGAAGGCGGGGTCCATGCCCATCTTCTCCATCGAGCCCTTCAGCTCGCCGGCCCAGGTGCGCAGCTTGGGCGCCTCGCCGTCGATCGCGGTCTTCGCGGTGCGCAGGAAGTTCGCCACCGACACGCCGGGAACCTCGACCGGGTACTGCATGGCCAGGAACAGGCCCGCGCGGGCGCGCTCGTCCACGGTCATCGCGAGCACGTCCTGGCCGTCCAGGGTCACCGTGCCACCGGTGATCTCGTACTTCGGGTGGCCCGCGATCGAGTAGGCCAGGGTCGACTTGCCGGACCCGTTCGGGCCCATGATGGCGTGCGTCTGACCCGACTCCACGGTCAGCGTGACCCCGTGCAGGATCGGCTTCAGCTCGCCCTCGGGCAGCTTCACCGACACCTGAAGGTCGCGGATCTCCAACTTGCTCATCGGGTCACTCCATTGCTTGGCGTCAGGCTGACGTAGACGTCACCGTCACGGACGTCGACGGGGAAGACAGGAACAGGTTCGGTGGCGGGCAGGCCGGTCGGCGCACCGGTACGAAGATCGAAACGCGAGCCGTGCAGCCAGCATTCCAGCGTGCAGCCGTCGACCTCGCCCTCGGACAGCGCCACCGCGGCGTGCGAGCACTCGTCGTACGCGGCGTAGAAGCCGTCGTCCTCCGCGTGCACCACCACCACCGGCGTGCCGCCGAGGTCCACCGCGAGCGCCGCGCCCTTGGCGACGTCGTCGGCGGCACAAGCCCTAACGAAGTCGGTCACGATCCCGCCTTCTCCAGCCGCTCCTCAATGGCCGCGCCGAGGCGCTCGCGCAGGTCCTCGGCCGGGATCTTGCCCAGCAGCTCGGCGAAGAAACCGCGGACCACGAGCTTGCGCGCCTCGGCCTCCGGGATGCCCCGGGCCATCAGGTAGAACAGCTGCTCGTCGTCGAAGCGGCCGGTCGCCGAGGCGTGGCCCGCGCCGACGATCTCGCCGGTCTCGATCTCCAGGTTCGGCACCGAGTCGGCCCGCGCCCCGTCGGACAGCAGCAGGTTGCGGTTGACCTCGTAGGTGCTGGTGCCGGTGGCCTCGTCCTGGATCAGCACGTCGCCTACCCACACCGTGTGCGCGCCCTCGCCCTGCAGCGCGCCGCGGTAGCCCACGTACGAGCGGCAGTCCGGCACCGAGTGGTCCACCAGCAGGCGGTGCTCGATGTGCTGCGCGCCGTCGGCGAAGTAGAGCCCGTAGAGCTCGGCCTCGCCGCCGCGGCCGGTGTAGTCGACGCTGGTGAACTGGCGCACCAGGTCACCGCCGAGCGACACCTGCACGTGCAGGATCTTCGCGTCGCGGCCCAGCTGGATCTTGATGTGCTGCGCCTGCACCGCGTCGGCGGCCCAGTCGGCGACCGTGACCAGGGTCAGCTTCGCGCCGTCGGCGACCGCGATCTCGACGTTGTCGGCGAGCGTGACACTGCCGGTCTGCTCCAGCACCACGGTCGCCTCGGCGAACGCGCCGACCGACAGGTAGGTGTGCGCCGCCGCCGCGCCGTCCGCGCCGTGGCCGTTGAGCCGCAGCACGACCGCCTCGGCGAGCACGGCCTCCTTGGCGACCTCGACCAGCAGCGCATCGGCCGCGTTCTCGAAGGCCCAGGCGCTGATCCGGTCGAACGGGGTCAGCACCCCGCCGATCCGGGCGTCCGAGGTCGACACCGTGGCGACGGTGACGCCCTCGGGCAGCGTGCCGTACTCGTGCTTGGGCGCGGCCGACGCCGCGAGGTCGCCGGCCGCCAGGCCCCGCAGCCGCTTGAGCGGCGTGAAACGCCACTCCTCCTCGCGACCGGTGAGCGCCGGGAAGTCGGCGACGTGGAACGAGCGCAGCGCCTGCGACTTGGTCTTGGGCGGTGCGATAACTTCGGTGCTCATCAGCCGACGGCGCCTTCCATCTGCAGTTCGATCAGTCGGTTCAGTTCCAGGGCGTACTCCATGGGGAGCTCCTTGGCGATGGGCTCGATGAAGCCGCGCACGATCATCGCCATGGCCTCGTCCTCGGACATGCCCCGGCTCATCAGGTAGAAGAGCTGGTCGTCGCTCACCTTGGAGACGGTCGCCTCGTGCCCCATGGACACGTCGTCCTCGCGGATGTCCACGTAGGGGTAGGTGTCCGAGCGGGAGATGGTGTCCACCAGCAGCGCGTCGCACTTGACCGTGCTCTTGCTGTGGTGCGAGCCCTCCAGCACCTGGACCAGGCCGCGGTACGAGGTGCGGCCGCCGCCCCGGGCGATCGACTTGCTGATGATCGTGCTCGAGGTGTGCGGGGCCGCGTGCACCATCTTGGCGCCCGCGTCCTGGTGCTGGCCCTCGCCGGCCATGGCCACCGAGAGCACCTCGCCCTTGGCGTGCTCGCCGACCATGAACACGGCCGGGTACTTCATGGTGACCTTGGAACCGATGTTGCCGTCGACCCACTCCATGGTCGCGCCCTCGTGGCACACGGCGCGCTTGGTGACCAGGTTGTAGACGTTGTTCGACCAGTTCTGGATCGTGGTGTACCGGCAGCGCGCGTTCTTCTTCACGATGATCTCGACGACCGCGCTGTGCAGCGAGTCCGACGAGTAGATCGGCGCGGTGCAGCCCTCGACGTAGTGCACGTACGCGCCCTCGTCGACGATGATCAGGGTCCGCTCGAACTGGCCCATGTTCTCGGTGTTGATCCGGAAGTAGGCCTGCAGCGGGATCTCCACGTTGACGCCCGGCGGCACGTAGATGAAGGAGCCGCCCGACCACACCGCGGTGTTCAGTGCGGCGAACTTGTTGTCGCCCACCGGGATGACCGTGCCGAAGTACTCCTTGAACAGCTCCGGGTGCTCCTTCAGCGCCGTGTCGGTGTCCAGGAACAGCACACCCTGCTGCTCCAGGTCCTCACGGATCGCGTGGTAGACGACCTCGGACTCGTACTGCGCGGCGACACCGGCCACGAGGCGCTGCTTCTCCGCCTCGGGGATGCCGAGCTTGTCGTACGTGTTCTTGATGTCCTCGGGGAGGTCTTCCCAGCTCGCCGCCTGCTTCTCGGTCGAGCGCACGAAGTACTTGATGTTGTCGAAGTCGATGCCCGACAGGTCCGCGCCCCAGTTCGGCATGGGCTTGCGGCCGAACAGGCGCAGGCCCTTGAGCCGCAGCTCGAGCATCCAGTCGGCTTCGCTCTTCTTGCCCGAGATGTCGCGCACCACGGCTTCGTTCAGACCGCGCCGCGCGTTGACGCCGGCCAGGTCCGGGTCGGCCCAGCCGTACTCGTACTTGCCCAGGCCAGCGAGCTGGTCCTCGGTCGTGGTGATCTGCTCGGTCATGAGTCCGTCCTCATCGTGACGCCATCGTGGATCTGAACAAGCTCGGTTCGTCCCGCCGGAGCCGGCGCGCCACCAGGCGGCGCTCCGGGACGGAACACTTTCGGAGGTATGTGTGTGGTGCACACCCCGTCGCCGTGCGCGATCGTCGCGAGCCGCTGCACGTGCGTGCCGACCAGACGACCGATCACCTCGGTCTCGGCCTCGCACAGCTGCGGAAACTCGGCGGCGACGTGCGCGACGGGGCAGTGGTGCTGGCACAGCTGCCCGCCGGTGGCGATCGTGGACGCGCTCGCAGCGTATCCCTGAGCGGTCAGCGCCTCCGCGAGCGCCTCCGCGCGGGCGAGAGGATCGTCACCCGAGTCGCGTACCGCGGCCTCGCAGCGCTGCTCGAGCACCGAGATCTGGGCCGCGGCGAAGGCGGCCACCTCGCGCTCGCCGCCCCGCTCGGCGATCCAACGCAGCGCGGCCGTGGCCAGGCCGTCGTAGGCGTGCCGGCCGAGCCCGTCGCGGGCGGTGTCGGTGAGCGAGAAGACCTTGGCGGGGCGTCCCCGGCCGCGCGGGCCGCGGATCACCTGCTCGCGTGCGCTGACCAGGCCCTCGGCGAACATCGCGTCGAGGTGGCGGCGCACGCCTGCCGGACTGAGTCCCAGCTCCACCCCCAGCGCCGCCGCGGTCGCGGGGCCCTGGGCGAGCAGCTCGATCACCCGGCCGCGCGTGGCAGGATGACCCACGCGGCGATCGGATGCCTCTGTGATCACCCCACCCTTTTTCACTACACCAGTGTTACTTATTTAGTTCGACGTGCGCAAACCGCCCGCGGCGTGACTCGTGACACCCAGCCTGCCCTAACTCGGCGTGCCCGGAACGCGCGCCTACCATCGGTTCGTGCTTGATGTCGATACCGCCAAGGCAGCCGGGTTCGTCCCCCGGATCACCCGGCTCCTGGAGCGCGTGCCGGTGTGGCCACTGCCCCAGCTGCTGAACTCGGACGCGGCGACCCGCCGCCGACTGGCCCTGGCCGGCCTCGCCGGCAACATCGGCATCGTGATCACCGGTGGCGCGGTCCGGCTGACCGGCTCCGGCCTGGGCTGCCCCACCTGGCCCAAGTGCACCGAGGACTCGTACACCGCCACGAAGGCGATGGGCATCAACGGGGCCATCGAGTTCGGCAACCGGCTGCTCACCTTCGTGCTCTCCGCCATCGCGATCGCGCTCGTGGTGGCCGTCTGGCGGCACGCCCGGCTGCGCCGCCCCGCGGTCATCCTCGCGCTGGGCATCCCCGGACAGGGCGTGGTGGGCGGCATCACGGTCCTCACCGACCTCAATCCGTACGTGGTGGGCCTGCACTTCCTGCTGTCCGCCGCGATGATCGGCGGCTCGTACCTGCTCTGGCAGCGCACCATGCCCCGCCCGGTCACGGAACCCGCGGCGGCTCGGCTCCGCCCGCTCACCTGGGCGCTGACCGCCGCCTCGGCCGCCGTGGTGGTGATCGGCGTGGTGGTCACCGGCAGCGGCCCGCACGCCGGCGACGACAAGGCCCACCGCACCGGCCTGAACCCCGAGATGATCTCCCAGCTGCACGTGGACGCCGTCTTCCTCATGCTGGGCCTGGCCGTCGCGTGCTGGTTCGCCGCCCGCGCCGTTAACGCCGCCCCGATGGCCCGCACCTGCGCGATCCTGCTGGCGGTGCTGCTGGCCCAGGGCGCGATCGGCTTCGTGCAGTACTTCACCCACCTGCCCGCGCTGCTGGTCGGTGCGCACATGGCCGGCGCGTGCGCGGTATGGGTGGCCACCCTGGCCGTGGTCTGGTCCACCGGGTTCGACGCTCCCGAAGCCGATGGGAGCGCGTCCAGCCTGACCAGCGACGAAACGAACCGGACATTGGTCACCGTCCGGTAACCGCCAGATTCCGATCCGGTCGTCAACCGGTCGCGCAAGCCCCTCACGGAGTGCCCGACAGAGCGATGATGACGGGGTGCCCACCTCTCTGCGCCGCGCGCCGCAGGCCCACCCCGAGGACTCCCTCCCCGGCGTGGTGACCCGGACCTTCACCACCACCGGCGACCTCGACTACTGGGCCAGCGTCCGGCACGCCGAAAGCGCCGCGCAGGTCGCCGAGGAGCTGGCCACCCTGGTGCGCACCGGCCGGGCCGCCGTCGCCCGGGAACCCCTCGCGCACGCCGTCGAGCTGCTGCTGAGCACCCTCGACCACGCCGACGACGCCTCCGGTGCGCTGGACAACCTGCTCAACCGCCTGCTGGCCACGCACGCCGAGGCCTGCCGCCAGGCCGCCCCCGACCCCGACCCCGTGGAGCTGGCCGACTGGCTGGTCACCGTGCAGTTCGACACCGGCCGCTGGTGCCCCGTCGACATCTGGGCCTACGGCCCCGCCCTGGGCCCCGGCGGCCTGGACCACTACCGCGCCGTCGTGCGCCGCCGCTGGGCCGCCGACCCCGGCGACCTCAGCGCCCGCGACGCCGTCGAACGCCTCGCCCGCTGGGAACGCGACACCGCCACCCTGATCGAGGTCATCGGCGGCGACCTCAAACACGCCGCCCAGTACGGCCGCCTGGCCCGAGCCCTGGCCGACATAGGCGACCCCGCCGCCGCCCGCTCCTGGGCCGAACGCGGCCTCACCGCCCACCCCGACGACCCCCCCGGCGCCGGCCTCCGCGACTTCCTCTCCCGCACCCCATAACCACCCCGCCCCGCGCGCCCCACCGCGCCCCACCGCGCCCCACCGCACCGCGCGCCGCACCGCACCCCGCCGCACGGCGCCCCACCGCGACGCACGACGCGACGCGACGCGACGCGACGCGACGAACTGCGGGTACGACACGGGTGTTTCGGGCGAATCGGCAACAGTTCGCGCAAGATCGTCGCGATCTTGGCGGGCTGCCGCGGGGCGGCGCGGCGAAGATCGCTGTTTGGTGTCAGGACACGGGGTCAGACCCGAGGTTCTGGCACCCAACAGCGATCTTCGCCCCGGCAGCGGAGCGGGTGGGGCGGAGCGGCGGAGGCGTCAGAGGGCCCAGGTGATGGCGGTGGCGAGGCGGGTGGCGGCGTTTTCGTCGTGGAGCATGAACACGGACGGCTCGGTGAGTTCGAGTTCGACCAGCAGCGGGTTGCCGCGCTCATCGGGGATCAGGTCGACGCGGGCGTAGACCAGGCCGTCGGGCAGGGTCGCCACGACGGCCTGGCCCACCGCACGTTCGGCGGCCGTGGGCACCCGGGGGGTGATCTCCTCGGGCTTGTACAGCGTCTCCAGGCCCTCGTCGGGGCCGGTGAGCATCGGACCCTTGCGGATGGCGTGGCTGTAGGCCAGGCGGCCGGTGGCGGGGTCCGCGAAGAAGAGCAGGGCGGTCTCGCCGTAGGAGTCCACCGCGGGCAGGTACGGCTGGACCATGGTGATCCGGCCGGCGGCTTGGAGGCGGCGTACGTGGGCGACGGCCTGCGCGGCGTCGGCGGGGCCGTACCGGCCGGTGTCGCGGCTGCCGGCGCTCACGGAGGGCTTGATGACGTAGTCGCCGTCACCCGCCGGGGGCGTCCACGCGTCGCCGGGAGCGAGGAATGTCGTCGGGGTGACCGGCAGGCCGGCCGCGGCCAGCTCGGCGAGGTAGCGCTTGTCCGTGTTCCAGGCCACCGTCTCGACCGGGTTGACCAGGCGGGGCACGCCACCGGCCCAGGCCAGGAACTCGTCGTGGCGCTGCGCGTAGTCCCACGGGGAGCGCAGCACGACCAGGTCGTACGCGGACCAGTCGGCGGAGGGGTCGTCCCACACCACGGGCTCGGCGTCGACGCCCAGGGCCGCCAGCGCTGGCAGCACCAGCCGGTCGTCGTCCTCCAGCAGCGGGATCTCGGCGCAGGTCACGATCGCGACCCGGGGGCGGACCCCGCGCGGCGACGGGGCGGAACCTGCTTCGGAAACCAGGGCGACCCGGGCCTGGGCCCGGGTCGCGTGGTCAAGGGATGTGCTCACAAGATCCGAATATAACGCGGGATCTGAAAGAACCTCAGCGTGCCAGGACTCGCTTGGACATGGAACGCCAGAGGTCGTTCGTGGGGCGCATGAGCTCGATCAGCTCGCGCTCCCACTCGTTCTCCACGGTGATGCCGGCCTTCTCGCAGGCGGCCCGGGCGATGTCGGTGCTGGCGGCCATCTGGTCGCCCCACGTTCCGTCACTGCCCACCAGCACGATGCGCGCACCGCGCCGTCCGACGTACTCGACGACTCCCTTCGCTCCCCCGTGCTCGCTCGCGAAAGCGCGCAGGACCGCCACAAGGTTGGCGGCGGGGTGGACGATGGTCGTCGTCGTATCTGAACCTTCTGCCATGCCAAGCACGATAAGCAGAACGGGTGTCCCATGGAGGGATGGTGATGAGCTTTTGTGATTCCTGTTACGTGATCGCAACCCGGTGTACAGAGATCAGGTGTCCGAGTTCGCCCGGAAATAGCATCGTCAATGCGTCACAGAACGGACAGTTTTCAGTCAGCTGGCCGACACCCCGTACCCAAAAAGGGCGTGTCCGGCCGAAACAGGTAAAAACCGCTCAGATGAACACGTCGACCGCGGCGGCCACGAACACGATCGTGAGGTACGCCGTGGACCAGTGGAACAGCCGCATGGGCTTGACGTCCTCACCCTTCACCGTGCGGCTGTAGAGGCCATGGGCCTCCAGGATGAAGAAGCCACCGCAGATCAGCGCGGGCAGGCCGTACACCGACGACATGCCCAGTGGCCACACCGCCAGCGACACGGCCACCGTGAGCCAGGAGTAGACCACGGATTCGATCGCGACGCGACGCGGGGTCGCCACCACCGTCAGCATCGGGATGCCGGCCTTGGCGTAGTCGTCCTTGAAGCGGATGGCCAGCGCGTAGAAGTGCGGCATCTGCCAGAAGAAGACGACGCCGAACAGCAGCCAGGCGGCCGGGGCCAGCGAGCCGGTGACCGCAGCCCAGCCGATGAGCACCGGCATCGCCCCGCACACGCCGCCCCAGAAGGTGTTGTGCGGCGTGGTGCGCTTCAGCCAGGCGGTGTAGATCACGTCGTAGTAGACGATCGCCGCCACGGTCAGCGCGGTGGCCAGCCAGTTGGTGAACGCCGCCATCAGCAGGGTCGAGGCGACCGCCAGCGTGAGGCCGAACACGAGCGCGGACTTCGGCGAGATCTTGTGGGTCACCAGCGGACGCCGCGAGGTGCGGCCCATCAGCGGGTCGATGTCGCGGTCGATGTAGCAGTTGATGGCGTTGGCCGCACCGGCCGCGAACGAGCCGCCGACCAGCACCACCAGCATCAGCCAGATCGAGGGCAGCCCCTCGGCGGCCAGCATCATCGCCGGGATCGTCGTGATGAGCAGCAGCTCGACGATGCGCGGCTTGGTGAGCGACACGTATGCCCCCACCATCGCCCATCGGGCCTTGCGCTGCTGCAGCTGCGCGGCACGGGCCACCGCGCCCGGCTGGACCGGGATCACGGCGGTGCGGGGGGACGGGAGATCTACGGTGGCCGCCTCAGGCGACTCTGCGGCGAGCGTGCTCACCCGCAACAGGGTACGGCAACGCTGGTCAACCCCTGCGGGCGCGCCACCACGCTCGGAATGGACGGGTTCACACATGCGTCGTGCGCGGTATGAGTAGGGTCAACACCGACGCCGGCGACACCGTGGCCGCCCGGACGACGATGCTTTATACCTGCCGGAGCCTCTGGGCGTGGCGAACCTCCCACGGCCTGGCGCGACGGAAACGAGTCGCTAGGAGTAGCACAGCTGTGACCGAGCAGTTGATCTGGTCTGACATCGACCGCCGCGCGGTGGACACCGCCCGCGTCCTGGCCATGGACGCCGTCGAGAAGGCCGGCAACGGCCATCCGGGCACCGCGATGAGCCTGGCGCCACTGGCTTATCTGCTGTTCCAGCGGGCGATGCGCCTCGACCCCAACGACCCCGACTGGACCGGCCGCGACCGCTTCGTGCTCTCCGCCGGCCACTCCTCCCTCACCCAGTACGTCCAGCTCTTCCTCGCCGGCTACGGCCTGGAGCTGTCGGACCTGCAGGCACTGCGCCAGTGGGGTTCGCTGACCCCCGGCCACCCCGAGCACGGCCACACCCGCGGGGTGGAGACCACCACCGGGCCGCTGGGCCAGGGCCTGGGCAACGCCGTCGGCATGGCGATGGCGGCGCGCCGCGAGCGCGGCCTGTTCGACCCGGACGCCGCCCCCGGCACCAGCCCGTTCGACCACCACATCTTTGTGATCTGCTCGGACGGCGACATCGAGGAGGGCGTGACCCACGAGGTCTCCTCGATCGCCGGGCACCAGAAGCTGGACAACCTGATCGTCTTCTACGACGACAACGAGATCTCGATCGAGGACAACACCCTCATCGCGAAGTCCGAGGACGTCTGCAAGCGCTACGAGGCGTACGGCTGGCACGTCGAGAAGGTCGACTGGACCGGCGGCAACACCGGCTACCACGAGGACGTGCCGGCGCTGTGGGCGGCGATCCAGCGCGCCAAGGCGGTCACCGACCGGCCCAGCTTCATCGCGCTGCGCACCATCATCGGCTGGCCCGCGCCGACCAAGCAGAACACCGGCAAGATCCACGGCTCGGCGGTCGGCCCCAACGAGGCCGCCGCGGTCAAGGAACTGCTCGGCTTCGACCCCGCCGTCGCGTTCCCGGTCGAGGACGAGGTCATCGCGCACACCCGCGCCGTGGCCGAGCGCGGCCGCCTGCTGCACGAGCAGTGGGAGGAGGCGTTCCACGACTGGGCGAAGACCAATCCGGAGCGGCTGGCGCTGTTCGACCGGATGAGCACCCGCACCCTGCCCGACGGCTGGGAGCAGGCGCTGCCGTCGTTCCCGCACGACCCGAAGGGCCTGGCCACCCGCGCCGCGTCCGGCCAGGTGCTCAACGCGCTGGCGCCGGTGCTGCCGGAGCTGTGGGGCGGTTCGGCCGACCTGGCCGAGAGCAACAACACCACCATGAAGGGCGAGCCGTCGTTCGTCCCGGCCGAGTTCGCCACCAAGGAGTTCCCCGGCGACGAGTACGGCCGCACGCTGCACTTCGGCATCCGCGAGCACGGCATGGGCTCGATCATGAACGGCATCGCGCTGCACGGCGGCACCCGCGTCTACGGCGGCACGTTCCTGGTCTTCTCCGACTACATGCGGCCGCCGGTGCGCCTGGCCGCGCTGATGAAGCTGCCGGTGACGTACGTCTGGACGCACGACTCGATCGGCCTGGGCGAGGACGGTCCGACCCACCAGCCGGTGGAGCAGATCACCGCGCTGCGGGCCATCCCCGGCCTGGACGTGGTGCGGCCCGCCGACGCCAACGAGACCGCGCACGCCTGGCGGATGGCGCTCAAGCACACCGACCGGCCCACCGCGCTGGCGCTGACCCGCCAGAACGTGCCCACGCTCGACCCGGAGAAGATCACCGGCTTCGAGCGCGGCGGCTACATCCTGGAGGAGGCCTCCACCGGCACCCCGCAGGTGATCCTCATCGGCACCGGCTCCGAGGTCTCGATCTGCCTGAAGGCCCAGGAGCTGCTGGAGGACGAGGACGTGCCCACGCGGGTCGTTTCGATGCCGTGCCAGGAATGGTTCCGCGCCCAGGATGCGGGGTACCGGGAGTCCGTGCTCCCCGCGAACGTGAAGGCCCGGGTCAGCGTCGAGGCCGGTATCGCCATGTCCTGGCGTGACCTGGTCGGCGACGCGGGCGAGTCGGTGAGCCTGGAGCACTACGGCGCGTCGGCCCCGGCCGCGACCCTGTTCGAGAAGTTCGGTTTCACCCCGGAGGCGGTCGCGGAGGCGGCCCGCCGCTCCCTCTCCAAGGTAGGCGAGTGACTATGACTGATCCACTGGGCGAACTCTCCGCCGCGGGCGTGGCGGTATGGCTCGACGACATCTCCCGCGAGCGGCTCACCGAGGGCGGCTCGCACACCGCGCTGGAGAAGCTGCGTGACGAGTTCCACGTCGTCGGCGTGACCAGCAACCCGACCATCTTCGCGGGCGCGATGGCGGGCAGTGACGACTACGACGCGCAGCTGCACGACCTGAAGGTGCGCGGCGTCTCGGTCGACGAGGCCGTGCGCATGCTCACCACGTACGACATCCGTTGGGCCTGCGACGTGATGCGCCCGGCTTTCGACGCCTCCGACGGCGTCGACGGGCGGGTCTCGATCGAGGTCGACCCCCGGCTGGCGGACAAGACCGAGCCGACCATCGCCGAGGCGAAGCAGCTGTGGTGGCTGGTCGACCGGCCGAACCTGTTCATCAAGATCCCGGCGACCCTGGCCGGCCTGCCCGCGATCACCGCGGCGCTGGCCGAGGGCATCAGCGTCAACGTGACGCTGATCTTCTCGCTGGAGCGCTACCGCGCGGTGATGGACGCCTGGCTGACCGGCCTGGAGCAGGCCAAGGCCAACGGGCACGACATCTCGAAGATCGAGTCCGTGGCGTCCTTCTTCGTGTCGCGCTTCGACACCGAGATCGACAAGCGCCTGGAGAAGATCGGCACCCCGGACGCGCTCGCCCTGCGCGGGCAGGCCGCGGTCGCCAACGCGCGGCTGGCGTACGGCGCGCACCTGGAGGTCGTGAACGGCCAGCGCTGGGCGGCGCTCAAGGCCGCCGGGGCCAAGCCGCAGCGGCCGCTGTGGGCCTCCACCGGCACCAAGAACGCCGCCTACCCGGACACGCTCTACGTCGAGCAGCTGATCGCGCCGAACACGGTCAACACCATGCCGGAGAAGACCATGCAGGCCTTCGCCGACCACGGCAAGGTGCCCGGCGACACGATCACCGGCAACCTGCAGTCGGCCGAGATGGCCCTCGACGCGCTGCGTGAGGTCGGCGTCGACTACGACGACGTGGTGGAGTTCCTGGAGCGCGACGGCGTCGCCAAGTTCGACGCCAGCTGGACCGAACTGCTCGAGGGCGTCCAGGCGAAGCTGGCGAAAGCATGAGCGAGGACTTCCAGGAGGTCGTGTTCGGCGGCGGGCTGACCGTGCGGGTGTCCCGCGAGGTCGCCGTCGCGGCCGAGCCGGTGCTGGCCCGGCTGCTGGCCGACGGGGTGCCCGCGAAGCTGGCGGCCAAGGACCCCACGCTGTGGGGTCCGGCCGCCGAATCCGAGGCGGCCGTGCGGCTGGGCTGGGTGGACACCTTCCAGCGCAGCCGGGCGCTGCTGCCGCAGCTCGCCGAGCTGAGTGCGGAGCTGGGCGACCTGGACCACGTGGTGCTGGCCGGCATGGGCGGCTCCTCGCTGGCCCCCGAGGTGATCTCCCTCACCCTGGGCAAGCGGCTCACCGTGCTGGACACCACCGACCCGGGCCAGGTCGCCACCGCGCTGCGCGACCGGCTCGACCGCACCGTGGTGGTGGTGTCGAGCAAGTCCGGCGGCACCGTGGAGACCGACAGCCACCGCCGGGCCTACCTGCAGGCGTTCCTCGATGCGGGGCTCAGCCCGGCCGAGGCCGGTCGGCACTTCGTCATCGTCACCGACCCCGGCTCGCCGCTGGAGGCGACGGCCCGCGAGATGGGCGCGTTCGTGCTGCTGGCCGATTCGGACGTGGGCGGCCGCTACTCCGCGCTCACCGCGTTCGGGCTGGTTCCGACGGCGCTGGCGGGCGTGGACGTGGCCGAGCTGCTGGACCAGGCGGAAGAGTTCGCCACCACGCTGACCGGCGACGTCGACAACCCGGCGTTCCTGCTGGGCGCGGTGCTGGGCGCGGCGGCCCGCACCGGCCGCGACAAGCTCGCGCTGGTGGACGACGGCAGCGGCATCACGGGCCTGGGTGACTGGGCCGAGCAGCTGATCGCCGAGTCCACCGGCAAGGAGGGCAAGGGCATCCTGCCGGTCGTGGTGGAGACCCCGATCAGCGCCGGTGCCACCGGTTCCGACGTGCTCACCGCCACCATCGGCGGCGCGCTGGGCGTCGGCGCGGTGCCCGGCAGCGGCGTGGTCCCGCACGTGTCGGTCAACGGGGCGCTCGGCGCGCAGTTCCTGTGCTGGGAGGCGGCGACCGCGGTGGCCGGGCGGGTGCTCGGCATCGACCCGTTCGACCAGCCCAACGTCACCGAGTCCAAGCAGAACACGAACAAGATCCTCGAGGCGGGCCTGCCGGTGGCGGCGCCGTCGTTCACCGAGGGCGCCATCACCGGGTACGGCGACGCGAGCTCCGTGGAGGACGCGCTGCGCGCCCTGCTCGGGGGCGCGGGCGAGCACGGTTATGTCGCCGTCATGGCCTACCTGGACCGGTTCGCCGACGCCGACACCGCGAAGCTGCGCGAGCTGCTGGCCACCGCGAGCGGCCGCCCGGTGACGTTCGGCTGGGGCCCGCGTTTCCTGCACTCGACCGGCCAGTACCACAAGGGCGGCCCGCAGCACGGGGCGTTCCTGCAGATCACCGGCGAGGTCGCCGAGGACCTGGCCGTGCCGGGCAAGCCGTACACCTTCGGTCAGCTGCAGGCGGCACAGGCCGCGGGCGACCGGCAGGCGCTGGCCGGGCGTACGCGCCCGCTGCTGCACCTGCACCTGACCGACCGGGCCAAGGGCATCGCCCAGCTGCTGGACGCGGCGGCCCGACTCCAGCCGTACAAGGAGAGGTGACGTCACGTGACCGTGTCGTCCGACCCGCAGCGGATCAACCCGCTGCGGGACCCCCAGGACCGCCGGCTGCCGCGGATCCCGCAGCCGTGCGCGCTAGTCATCTTCGGGGTCACCGGCGACCTCGCCCGCAAGAAGCTCATCCCCGCCGTGTACGACCTGGCCAACCGGGGCCTGCTGCCGCCCGGCTTCGTGATCGCCGGGTTCGCCCGGCGTGACTGGGGCGACGGCGACTTCGAGAACGTGGCCCGCACCGCGGCCATGGAGCACGCGCGCACCCCGTGGCGTGAGGAGGTCTGGGCCCGGCTCGCGGGCAACTTCCGTTTCGTGGGCGGCGCGTTCGACGACGACGCCGCCTTCGACCGGCTGCACGACTGCCTGAACGAGCTGCGCGACTCGCACGGCATCCAGGGCAACGCGGCGTTCTACCTGTCCATCCCCCCGGCCGCCTTCCCCACCGTGCTCAAGCAGCTGGAGCGCACCGGGCTGGCCGACAACGCCAAGTCCGGCGGCTGGCGGCGGGTCGTCGTGGAGAAGCCCTTCGGCGAGGACCTGGAGTCGGCCAAGGCGCTGAACGACCTGGTCGACGACGTGGTCAGCGCGGAGGACGTCTTCCGCATCGACCACTACCTGGGCAAGGAGACGGTCCAGAACATCCTGGCGCTGCGCTTCGCGAACTCGCTGTTCGAGCCCATGTGGAACTCCAAGTACGTCGACTCGGTGCAGATCACCATGGCCGAGGACGTCGGCATCGGCACCCGGGCCGGCTTCTACGACGCCACCGGCGCGGCCCGCGACGTCATGCAGAACCACCTGATGCAGCTGCTGGCGCTGGTCGCCATGGAGGAGCCGACGACGTTCGACGCCTCCGAGATCCGCGCCGAGAAGCTCAAGGTGCTGCGGGCCACCGTGCCGCCCAAGGACGTGACCACCGAGACCGTACGCGGGCAGTACCTGACCGGCTGGGTCGCCGGTGCCCGGGTGCCCGGTTACCTGGAGGAGTCGGACGTCCCGCCGGACTCGAACACCGAGACGTACGCGGCGGTGCGGCTGACCATCCAGAACCGGCGCTGGGCGGGCGTGCCGTTCTACATCCGCGCGGGCAAGCGCTTGCCGCGCCGGGTCACCGAGGTCGCCGTGCTGTTCAAGAAGGCGCCGCACCTGCCGTTCTACCCCGAGGACGTGGAGCTGCTGGGCAACAACCAGCTGGTCATCCGGGTCCAGCCGGACGAGGGCGTGATGCTGAAGTTCGGCTCCAAGGTGCCCGGCACCCAGATGGAGTTGCGCGACATCACCATGGACTTCGCGTACGGCGAGGCGTTCACCGAGTCCAGCCCCGAGGCGTACGAGCGGCTCATCCTCGACGTGCTGCTGGGCGACCGGACGCTGTTCCCGGACGCGGCCGAGGTCGAGGAGGGCTGGCGCATCATCGACCCGCTGGAGGACGCCTGGGCGGGCACCAAGCCCGCGACCTACCGGGCGGGCGAGTGGGGTCCGCGTGAGGCCGACGAGATGCTGGCCCGCGAGGGCCGCACCTGGCGGCGGGCATGAGCGAGCGCAGCGAGCGAATCATGTTGGCCCCAGGGCATGCCTGCGACGAGCGAAGCGAGGAGCGGGCATGAACTCAGAGCTCTTCGGAAGAGGGACGGAATGCTAGCCCTGTGGGACACCACCGGTAACGAGGTGGTGCGCAAGCTCGGCTCGGAGCGGCGCAACGCGGGCGGCGTCGCCAGCGGCCTCGCCCTCAACCTGGTCGTCATCGTGGACGAGGGCCGGGTGCGCCAGGTCGAGGACGCGGCCACCATCGCGGCCGCGTCGCACCCCTGCCGCCTGCTCGTGGTCAGCCGCGGCCCGGTCGCGGGCGTCGACGCGGCGACCGCGAACGCCAAGAACCGGCTCGACGCCGAGATCGTCGTGGGCGGGCGGCTCGGGCCGTGCGAGGCCGTGATCATGCGGATGCACGGCCGGCTCGCCCTGCACAGCGAGTCGGTGGTCATGCCGCTGCTGGCTCCGGACGTGCCGGTGGTCACCTGGTGGCACGGCTGCCCGCCCGAGCACATCGCGTACGACCCGCTGGGCGTCGTCGCGGAGCGCCGGGTCACCGACATCGCCCAGTGCCCCGACCCCGCCGCGGCGCTGCACCAGCGGGCGGTGGACTACGCCCCCGGCGACACCGACCTGTCCTGGACCCGGTTGACCGGCTGGCGCTCGCTCATCGCGGGCGCCTTCGACACGGCGTCGGCGGGTGCGCTGTCCGCGACGGTGCACGCCGCGGCCGGCGACCCGCTGGGCGCCCTGCTGCGCGGCTGGATCATGGCGCGGATGGGCGTCCCGGTGCAGCTGGCCGAGGTCACCGGGCCATTGCACGGGGTCGACTTCGCGCTGGCCGACGGCGGCTCGCTGAGCCTGCACGCCACCGGCGACGGGATGGCCCTGCTGCGCAAGAGCGGCTCGCTCGACCAGGTGATGCCGCTGGTGGAACGCCGGCTCGGCGAGGTGCTGGCGGAGGAGCTGCAGCGTCTTGACGCCGATCAGCCCTACGCTGCGGCGCTCGCGGCGGCGACGGGCATCGCGAACCTCGGCGACCGCACGTCGACCCGTACCCACATCTGGCAGGACCCGGCATGGGAACCGGTGGCCGCATGAGCGAGCGAATCATGTCCTGCCCCCATGCCGCCGACGAGCGCAGCGAGGAGAAGGCATGAGCGAGCGCAGCGAGCGGTCGGTGATCGTGCACGCCGACGCGGCGCTGCTCGCCGAGGCGGTGGCGGCGCGGCTGCTCCAGCGGCTGGTGGACGCCCAGGCCGAGCGGGGTTGCGCCGACGTCGTGCTGACCGGCGGACGCGTCGCGGCCGCCGTGTACCGTGCGGTGCTGGCCAACCCGGCGCGGGACGCGGTCGACTGGTCACGGGTGGATCTGTGGTGGGGCGACGAGCGCTTCCTGCCCGCCGGGGACCCGGACCGCAATGAGACACAGGCGCGCGCGGCCCTGCTGGACGCGCTGCCGCTCGACCCGGCCCGGGTGCACCCGATGCCACCCTCGGACGGCCCGGACGGCTCTGATCCCGAACTGGCGGCCGCCCGCTACGCGGCGGAACTGGCGCGCACCGCGCCGGGCTCGACCGGGCTGCCGCGCTTCGACGTGCTCATGCTCGGCGTCGGCGAGGACGGCCACGTGGCCTCGGTGTTCCCGGGGCACCCGGTGGCGGCCGAGACCCGGCCGGTCAGCGCGGTCCGGGACAGCCCGAAGCCGCCGCCGGTGCGCACCACGCTCACCCTTCCCGCCATCAACACCGCGGCGGAGGTCTGGCTGATCGCGGCCGGGCCGGACAAGGCCGACGCGGTCGGCGCGGCCCTGTCCGGGGCGGCACCGCTGCCCGCGGCCGCGGTGCACGGCACCTCGCGTACCGTCTGGCTGCTGGACCGGGCCGCGGCGGCCCAGGTGCCGCAGAGCTCTCCGCGCTGAGCCCCCCGGCGAAGACGCCGAAAGGGCGGCTGACCGATGGTCAGCCGCCCTTTCGCGTGCTTGCGGTCAGGCGACGGTGCCGGCGGCCATCTCCAGCTTCAGCCAGAGGCCGAGACCGACAATGCAGGCAAACCAGACGATACCCACCAGGACGGTGTAGCGGTCGAGGTTCTTCTCCGCCACCGACGACCCGGCCAGACTCGACGACACACCGCCGCCGAACATGCTGGACAGACCGCCGCCCTTGCCCCGGTGCAGCAGGACCAGCATCGTCAGCAGGGCGCTGGTGATGATCAGCAACACGATCAACGTGTAGGCGAAGCCGATCGGCATGAGCAGGTGTCCTTAGGCTCGGTGGCCGCTCGCGCGGCCTTGGGTGTCGGTCAACAATAGCGGTCCATCGTACCGGCTAGGAGGCCGAGGAGGTCACATCCACCGGGATCGAGGGGTCTTTCAGACCCAGCGAAGCCAGGTCCGGCGCGCCGAACTGCGAGTGGATGAACGCTCCGGCGACGTTGGAACCGTACATCCGGATCGAGTTCGGGTAGAGCACCGGGATGGTCGCGGCCATCTCCGACAGCCGACTGTCGATCTCGCCCCACAGCTTGTACTGCCGGTTCAGGTCGTCCTCGGCCATCGCGTCGGCGAGCGCCTTGTTGATCTCCGGGTCGTTCAGGAACGAGTAGTTCGAGCCGCTCTGCTCACCGCTGGGCTTCACCAGGGCGCCGTCGAACAGCGGCGGGATGACCGCGGAGCCGTTCGCCCAGTCCGGGATCCAGCCGGCGTAGACCAGGTGGTTGCCGTGCGAGATGTCGGCGATCAGACCCCAGTACGGCTTGGCCGGCAGGCGGTTCAGCTCGACCTTGATACCGATGCGGACGTAGGCGTCGACCATCGTCTTGACGTACCGGGCGATGGTGTCGTTGTCCGGCAGCGCCACCCGGAGCTTGTCCGGGCAGGGCGAGCCGTCCTTCTTCGCCTTGTCGATCAGCTTGAGGGCCTCTTCCTCGTCACCGTCGCTGTCGGTCAGGGTCCGGTAGTGGTCGAACTTGGCATGCGCCGCCAGGTTCGGCGGGATCATCGAGGTGGCCAGCTCGCCGATCACCGAGCCGCCCATCGCCTGGCGGTACTTGCGCTTGTTGAACGCGAACGCCAGAGCCTTGCGGCAGTCCACGTTCTTGATCATCTCAGTGTTGATCGCGAAGTACCGGACCGAGCCGGAGGGGCCCTGGGCCACCCGCTGCGACAGCTTCGGGTCGTTGATCACCTGCTGCAGGAAGTTCGGTGCCACGTTGTTCTGCAGCATGACCGTGTTGCGGTCCGCGCCCTGGTCCTGGATCAGCGCATTGGTCACGGCCGGGTCGTTGGCGTCGACCACGAACACGATCTTGTCGGGGTGCGCCTTGCGGACCGAGTCCAGGCTCGACGACCAGTGCTCGTTGCGGACCAGCGTGAAGCCGGTCGCGTCCTTCTCCCGCGGCTCGACCCGGTACGGGCCGTTGGACTGCGGGCGCAGGTCGTACGCGTCCTTCTCACCATCGGCACCCGGCTTGGCCGGAGAGAAGATCGACAGCGCGACCGTGTAGTTGAAGTCGCCCGCCGGCTGCTTCAGCCGGAACTTGATGGTCTTGGTGTCCTCGCAGGTGACCGAGTCCAGTTCCTTGCCGCCGTACGGGCCCTCGTAGGGGGTCGCGTTGTCGGCCAGCATCAGCTCGGCATAGGGCAGGCCCGAGTCGAACACCTTGGCGAAGTTGCGCTCCACGCCGTGCTTCAGCTGCGAGCAGACGACGGGGGAGCCGTCCTCCCACTTCACCCCCTCGCGCAGCTTGAACTCCCAGACCGTGTTGTTCTCGCTCGGACGGCCCAGGTCGGTGGCGAGGTCGGGCACCAGCTCACTGCTGGCCGTGCCCGGTTCTGCCTTGTACGTGGTCAGCGTGCGGGAGATCAGGCGGCTGATGTTCGCGTCCATCGCCGCCGCGATCTTCTGCGGGTCGAGGTGGTCCGGCAGGGCCGGCAGCACGACACGCAGGGTGCCGCCTTGCGTGATCGTGTCATTCGCGTCGGCGGCCGAGTCGCAGGCGGAGGCGACGCCGAGCAGGGTCACCGCGGCAGCGGCCGCGACGAGGCGGCGGCGCACACGGGTCGCCCGAGTAGACGCGCGGACCGGCGACATCGAGAGGTCAGGCATGGTCGTCCTCCCGGCGATCCCGCGCCCTCGCGCGTCCGCCAAGAATCCAGGGGTGAGTGATCCGGGGGTGGTAGCTCGCCACACTCTAGGCGGACCGACCGCGCGACCAGAAGTGGGGCGGGGAGATTCGTTATGCGGCGCCAGCAGGTCGGACGCAGCGCGTTCGCATGATCACCCTGCGCACCCGAAAGCACCGGTACGAACGGGACCCCGGGCGGTCGGCCCGGGGTCCCGTTTCGTGTTCGCACCCGCACGGCGGGCACCGGTGGTCAGACGCCGAGGCGGCAGAGCCTGGCGAACTCGTCGGCGTCGAGACTCGCCCCGCCGACCAGCGCACCGTCGATGTCGGGCTGCGCCATGATGGCCGCGACGTTGCCCGCCTTCACCGAGCCGCCGTAGAGCACCCGCACCGCCTGCGCGGTGGACTCGCCCTGCGTCTTGGCCAGCTGCCCGCGGATCGCCCCGATGACCTCCTGGGCGTCCTCGGGCGTGGCGGTCTTGCCGGTGCCGATCGCCCAGACCGGCTCGTACGCCACCACGACCTTCTCCACCTCGGCCGGGGTGAGCCCGGCCAGGCCGCCGTCGAGCTGCGCGAGCGTGTACTCGACGTGCTCGCCCTTCTCGCGGACGTCGAGGCCCTCACCCACGCACAGGATCGGCGTGATGCCGTTGGCCAGCGCCGCCTTCACCTTCGCGTTGACCAGCGCGTCGGACTCGGCGTGGTACTGCCGGCGCTCCGAGTGGCCGACCGTCACGAACGAGCAGCCCAGCTTGGCCAGCATCGCGCCCGAGATCTCCCCGGTGTACGCGCCGGAGGTGTGCGCCGAGACGTCCTGCGCGCCGTACTCGATGAGCAGCCGGTCGCCGTCCACCAGCGTCTGCACGCTGCGGATGTCGGTGAACGGCGGCAGCACCGCGACCTCGACCGCCTCGAGCTGCTTCTCGTTCAGGCTGAAGGCCAGCTTCTGCACGAGCGCGATGGCCTCGAGGTGGTTGAGGTTCATCTTCCAGTTGCCGGCCATCAACGGCCGGCGCTTCACGTCAGCCATGCTCACGCCTCCAGGGCTTCGAGACCGGGCAAGGACTTGCCCTCCAGGTACTCCAGCGACGCGCCGCCGCCCGTGGAGATGTGACCGAACGCGGCCTCGTCCAGGCCGAGCGCGCGCACGGCCGCGGCCGAGTCGCCGCCGCCGACCACGGTGAACCCGTCGACCTTGGTGATGGCCTCGGCCACCCCGCGGGTGCCGTTCGCGAACGGGGCCAGCTCGAACACGCCCATCGGGCCGTTCCAGAAAACCGTCTTCGCGCCGGACAGCGCCTCGGTGAACAGCGCGACCGACTGCGGGCCGATGTCCAGGCCGAGCCAGCCGGCCGGGATCGCGGTCGCGGCGACGGTGTCGGTCTGCGCGTCGGCGGCGAAGCGGTCGGCGACCACCACGTCGGTCGGCAGCACGATCCGGTCGCCCGCGCGGGCCAGCAGGTCGCGGCAGGTGTCGAGCATCTCCTCCTGCAGCAGCGAGGCGCCGACCTCGTGGCCCTGGGCCTTGAGGAAGGTGAAGCACATGCCGCCGCCGATGAGCAGCTTGTCGGCCTTGCCCAGCAGCGCCTCGATCACGGCGAGCTTGTCGGAGACCTTCGAACCGCCGAGGATCACCACGTACGGCGTGGCCGGGTCCTCGGTGAGCCGCTTGAGCACCTCGACCTCGCGCAGCACCAGACCGCCCGCGTAGTGCGGGAGCCGGGACGCGACGTCGTGGACGCTGGCGTGCTTGCGGTGGACCGCGCCGAAGGCGTCGTCGACGTACACGTCGCCGAACGCCGCCAGCTGGTCGGCGAACGCGCCGCGCACGGCGTCGTCCTTGCTGGTCTCCCCCGCGTTGAAACGCAGGTTCTCCAGCAGCACCACGTCGCCGGGAGCCAGCGCCGCCACGGCCTCCTGCGCCGACGGGCCGACGGTGTCACCCGCGAAGGTGACCGGCGAGCCGAGGAGTTCGGCGAAGCGCGTGGCGACGGGAGCCAGCGTGTACTTCGGGTCGGGCTCGCCCTTGGGGCGGCCCAGGTGCGACATGACGATCACCGAGGCGCCCGCGTCGCGCAGGGCCGTGATGGTCGGCAGCACCGCCCGGATCCGGCCGTCGTCGGCGATCGTCCCGGGGCTGTCCTTGACGAAGGGCACGTTCAGGTCGGCGCGTACGAGCACGCGCCGACCCGAGACGCCCTCGGCGAGCAAATCGTCGAGGCCGCGCATTACAGCGAGGCGCCCACGAGCTTGGTGAGGTCCACCAGGCGGTTGGAGTAGCCCCACTCGTTGTCGTACCAGCCGACGACCTTCACCTGGTTGCCGATGACCTTGGTCAGGCCGGCGTCGAAGATGCAGGAGGCGGGGTCGGTCACGATGTCCGAGGACACGATCTCGTCCTCGGTGTACACCAGGATGCCCTTGAGCGGGCCCTCGGCCGCGGCCTTGATCGCGGCGTTGACCTCCTCGACCGACGTCTCGCGAGCGGCGGTGAAGGTCAGGTCGGTGGCCGAGCCGGTCGGGATCGGCACGCGCAGCGCGAAGCCGTCCAGCTTGCCCTTGAGCTCCGGCAGCACCAGGCCGATCGCCTTGGCGGCGCCGGTCGAGGTCGGCACGATGTTCAGGGCCGCGGCGCGGGCGCGACGCAGGTCGTTGTGCGGGCCGTCCTGCAGGTTCTGGTCCTGGGTGTACGCGTGGATCGTGGTCATCAGACCCTTTTCGATCCCGATCGTGTCGTTCAGGACCTTCGCCATGGGGGCGAGGCAGTTCGTGGTGCAGGAGGCGTTCGAGATGATCGTGTGCTTGGCGGCGTCGTACTGGTCGCCGTTCACGCCCAGCACGATCGTGATGTCCTCACCCTTGGCCGGAGCCGAGATGATGACCTTCTTCGCGCCGTTGTCGGCGTGCACCTTCGCCTTGGCGGCGTCGGTGAACAGGCCCGTCGACTCGATCACGATGTCGGCACCCAGGTCGCCCCAGGGGAGCTTGCCCGGGTCGCGCTCGGCGAACGCCTTGAACGACTTTCCGTTGACCGTGAGGTCGGTGTCGGTCGCCTTCACCTCGTAGGGCAGGCGGCCCAGGATGGTGTCGTACTTGAGCAGGTGCGCCAGGGTCGCGTTGCTGGTCAGGTCGTTCACGGCCACCAGCTCGATGTCCGCGCCGGACGCGAGCAGCGCCCGGTAGAAGTTGCGCCCGATACGGCCGAAGCCGTTGATGCCAACCCGGATGGTCACAGGTCCCATCTCCTCGCCATGTGCGCCGACTGGCGGCTTAACGTCCAGTGCGGCGGCCGATAGGTCACTCGCCCGGTCACGCCGCCAGCACACCTGGCGGACGGCGTCGCGGCCGAGCTGCCGGCAGCGTCGCCGTACGGTTCCGACCCTAGCTGAGCTGTGACGGACATCCCCGCCGGGGTCTTTGTTTCACCCCCGTGTCCCCCATCACACGAAACGACAACAACCCCACCCAGATCACCAGCGCCGCCCATGATCGCCACGATCTTGCGCGAACTGTTGCCCCTTTGCCCGTTTCGGGCGTGTCGTACCCACAGCCCGCGCAAGATCGCCGCGGCGTCGGCGGGCGGGTGGGGGGTGGGGCGGGTGGGGTGGAAAGCGAGATCGCCGCGGCCCGGGTCGGGGCGCGGCGATCTCGGGAGGAGCGGGTCAGACGGTGAGCATCTCGGCGGTGACGGCGGCTTCCGTGTCGGGGATGCCGAGGTCGCGGGCGCGCTTGTCGGCCAGGGCGAGCAGACGCCTTATGCGGCCGGCGATGGCGTCCTTGGTCAGCGGTGGGTCGGCCAGGGCGCCCAGCTCCTCCAGGGAGGCCTGGCGGTGCTCCAGGCGCAGGCGGCCCGCGCTGGTCAGGTGGCCGGGCGCGTCGTCGGCCAGGATCTCCAGGGCGCGGGTGACCCGGGCCGCGGCGGCGACCGCCGCCCGCGCCGAGCGGCGCAGGTTGGCGTCGTCGAAGTTGGCCAGCCGGTTCGCGGTGGCGCGGACCTCGCGGCGTACCCGCCGCTCCTCCCAGGCCAGCACGCTGGAGTGTGCGCCTATGCGGGTGAGCAGGGCGGCGATCGCGTCGCCGTCCTTGACCACGACCCGGTCGACGCCGCGCACCTCCCGCGCCTTGGCGGTGATGCCGAGCCGGCGGGCCGCGCCGACCAGTGCCAGCGCCGACTCCGGTCCCGGGCAGGTGATCTCCAGGGCGCAGGAGCGGCCCGGCTCGGTCAGCGAGCCGTGCGCCAGGAAGGCCCCGCGCCAGGCCGCCACGGCGCAGCAGACGCTCGCCGAGACCACGTTCGGCGGCAGGCCCCGCACCGGCCGCCCGCGCACGTCCAGCAGGCCGGTCTGGCGCGCGAGCGCCTCGCCGTCCTTGACGATGCGCACGATGTAGTGGCTGCCCTTGCGCAGCCCGCCCGACGCGAGGATGTGTACCTCGCTCGGGTATCCGAACAGGTCGGCGATGGTGGTGCGCAGTCGCCGGGCCACCGCGCCGGTGTCCAGCTCCGCTTCCACCACCACGCGGCCCGAGACGATGTGCAGCCCGCCCGCGAAGCGCAGCAGGGCCGCCATCTCCGCGCGCCGGCAGCACGGCTTGGGCACGTCGACCCGGCTGAGCTCGTCTTTGACCGCAGCGGTCATCGCCATCGTGTCGTCACCTCGGGGCCGGTCGCGGCTGTGATTGCCTATTTGTGTCGTGCGCTTTGTCGTACGTGCTTAACGAGCGGTGCCCAAGAGTGGCACCAGTGCGCGGCCCAATCGGACCGGATCGTGTCGCGCGGTGCCGTCCTGGACGGCCACCGGAGCGATCGCGATGCGAGCACCGAGTGATTCTGCCGCATTCGCGACCGGTTCGGGGTCTCCCACGGCATTCCTGTCGACCAGAACAATATCGACCTTGAGGTCCGGGAGGTACCGACCCAGCGCGTCCAGGTGGTCGGGCAGCGACAGGCCGACCGTCTCCCGGTCCGCGGCAAGGTTCAGGGTGACCAACCGCCGCGCCGCGCTCCGCGTGACGGCGGCCGCCAACTGCGGCACCAGCAGGTGCGGGATGACGCTGGTGTACCAGCTGCCGGGCCCGAACACCAGCCAGTCCGCGTCGGCGATCGCCGCCAGGGCCTGCGGGCACGCGTCCGGCTCCGGCGGCTCCAGCCGCACCTGGAGCACCCGCCCCTGGGCGACCGCGACCTGGTGCTGGCCGCGCACGGTGATCTGCCTGCCGTCGACGACCAGGTCGGCCTCGATGCCCAGCGGGTGGTTGGACATGGGCAGCACCCGGCCCACCGCGCGCAGCATCGCGCCGACCTGGTCCAGCGCCGCCACCGGATCGCCGAGCTGCTCCATCAGGCCGCACAGCACCACGTTGCCGACCGGGTGCCCGGCCAGCTCGTCGGCGCCGCCGAAGCGGTACTGCAGCAGCCGGGCGGTACGGCCGCTGAGGTCGTCGTCACCCGCCAGGGCGGCCAGCGCCTGACGCAGGTCACCCGGAGGGAGTACGTTCCGGCCGGCGCGGATGCGGCCGCTGGAGCCCCCGTCGTCGGCCACGGTGACCACCGCGGTGATCTCCAGGGGCAGCCCGGTCGCGCGCAGCGCGCGCAGGCTCGCGCTGAGCCCGTGCCCGCCGCCGAACGCCACCACCCGGATCCGGTCGCCGCCTGCCTGCGGCGCGAACCCGATGTTCATGCCTGCTCCTCGCTGCGCTCGTCACAGGCACGTGCGGAGCCGATGATCCGCTCGCCGAGCTCGCTCATGCCCGCTCCTCACGGCGCGCACGCGTCGTCGGCGGCCTCATTCGCGCCCCAGGTCGCGGTGCTGGGCGTGGGCGACCACGCGCAGCTCGCGCAGTCGTCGGGCCAGCTCCTCGGCGATGGCGACACTGCGGTGCTTGCCGCCGGTGCAGCCGACGGCCACGGTCAGGTAGCGCTTGCCCTCGCGCTCGAAGCCGGGTGCGGTCGCGGTCACCAGGCGGGCGTACGTCTCCACGAACGTGTTCGCCCCGCGCTGGCCCAGCACGTACCGGCTCACGCCCTCGTCGCGGCCGGTGTTCTCGCGCAGCTCGGGCACCCAGTACGGGTTCGGCAGGAAGCGCGCGTCGAGCACGAAGTCGGCGTCCGGGGGCAGCCCGTACTTGAAGCCGAAGGACAGCACGGTGACCCGCAGCCGCAGCGCCTCCGGACTGGCGAACAGCTCCTCGACCCGGGCCCGGAGCTGGTTCACGTTCAGATGCGAGGTGTCGATCAGCACGTCGGCCTGCTCGCGGGCCTCGGCCAGCAGCGAGCGCTCGGCGGCGATGCCGTCGGACAGGCGGCCGTCACCCTGCAGCGGGTGCGAGCGGCGTACGCTCTCGAACCGCCGGATCAACACCTCGTCGTCGGCGTCGACGAAGACCACCCGCGGCGAGAAGCCCTTCTCGCGCAGGTCGCGGATGGCACCGGCGAGGTCGGTGGAGAAGACCCGGCTGCGCACGTCGAGCACCATCGCGGTGTGCCGGGCCGCCCCGCCTGCCTTGGCGGCCAGCTCGGCCAGCTGCACCAGCAGCGCCTGGGGCAGGTTGTCGACCACGTAGTAGCCGACGTTCTCCAAAGCCCGGGCCACGGTGCTGCGGCCACCGCCGGACACGCCGGTGACCACCACCAGGTTGGTGGCCGGACCCTCGCCGGACTCCTCCGCGATCGTCCTGGGCTCGCCCTGCTGTTCGTCACGTTCGCCCGGCGTGCTGCGCCTGGCCGGTGTATCCACGCTCACGTGCGCCCCCACTGCTGTCGTCGCCGCCTGCCGGGGCGGCCGCCCGCGGACGGCCACCGGGTTCAGCGAACCTCGGGTGGCAGGCGAGCACGTTGCCGCCGGATGCCGGCAACGAGAAAACATCCTAGCCAGGCGTGCCGGGTTCCTCCGCTGTGGCCAGCGTCCCACCCGGCGCGGGCGTCGCCTGCGGGTGGGTGTCCGCCGGTTGCGGCGCGCCAGGATCGGCGGACGTCGGCTGCGGCACGGGTGCGGCCGGTGCCGCCTGCGGGGGCACGCCAAGGGCGGTGAGCACCGCCACAGCGGTGCGCGGGCCGATGCCGGGCACCTCGGCGATCTCGTCGACGCTGGCCGCCGAGAGCCGTTTCAGCGAGCCGAAGTGGCGCAGCAGCGCCTTGCGGCGGATATCGCCCAGGCCGGGCACGCTGTCGAGATCCGAGGCGGTCATCCGGGCGGAACGCCGCTCGCGGTGGAAGCGGATGGCGAAGCGGTGCGCCTCGTCGCGGACCCGCTGGAGCAGGTAGAGGCCCTCGGCGGTGCGGGGCAGGATGATCGGCATCGAATCGTCGGGCAGCCAGACCTCCTCCAGCCGCTTGGCCAGCCCGCACACCGCCACGTCGGTGACGCCCAGCTCGGTGAGCACCGAGGCCGCCGCATTGACCTGCGGCGCGCCGCCGTCGACCACGACCAGCTGCGGGGGGTACGCGAAGCGCCGGGGCCGCCCCGCGACAGCCTCCTCGGCCGGGTCCACCGGACCCTCGGCGAGATGGCGGGCGAACCGCCGCCGCATCACCTCGCTGATCGCCGACACGTCGTCGGTCGCGCCCTTGATGATGAACCGCCGGTAGTCGGCCTTCTTCGGCACGCCGTCCTCGAAGACCACCATGCTGGACACCACGTCGGTGCCCTGGATCTGCGAGATGTCGAAGCACTCGATCCGCAGCGGGGCCGCGGCCAGCCCGAGCGCGTCCTCGATCTCCTCCAGTGCCTTGCTGCGGGCGGTGAGGTCGCCGGCCCGGCGCAGCTTGTGCTGGGCGAGCGCCTGCAGGGCGTTGCGCGCGACGGTCTCCATCAGGGTCTTCTTGTCGCCGCGCTGCGGCACCCGCATGCTCACCCGCGAGCCCCGGTGCTGCGACAGCCAGTCGGTCAGCGCGTCGGCGTCGGCGGGCAGCTCCGGCACGAGCAGCTCACGGGGCACGTCGGCCTCGCCGGTCTCGTCGCCGTAGATCTGGGTGCAGAAGTGGTGCACGAGGTCGCCGATGCTCAGCTCCTCGGTCTTGTCCACGATCCAGCCGCGCTGGCCGCGCACCCGCCCGTCCCGCACGTGGAAGACCTGCACCGCGGCTTCCAGGGGGTCGTCGGCGAAGGCGACCACGTCGGCGTCGGTGCCGTCGGACAGCACGATCGACTGCTTCTCCATGGCCCGGCGCAGCGCCACCAGGTCGTCACGCAGCCGCGCGGCGCGCTCGTACTCCATCGCGGCCGACGCCTCCTGCATCTCCTTCTCCAGGCGGCGCTGCATGTTCTCGGTGCGCCCGGCCATGAAGTCGCAGAAGTCCTCCACGATGCCGCGGTGTTCGGCCGCGCTGACCCGCCCGACGCACGGCGCGGAGCACTTGCCGATGTCGCCGAGCAGGCACGGCCGGCCGATCTGGCCCGCCCGCTTGAACACGCCCGCCGAGCAGGTGCGCGCGGGGAAGATGCGCAACAGCAGGTCGAGGGTCTCCCGGATGGCCCAGGCGTGCGAGTAGGGCCCGAAGTAGCGCACGCCCTTGCGCTTGGCCCCGCGCATCACCAGCAGCCGCGGGTACTCCTCGTCCAGGGTGACCGCGAGGTACGGGTACGACTTGTCGTCGCGGTACTTCACGTTGAAGCGGGGGTCGTACTCCTTGATCCAGGAGTACTCCAGCTGCAGCGCCTCGACCTCGGTCCCGACGACGACCCAGTCCACGCCGGCCGCGGTGGTGACCATCTGCTGGGTGCGCTGGTGCAGCGTCCACACGTCGGCGAAGTAGGAGTTCAGGCGGCTGCGCAGGCTCTTGGCCTTGCCCACGTAGATGATCCGGCCCTGATCGTCGCGGAACCGGTACACACCGGGCGCGTCGGGAATCGTGCCCGGCGCGGGCCGGTACTGGGACGGATCAGCCACGACGCCAAGCCTAGACGATCTGTCCGACAGTCCTCCGGGCCGCGATCGGCGGCCGGCCCCGGGTCCACATGGGATCCAGGGCCCCGGCCCGCTCGAAGCTCAGGCGAGCTTGATCTCGCCGTTCTCGACCTTGATCTCTTTCTTGTCCAGCGCGCGGGGGGCGGGCGGGCTCAGCACCGAGCCGTCGGTGATGGAGAACTCGCTGAAGTGGCACTGACACTTGATCTTGCCGGCCTCGACCTGGCTCACCGGGCACGCCTGGTGGGTACAGATGGAACTGAACCCCACGTACTGACCCGCGGTCGGCTGGGTCACCACGACACCCTGCTCCTTGAAGATCACCCCACCGCCGACCGGGATGTCCGCCGCCTTGCCCAGCACGATGCCCGCGCCGACCGTCTCGCCGGTCGCCGGCTGGCTCGCCGCCGCGCCGGTCGGCTCGGTGGTCGCGGGCGCCTCCGAGCCGCAGGCGGCGAGCAGGGCGCCCGCGCCGACGGCGCCCGCGGAGGTCAGCAGGACCCGGCGCGAGGTCGCGCCGGACGTGGTCACGTCACTCATGGGGGGCCTTCCTAGGTGAGGGTTTCTCTGGATCAACCTATCGGCCCGATCTGAAATTTAGCTGCGAGATCAACCATTTTCTTCACCCACCGCCATTCAAGATCTTCCGACTTGCCCGGCACCTGGGCGAACCTTGAACTCGCATTCGCCCACCTGCCTGGCAAGTCGAGCGATCATGGACCCCTCGGCGCGACCCGCGCCGAGGACGGCGGGCCGGGGGCGGCGGGCCGGGGCGGACAGGCGGGGCGGACAGCGGGCCGGGGGCGGACAGGCGGGCGGGCGGGCGGGCGGGCGGGCGGGCGGGTCGGTGGCGGACAGGCGGGGCGGACACGAGAAGTCCCGGCGACCGCGGAGGTGGTCGCCGGGACGGATCGTGCGGGGCGGCGGGGTCAGGCCACCGCGGCCTTGCTGCGGGCCTTGCGGGCGCGCGGCGGGGTCACCGGGGCCGGGGCGGCCTTGGCGAGCATGGGCTTGAGGAACTGGCCGGTGTAGCTCTCGGCGACGACCGCGAGCTGCTCCGGAGTGCCGGTCGCGAGCACGCTGCCGCCGCGGTGGCCGCCTTCGGGACCCATGTCGATCAGGTGGTCCGCGGACTTGATCACGTCGAGGTTGTGCTCGATGACGATCACGGTGTTGCCCTTGTCGACCAGGCCCTGCAGCACCAGCAGCAGCTTGCGGATGTCCTCGAAGTGCAGGCCCGTGGTGGGCTCGTCGAGCACGTACACGGTGCGGCCGGTGGAGCGCTTCTGCAGCTCGGAGGCGAGCTTCACGCGCTGCGCCTCACCGCCGGACAGGGTCGGCGCGCTCTGCCCCAGCCGCACGTAGCCCAGGCCGACGTCGACCAGCGTCTTGAGGTGGCGGTGGATCGCGGGGATGGCCTCGAAGAACTCGGCCCCCTCCTCGATCGGCATCTCCAGCACCTCGGCGATGGTCTTGCCCTTGTAGTGCACCTCCAGGGTCTCCCGGTTGTACCGGGCGCCCTTGCACACCTCACACGGCACGTACACGTCGGGCAGGAAGTTCATCTCGATCTTGATAGTGCCGTCGCCCGCGCAGTTCTCGCAGCGCCCGCCCTTGACGTTGAACGAGAAGCGCCCCGGCCCGTAGCCGCGCACCTTCGCCTCGGTCGTCTCCGCGAACAGCTTGCGGATGTTGTCGAACACGCCGGTGTAGGTGGCGGGGTTCGACCGCGGGGTGCGCCCGATCGGCGACTGGTCGACGCCGACGACCTTGTCCACGTGCTCCAGGCCGGTGACCCGGGTGTGCCGGCCGGGCACCATGCGCGCCCCGTTGATCTGGTTCGCCAGCACCGTGTACAGGATGTCGTTGACCAGGGTCGACTTGCCCGACCCGGACACGCCGGTGACCGCGATGAACTGCCCCAGCGGGAACGCCACGGACACGTTGCGCAGGTTGTGCTCGCGCGCGCCGACCACGGTCAGCTCGCGGCCCGGGGTCGCCGGGCGGCGGTGCTGCGGCGTCGCGATCTGCTTGCGGCCCGACAGGTACGCCCCCGTCACCGACTCCTCGTTGACCAGCAGCTTGTCGTACGTGCCGCTGTGCACGATGCGGCCGCCGTGCTCGCCCGCGCCCGGACCGATGTCCACGACCCAGTCGGCGGTGCGGATGGTGTCCTCGTCGTGCTCGACCACGATCAGGGTGTTGCCGAGGTCGCGCAGCCGCACCAGGGTCTCGATCAGCCGGTGGTTGTCCCGCTGGTGCAGGCCGATCGACGGCTCGTCCAGCACGTACAGCACGCCGACCAGGCCGGAGCCGATCTGCGTGGCGAGCCGGATGCGCTGGGCCTCACCGCCGGACAGCGAGCCCGAGGGGCGGTTCAGCGACAGGTAGTCCAGGCCCACGTCGACCAGGAAGCGCAGCCGGGCGTTGATCTCCTTGAGCACCCGCTCGGCGATGAAGCGCTGCCGGTCGTCGAGCTCCAGGCCGGCCAGCACGACCGCGGCCTCGCCCACCGACAGCGCGCACAGCTCGGCGATGTTGCGCCCGTCCAGGGTCACGGCCAGCACCTCGGGCTTGAGCCGGGTGCCCGCGCAGACCGAGCACGGCACCTCCCGCATGTAACCCTCGTACTTCTCCCGCGACCACTCGCTCTCGGTGTCCGAGTGGCGGCGCTCCAGCCACGGGATGACACCCTCGAAGCCGGAGTAGTACGAGCGCTCGCGGCCGTACTTGTTGCGGTAGCGCACGTGCACCTGGTTCTCGGCGCCGTGCAGGATCAGCTTCTGCGCCCCCGACGAGATGGCCCGCCACGGGGTGTCCATGTCGAAGCCGTTCTCCTCGCCGAGCGCCTCCAGCAGGCGGGAGAAGTACTCCATGGTCTGGCCGCCCGCCCAGGGCGAGATCGCGCCCTCGCCGAGGCTCTTCTCCGGGTCGGGGATGATCAGCTCCGCGTCGACCTCCTTCTTGGTGCCCAGGCCGGTGCACTCCGGGCACGCGCCGTAGGGCGAGTTGAAGGAGAAGACCCGCGGCTCCAGGTCCTCGATGCCGAGCTGGTGCTCGTTGGGACAGGCCAGGTTCTCGGAGAACTTGCGCTCGCGGTGCTCGTCGTCCTCGGGCAGGTCGACGAAGTCCATGATCAGAATGCCGCCGGCCAGGCCGAGCGCGGTCTCCACCGAGTCGGTGAGCCGCTGCTTCGAACTCTCCTTGACGGCGAGGCGGTCGACGACCACCTCGATGTCGTGCTTCTTCTGCTTGGCCAGCTTCGGCACCTCGTTGAGCGGATACACCACGCCGTCGACCCGGACCCGGGCGAAGCCCTTGCTCTGCAGGTCGGAGAAGAGGTCGAGGTATTCGCCCTTGCGGCCGCGGATCACCGGCGCGAGCACCTGGAAGCGGGTGCCCTCGGCCATGGCGAGGACCCGGTCCACGATCTGCTGCGGGCTCTGCCGGCTGATCAGGTGACCGCAGACGGGGCAGTGCGGCTGGCCCACCCGGGCGAACAGCAGGCGCAGGTAGTCGTACACCTCGGTGATGGTGCCCACGGTCGAGCGCGGGTTGCGCGAGGTCGACTTCTGGTCGATGGAGACCGCGGGGCTCAGGCCCTCGATGAAGTCGACGTCGGGCTTGTCCATCTGTCCCAGGAACTGCCGGGCGTACGAGGACAGCGACTCGACGTAACGCCGCTGCCCCTCCGCGAAGATCGTGTCGAAGGCGAGGCTCGACTTGCCCGAGCCGCTCAGCCCGGTGAACACGATCATCTTCTCGCGCGGCAGGTCCAGGCTGACGTCGCGCAGGTTGTGCTCACGCGCCCCACGGATGATCAGTCGGTCGCTCACAGCAGGCTCTCCCCACACGGTCTTTCGGCGATGTCTTCAGGGCGGTCCGCCACGGCGAAGCCCCAGCTCAGCGGCATGGGTCAAGCAGCACGACGCGCTCGGCACGCAGTGCAGTCGCGTGCCGTGGGCAACTCTAGCCCCGGCCTCCGACATTCTCGTTTCGCGCCACGAACACACGTGCTAACGCGGCGATTCGCGGCGACCCACACCACCCGGAACAACCCGCTCGTCCGCTCCGGCCACACCCGCCACGGCTGTTACACCGGTCACCCGCCAGGGTGACCGGTGCCGGCGGAGGCGGCTCGATGGTCGCTGTTTCGTGTCAAGATCTGCGGCCCGGCCGCACAACGTGACCCGAAACAGCGATGACCCGCGCTGACCTGGGGCCGGGCTCGGAAGCGGGGCGGCGAGAGAGTGTGCAGTGGGTGCCCGCAGCGCATACCATTCGCGATCGTGACGGATCTGATCGACTCCCAGCGCACCGGCCGACCCGAGACGGGGCCCGACCGGCTCGACTGCGCGGTCTGCGGTCACGTTCCAGCCGCCGGGGTGAGCTTCTACCGGCACGTCGGCCTGGTGGTCTACGTACGCTTCACCAGGGTCCAGGGGCCGTTCTGCCGGGACTGCGGGCTGGCGCGGATGCGCGACGCCACCGCCGAGACGATCACGAGCGGCCTGTGGAGCCCGGTGTCGGTCGTGCTCGCGCCACTGGCGTTCATTCGCAACCTGCGGGGTCGGCGCACCGTGCTCGCCTTGGCCAAGCCCGTCCCGCGCGCCGGGCAGGCCGCGTCCAACCTCGCCCCGCTGCCGCCGACGCGGCCGGTGTTCCGCCGGGTCAAGTCGTGGCTCGCGCCCGCTTTCCTGGTGGCCCTGGTCGCGGTCGCGGCGCTGGTGAACGACCCGTCGGCGGAGAGGCTCAACGTGGTGGGCGGCTGCGTCGAGATCGACACGTTCCTGCGGGCCGACACCGCCGACTTCGTCCGCTGCGACGAGCCGCACGATGCGGTGATCACCAGCATCGAGACGAGCTACGAGTCCTGCGCCGGCGCCTACGTCGAGCAGCTCTACCGCTACTACTGCCTCGACGCCGTCGACGGCGCAGCCCCACTCCCCAACGCCCGCTGACCTCCTGCGATTTCAGCCACACCGCACGATCGGAAGGCTCGCCCGCGGCAGAGCCCCGCGCCCCGCGAGCGCGGGGCGCGGACGTGGCCCGGGTCAGCGGGAGCGGTAGTTCCAGTGGGCGGGGCGGGTGGCGGGGCCGCCCCGGCCGGTGCGGCGGGCCCTGGCCCGGCGGGATTCGAAGGCGAGCTCGCGTTGCAGCTTGCACCAGCTGTCCCAGCGGCGCGCGGTCAGCCGGCCGTCGGCCAGCTCGGCCCGCACCGCACAGCCGGGCTCACTCTCGTGCGCGCAGTCGTGGAAGCGGCATCGCTCGATCAGCGCGACGATGTCGGCGAAAGTGCGGTCGAGGCCCTGCTCGCCGTCGAGCAGGCCGACCGCGCGGATGCCGGGGGTGTCCAGCACCGCCCCGCCGCCGGGCACCGGCACCAGCGCGCGGTACGTGGTGGTGTGCCGGCCCTTGCCGTCGACCCGGCGGATGGCCTGGGTCTGCATCACGGTCGCCCCGATCAGCGCGTTGACCAGGGTCGACTTGCCCGCGCCGGACGCGCCGACCAGGCCGAGGGTGCGGCCGTGGGCGACCAGGGGCCGCAGCGCCTCCATCCCGGTGCCGTGTTCTGCGCTGACCGCGATCGCGGGCACGCCCGGGGCCAGCTCAGCCAGCTGGTCGGCCAGCGCCTGCGGGTCGGCGACCAGGTCGGCTTTGGTGATGACGAGCAGCGGCTGCGCGCCCGAGTCCCAGACGAGCGCGAGCAGGCGCTCGATGGTGGAGGGCTCGGGCAGCGGGTCCGGTGAGGCGATCACCGCGGCGGTGTCGATGTTGGCGGCCAGCACCTGGCCGGTGGCGTCCTTGTCGGCGGTGCGGCGCACGATCGCGCTGCGCCGCGGCAGTACCGCTTCGATGGTGGTGCGGTTGTCCGGCCAGTGGCGCAGCGCCACCCAGTCACCGGCGCACGGCAGCGCGACCGGATCGGCCGCGGCCGCGATCATGGCGGGCCCGCCGAGACCGGCCCTGGCCGTTCCGGTGCCGGTCAGCACCGTGCAGATGCCGCGGTCGGCGCGCACCACCCGGCCCGGCACGTGATCCGGCCGGTCGAACAGGGGGTACGCGGAAGCGAAGTGGTCGTCCCAGCCCAGGGACGACAGCGAGACTGTCATCGGATTCCTTGTCATGGATGCGCGAGTGAAACGGGGGTCACGCCATCCGGGAGGGTGGCGTGCTGGATACCTCGACAGACATGGCGCCACCTCCCTCGAAGTCATCATGGCGAGTCGTCCTCGCCTTCGCCACCACGGTACGCGGGCCGCCGGGGCCGGGCCACGTGATTTCGGGCCTCACCCGGCCGGGGGTCACTCGCCGGGCGGGGCGTCGACCGCGGTCGACCGCCCGGCGACGAGCAGGGTGCGGTACGCATAGTGGTAGTCGGCGCAGCCGGGGCGGTGGCACAGCCGGCAGCCGGCGCCGGGCGCCGCGGGGTCGGGCAGGTGGTCACGCAGCATCCGCCGGTATCCCACCGCCTGCTCGTCGGTGATGCGTCCAGTGTGCACGTCGCCTCCCGGCACGACCGTTCACCAGGGCTCGACCTCCACAGTGCACGCGCGAAATGCAACTTGCAACTCGGCACGCGAGCAAAGTTCCCGACGCGACCCGCCCGCGCCACCTTGCCGAGCCGGTGGAGCCCGCAGCAGACTGTCATCGCACTGTCGGCAAAGGAGGGTCGGGCGAAGGAGGGTCATGGCCACCTCGGGCACCTCGCTACGTCGGCGCCGCCTCGGTGTGGCGCTGCGTGAGCTGCGGGAGCGCGCCGGCATGACGCACCAGCAGGTCGGCCCCGCCCTCGACTGCTCGCCCTCGAAACTGAGCCGGATCGAGAACGGCGAGGTCGGCGTGCGCCGCGGCGACCTGCTGGTGCTGCTGGACCTGTACGGCCTCGACGACGCCGGCCAGCGCGAGGAGCTGATCGAGCTGGCCCGCGAGTCCAAGCGCCGCGGCGGCTGGTGGCTCAAGTACGGCGAGGTGTCGAGCCCGTACCTGAAGCTCATCCAGCTGGAGTCGGAGGCGGACTCGATCCGGGGCGCGGAGCTGATGTTCGTGCCGGGGCTGCTGCAGACCGAGGACTACGCCCGCGCCGTCATCCGGGCCACCCGGCCGCAGGACGGCCCGGAGGAGGTCGAACGCCGGACGCAGATCCGGCTGACCCGGCAGGAGCTGCTCAAACAGGAGAAGCCACCGGAGTTCTGGACGGTGCTCGACGAGGCCGTGCTGCACCGCACGGTCGGCAGTCCCCGGGTGATGGCCGAGCAGCTGCGAGCCCTGGCCGCGGCCAACGAGCTGCCGCACATCACCGTTCAGATCATCCCCTTCGCCCACGGGGGCCACGAGGCGATGGCGGGGGCGTTCCGGATCCTGCGCTTCCCCGACCGCAGAGACCCGGACACCGTCTACCTGGAAGGCTTCGCCGGTGACCTGTATCTCGACGACGCTTCCGAGCTGACCCGCTGCAGCCTGGTTTTCGACCATCTCAGCGCGGCGGCGCTGAGCCCGCGGCTGTCCAGCCTCAGAATGCTGGAGATCGCGCAGGGTCTCACGGGGTGAGCCGAGTCCACGAGGAGTAGTCAGTTGTCATTGCACCAAGTCGATCTGTCGGACGCGGTATGGCGCAAGAGCACACGCAGCGGCGGGAACGGGGACTGCGTCGAGACGACCACCTTGACCGGGGCGGTCGCGGTGCGCGACTCCAAGGACCCGACCGGCCCGGTGCTGCTGTTCAGCATCGCCGACTGGGGGACCTTCCTGGCCGGCACCAAGGCGGGTGAGTTCGACCGCTGACCGGACCGGTCACCAGCCCTCGGGCCGGTAGGACCCGAACGTCCACTGGTTGCCGTCGGAGTCGGCGGCGGTGTAGCTGCTGCCGCCGTACTCCTCCTTCTTCGGCGGCGAGACGATCTCCGCGCCGTTGGCCACGGCCCGGTCGTGGTGCGCCTGGACGTCGTCGACGATCACGTACAGCCAGGCGGGGCCGGCTTCGAACGGCATCCGGCCGTCCTCGCCGTCGGTGATGGAGCTGACCATGACCATGCCGTTGCCGTGCGTCAGCTCGGCGTGCGCGACCGTGCCCTCCGCGCCCGGCACCACCAGCAGTTCCCGGAACCCGAAGGCGTCCCGCAGGAACCGGATCGCGGCCACCGCGTCGCGGTAGCGCAGCGTGGGAATCACCGTTGCACCCGACATCACGACCTCCCAGCTGCGACGCTACCTCCCCGCAGGCGATCGGCGGGCGGTCATTCGATGACCAGGCTCAGGCGGCCGTCGCTCTGTTCGACGACCAGGAGGGTGCCGGGGGGCACGTTCTCCAGCACCTCCGGCGGCAGTTGCACGGTGCCGTCCGAGGCGACCACGGCGAACTCGCGGCCCTCCCGGCCCTCGGCGCCGACCCGGCCGTCGCGGATGGTCACCGCCCGGCCCAGACGGGCGCCCACGTCCGGGTCGTGGGTGACCGCCACGATGGTGGTCCCCCGTTCCCGGTTGATGGTGTCCAGCGCGTCGAGCACCTCGTCGCGGGCCTCGCGGTCCAGCCGGCTGGTGGGCTCGTCGATGAGCAGCAGGCCGGGCGAGGCGGCGACGCCGACCGCGATGGCGACCCGCTGGGCGGCGCCCGGCGGCAGGTCGCGCACCCGGCGGTGGCCCATGCCGACCAGCCCGAGCAGGGACAGGATGCGCTCCGGGCGCTCCACGTCGGCCGGGCGCACCTGCGCCGCCCGGCGCTGGGCCAGCCAGATGTTGGACAGCACCGAGGCGTACGGCAGCAGGTTGCGCCGCGCCCCCTGCAGCACCACGCCCAGGTCGGTGCCCCGCATCCGGGCCAGTTCGGCGTCGCTGACCCGGCCGATGTCGACCGGCCCGATCCGCACCTGCCCGGCGCTGGGGCGCATCAGGCCCGACAGCAGCGCGATCAGCGTCGACTTGCCCGAGCCCGACGGCCCGACCAGGGCGAGCTTCTCCCCCGCCGCGATGTCGAGGTCCACGCCGGACAGCGCGACCACGTCGCCGCCGTCGGCCCGATAGATGTGCAGCACCCGGCGGCACCGCACGGCCAGTCCCGTCACTGCTCCTCCTCCCTGCGGCGGCGCACCACGTGCGCCGCCGACCAGCAGCCTGCCAGCAGCACCGCGACCGCGGCGGCCACCGGTACCGCGACCGCGCCGGGCTCCGGCAGCACGGGCGGGGTGAACGTGGTGTCGCCGTCGGCGAAGACCGGCAGCACCGTACGCGCCAGCGCCCAGGCCAGCGCCGCCGAACCGAGTCCCGCCACGGCCGCCGCCAGTATCAGCGCGCACCGGCTGCCGACCGAGACCAGCAGCAGGGTACGCACGCGTACGCCCTGCTCGCCGAGCACCGACAGCCCGCTGTCGCCGCCCGGCCGCTCGAACATCGCCAGCGCGGGCAGTGCGACCGTGGCCAGCAGCACCGCGAACGCGGCGACGGCCAGCGCGAACCACAGCCCGAGCCGGGGCGCGGCGCTGACCTGGGCTCGCCGCTGCGCCACGGTGTACTCGCCGGACACGGTGAGCCCGGCCCGGCGCAGCCGGTCCACGGCGTCCGCGGGCGCGGCCGCGTTCAGCCACACCTCCGGCTCCGACAGCGCGGTTCCGCGCCCCAGCACGTATTCAGCGACGTCGAAGTCGAGCAGCGTGCCCTGCGGTCCGAAGCGGGGCACCGCGCCGAGCGTGGCGACCGCGGTCACCGGCAGCTCCATCCCGCCGGTGGCGGTGAGCAGGGGCGAGCGCAGCGGCCCGGTGACGGCGATCGGCAGCGGCCCGGGCAGCGCGGCGGCGGACAATCGCATGTCCGGCACGACCCCGGAGTCGACCGAGATCTGCAGGCCCTCGGGCGTGCCGCGCAGCGCGGGGACCGGCCGGGCCGCGCTGGCCGGCGGCTGTGCCCAGCGCCGCACGTCGCCCAGCGCAGCCGCGTCCAGCACCACCTTGCCGGTCTCGTCACGGATCGTGTGGATGGTCAAGTCGAAGCGGCCCTGATCGGTTCGCATGTGCTGGAGCTGGATCTCGTCGAGGCGGCACGGCTCCAGGGCGCAGAGCACCGCGTCGGCCTCCACCCGCTGAAAGCCGCGCCGCAGGCCGGGCATGCGCAGGTCGTGCCGCAGCCCGCGGTCCGAGATCACCAGCAGCCGCAGCTGCAGGGAGAGCTCGGGATCCGGGCTGTCGACGGTCACCTCGACGATCAGCTTCCGCGCCCGCACGATGATCGCCTGCGGCTCGGCCGGCCGCAGCAGCCCGGCCGCCGCCGCGGGGTCCAGGCCGGCCGCGGCGGGCCAGTTCGCCACCCGGGCCAGCCGGGCGGTGTCCACGGCGAGGATGTTCTGCATCTGGTTGCTCTTGTAACGGGAGACCGCCATCGCGAAGTGCCCGTCCGGGTCGACCGCCTGCACGGCCGCGCGCAGCTGCACGGCGGAGGCGCTCTGCACCACCGCGACCCGGGCCGCGCCGGTCTGCACCTGCGCCCGCTCGTCCCAGGCCCGCCCGGCCGTGTCGTACGCCGTCACCGCGAACCCGAGCAGCCCGAACACGACCGCCACCAGCACCACCAGCCGCCCCGTGCCCGGCACCCGGGCCAGTGCGAACCCGGCCAGCGCGGTGCGCCAGCGTCCCCGCCGCAGCGCGGACCTTGCCACCCGCGCGGCCACCGTCGGCAGCAGCCGCGCCCCCAGCAGACCGCAGGCCAGCCCGAGACAGACCGGTGCGAGCAGCCCGATGCCACCCGCGTCGCCCGCGGCGGCGGCCTGGTAGCCGGCCACCGCGGCGAGGCTGGCCACCGCCACCTCCAGCGCCGTCGCGTACCGGCCCCGGTGCGGGGAGCCACTGCGCCGCAGCAGCCCGAGCACCGATGTACGCAGCGCGCCGACCTGGGCGAACGCGCCCGCGAGCAGGGCACCGAGCACCGCGAACGCGGCGTAGCGCAGCGAGTCGCCGCCCCACTGCACGGTGCTGCCCGGGAGCACGACGCGGACCAGTGCGGCGGTGGCCGCGTACCCGGCCAGCAGGCCTGGCACCGCGGCGGCCAGCACCGGGACGGCCACCTCGGCGAACGGCAGGGCCCAGCGCAGCCGGGCGGGCGTGCCGCGCAGCGCGGCCAGGCCAAGTTCCTCGCGCCGCTGGTCGACGCCCGCGGCGACCGCGAGGAACAGCACGAACCAGCAGATCAGGATGAGCGGCACGGCGGCGACGGTGACCGTGTCGGCCAGCATGCGATCGCCCTCGTCGATGCGTTTGCCGAGGTCGAGCATCAGCGTGCTGCCGGCGTACCCGCCTGCGGTGAGCTGCTTCTGCGCCTGCTCGATCTGCCCGGCCAGCCCGGCCGTGTCGGCGAACGCCGCTGGCTCGGCCACCAGGTCGACGGTCCTGCTCGCCCGGCCGCGGAAGAATTCCAGCGAGCGGTCGGTGACGAACAGCACCGGCTGCTCGACACCCAGTAGCGCAACCCGGTCGGCCCAGTACGGGTCGTCGGCGTCCGGCCGCCGGTAGGTGCCGACGACGGTGAACCGCACCGGGGGCGGCCCGTTGGGCGTGCTGAACACGAGCACCCCGCCGAGGCGGGTGTCCAGCAGTTCCAGCGCGCCGTCGGGCAGCACCGCCTCCCGGTCGGCGACCGCGCACCGCCCCGCGGTCACGACCAGCACCCGGCACGCGCCGGTGCGCGCCGCGAGCAGGGCGTCGGTCCCCGGGTCGGGGCCGGCCACGCCCTGTAGCTGGAGGCCGTAAACGGTGCGCATGTGCGCGATGTAGGGCAGGGCGGTAGGACGGTTCTCGGCCGTCTCGTCGGCGCTGGTCAGCTGCGACGCCGTCAGGACGCGCTCGGTCACGGGGGCCTGCGCGACCTGGTCGAGCCGCAGCGACTGCGCCGCCGCGGCGTGGTACACCGGGCCACCGGCGGCGGCCGCGGCCGCGACGAGAGTGAGCAGGAACGTGATCAGTGCGGCGGCACGGCGCTCGCGGATCATCTCCCATAGCAGCGTGGTCATCGGCCCTCCGCCAGGTCCAGTCCGGTGACCCGGGACAGCCGGGTGCCCACCGCGTACGCCGTGGCCGCCAGCAGCAGCCCGGCCGCCACCAGCACCGCGACCGGCAGCTCCGGTGCCGCGGCCGACCCGTCCGCGGCCGCCGCGCCGAGCAGCCCGCCCCCGGCGGCCGCCACGGCGACGATCAGCAGGTAGCCGCTGCGGGTGGCCCGGCGCACCGCGTGCTGGGGCAGGCCCTGCGTACGCAGCGCGGCGAGCTCGGCCCCCCGGCGGGGCGCGTCGACGGCCACCACCAGGGCCACCGCCACCATCACCAGGAGCACTGCCAGCACCGCCGCGCCGAACCGGAACCGCGAGCCGGGTCCCTGCCCGACGGCGAGCCGGTGCTCGGTGCGCTGCGCGGCGGTCTCCGTCGACACGGGCACCAGGCCGGTGGCGCGCAGCCGGTCCACTGCGTCGGCGGGCGCGCCCGCCGAGAGCCATACCTGCAGGTCGGCGATGTTGTCCGTGCTGTCGCCGGCCCGGTCGGCATACTCCAGGTCGACCAGCAGCCCCTGCGTGCCGACGCCCGGCAGGGCGGGCACCGCCGCGACCACGTCGACCGGGCGGCGCAGCGGGCTGAGCATCTCCCCGCGCACGACGGTGCGGTCATGCGCCAGCCGCGCCTGCCCGGCCAGCGCGGCGGGCATCGGCAGCGGCACGTCGGCGACCTGCACCCGCACCTCCGGGTCGGGGAAGCGCGGGTCGACCGGCTCGTAGTCGACGGCCAGCCCCGCAGGCAGCGGCGTCAGGCTGACCTGACCCTCCGCGCCGACCGTGGTCCGCCAGCGGGCCGGGTCGGTCATCGCGGCCGCGTCGGCGACCACCGCGTCCGGGGCCGCCTGGCCCACGCTGTGCAACACCAGGCCGCGGGGGTCGAAACGGAAGCTCAGCCAGGCCAGCCGGCAGCCGTCGCCGCCGGCACACGGTGGCACCTCCAGCCGCAGCGTGTGCCGTCCCCGGCCCGGGACCAGGGGCGCGGTGGCGGTCACCGGCTCGCCGCCGGGACCGTCGAGCACCGCGGTCAGCGGCAGGTCGACCGGCACCGTGTCCGGCAGGGTGAGGTCGAGCAGCAGCGTCGCCCCGGTGATCCGGACCGACGGGTTGGCGGTCGGGCGCAGCTGGGAGGCCACCTGTTCAGCCGTGACACCGGCACCGGCCGGCCAGTACGCGACGCGGGACAGGCGGGCGGTGTCGACGGCGACGGTCGTGCCGGACGACGACTCCTGGCGGGCCGCCGCCATGGCCCAGTCACCGGCCGGATCGGCCTGGCGCACCAGGTGCAGCAGCGCGGCGCGCGAGGGGGCGCGGACCCGGACCACCTCGGCCGCGCCGAGCGCGAGCCGGGCCTGCTCCTGCTCCGCGGCCTGCAGCCCCTGCCAGCCGTACGCGGCCTGGCCGAGCAGCGCCATCACGATGATCACCAGGGCGACCAGCCGGTCCATGCCGGGCCGCCGGGAGGCGTACAGGGCGCCGAGCGCCGTGCCCGCCCGCCCCCACCGCAGCGCGGCGCGACCGAGCAGCCCCGCCAGCGGGCGCACCGCCCGCGCGGCGACCAGCCCCGCCGCGACCAGCATCAGCACCGGCGCGGCCGCGGGCAGCACCGTCCCGGCGAGGCCCAGCACCTCGGCATCGCCGTTGCGCAGCTGCCACGCCGCCGCGACGGCGAGGACCACCACGACGACCACCACGATGCCGCCTGCCGCGCCGCGCCGCGCGGGCACCTGCCGCAGCGCGTCGAGCACGCCGCCCCGATGTACCCGGAGCTGCGCGAGCACCACGCTGACGAGCACCGCCAGGGTCAGGCCGCCCGCCACCGCCAGCGCGGTCACCGACAGGGGCACCGGCCCGGCCGCGTCCATGGTGGCCCACGCCAGCAGTCGCGCGAGCAACCGGCCCAGGACCAGGCCGACCGGCAGGGCGACCAGCACGGTCAGCACCCCCGGGCCGGCCGTCAGCGCGGCCCGGTGCCGGGCCGGCGCGCCGCGCAGCGCGCCGAGCACGGCCTGGGTGCGCCGTTCAGCGGCCGCGTGACCGACCCCGAGCAGCAGCACCCACCAGGCGACGGCGAGCAGCAGCACGGCTCCGGTCACCACCGGCACGGCGACCGTGTCCCGGTCCGCGATGATCTGCGGGAGCAGCCGCGACAACCCGCCCGTGACGGCGATGCCGCGCCCCGGCACGTCGGCCGAACGCAGCGTCCGGGCCAGCGCGTCCACGTCGGCGGGACTCATCGCGGAGAGGTCGGCGACGTAGTCGAGGGTGGCCTGGAAGGTGTCGGCTCCGAGCATCTGGAGCGTGTCCGGCACCGTGAACACCGGGTTCTCAGCCCGCAGCGGCACCGGGGTCAGCTCCCGCCGGCCCGCCCAGTACGGGTCGGTCAGCGCGCTGCCCGCGCCGTCCACGTCGTAGACCCCGGTGACCCGCAACATCGCCGGTGGGGCCGTGGGCTGGACCTGGAACGCGAAGGTGTCGCCCGCGGCGAGCCCGAGCCGGCGCGCGGTGGTGGCGGCCAGCGCCACCTCACCGGGCTGCGCCGGGCAGGCACCGGCCAGCGCAAGGTGCGCGCAGGCGTCGTCGCGGGCGGCGAGCAGGATGTCGAGCGGCGCACCGGGTTCGCGGGGGGTGACCGCGCCGCGGCGGTAGCCGCCCCGGATCTCGCGTACGCCCGGACCCGCCGGCACGACCGCGATCGACCCGCGCAGCTCGGCGAACGCGGCGGCGATCCCGTTGCGGGAGGTCATCTCGACGGTGACGGTGAGGCTCTGCTCGGCGGGGGTGGCCGCAGCGGCAGAGGCCTCGGCGACGTTGCGGGCGGCGGCGTCGGCGTACAGCGGACCGGCCACCCCCACCGCCACCACGAGCGCAGCCAGCACGCCCAGCAGCGCCGTCTCGCCCAGCCGTTCCCGGATCGCGCTCAGTACCAGCCGAACCATCGCCAACCTCTGCCCGAACCCGTAGTGACCGCCATGCCATAAGCGATCAAGGCCCGGTCGCCGGTTGACCCCGCCCGCCGTTTGTAGCCGATCGGAGGGCGGCAGGTCAGCCGGACGGGGGAAGGGTCAGCGCACGGCGTCGAGCCGGTAGAGGTCGTAGCGGCGCATCAGCTCGACGATCCGGTCGGCGTAGCGGGCCCCGCCCGGATACCCGGCCGCCTGCAACTCCCGCACGAAGCGCTCCGGGTCGCCCGCGTGGGCCAGCGCCCTGGCGTGCTGCGGCGCCCTGGCCAGCAGCGCCGCCTGATCGGCGAACGACCCCGCCTGGTCTCGATAGGCCCGCAGCGAGGTGCCGCCGTAACCGCGGCAGCCCAGCGCGATGGGTTTCACCTCAGCGTCGGCCCGCGGATTCACCGCACCCTGCGGCCCGCCGGAGCTCTGCGGACTCGCGGCGGCCGGCGGGGCGGCCGGGGTGGCTTCGGGGCTCGCGGCAGGCGGCGAGTCGGGGCTCGCGGCGGGCGGCGGGTCCACGGCAGGCTGCGTGCAGGCCGTGTCGAAGTAGTTGTGGTCGCGGCGGGCCGCCGTGGCCCGGCCCCAGTCCGAGGCCTGCACCGCCTGGGCGACCAGCACCGAGGCGGGCACGCCCGACGTCTGGGCCGCAGCGCGCGCCGCGACGGTCGCCTGCTCGACGAAGTCGCGTGACGACACGGGCGGCACCCGCACCGGCTCCTGCCCGCACCAGGGCAGCCAGGGGCGCTGCGGCGACCAGCGCACGAACGCCTCGGCGACGTACCGGCCGCCGGGCAGCCGCAGCCAGCCGGCCGACCCGGCGGCCTGCTGGCCGGTGGCCTGGCACAGCACGGCCAGGAGCTGCCCGTCGTCCACGGTGCCGAGCCGTGCGGACCGGGTGCCCGGGTCACGGCGCAGGTTGAGCACGGAACCGCCGGTGGCGACCCGGGCGGTCACCGGGCCGGTGCCACCCGAGCCGCACCACGGCACCTCGGGCCGAGGCGTCGGCCAGGCCAGGAACGCATCGGGCAGGTATCGGTCCGCGCCCACCCGCATCCAGTGCGCCGAGCGCCGCTCGGTGCCCGCGACCTGCTCGCCCCACACCTTGCAGTGCACCGCGACCCGGGTGTCGTCGCCGAGCGAGGCCATCGCCCGCTTGTCGGTGGCGGGGCCGGACCGCACGCTCACCACACCGCCGTCGGTGTTGATCCGCGCGCTCGGCGCCGTCGGGTCCGCTACCGCCAGGAGCGCGCCGGGCACCGCGGACACCGCCCCGGCGGGCACGACCGGGGGCGGCGCGGCCGCCGCGAGTGGGGCCGGAAACGCGGTGAACAGCAGGAATGGCGCGATCAAAGCGGTGCGCAGCACCGTACGCGGCGTGGCCGACATACCACCAATAACGGAATTTAAGCGCGAAAGACACCCATTCATCCGGGTGATACCCGCCACGCGGACGACCCCGACCGCTATTTTCGATCACGCCTGCCGGAGAATGGAACCATGCTTACCCGCCCCGATCTCCGTAACGTCGCGATCGTCGCGCACGTCGACCACGGCAAGACCACGCTCGTCGATGCCATGCTCACGCAGGCCGGCGCCTTTCACGCGCGCGCAGCGGCCGCCGATCGGGTCATGGACTCCGGCGACCTGGAGCGGGAGAAGGGCATCACGATCCTCGCCAAGAACACCGCCGTCAAGTACGTCGGTGAGAGCGGCGAGCAGGTGACGATCAACATCATCGACACGCCCGGCCACGCCGACTTCGGCGGTGAGGTCGAGCGCGGCCTGACCATGGTCGACGGCGTCATCCTGCTGGTGGACGCCTCCGAGGGCCCGCTGCCGCAGACCCGCTTCGTGCTGCGCAAGGCGCTCAAGGCCCGCATGCCGATCATCCTGGTCATCAACAAGGTGGACCGGCCCGACGCGCGGATCAAGGAGGTCGTGGACGACACCTACGAGCTCTTCCTCGACCTCGACGCGGACGAGGCCCAGATCGACTTCCCGATCGTGTACGCCTGCGCCCGGGACGGCATCGCCTCGCTGACCCAGCCGGAGGACGGCAAGATCCCGTCCGACAGCGACTCGCTGCAGCCGCTGTTCCAGACGCTGCTCGACACCATCCCGGCGCCGACCTACACCGAGGGCGCGCCGCTGCAGGCGCACGTCACCAACCTCGACGCCTCGCCGTTCCTGGGCCGCCTCGCGCTGTGCCGGGTCCGCGAGGGCCGCATCCGCAAGGGCCAGTCCGTCGTCTGGTGCAAGACCGACGGCACCCAGCAGAACGTGCGCATCTCCGAGCTGCTGATGACCGAGGCGCTGGAGCGCAAGCCCGCCGAGGAGGCGGGCCCCGGCGACATCATCGCCGTCGCCGGCATCGCCGAGATCATGATCGGCGAGACGCTGGCCGACGCGGAGAACCCGATCCCGCTGCCGCTGATCACCGTCGACGAGCCTGCCATCTCGATGACCATCGGCACCAACACCTCGCCGCTGGTCGGCCGGGTCAAGGGCGCCAAGGTCACCGCGCGCATGGTCAAGGACCGGCTCGACAAGGAGCTGGTCGGCAACGTGTCGCTGCGCATCCTGCCGACCGAGCGCCCCGACGCCTGGGAGGTGCAGGGCCGCGGCGAGCTGGCGCTGGCCATCCTGGTCGAGCAGATGCGCCGCGAGTCGTACGAGCTGACCGTCGGCAAGCCGCAGGTGGTCACCAAGACCGTCGACGGCAAGCTGCACGAGCCGGTCGAGCGCCTCACCATCGACTCGCCCGAGGAGCACCTCGGCGTGATCACCCAGCTGCTGGCCACCCGCAAGGGCCGCATGGAGCAGATGGTCAACCACGGCACCGGCTGGATCCGGATGGAGTGGCTGGTCCCGGCCCGTGGCCTGATCGGCTTCCGGACCGAGTTCCTCACCGACACCCGCGGCACCGGCATCCTGCACCACGTCTTCGAGAAGTACGAGCCGTGGTTCGGCGAGCTGCGCACCCGCAACAACGGCTCGCTGGTCGCCGACCGCACCGGTGTGGTGACCGCGTTCGCGATGACCAACCTGCAGGAGCGCGGCACGCTGTTCGTCGAGCCGACCACCGAGGTGTACGAGGGCATGATCGTCGGCGAGAACTCGCGCTCCGACGACATGGACGTCAACATCACCAAGGAGAAGAAGCTCACCAACATGCGGGCGTCGACCTCCGACGAGACCGAGAAGCTGATCCCGCCGCGCAAGCTGTCGCTCGAGCAGGCGCTGGAGTTCTGCCGCGAGGACGAGTGCGTCGAGGTCACCCCGGCCGCGGTACGCATCCGCAAGGTCATCCTCGACCAGACCCAGCGCGGCCGCCTCGCCGCCCGCCGCAAGCACGCCTGACACCACCCGCACGACCCCAAGGCCCCCGCCCGCACCCGCGGCCGGGGGCCTTCTCGCGTTGATCATGAGCCTATGGCACGGCTCGACGGCGTGTCATCGCCACAACTTCATGATCACCCGAGGGGTGAGCGCGGGCTGTTGCGGTGGGGCTACCGGTGGGTATGCTGCGCGGACCCCTTACCCCTCGGGAGATCCACTATGCGCGCAGACCGGCTTGTGCTGGGCCTTTTCGGTGTCGCCTCGGTCGTCAACATCCTCGGCGCCGCCATCGGGAGCAGGCCGCTGGACTGGGCGAGCAAGCCGCTGCTGCTGCCGCTGCTGGCGCTGTGGTTCTACCTGAACCAGCGGGCGCGGGGCGTGCGGCCGACCACGGGGATCCTGGCCGCGCTGCTCTTCTCCTGGGCCGGTGACGTGGCGCTGCAGTTCGACGGCAGCACCGCGTTCATCATCGGCATGGCGCTGTTCGGCACCGCGCACGTCTTCTACGTGACGACCTTCATCCGCAACGGCGCACTGGACCGGGTGCGCCGGCTGCCGATGCTGCTGGTCCCGATCGGATACGCGATCTTCCTGGTCGCCGCGCTGACCTGGCTGTGGCCCGCGCTGTCCGAGGCAGGGCTGGCGGTGCCGATGGCCGTCTACGGCACGCTGCTGTCGTCGACCGCGGCGCTGGCGTCGGCCTTCGGCTGGCGCACCGCGCTCGGCGGCGGCCTGTTCCTGATCTCCGACCTGCTGATCGCGGTGGACGTCGCCGATGCGTTCACCATCCCCGGCCCCCCGGTCTGGGTGATGGTCACCTACATCGCCGCCCAGTTCCTGCTCGCCTCCGGCTGGGCCGGGCGCCGCACACCCTGATCACACCGGCCCCAGCGCACCGGCCGTGTCCCGCCCTGTCAGGGAAACGTCCTGCAGTTTCGGGGAAACTGCAGGAATCGGGCTGGTCGAACGTGCACTTTCCCCGAAACTGCGGAGCAGGATGAACGGCGTGATGAGGAATGACGCCCTGCCCCATCAGCGGGGATCGGTTCGGGCACGGCGCGGGACTCTGGTGGAGCCCGGGGCATGCCACCGGCCCGCGAGTCGGTACGCTGCCAAACCGTGATCACGCTGCAGAGCCTCACGCCCGAACTCGACGCATTCCCCGGCACCGCCTCGGTCTGGTGCGGGCTGCTGGACGGGAGCGCGGTGTTCGCCCGCGCCGAGCACGAGCTGCACTACGCGGCCAGCACCATGAAGGTCGGGGTGATGGCGGCCGCGTGGCGGGCCGCCGAGGCCGGCCGGCTCGACCTGGACGCCGAGATCCCCGTGCACAACGAGCACGTCTCCGCCGCCCCCGGTGGCCCGGCCTACACCAACGACCCGGCGTACGACAGCGATCAGCAGGTCTGGGACCGGCTGGGCGGCAGCGCGCCGCTGCGCTGGCTGATCGACCGGATGATCGTGCGCTCGTCCAATCTCGCCACCAACCTGGTGCTGGGCGCGCTGGGCCCGAACGAGCAGGCGTTCGCAGAGGTCAACGAGGTGTGGAAGCTGGCCGGCGCGACCCGGGCGCACACCGACCGGGGCATCGAGGACTACCCGGCACGAGAGAGCGGGATCAGCAACGAGGTCACCGCCGCCGACCTGGCCGCGCTGTTCGGCGCGCTGGCCGGAAACCGGCTGGCCTCCCCCGCCGGGTCGGCCGCGATGATCGACGTGCTGACCGCGCAGCAGTGCCGCGACGACCTGCACCTGGGCCTGCCCGCGGGCACCCGGGTGGCGCTGAAGAACGGCTGGGTCACCGGCGAGCGGCACAGCAGCGCGCTGATCTTCCCGGCGGACGCCGCGCCGTACCTGCTGGCGGCCTGCACCACCGGCGACGCGTCCGACACCGACGCCTGTGCGCTGCTGGGCCGGATCGCGGCGGCGAGCTGGGCGCAACTCGGCATGAACTGACCATCGCGCTGGTCAGTCGTTACCGATCGGTGCTTCTGCAGCATCCGCTGCACACGTAGGGTCGAAAGCGTGTCGATCACCGCAGTTCGCACGCGCCGCATCTCCGCGCCGCTGCACACCCCGTTCGTGACCGCGCTGCGCCGGGCCACCGCCGTGGAGACGTTGCTGGTGGAGGTGATCGACGCCGACGGGCGGTCCGGCTTCGGCGAGGCCCCTCAGGTCTGGGCGGTGACCGGCGCGAGCCTGGCCGGTTCGCAGGCCTGCGTCGAGGAGATGATGGCGCCGCTGCTGGTGGGCCGCGATCCCGACGATCTGGCCGCGCGCTGCCGCGACATCGCGCGCGCCGTGGTCGGCAACGAGGCCGCCAAGATGGCCGTCGACATCGCACTGCACGACCTGGCCGCGCGCCGTCTCGACATCCCGCTGGTACGCCTGCTCGGCGGCACGAACCTGACGGTGCCCACCGACGTGACCCTGTCCGCGGGCGAGCCGGGCGCGCTGGCCGTCACCGCCAAGCAGCGCCTGGCCGAGGGCTTCACGGTGCTGAAACTGAAGGTCGGCACGGACGCCGCGGGCGACCTGGCCCGGATCCGCGCCGTGTGCGACGCCCTGGAGCCCGGCCTGAAACTGCGCCTGGACGCCAACCAGGGCTGGACCCCGCGGGACGCGCTGAACATCATCAACCGCATCGCCGCCCTGGAGCTGCCGGTCGAGCTCGTCGAGCAGCCCGTCGCCCGGCACGACCTGGACGGCCTGGCCTGGGTCAGCGCCCGCGCCGACCTGCCGATCATGGCGGACGAGTCCGTCTTCGGCGTGCGCGACCTGGTCGAGGTGATCCGGCGTCGCGCGGCCGATCTCGTCAACGTGAAGCTCGCCAAGTGCGGCGGCCTCACCACCGCCCGCACGCTGCTGGAGCTGGCCGCCGCGCACGGCCTGGGCACCTGCGTCGGCTCCATGATGGAGGGCCCGGTCGGCATCGGCGCGGCCGCGAGCCTGGTCGCGGCCCACCCGACCACGGTCGTCAGCGATCTCGACGCGGCCTGGTGGCTGTCCGAGTCGCCGGTCACCGGCGGCATCCGCTACGACGGCGCCACGGTGGTCCTACCCGATGCCCCCGGCCTGGGCATGTCGGTTCCGGGTTCCGCCGGGTGAAGCGAGGTGCCGACATGAGGATCGCCACGGTCACCGCCACGGTGGCGACGCTCTGGTCCCGCCCCGACGCGCCCCGCCCGGGTATCGACGCCGCGGCGCTCGGCCCGCGCAGCGACGCCCGGTCCTGGGTGGCCGGCCTCGACGACACCGGGCGGATGTACACCGGGGTGCTCACCCAGCTGCTGCACGGCGAGCAGGTGCTGATCGAGGAGGTCCGGGACGGCTGGGCGCGCGTGGTCGCCATCGAGCAGCCCGCCGCCAAGCTCGACCCTCGCGGATACCCCGGCTGGCTGCCGCTGGACCAGCTCAGCATGCGCGAGTCCGGCGACGCCGGCCCGGCCGAAGTCGCCGTCGCCGCGCTCGAAGCGGCCCGGGCCTGGCGTGGCGTGCCCTACGTGTGGGGCGGCCTGACGCCGTACGGCATCGACTGCTCGGGCCTGGTGCACCTGGCGTTCCGCCAGCTCGGCGTGACCATGCCCCGCGACGCCGACGACCAGCACGCCGCCACCACGAACGTGCCGCTCGGCACCGAGCGCCCAGGCGACCTGTACTTCTTCGCCCTCAACGGCAGGATCCACCACGTCGGCTTCGTGACCACACCCCCGACCCCCGACACCCGCCGCCACATGCTCCACGCCTGCGGCGACGCCTTCATCGTCGTCGAGGAACCCCTACGCCCCACCCGCCTCGCCACCCTCGTCGGCGCAGGCCGCCTCACCCCGTAGCCGACGATCTTGCGCGGGCTGTGGGTATGACACGCTCAAAGCGGTCATATAGGCAATAGTTCGCGCAAGATCGTCGCGATCATGGGTGGGCGGGGATACGAGAGAGCCCCGCCCGGGAGGGCGGGGCTCTTCAGGTCGAGGCGGGGTGGGTCAGCCGACGGGAGTGGGTGACTTCTCCTCGCGGTCGTTCTTCTGCTCGCGGGAGGACTTGATCAGGCTGGCGATCGTGGCGACGGCCAGGATGCCGATGATGACGCTGAGCGAGACGCCGATGCTGATGTGCGGGACCGCGGTGATGGGCTCGCCGTTGTTGATGAACGGGACGTTGTTGCCGGCCAGGGCTTCCATGATCAGTTTTACGCCGATGAAGCCGAGGACCGCGGCCAGGCCCAGCGAGAGGTAGACCAGGCGGTCCAGCAGGCCGCCGAGCAGGAAGTAAAGCTGGCGCAGGCCCATCAGGGCGAACACGTTCGCGGTGAAGACCAGGAACGGTTCCTTGGTCAGGCCGAAGATGGCCGGGATGGAGTCGAGCGCGAAGATCAGGTCGGTGGTGCCGATCGCGATCATCACGATCAGCATCGGGGTGAAGAACCGCTTGCCGTTCTGCACCACGGTCATCTTCGCTTCGTTGTACTCCTTGCTGATCGGCAGCACGCGGCGGCTCCACCGGATCAGCACGTTCTCCTTGAAGTCCGACTCGTCGCTCTCCCCGTGCTTGGTGAGCGTGTAGGCGGTGTAGATCAGGAAGACGCCGAAGATGTAGAACACCCAGACGAACCGCGACACCAGCGCGGCGCCCGCGGCGATGAACGCACCACGCATGATCAGCGCCAGCACGATGCCGATGAGCAGCACCTTCTGCTGGTAGATCCGGGGCACGGCGAACCGGCTCATGATGATCACAAAGACGAACAGGTTGTCCACGGAGAGGCTGTACTCGGTGACCCAGCCGGCGAAGAACTCCTGGCCGTACTGAGTGCCGTGGTTGTAGAAGATCCAGGCGCCGAACGCGCAGGCCAGTGCGACGTAGAAGACGACCCAACCGGTCGCCTCCTTCATCGACGGCTCATGCGGCCGCCGACCGATGATCAGCAAGTCGAAGGTCAGCAGCGCCAGCAACCCGATGAGGGTGGCGGCCCATTCCCAAGTGGACACGTTCATATGAACAGACCTCCGGTCGGCATCATTTTTGCCCCGGAGGTCTCTCCTGCCACCGGTGTGAAACCACCGGTGACCGACGATGCCGGGATCACACCAGGCCTCTTCTGGCCGGGGGGAGCCGTGCTGACGACACCGTCGTGAGGGATACTCCCCTCCCGCGTCTCTCTATTGTTTACCACGCGAACCTGTAAACCCAGACGGGGTCGCCCGCACGGACGCCCGATCGGGTCATTCGGGACGTCCGGCCAGGTCAGCCAAGTGGTGACGACAGCTCCCAACCCGTGCTCAGCACCTGTTCGCACGCCGTCACCGCCGTCCGCAGCCGCACCTCATGTGATCCCGACAACTCCACGCCCGGGACCGGCGACCCCGCGAGCACCTCACGGAACCGCCCGGTCATCCAGCCCCGCAGGTGCTCGCCGTCGCGCAGCCCGTCGTCGTCGAAGGCGACCCCGACATGCGAGGTCAACAGGTACAGATCGGGACGCCGGGCCAGTGCGCGCACCTCCGGTGACGGACTGCCCAGGTAACGCTCCTCCCAAACCTGGGTGGCGAGCGCATCCGTGTCGCAGACCAGCAGCGGGGAGCCCACCCGGGCCGCGGCGTCCTCGGCCGCGGACTGGGCCCGCGCCACCGCGACGAAGTCGCCCCGGTCCCAGGCGACGTCGGACACCGCCGCCGCCGGGTCGGCCGCCCGGAGCGCGGCGAGCTTGCGCCCGGTCAGCTCCCGGCCGTACTCGGGCACCCAGCGCGTGGCCGCCCAGACGCCGCCCCGCGCCGCGAAGTGCGCCGACAGCGCCTCAGCCAGCGTGGTGGTGCCGGTCGACTCCGCCCCGAGCACCACCACCCGGCGGGTGAACCAGGCCCGCACCGGCGCGGACAGCATGGCCCAGTGCGCCACCGGATCGGCGCGCACCGCGGTGCCCGACACCGGGAACGCCATGCGGGGCGTGTCCACCTCCACGTGCACCGCCCCGAACCGGCGGGCGAGTTCGTCGCCGTACTTCTCCGAGCTGAACACGGCGTCCACCGCCCGGCCGCCGACCGCTTCCCGGAACACGGTGCAGTGCGCGTCCCATACCGCCGGATCGTCGTAGTCCACCCGCATGTCGTCGTAGCGGCCCACGAAGCGCACCCACGGGGTGTCCGCGTGCTCCTCGCGCAGCCAGTCCAGCCGCGTCTCCAGCGGGATCGACTCCCGGCGCGACGGCGCCACCACCACGGTGACCTCTGCGCAGGCCGCGGCCGCCGCGCGGATCAGATGGTGGTGCCCGGCGTGCGGCGGGTAGAACTTGCCCACCACCATGCCGTGGGCGTGCCCGCGGCTCATGCCGCGACCGGTTCCGGCACCCGGGCCCGCAGCGCGTTCTGCCAGGCCAGCAGCCCTGCCACGCACAGGCCCAGGAACACGACGTAGAGCGCGGCGGTCAGCCGCAGGTCCTTGTGGAGGTAGAGCGGGATGTAGATCAGGTCCGCGATGATCCAGATCCACCAGCTCTCCAGCCTCTTGCGGGTCTGCAGGTACGTCGCGACGAGCGAGAGCACCGTGGTCAACGCGTCCGGCAGCGGCACCGTCGAGTTGGTGACCCGGTCCAGCAGCAGCCAGAGCCCGGCGGTCGCCGCCACCCCGGCCACCGCCAGCACGGTCCACTCGGCACGGGTCGTCCGGGAGACCTCGAGCCGGCCCCGGTCCCCGCCGCGTAGCCACTGCCACCAGCCGAGCAGGCCCAGCACCACGTACAGCACCTGCAGGCTCGCATCGGCGTAGAGGCCGGACGTGGCGAACACCACCATCAGCAGGAGCACGTTGAGGATGCCGACCGCCCAGTTGGCGACGTTCTGGCGCACCAGCAGCCACACGTTGAGCACGCCGGTCAGGAAGCCGAGCACCTCGGCCCAGGTCATCGGGGTGTCGCGCACCGTGAAAGCGGTGCTGAGCAGCCAGTCGAGCATGGGCGACACCCTAGGGCACACACACCACGGCCGAACGGCCGTGCAAGGATCATCGGCATGGTGCTCGAGATCGCCCAGATCGAAGTCCTGCCCGGCCAGGAAGACGGCTTCGCCGCCGCATACGCGCAGGCCCGTCCCTGGCTCGCCGACACGGACGGCTGCCTCACCACCCGGATGACCCGCGGCATCGAATCGCCGTCGCGGTTCGTGCTGCTGGTCGAGTGGGAGTCGGTGCAGGCCCACGAGGAGAACTTCCGGGCCACCGACCGCTTCGTCCAGTGGCGCACCATCCTCAGCCCGTATTTCGCCAAGCCTCCGTTCGTGGAGCACTTCGCCGACCTGACCGTCGAAGGCTGAGCCCGCACACCGGCCCGGCCTGATTCCCGCAGCGAGCGCAGCACCGACATGACCGACCGCACCCTCACCACGTCCGACGGCGTGCCCGTCGACGCCCACCACGACCCGGGCGACCCCGCGCTGGCGTTCGTCGTCGCGCACGGCTTCACCGGCTCCTGGCGGCGCGACGCCGTACGCCGGGCCGCCGGGATCTTCGGCCGGACCGGCGGCGTGATCAGCTTCGACTTCCGCGGCCATGGCCGCTCCGGCGGCCTGTCCACGGTCGGCGACCTGGAGATCCACGACGTCGAGGCGGCCGTCGCCTGGGCCCGCGAGCTGGGTTACCGCCGCATCGTCACCGTCGGCTTCTCCATGGGCGCATCCGTGGTGGTGCGCCACGCCGCACTGCAACGCGGCGTCGACGCCGTGGTGGCCGTCAGCGGACCGGCACGCTGGTACTACCGGGGCACCCCGCCCATGCGGCGGGTGCACTGGGTGCTGGAGCGGCGGCTGGGACGGCTGGTCGGCCGGGTCGCGCTGCGCACCCGGATCGCGTCCGGCGGCTGGGACCCGGTGCCCGATCCGCCGTACGCCGTCGCCGGGCTCATCGCCCCCATCCCGCTGCTGGTGGTGCACGGCGACGCGGACGCGTACTTCCCGGTCGAACACGCCGAGCAGCTCTACGGCAACGCCGCCGAGCCCAAGGAGCTGTGGCTGGAGCCGGGCTTCGGCCACGCCGAGAACGCCGCCCCCGACGCGCTGCTGGAACGCATCGGCGCCTGGGCCACCGCGCGCGCCGGGCACTAGTCCGCGGGGCTGCGCAGGCGCCATCCGTCCAACTAGGTTGGTGGGATGAACGGGGACGAACGACTGATCAGCGCAAGCGAGTCGTACGAGAACGCCGTCTTCGGCGGCGACACCACTGCGACCGAGACCGGCCACCACGACCTCGACAGCCTCGAAGCCGACCTGGCCCTGGCCCGCGGCCGGCTGCTGCACGCCGACTTCCTGCACCGGCGCGAGGAGGACCCGGCCGAGCTGCCGGCGTTCGAGCGCGCCGCCGAGCTCTACGCGCGCCTCGGCGACGCGCACGGGCAGAGCCAGGCACTGTTCTGGCTCGGCTGCTTCCACCAGGTGGTCCGCGACGACGCGGACACCGCCCGGCCACTGCTGCAACGCTCGTACGACATCGCGCGGCAGACCGGCGACGCGTTGACGCTGTCGTACGCGGTCCGGCACCTCGGTTTCGCCGACCTGGAGGCGGGTGATGCCGAAGCGGGCCGCGAGAAGCTCGAGGAGTCCGCTCGGCTGCGCCGGGAGCTGGGTTTCCTGCCCGGCCTCGCGGCGGCCCAACTGGCGCTGGCACAGCTGGCCTTCGAGCAGGGGCGCGACGACGAGGCGGCAGCGCTGTTGGCGGAGGCCCGCGAGGCGGCCGCCCGCAGCCGCGCCCACGGCGTGCTCGCCTGGATCGACGCGGCCCGCGTCCGGATCTGACACGTCGGCGCGGAAGCCTGATCAGCTCCCACGCCGACGGTCACGGCTGCGTGCGGGCACAGCGGCCCGCCGCGGACCGGTCATCTGGTCGCCGCCATGACGGCGAGCAGATGGTTGCGGATGGCCTGCAGAGCCGGGTTGGAGGAATTCCAGCCCGTCGCGGCGGTGATGCGCCGCTCGGCGGCCATCAGCGATGGCGCGGCGGCCGCCTCGTCCGGCGACTGCGTGCGCCTGTGCCTGGCTTCGATCATCGAGACCTCCTCGGTGCCTGCCGAGGGCGTCGACACACCGGCAGCGAAGCAGCCCGGAGTACGCGGTTCACGAACCGCCCCACTGCATGTGGGCGCCGTGCCTGTTCCGTTTGGGGAAGCGGCGGTCCACCCGGACCGCCTGTCACGGAACAGGCCCGCCCCTTGCCTGTCCTATGACCGCACCGCCGGTGCCGAAACCTTTCCCGCGTACCTGATTCGGACGCGGGCGGAGCGGGCCGCGGCGCTCAGGAGGGGCGGGCGAAGCGGGCCCGGCGGCCGAGGGCGGTGAAGCCGAGCCGGTGGTAGAGGGCGGCCGCACCCGGGTTGTTGACGTTGACGTCGAGCAGCATCTCGGACGAGCCGTCGGCGGCGGCCGCACGCAGGGCGGCGACCGTGAGGGCCGCGCCGACACCCTGGCCGCGCGCCGCGGGGGTGGTGCCGACCTGCACCAGCCAGCCGTCGCCGCAGACCACGAAGCCGAGGTCGGTGCCGTCCGGGCCGACCGCGAGCAGCGACCACGGCGGGCGGAAGTCGTCGTCGACCAGCCAGCCGGTCCACTGGTCCAGGTCCCAGTCCGGGAAGCCCGGACGCTCGGCGAAGGCTGCCCGGTACGCCGCGTGGAAACGGCTCACCGTCTCCGGGGCCCAGCCGACGAGGCGCACGCCGTCGGGCGGCGCGACGTCGGGGATCTCCTTCAGGTCGTGGCGCATCACGTCCTCCGCGAAGGACAACGTCAGGCCGCGGCTGGCGAACAGGGCCGCAGCGGCGTCGGTCAGCGACTCGGTCTCGACGACCTCGGCCCCGGCCAGGCACCAGTCCAGCGCGGCGGCGCCCAGGCCGCGCCCGCGGGCGGCCGGGTCCACCAGCGCGGTGCCGGTGACCGTGCTGCCGGTGGGCCGGATCGCGGCGGCGGCGACGAGCGTGCCGTCGGGGTCGTACGCGCCGATGGCGAGCCCGCCCTCGGCGGCGTAACGCCGCGCGGTGAAGCCCTCGCCCGCAGCCAGCGGCAGCCCGCCGTCGACGGACAGGCACCGGGCGGCCAGGCGGGACACGGCCGGCACGGCGTCGGCGGCCAGCGGGGCGAAGAGAGCGTCAGCGTCGGTCACGGGACGCGAGCCTAGACGAGTTCGGGGCCGACGGCACTGGATTTGCACTGGCAGCATGGGCGCCGTGAGCACCCCCTCGCTGGAGCACGTCCCATCCGCAGGCGCCACCGCCGACCAGGCCCTCCCGGGTGCTGTCACGGCCCGCCGCCTGCCCCGTGGCCACCTGGTCGCGCTGCTGGTCTTCGCCGCCATCGTCGCCGGGTCGTGGTGGCGCCCCCTCTGGCCCGCCGAGCAGGCGCTGCACCACAGCCTGACCGTGCTGGCCGTGGCCGGTCTGCTGTGGGCGCGGTGGCGGCTGCGGCTGCCGCTGAGCTCGTTCGTGCTGGTGCTGGTCTTCCTGACACTGCACACGGTGGCGGCCCGCTGGATCTACTCGTACGTGCCGTACGAGCAGTGGTGGCACGCGCTGACCGGGGCCGCCCCGTCGGGCGGGCGCAACCACTTCGACCGGCTGGTCCACTTCGGATACGGACTGCTGCTGGCTCCGGTGCTGGTCCGGGTGTGGTGCGAGCGCGGCGCCGGGCGCGGCCGGGCCTGGCTGCAGGCGGTGCAGGTGATCGTGTCCACCGGCGCGCTGTACGAACTGTTCGAGTGGGGCATCGCGCTGACCCTGGCGCCGGACGCGGCCGAGGCCTACAACGGCCAGCAGGGCGACCCATGGGACGCCCACAAGGACATGGCTCTCGCGCTGCTCGGCGCGGCCGTCGGCGCGACGGTCGCCGCCTGCCGCGGGTCTGCGACCCGCCGCTGACCGCCCGGCCACGGGGATCCACACCAGACCTGCACGAACTCTGCACATCCCGCCCGCGGCGCTGTGCTGGGCTCGGTGGATGAACTCGTTCTCGCCCGCCGCGGCAGCGGCACCGGACCGGATCCAGTACCTGGACGCCGTGGCGCGCACCCCCGTCGGTCTCGACTACAAACAGCGGCTCCTCGACCTGCTGCGACCACAGGCCGGGCACACGGTGCTCGACATCGGCTGCGGGCCGGGAACCGACCTGCCCCGGCTCGCCGACGCGGTCGCCGGCACCGGCGCAGTCATCGGGGTCGACGATGACCCGGACATGCTGGCCGAGGCCCGGCGGCGGCTCGCGCACCGGCCGGGTGTCGAGGTCCGCCTCGGTGACGCCCACGAACTCCCACTGGCCGACGCGAGCGTCGACCGGGCCAAAGTGGACCGGGTGCTGCAGCATCTGGCCGACCCGGGCCGGGCGGTGGCCGAGGCGCGCCGGGTGCTGCGCCGCGGCGGCGTGTTCGCGATGGCCGAGCCGGACTGGGACACCCTCACCGTCGCCGACGAGGACGTGGAGACCAGCCGCTGCTTCGCCCGGTTCACGGCGGGCCGGGTCCGCAACGCAACCGTCGGCCGCCGCCTGGTGAGCCTGGCGGCGCGGGCCGGGTTCGGCATCGTTTCGGTGGAGGCGACGGTGGCGCTCTACCGCGACTTCCCGGCCGCCGACCAGGTGCTCGGCCTGCGGCGCAACACCGCCCGCGCGGTCCGGGCCGGGGTCATGGCCGACGAGGTGGCGCGGCAGTGGCTGGCCCGCCTGGAGACCGAGCCGTTCCTGGCCGGTTTCACGTTCTACCTGGTCACCGCGGAAGTCTGAGCGCCCGTACGGCGGCGCACCCGCCACGACGTGACCGTGGCGGGTGCGCCGGCTCGGTCTCAGCCGAGCGCGCAGGTGTTGCCGTTCAGGGTGAACGCCGTCGGTTTGGCATTGGTCCCGTTCCAGCTGCTGAGGAAGCCGAAGGAGACGGTGCCCCCGTTCGCGACGATGGCGCCGTTCCAGGCCGCGTTGGTGATCGTCACGTTCGCGCCGCTCTGCGCGTACGTGCTGCTCCAGGACTGGTTGACGACCTGGCCGTTGGCGAAGGTCCAGCGCAGTGCCCAGCCGTTGACCGCCGCCGGGCCGGAATTGGTGATCACCACGTCACCCTGGAACCCGGTGTTCCACTGGTTGGTGACGGTGTACTTCACCCGGCACGGCACCGGCGGCACCCCGGAACCGCTGGGCGGCGGCGACGCGCTGGCCGACGGGCTCGGCGAGACGCTGGCACTCGGCGAGGCGCTCGGGCTCGGCGACACGCTGGGACTCGGCGACGCCGACCGGCTGGGCGACGCGCTGGGGCTGGGCGGCGCCGACGCGGACGCGCTCGGCGAGGCCGGTCCGGAGGCCGTCGGCGAGGCCGCGCCGATCACGGCCCAGTACGCGGGCTTGGCCTGCAGCTGCACGTCGAACAGCAGCGGGAAGTCCTTGCGGCTCACCGGATAGCTGTCCAGCCAGGTCTCGTCGTCGGCCAGGCCCCAGAACGTCACCGAGGTGATGTTCGCCTTGTACTTGCGGTACACGTCGAACCAGGCCTTGTACCGCGCGGCCTGGCTGGTGAGCCGGTCCGCGGGCGGCGTGGTGAAGCTCTCCGAGCTGCTGGTGTAGATGCTGGTGTCCATCTCGGTGATCTGCTGCTCGACGCCGAGCGGGATGAACGTGGCGATCATCGAGTCGGTCTCCGCGCCGGTCGGCCAGGAGATGTTGCCGTGCTGCTGGTGCCCCACCCCGTCGATCGGCACACCCTCGGCCTTGAGCTGCGCGACCAGGTTGTAGAGCTTGTCGCGCTTGGCAGCCACGTTGGTGTTGTAGTCGTTGATGAACAGCTTCGCGTTCGGCGCGACCTGGCGGGCCACCCGGAACGCGGTGCGGATGTAGTCCAGCCCGGTGATGGTGTACCAGGTGCTGCGGCGCAGGCCGTCGCTCTGGTTCTCGTCGATGACCTCGTTGACCACGTCCCAGGCCGAGACGTCGGCCGCATAGCGGCCGCCGACCGCGCGGATGTGCGCCTCCAGCCGCGCCAGCAGCAGCGTCTTGTTGGCCGCGGTCGCGGTCATCGGCTGCCCGTTGGCGTCGTTGAACACCCAGGCCGGGGTCTGGTTGTGCCAGACGAACGTGTGCCCGCGCACCAACATCGCGTTGGCCCGCGCGAACGCGACGATCGCGTCGGCGTCGGTGTAGGTGAACACGCCCTCGGTGGGCTCGGTGGCGTCCCACTTCATCGCGTTGCCCGCGGTCACCGAGTTGAAGTGCTTGGCCAGCAGCTGGCCCCGCTCGGCGAGCAGCTGCGGGCGGCCGACCGCGGCGCCGATCGGGAAGTCGTTCGCGAACACCGACTTCAGCGACGGGATGTCGGTCTGGATCGGACTGGCGGGCAGGTACGACAGGCTGAAGTCGTCGATGTGGAACGACGCCGTGCCGCTGACCGTCTCGACGTACACGGCGAAGAAGTCCGCGTCGTTGGCGAGCGTGTAGCCGCCGGTCAGCTGGGTCCAGCCGCCGTCGGTGACGGTGGTGCTGTTGACGACCTGCTCGTAGTTGGCCGTGCCCTGCCAGCGGCGTTCCACGCTCATCCGCAGTTGCACGGTGCCCGCGCCCGCGGCGGCGCGCGCCCAGACCGAGTACGTGTAGCGGGTGCCGCGGGTGACGGTGGTCAGCAGGTCCCGGCTGGGACCGTTCCAGGACGCCGTACGGCCCGAGGTGAGCAGGCTGCGGGTGCCCGCGTGCGCGACGGCGGTGCTGTTCTCGACGAGCTCGGCGGTGCCGCGCCGCGCCCAGCCCTGGACCGTGCCGTCCTCGAAGCTGCTGGTCAGCACGGTCACCGGGTCGGCGGCGCGGACGGGGGTGGAGGTGCTCGCGACCACGACCGCGAGCGCGGACAGGGTCAGCATGAGGAGGCCGAGCGTGGCTCGTCCGGCTCTGGAGGAGAGTGTGGGCACTGTGGGGATCCTGTTCCGGGAGGATTCATGCGCGAACGGACGCACACCACTGCCCTTGGCGGTCGGACCGACCACGCCGAGAAGACGACCGCCGAGCCCGGAGGCGATCGGCGTCGATGCTATGAGGTCCGGCAGGCCCCGTCAAACGGGCCAGGTTTGCCTCACCCTGCCTGCGGGTAGCACGGCGGCATGAGCGCTGAGCTGCCACCACTACCGCCCTTGTCCCCCGAAGCCGAGGCCCAATACACCCCCGCCGGGCAGAGCATCGTCGACATGCTGGCCGACGAGCACCGGCAGATCACCCGCCTGTCGGCGGAGCTGGCCACGGAGGCCGCGACGGCCTCACCGGCCCGGCGGCGCCAGGTCGCCGAGGTGGTGACCGCGGTCGTCAGCCGGCACCTGGCGGCCGAGGAGCAGTATCTGCTGCCCACCGTGAAGCACCTGTTCCCCGACGGCGACGACCTGGTCTCCCGGGAGCTCGCCGAGGACGGCGCGATCCGCCAGGTGCTGCAGACGCTGTCGGTCATGCCCGCCGAGGACGACGGCTTCCAGGATCTCGTGCTGGAGGTCGACGCCCACCTGCGCCGCCACAAGCACACGGCCGACCGCCGCATCCACGGCCGGCTGAAGGAACTCGCCGACGACGACGAGCTGATCCGCCTGGGCAACCGGGCCGCGATCGCCGAGGAGGCGGCGGGCACCCGCCCGCACCCCAAGTCGCCCAGCACCCCGCCCTGGAACAAGGTCGTCGACCCGATGCTCGGCGTCGCCGACAAGCTCCGCGACGCCGTCACCGGCCGCCCCACCTACCCCGACCAGCTCGACCCCAAATGACCCCCGCCCCACCTCCTGCCGCAACTTTTGAAGACCCGCGCACTCCCGGCCCCCCGGAAGGCGCGGGTCTTCAAAGTTGCGGCCTGGGGCCGGGTCAGGCGCCGGCGTCCATCTGGCGGAGTTCCTTCTTCAGCTCGGTGATCTCGTCGCGGATGCGGGCGGCCAGCTCGAACTGCAGCTCGGCGGCGGCGGCCAGCATCTGGTCGGTCAGCTCGGTGATCAGCTTGGCCAGCTCGACGCGGGCCATGCCCTCGGTCGCGGCGACCACCGCGCCGCGCTTCTCCGAGGTGGTACGCGCCTTCGAGCGGGTCCCCGGCGTCGGTGCCTTGCCGCGCGACATCTGCCGGCCCGAACCGCCGATGATGTGCCCGCCCGGCCCGTGCCCGGCCAGCGCGTTCTCGGTGTCCTCGGCCTCGCGGTAGATGTCGTCCAGGATGTCGTGGATGCGCTTGCGCAGCGGCTGCGGGTCCACTCCGTGGGCCTCGTTGTATGCCACCTGCTTGGCGCGCCGACGGTTGGTCTCGTCGATCGCCGACGCCATCGACGGAGTGATCTTGTCGGCGTACATGTGGACCTCGCCGGACACGTTGCGCGCGGCGCGGCCGATGGTCTGGATCAGCGAGGTTCCGCTGCGCAGGAAGCCCTCCTTGTCCGCGTCGAGGATCGCCACCAGCGACACCTCGGGCAGGTCCAGGCCCTCGCGCAGCAGGTTGATGCCGACCAGCACGTCGAACTCGCCGATGCGCAGCTCCTTGAGCAGCTCCACCCGGCGCAGCGTGTCGACCTCGGAGTGCAGGTAACGCACCCGGATGCCGTTCTCCAGCAGGTAGTCGGTGAGGTCCTCGGACATCTTCTTGGTCAGTGTGGTGACCAGGACCCGCTCGTCGCGCTCGGTGCGCACCCTGATCTCGTGCATCAGGTCGTCGATCTGGCCCTTGGTCGGCTTCACCACCACCTGCGGGTCGACCAGGCCGGTCGGGCGGATCACCTGCTCGACGAACTCGCCCTGCGCCTGCTTGAGCTCCCACGGCCCCGGGGTCGCGGACAGGAAGACCATCTGGCCCACCCGCTCCAGGAACTCGTCGAAGCGCAGCGGCCGGTTGTCCTGCGCGCTGGGCAGCCGGAAGCCGTGCTCGACAAGCACCCGCTTGCGGGAGGCGTCGCCCTCGTACATGCCGCCGATCTGCGGGATGGTCACGTGCGACTCGTCGATGACGGTGACGAAGTCGTCGGGGAAGTAGTCCAGCAGCGCGTGCGGCGGGCTGCCCTGCTCGCGGCCGTCGATGTGGCGCGAATAGTTCTCGATGCCGTTGCAGAAGCCCACCTGGCGCATCATCTCCAGGTCGTAGGTGGTGCGCATGCGCAGCCGCTGCGCCTCCAGCAGCTTGCCCTGCTGGTCGAGCTCGGCCAGGCGCTCCTCCAGCTCGGCCTCGATGCCGGCGATCGCGCGCTCCATGCGCTCCGGCCCGGCCGCGTAGTGCGTGGCCGGGAAGATCATCATCTGGTCGACGTCCTTGATCACGTCACCGGTGAGCGGGTGCAGGTAGGACAGCCGCTCGATCTCGTCGCCGAAGAACTCGATGCGCAGCGCCAGCTCCTCGTACGCCGGGATGATCTCCAGGGTGTCGCCGCGGACCCGGAAGGTGCCCCGGTTGAACGCCATGTCGTTGCGCGCGTACTGGATCTCGACCAGGCGGCGCAGCAGCTTGTCCCGGTCGATCTCCTCGCCGACCTTGACCTTGACCGCGCGCTCCAGGTATTCCTGCGGGGTGCCCAGGCCGTAGATCGCGGAGACCGTGGCGACCACGATCACGTCGCGGCGGGTCAGCAGCGACATCGTCGCCGAGTGGCGCAGCCGCTCCACCTCCTCGTTGATCGAGGAGTCCTTCTCGATGTAGGTGTCCGTCTGCGGGATGTACGCCTCGGGCTGGTAGTAGTCGTAGTAACTGACGAAGTACTCCACCGCGTTGTTGGGCATCAGCTCGCGGAACTCCTTGGCCAACTGCGCGGCCAGGGTCTTGTTCGGGGCCATCACCAGCGCCGGGCGCTGCAGCTTCTCGATGAGCCAGGCCGTGGTCGCCGACTTGCCCGTGCCGGTCGCGCCCAGCAGCACCGAGTGCTTGTCGCCGCGGCGCACCCGCTTGGCGAGCTCCTCGATGGCCGCGGGCTGGTCACCGGCCGGCACATAGTCGCTGATGACCTGGAACGTCCCGTCCAGGCGGGGGATCGTGGCGGCAACGGTCTCACTCATGTGACCCAACCTACGCCGGGCGTGTGACACTCGCGCGAGCCGCTGTGCAGGTAAGCGAGGCTACTGTGACGGTAGGTGAGTGACCGGCTCCAATATTGCGATTGTGTGTCATCAATCACCGCGATACCGTCGTGTGGTAGGCCGTTCGCGGCGGCCGTCCCAGAGAGACCGGACCTCCACACCGGCCGGTCGTCACCTCTGGCGCACCGGTAGCAGCCTCGATCCGCCCCACCGCAGGATCGATGAGCGCACCGCTGCGGTCGCGCACACTGTGTGCGCCGACCGGCCGCCGCGGGCGGTCTTGACGTATCCGCCCTGGCCCGGACCCCCGACGGCGACCCTGACCGGTTTGGCACGTCACCTCACCCCCGCCGACCCGTTGCATTTGCCGTGGGAACCTCGACCAACGGACGACGCCGGACCCTCCATCTCCTCGCCGCGGGCGGGCTCCTGCTGGGCCTCACCGCGACCCTGACCGGCGGCCTGGCCTCCTGCTCGGCGGACAAACCCGCCGTGGAGAAGAGCCGACCGCTGAACAAGGCCGAACTCGATCGCCTGGCAGGCATGCGGGCGCGCAACTTCGCCGACGGCCGGGTCGGCCTGCACGGCACCATCGGGCCGGGCAGCCGCCAGACCAAGGTCGACGGCTGGGTCGACTGGAAACGCCAGCTGGTCTACCTGTCCGTGTCCGGGACCGGCGCCAAGACGGTGCTGATCCAGGCCACACCCGGGGTGGTGGCGATGCGCCCCGGCCCGCTGCCCGCGGCGTCGGGTCCCGCGCCGGAGTCGGCCCGTGAATCCGCCTCGCCTGCCGCCTCGCCATCATCCGAAGCGAGCGCCGCCGCGGCCGCGGTCCCCGCGGGCAAACCGCCGCTTGCCCCGCCGGAGGACGGCTGGCGGGTGCGCCCGCTGCAGCTCGCCTCCGACGAGGAGCGGCCGATCGACAACCTGGTCGCGTTCCTGTTCCTGCTGGCCAAGCAGGAGGCCGACCCGACCGGGCCACTCGGCGAGCTGCGCAACGAGTGGGTCCGCCGCGACACGTTGGCGGGCACCCCGGTGGACGTGCTGCTCGGCCCGGCGCTGCCGCCGCAGGCCGCGCCCAGCCCCGCACCGTCCGCCAGCACCGCGCCGTCGGCCTCCGCAGCCGCCTCGGCCGGGGTGTCCGCGTCTGCGGCGACCGCGCCGCGAACGGAGGCGACCACGGTGCCGTCCTCCGCCGCCCCCGCGGCCGACGCCTCCGCCGGGGCCGCTCCGTCCGCCACGGTGAGCAGCAGCCCATCGCCCGCCCCCGACCCGAAGTCGCTGGAGGCCAACGGCGGCGCCGTCGGGTACTGGCTCGACGCCAAGGGCTCGCTGCTGCGCCTGGAGACGGTGCTCGGCGACGGCCTGCCGTCCGTGCTCGACCTGGAGCGCGGCCAGCAGCAGGAGTTCGTACGCACGATGGCGCTCGGTGGGCAGGACAACAAGCCCACCGAGATCACCAAGGCCGAAGCCAAGGTGCTGTCCCAGCTGCGCCAGCGCAACCTGAAGGCCCGGGGCGGCGCGGTCACCGTGACCATGCCGGTCAACCCGGGCGCGCTGCGGATCGGCAAGGGCTGGCTGGACTGGCAGAAGCGGCTGGCGTACCTGGCGGTGCGCGACATCGACGACGAGAGCTACGACGTGCTGCTGCACGCCGACCGCGCCGGCATCGCCATCCGCAAGCCGGGCAAGCGCGTGCCCGAGCAGCCGCCGCTGCCCGCGCCGACGGGCAAGTGGGAGCGGGCCGAGTGGGTGGTGCTGGGCAGCTCCGGCGAGATCACCGACCTGGACTACCTGATCTACGAGGCGCTGTCGCTGGCCGCCAACGTGCCGGACGACGCCGAGCACATCCGCAAGCACGGCCGCCGGCTGCGTGTCGACGTGCTGGGCAAGGTGCCGGTGGGCGTGTTCGAGCTGCCCAACGCGGTCGAGGCCAACGTGCCCGCGGGGCAGGCCCGGATGCGCTACTGGGTGGACAACTCGGGTGTGCTGAAGCGGCTCGAACTGCGTACCGCCACGGGTGGTTTCGCCCAGCTCGACCTGGACCTGAGCGAGCGGCCGCCGACCCTCCCGATGAAGGTCAAGTAACCGGCCCCGGGCTCGTCGAGGCCCGTGCCGCTCCGGCGGCGCGGGCCTCGCCTGTTCCCGCAGCCGCGGCGGACTTCGCCGGCCGCCCGCACGCCGTCCCGGGTCAGGGGCGCAGGCGGGTCTGCCAGACCTCGTCGACGGCGGCGCGCAGATCGGCCAGGGTGCCCTCGTTCACGATCGCCACGTCGGCGGCGGCACGGCGCTGCTCGTCGGTGGCCTGCGCGGCGATGCGGGCGCGTGCCTCGGACTCGGTCATGTTGCGGTCGCGCAGCAGCCTGGCCAGCCGGGTCGCCTCGTCCGCGAAGACCACGACGACCAGCTCGTACTGCCCGGCCAGGCCCGCCTCGATCAGCAGCGGCACGTCGTTGACGACCACCGCGTCGGGCGGCGCGGCAGCGGCCAGCTCCACGGTACGGGCCCGGACCCGCGGGTGGATGATCGCCTCCAGGTCCCGGCGGGCCGCCTCGTCACCGAAGACGACCTTGCCCAGCGTCGGCCGGTCGAGCGCGCCGTCCGGCCCGAGCACCCGCGGCCCGAATCGCGCGACCACCTCGGCCAGCCCGTCCGTGCCAGGCGCCACGACCTCTCGGGCCAGCCGATCGGAGTCGATCACCACTGCGCCCAGTTCGGTCAGCCGCGCCGCCACCGCACTCTTACCGGATCCGATCCCGCCGGTCAGCCCCACCCATCGCACCGCCCCATGCTCGCACCCACCGCCGCACGACCCGCCGCGGGGCGGACCGACATCGCGCGTGCCGCCGCCGCGGGCGGGCCGAGATCACGCGAGCCGTCCGCCGCCGGGCGGGCCAAGATCGCTGGACTTGCCAGGCACATGGGCGAATGCGCGGTCAAGATACGCACGGATGCCCGGCAAGTCGGGCGATCTTGCCGCCGCGGGGCCGTGCGTGGACCCGGCCCGGCGTGGGGTACGCAAAAGAGGGCGGCCCCCGACTCCGTGGAGTCGGGGGCCGCCCTTCGGCTTACTCAGGCGCGAGGCGGACCTCAGGCCTTGCCGCCCGCCAGCTTCTCGCGAAGCGCGGCCAGGGCCTCGTCGGTGGCGAGGGTGCCGCTGGGCTCCTCCGCCGCCTTGGCCGGGGCCGGGGTCGAGGTCGACACGTTGCCGGACGGAACCTCCGACGCGGCAGCGGCGTCGGCCGCCCGCGAGGTCACGACCTGCTTGGTGTGCGCCTCCCAGCGCGCGCGGGCGTCAGCGTACTGAGCCTCCCACACCTCGCGCTGCTTCTCGTAGCCCTCGAGCCACTCGCCCGTCTCCGGGTCGAAGCCCTCGGGGTAGATGTAGTTGCCCTCGTTGTCGTACGTCGCGGCCATGCCGTAGAGGGTCGGGTCGAAGTGCTCCTCGCCCTCGACGAAGCCCTCGTTGGCCTGCTTGAGCGACAGCGAGATGCGGCGACGCTCGAGGTCGATGTCGATGACCTTGACCATGACGTCGGAACCGACCTGAACGACCTGCTCCGGGATCTCCACGTGGCGCTCGGCCAGCTCGGAGATGTGCACCAGGCCCTCGATGCCGTCCTCGACCCGGACGAACGCACCGAACGGCACCAGCTTCGTGACCTTACCCGGCACGATCTGCGTGATCGCGTGGGTGCGGGCGAACTGACGCCACGGGTCCTCCTGGGTCGCCTTGAGCGACAGGGAGACGCGCTCGCGGTCCAGGTCCACGTCGAGAACCTCGACCTCGACCTCGGTGCCGACCTCGACGACCTCGGACGGGTGGTCGATGTGCTTCCAGGACAGCTCGGACACGTGCACCAGACCGTCCACGCCGCCCAGGTCCACGAAGGCGCCGAAGTTGACGATCGAGGACACGACGCCCTTGCGGACCTGGCCCTTCTGGAGCTTGTTCAGGAACTCGGTGCGCACCTCGGACTGGGTCTGCTCGAGGTAGGCCCGGCGGGACAGGACCACGTTGTTGCGGTTCTTGTCCAGTTCGATGATCTTCGCCTCGAGCTCGCGGCCGACGTACGGCTGCAGGTCGCGGACGCGGCGCATCTCGACGAGCGAGGCCGGCAGGAAGCCCCGCAGGCCGATGTCGAGGATGAGGCCACCCTTGACCACCTCGATGACGGAGCCACGGACGACGCCGTCGTCTTCCTTGATCTTCTCGATGGTGCCCCACGCCCGCTCGTACTGCGCGCGCTTCTTGGAGAGGATCAGACGCCCCTCCTTGTCCTCCTTCTGGAGAACCAGGGCCTCGATGTGATCACCGACGGTGACGACGTCAGCAGGGTCCACATCGTGCTTGATCGACAACTCACGCGAGGGGATGACGCCCTCGGTCTTGTAGCCGATGTCGAGCAGGACCTCGTCCCGGTCGACCTTGACGACGGTGCCTTCGACAATGTCGCCGTCGTTGAAGTACTTGATGGTCTCGTCAATCGCGGCGAGGAATGCCTCCTCAGAGCCGAGATCGTCGATGGTGACCCTGTTGGCGCTCGAGGTGGCCTCGATGCTGCTCGTCATGTGGACTGTTGCTCCGTCGGATGGATGTTCAGTGTGACCCAGTGGGTGTTCCACTGCCGCTCCCGCTCGCCTACGCTCCGGTGAGTTCCGGCGCGCTACGGGTCTGCTCCATGCCGAGAACCGCGGACGTGCGAGTGCATCGAACAGCTTACCGTGCCCATTACCACACGACGCAACCCCACCCCTCCCGTGACGCTCCCCTCTTCCTGATTCGCGGGACTCCACGGCGATTGCGGGCGAATTGTTCCCTGCGTCACACCCGGTGAGTCGCCCTCGGGTGACCGGCTCGTACGCTGTCCGAGTGGAGATCCATTCTGCCGGTGACGACGACCTCGACCTCGCGCACGACGACCTCGAGGTCGTCGAGTCCGGGCCCGGCGTGACCCGCCGCCCGGTCACCGCCGCGGAGAACCTGCGCGCCTCGCGTGGCTGGTGGGATGCCGACGCCGACAACTACCAGTCCGAGCACGGCGAGTTCCTCGGCGAGGCCGACTTCGTGTGGTGCCCGGAAGGGCTGCGCGAGGCCGACGCGAAGCTGCTCGGCGACGTCTCCGGCCGCCGGGTGCTGGAGCTGGGTTGCGGTGCGGCCGCCGCGGCCCGGTGGCTGGCCGCGCAGGGCGCCGACGTGGTGGCGATGGACCTGTCCGCGGGCATGCTGCGCCACGCCGCCGAGGCGGCCGCGCGCACCGGCATCGCGGTGCCGCTGGTGCAGGCCGACGCCTGCGCGCTGCCCTTCGCCGACGGCGCCTTCGACGTAGCCTGCACCGCGTTCGGCGCGGTGCCCTTCGTCGACGACTCGGCGCTGGTCATGCGCGAGGTGTTCCGGGTGCTCAAGCCGGGCGGGCGCTGGGTCTTCTCGGTCACCCACCCGATGCGCTGGATCTTCCTCGACGACCCCACCGAGGGCGGGCTGCGGGCGGTGCACTCCTACTTCGACCGCAGGCCCTACGTCGAGTACGACGAGCACGGCGCGGCGACCTACGTCGAACACCACCGCACCATGGGCGACCGGCTGCGCGAGCTGCTCGGCGCGGGCTTCACCCTGGTCGACCTGATCGAGCCGGAGTGGCCCGAGGGCCACGAGCAGATCTGGGGCCAGTGGTCCCCGCTGCGCGGGCGCCTCTTTCCCGGCACCGCCGTCTTCGTGGCGGCGAAGCCGGAACGAAGCTGAAGCTCAGCGTGCCCGACGAACCCGCCGACTGACCTCCGTTTTCGCGCGCCGACCACCCACGCGGGGCACCGTGCGGCGTGCAATTGCACTTTTCTCGAAACCGCGCGCAACGGGTTCCGGCGGGCGGATGATCAGGGCGTGGCGATAGGGATATTCAGGACAAAGCGCATCGAAGCCGAGATGGCCGAGACGGTTGAGCCTGAACACAGACTCAAGAAGAACCTGACCACCCTCGACCTGATCATCTTCGGCGTCGCCGTGATCATCGGCACCGGCATCTTCGTGCTGACCGGCCGTCAGGCCGCGGTCAACGCCGGTCCCGCGATCGTGATCTCGTTCGTGGTGGCCGGCATCGTCTGCGCCCTGGCGGCGCTCTGCTATGCCGAGTTCGCCTCGACCGTGCCGGTCGCCGGCTCGGCGTACACCTACTCCTACGCGACCCTCGGCGAGATCGTCGCCTGGATCATCGGGTGGGACCTCGTGCTCGAGCTCGGCCTGGGCGCCGCGGTGGTGGCGCGCGGCTGGTCGGCATACCTGGCCAACCTGCTCAGCCTGCCCGCCTGGGTGGCCGGAGAGAAGGCGATCCCCGACTTCGGGGCGATCTTCATCGTGGCGGTCTGCACCATCCTGGGCGTACTCGGCACGAAGCTGTCCAGCCGGGTCTCCGGCGTGCTGGTCGCCGTCAAGGTGGCCGTGGTGCTGCTGGTGATCGTCGTGGGCGCCTTCTTCATCAAGGCGGCCAACTACAAGCCGTTCATTCCGCCGACCGAGCCGTCCACGCAGACCGGGGAAGGCGTGTGGCACACCCCGCTCTCCCAGCTGATTCTCGGCATCGAACCGGTGCACTTCGGCATCCCCGGCATCCTGGCCGCCGCCGCGATCGTGTTCTTCGCCTACATCGGGTTCGACATCGTGGCGACCACCGCCGAGGAGGTGCGCAACCCGCAGCGGGACATGCCCCGCGGCATCATCGGCTCGCTGGTCATCTGCACCCTGCTCTACGTGGCGGTCTCCCTGGTGATCACCGGCATGGTGCACTACACAGAGCTGGCCGTCGACGCGCCCCTGGCGCACGCCTTCGACGTGGTCGGCCAGCCCTGGGTCGCCAAGCTGATCTCGCTCGGTGCGATCTGCGGCATCACCACCGTGGTGCTGGTGCTGCTGCTCGGCCAGGTCCGCGTGCTGTTCGCGATGTCCCGCGACGGCCTGCTGCCGATCGGCATGGCCAAGGTGCACCCGCGCCACGGCACGCCGTACCTGATCACCATCGGGGTCGGTGTCGTCATCGCCCTGATGGCCGCGTTCATCCCGCTGGAGAAGCTGTCCGAGCTGGTCAGCATCGGCACCCTGTTCGCCTTCTTCGTGGTGGCGCTCGGCGTGATCGTGCTGCGCAAGACCCGGCCCGACCTGCACCGCCCGTTCCGCGTGCCGTGGGTGCCGCTGCTGCCGATCCTCGCCGCCCTGGCGAGCCTGTGGCTGATGCTCAACCTGCCCGTCGACACCTGGATCCGCTTCGCGATCTGGATGCTGCTCGGCTTCGCGATCTACTTCCTGTACAGCTACCACCACAGCCGCGAACGGCCCGGCATCCGCTACGACCGGGATCACGCGACCACGTACGAAGCACCCAAGATCGAATAAATACGGACCGCGCCACGCGCCCGGACCTCAGGTGCCGCCCCGAACGGGGCGGCACCTGACTTTTGCGCCCGACCTGCCCGCGCCCGCCCCGTCGCAACCGAAAACACATCTGGCATCATGCATTGATTCTTGTAACAACGTCTATGTATCCTCCGAGCCAGTTGCCGTCCAAACAGGGCGGCACCTGCTTCTGGGGAGGAAGACGTGCCAACCAACCGGCTTTGGCGTGCCCGCCTACTGGCACTCGCCACGATCACCGCCACCACCCTGACCACTGTCGTGGCCCTGCCGTCACCCGCACTCGCCGCCGGGGCGCCCTACCGGGCGATCCCGGTCCCGATCACCGCTCCCGCCGCCTCCGCGGACACCACCGTCATCCCCGGCGCCTACCTCGTCACCTTCCGGACCGGCGCGGACCGCGGGGTCGCGTTGCGGGCGCTGCAGACCACGGCCCGCATCGACTTCGGGGCCACCGTCAACGGCTTCGCCGCCGACCTGACCGCCGCCCAGGTGCGCGAGCTGTCGCACAGCGCCGACGTGCTCGCCATCGAGCGCGACGCCTGGCACCACCACGTACTCGACACCACGCAGACCAGCCCGCCCGCGTGGGGCATCGACCGCATCGACCAGAACGCGCTGCCGCTGTCGGCGAGCTACACGTACACCGCGACCGGCGCGGGCGTGCACGCGTACATCATCGACTCGGGTATCGACGCGTCCCACCCGAACTTCGGCGGCCGGGCGCAGTTCAACTACAACGCGATCGACAGCAACAACACCGACTGCAACAGCCACGGCACGCACGTCGCCGGCACCATCGGCGCCACCTCCTACGGTGTTGCCAAGTCCGCGACGCTGCACGGCGTGAAATGGCTCAACTGCGCCGGCAGCGGCACCACCTCGGCGGCCGTCGCCGCGGTCAACTGGGTGCGCACCAACCACGTCAAGCCGGCCGTGGCCAACACCTCGTGGAACATGACGTACAGCTCGACGCTGGCCACGGCGCTGACGAACATGATGAACGCGGGCGTATTCCTGGCGACCTCGGCGGGCAACACGGGTGGCAACTCGTGCGACCGGCTGCCGCGCAACCTGACCGCGGCGCTCGTCGTCGCGGCCACCACGTCGACCGACGCCCGGGCCAGCTACTCATCCATCGGCACCTGCGTCGACCTGTACGGACCCGGCTCGGCCATCGTGTCCACGCTGCCCGGCGGCGGCACCGGCAGCAAGAACGGCACCTCGATGTCCACCCCGCACGCCGCCGGCATCGCCGTGCTCTACAAGGCGACGTACGGCGACGCGAGCCAGGCGACCATCCACGCCTGGCTCGTCAACAACGCGACCACGGGCGTCGTCACCGGCAGCCTCTCCGGCACACCGAACCGCCTGCTGAACAAGCGGACCCTGTAAAGGTTCCGCGCGCACCGGGTGTGCCTCCACCGCGCCCGGTGCGCGCCGCTCCGGCCGTGGGTCCCGCCGCGCGGCCGGAGCGGCGCTCTCGCCCGTGTCCGCGACCGGCGGCGGCGCGCTGAGCTAAGGTCACGATCGTGAGCGCCTCGACCGTACTCGTCATGGGAGTCTCCGGCAGCGGCAAGAGCACCATCGGCACGCAGCTGGCCAAACGCCTCGGCGCGATCTTCGCCGACGGCGACGACCTGCACCCGCAGGCCAACGTCATGAAGATGTCGGCAGGCATCCCGCTGACCGACGAGGACCGCGAACCCTGGCTGCGGCTGTGCGCCCAGTGGCTGGCCGAGCAGCAGGACGAGGGCGTGCCCGCCGTGCTGGCCTGCTCCGCGCTCAAACGCTCCTATCGCGACCTGCTGCGCGAGGCCGCGCCCGGCCTGGCCGTGGTGTACCTGGACGGCTCCCGCGAGCTGCTGGCCTCACGCCTGTCGAACCGCCCCGGGCACTTCTTCAACCCGCGCCTGCTCGACTCCCAGCTCGCCGACCTGGAGAAGCCCGGCGGCGACGAGTCCGCGATCGTCATCCCGATCACGCTGACCCCGTCCGAGATCATCGATCAGGCCGCGGCCGCGCTGGCCCGAGCCTGACGCCCTCGGGCGGGGCCGGTCGGTCCGGCCCCGCCCGAGCGGTCAGTGGTCGGCTTCGTTCCAGTCGTGGCCGGCGCCGACGGAGACCTCCAGCGGCACGGACAGGTCGACCGCGCCGCCCATCTCGCGGCGGACCAGCGCCTCCAGCGTCTCCCGCTCCCCCGCGGCGACCTCGAACACGAGCTCGTCGTGGACCTGCAGCAGCATCCGCGAGGTCAGGCCCTCGGCGCGCAGGGCGTTGTCGACCCGGAGCATGGCCAGCTTGATGACGTCGGCGGCCGAGCCCTGGATCGGGGCGTTGAGCGCCATGCGCTCGGCCATCTCGCGCCGCTGCCGGTTGTCGCTGACCAGGTCGGGCAGGAAACGGCGGCGGCCCAGGATGGTGGCCGTGTAACCGTCCTTGCGTGCCTGGTCGACGACCGCGTGCAGGTAGTCGCGCACGCCGCCGAAGCGGGCGAAGTAGTCCTCCATCAGCCCGGTCGCCTCGGCGGTGGAGATGCCCAGCTGCTGCGACAGACCGTACGCGGACAGGCCGTACGCCAGGCCGTACGACATGGCCTTGATCCTGCGCCGCTGCTCGGCGGTCACCTGGTCGGTGGCGAAGACCTTCGACGCGACCGTGGTGTGCAGGTCCTCGCCGGTGGCGAACGCCTCGATCAGGCCCGCGTCCTGCGACAGGTGCGCCATGATGCGCATCTCGATTTGGCTGTAGTCGGCCGTCAGCAGCGACTCGAAGCCCGGCCCGACCACGAAGGCGCGGCGGATGCGCCGGCCCTCCTCGGTGCGGATCGGCACGTTCTGCAGGTTCGGGTCGGTGCTGGACAGCCGGCCGGTCGCCGCCACGGTCTGGAAGAACGTGGTGTGGATGCGCCCGTCGTCGCTGACCGACTTGAGCAGGCCGTCCACCGTGGACTTCAGCTTGGCCACGTCGCGGTGGCGCAGCAGGTGCTCCAGCACCGGGTGCCCGGTCTGCGCGAACAGCCACTGCAGCGCGTCGGCGTCGGTGGTGTACCCCGTCTTGATCTTCTTGGTCTTGGGCAGGTTCAGCTCACCGAACAGGATCTCCTGCAGCTGCTTGGGCGAACCGAGGTTGAACTCGCGGCCCACGTCGCCGTACGCGGCCTGCGCCGCGGCCTTCACCTCACCCGCGAACTGGGCCTCCAGCTCGGTCAGGTAGTCGGTGTCGGCGGCGATGCCGACCCGCTCCATCGCGGCCAGCACCGGCACCAGCGGCAGCTCCACGTCGGCCAGCAGGCGCTCGCCGTCGCCGCGGTCCAGTTCCCCGCCCAGCGCGCCGACCAGGTCGAGCGTCGCGCGGGCGCGCAGCATCAGCGCCTCCTCGGCGGCGTGGTCGGCGGTGCCGTCACCGAAGTCCAGCGCGAGCTGGCCGGTGTCGTTGGCCTCCGCCCGCAGCTCCCGGTGCAGGTAGCGCACGGCCAGGTCGGCCAGGTCGTAGGAGCGCTGGTCGGGGCGGGCCAGGTAGGCCGCGAGCGCGGTGTCGTGGGTCAGTCCGTTCAGCTCCCAGCCGCGGGCCTGCAGGGCCAGCAGCGCGGGCTTGGCGTCGTGCAGCACCTTGGGCCGCGCCGGGTCGGCCAGCCAGGCCGCGAGCGCCGCGTCGTCGACGGCGTCCAGCTCCGTCGGGTCGACCCACACGGCGTTGTGGTCGGCGGCCAGCGCCAGCCCGCTCAGCGTGCCCGTGCCTCGGCCGAACGTGCCGGCCACGGCGATGCCGACCGGGCCGCTCGCCTGCTCGCTCAGCCACGACGCCAGCGCGCCGGGCTCGGTGAGCACCGTGCCGTCGATGTCGAAGCCGGCCTCGGCCTCCGGCTCGGCGGTGTCGAGGTACTGGTACAGCCGGTCACGCAGCACGCGGAACTGCAGCGTGTCGAAGACCTGGTGCACCGCCTCGCGGTCCCAGGTCGTCCAGTGCGTGGACGGAATGTCCAGCGGCAGGTCGAGGTCGTCGCGCAGCAGGTTGATCTGCTGGTTGCGCATCACCCCCGCCAGGTGCTCGCGCAGACTCTCCCCCGCCTTGCCCTTGATCTCGTCGACCCGGGCGATGACGCCTTCCAGTCCGTCGTACTGGTTGATCCACTTGGCGGCGGTCTTCGGTCCCACGCCCGGCACGCCGGGCAGGTTGTCGCTCGACTCGCCGACCAGCGCGGCCAGGTCGCGGTAGCGCTCCGGGCCGACGCCGTACTTCTCCAGCACCGCGGCCGGGTCCATGCGCGCCAGGTCGGACACGCCCTTGCGCGGGTACAGCACCGTGACGTCGGAGTTGACCAGCTGGTAAGCATCCCGGTCGCCGGTGCAGATCAGCACCCGCATGCCGGCCTCGCGGCCCTGCCGGGCGAGCGTGGCGATGATGTCGTCAGCCTCGTAGCCGGCCAGCTGCACGTGCTTGACCTGCAGCGCGTCCAGCACCTCCTGGACCAGGCTGACCTGGCCCTTGAAGTCCGTCGGCGTCTCCGAGCGGCCGGCCTTGTACTCGGCGTACTGCTCGGTGCGGAAGGACTGGCGCGACACGTCGAAGGCGACGGCGATGTGGGTGGGCTTCTCGTCGCGCAACACGTTGATCAGCATCGAGGTGAAGCCGTACACGGCGTTGGTGGGCTGCCCCGTCGACGTCGAGAAGTTCTCCACCGGCAGCGCGAAGAACGCCCGGTAAGCCAGCGAATGCCCATCAAGCAGCAACAGCGTCTCAGTCACCCGAAGAGCTTATGCCCTCCCCCCGACGCCCCTCTCCAGCGCCGCCACGCCCACCGCCGCCCACCAGGTTGATCATGAACTTATGGCACGGCTCGACGGCGTGCCGTGGCCACAACTTCATGATCATCACCGAAGTGGTCAGGCCTTCGGGGCGGCCGGCTCGGTGATGCGCACGCCGACGGTGCCGTGCACGCCGCGGCGGATGCGGCTGCCCCAGAGGGTGAGGCGGCCGAGGATGCCGTACTTCCCGGCCAGCAGGTGCCGCACCGCGGCGGTCTCCTCCGCGCCGAGCAGCTTGGCGCGGGCCGGGATGGTCGGGCCAGTGACCTTGCCGCGCAGGTCGCAGTCGCTGATGGTGACCTTGCTGCTGCGGCGCAGCCGCTTCACCTTGCCGCTGTCCGCGACAGTCCACACGTAGATGTCGGCGCCGTCGCGCACCGCCCAGACCGGCGTCGGCACCGCCCGACCGTCCTTGCGGAACGTGGTGACCAGCAGGTAGTTCCCGAACTCGAGATCCGCGACGGTAGGCATGCGCCCACCCTAATTGCCGCTCCCCCGCCAGTCGATCAGCAGCCCGCACACCTGCCGCGCCCCACCGAGTCGATCATGAAGTTGTGGACACGACACGCCGTCGAGCCGTGCCACAAGTTCATGATCGACACACGAAAGCGGGGTGGGTCAGAGGACTTTGCTGAGGAAGTCGCGGGTGCGGGGGTGTTGGGGGTTGGCCAGGACGTCGCGGGGGGTGCCGGATTCGACGACGACGCCGTCGTCCATGAAGATGAGCTGGTCGCCTACCTCGCGGGCGAAGCCGATCTCGTGGGTCACCACGACCATGGTCATGCCGGAGCGGGCCAGGTCCTTCATCGCGTCGAGGACGTCGCCGACCAGCTCGGGGTCCAGCGCGCTGGTCGGCTCGTCGAACAGCATCAGCTTGGGATCCATGGCCAGGGCGCGGGCGATGGCCACGCGCTGCTGCTGACCGCCGGACAGCTGCGACGGGTAGTTGCGCGCCTTCTCGGCCAGGCCGACCCGGTCGAGCAGCTCGATGCCGCGCCGCCGGGCCTCCGCCTTGCTCTGGCCCTTGACCTGGGTCGGCGCCTCCATCACGTTCTCCAGCGCGCACATGTGCGGGAACAGGTTGAACCGCTGGAACACCATGCCGATCTCGCGGCGCTGCGCGGCGACCGCCTTGTCGTGCAGTTCGTAGAGCTTGTCGCCCTTCTGCTGGTAGCCGACGAGCTTGCCGTCCACCCAGATCCGCCCGGCGTCGATCTTCTCCAGGTGGTTGATGCAGCGCAGGAACGTCGACTTGCCCGACCCGGACGGGCCCAGCACCACGCACACGTTGCCGCGCGGCACCGTGACGTCGATGCCGCGCAGCACCTTGACGTGGCCGAACGCCTTGTGCACGTTCTCGGCCCGGACCATGGGCCCGGCCGCGTCCTCCGGCGCGCGGTGCCGTGCCTGGTCGCTCATGCCGCCACCCCGCTGCGCCAGGCTCCGTCGTGAGAGCCGTTTCCCGTAAAGCGCTTGCTGCGCTCGCTCATGCCACCACCCCGCTGCCCCCGGCTCCGCCATGGGAGCAAGGTCCGACGATGCCCTTGCTCATGGCACCTCCGGGTTCGCGCCGTGCTCGGCGGCGAGGCCTTCGAGCTTCATCTTCGCCTGGGCGGCGCGCCCGTAGCCGCGGGAGAAACGCTTCTCCAGGAAGTACTGGCCGACCAGCAGGATGCTGACCAGGAACAGGTACCACAGGATCGCCGCGATCAGCATCGGGAACACCTGGAAGGTGCGGTTGCCGATGGCGGACAGCTGGAAGAACAGCTCGCGGGTGACCGGCACCGCGATGAGCAGCGAGGTGTCCTTGAGCATCGCGATGGTCTCGTTGCCGGTAGGCGGGATGATCACGCGCATGGCCTGTGGCAGCACCACGCGCCGCAGCGCCTGGCCGCGGCTCATGCCCAGCGCGGTGGCGGCCTCGTCCTGGCCCGGGTCGACCGACAGCATGCCGGCCCGCACGATCTCGGCCATGTAGGCCGCCTCGGACAGCGCCAGACCCAGCACACCGACCCAGAAACCGACGAGCAGGTCGCGGGTCTCGATGCCGAACAGCCGCCAGTGCGCCTGCACGCCGAACAGCTCGCCGAGGTAGGTGTCGAACGGGACGCCGATCTCCAGGCGCGGCCACAGGATGCCCAGGTTGCCCATGACGATCAGCAGGACGTACCGGGGCACGGCCCGGAAGAACCAGGTGTAGGCCCACGAGGTGCCGCGCAGGATCGGGTTGTTGGACAGCCGCGCGATCGCGACCACGACGCCCAGCACCACGCCGATGATCATCGCCAGGATCGTGATCGAGACGGTGCCGAACAGGCCCCAGAGCACCGGTGGCCTGAACATGTTCTGCAACATGAACTTCCACTGGAAGGCGCTGTTCGTGAGCAGCAGGTGCGCGAACATCGCCGCCAGCACCGCGATCACGGCGATCGCGACCCACCGCCCCGGGTGCCGGACCGGGATGGCCTTGATCGGTTCGGCGTCCCGCGGCACCGGGGTGGCCGACGTATCCGGGATGGTCATGGCCTACGGGTTGATCTGCGCGCTGGGCACGGCGCCCGCCTGCACGCCCCAGTTGGAGAGGATCTGCTCGTAGCTGCCATTTTTGATCATCTCGTCGACCGCGGCCTGCAGCGCCTTGGCCATCTCGACCTGGTCCTTGGCGACCACGTAGCCGTAGGGAGCCGAGTCGTAGATGCCGCCGAGCAGCTCCAGCTGGCCGTTGGACTGCTTGACCGCGTACGCCGCGACGGGCGAGTCGGCGAGCATGGCGTCGTCCTTGCCGGACACCACGGAGCTGGCAACCTGGTCCTGGCCCGCGTAGGGCTGGATGGTCACGGCCGGCTTGCCCGCGGCGACGCACGCCTCCGAGCGCTTGGTGATGTCCTCGAACTGCACCGTGTCCTTCTGCACCGCGATGCGCTTGCCGCACGGGTCGTCCGGGTTGACCCCGGCCGGGTTGCCCGTCTTGGCCGCCCACTGCGTGCCGGCGCTGTAGTAGGTCACCATCTGCGCCTGCTTCTTGCGCTCGTCGTTGACGGTGAACGAGGAGACGCCGACCTCGTACTTGCCGGAGCCCACACCAGGAATGATGTCGCCGAAGGTGGCCGGCTGGAATTCGGCGGTCAGCCCGAGGGTCTGCGCGACGGCCTTGAACAGGTCGACGTCGAAGCCGACCACGGTGGAGCCGTCCGGGGCGAGGAACTCGTTCGGGGCATAGGTCGCGTCGACGCCCACCAGGATCTTGCCGTCGGACTTGATGGCGTCGGGAACCATCGCCGCCAGGGTGGGGTTGACCGACACGCTGGGCGCGGCGCTCGGGGACGCGGCAGGCTCGCCGCCGCCGCAACCGCCCGCGGTCAGCGCGAGCGCGAACGCCCCGACCGGAATCAGTCTCTTGAGCACATCCATCCCCTTTGCGTACCGTGTGATGATTCACGGTAACGCAAGGTGAGCCGCGTCCTGGTCTTAACCCAGGCATATCGCCACAACCCGGGAGGCCGGACCCGCACGAAAGCGGGCGGCCCGCCGCCCACGCCCCACAGGGACGCGTGCGACGGGCCGCTCCGTCAGCCGTTCAGCGATCAGGCCACGCCGAGGTAGGCCGCCTTCACCGCAGGGTCGTGCAGCAGCTCCGCGCCGGTGCCCTCCTTGACGATGTTGCCGGTCTCCAGCACGTACGCCCGGTGCGCCCGGGACAGGGCCTGCTGGGCGTTCTGCTCCACCAGCAGCACCGTGGTGCCCTGCTGGTTGATCTCCGTGATGATCGTGAAGATCTGCTGGATGATCATCGGAGCGAGACCCATCGACGGCTCGTCGAGCAGCAGCAGCTTCGGCCGCGCCATCAGCGCCCGGCCCACCGCGAGCATCTGCTGCTCACCGCCGGACAGCGTGCCGCCGGCCTGCTTGCGCCGCTCGAGCAGGCGCGGGAACAGGCCGAACACCCGCTCCATGTCCTGCGCGATCGCCGCGGAGTCGCGCCGGATGTACGCGCCCATCTCCAGGTTCTCCTGCACCGTCATGCCCGGGAACACGCCCCGGCCCTCCGGCGCCTGGCAGATGCCGCGGGCCACCCGCAGGTCCGCCCGGACCTTGCTGATGTCCTCGCCGTTGAAGCGGATCGCGCCCCGCGAGACCGCCCGCAGACCGGAGATGGCCCGCATGATGGTCGACTTGCCGGCGCCGTTGGCGCCGATCAGCGCGACGATCTCACCCTCGTTGACGTGCAGGCTGATGCCGTGCAGAGCCTGGATCCGCCCGTAGTGCAGCGTGATGTCTTCGATCTCAAGCAGCATCGGGAACCCCCAGGTACGCAGCGACCACCTTCGGGTTGTCCCGTACTTCCTCGGGAGTGCCCTCGGCGATCTTCTTGCCGAACTCGAGCACGACGATCCGGTCCGTCACACCCATGACCAGCCGCATGTCGTGCTCGATGAGCAGCACGGTCACGCCCGAGTCGCGGATCTTCTTGATCAGCTCGAGCAGCGCCACCTTCTCGGCCGGGTTGAAGCCGGCAGCCGGCTCGTCCAGGCAGAGCAGGGCGGGGTTGGTCGCCAGCGCGCGAGCGATCTCCAGTCGGCGCTGGTCGCCGTAGGACAGGTTGCGGGCCTGGTCGTCGCTGCGACCGGTGATGCCCACGAAGTCCAGCAGCTCCAGCCCTCGCGCCCGGCTCTGACGCTCCTCGCGCCAGTGCTTCGGCAGCCGCAGCAGCGCCGTCGGCACGCTGGTGGTGTTGTGCGCGTCCGCGCCGACCAGCACGTTCTCCAGCGCCGTCATCTCCGGGAAGAGACGGATGTTCTGGAACGTACGGGCCATGCCCATCTTCGTGATCTTGTTGCGCTTCTTGCCGCTGACCTGCTCGCCCTTGAACCGGATCTGGCCCTCGGTCGGCAGGTACACGCCCGTCATCGCGTTGAAGCAGGTGGTCTTGCCGGCCCCGTTCGGACCGATCAGACCGAGGATCTCGCCCTCGTAGAGGGTGAAGTTCACCTGGTTCAGGGCGACCACGCCGCCGAAACGCAGCGTGACGTTGTCGACCTCCAGCAGAGGTTTGCGCTCACTCAACGGGGGCCACCTCCTTCTGCCTGTCCTTGAGCTCCGCCGCACGGCGACGGTTGGGCCACAGGCCCTGGGGGCGGTAGATCATCACGACGATGAGCAGGGCTCCGAAGATGACGAACCGCAGCGACGTCGGGCTGACGTCGATGTGCACCCCGAAAACCTCGACCGAGTCCGGCCAGCCGAACACGTCACCGACCGAGCGCAGCCACTCCGGCACGTAGATGACCAGGAAGCCGCCCAGGATCGCGCCGCCGATGCTGCCGGCGCCGCCCAGCACGACCGCCGCCAGCACCAGGATCGAGTTCTCCAGGCTGAACGTCGCCGAGTTGACGAAGTTCGCCTGACCGGCCCACAGCGAACCGGACAGGCCGCCGATCGCCGCGCCGATCGCGAACGCCCACAGCTTGAACTTGAACGTGGACACACCCATCAGCTCGGCCGCGTCCTCGTCCTCGCGGATGGCGACCCACGCCCGGCCGACCCGGCTGTTGGCCAGGTTACGGATCAGGAAGATGACCAGGATGATCACGGTCAGCACGAGCCAGTAGTAAGGCGACCAGTCGATGATCCCGAAGATCGGCGATCCGTCGGACCAGGTGCCCGGGGGGTGCGCCACGCTCGGGATACCCCGGTCGCCGTTGAGGATCCAGTCCTGGTTCTTGGCCACGATGCGGATGATCTCGGCGAAGCCCAGCGTCACGATCGCCAGGTAGTCACCACGTAGCCGCAGCGTCGGCCAGCCCAGCAGCACACCCGACAGCATCGCCAGCGCGACCGCGATCGGCACCGTCACCAGCCACGGCCACGGGCTTTCCAGCCAGTTGTACTCAGTGATCAGCTTGCTGTCCGGCGAGGTCAGCAGCGCCACCGTGTAGGCGCCCACCGCGAAGAAGCCGAAGAAGCCGAGGTCCAGCAGACCCGCGTAACCCAGCACGACGTTCAGGCCCAGCGCGAGCAGGATGTAATACCCGCACTGGAACAGCACGTTCGCCATGTCGGAGCGGGTCGTGTACAGGGGCAGGTAGCCATCGCCCGCCGGGATCGGCAAGCCCAGGTTCTCATAGAACCCCTTGACCGGCAGCACGTACAGCAGCACCACGAAAGCGATCAGTGCGGCGATCCGGGCCGACTTGGGCAGTGCCCGGAACCGGTTCCCGAGGTGCAGCCCTCGACGCTGCTTCTTGATCGTGTCGGTCGTCATGCGCGGGCCCTCCCCAGCGATTCTCCCAGCAGACCGGTGGGGCGGAACATCAACAGGACCAGCAGAACCACGAAGGCGATGACGTTGGTCCAGTTGGACCCGAACAGCGCCGCGCCGTACGCCTCGACGAGGCCCAGCAGCAGGCCGCCGACCAGCGCGCCGCGCAGGTTGCCGATGCCGCCGAGGACCGCGGCCGAGAACGCCTTGATACCGATCAGGAAGCCCACGTTGAACCGGGTGTTGCCCTGCTTCAGGTTGAAGAAGACACCGGCGACGCCGGCCAGCAGACCGCCGAGGAGGAACACGAGCGCGATCACGCGGCCCTTGTTCACACCCATCAGAGCGGCGGTGTCGGCGTCCTGGGCCACCGCCCGGATGCCCCGGCCGAAGCGGGTCTTGGCGACGAACCAGTCCAGTGCGAACATGACGCCGAGCGCAACCACGAAGGTCGTCAGCTGCAGCGGCGTGATTGTCCAGCCACCGGCGGAGAACAGCGGCTCGTTCGGCAGGATGCTCGGAATGCCCTTCTGGCGGCGCTCGGTCACCGCGCCCATCGCCTCAGCGAGCACGAACGAGGCGCCGATGGCGCTGATCAGGAAGGCCAGCGGTGGCGCGTTGCGTTTGCGCAGCGGCCGGTAGGCCACAGTCTCGAGCACAACCGCGACGCCGCCGGAGAACAGGGCGGCGACCACGAGGGCCACCAGAATCAGCAGCAGCGCCATGCCCAGGTCGGGCCGGCCGGAGTTGCTGTCGTAGCCCATGATCCCCCAGGTCCACAGCGCGGCGAAGCTGCCGAACATGAAGACCTCGGAGTGGGCAAAGTTGATCAGGCGCAGAACGCCGTAGACCAGGGTGTAACCCAGAGCGACCAACGCGTAGATCGACCCTTGGGCCAATCCGGTGGTGGTCAGATCCGGGAAACCCTGGATCAGGTCATCGAAATTCACGGGGGCTCCCGAAGGGTTCTCTTTCAAAAACGGGTGCGGCCGGAAGGGGGTACCTCCGGCCGCACCCGGATCAACTGCGAATCAACTGCCGATCAGGAGATGATCAGCTCTTCGGGATCTGCGTGGGGTTGGCCCACGCGCCGTCCTTGGCAGTGAACGCCCAGACCGCGACCTGCGCCGGGTCCAGCTCGCCGTTGGCCTCCCACTTGTAGGTCACGCCGGTGGCGGAACCGACACCGTTGTAGGTGCCCAGGAACGCCTGCATGTCGGCGCGCGTGGTCTTCCCGGCCTTGAAGCCCTCCAGGAACACCTTGGTCAGGTCGTACGCCACGTCGGCGTACACGCCCGGGTCGGTGCCGAACTTGGCCTTGAAGTCGGCCACGAAGTTGCCCTTGGCCGCGGTCGCCGGGCCACAGGGGCACGTCACGATCGCGCCCTCGACGTCAGCCTTGCCGGTCACGCTCAGCATGTTGGCGTCGTACAGGCCGTCGCCACCGATGAAGGTGCCCTTGAAGCCGCCGGCACGCAGCTGCTTCAGGAACGGGGCCGCCTCCGGGGTGTAACCGCCGTAGAACACCGCGTCCGCGCCGCTGCTCTTGACCGCGGTCACGACCGGGCCGAACTCCTGCTGCTTCTCGGTGACCTTGTCCTGGCCGATGACGACCGGGCCGAGGATCTTCTTGACCTCGTCACGCAGGCCGGTGCCGTACGCGGACTGGTCGTCGACGATGAAGACCTTGGTGGCCTTCGCAACGTCCTTCAGGTAGCGGCCGATGGCCGGGCCCTGCGACAGGTCGTTGCCGACGCCACGGTGGAAGATCTTCCAGTTCTTGGAGCTCAGGCTCGGGCGGGTGGCCGACTGAGTGATGGTCGGCATCCCGGCCTGGTCGAAGATCGGGTTGGCGACCTCGGACTCACCCGAGAACGCCGGGCCGACGATGCCGATGATCTTGGCGTCGGCAACCGCGCTGGTCGCCAGAGCGGCGGCCTTGTCCGGCGAGCCCTGCGAGTCGAAGGGCACCAGGGAGACGTCGGCACCGGGGTTGGCCGCGTTGTACTCCGCGATCGCCAGCTCGGCGCCGTTCTTGCCCGGCGTCACGAGACCGGCGTTGTCACCGGTGAGGGCGCCGAAGAAACCGATCTTCAGACCCGAAACCGTGGTGCCACCACCGGTGCTCGGGGCCTCATCCTTCTTGCATGCGGCGGCGCCACCGGCGACGAGCGCCAGAATGGCGACGCCTCCGAGCACTCGCGCGAGTCGTTGCCTCAAGGCTTGAACCCTCCTCCATCCGAGATCCGGACCGCCGCCGCGACTGTGCGGGCAGCAAGACCGGAACAGATCGTGAACCACGATCTGGCCAGGGACGTTATACGACTCACACCCGGATCGGTAAGACCTCGCCTAAGGGTTGACCCAACCGTTACGTGAGCAGCACCATTCGGGCGTACCCCCCGGTGACCTGCGAGTATCATCTGTGCTTCGGCGGCAAGTCCATGATCCACGCGTGTGCCCCGGAACCGGCGTCGCCGAGCGCCAGAACCCGCGAGCCCGACCCGGCGACACCTGCGGCGGTCACCCCGGCCACCGGCAGCGGGGCCGGCGAAGCCACCGCCACCCAGCCCTGATCGGGTGACATGAGCCACAACCGGTACATCTCGCCATCTGAGACAGCGGCCAGCAGACCCGCGTCCGTGACCGCCACACCGGCCACCCACGCCACCGGCCCCGGCCGCGTCGATCCGAAGGCCCCGGCGTCCGCCCACCGCCCGTCCGCCAGCCGCCACGCCCCGAACCGGTCCCCCCGCAGCCCCACCGCGTACGGCGTCCCGGCCACCACGGCCACCCGGTCGAACTCCTCGTAGTCCGGCGACTCCGGCGCGGGCAGTCGGGTCCAGCGCTCGCCGTCCGGCGAGGTCCAGGCCAGCGCGTCGCGGTCGATGCGGTCCGCGCGGGTCAGCGCGCCCACCATCAACCAGCCGTCGGCCACCGGCGCCACGTCGTACGCGGTGGTCCGCCCCCGGGCGTCGCCCGCCAGCTCCGGCAGGCCCTCCCGGATGGCGAACCCGGTCGCGTCCGGCGACAACCACACCGCCGCCCCCGCCAGCCGGTTCCCGGCGATCGCCCAGCCCCGGGGGCCGCCCGCGAGCCGGACCGTGTTCACCGCATCCGGGCCGCCGTAGAGCTGGAACCCGGCGATCACCTCGTGCAGCGGGCCGTCCGGGCCGCCATACCACTGGGTCACCCGCGGATTGCCGTGCGCGCCCCCGCTGCGCGCCCCCAGCATCGCGATCCGGTCGCCCCGGCAGCCAACGGCGTAGATCACGGCCCGCTTGCCGTAATAGGTGGTGCCCAGGAACTCCAGCGAGCGCCAGGTCAGCCCGTCCGGGCTGGTCCACGCCACCGGCCGGGTCATCCCGGCCGGATCGGCGAGCGCCCCGGTCAGATACCACCGGCCGTCGCAGACCGTCGCCTCGCGCAGCACGAGGCGACCCGCCGGACCGGGCGGCCCGGGTAGCGTCAGCTCACGCCACGACGGGCGCAGCTCGGGTTCGGGCGTCGGGAGCGGCGCGGCGGAGGTACATCCGCCGACCAGAGCGACCAGGAGCATCAGCGCGACCGTGCCACGACCGGACAGCATCGCCCGATCGTAGGCGCGCCGCCGCGATCGCGTTGACCCCGACGGCGGCGTGCGCCCTTGAGCTGCCTACTCCGCGGACTCCGCGGCCGCGGCCTCGACGATGATCCGCTCGGCCACCTCGCGCATCGTCAGGCGGTGGTCCATCGCGGTGCGCTGGATCCACTTGAACGCCTGCGGCTCGTTCATGCCGTACTGCGTCATCAGCGCGCCCTTGGCCCGCTCGACGGCCTTGCGGGTCTCCAGCCGGTCGTTCAGCCCGGCGACCTCGGCCTCCAGCGCCGCGACCTCGGCGAACCGGGACAGCGCGATCTCGATCGCCGGCACCAGGTCACTCTGCTGGAACGGCTTGACCAGGTATGCCATCGCGCCCGCGGCACGGGCCCGCTCGACCAGGTCCCGCTGGCTGAACGCGGTCAGGATGATCACCGGGGCGATGCGCGCGCCGGCGATCCGCTCCGCGGCGGCCAGACCATCCATGATCGGCATCTTGATGTCCAGGATGCACAGGTCGGGGTGCAGCTCCTCGGCCAGCTTCACCGCGGTCTCGCCGTCACCGGCCTCGCCGACCACGTCGTAGCCTTCCTCGCCGAGCATCTCGGCCAGGTCCAGCCTGATCAGCGCCTCGTCCTCCGCGATCAGCACGCGCTTGCGCACGACACCAGCCTGCTTCTCGGTCACTGGAACCACAACCCCCACACCACGAATGCCGTTTGCCTACCCGGCAGCCTAGTCGGGTACAGTGACGCAAGCTCGCCGGGATGGCGCAACTGGCTGACGCGATCGTCTCAAAAGCGATTGCCCGAAAGGGCATGCGGGTTCGAATCCCGTTCCCGGCACAACTGTCGTACAGCAGTTCGATAATCGACTACTGTGCACCCCCTTGCCATCCGCCGGCAGGCCCGGCTCGAGCACCGCAACGGATCATCGATCGGCTCCGTCGCAGCCCGCCTCGGCCTCCCCTATCAGACGGTGCGCACATGGTGTCGCAACGAAGGCGCACCGGACAGCCGCTTCACCGAGGCCCGGTGTTTTCGATGCCGTGAGACCACGTCGGCCGACCGCGAGCCGTATGCCTACCTCCTGGGCATCTACCTCGGCGACGGCCATCTGGTGACCTCCGCGAAGGTGCCGGTGCTGCGGATCTCCTGCACAGCCGCGTACACCGACCTACTGGACCAGGCAGAGAAGGCGATGCTCGCCACACTGGCCAATCGGGTTCAGCGCATCCGACAAAAGGGATCTGTGAACCTGCAGAGCTACTCGAAGCACTGGCCCTGCCTCTTTCCGCAAGCTGGGGCCGGCAAGAAACACGAGCGGAGGATCGAACTCGAGTCCTGGCAGCAAGCGATCGTCCTCGATCATCCCGGCGCGTTTCTTCGAGGGCTGTTCCACTCGGACGGCTGCCGGGCCATCAACCGGATCACCAAGAACGGCAAGACCTACGAGTATCCCCGCTACCTCTTCGCCAACGAGTCCGCCGACATCCTGGCCGTGTGCGGCTGGGCGCTGGATCTGCTCGGCGTGGCCTGGCGGTTGAACCGCCGCAACTCGCTGTCCGTGGCCCGCCGCGACGCTGTCGCCTTGCTCGACGAGCACGTCGGCCCGAAGTCCTGACCGCACCTGATCCGGCCGGGCGCTGCCCCTGTCGCACGTGGCGGGCGGCGCTCCGCGTACACCATCCTAGGATTCCAGCCCGTAACCGAACCGCCGGAGCGGACGGTTGCGGGCTGGAATGCGCTGGTCAGGCGGCGGGCACGAGCTCCGGCTCGGTGGTGACGGCGGGCTGTGCGGTGCGGGCACGGCGCCATGCGCTCACCGAGAAGCCGATGGCGAGCACCCAGAGCGCCACCACGAGCGGGTAGGCATAGGGGCCGAGCTGGGCTTCGACCTTGAAAACCCGAAGCAGGCTGCGCGTATTGACGAGCATGATGAGCCCGCCCACGAACGCGCCGAGCAGCTGCGCGGGCACGTGGCGGACCAGCCAGGCGGCGATCGGCGCGGCGATGACGCCGCCGACGAGCAGCGCGGCGACGGTCGGCAGCACGAAGCCTTCGGAGCCGAGTCCGAGCAGGAAGCCGATGCTGGCGGCGCCGGCGACGAGGAATTCGGACGTGCCGACGGAGCCGATGACCCTGCGCGGCTCCATGCTGCCGGAGGCGAGCAGGGTAGGCGTGGCGACAGGGCCCCACCCTCCCCCGCCGGTGGCGTCGATGAAGCCGGCGAACAGGCCGAGCGGGGCGAGGAAACGGCGGGGCAGCGCGCGGGGCCGGGTGGGCCGCAGCGGGCGGGCGAAGCGGAACAGCAGGTACGCGCCGAGCGCGAGCAGGATGCCGGCGGTCCACGGGATGGCGGACTCGGTGGAGATGCTGCTCAGGACGGTGGCTCCGGCGAAGGCGCCGACGGCGCCGGGCAGCGCGATGTTGCGTACCACGCGCCAGTCGACGTTGCCGAAGCGCCAGTGGGAGATGCCCGAGGCGAGGGTGGTGCCGACTTCGGCGAGGTGCACGGAGGCGGAGGCGGCGGCCGGGGAGATGCCGGCGATGAGCAGCAGGGTGCTGGAGGTGACGCCGTATGCCATGCCCAGGGAGCCGTCGACGAGCTGGGCGACGAGTCCCACCAATGCCATGACCAGCAGTTTTCGCACGGCCGTCGCCTCCTACCGATCCCAGCTTCTTGGTATTTCCGATCAGTTTAATAGGAAAGGTAGGGAAGGCAAGACGGGTTGTTGAAATTTGGCGAAGCGGCTGTCAGGAATCCGTCAGGAGGCAGTGAGTGGCAGGCGGGCGGCGACCGACTCGGGGAGCGCTCCGGCGACGACGTGCGCGATGGTGACCTGGGTCAGAATTGCCCGCTCCGACTCCTCCACCGCGGTCCACACCTGCTGCAGCGACTGCGCCGCGCCCAGCGGGGCGTCGGCCTGTGCGGCCCGTGGCGAGCCGAGCGGACCGTCGATGACCTCGATGACCTCGACCAGGGAGATCTGTTCGGCCGGCCGGGCCAGCCAGTAGCCGCCCTCCGGCCCGCGCTGGGCGAACACGATGCCGCCTCGGCGCAGCTGCAGCAGGATGCTCTCGCAGAACTTCGGCGGGATCTCCTGCGCACGGGCGATGCGCTCGGAGGTGACCGGGCCGTCGCCCCCGGAGGCGAGTTCGATCACGGCGCGCAACGCGTAGTCGACGCGGGCGGACAGTCGCATGACCCATTATCGCCCGCACAGATCACTCCCCCACCCGAACAGACCCACCCCGTGACCCACCCCACCCATGATCAGGATGATCTTGCGCGAACTGTTGGCCTTTTGCCCTTTTTGGGCGTGTCGCACCCACAGTTCACGCAAGATCGTCGCGGGGCGGGGCGGGGCGGGGCGGGGCGGGGCGGGGGTCAGGCGCCGACGGGGCGGAGGAGGCCTTCTTGGGAGGCGGTGGCTATGTGGCGGCCGTCGCGGGTGAACATGCGGCCGGTGGCCAGGCCGCGGCTGCCGGAGGCGGAGGGGCTGGAGCAGTCGTAGAGGAACCACTCGTCGGCGCGGAACGGGCGGTGGAACCAGAGCGCGTGGTCGAGGCTGGCGCCGATGACGCCGCCGGGGCCCCAGACCTCGCCGTGCACCGACAGGACCGCGTCGAGCAGGGTCAGGTCGGACAGGTAGGTGAGGGCGCAGGCGTGCAGCAGGGGGTCGTCGGGCAGCTTGCCGTCCAGGCGCATCCACACCCGCTGCAGGTCGTTGGCGACCCGCTTGCCGGGGCGTACCCAACCGGGCTCGTTGACGTAACGCACGTCCATGGGGCGCGGCAGGATCTTCCAGATGCCCAGCCGCTCCGGGTACGGCGTGAGCCGGTCGGTCATCGTCGGCAGCTCGTCGGGGCCGGGCACGTCCACCGGGGCCGGGTCGTGGTGGTCCAGGCCTTCCTCGCGCACCTGGAACGAGGCCGACATCAGGAAGATCGGCTTGCCCCGCTGCATGGCCACCGAGCGGCGTACCGAGAACGAACGCCCGTCGCGGATCTTCTCCACGTGGTAGTCGATCGGCTCGGCCATGTTGCCGGCGCGCACGAAGTAGCCGTGCAGCGAGTGCACGGTCCGCGAGGGGTCGACGGTGCGACCGCCGGCCACCAGGGCCTGCGCGGCGACCTGGCCGCCGTAGACGCGCGGCGGCCCGATCGGCGGGTTCTGGCCCCGGAAGACGAGATCGTCGACCGGGGCCAGGTCCAGCAGCTCGACCAGGCTGTCCACAGCGGCCTGACCGGTGATGGGCTCGCTCATGTCATTTCCGTTCGCGCGGGCGGAACGCGGTGCGCGCTCCGGTCGCGCTCACCCTAGCTCTGGGCCGCCGGGGCGGCCTGGGCCAGGGTCTGCGGCATGGCCAGCGAGCCGAGCTGGTGCACGCGCAGGGTGTTGGTGGAGCCGGGGGTGCCGGGCGGGCTGCCCGCGACGACCACCACGTAGTCGCCGACGCTGGCCCGGCCGAGGCTGAGCAGTCGCTCGTCGACCTGGCGGAACATGTCGTCGGTGTGGTGCACGAACGGCATCAGGAAGGTCTCCACGCCCCAGGCGAGCGCGAGCTGGTCGCGGACCGCGGGCTCGGGGGTGAAGGCCAGCAGGGGCAGGTCGCAGTGCAGCCGGGCGAGCCGGTGCACGGTGTCACCGGTGACGGTGAACGCGACCAGGGCCTTCGCGCCGACGGCGCGGGCGATCTGGGAGGCGGCCACGGTGAGCGCGCCGCCGCGGGTCCGCGGGTCGTGCTGCAGCCGCGGCACGGAGATCTGCCCGGCCTCGGTCGTCGTGATGATCTTCGCCATGGTGCTCACGGTCAGCACCGGGTACTTGCCGACGCTGGTCTCGCCCGAGAGCATCACCGCGTCCGCGCCGTCGAGCACGGCGTTGGCGACGTCGGAGGCCTCGGCGCGGGTGGGCCGCGAGTTCTCGATCATGGAGTCGAGCATCTGCGTGGCCACGATGACCGGCTTGGCGTACTCGCGACCGAGCTGGACGGCGCGCTTCTGCACCAGCGGGACCTGGTCGAGGGGGAGCTCGACGCCGAGGTCGCCGCGGGCGACCATGAGGCCGTCGAAGGCGTCCACGATGGCCTCGAGGTTGTCGACCGCCTCGGGCTTCTCGATCTTCGCGATGACGGGGCGGACGATGCCCACCTCGTGCATGATCGCGTGGACCAGCTTGATGTCCTCGGGGGAACGCACGAACGACAGCGCGATGAGGTCGACCCCGAGCGCGAGCGCGAAGCGCAGGTCCTCAGCGTCCTTGTCGGACATGGCGGGCACCGACACGGCCACGTTCGGCAGCGAGACGCCCTTGTTGTTGGAGACCGGCCCGCCCTCGATGACGAGGCAGCGGATGTCCGGTCCGTTGACGCCGGTCACCTCGACGGCGACCTTGCCGTCGTCGATGAGCAGGCGGTCGCCGGCCTTGACCTCGGCCGGCAGCTTCCGATAGGTGCAGGAGACCCGGTCGGCCGTGCCAAGGATGTCGTCGCTGGTGATGACAACACTGTCACCGGTACGCCACTCGTGGGGGCCGTCCGCGAACTTGCCAAGTCTGATCTTCGGACCCTGTAGGTCGGCCAGCGTCGCGACAGCCTTGCCGGTGGCGGCCGACACCTCACGGACCCGCAGGTAGGCCTGCTCGTGGTCGGCGTGGGAGCCGTGGCTGAAGTTCATGCGGGCGACGTCCATCCCGGCCTCGACGAGCCCGCGGAGGCGCTCGGGGGACCAGGTGGCTGGGCCGAGAGTACAGACGATCTTTGCGCGGCGTGTCACGACGGGCAAGCCTAGTCCTCTGATGTGACCTAGGTTGCAACGGGGCGTCACCGTCTCGACAAATCCCCGATACACGGGGGAGACTGACCGATCGTTCAGTGGGCGGAAACGGGACGTTCGACGCGTTGTCTCAGATGCCGAACGCCGCCGCCACCGCGGCCGGCAGTTTCTCGTAAACGCCCTGGCCAGGGTCGAAACAGGTGTCCGGAACGGGCCGGTGCACGACGATCTCGTCGATGCCGAGCGCGGCGTAGCGGCCCGCGAAGTCGACGAACGCCTGCACGGACGCCAGCGGCTGCTCCCGGGTGAACCCGGTCAGCAGGATATGCGACAGTTCCGCAGCATCACGGTTTTCCGCCGCGCAGGCTCGCGCGAGCCCGTCGAGCTGGCCGGCGATGATGCCCGGCAGCAGCTCGGGGTCCGTCTCGTCGCCCTTTCGCGCCGGGCCGGTGGTGATCCAGGCCTGCCCGTGCCGGGCCGCCAGCGCCAGCCCGCGCGGGCCGGTGGCGGCCACGGCGAGCGGCACCCGGGGCCGCTGGACGCAGCCGGGCAGCATCCGGGCCTCGTACGCCGAGTAGTGCTTGCCGTGGTGGGTGGTGTCGCCGTCGGTGAGCAGCCGGTCGAGCAGCGGCACGAACTCCTCGAAACGCTCGGTGCGCTCGGCGGTGGGCCACGGTGCCTGGCCCAGCACGGAGGCGTCGAACCCGATCCCGCCCGCGCCGATGCCGATGGTGATCCGCCCGTCCGACACGTCGTCGAGGGTCATCACGTCCTTGGCCAGGGTGACCGGGTGCCGGAAGTTCGGCGAGACGACCATGGTGCCCAGCCGTAGCCGTGTGGTGACCCCGGCCGCGGCGGTGAGCGTGGGCACCGCGCCGAACCAGGGGCCGTCGCGGAACGTGCGCCAGGAGAGGTGGTCGTACGTGTAGGCGGCATGGAAACCGAGGTCCTCGGCCTCCCGCCAGATGTGGCGGCCCTCGCGCCAGGGGTACACAGGCAGGATCAACGCGGAGACTCGCATTGCTCCGAGGCTAGCAGCGGGGCCGGTCACGCAGCCGCTCGGCGCGGGCGGTTGAGCATCGCGGTGATCTCGGTGCGCCGGGCGTGGCGCTGGGCCTCCCGCAGGCCGTTGACGTACTCGACGAGGTCGGCCTTGGCTTGCGGATCGAGGTCTGACTGCAGGATCGGCGTCATCTCCTCGTCGGTGTCGCGGTGTGCCACGTTGGCCGCCGCCGTCAGGGCGTTGACCACGTCGTCGCCGAGCGCTTCAGCGACGCGGCGCACCGAGCCGACGGTCACCGACTCGCCGCCGTCCCGGATCCAGTCGAAGATCGTCTGCCGGGCGATGCCCGAGTCGCGCGCCAGCTTCGCCACCGACCAGCCGGGCCGGCGTGTCATGCGGCGCAGATACCGGCCCCACTCGGTGTCGGGCTGCGCTCTGTCGCCCGCTGCCGCTGATACGTCGCCCATACCTAACAGGTTACCGGGGACGTCCGATGCGTTTCCATCACCCACACGTCGTTAACAAGCGACGCACCTTCGGGTTATGGCCTCGGGGTCGGAAGCGTGATGGGCCGGTTGACGGTCACCCGTTCGGGGGTAATCGTCGTTTCCATACGTCGTTACTTGCGACGTGTATGGGCGACGGTTATCGTGACGTCCAGCGCCAGACCGACAGATCCAGATGACGGTGCGTCGCCCGCAAACAACGTGGTCCGCGCCCGGACCGCGTCATCGTCTCGGGGTCGGCCGGCAGGCGCCGCAGCGGTACTCCGCTGCTCCCCCCTCGCGGTGTGGCCGCCCAAGGCACTGGGCGGCCACACCCCGGGCCCGCCGGATCGTGAACCCCGGTCCGGCGGGCCCTCGAATCGAGGAATCCCCCCGCCAGAAGAGGAGCCACCTACGTGCTCATGACACGCAAGGGCCGGGTGTCGCGCGGATGAGCCCGACCGCAGTCACGCCGGACGCCCGCACCACCTACGCCGGGTCGGTGCCCGAGGAGCAGTCGTACGTATGGAACCTGGTCGAACGAGCGCAGCAGGGCGACACCGAGGCGTTCGGGAAGATCTACGCGCAGTACGCCCCCGCGGTCTTCCGATTCATCTACTTCCGGGTCCGGCACAGCCCCACCGCCGAGGACCTGACGTCCGACACCTTCCTGCGCGCCCTCAAGCGCATCGGCAGCGTGCGCTGGCAGGGCCGCGACTTCGCGGCCTGGCTGATCACCATCGCGCGCCACATCGTGGCCGACTACTACAAGTCGGGCCGCTACCGCTTCGAGATCAGCGGCGAGGTCCTCGACTTCGACCAGGAGGAGTTCAGCCTCGACGGCGCTCCGGACCGGGTCGCCATGGACCACGTGAACAACCTCGCGCTGCTCGCCGCGGTCAAGAAGCTCAATCCGTCGCAGCAGCGCTGCATCGCGCTGCGTTTCCTGGTGGGACTGTCCACCGCGGAGACGGCGCAGTCCATGGGCAAGAGCGAGGGCGCGGTCAAGGCACTGCAGTGCCGCGCCGTACGGATGCTCGGCCGCCTGCTGCCCGACGGATTCGAGGAGGGCAGGTCATGACCCTGTCCACCACCTTCCTCTCCCTCTACACGGCGGCGGTGGCCGCGGTGAGCTTCTCCGCGACGCTGTTCCTGATGCGGGACCGGTTGTCGCTGGTCGAGGAGGCGAAGCTGATCCTGGACCGGGTCGACGAGGCCGACGAGCAGTGGTGGGGCGCCGACGACGGCCCGCAGACCGCGCGTCGGCGCACGGTGGTGGCCTTCTGGCGGCGCGCACTGGACCGGCGCCGGCCGGATGGATCCCGGTGGCGACCCACCGGACCGGCCGGCGACCCCGCGCACCTGCCGACCGCGGTCGGGCAGGCCTCGCCGGTGCGCCGGCCGGAGGCCGACCCGGAGGTCACCGCGTACATCGACGCGGTGCCGCCGTACCCGGCCGTGGACTACCACGGCAGGCACACCGCGACCGGGGCCTACCCGCAGGTCCCGTCGACCCGGCAGGCGTACCTGTGATGAAACGGGCGTGGCGGCGGTGGCTGGCCCGGTTGTGCGACCGGGAGGCCATGCGGGCCGGGGTGGAGGTCAGCGCGCTGCGCTCGGCGCTGGTGGCCGAGAGCACGCTCGCCCGGCGGGCCGAGGAACTGGCCCGCCGGGCCTGCCGGGAACGCGACCGCTACCGCGGCGAGGCGGCGGCGCTGCACGCCGAGCTGGCCGCGGTGCGCGACCTCATCGCCGGCGACTCGTCCGGGTGGCCATTCTGGACGGCCGACCAGCGGGGACTGCCCACCCCGGACCCGAGGGAGCACGCCGGTGTCTGAGTCCCCCACGCCCGTTCCCCGGCTGCCCGCGCACGTGCGCGAGGTGGCGGTCCGCGCCTGCGACGGCGACGAGCTGACCCCGCGGCTGGTGACGGCGCTGGCCGCCGTCTACGCCGCGGGGCTGCGCGACGGGGCCGGCGTACGCGTCGGCCGCCGCGACATGATGACCCCGGCCGAGGTGCTGGCACTGCTGCCGGTGGACCGCAAGACCGTCAAGCGCTGGGCCGACCGCGGCCTGCTGCGCGTCACCCGCACCGCCGGCGGGCACCGCCGGTATCTGCGCGAGGACGTCGCCGCTCTGCTGGTCAAGCACGGCTGGGTGCCACGCTGAAGGAGTGGGTCGATGGCGTCGGAGCTCTACCGCCGCAGGCACGGCAGCACCAGGCTGCTGGCGATGCTGCTGCTGTTCGCCGAGGGTGTGATCTTCGGGCTGGGGGTGTTCGTCTCCTTCGGAGTGTTCACCACCATGCTCGCCCTGGTTCATTGATCAGCACAGAGTGATCGAGTACTACTCTGTGTAGCCTGTCTTTGAAGGCAACTGCCCGATTCGATGTAACACCTCGTTAATGTGCATCGATGTCCGCTCACGCAGTCACTCACGGTGACGCGCGAATCATCCGTTCATACGTTGCGATATCGGCATTTTTAGACGTACCGTGCACGTGCGAATTGCAACATGCGTCTTCTTTGAATCGGTGATGTCCTCAGCGCCCGGAGTCAGTACGTCCGGATGATGGCGTGCTGACCTGCAGTCCACAATTCGGCGTCGTAAGTGAATTCGCTCTGTGTTACTAGCGCATCGGCGTCACTGGAGGCACGCTGAGTGTTCGTTCATTCGGCGTATGCGCCCGGACGCCCAGCGGTCCCGGAAGGGAAGACAGGTGATTGTCAAAGTCAAGAGCGGGGCGTTCTGGCTCTCCATTATCGGCCTCGCCCTGGTTTTGGTACTGGCGGCATATCTCGTCGTCTGGCCGATCCAGGGGGTCAGTGGAGAGACGAGCGTGCTGGCCAGGGTGATAGCCGCGACGGCGATCGGCGTGGTGCTCATGCTCGCCGGTGCGGTGGCGCTGTCCAACGAGCACCTCGTCAACCGCCTGCACGAGGCGGAGACCCGGCAGCTGGCCCGCGACCACCAGCGCGGCGAGCACATGCGCATCGTGATCACCGCGCTGAGCGACATCGTCCAGCAGCTCGCCCAGTACAGCAAGACGCTGGAGGAGGCGGCCGGACGGGCCGTGGGGGTGGAGACTCCGCAGCTGCACGTGCGCGAGGACCTCGGCAAGCTCAGCGCGATGGTGGAGCTGCTGCGCGAGGACCAGGAGGAGCTGTTCGAAGTGGTGACCCGCATGCAGGCCGACAACGTCACCGTCCTGCCGGTCCGCCGCGGCGACCCGAAAAGCCGCGGACCCGCCAGCCGCTGAGGCCGGCCGTCCTGAAGCGACAAGAAGGGCACCTTCTGCAGCGCATGGCGCTGTGAAGGTGCCCTTCCTTTCGTCAGGCGGGGATGAGGGGGCGGGAGGAGGGTTCGACGGGAGCGGGGAGGCTGCCCTCGCCGCCGAGGTAGCGGTGGATCGCCGCGGCGGCGCTGCGGCCTTCGGCGATCGCCCACACGATCAGCGAGGCGCCCTTGTGCGCGTCGCCGGCCACGAAGACGCCGTCGGCCGGGGTCTGCCAGTCCGGGCCGCACTCGACGGTGCCCCGCGGGCTGCGGGCCAGGCCGAGCTGCGTCAGGGCCTCGGCCGCATCCGTGCCCTCGAAGCCGATCGCCAGCAGCACCAGGTCGGCCGGGATCTCCCGCGCGGTGCCGGCCACCTCGGTGACCACGCCGCGGCCGTTCACCCGCTCGACGATCACGTCGACCAGCACGATCGCGCGGACGCGGCCCTGCTCGTCGCCCACGAAACGCTGCACGGCGACGGAGAAGACCCGGTCGCCGCCCTCCTCGTGCGCGGCGTAGTTGCGCAGGATCCACGGCCACGTCGGCCAGGGGTCGCGGCCCTCGTCGCGGGCGTCCGGGGGCTGCGGGTAGCGGTCGAGCTGGGTCACCGACGCCGCGCCCTGCCGGTGGGCCACGCCCAGGCAGTCCGCGCCGGTGTCGCCGCCGCCGATGATGATCACGTGTTTGCCGGCGGCGGTGATCTGCGGCTGCGGGCCGCCCGCCACGGCCACATTGGCCTGGGTCAGGTGTGCCATCGCCTGGTGGATGCCGGACAGCTCGCGGCCCGGGGTGTCGGTCTCGCGGCCCGCCAGCGCGCCGGTGGCCAGCAGCACCGCGTCGTGCTCGGCACGCAGCTGCGCCGCGGACACGTCCACGCCGACGTTCACGCCGGTGCGGAAGGCCACGCCCTCGGCCAGCAGCTGCTCGACGCGGGCGTCGATGTGCTGCTTCTCCAGCTTGAAGTCCGGGATGCCGTAGCGGAGCAGGCCGCCGATGGCGTCGTCGCGCTCGTACACGGTCACCGCGTGACCGGCCCGGGCCAGCTGCTGCGCCGCGGCCAGACCGGCCGGGCCGGACCCGACCACGGCCACCGTCTTGCCCGACGGGGCGACGGCCGGCTGCGGGCGGACCCGGCCGTTCTCGTACGCCCGATTGATGATCTCGACCTCGACCTGCTTGATGGTCACGGCACCGCCGGAGCCGGCCGATGTCGCAGTGTCGCCGATGGCCAGCACGCACGACGCCTCGCACGGCGCCGGGCACAGCCGCCCGGTGAACTCCGGGAAGTTGTTCGTGCTGTGCAGCGACTGGATCGCGGCGTTCCAGTTGCCGGTGCGGACCAGGTCGTTCCAGTCCGGGATCCGGTTGCCCAGCGGGCAGCCCTCGTGGCAGAACGGGATGCCGCAGTCCATGCAGCGGCCCGCCTGCTCGCGGATCAGCTCGTCGTCGGCGGCGGGGTACACCTCGCGCCAGTCCATGATGCGCACCGGCACCGGCCGGCGGGCCGGCAGACGCCGGCCGAAGCGCAGGAAACCATTGGGGTCAGGCACGTGCCACCTCCATGACCGCGGCGTCGATGTCGCGGCCGGCAGCCTCGGCGGCCCGCATGGCTTCGATCACGCGCTTGTAGTCGCGCGGGATCACGGCGGTGAAGCGCTCCACGCTGCCCGCCCAGTCGGCCAGCAGCTTCTCCGCCACCGCCGACCCCGTCTCCTGGAAGTGCCGCTCGACCACCTCGAGCAGGCCCTCCGCCTCGACCTCGCCGACCGGGCCGAGGTCCACCAGCTCCCGGTTGACCAGCAGCGGGTCCAGGTCGAGCACGAACGCCGCGCCACCGGACATGCCCGCGGCGAAGTTGCGCCCGGTCGGGCCGAGCACCACCACGGTGCCGCCGGTCATGTACTCGCAGCCGTGGTCGCCCACGCCCTCGACCACCGCGGTCGCGCCGGAGTTGCGCACCGCGAAGCGCTGGCCGACCCGGCCGCGCAGGTACACCTCACCCGAGGTCGCCCCGTAGAGCAGAGTGTTGCCTGCGATGATCTGGTCCTCGGCGGCGAACTGGCTGCGCGCGTCCGGGCGCACGATCAGCCGCCCACCGGACAGGCCCTTGCCCGCATAGTCGTTGGCGTCGCCCAGCAGCCGCAGCGTCACGCCGCGCGGCACGAACGCGCCGAACGACTGCCCGGCCGTGCCGTGCAGGGTCACGTCGATGGTGCCGTCGGGCAGGCCCGCCCCTCCCGCGCGCCGCACGACCTCACCGCCCAGCATCGCGCCCACACTGCGGTGCTCGTTGCGCACCGACACGTCGAACCGCACCGGCGCGCCGGTCAGCAGCGCCGGCTCGGCGTGCCGCAGCAGCATGTTGTCCAGCGAATTCTCCAGACCGTGGTCCTGGTCGCGCACCTTGCGGGGCGCGTCACCGTAGGGCGAGCTCGGCACGGTCAGCACCGGCGACAGGTCCAGCCCGTGCGCCTTCCAGTGCTCGGTCGCCGGGGCCAGGTCGAGCAGGTCGGCGCGGCCCACGGCCTCGTCGATGCTGCGCAGGCCCAGCGCCGCCAGCTGCTCGCGCACCTGCTCGGCGAGGAACCAGAAGAAGTTCTCCACGAACTCCGGCTTGCCGGTGAAACGCTCGCGCAGCACCGGGTTCTGGGTGGCGATGCCGACCGGGCAGGTGTCCAAGTGGCAGACCCGCATCATGATGCAGCCCTCGACGATCAGCGGGGCGGTGGCGAAGCCGAACTCCTCCGCGCCCAGCAGCGCCGCCACGATCACGTCGCGGCCGGTCTTGAGCTGGCCGTCGACCTGCACGGTGACCCGGTCGCGCAGCCCGTTGAGCAGCAGTGTCTGCTGCGTCTCGGCCAGGCCCAGCTCCCACGGGGTGCCCGCGTGCTTGAGCGAGTTCAGCGGGGACGCGCCGGTGCCGCCGTCGTGCCCGGAGATCAGGATGACGTCGGCCTTCAGCTTGGCCACACCCGCCGCCACCGTGCCGACGCCGACCTCGCTGACCAGCTTGACGTGCACCCGCGCGCCCGGGTTGACGCACTTGACGTCGAACACCAGCTGCGCCAGGTCCTCGATCGAGTAGATGTCGTGGTGCGGCGGCGGCGAGATCAGGCCGACGCCCGGCGTGGCGTGCCGGGTCTTGGCGATCCACGGCCACACCTTGTTGCCGGGCAGCTGGCCGCCCTCGCCGGGCTTCGCGCCCTGCGCCATCTTGATCTGGATGTCGTCGGCGTGCACCAGGTATTCGGTGGTCACGCCGAAGCGGCCGGAGGCCACCTGCTTGACCGCCGAGCGCCGCGCCGGGTCGTAGAGCCGGTCGACGTCCTCGCCGCCCTCGCCGGTGTTCGACTTGCCGCCGATGCGGTTCATCGCGATGGCGAGGGTCTCGTGCGCCTCGGCCGAGATCGAGCCGTACGACATCGCGCCGGTGGCGAACCGCTTGACGATCTCCGTCGCGGGCTCGACCTCCTCGAGCGGGATCGGCGTGGTCTCGGCGAACCGGAACAGCCCGCGCAGCGAGCCCGCCTGCGCGGCCAGCCCGTCGACCTTCTCGGTGTACCGCTGGAACACGTCGTACTGGCCGGAGCGGGTGGCGTGCTGGAGCAGGAAGACCGTCTCCGGGTTGAACAGGTGCACCTCGCCCTCGCGGCGCCACTGGTACTCGCCGCCGACCTCCAGCCGCCGGTGCGACTGCTCCGCCGGGTTGGTCGGGTACGCCACCGCGTGCCGCGCGGCGACCTCGGCGTGGATCTCGGCCAGGCCGATGCCCTGGATGCGGCTGGGCGTGCCGGTGAAGTAACGCTCCACCAGATCCGACGACAGGCCGACCGCCTCGAACACCTGCGCGCCGCAGTACGACGACACCGTCGAGATGCCCATCTTGGACATGATCTTCTGGATGCCCTTGCCCAGCGCCTTGACGACGTTGCGCACGGCCTTCTCGGGCGCGATGTTCGGCAGGATGCCGGTGGTGATCAGGTCCTCGACGCTCTCGAAGGCCAGGTACGGGTTGATCGCGGCCGCGCCGTAGCCGACGAGCACGGCGGCGTGGTGCACCTCGCGGCAGTCGCCGGACTCGACGATCAGCGCGACCTGGGTGCGCGTCTGCTCCCGCACCAGGTGCTGGTGCACCGCCGCGGTGAGCAGCAGCGACGGGATCGGCGCCAGGTCGGCCGTGGAGTCGCGGTCCGACAGCACCAGGATGCGCACGCCGTCCTCGATCGCCTCGGACACGTGCCGGCAGATCTCGGTCAGCCGGGCCCGCAGGCCCGTCGCGCCGTCGCGCAGCGGGTACAGGCCGGAGACCCGCACCGCCTTGAAGCCGGGCAGGTTGCCGTCCTCGTCGATGGAGAGGATCTTCGCCAGCTCGTCGTTGTCGATGATCGGGTGCGGCAGCACGATCTGCCGGCAGCTGGTCGGACCCGGGTCCAGCAGGTTGCCCTCCGGGCCGATGGTCGACGCCAGGCTGGTGACCATCTCCTCCCGGATCGCGTCCAGCGGCGGGTTGGTGACCTGCGCGAAGATCTGGTGGAAGTAGTCGTAGAGCAGGCGCGGCCGGCTCGACAGCGGCGAGATCGGCGTGTCGGTGCCCATCGAGCCCAGCGGTTCCGCGCCGACCCGCGCCATCGGCGCGAGCAGGATCTTCAGCTCCTCCTCGGAGTAGCCGAAGGTCTGCTGGCGGCGCTGCACCGAGTCGTGGGTGTAGACGATGTGCTCGCGCTCGGGCAGACCCTCCAGGTGCATCAGCCCGCTGTGCAGCCACTCCGTGTACGGCTCCGACGCGGCGAGGTCGCTCTTGAGCTCCTCGTCGGAGATGACCCGGCCCTGCTCGGTGTCGACCAGGAACATGCGGCCCGGCTCCAGCCGGCCCTTGGCCACCACGGTCGCCGGGTCGAGGTCGAGCATGCCCGCCTCGCTGCCCAGCACGACCAGGCCATCCTCGGTGCGCCACCAGCGCCCCGGGCGCAGGCCGTTGCGGTCCAGCACCGCGCCGACGACCGTGCCGTCGGTGAACGCGACGCTGGCCGGGCCGTCCCACGGCTCCATCAGGCTGGCGTGGAACTGGTAGAACGCCCGCTTCGCGGGGTCCATCACCGGGTCGTTCTCCCACGCCTCGGGGATCATCATCAGCACCGCGTGCGGCAGGCTGCGCCCGGTCAGGTGCAGCAGCTCCAGCACCTCGTCGAAGTTCGCCGAGTCGGACGCCTCCGGCGTGCAGATCGGGAACAGCCGGCGCAGGTTGCCCGGCACCAGCGGGCTGGACAGCAGCGCCTCGCGGGCCTGCATCCAGTTCTTGTTGCCGCGGATCGTGTTGATCTCGCCGTTGTGCGCGATGAAGCGGTACGGGTGGGCCAGCGGCCAGCTCGGGAAGGTGTTCGTGGAGAACCGCGAGTGCACCAGCGCGATCGCGCTGACCACGCGCTCGTCGGACAGGTCCGGGAAGAAGCTCGCCAGCTGGTCGGGCGTCAGCATGCCCTTGTAGGTGATGGTCCGCCCGGACAGCGACGGGAAGTACAGCGGCACGCCGCGTTCGCGGGTCTCCCGCTCGGTCTGCTTGCGCACGCAGTAGGCCACGCGCTCCAGCTCCAGGCCGACCAGCGGCTCGCCGTAGCGGTGCGCGGTGATGCTGTGCGCGCTGAGGAACACCTGGCGGATGCGCGGCCGCGCGGCGTCGGCCGTCGCGCCCAGCCCTTCGGCATCCACCGGCACGTCCCGCCAGCCGAGGATCTGCGCGCCCTCCACCAGGGCGTACTTCTCCAGCACGGTGAGCGCGCGGGCCTCGTCGGCGCCGTTGACCGGCAGGAAGACCAGACCGGTCGCGTACTGGCCGGCGGGCGGCAGCGGGAAGTCGACCACCTCGCGCAGGAAGGCGTCCGGGACCTGCAGCAGGATGCCCGCGCCGTCGCCGGTGGTCGTCTCGGCGCCACGGGCGCCGCGGTGGTCCAGGCGGCACAGCGCGGACAGGCCGCGGGCCACCACGTCATGGCTGCGGCGGCCGTGCACGTCGGCGACGAAGGCCACGCCACAGGAGTCGTGCTCGAAGGCAGGATCGTAGAGGCCGACCGCGGCCGGCGCGGCCGAGATGCCGGGCCGCGTCACGGCCGGCTCGGCCGTCTTGCCAGGCTGCATCGCGGCCGGAACGGCCGAGTTACCAGGCTGCAGGGGGTGCGGGTACGGCGATGCCACCGGGCCTCCTGTCGTCACGGGGAATGAACATCGGTATCGGCCACGAACGGGGTGGGATGCCTGGATGCCGCGACAGCGATGGCGCGGGGGGCTATGCCGGGTTCGTTAGCGGTGCCTATCCGAGCGGGACGACGTCGGCCCTGAGTGAACCCGAAGGTTCATCGGTGCACGGACTCCCTCGCGCGGTCGCACGAGTATGGGGACGAGTCTGTGAATGTTGAGTCTACGTTAAACGCCCTGGGTGTCCACCAGACACAGATTGATCACACGTCCACATGTTGAGAAGCTACTTCCCAGTTAGTAAGTACGCGGGAATCCGGCAGGCGTGCTGCCCGGCCCCCGTTCACGGCCGTGGCGAGCATGTTTCCCGCGCGTGTCGGGCGCGTCGCCTACGTTAACGCCGCGCCGCCGGATCGGCCCCGCTGCCCCGCCCGCCGCGTCGGTCCATCGACGCCGGCCATACCCGCCATCGACGCCCGCCTCTCGACCGGGCGATCCGGGCGGAGCTGTTCGACATTTCAGCTGATCAGCGCCGTTATCGGGCTTAGTCTGCGGCTGGAAGGTCCGCTTCAGCGGGCCGCTCACGCGGGGCACGGGCCCTCGTCCATCGAAGGTTGCGGGGCGAGCACGACCGGCTCCGCACAGGCGGAAGGTGGACGACCGTGAACCCGACCGTGCAGGTTCTGCTCAGCGCGCTGGCGTACATCGCCCTCAAGGTGCTCGCCTGCGCCGCCATCCTGGTCATCGGCTGGATCATCGCCAAGGCGATCGGCAGCCTGGTCGACAAGGGTCTGGCCAAGGCCAGGTTCAACCACCTGGCCCAACGCACCGGGATGGACCGGTGGACCGGCCGCTACACGCCCAGCGGGCTGGTGGGCAAGCTCGTCTACTACGCGCTGCTGCTGTTCACGTTCCAGCTCGCGTTCAGCGTGTTCGGGCCCAATCCGATCAGCAACCTGATCGACACAGTGATCAGCTGGCTGCCGCGGCTGATCGTGGCCTGCGTGATCCTGGTGGTCGCGGTCGCCATCGCCAACGCCGTGTTCGACGTCATCACCAACGCGCTGTCGCACTTCTCGTACGGCCGCACCATCGGGCGCATCGCCCAGGTCGTGATCATCGCGTTCGGCGTGATCGCCGCCCTCAACCAGATCGGCGTGGCCACCACCATCACCATGCCGGTGCTGGTCGCGATCCTCGCCACCATCGCCGGCATCCTCATCGTCGGCGTCGGCGGCGGCCTGATCGCCCCCATGCGCGAGCGGTGGGAGCGGGCGCTGAACAAGGTCGAGGAGGAGAGCTCCCGGGTCTCCGAGCACCTCAAGACCCGCGCCGCCGAGCAGCGCGCCGCCGAGGCCGTCGGCCTGACCAAGGACCGCGGCGACACCATGGTCCAGGCCAAGTACCCCGGCGAGGCGCCCTCGGACGTCAAGCCGTCCGCCAAGGAATCCGCCGACAAACTCGCCGAGAAGGCCGCCGCCCTCCGCAACGACATGAAACCCGGCCCGGAACTCTGACCCGGCAACCTCTACGGGTTGATCATGAACCTATGGCACGGGTCGACGGCATGTCGAAGACTCAACCTCTTGATCGATTCCGGCCTGCCGCCGCTGAGCGAATGATCATGAAGTTGTGGGCGTGACACGCCGGTGAGCCGTGCCGTAAGTTCATGATCAACCCGGCGCGGCGCGGGGCGGGGCGGGGCGGGGTTGGTCAGGCGGAGGGAGGCTGCCAGTCGGCTGCGACGGTGGCGGCGCGGTCCAGGACGCGGGGGGCCAGCGCGCCGAAGGCGCGGTCGCGGGCCCGGGTGACCAGGTTGCCGCGCGGGGCCAGCACCGCGCCGACGCGCTGCGTCTGGCGGACCACCTGCGCGGCGCGGGCCCGGCGGGCGGCCGAGTACGCGGCGAGCGCGGCGTTGCAGGCCGGCCCGGGGATCGCCGGCAGCAGCAGGGAGCGCAGCGTGGCCGCGTCCTCCAAAGCCAGCCCGGCACCCTGGGCCAGGTGGTGCGGCATCGCGTGGGCGGCGTCGCCGACCAGCGCGAACCCGCCCGTGCCGACCGGGAAGGCCAGCTCGTTGGGCAGCGGGCGCAACTGGCGGCCGTCCTGCTGCACCAGATCGTCGGGCTCGGTCGCCGCCAGCAGGTCCGCGATCGGCGCGTGCCAGCCCGCGAACCAGCGCTTGAGCAGCGTCAGCTGGGTCGCCTTCGACTCCGGCCGGGCCGCGCCCGCGACGGTGGCGGTCCAGTAGATGCCGCCCCGGCTGGACGCACCGGAGCTGCCCCGGTCACCGAGCGAGGCGGCCAGGAAGCGGTAGCCGCCGCCCAGCGTCTCACCTGCCAGCACCAGGTCGTCGGGCAGCTTCGGGGCGCGGTACCAGGGGATGACCGCGCGCCAGGCGGCGTAGCCGGAGCTGACCGCGATCGACTGCGGCGCGAGCCGGGCCCGCAGCGTGCTGTCGGCGCCGTCGGCGGCGATGATGACGTCGGCTTCCCAGGTGTGCCGGCCGTCGCCGACCGCGGGCCGGTCACCGGCCCGCGCGTGCATGCTGCGCACCGTGATCCCGGTGCGGATCTCGATGTGGTCGCCGAGCCCGGCGATGAACGTGTCGTGCAGGTCCTCGGCGTGCACCACGACCGGCGCGGCCAGGGCCGCGGTCGGCGAGGGCTGGGCCAGCCACTGGCCGTCGGCGCGGCGCAGGCCGCCCATCGGCACCTTGGTCCCGATGGCGGTCAGGCCCGCGCCGAGTCCCAGCGAGCGCAGCGCGGCGACGGCGTTGGGCCACAGCAGCAGCGCGGCGGGGTCGGCACGCAGCCGGTCCGCCCGCTCCAGCAGGGTGACCCGCCAGCCGGTGCGCGCGAGCGCGCCCGCCGTGGCGAGGCCGCCGACGCCCGCACCGACCACCACCGCGCTGCGCATCGCCTCAGTCCTTCGTCGAGGAGGTCTTCTGCGCGGACAGGTCCGAACCCTCGCCGGCGGGGTCGTCGAACTCGTCCGACGACGCGCTGGGCGTGTCGTCGGTGTCGGTGTCGCCGTCACCGTCGGAGGCGGCGTCCGGGCGGGTGCCGTCGGCCAGGAAGGCCTGGTACTGCGCCTCGGTGACGGTGCGGAAGCCCTTGGCGGGCTCGCCGTCGCCGTCGACGTTGGGGATCAGGAACTCCTGCGCGCCCTTGCGGAGGAAGAAGAACGCCGCCGCGCCCAGGAAGACGATGATCGAGGTCCAGACGTTGAGGCGCATGCCGCCGATCATGGTGGCGGTGTCGGTGCGCATCGCCTCGATCCAGCCGCGGCCCAGCGTGTACAGCATCACGTAGAGGGCGAAGGCGCGGCCGCGACCGAACTTGAAGCGCTTGTCCAGCGCGTACACCACACCGGCGACGCCGAGGTTCCACAGCAGCTCGTAGAGGAACGTCGGGTGGTAGAGACCCTCGTGCAGCTCCGGCTCGCCGTCCGCGCCGAGCATGGCCTGGCCGGGCTGGGTGTCGGACATGACGTGGACCTGCAAGCCCCACGGCAGGTCGGTCTTGCCGCCGTACAGCTCGTTGTTGAACCAGTTGCCGAGCCGGCCCACGGCCTGCGCCAGCGGCAGGCCGACGGCTATGCAGTCGGCCACGAAGCTGAACGACATGCCCAGCTGGCGACAGGCCAGCCAGGCGCCGACCGCGCCACCCGCGACGCCGCCCCAGATGCCGAGGCCGCCCTCCCAGATGTAGAGCGCCTTGACCAGGTCACCGCCCTCGCCGAAGTAGGCGCTGGGCGAGCTGAGCACGTGGTAGATGCGGGCGCCGACGATGCCGAACGGCACCGCCCACACCGCGATGTCGAGCACGGCCCACGGCGGGGCTCCCCGGCTGCGCATCCGCCGGTCGGTGACGATGCAGGCAAGCACGATGCCCGCGATGATGCACAGCGCGTACGCCCGCAGCGGCACGGGTCCGAGTTGCCAGACCGCCGTGGACGGGGACGGGATGGAGGCGAGGTTCACGGGCCAGAACACTACCGCCCCCACCCCCCAACACCACACCCCCGCCCGCCTCGGATTTCCTGTTGATCACGAACTTCTCGACGCGATGGGCGAGGTGTCCCACCCTGACCACGTGATCACCCACTGAAACCGAGCCGAAACCACCCGTGGCGACGCCGGACGAACGACCCGTCAAGCCAGGAGTCCTACGGCTGCCACCACCCCGCCTCCCCCAACGTCGATCATGAACTTGTGGACGTGCTCGACGAAGCGTCGCCACCCTGCCGCCGTAATCACTTCGCACGACGCTCGCCGCGGAAGATGATCACGCGCTGGGGTGCGGACAAGCCGGTGAACACGTCCACAAGTTCATGATCGACGCTGGCAGGAGGGTCAGGGGGTGAGGCCGGAGCGGAGGTCCTGGGTGAGGGTGCGCAGGGCGGGGAGGCCGCCGTCGGCGAGGGCGGAGACGAGGGCGCTGCCCACGATGACGCCGTCGGCGTAGGCGCCGACCTCGGCAGCCTGGGCGCCGCTGCGTACGCCGAGGCCGACGCCGACGGGCAGGTTGCCCGCGGCCGCCTTGACCCGGGCGACCAGCGTCGGCGCGGCGCTGGAGGTGCTGTCGCGGGCGCCGGTTACACCCATGACCGCGGTGGCGTACACGAAGCCGCGGCAGTGCGCCACGGTCATCGCGATGCGCTCGTCCGTCGACGACGGCGAGACCAGGAAGACCCGGTCCAGCTTGTGCGCGTCGGAGGCGGCCAGCCACTCCTCCGCCTCGTCCGGGATCAGGTCCGGGGTGATCAGACCGGCGCCGCCGGCCGCGGCCAGGTCCCGGGCGAACGCGTCCACGCCGTACTTCTCGACGGGGTTCCAGTAGCTCATGATCAGCACCGGGACGCCCGCGCCGGCGACCGCCTCGACGGTGTGCAGCACGTCGCGGGTGCGTACGCCACCGGCCAGCGCCTGCTCGGTGGCCCGCTGGATGACCGGGCCGTCCATGACCGGGTCGGAGTACGGCAGGCCGATCTCCACCAGGTCGACCCCGGACTCGATCATGGCCTTGACCGCGGCGATGCCCTCGGCCACCGACGGGAACCCGGCAGGCAGGTAACCGACCAGCGCCGCCCGCCCTTCGGCCCGCGCCTTCTCGAAAGCGACGCTCACCGTCATCCGATCACTTCCCCGCTGTCGAACAGGCCGAAGTACTCGCCCGCGGTGTGCATGTCCTTGTCGCCGCGGCCGGACAGGTTCACGATGACCGTCGGCTCGTGGCCCAGCTCCTCGCGCAGCGCCGGGAGCACCCGCAGCGCCCCGGCCAGCGCGTGCGCGCTCTCGATCGCCGGGATGATGCCCTCGGTGCGGCACAGCAGCGCGAACGCGTCCATCGCCTCGGCGTCGGTGACCGGCTGGTAGCGGGCCCGGCCCTGGTCGTGCAGCCAGGCGTGCTCGGGGCCGACCGACGGGTAGTCCAGGCCCGCCGAGATCGAGTGCGACTCGATGGTCTGGCCGTCCTCATCCTGCAGCAGGTAGGACCGGGAGCCGTGCAGCACGCCGTGGCTGCCGCCGGTGATGCTGGCGGCGTGCCGGCCGGTGTCGATGCCGTCGCCGCCCGCCTCGAAGCCGTAGAGGCGCACGTCGGCGTCGGGCACGAAGGCGTGGAACATGCCGATCGCGTTGGAGCCGCCGCCCACGCAGGCCGCGACCGCGTCGGGCAGCGCGCCGGTCAGCGCCAGGCACTGCGCCCGCGCCTCGACGCCGATGCCGCGCACGAAGTCGCGCACCATCGCCGGGAACGGGTGCGGCCCGGCCGCGGTGCCCAGCAGGTAGTGCGTGTCGTCGACGTTGGTGACCCAGTCGCGCAGCGCCTCGTTGATGGCGTCCTTGAGGGTGCGCGAGCCGGTCGTCACCGGGATGACCGTCGCCCCGAGCATCTTCATCCGGGCCACGTTGAGGGCCTGCCGCTTGGTGTCGACCTCGCCCATGTAGACCACGCACTCGAGGTCCAGGTACGCCGCGGCGGTCGCGCTGGCCACGCCGTGCTGGCCCGCGCCGGTCTCGGCGATGACCCGGCCCTTGCCCATGCGCTTGGTCAGCAGGGCCTGGCCGAGCACGTTGCGCACCTTGTGCGCGCCGGTGTGGTTCAGGTCCTCGCGCTTGAGCAGGATGCGCGCGCCGCCGATGTGCGCCGACAGGTGCGTGGCGTCGTACAGCAGGGACGGGGTGCCCGCGTACTCGCGCAGCATCCGCTCGAATTCACCGGTGAACTCGGGGTCCGCCATCGCCTTGCGGTAGTGCGCGTCCAGCTCGTCCAGCGCCGCGATCAGCGCCTCCGGGACGAAGCGGCCGCCGTACGGGCCGAAGTGGCCCCTGTCGTCGGGCAACATGTGCCCCTCCTTCGGCATAAGCCGCCCTCAGGCGAGGGCGGTCCAGCGCGGGGGAAGCGTCAGCGGGTCGGCCGCGGCGTTGCGGGGTGGTTGCCGGCGTTGACGAGTTCGGCGACGGCGTCGCGCGGGCTCTTCTGGGTCACCAGACCCTCACCGACGAGCACCGCGTCGGCGCCCGCCGAGGCGTACTTGATCAGGTCGAGCGGCCCCCGCACACCCGACTCGGCGATCTTGAGGACGCTGTTCGGCAGGCCGGGCGCGATCCGCTCGAACACCGACCGGTCCACCTCAAGTGTGCGCAGGTTGCGGGCGTTCACGCCGATGACGCGGGCGCCGGCCTCCAGGGCACGGTCGGCCTCCTCCTCGGTGTGCACCTCGACCAGCGGGGTCATGCCCAGCGACTCGATGCGGTCGAGCAGGCCCGTCAGCACCTTCTGCTCCAGCGCCGCGACGATCAGCAGCACCAGGTCCGCGCCGTACGCGCGCGCCTCGTGCACCTGATACGCCGAGCACACGAAGTCCTTGCGCAGCACCGGAATGCCGATCCGGGCGCGCACCGCGGCCAGGTCGTCCAGCGAGCCGCCGAACCAGCGGCCCTCGGTCAGCACGCTGACCGCACGGGCGCCGCCGGCCTCGTACTCCGCGGCCAGCTCGGCCGGGTCCGGGATCTCCGCCAGCGCGCCCTTGGAGGGCGACGAGCGCTTCACCTCGGCGATCACACCGACGCCGGAGCGGCGCAACGCCGCATACGCGTCCAGGGGTGGCGCAGCCGCCGCCGCGCGCTTCTTGATCTCGTCCATGGAGACCTGGTTCTGGCGCGCCTCGACGTCCTCACGGACCCCCGCGATGATCTCGTCGAGCACGCTGCCGCCGCTGTCTCGCATCGATGCGCTCGGGGCCGGCTCGCCAGGCTCCGTGCTGCTCAGCTCGTCGGGTGCCATGGCCAGACTCTAGGCACTGCCCCGCCGCGCAAGGTGAACGGGGTATGGCGTGCCTCACCTGATGGGCTAGTGCATAATGCTCTGCTTCTGGCGTCCGCCTCCGGCGGACGCGGCGATCGGCCTCTCAGCCGGTCGCACCCGCGCGTCGCTACATCGCTGCGCGATGCCACGCTCCTTTACGGGTGCGACCGGCGGCCGATCGCAGGGCGGTGGGTGGGGTCACTTCCGCGAGGCCGCGCCGTGCCTGCGCGATCATGTGCGACTCAGGGTCTGCGGTTTCGGGGAAACTGCGGGAATGTCGTACGGGATTCGCGCAGTTTCCCCGAAACCGCAGATCCGCTACTCGTCTCGCTTGGGCTGGGCGGTGCGGATGAAGTCCGCCAGGCGAGGGCCGTGTTCTACGCGGGCGCGGGTGGGGTCGGCGGCGATGCGGCGGGTGAGTTTGCGGATGCCTTCGGGGTCGTCGCCGGCCACCATGAGCAGGTTGCCGGTGCCGCGGCCGCGCAACAGGGCCGCGTCGGCGACCACGGCGACCTGGCTGAAGGCCTCGCGCAGGGTGGCGGCCTGGCGGCGGGCGACGGTCAGCGGGGCCACGTCCATGATGTTGGCGAGGTACCAGCCGCCGGGGCGGAGTGCGCGGTGTGCGGCCTGGGCGAACTCGACCGTGCTGACGTGCGGGGGAACTTTCGCGCCGGTGAAGATATCGGCGACGATCACGTCGGCGGAGGCGGGCTCGGCGTCCTCCAGGGCGGCGCGGGCGTCGGCGACGATCAGTTCGATGTCCTCGTCGTCGAGCGGGAGCCGGGTGGTGACCAGCTCGGCGAGCGCACGGTCGAGTTCGACGACCCGCTGGCCGCTGCCGGGGCGCATCACGGACAGGCAGCGCGGCAGGGTCATCGCTCCCCCGCCGAGGTGCAGCACGTCCAGTGCGCCGGGTGGGCAGACCGCGTCGATGACGTCGGCGAAGCGGCGGATGTAGTCGAACGCGATCAGTGTCGGATCGTTGAGGTTGACGTGCGACTGGGCGGTGCCGTTGAGGCGCAGCAGCCAGGCGTCGGGCAGGTCCGGGTCGGGGATCAGCTCGGCGGTGCCGGTGTCGACGCGGACGATCAGCGCCCGGTCAGACACGCGTTTCATCGGTGAGGTCCTCGCCCCGGTCGAGTGCGTCCCACACGTCGCGGGTGTTCTCGGCGCGCGGCGCCGCCGGTGCGGTACGCCGGGCGTGGCTTCCGGAACGCCGCCAGTACCAGACCGCGACCACGCCCGCGGCGAGCGCGAGCAGCGCGGGACGCACCCACGACACCGCACCGCCGGGCACGAACCACAGCACCGCCAGCGCCGCGAGCACCCCGATCACGATCATTCGGGTACGCCGCGTGCGGGCGCGCCGCACGTCGTCGGCGGCGGCGGGTGCGGGCGCTTCGGAAGTCGGGCCGCCGGTCGTGGTGGAGCCCGCCTGCGGATCCACGGTCACTGTGCCGTCTTCGGCCGTGCCGGGCTCCGCCTGCCGGGCCGTGCCGTCGGGCGCGCTCATCGGGCGGCCTGCAGGGTCTGCGCGGTGGCGATCGCGGCGAGCACGGCCATCGCCTTGTTCTGCGTCTCCAGCTCCTCGAGCGCCGGGTCCGAGTCGGCCACCACCCCGGCCCCGGCCTGCACGTACGCGACGCCGTCGCGCAGCAGCGCGGTGCGGATCGCGATCGCCATGTCCAGGTCGCCGCCGAAGCCGAAGTAGCCGACCGTGCCGCCGTACAGGCCGCGCCGGGTCGGTTCCAGCTCCTCGATGATCTCCATGGCGCGTACCTTCGGCGCCCCGGACAGCGTGCCCGCCGGGAACGTGGCGGCCAGCGCGTCCAGCGGCGAGGTGCCCTCGCGCAGCTCGCCGACGACGGTCGAGACGATATGCATGACGTGGCTGTAGCGCTCGACCATGGCGAACTCCGGCACCTCGACGGTGCCCGCGCGCGACACCCGGCCCAGGTCGTTGCGCCCCAGGTCGACGAGCATGACGTGCTCGGAGCGCTCCTTCGGGTCCGCGATCAGCTCCGCGGCCAGCGCGGCGTCGGCCTCCGGGGACTCGCCGCGCGGCCGGGTGCCCGCGATCGGGTGCAGCAGCGCACGGCGTACGCCGTCGTCGCCCTTGGTGATCTTCACGTGCGCCTCGGGGGACGATCCGACGATGTCGAAGTCGTCGAAGCGCAGCAGGTACATGTACGGGCTGGGGTTGGTGGCCCGCAGCACCCGGTAGATGTCGAGCGGGTCGGCCTCGGTGCGCGTCTCGAAGCGCTGCGACACCACGATCTGGAAGCAGTCGCCGGCCCGGATCGCCTCCTTGGCCACCTCCACCGCCTTGCCGAACTCCCCGGACGGCGTGCGCGACACCAGCTCCGCGGGACGCACCGCGGTCACCGTCGAGATCATCGGCGGGGTGGGCCGGGACAGCGCCGTCGTCATCGCGTCCAGGCGGCCGATCGCGTGGTGGTAGGCCGCCGCGATCTGCTCGTCGTCGGCCTGCTCGGGCAGCACCGCGTTGGCGACCACGATCGCCTGGCCCAGGTAGTGGTCCAGCACCACCAGGTCGGTGGCTAGGAACAGGCCCAGCTCAGGCACGTGCAGGTCGTCGTCGGCCAGTTGCGGCAGCCGCTCGAACCGGCGCACCAGGTCGTACGCCAGGAAGCCGACCAGGCCGCCGGTCAGCGGCGGCAGGCCCTCGTCCTCGTCGTCCGGGCCGGTCAGCGCGGCGACCGTGGCCCGCAGCACGGCGACCGGATCGCCTTTGACCGGCACCCCGTCGGGCGGGCTGCCCAGCCAGTGCGCCTGCCCGCCGCGCTCGGTCAGCGTCGCCAGGCTGCGCACCCCGATGAAGGAGTAGCGCGACCAGGCCGTGCCCGCCGCGCCCGCGCCCTGCTCGGCCGACTCCAGCAGGAAGGTCCCCGGGCCGCCGGCCACCTTGCGGTACACGCCGACCGGCGTCTCCGCGTCGGCCAGCAGCCGGCGGGTCACCGGCACCACCCGGCGGGCGGCCGCGCGGGCCCGGAACCCGGCCAGGTCGGGGCTGACCGCCCCGCTGCTCGCAGCGCTGCTGCTCATGCCATCTCCTCGCGGCGCTTGCCGGCGGCGTGGATCGTGCCGCCGTCCATGACCGGCCCGCTCACCGGTGCGACTCCTGGAACAGTTCGCCGGTCTGCACCGGCAGCTCGTCGGTGAAGCAGGTGCGGGTGCCGGTGTGGCACGCCGGGCCGACCTGGTCGACGCTGATCAGCAGCGCGTCGCCGTCGCAGTCCAGCGCCACGGACTTGACGAACTGGTGGTGGCCCGAGGTCGCGCCCTTCACCCAGTACTCCCCGCGGCTGCGCGACCAGTAGGTGGCCCGGCCGGTGGACAGCGTGCGGCGCAGCGCCTCGTCGTCCATCCAGGCCAGCATCAGCACCTCACCGGTGTCGTGCTGGCGCACCACGGCGGCGACGAGCCCGTCGCGGTCACGCTTCAAGCGGGCGGCGATCCCCGGATCCAGCTGCTCGGTCCCTGACACACCGAAATTCTCCCTCACCGCCGAGCACACCGCCGCGCCGGTGCGGCCCACGTCTCACCTGCTGCCGTCGGCCGCCGCCCTCACCCAAGATCGTCCGACGTGCCAGGCATCCGTGCGTATCTTGATCCGCCATACCCGCGACTGCCTGGCAAGTCGGACGATCGAGGTGGCCCCGGTCACAGGTATGGACGCTGGTATGACGCGAGAACGGGCAGCCCGGCGGTAACTTGACGGGCATCTGCGCGCAGCGCCCGCGGGCGCTCTCCCCCACCGCGAGAGCCGAGGAATCGCATGACCAACCCCCACTTCGCGCCGCTCCCGGCGCACATCCCGACCTTCATCCCGCCGGCGCAGCAGCCGGCCCCCGAGGCCGAGGCCGCCGACGAGCTCGAGCCCACCCTGCAGCTGAGTCCGCACGAGCAGGCCGCACTGCTGGAACACACCAGCGAGCTGCCCACCCTCGCCACCCCGCAGGCCGACGGGGACGCAGACGACGCGGACGACCCCGAAGCCACTGACGACACTCCGGACGCGCAGGCCGACGCGGACGAGTCGCCGGAAGCGGAAGCCGACGCCGACGAGACGCCCGACGCGGAAGCCGACGCGGACGAGACGCCGGACGCGGAAGCCGACGCCGACGAGACGCTCGAGGCGGAAGCCGACGCCGACGAGACGCCGGACGCGGAAGCCGACGCCGACGAGACGCCCGAGGCGGAAGCCGACGCCGACGAATCACCCGAAGCCGAGGCGGACACCGCCGAAGCCGCGGCTGAAGCGGACACCGACGGTGAGCCCGCGGACCAGGCCGACGAGGCGGACGACGACATCGACGCCGAAGCCGACGAGACGCCCGAGGCGGAGGCCGACCAGACGCCTGAGGCGGAAGCCGACGAGACGCCCGAGGTGCAGACCGAGGACGACGAGTCCGACGATGTGGACGACGCGGCGATCGACGGGCAGGCCGACACCGAGGAGTCCGCGGAGACGAGCCTGGACGAGGCTGCCGAGACCGCCGAGATTGACGCGGAGGACGCGGAGGACGCGGTCGAGGCGGCGGCCGACGAGACGGCCGAGGCTGGGGACACCGAGGCCGAGGAGCCTGAAGCGGAGGCCGACGCGCAGGTGGACGCGGGTGCCGTGGTCGAGGAGTCCGACGGGGCAGTGGATGCCCCGGAGGCGGAAGCCGACGAGTCCGGGCCGGACGCCGAGGCGGATCCGACCCCCGACGACGAAACCGCGACCGAGGTCGAGGCGGTGGCCGAGATCGAGCAGGACGAGCCGGAGGCGGATGTCGTCGACGCCGAGATGGAGGCCGTCGGCGAGCAGGCCGGGGAGGTGGCGGAGGCAGACGTCGAGGGGGCGCCTGCCGCCGATTCCGCGGACGCGCCGGAGGCGGAGATCATCGACGCGGCGGACGCGGCCGAGGTCGCCGACGAGGCGGAGGAGGTGGCGCCGGTCGGGGGGATCGACGCCGCGGCCGACGCAGACGAGGTGGACGACGAGGAGCTGGACGTGGAGCAGGTGGCACCGACCGCGACCGCGCTGCGGCCGGGCGACGTGGCCGAGACGCCGATCGCCGTATGGGAGGCGGAGCAGGCGCAGCGCTTCCGCGACGCGTGGCGGGAGGTGCAGACCCGGTTCGTGGACGAGCCGGAGTCGGCGCTGAACGACGCGCAGGCGCTGGTCAGCGAAGCGGTGTCGGCCCTGGCCGCGCAACTGCTGGCCGAGCAGGGCGACCTGGATCCGCGCCAGGGCGCCGCGCCGGACACCGAGGCCATGCGCATCGCCATGCGCGGTTACAAGAACTTCCTCGACCGGGTGCTGGCTCTCTGATCCATTTCCTGGTGCCGGGGGCCGCCCTCCCGGCACCAGGATCCATTCAGGCGCATTGCCAGGCGCACACAATTCACCTACCGTTGAGTTCAACGAGTGTTGAATTCCTACGGAGGACCCCCATGACATCCGCGATCGAGGTCGCCGACCTCGTCGTACACCGGGGAGCCAGGCCTGTGCTGCACGGCCTGAGCTGCACCATCCCGGAAGGCAGCGTGACCGGCCTGCTCGGCCCGTCCGGCAGCGGCAAGACCACGCTGATGCGCGCGATCGTGGGCGTCCAGGTGGTGCGCTCGGGCACGGTCACCGTGCTGGGCCGCCCGGCGGGCGATGCGAAACTGCGCAAGGAGATCGGTTACCTCACGCAGGCCCCCAGCGTGTACGCCGACCTGACGGTGCGCGAGAACGCCCGCTACTTCGCCGCGCTCTACGGGCTCGGCCAGGCCGAGGCCGATGCCGCGGTGCGTGACGTCGGCCTGGCCGAGGCCGCGTCGCAGCTGGTCGGCAACCTGTCCGGCGGGCAGCGCAGCCGGGCCTCGCTGGCCTGCGCCGTCGTCAGCAAGCCGAAGGTGCTGATCCTCGACGAGCCGACCGTCGGGCAGGACCCGGTGCTGCGCGACGAGCTGTGGGCGCAGTTCCGGGGGCTCGCCGAGAGCGGCTCGACCCTGGTCGTGTCCAGCCACGTGATGGACGAGGCCAACCGCTGCGACCGGCTGCTGCTCATCCGCGAGGGTCTGCTGATCGCCGACGACACCCCGGCCGCGGTCAAGGCGTCCGCCGGCACGGACGATCTCGACCAGGCCTTCCTCACCCTGATCCGGCGCCAGGGGACCGGCGTCCCCGCCCCGCGCGCCACCGGCGAGACGAGCGAGGTCCCGTCATGATCCTGCTGCACACCACCGGTCGCATCCTGCGCCAGCTGCGCCACGACCGCCGCACCGTGGCGATGCTGGTGGCCGTGCCGACGCTGCTGCTTACGCTGCTCTACTTCATGTACGACAGCCAGCCCGGCGTCTTCGACCACATCGCACTGATCATGCTGGGCGTCTTCCCCTTCATCATCATGTTCCTGATCACCAGCATCGCCATGCTCCGCGAGCGCACCACCGGCACGCTGGAGCGACTGCTCACCACCCCGCTGCGCAAGACCGATCTGCTCTTCGGGTACGGCCTCGCCTTCGGGCTGGCCGCGGCGGTGCAGGCGGGCTTCGCCAGCGCGCTGGCCTACCTGCTGCTCGACCTGGACACCCAGGGCGCCGCCGGCTACGTCGTCATGATCGCCGTGGCGAACGCCGTACTGGGCATGGCGCTCGGCCTGCTGGCCAGCGCGTTCGCCAAAACGGAGTTCCAGGCGGTGCAGTTCATGCCGGTGCTGGCGGTGCCGCAGCTGCTGCTGTGCGGGCTGTTCGTGCCGCGCGACCTGATGGCGGGCTGGCTGCAGGCGATCAGCGACGTGCTGCCGCTGACCTACGCCGTCGAGGCGTTGCAGGAGGTCGGCGCGCATGCCGAGCCGACCGGCACCATGTGGCGCGACTTCGGCATCGTCGCCGGCGCGGTGGTGGTGGCGCTGGTCGCCGCGGCGGGCACGTTGCGCCGCCGCACCCCCTGACCGCAACGCCCGGCCCCGTCCGGGAGAATCGTCATGGACCGACGAGCACGGACGTCCCCGGCACGCCGCCGTAGCGGCAGCGCGCCGGGGACGCGCCGCGCGTACCGAGGAAGGGCCAGATGAAGCGCAGCCGCACCGGGCGCCGGCCGGGCAATCCCGACACCCGCGAGGCCATCCTGGCCGCGGCACGGGAGCTGTTCGCGGAGAAGGGCTTCGACGCCGCGACCATGCGCGCCATCGCCGCCGCGGCCGAGGTCGACCCTGCCCTGGTGCACCACTACTTCGGCACCAAGGAGCAGCTCTTCATCGCCGCCATGCAGTTCCCGATGGACCCCCGGGAGCTGATCGAGGACGTGGTGGCAGGCGGGCCGGAGGAGGCGGGCGTACGCCTGGCGCGCATCTTCGTGACGGTGTGGGACTCGCCGATCGGCACGATCGGCGTCTCCATGTTCCGCTCCGCGATGAGCAACGAGTGGACCATGCGCCTGTTCCGCGAGTTCCTGGCCACCCAGATCCTGCGCCGGGTCCAGGCCGAGCTGAAACTGGACGCGGCGGAGGCCTCGCTGCGCGCGTCGCTGGTCGCCAGCCAGATCGGCGGCCTGGTCATGATCCGCTACATCATGAAACTCGAACCGCTCGCCTCGTTACCCGCCGACCAGGTCGTCGCCGCGGTCGCACCGAACCTGCAGCGTTATCTCACCGGCGACCTCGGGTCCCTCACCGACTCCGCCACGCCGGAGGCGACCGGCGCGGGCGACCCCGGCCGGGGATAGGTCGGTCACCCCCGGCCGCGCGGCGAGCTCGCCGGTCACGCAGTCGTGCCGTCAGGCCACCGACGCCGCGGGCTCGGCCGCCGCGTAGTCCTCGACGTCGATCTCGGTCAGGTGCCCGGTCGGGCACTCCAGCCGTACCTCCGCGACGTCCATCCGGTAGAGCCGGAAGCCGCGGTCCACGTCGAGCAGGTCGCTGACCGGGTTCACGGCGGCGAACTCGAGGGCGGCGGCGCGGGCCTCGATGCCCTGCAGCGCGGCGGCCCAGCCCGACACCCATACCCGCGCCCCGCGGGACTCCCCCACGGCGAGCACGACGGCGGTGTCGTCGCCCTCCCCGTCCCGCGGGCGCAGCGCGCTGTCGAGCTGCCCGCCCTCCCGGCACAGCAGCAGCGGGCGTCCTTCGTGGTCGGTGGCGTGGCGCACCCGGTACGGGCTGGCGTGGAACGGGACCTGCGCCATGCCGGGAAGGCGGCCGGCGGTCAGGGAGCGGGCGATCTCGGCGGGGTGCGGCACGGCGGTCCTCCAACATCGGTTAGGCTTACCTACGTTAGGCGAGCCTAACCTATGACATCCGGAAGTTGGAGGCACCCTCGTGAACCAAGCGCGGCCCAAGGCGAAGCTGTCCCGGGCTCTCGGCATCCCGCTGACCCGCAAGTGCGTCAAGTACTTCGAGCGCCGGCCGTTCCCGCCGGGCGTGCACGGGCGGGCCCGCAAGAAGCCCTCCGACTACCAGGTCCGCCTGCTGGAGAAGCAGCGCCTGCGCCACCAGTACTTCATCAGCGAGACCCAGCTGCGCAACCAGTTCGACAAGGCCGCCCGCAGCTCGGGCAAGACCGGCGAAACCCTGCTCGTCGCCCTGGAGTGCCGCCTGGACGCCCTGGTCCTGCGCGCCGGCTTCGCCCGCACCATCTACCAGGCCCGCCAGGCCGTTGGCCACGGCCACATCGCCGTGGACGGCCACAAGGTAGACCGCCCCTCCTACCGCGTGCAGCCCTGGCAGACCATCACCGTCCGCGAACGCAGCCGCACCAAGCCCCCGTTCCAGATCGCCGCCGCCGGCGCCCACCTCGACGGCCCCACCGCCCCATACCTGGAGGTCACCCTGTCCGACCTCCGCGCCACCCTCACCCGCGAACCCCTCCGCACCGAAATCCCCGTCCTCTGCGACGAGCAACTCGTAGTCGAGTTCTACTCCCGCTGATCCCACCAAGATCGCGACGATCTTGCGCGAGCTGTTGGGGATACGCCCTGTATGGGCGTGTCGCACCCCACAGTCCACGCAAGATCGTCGCGATCTTCGGTTAGCGGGTTTGTTCGAGCCAGGAGGCGTAGAGCTTGGCGTAGGTGGAGTCGGGGGCGGTGAGGAGTTGGTCGTGGGGGCCTCGTTGGATTACCACGCCCTTGTCTACGACGATGACTTCGTCGGCGGATTGGGCGGTGGAGAGGCGGTGGGCGATGGCGACCGTGGTGCGGCCCCGGGTCACGGCGTCGAGGGTGCGCTGGAGGCGGACCTCGGTGGCGGGGTCCACGGCGCTGGTGGCTTCGTCGAGGACGAGTAGGTCGGGGTCGGCTACGTAGGCTCGGGCCAGGGCGACGAGTTGGCGTTCGCCGACGCTGAGGGCCTCGCCGCGCTCGCCTACGGGAGTGTCCAGGCCGTGGGCCAGGCCCTGGACCCAGTCGAGCAGGCCCAGGTCGGTGAAGGCCTGTTCCAGTTCGACGTCGGTGAGGTCGGGGCGGGCGAAGCGCACGTTCTCGGCGACCGTGGCGTCGAACAGGAAACCGTCCTGGGGGACCATCACCACCCGGCTGCGCAGTGAGGCGAAACGTACGTCGGTCAGCGGGGTGCCCGAGAGCAGCACCCGGCCCTCGCTCGGGTCCATCAGGCGGGTGAGCAGCTTGGCGAACGTGGTCTTGCCGCTGCCGGTCTCGCCGACGACCGCGACCCGGGTCTTCGCGGGGATGTCCAGGTGCACCTCGTGCAGCACGCGGGGGCCGGGCTCGCCGTCGACCGGGTAGCTGAAGCTGACCCGCTCGAAGCTGATGTCCAGCGGGCCGTCCGGCAGGTGCACGCCGTTCTCGGCGGGGTCGGCCACGTCGGGCTTGAGGTCGACGACGTCGAGCAGCCGGCGCCAGCCCGCGACCGCGTTCTGCGCCTCGTTGAGGACTTCGGTGGCGATCTGGACAGGCTGGATGAACAGCGTGACCAGGAACAGGAACGCGGTCATCTCGCCGAGCGTGATCTGGCCCGCGATACCGAGCCGCACCCCGACCAGGACCACCGACGCCAGCGCCAGCGCGGCCGCGATCTCGCCGGTGGAGAAGCTGGTCACGCTGATGCGCATGGCGCGGCGCTGGGCCTGCTGGTAGTCGTCGATGGTCTCGGACAGCTTCGCGCCGCTGCGCTGCGAGACGCCGTACGCCCGGATCACCGACGCGCCCACGACCGACTCCGAGATGGCGCCGAGCATGACGCCGATCCGGCGGCGGTTCTCGGCGTACGCCCCGGACAGGCGTTTCTGGAACGCCCGGATGACGATCACCGCGGGCAGGAACGCGGCCAGCACCACCAGCGTGAGCTGCCACGAGTAGAACGCCATCACGATCGTGGTGACCACCAGCTGGCCGCCGTTGACCATGAGGATCACGCCGCCCCACTGGATGAACTGCGTGATCGAGTCGACGTCGCTGGTCACCCGGGACACCATGGTGCCGCGGCGCTCGGACTGCTGGTGCAGCATCGACAGATCGTGGATGTGCCGGAAGGTGCGCACCCGGATGTTGGCCAGCGCGGTCTCGCTGACCGTGAACAGCCGCCGCATCATGAAGTAGCCGCAGGCCGTGGTGACCACCAGGATCAGCGCGGTGATGCCGACGATGGTCGCGATCACGCCCATGTCCGGGCCGTTCTGCCCGCCCAGCCCGCGGTCGATGCCCTGCTGCACCGCGACCGGCACCGCCGCGCGGCCGATCATGGCGATGAGCGCCAGCCCCAGCGTGCCGGCCAGCCCCGCCTTGAGCTCGGGTGACAGCGACACGCCCCGCCGGAAGGTCGCCCAAGCCGACTCGGACCGGCCGGTATCGGTGACAGCCGACGCGCTCACGCCTTCTCCTCGCTGCGCTCGTCGACAGCGTGCGAAAACTGCGACATGGTTCGCTCGCTCCGCTCGCTCACGCCATCTCCTCGCTGCGCTCGTCGACAGCGTGAGAAAACTGCGACTCGCTCCGCTCGCTCCGCTCGCTCACGCGGCGACCTCCTCTTCCTCTGCGGCGACGGCGGCGTCGGCGTCGTAGACGCGCTCGCGTTCGCGCTCCTCCTCGGCCTTTTCGTACGCGGTGACCAGGTCTGCGTACCCGCTGACGGTGGCCAGCAGGCGCTCGTGCGTGCCGGTCGCGACCACGCGGCCGGACTCGATGTAGACGACCTCGTCAGCCAGCGCGATGGTGGCCCGGCGGTAGGCGACGACGAGGATCGTCGTGGTCTGCACGGACCCGCGCAGCGAGGCGAGGATGCGGGCCTCCACGCGGGGGTCGACGGCGCTGGTCGCGTCGTCGAGCACGAGCAGCCGCGGCTGCCCGGCCAGCGCCCGGGCCAGGGTGAGCCGCTGGCGCTGCCCGCCCGACAGCGACGTGCCGCGCTCGCCGAGCTGGGTGTCCAGGTGCTCCGGCAGCCGCGCGACGAACGTGTCGGCCTGCGCCGTGGCCAGCGCGTCGTGCACCCGGTCGTCGTCGACGCCGGGCCGGTCCAGCGCGACGTTGCCGCGCACCGTGTCGTCGAAGACGAAGGCGATCTGCGGCACCAGCGCAGCGGTCGCGGCCAGCGAGGCCGAGCTCAGCCCGCGCACGTCGGCGCCGTCGAGGGCCACCTGGCCCTGGTCGGGGTCGAGCAGCCGGGCCGCGAGGGTGGCGATGGTCGACTTGCCGGAGCCGGTCGGGCCCACCAGCGCGACGGTGCGCCCGGCGGGCACGGTGAAGGTGACGTCGTGCAGCACCGGCTGCGCCGGCTCGTACGCGAAGTCCACGTTGCGGAAGCTCAGCTCGGCCGCGCCGGACCCGGGCAGGGCCGCCGTGCCGTAGGGCATCTGCCCGGTCGCCTGCAGCACGTGCTCGACCCGGTCCCAGCCCGCGACCGAGCGCGGCAGGTCGCCGAGCACCCAGCCGATGGCGCGCACCGGGAACGCCAGCACCGTGAACAGGAAGGTCACCTGCACCAGCTGCTCGAATTCGATCGCGCCCTGTTTCATTCGCCACGCGCCCACCAGCAGCGCCAGCAGCGTGCCGAGGAACGGCAGCGACTCCATGAGCGGGTCGAACAGGCCGCGCAGCCGGCCGACGCTGATCAGCGCGTCGCGCAGCTCACCGGCCCGCTGGGCGAAGCGGCGGGTCTCCAGGTCCTCGCGGCCCATCGTCTTGACCACGAGCGCGCCGTCGAAGCTCTCGTGCGCGATCGCGGCGACCTCGGCCCGCATGTGCTGGGCGTGGGCCTGGCGTGGGGCCATCCGGCGGGAGAAGACCACGTTCATCACGAACAGCACCGGGAAGACCACGAGGCCGACCAGCGCCAGCGCCCAGTCCACTGCGAACAGCACCGTCACCGACACGATCAGCATGAACACGGTGCCGACCGCGAACGGCAGCGGCGCGACGGGGAACCAGGCGGCCTCGACGTCGGAGTTGGCGTTGGACAGCAGCGTGCCGGTGGCGTGGCGCTGGTGCCAGGAGACCGGTAGCTGCAGGTAGCGGCGGGTCACCTCGTGGCGGTACTTCGCCTGCAGGGCGAACTGCATGAAGCCCGCGCCCAGCCGGCGGCCGAAGATGGCCAGGACCCGGCCCAGGCCCATCGCGATCAGCACCGAGGCGCCGAGCACCATCACCCCGGCGGTGACGTCACCGCCGGTGGTGGAGGGCACCACGAGAGCCTCGACCAGCCAGCCGATCACCTTCGCCTGCCCGATGACCAGCGCGCCGAACAGGCAGCTGCCCACGACGGCGACGGCGAACAGACGTGGCTCGTCCCGGATGCCGCGCCACATCACCCGCGCTCCGCGCGCGAGCACATCGCGCCCGGTGATCTCCGGTTTCGTCGGCTCGGTGCCGGCTGTCTCCCCTGCCACTCGTATCCCCGTCGTCAGGTCGGTAAGTATTTAGCTTGGCTTCCTATCCTTACCGACGCCGCACCTCCAGGCGAGCGGATATGGCCTGTGCCGGGCGTCACACCGCTCTCAGGGTACGTAGGATCGCCGGCATGACCCGGTACGCCTTCGCTGAAAGGCTAGCTCTGGCCGACCTGATGGCCGAGGTCGGACCAGACGCCCCCACCCTCTGCGGGGACTGGACCGTGCGCGATCTCCTGGCGCACCTGCTGCTGCGGGAACGGCGTCCCGACGCGGCCGCGGGCATCCTGATCAAGCGCCTGGCCGGGCGCGCTGCGACCGTGCAGCAGCAGATCGCCGCCCGCGACTTCGACACCCTGCTCACCGAACTGCGGCACCCGCCGCGATGGAGCCCCGCGGGGCTCGGGCCACTGGATGAGCTGGTCAACCTGGCCGAGATGTTCATCCATCACGAGGACATCCGTCGGGCGGTCGCGGACTGGACGCCTCGCAAGCTGAAGCCGGGGCTGTCCGAGGCGCTGTGGGGGCAGGCCCGGCGGCGTGCGTCGCTGGCGCTGCGGCGCTACCCGGTGCAGGTACGGGTGATCTCTCCGGGCCATGGCACGGTGACCACGGGGCGGCCCGGCACCCAGCCGCTCAACCTCACCGGCACTCCCAGTGAGCTGCTGATTTTCCTGTCCGGCCGGCAGGGGCGCGCGCGAGCCAGCGTGGACGGCCCGCCCGAGCAGGCGAACCGGTTGCGCCACGCGCGGCTGGGCGTCTGAATGCGGCCGCCTGCGACTGACCGATGGGCCGGTGGCGGCCCCGGTGACCCCTGGATAAAGATCTTCCCGAGGGGTTCCGCAAGCCCGTGCGCAGCATTACCCTTCGGTAACACCAAGTTAACGTGTCCCCCGTCACTCTTGCCTACCAGAGGCGGCCCCGACTCATGACCATTGACGTGCCCTACCGGTCTATTCCGGACATGTTCCTGCAGCGAGTCGCGGCGTCCCCCGACGCCCGCGCCTTCGGCGGCCCGGACGCGGACAACGCGCCGGTCTGGTACACCTGGGCCCAGATCGCGGAGCGCGCCAAGGCGATCGCCGCCGGTCTGACCACGCTCGGCATCGGCAAGGAGGACCGCGTCGCGATCCTCGCCAACACCCGGCTCGACTGGATCGTCGCCGACCTCGGCATCATGTGCTCCAGCGCCGCGACGACCACGGTCTACCCGACCACCGAGCCGGAGGAGGCCTGCTTCATCGTCGCCGACTCCGGGTCCAAGGTGCTGATCGCGGAGAACCCGGCGCAGGCCGCCAAGATGAGCCGGGACGCAGTGCCCGCGCTCACCCACATCGTGCTGATCGACGGCGCGGCCGACCCGGCCTCCGCGTTCCCCCAGCTCACGCTCGCCGACCTGGAGCGCCGCGGCGCCGAGGCCCTGGCCGCCAACCCGTCGCTGGTCGACGACCTGATCGCCGGCATCGGTCCGGACAACCTGGCCACCCTCATCTACACCTCCGGCACCACCGGCCGCCCCAAGGGCGTCGAGCTGCTGCACCGCGGCTGGACCTGGGAGGGCGTGGCGCAGTCGGACGTCGGCGTGCTGCTCCCCACCGACGTGCAGTTCCTCTGGCTGCCGCTGTCGCACTCGTTCGGCAAGACGCTGATCTGCGGCATCATCCACGTCGGCGTGCCGACGTACGTGGACGGCCGGGTCGACAAGATCATCGACAACCTGGGCCTGATCAAGCCGACGCTGATGTGCGCCGCGCCGCGCATCTTCGAGAAGGTCTACAACCGGGTCGTCGGCCAGGCCACCGAGGCCGGCGGGCTCAAGGCGAAGATCTTCGGCTGGGCGGTGCGGGTCGGCCGCGAGCGCGTCGCGCTGGAGCAGGCAGGCAAGCCGGTCCCCGGCGGCCTGATGCGCAAGTACGGCATCGCGCACAAGCTGGTCTTCAGCAAGCTGCACGCCCGGCTGGGCGGCAACATCCGCTACATGGTGTCCGGCTCGGCCGCGCTGTCGGTGCCGATCGCGGAGTTCTTCGCCGCCGCGGGCCTGCCCATCAGCGAGGGCTACGGCCTCACCGAGAACTGCGCGGGCGCGTTCGTCAACCGCCCCGGCGCGCTGAAGATCGGCACCGTCGGCCAGCCGCTCGGCGACCTCGAGATTCGGATCGACGCCGACGGCGAGATCCTGCTGCGCGGCGCGCCGATCATGCGCGGGTACCACAACCTGCCCGCGGAGACCGCCGCCGTGTTCACCGAGGACGGCTTCTTCCGCACCGGCGACATCGGCGAGCTGGACGGCGACGGCTTCCTGAAGATCACGGACCGCAAGAAGGACCTGGTCAAGACCTCAGGCGGCAAGTACATCGCGCCGAGCCACATCGAGGGCCTGTTCAAGGCGCTGTGCACGTACACCTCGCAGGTGCTCGTGATCGGCAACTCGCGCAACTACTGCTCGATGCTGGTGACCCTCGACCCCGAGGCGATCACCGGCTGGGCCGCCGGCACCCCGCTGGAGGGCAGGTCCTACGAGGAGATCGTCACCTCGGACGAGGCCAAGGCCATGGTCGCGGGCCACATCGACGAGCTGAACGCGAAGCTCAACCGCTGGGAGACCATCAAGAAGTTCACCATTCTGCCGCGCGACCTGACCATCGAGCACGGAGAGATCACCCCCTCGATGAAGCTGAAGCGACGCACGGTGGAGACCAATTTCGCGTCGGATATCGAGAAAATGTACGAGGGTTCCCTCGTCGAAATCTGACCGGCGCGGGGGCTCTTTCCCACGCAGTGAGGTACGTAGGGGCGGCCACAAGCCGCCCCTACGTTTTTGCCCAGGTCAGCTGCCGTCGCGCAGGTCGGACAGGCGGGTGGCGGTCAGGCGGGCGCGGTCGAAGACGACGGTGCAGCCCGCGCCGACCGGGGACTGCGCCTCGACGCCGATCATCGGCGGGCCCGCGTCGGGACCGAGGCCGAAGTAGCGGACCAGCTGCCATACCTGGCCGTCGGGGCTGCTGTGGAAGGCCCAGGCCGGGCCGACCCGGGAGGCACGCAACCACACCGTGTCCCCGGCGACCGGCCACGCGTTGGCGTCGTCGGAGTCGCCGCGAGTGATCACCGTGACGATGGTGTTCTCACCGGCCGGGGAGCGCTCGAAGCACAGCTTGGCCCAGTGCCGCTCACCGGCCCAGACGAGCAGGACCCCGGCGTCGTACCTGTCGCCGAAGTCCACCCGCGCCCGCACCGTGAACTGCAGGTCGCCCTCGGGCGCGGGGGCGAGCGCGCGCGGCGCGTTGAGCACCGGCGTCGCATCCGGGTCGCCCGGGTCGACGAACATGTCGGTCTGCGGCCCAGCCGCGACGGAGAGCACGCCGCCCGCGAGGTGCCAGGAGGCGGGTTCCGGTTGCCAGCGCAGGTTCAGCCCGCCGAGGTTCACGTCCATCGGCGCATTCTGCCACGGCGCGGAGATGCGGGTGGCTCACGCGATCAGCGCAGGCTCGCTCCACCGCGGACGGCCGGTGCGGTCGAGGTCGTAGCGGGCCGCGGCGATCCGGCGCACGCCGTCGACCAGCTCGGGTACGGGCTGGGTGAAGGGCAGCCGGATGAAGCGCTCCAGCGTGCCGTCGACGCCGAACCGGGGGCCGGGCGCGAGGCGTACGCCCAGCGGCTCCACCGCGCGCGCCAGCGCGCTGGACACCGGCCCGTCCAGCTCGGCCCACAGGGTGACCCCGCCCGACGGCACGGTCACCCGCCAGCTGGGCAGGTGCTCGCGGACCGCGGCGACCAGCGCGTCGCGCTGCGCGGCCAGCTGCGCCCGGCGCTGCGGGATGACCTCGGCCGCGCGGCTCAGCAGGCGGACCGCGACGAGCTGGTCCAGCACCGGCCCGGCGGTGTCCACGCCGACCCGGACCGCGGCCAGCCGCTGCACGATCGGCGCGGAGGCGCGGATCCAGCCGACGCGCAGGCCGCCCCAGAACGGCTTGCTCATGCCGCCGATGGTGAGCACCCGGCCGTGCCGGTCGAAGGAGGCCACCGCAGGCGGCATCGGCTGGCCGTCCAGCGGCAGGTCCACGAAGGACTCGTCGATCACCAGGTCGGTGCCGGTGCGCTGGGCGGTGGCGACGAGCTGCTCGCGCAGCGCGGCGGACATGACGTGGCCGGTCGGGTTGTGGAACTCCGGGATCAGGTACGCCAGGCTCGGCCGGGTCTGGCGCAGCGCGCCGAGCAGCAGCTCGGCGTCCCAGCCGCCCTCGTCGAGGCCGTGTGTGCTGATCCGGGCCCGGCGGCCCGCCAACGCGGCCAGCGCGTTCGGGTAGGTCGGTGACTCCACCAGCACGGACGCGCCCACCGGCACCTGCAGCCGCAGGATCAGGTCGAGCGCGTGCAGCACCCCGTTCGTGATCATGATCTGCTCGGGGCTGGTCGGCAGGCCGCGCTCGGTGTACCGGTCGGCCACGGCCTCGCGCAGCTCGGTGATGCCGCTCGGGTGGTAGCCCGCGCCGCCCAGGTAGTGCGGCAGCTCCTCGACCGCCTCGCGGGCCGCCGCCATCAGCGGCTCGGGGGCGGGCAGCGCGGCGCAGCTCAGGTCGATCAGGTCGAGTTCGTCGTCGGGCATCCACAGGCCGCTGCTCGCGACCCGGTGCCCGCTGGGCAGGGTGGTCCAGCTGCCCGCGCCGCGGCGGCTGGTCAGGTGGCCCGAGTCCCGCAGCTCCCGGTAGGCCGCGCTGACCGTGGTGCGGGAGATCTCCAGGGCCTCGGCGAGTTCGCGCTCGGCGGGCAGGCGCACGCCGAGCGCGAGCCGCCCGTCGGCGAGCAGGCCGCGCACGGACGAGGCGAGAGCCGCGTAGTCCGGGCTGCGCCGCCGGGCGGGCAGCGCGTGCCAGCGCCCGAGCAGCCGGGCCAGCTGCACACCGCGCACGGAGACGGTCATCGCAGGCACTCCCTCGGCCGGAAGAGCCAGTCCCCGTGGATTGGCCCTTTCTGGCTTATCGATTGGCCTCCAGACTGGCAGACATGACAGGCGCACGCAAGCCACTGACCATGCCACTCCGGACGACCCAGCGCCGGGCGTCCACCGCCGCCCCGACCACCCCCCGCCCCGCTCCCATGCCGCTGCGCGAGCGCCTGCCCCGCCGACTGTTCCAGCTGCTCGCCGGCCTGATCGGGTACGGCGTGAGCATCAGCCTGATGCTGCGTGCGCACCTCGGCAACCAGCCCTGGGACGTGCTCCACCAGGGCCTCGCCCTGCGGACCGGACTCAGCGTCGGCACCGTGCTGATCATCGTCGGCGCGGCCGTGCTGCTCTGCTGGATCCCGCTGCGCCAGCGCCCCGGCATCGGCACGGTCGCCAACATCGTGGTCATCGGCCTGGTCGTGGACGCGGCGAACCAGCTGCTGCCCGAGCCCTCGCACCTGCTCGCGCGCTGGGCCTTCATGATCGGTGGCATCGTGCTGTGCGGCTTCGCCAGTGGCCTCTACATCGGAGCCAATCTGGGGCCCGGCCCGCGCGACGGGCTGATGACCGGACTGGCCGCCCGCACCTGGTCGCTGCGCGGCTGGCGCACCGTACTGGAGATCGGCGTGGTCGCCGTGGGCTTCCTGCTCGGCGGCAAGGCCGGGCTCGGCACCATCCTGTACGCCCTGGCGATCGGCCCGCTGGCCCAGTTCTTCCTGCCGATGCTCACCATCCGCAGCCGCACCGCCGCCACCGCCCAGGCCGCTCCCGCCCCGGTCACCGAACCGGCCCCCTGCTGACACCCGCGCCCGCCAGCGGCCGTCGCCACCACGACGCTTGATCCACCCGCCTGCCCGGCACCCGTGCGTATCTTGAGCACCCTTTCGCGCAGGTGCCGGGCAAATTCGACGATCTTGGTGGGGGCGGCGAACAGGAGCCGCGCGAGTTGGCACAGCGTGGCGGGCGCGTCACGCAGGGTAAATGGGGCGATATGGGTTTTATTGGTACGGACACCTGACCCTGCCCGCCGGAGGCAACTTCGTGTTCGTATCCATGAAACGGCTGGCCATCGCGTCGGCCGTGATCCTGTCCGCCGTCGCCCAGGGCGCACCCGCCGCCGCAGCGCCGGACGTGACCGTCCTCTACACCGGGCTGAGCAACCCGCGTGGCCTCGCCTTCGATCGCGACGGCACCCTCTACGTCACCGAGGCCGGGCGGGGCGCCGACGGCGCCGCCAACCCGACCTGCCTGCCGAGGCCGCAGGGCATCGGCTGCCTGGGCGCCACCGGCGCACTGGCCCGCCTCAACCGCGACGGCACGCTGACCCGCGTGCTGACGGGCCTGCCCTCGCTGGCCGGTCCCGACGGCACCGAGGCGATCGGACCCGACGACATCGCGTTCGACCGCTACCACCCCGCCCTGCTCACCGTCGGCCTGAGCGAGGCCCCGGCGACCCGGGACGGGCTGCCCGAGCCGGGCGCGCAGATGGGCCGGCTGCTGTCGGTGCGCCGCGACCGGTCCGGCGACTGGTCCTCGCCGAAGCTGGCCACCCAGCGCCTCGCCGACATCGCCGGCCACGAGGCCGCGAACAACTCCGACGGCGGTGAGCTGGACTCCAACGCGCAGTCGGTGGCATTCGGGCCGGGCGGGGCCGCGGTCGTCGACGCCGGCGCGAACGCGCTGCTGTTCGTCACGCCGGCGGGCCAGGTGAGCACCCTCGCCGTGTTCCCCGAGCGGCAGATGCCCGCGCCGCCCGAGTTCAACATGCCGGCGGGCACCATGCTGCCGATGCAGTCGGTGCCGATGGGCGTGGTCTACCGCGACGGCGCCTACTACGTCGCCGAGCTGACCGGGCGCCCGTTCACCACCGGGTCGGCCCGCATCTTCAAGGTCGTGCCGGGCCAGGAGCCCACGGTGTACGCCGAGGGCCTGACCACGGTCGTCGACATCGCGTTCGGGCCGGACGGCTCGCTGTACGCGCTGGAGTTCACGCACACCTCGATGTTCGGCCCGAGCCGCGGCGTCGGCGCCCTCATGCGCATCCGCGGCGAAGGCAAGGCCCCCGAGCTGGTCCTCGACAAGGTCGACCACCCCGGCGGCATCGCCATCCGCAACCGCAGCGCCTACATCACCACCTGCTCCGTCTGCGCCACCACGGGAGCCGTCATGAAACTCCGCCTCCCCGCCTGACGCTCCTCTCCCGGACACCGGGCAAGATCGCGACGATCTTGCGCGAACTGTTGGGGATACGCCCGGAAAGGGCGTGTCGCACCCACAGTCCGCGCAAGATCGTCGCTTTTCAGTTGGCGGCGGGTGGGGCTGCGTCGGGGGTTACGTGGCGGGATTGGACCAGCCAGCCTTCGGGTTCGGCGGGGGCCGGGATGAGGGTGTCTTCGCAGAGGCAGTGGCGGTGTAGGCGGGGGGTGCCGTCGGCGGTGACGGCGATGACCATGCCGTAGCAGCGGACGTGGGCGCGGCCGTCGGCGGCGGGGGTCACCCAGACCATGCCGTGCCAGTGGCGGTGGGTTTCGCCGGTGGCGGCCAGGCGCGCGTGGGTCTGCTCGACGGCGGCGGCGAGGGCTTCACGGCCGCGTACCGGGGCGTCCAGGCCGGGGGCGGTGAAGGTGCCGTCGGGGGCGAAGGTGTCGGCCCACTCGCGGGCGCGGCCGGAGTCGAGCAGATGCATGTGCCGGGCATAGAACTGCTGGACGGACAGGTACATCGCCGAGGTGTCAGTGATCTCGGGCAGGGCGGTCATCGCCATGGTCGGTCTCCTTCAGGTCTCTGGGAAAGGGTCGGGAAGTCGCGTGAACGGGCCGGGGGCGCCACCCGGGCGGCCGCGGGCCGGGCGGATCAGAGGATGGCGACGGCGCGGGTCCAGCCGGCGCCGGCTCCCTTGATCTTGATTGGCAGGCAGGACACGGTGAAGCCGTACGGCTCGGGTAGTGCGTCGAGGTTGGCCAGTCGCTCGATCTGGCAGAACTCGCGGTCGCGGCCGGTGAAGTGGGCGGGCCACAGCACGCCGCGGTCGCCGGTCTCGTTGAACCGCTTGAGCATCGCGCCGAACGGGGCGTCCAGGCTGAACGCGTCCGTGCCGATGACCCGGATCCCCTTGTCCAGCAGGAAGTTCGTGGCGCCGGCGTCCAGGCCGGTGAACTCGGTGAAGTAGCGGGGCGTGCCCGCCCAGGCCGACGCGCCCGTGTGCAGCAGCACGATGTCCAGCGGTTGCGGCTGGTAGCCGATGCGGGCCAGCTCCTTGTCGAGGAAGTCCGCATCGACGGTCGGCCCCGTCGCCGAGCGCAGGTCCAGGCAGAACGCGGGCCGGTGGAACCAGTCCAGCGGCATCTCGTCGATGTGCCGCGGCACCCCGTAGCTGGCCTTGCTGCCGTAGTGCGACGGCGCGTCGATGTGCGTGCCGGTGTGCGTGGTGAGCTTGAGCGTGTCGACCGACAGCAGCTCGCCGTCGGGCAGCACGGACGGGTCGAAGTCGACGCCGAAATGCAGCGCCATCTCCTCCGCCATGTGCACCGCGCCCTGCGCCGGCGTCATGACGTCGTGGATGACCGGCTCGGGTTCCCAGGCCGCGGCGTCCACGGCCGTGGACAGGTCGATGATGGGCATGATCAGTCTCCTTGCTGGAAAGGGCGGATCGGAACGGCCGGGCAGCACGCGCGCAGGAACCTCGGTGACCTCCGACCAGGTGGCAGCCCGCCGAGGCGAGCGATGCCGGTCGCGGTGGCGGTCAGCCCGGCGGCGCGGGGCTGGTGCCGGTCGCGGTGGCGTACAGGTCGGTGCGCACCCGGCAGCGCGGGTTGCCGAAGGCGACCATCCGGGTGAGCTTGTGACCGATCGGGGTGCGGTGCACGATCGAGGCGACCGCCTGCCGGCCCACCTCCAGCGCCCGGCTGCGGCTGCCGAGCATCCCCTTGGCCTGCAGGTGCTGGAACTTCAGCACCTTGTTGATGTCGGCGTTACGCGCGGTGGTGTAACCCGACAGCGCCGCCGCATCCACCGGGCCGGTCTTGCGCAGCGCCGCGACCAGCGCCGGATGGGCCAGCACCGCGTCCTGCAGGGCCAGGTTGAGGCCCTGCGCGCCGAGCGGGCTGTGCGTGTGCGCCGCATCGCCGATCAGCAGCAGCCCGTCCCGCGCCCACTCGCGGGCGGTCCCCGCGAACACGTCCAGCAGGCTGAGGTCGGCCAGGCCGCGCACCTTCTCGTACACCCGCCCGGCGTACTCCGGCACCGCCCGGCACAGCTCGTCCCGGAACTCGGTGAACGGCCGCGCAGCGAACTGCCGGTAGCCGCCGTGCGGCAGCGCCCAGCCCAGCTGGATGCCCTCCGGGAAGCTGCGGTAGCTCAGCAGCATGCGTCCGCCGCCGCCGCGGATGGTCACGTCGCGCACCGACTCGCCCGCCGCGGGCAGCTTGAACCACAGCAGGTCGAAGGTGAACACGTCGCGGCGGTCGTACGGGATGCCGGACAGCTGCCGCGTCTTGGAGTACCGCCCGTCCGCGCCGACCACGCAACGCGACCGGATCGTGCGCTGGCCGCGCGGACCGGAGACGACCGCGCCGCGCACCGCGCCGCCGTCGCGCACCAGGTCGGTGATCCGGGTCCCGGCGAGGTAGCGGAAGGTCGGCTCCCGGCGGCAGGCCGCCAGCAACTCCTCCAGGATGTACTGCTGCGGCACGCTGAGCATGTAGTTGTACGGCCCCGGCAGGTCCCGGTAGTCCACCCCGAGCACCGCCTTGCCCTTGTTGACCAGCTGGAAGCGATCGTGCACGTGGCTGCCGCGGTTGCGGGCCGCGGCCAGCACACCCAGCTCCGCCAGCACCGCCAGCCCGCCGGGCTGCAGGATCTCCCCGCGATACGCCCGCTCGAAGCTGGACGACTTCTCCACCACCGTGACGTCGACCCCGGATCGGGCCAGCAGCAGCGCGAGCGCCAACCCGGCCGGCCCGCCGCCGATCACGCAGACATCGGTGAGGACGTCACTGTCCCTGTCAGCCAATGGATGCCTCCTCGGTCAGACCCCGCGCCCCGTGGCACTTGATGCCGGCGACCAGCGAGGTGTCGTGGGTTCCCTCGATGAACTGCGGATGGTCGAGCACCGCGAGCAGGAAGTCGCGGTTGGTGGCCAGGCCCGGCCCGGCGGCGTGGAACTCGGCCAGCGCCCGCCGCATGCGCAGCAGCGCCTGCGGCCGGTCCGGCGCCCACACCACGACCTTCGCCAGCAGCGGGTCGTATGCCGGCGACACCCGGCCGCCCGGATAGGCGTCGGTGTCGACGCGGACGAACGGGCCCGCGGGCAGCCGCAGCTCGACCAGCCGCCCTGGTGCGGGCACGAAGTCGCGGGACGGGTCCTCGGCGTTGATCCGGCACTCCATCGCCGCGCCGCGGGGCACCAGATCCTCCTGGCGCAGGGTCAGCCGCTCCCCCGCGGCGATCAGCAGCTGCTCGCGTACCAGGTCGATGCCGTGGGTCAACTCGGTGACCGGATGCTCGACCTGGATGCGGCAGTTGACCTCCATGAAGTGGAAGCCGCCGTCGTGGTCGACCAGGAACTCGAAGGTGCCCGCGCCGACGTAGCCGGTGGCCAGCGCCCCGCGCAGCGCCGCCTCGCCCATCTGCCTGGCCAGCTCGGCGGGCAGGCCCGGCGCGGGGGTCTCCTCAATGATCTTTTGTCGCCGCCGCTGCGCCGAACAGTCGCGCAGGCCCAGGTAGACGCCGTTGCCGTACTGGTCGCAGAGGATCTGCACCTCGACGTGGCGCGCGGCGGGCAGGTAGCGCTCCAGGTAGAGCCGGTCGTCGCCGAACAGCGACTGCGCCGCCGACTTCACCTCCCGGAACTGCCGGACCAGGTCCGACGGCTCACGTACGACCTGCATGCCGCGCCCGCCGCCCCCGGCCACCGCCTTGACGATGACCGGGTAGCCGATCCGGGACGCGACCCCGGCCGCGAGGTCCGGGCACTGCACCGGCCCGTCGCTGCCGGGCAGCATGGGCAGCCCGGCAGCGGCCATCGCGGCCCGGGCGGCGGCCTTGTCGCCCAACCGCTCGATCACCGTCGCCGGCGGGCCGACGAAGGTGATGCCGCAGGCCTCGCAGGCCTCCGCGAAGTCCGGCACCTCGGAGAGGAAGCCGTAGCCGGGATGGACCGCGTCCGCGCCGGTGCGCCGGGCCGCCTCCAGGATCGCGGACATGTTCAGGTAGCTGGCGCGCGCCGGGCCGGGGCCGATGCAGACGGCCTCGTCCGCGAGGTCCACCACGGCGGCGTCGCGGTCCTCGGTGGAGTAGACGGATACCACGCGCAACCCCAGCTCGCGGCAGGTGCGGGCGACGCGCAGGGCGATCTCGCCCCGGTTGGCGATGAGCACGGTGGTGAACACGGCGGCCCCCTAGTGCCCGGTCGCCGGGGCGATGGTGAGCAGCCGGTCGCCGTACTCCACCGACGTGCCGTCCGTGACGTGCACGGCGACGACCTGTCCGTCGCGTTCGGCCTCGACCGGGATCATCAGCTTCATCACCTCGATGATCGCGACCTGCTGGCCGCGCCGGACGTGGTCGCCCTCGCTGACGAACGGGGCCGTGCCCGGCTCCGCGGCGCGGTAGAACGTGCCCACCGTGCCGGCGCAGATGTCGACGTGGCCGTCCCCTGCCTGAGCGGGCGCGGGGGCCGGCGCGGGAGCCGCGGTGGCGACCGCGACCGCCGATCCCGCCCGCACGGCCGCCGCCGCGACCGGCGCGGGCTCGGCCGGCAGTACGGCGTTCTCGTCGGCCCACTCCAGTTCGACGAGCACGTCGCCGGCCCGGATGCGCAGCGCGCTGGGCTGCCGGTCCACCCCGGACAGCAGTTGTTGGGCGCTGCGGCGCACGTCGTCGAGGTCGTCGGCGACGGTACGGGCGGTGTCGGGCAGCGAGCCGTGCATCGAGCAGACGTCGGCGGTGTCCACCGGAACGGGTGGCACGCGCAGGGAAGGATCCAGCAGACCGGTCACCACGAACCTCCTTCGGTCGGGATCAGTACGGCCTCATCGGGCCGGCGCGAGCTGCCGAAGCGCCGGAAGCGGGCACGCCGCTGCGCGACGAGGCGGGTCTGGTCGAGCCCCGCGAGATCGGCCAGCTCGGCATGGACGGCGGCGCGCAGCGCGGCGGCCGCGGCGACGTGGTCGGCCTCGGCGCCACCGGGCGGTTCCGGGATGACCCCTTCCACCACGCCGAGTTCGAGCAGGGATCGGGCGTCCACCCGCAGCGCCTGGGCGGCGGCGGGGGCGGCAGCGGCGTCGCGCCACAGGATCGCCGCGCAGCCCTCGGGGCTGATGACGGTGTAGAACGCGTTCTCCATGATCAGTACGCGGTCCGCGACGGCGATGCCGAGCGCGCCGCCGCTGCACCCCTCACCGGTGATCACCGAGACCACCGGCACGGGCAGCGAGCCCATCAGGCGCAGGTTCTCGGCGATCGCGGTGGCCTGGCCCTGCTCCTCGGCCTCCACCCCCGGGTGCGCCCCGGGCGTGTCCACCAGCGTGACCACGGGCAGCCCCCACTTGGCGGCCAGCCGCAGCAGCCGGGCGGCCTTGCGGTAGCCCGCCGGTCCCGGCATGCCGTAGTTGCGCAGGGCCAGCTCGCGGGTCGTGTGTCCCTTCTGGTGGCCGACCACGACCAGCGGCGTGCCGCCGAGCCGGCCGACCCCGCCGATGATCGCCGGGCAGTCGCCGCCGACCCGGTCGCCGTGCAGCTCCTCGAAGTCGTCGAGGATCATGCTGAGATAGTCGGAGGTGGTGGGCCGGGCCACGTTGCGTGCCCGGCGGACCGCCTCCCAGGCCCGCCGCTCGGCCAGCAGCGAGGGATCGCGGACCACGGTGTGCGCGCCGCCTTCGACCGGCGCGGGCGGCACCGCGTCGCGGCGGGTGCCGATCGCCAGCAGCCGGCCGATGCGGTGACGCAGCGCCGGGCGCGGGCAGATCAGATCGAGGAAGCCGCGGTCCAGCAGGAACTCCGCCGTCTGGAAGCCGGGCGGCAGCTCCTGTTTGATGGTCTGGGCGATGACCCGGGGCCCGGCGAAGCCGAGCCGCGCGCCGGGTTCGGCGACCACGACGTCGCCGAGCATCGCGAAGGAGGCGGCCACACCGCCGTAGGTCGGGTCGGTGACCAGGCAGACCGTGGGCAGCCCGGCCTCGTCGAGCTGGTGCAGCGCCTGCGCGGTCTTCGCCATCTGCATCAGGCCGATGACGCCCTCCTGCATCCGCACCCCGCCGGACGCGGTGACCAGCAGCAGCGGCAGCCGTTGCGCCAGCGCCGTCTCCGCGGCGCAGGTGATCAGCTCGCCCACCGCGCCGGACAGGCTGCCGCCCATGAAGCGGAAGTCCATCACCGCGGCGATCGCGGGCGTGCCGGCCATCCGCAGCCGGCAGCACACCACCGCCTCGGCCAGCCCGGTCGCACGCCGGGCGTCGGCGATGCGCTGCGGATACGGCTTGTCGTCGACGAAGCGCAGCGGATCCGCGGCGTCGGCAGCGAGGTCGAGCGGCTCGACCGAGCCAGGGTCGGCCAGCAGGGCGATCCGATCCCAGGCGGCCAGCGGGCGGCAGTGCCCGCACTGTGGACAGATGCCGCTGCTGCGGGCCAGCCGCTTGCCGTAGACGACGGCTCGGCAGCGGCCGCAGGACACCCAGGACGCGGCCGGGCCGGCCGGGCCGGGCGCAATGCCCGGTCCGGCCACATCCCCGGTCACGACGCACACTCGCTTCGCGAGCGAGCGCCGTGGCGCACTGTCCGCATGATTCGCTCGCTACGCTCGCTCATGACAATGCCCCTGACCGGGTCGAGCTGACCAGGTCGATCAGCTGTCCAGGCGTGCTCACCGCCAGCACCGCGTCGTCGGGCAGCCGGATGCTGAGGTCACGCTGCAGCCGCGCGGTGGTCTCCAGCAGCGCCAGGGAGTCATACCCCAGGTCGGCGAAGCTGGTGTCGGCGATGTCCCCGTCCAGGTCCACTCTCTCGTCCGCCCCTGCGACATCGCGCAGGATGCGCCGCACGTCCTCGATGGTGAAGTCGTTCATGACGCGCTCCCTTCCGTTTCGGCATCGGCATACGACTCAGCGAGCGGCGAGTGGGGCGTGCTCGCCGACCGCGTCGTACAGGTCGTGCTCCGGGACGGCCAGCCCGGCCAGCTTCATGACCTGCTCCCGGAAGCCCGGGGTCTGCACCGCCTTGGCGTGCGCCGCCGCGTCGGCCCACTGCGCGGTCTCGATGAAGACCTCGGGCTGGCGGCGCGAGCGGTAGAGCTGGCGGCCGATGAAGCCCGGCTGGGCGCTCATGTACGCCGAGATCTCGTCGAGCACCTGCTCGAACTGCGCGACGTCGCCGTTGACGGTGATCTTGTTGATGAACGTGACCATGTGGTCGCTCCTTCGGGTTTGGGCGGCACCGTGCCGCTCGTGTACGTGGGTGCGCACGTCCCGGCGGCGGGCTTTGCCGTTGGGCGAGCGCGGGATCTCCTGCACCAGCTCGATGCCGTGCAGGTGCTGGTATTCGGGCAGGCCCGCGTTGACGAACGCGATGACCTGGGCCGGGTCGGCGTCCTCGTCGTCGGTGACGACCAGGGCGTACGCGACCGCGCCGCGGTACTCGTGCGGCATGTCGACGACCATGCAGTCGGTCACCGCCGGATGGCGCATGATCACCCGCTCCAGCTCCACGGGTGAGACCAGCCAGTTGTCGCATTTGAAGACGTCCTTGAGCCGGTCGACCAGGAACAGCGTGCCCTCGTCGTCGAGGCGGCCCACGTCTCCGGTGTCGAACCAGCCCTCGGCGTCGAACGGGCGCTGCACCCCGTCCGGGGTCAGGTAGCCCGCCATCAGCTGCGGCCCGCGCACCTGCACCTCGCCGGGTGTGCCGACGGGCAGCGGCTGCCGGGTGTCCAGGTCGACGACCCGGCACTCGGTGCCGGCGACCGGCCTGCCCACCGAACCCGCCGACGGCCGGTCGATCCGGTCGCAGTGGGTCAGCGGCGCGGTCTCGGCCAGGCCGTACCCCTGGATGACCGGGATCCCCAGCCCGGCGCAGAGCCGGGCTGCCGCGGCCGGGGCCAGCGCGGACCCTCCGGAGAGGATGGCCCGCACCCCTGGCATGCGCCAGGTGGGCAGCCGCGGGTCGGCGGCCATCCGGGCCAGCCGCACCGGCAGGCTGTAGAAGTGCGTCGCGCCGGTGCGGGCCGCCGTCGCGACGGCCTGCGTCGGGTCGGCGTCCGGGCACAGCACCTGGGTGGCCCCGGCGCAGACCGCCGAGTTCAGGTGCATCGGGTGGTACGTCGGCAGGTGGTTGAGCGTGACCGTGTCCGGCCCGAGTCCGTGCACCCCCGCCACCTGGGCCGCGTTGTAGACCAGGTTGCGATGGGAGAGCAGCACGGCCTTGGGCCGCCCCGTGGTGCCGCTGGTGAACTGCAGCACCGCCACCGCGTCCGGGTCGGCGACCGGCGAGTCGAACCGGGCCGAGCGGCCCGCCGGGGCGCCCGCGGCCGGCACGCAGTGCTCCCCCGGACGGTCCAGGTAGAACACGTGCGCCAGGCGCGGCAGGTCGAGCCGGATGCGCTGCAGCTTGTCGGCCATGTCGGCGACCCCGACGAGCACCTGCACCCCGGCCGACTCCAGCGCGTACGCCAGCTCCTCCTCGCCCTGCAGCGGGTTGATCACGGCGCACACGTGGCCCGCCCGCACCGTGCCGTAGTAGGCGACCGCGAAGGCCGGGTGCAGCGCGGCGGCGACGCCGACGACGCCGCCCGGCAGGCCCGGCCGCGACGGCGCGGCGTCCCGCGGGAGCAGCCCGGTGAGCTTGGCGGCGAAGCCGTCGGCGGCCGCGTCGAGCTCCGCGAACGTCATCGCCCGCGACCCGGTCTGCACCGCGATCCGGTGCGGGGCGCTCACCGCCGCCCGGCGCAGCAGCCCGTCGAGGGTGCCGCCGGAGCGGGCCAGCATGTCGGCCAGTGCCCGCTCGGCGGCGACGGCGTCGGCGTCGGTGCTACTGGGCACGGGCCGGCTCCTCGGCGTACGCCTGCGCGTGGCGCAGCGTCTGCAGCGAGTTGGTGCTGAGCACCCGGCGCAGGTAGCGACGGGCGTCGGCGACCGTGGTGTCCTCGCCGAGCAGGTTCAGCGCCGACGGCTTGATGGTGGCCGTGTGCCGGGCGTGCACGGTGACACCCTCGGGCGTCTCCACGAAGTGCCAGTGCCCGGTGTGCGCGTCCAGCAGCTTGGGCAGGCCGATCTGCTTGTAGATGATTTTGTGGGGCAGGCAGACGCGCACCGAGCGGGTGGTGTGCGCGCGGCCCTCCGGGGTGACCGTGTCCATGTCGAAGAACTGCACGCCGGGCTGGTCCTCGGTCATCGACAGGGCGGTGACGTGCGGGACCCGCTCGGGCCACTTGTCGGCCGCGTACAGGAACTCGTAGACCTGCTGCGGCTGCCCGGCGATGAACAGCGGGTCCTCGAAGGAGATGACGAGCTGCGCCAGCTCGTCCCAGCGCTCGGCCAGGCCCTTGACCCGGGCGACGATCTCCTGCGCGCCTTCGAGTTGCGCGGCGGCGGCGTCCGCGCCCTCGGCGCCCGGCGCGGCGGTCACCGTCACCGTCAGCTCGGCCTCGCAGGCCTGCTCGCCCTGCGGCGCGAACGTCCACTCGGTGCGCACCGACACCAGGGGCGCGGCGCAGGCGGCCTGCTCGGTGACGACCCGCAGGCCGGCCCGGTCGACCGTGCGGGTGGTGCTCCACTGGCGTACGGCGTCACCGTCCAGCGCCCACCAGCGCACGTTCGCGCCGTCGGCGTCCGGCTCGGCGTGCACGCCGTCCGGGAAGAACTGCGGCCAGTGGCGCAGGTCGTTGATGATCTCGAAGGCGACCGCGGCCGGCGCGGCGACCTCCGCGCGCTGGGTCTCGGTGTACACCTTGTTCTTGGACATCGGCGCTCCTCTACGGGCCGGGATGGGGATTTCGGCCGCACGCGGTCATCCGCGGCGAACCGGTCTGCCATGAACCGTCGCAGCCGGCCACTTGAGGACCGGTGGAAGTCGGCTTGAATGGCCAGGTCAAGCCACCACGCCGCGATCACCGCGGGTCGTCGCACCGGGTCACGGGCGCCTCGACGGCCAGGCCAGAAAGATCGTCACCAGTTCCGGCGAATGGGACAGATCGTCCCTCGCGAGCACTAATAGTGGTGGAGGCGGCTTTCGCACATTGCGAGCGCGACGAGCCATTCGGGGGTGGACATGCAATGTCGAGTACTCGGCCCGCTGGACCTACGCTGCGGCGGGGTGTCGGGTGACCTGACCGCACCCAAGCCGCGCAAGGTGCTGGCGCTGCTGCTGATCCACGCCGACCGGGTGGTGCCGATCGATCTGCTCACCACCGAGCTCTGGGACGACGAGCCGCCCGCGAGCGCGCTGACCACGCTGCAGACCTACATCCTGCAGATCCGGCGGATGCTGGCCCGCACCTGCGCCATGGACCCGGCCCGGGTGGCCCGCGAGCTGCTGGTCACCCACGCCGACGGCTACCAGCTGCACCTGCACGACGCGACGCTGGATCTGCACGAGTACGAGCGCCTCGCCGACCAGGGCCGGCTGGCCCAGCTCTGCGGCGACCACGCGCACGCCTCGCGCCTGCTCGGCGCGGCACTGAACGTATGGCGCGGCTCGGCGCTGGTCGACGTGCGGCTGGGCCCCGTGCTGCGGGTCGAGGCGCTGCGCCTGGAGGAGGCCCGGCTGGCCACCTGGAAACAGCGCATCGACGCCGACCTGGAGCTGGGCCGCCACCGCGAGATCCTGGGCGAGCTGGGCTGCCTGGCCGCCCGCCACCCGTTGCACGAGGACCTGCAGGCCCAGTTCATGATCGCGCTGTACCGGGCGGGCCGGCGCACCGACGCCCTGGACGCCTTCCGCCGCCTGCGCGAGGTGCTCATCGGCGAGCTGGGCCTGGAGCCCTCCCGGCGCATCCAGCGCGTGCAGCACGCCATCCTCACCGCAGACCCGGTGCTGGATACGGCATCCGCTCTGGACACCGCCTGGACCTGGGAGTCCGCCTCGGCCGGGGCCGAACTGGTCTCCGCGGGCCGCGGCCTGTCCTGACCACGGTTCACCGGCGCCTCAGCCCGCCGGCGGACATGTTCGCTCCGGTGCGTGCTCGTTTCGGGACGCGAAAGCGTCCCGAAACGAGCACGCATCAGCTGTATACCCATCTCTGCGCCGTGCCCGCGGCGAGGCGACCACCGCGAGATTTCTCAAGCGGGGCTCAAGTGGACGCGGAGCACGCTCGACGAAGGTCCACCGACCCCGCAGGAGGCGTCCATGCATCGACGTGTCGTCATTACCGGGTTGGGCGTGGTGGCGCCGGGCGGCATCGGCGCCAAGGCGTTCTGGGAGCTGTTGACCTCAGGACGCACCGCGACCCGCACCATCAGCTTCTTCGACCCCTCGCCGTTCCGGTCCCAGGTCGCCGCCGAGTGCGACTTCGACCCGGCCGCGCACGGCCTCACCCCCGCGCAGACCCTCCGGATGGACCGGGCGGCCCAGTTCGCCGTCGTGGCCGCCGCCGAGGCCGTCGAGGATGCCGGCCTGGAGCTCGCCGAGCTGGACCCGTACCGGGTCGGCACGGTGGTGGGCAGCGCGGTCGGCGCGACCATGAGCCTGGAGCGCGAGTACGTCATCGCCTCCGACCGGGGGCGGCGCTGGCTGGTCGACGACGCCCACACCTCGCCGCACCTGTACGACTACTACGTGCCCGGCTCGTTCGCGGCCGAGGTCGCCTGGTCGATCGGCGCGGAGGGCCCGGCCGCGGTGGTCTCCACCGGCTGCACGTCCGGGTTGGACGCGGTGGCGTACGCGGCCGAGCTGATCCGCGAGGGCAGCGCCGACGTGGTGGTCGGTGGGGCCAGCGACGCCCCCATCTCCCCGATCACGGTGGCCTGCTTCGACGCGATCAAGGCGACCACGCCGCGCAACGACGACCCCGCGCACGCCTCCCGGCCGTTCGACAACAGCCGCAACGGTTTCGTGCTCGGCGAGGGCTCGGCCATGTTCGTGCTGGAGGACCTGGAACGGGCCCGCCGCCGCGGCGCGCCGGTGTACGCCGAGATCGTCGGCTTCGCCTCGCGCTGCAACGCCTTCCACATGACCGGGCTGCGCCCCGACGGCCGCGAGATGGCCGAGGCGATCCGCAACGCCCTGGACACGGCCCGGATGGACCCGACCGCGATCGGCTACGTCAACGCGCACGGCTCGGGCACCAAGCAGAACGACCGCCACGAGACGGCCGCGGTGAAGCTGGCCCTGCGCGAGCACGCGTACGCCACCCCGATGAGCTCGATCAAGTCGATGGTCGGGCACTCGCTCGGCGCCATCGGTGCGATCGAGGTAGCCGCCTGCGCGCTGGCCATCACCAACGGCGTGGTGCCGCCCACGGCCAACCTGCACGAGCCCGACCCCGAGTGCGACCTGGACTACGTGCCGCTGGAAGCCCGTGACCGGCGGCTGGATGCGGTGCTGTCCGTGGGCAGCGGGTTCGGCGGTTTCCAGAGCGCGATGCTGCTGGCCCGCCCGGAAGGAGACGCCCGATGAGCGAGCGCAGCGAGCGGATCAGGCGCACCGGACATGCCGCCGACGGGCGAGGTGAGGAGAAGGCCGCCGACGCACCCGTCGTCACCGGCCTCGGCGTCGTCGCCGCGATCGGGCTGGACGCCGAGACGTACTGGAAGGCCGTCCTGGACGGGCGCGGCGGCATCGGCCGCATCGCCCGCTTCGACCCGGCGCAGTACCCGTCCCGGCTGGCCGGCGAGATCCGCGACTTCGACCCCGCCGCCCACCTGCCCGACCGGCTGCTGGCGCAGACCGACCACGTCACCCGGTTCTCGCTGACCGCCGCCGCGCAGGCCCTTGCCGACGCGGCGGTCGACCCGGCGGCGCTGGGCGACTACGACATGGGCGTGGTGACGGCGAGCTCCGCGGGGGGTTTCGAGTTCGGGCAGAAGGAGCTGGAGAAGCTGTGGTCCAAGGGCGGTGACCACGTCAGCGCGTACCAGTCGTTCGCCTGGTTCTACGCGGTCAACACGGGGCAGATCTCCATCCGGCACGGCCTGCGCGGTCCCAGCGGAGTGCTGGTCACCGACCAGGCAGGCGGACTCGACGCGATCGGGCAGGCCCGTCGCCATCTGCGCGCGGGCACCGCGCTGGCGATCACCGGCGGCGTCGACGGCTCGCTGTGCCCGTGGGGCTGGATCGGGCAGCTCGCCACCGGCCGGATCAGCGAGTCCGACGACCCGGCGCGGGCATACCTGCCGTTCGACCGGGACGCGAACGGGTTCGTGCCCGGCGAGGGCGGCGCGATCCTCGTCGTCGAGCAGCGCGAGGCCGCCCGACGCCGGGCCGCGCCGCGGGTGTACGGCGAGATCAGCGGCTACGCCGCCACCTTCGACCCGGCCCCGGACCGCAACCGCCCGCCGGGCCTGCGCCGCGCGATCGAACTGGCCCTGGCCGACGCGGGTTGCCCCGCGACGGAGATCGACGTCGTCTTCGCCGACGCGGCCGGAGTGCCCGAACTGGACCTCGCCGAGGCCAAGGCCCTGGTCGGGGTGTTCGGCGCAGGCCGGGTGCCGGTAACCGCGCCCAAGACGATGACCGGGCGGCTCGCGGCCGGAGCGGGTGGGCTCGACGTCGCCACCGCCCTGCTGTCCCTGCGTGACCAGGTCATCCCGCCGACCATCAACGTCGGCACGCTCGCCGACGGCTGCGCCGACCTCGACCTGGTGGTCGACGCCGCCCGCCCCGCACCGCTGCGCCGCGCCCTGGTGCTGGCCCGCGGCATCGGCGGCTTCAACGCCGCCGTGGTCGTGACCGCCCCGTAGCGGCCGCAGGGCCGTCCCGCGGCCTCGCCGCACCGCCACCCGCCACCGCCATAGCCATCGCCATCGCCATCGCCACCATGATCGCCGTTTCGGGTCAGAACCTTCGGTCCCACCCCAGGTTCTGACCCGAATCGGCGATCTTCGCGTGCCGGCCAGGCGCGGCGCGGAAGGCGGAGGGCGGGGCGGGCGGGATCCGGGGGGCGGGTGTGCGGTGAGCCTGTTTGGCCTGGTGGGTGTCGGTGGTTAGGGTGGCGGAGTTCCTGGCAATTCGGACAAATTGGTTTCACCAGGACCTTAAGCCGGTCGCCAGGTCTTCCGACATCGCGACCGAAGGGCGACCGATGCCTTCCCGACGACAACTTCTCACCACCGGCGTACTGTCCGGCGCGGCCATGCTGATCCCGGCTCCAGCGAGCGCAGCGCGCGCCGCGGCCGCGGCGATGGCCGCCGGCAGGCTCGACGCCTCGAAGATCCACAAGTACAAGGCGCGGCTGCCGATCCCGGCCGCCATGCCCGCGTTCTCCACCAAGGGCACCGCCGACCGGTACGCCGTGGAGGTGCGCCAGTTCCGTCAGCAGGTCCTGCCGCCCGGCATGCCGCAGACCACGGTCTGGGGGTACGGCTCCGCGGCGCACCCGAAGACGTTCGGCTACCCCGCGCGCACCATCGAGGCCACCGCCGACCGCCCGGTCGAGGTCACCTGGATCAACGGTCTGATCGACGCCAGGGGCCGGGCCCGGCCGCACCTGCTGCCGGTGGACCCGACCCTGCACTGGGCCAACCCGGCCGGCGGCGCCGGGCACCAGGACATGCCCGCCCACTTCACCGGCCCGCCGGCGCGCTACACCGGTCCGGTGCCGATCGTGACGCACGTGCACGGCGCGCACGCGGCCGAGGAAGCCGACGGTTACCCGACGGCCTGGTACCTGCCCGACGCCCCGCTGCCGCGCGGCTTCGCCGCCACCGGCTCGGACTTCGCCGCGATGCGGGAGAAGGCGGAGAGCTACGGCCCGCGCTGGAAGCCCGGCCAGGCCGTGTTCCGCTACGACAACGACCAGGCCCCGGGCACGCTGTGGTATCACGACCACGCGCTGGGCATCACCCGGCTCAACGTGTACGCCGGTCCGGTCGGCTTCTACCTGATCCGTGGCGGCGACCAGGACCTGCCCGCGGGCACGCTGCCCGGCCCGGCGCCCGGCCCCGACGACCCGGAGAACACCCGGTACTACGAGATCCCGCTGGTCATCCAGGACCGCTCGTTCCGCACCGACGGCTCGCTGTACTACCCGGACAGCCGCAGCGAGTTCCACGACGCGTTCGCCGGGCCGTACGTGCCGGCCAGCGACATCGCCCCGATCTGGAACCCGGCGTACCTCGGCGACACCATCGTGGTGAACGGCCGCACCTGGCCGCAGCTGACCGTCGAACCCCGCCGCTACCGGCTGCGGCTGCTCAACGGCAGCAACTCCCGGTCCCTGATCCTGAAGATCGCGTCCAGCGCGACCGCGCCGCGCCCGGCCGCCGCGGTGGTGCCGTTCTGGCAGATCGGCTCCGACGGCGGCTGGCTGCGCGAGCCGGTGCGGCTGGAGCAGCTGCTGATCGGACCGGGCGAGCGGGCCGACGTGATCGTCGACCTGACCGGGCTGGCCGAGGGCACCGAACTGTTCGTGATCAACGAGGCGCCGGACGTGCCGTACGCCGCGGGCGTGCTCGGCACCGACTACCAGCCGGCGAACATCGCCACCACGGGCCAGGTGATGAAGCTGCTGGTGATCCCGTTGCGGGGCACGGACACCAGCGTGCCGCCGGAGCACCTGACCCTGCCCGCCGCGCCGAAGCTGCCCGACTCGGCGGCGAGCTGGCGGGTGCTGCTCGACGACCTGCCCTCGGCGACGCTGACCGGGGTGAACCACCGCGTCGCGACGCTGGGCACGGTCGCACCGGACCGCACCCAGACCCCGCTGCGCTGGCACGACGCGCCGACCGAGAAGCCGGTGCTGGGCCGCAGCGAGACCTGGGAGATCCTCAACTTCACCGACCACTCGCACACCGTGCACCTGCACCAGGTGCAGTTCGAGGTGGTCAGCCGCCAGCCCTTCGGCATCCCGCCGAAGCCCCGCCCGGCCGAGTCGTGGGAGTCCGGCCGCAAGGACACCGTGCTCGTCCACTCCGGCGAGGTGACCCGCGTCAAGGCGGTCTTCGACCGCCCCGGCCGCTTCGTCTGGCACTGCCACATGCTGGAACACGAGGACAACGAGATGATGCGTCCCATCCTCGTCGCCTGAACCGAAAGGAAGGGCACCTTCACATCGCTCCGCGATGCAGAAGGTGCCCTTCTTGACGCGCCACACCCGCTTAGCTGCGGCGCGGCGGTGTCAGAGCGGGGTCTTCGTCACCTTGCCGCCGTGGTCGACGTACCAGCGCTCGCTGGTCAGCGGCACCCCGCGCAAGCGGTCGGCGAGCCAGTCCGCGGCCAGTGTCGGCGCGAACGGGCCCAGGTTCGCGGCGGGCACGCCGCCGATGGAGTGCCGCGAGTCCTGGTACACCACCAGCTGCTTCGGCCCGGCGACGCTGTTCAGCAACGCCTCGGTGCACTCCAGCGGGCTCAGCTCGTCGCGGTCCCCGGCCAGCACCAGGTACGGCATGGACAGCTGCTCGGCGTGGCCCTCCCAGGTCAGCGTCCGGGCGAAGTCGTCGAACGCTTCCTCGTCGGTGTGCCCCGACATGTACATGAAGCGCATCTTGTACGTCGGCCAGGCCTGCTCGAAGGCCGCCGACCAGCCCGGCTGGTGGCAGGTGTTCATCACCGCGCAGGCCTTGAGCCGTGGCTCGTGCGCGGCGGCGATGGTCCCGGCGAACGAGCCGAAGCTGATGCCGCTGAGCACGATCCGCTGCGCGTCGACCTCTTCCCGCTTGGACAGCCAGTCCACGCACGCGGTGCCGGTACGCGCCCAGGCGGGCACGGTGGTGTGGATGCCCATCATGGCCGCCTCGTACTGCCCCGGCCCTTCGATCGCGAGCACCGCGAAGCCACGTGCCAGGAAGCGGTCGCCGTGCAGCGCGACGGTGGCCTCCTTGAAGCTGTCCATGCCGGGCACCGCGATGACCGTCGGCACGCGCCCGCCGTGGTAGCCGGGCGGCAGGTGGAACCAGGCCGGCAGCGACCCGCCCGCGAACGGGATGGTGACCGCCTCGATGCGGTGGTCGGCCAGGTCGGCGTAGTGCGCGAAGCAGGCCCGCTTGCGACGGTGGTAGAAGCGGTTGACCTCGTCGTCGCTGTGGATGGGCCACTGCGCCGCGCCCCAGTGCACGGCCGCCATGTAGTAGTTGTCCCGCGCGGTGATCTGGTGACCGTCCGCGGCGGCCGCCTCGGCGCGTGCCTCGCGGCGGCGGGCGACCGCTTCGAAGGTGGGCGCGAAGTCGGCGTACCGGCGCACCCGGGCACGCACCGTGGCGAAGTCGGCACCCGCCTCCACGCCGCAGGCGGCGTTCCAGTAGATGGAGCGGGGCTGGTCGAAGTCGACGCCCGTCTCGGCGATCGCCGCCTCCAGCCGGTCGCGCTCGGCGACCCAGCGCCGGGTGCTCCGGACGGGGCGATCGACGTCCGGCGGCGCGGCGGCGGTCGGCCGGGTGTCCGCATGAGACTTGAGCTGGTCCATGTCGATCTCCTTTGTCGCGCGACACCGTCGCCGGCCGGCGCCCACCGCGCCGGCACACCGTCCCGATGGCGCGCAGCGGCGCCGTAGGGCTGCTGAACGGTCTCCGCCGTGAGCCCAGGCGGCACCGTCCCCGTAAGCACCCTGGCACACCGCGGAGCTCCGTGAGACCGAATCAGTCCAGGTCAGACGTTCACCCGAGGGCGTGAGGCGGCACGCCGACGGTCGTGCACCACCGCGGTGGCCACGACGACGGCCAGCCAGCACGCGCCAAGGGCGTACCCGGCGAGCACGTCGGTGAGCCAGTGCACGCCGAGGTACAGGCGGGAGAAGCCGACCAGCAGCGCCATCGCGGTGGCCGCCAGCCAGACCAGCGGCTTGACCCCGCGCCCGACCCGCAGGCTGATCAGCAGCGCGAGCACCCCGTACGCGGCGGCGGCCTGCGCGCTGTGGCCGGACGGGAACGCATAACCGGTGGCCGTGGTCAGCACCTCGCCGACGACGGGCCGGGGCCGCACCGTGAGCAGCTTGCCGACGGTGACCAGCAGCGCGCTGCCCATCGATACGACCAGCACCAGGGCCAGGGTGCGCCTGCGGTCGCGCCACAGCGGCAGCCACAGGGCCGCGGACACCAGCAGGGGCACGGTGACCCAGCCGCTGCCCAGCCAGGTGACCGCCTGCATAAACCGGGTCAGCCAGGGCGTGCGGTGCTCCGCCAACCAGCTCGCGACCGGCGGATCACCACTGGTCAGCTCCTCGTGCGCGACCACGTCGTCGGTGATGCCGGCGAACACCCACACCGCGACGATCGTGACCACCGCACCGAAGGCCAGCCAGCCTCTCACCACCCGGTCCGGCACTACCCGATCCCCCTTGCCCTGTCACCACGGCAGCTGTATCCCCGACGCCCGCCCTGCGTCCCGTGGCCGCCCTGCGGCACCCCGCGTCATCCGCCGGGTGCCGGCTCCGGCGTGGCGGGCATGGCGTGGCGCGCCCGCCTGCTCTTGGCGAAACGCAGGTACAGCGAGGGCACCACGAACAGATTGAGCAGGGTGGCGGTGATCAGACCACCGATGATCACCACAGCCATCGGGTGCTCGATCTCCTGACCGGGGATCGATCCTGTGACCAGCAGCGGGATGAGCGCCAGTCCGGTGGTCAGCACCGTCATGAGGATCGGCACCAGCCGCTCCTTCGCGGCGCGCATCACCAGCTGCGGCCCGAACGGCTCGCCCTCCTCCTGTTCGAGGTACTGGCAGTGGCTGATCAGCATGATGCCGTTGCGGGCCACGATGCCCAGCACGGTGAGGAAGCCGACCAGCGAGCCCAGCGAGACGATCCCTCCGCCGAGGAAGGCGGCGATGACCCCGCCGACCAGCGCGATCGGCAGGGCGAGGAAGGACAGCACGGCCAGCCGCCAGCTGCGGAACGCGAGCTGCAGCAGCAGCAGGATGCCGATGCCCGCGAGGATCGCGGCCAGCAGCAGCCGCTGCTGGGCGGCCTGGCGTTCGGTGTACTCGCCGAGCATCTCGGCCCGGAACTCCAGCGGCCACTCCACCTTGTCGAGGCGGGACTCGATGTCACGCGCCACCGCCCCGAGGTCCCGGGTGCCGTCGAGGCTCGCCCCGACGTCGATGTTGCGCAGCAGGTCCTCGTGGTGCACGACGTTCGGCACCGCGACGATGCTCACGTCGGCCACCTCGTCGAGCCGCACCGTGCCGCCGCCGGGCTTGTCGATGGGCAGATTGCGCAGGTCGCTCACGGTCTGCCGGCTCGCCGCCGGGCTCCACAGGCGTACGTCCTGGACCCGGCCGTTGAAGTAAACGTCGCCGGCCTCCTCGCTGCCCATCAGCCAGGCCGCCGCGCGGCGCACGTCGCCCGGCTTGACCCCGTGCTGCTTGGCCCTGGCCAGGTCGACCTCGACCTTGAGCTGGGGGATGTTGTCCTGGAAGTCCACATAGTGCTCGCCGACGCCGGGCGTCTCGTCGAGGATCTTGTTGACCTCCTCGGCCTTGGCGCGCAACTGGTTCAGGTCCTGCCCGTAGATACGGATCGTGATCGGCTCGCTGGTGCCGGTGAGCACCTCCCTGATCCGTTCCCGCAGGTAGGTCAGCACGTCGCGGTAGATGCCGGGATAGCCGTCGACCACGTCCTTGACGCTGTCCAGGGTCTTGTCGTAGTCGGCCTCGCGGTCGATGCTGATCCAGTTCTCCCCGAAGTAGACGCCGTAGGGCTCGTCGCCCTGCAGCGCGTTGCCGATGTGCGAGCCCGCGTTGCGTACGCCCGGGATCGTCAGCAGCTCGCCGTTGACCAGCCTGGTGGTGCGCACCTCCTCCTGCAGCGACGTGTCGGGCTTGGTCAGCCAGTGCATCAGGAAGTCGCGCTCCTTGAAGTTGGGCAGCAGCGACTGGCCGAGCAGGGGCAGCAGCGCCACGCCGATGACCGTGGCCAGCGCGACCGTGGCGTAGACCGGCTTCGGCCGGCGGAGGATCCGGCTGAGCAGCCACTCGTAGCCCCGCTTGAGCGGCGGGACCAGCGGCGACTCGCGCTGTTCCAGCGACTTCGGGCCGCGGAACATGATCAGACTCAGCGCCGGGGTGACGGTGAGCGCGACGACCATGGACGCGAGCAGCGCCAGCGCGTACGACAAAGCCAGCGGCCGGAAGAACGAGCCGGACAGGCCGGCCAGCATGAAGATCGGCAGGATGGCGACCACCTCGATGATCGTCGCGTAGACGATCGCGCCGCGGACCTCCATCGAGGCGTCCAGGATGACGCGCGCCGTCGATTTCGTGCTGCCTTCCGCGCGGGCCTGGCGCAGCCGTCTGACGACGTTCTCGATGTCCACGATCGCATCATCGACAATGTCGCCCAAGGCGATGACGAACCCCGCCAGCACCATCGTATTGATGGTCGTCCCGCGCCAGTGCAGGATCAAAATTGCGGTCAGCAGCGACAGCGGAATCGCCACCACGCTGATCACCGCGGTCCGCCACGAGTACAGGAACAGGCACAGCATGACGACCATGAGGATGGCGCCGAGGACCAGCGCCTTGGTCAGGTTGCTGATCGCGTCCTCGATGAACGTGGCCGGGCGGAAGATCTGCGGGTCGACGGCGATGCCGGTGAGGCCCGGCCCCAGCTCCTTGAGCGCCTCCTCGACGCCCTGGGTGACGTCGAGGGTGTTCGCCCAGGGCAGCTTCTCGACGATGAGCATGACGCCTTCGCCCTCGTTGACGACCGCATCGCCGATCAGCGGCTGGTGGTCGCGTACCAGGTCCGCCACGTCGCCGAGCTTGACGGTGCGCCCGTCCTGGGTCTTGATCGGCAGGTTCGCCAGGTCCTCGGCCGAGACGATCGGCGGCACGTACTGGACGGCGACGCGCTGCCCGTCGCTCTCCACCCAGCCGCCCCGCCCGATGTAGTGGCCGGGGGTGTACTGCTGCAGGCCCGCGTCGACCGCGTCGGCGGTCGCCGTCATGACCTCCTCCAAGGTCACCTTCTGTGCGACCAGCCGCGCGGGGTCGGCCCGCACCTGCAGCATCTCCTTGCGCTCGCCCCAGATCGGCACGTTGGCCACACCCGGCACCCGCAGCAACCGCGTCCGGATCTTCCAGTACGCGGTCATCGACAGGTCGATCATGTCGATTTTCGGATCCGTGCTGGTCAGGCCGATCTTGAGGACGCGGCTGGTCGCCGAGAGGGGTTGCAGCATGACCGGCGGCGCCGCCCAGCTCGGCAGCGTCGGGGTGACCAGGGCGATGCGTTCGCCCACCAACTGCCTGGCCTCGAGCAGATCGGTGCCCGGCTCGAACAGCAGCACGATCTGCGACAGCTGCTCGACCGAGCGCGACCGGATCGTCTTCACCCCCGGGATGCCGTTGAACGACTGCTCCAGCGGCACGGTGATCAGCTGTTCCACCTCGGTCGGCGCGAGGCCGATCGCGACCGTGTGGATCTCCACCTTGGGCGGCGCGAACTCGGGGAAGACGTCCACCTTCATGCCGCCCAGCTGCTGCGCGCCGAAGAACATCAGGAACGCCATGAGGGCCACGACGAGGTAGCGGAACTTCAGGCTCCATCCGACGATCCAGCGCATGAGCGGCAGCCTCTCTCCCGTGCCCGGCCGTCAATGGCCGATCTCGTCCTCGATGCCGGCCAGCACCTGCACACCGACGGTCACCACCCTGGTGCCGGGCGCAGGGCCGAGCGACAGGTGCGTGACCGTGCCGGACTCCTGCTTGACGACGACCCGGTGGCGCTCGAACACGAGCGGCGCCGGGTTGGTGTAGACCGACCATTCGCCCTCGTCGACGTCGTCCTTGTCCTCCTCTTCGTCGTCGTCCGCGTCGACGAACACGGCGGCGGACGGCACGGTGAGGCCCTGCGCGGTGGCGACGACCGGTGTGGTCTGAATCGCCAGCCGTTGCGCGGCCTGCTCGGTCAGGGTGATCCGGACGTGGTCGCTGCCCTCGATCTCCTCCACCGTCGCCGGCTCGCCTTCGATCTTGTACTTGTCCTCGATCACGCCACCGCACGAGGCCAGCGCCAATGCGCACACGACCGGGACGGTGACGAGTGCCGACCGGATGCGGCGCGCCAGCCCGGCCTGCTCCTCGGGGTGCGCCGGACCGGCCGCCGGAGCCTCGTCGAACAGGTGGTCGGCCGCGGTGTCGCGATCGCCGGCCCGCCCGAGACGCAGGTAGAGCACCGGCACCAGGAGCAGCACGACCAGCAGCAGGGTGACCAGGCCGCCCAGCACCACGACGGACATCGGTTGCAGGATCTCCACGCCGGAGAGTGCGCCGAACAGGGCCAACGGCAGCAGCATGGCCGCGATCGCCAACGTGGACACCACCGTGCCTGCGGCATTCTCCCTGGTGCCGCGTACCACCAGGTCGTGCCCGAACGCCAGCCCTTCGTCGAGTTCGAGCTGCTGGAAGCGCCGGATGAGCAGCACGACGGCGCGGGCCGCGAGCCCGAGCACGCCGATGAGCCCGGCGACCGCGCCCAGGGTCAGCCCGCCGGTCGCCAGCGCCGCCAGCACGCCGCCGACCATGGACAGCGCCAGCGCCACCAGCGACAGCAGCGCCAGCCGCCAGCTGCGGAACGCGGCCTGCAGCAGCAGGAAGATCGTGATCACGGCGGCGGCGCCGACCCAGAGCACCCGGACGTCCGCGGCCTGGCGCTCGTCGTACGCGCCGAGCACCTCGGCATGGTGCTCCAGCGGGAACTGCACCTGCTTGATCCGCTCGCTGACGTCATCGGCCACCGCACCGACGTCGCGGTCGGACACGTTCGCGGTGACGTCCAGGTAGGGGGAGACCGACTCGTGCGAAATCACCACCGGGTGGGGCGCCACCCGCACGTCGGCGACGTCGCCGATGCGGACCTGCTTCCCATTCGGGGCGTCCACCAGCAGGTTCTCGACGTCCGCCGCGTTCTGCCGGATCTTCGGGTCGCCCCAGACGACGACGTCGAACACCTTCTGCTGCTCGAACAGGTTTCCCACGGTGAGGCCGCCGACGAGCGTGGCCGCGGCGCGCCGGACGTCGCCCGGCTTGACCCCGGCCGCCTGTGCCTTGGCGAGGTCGATACTCACCTCGACGGTGGGCTCGTCCAGTGGACGTACGACGTTGACGCTGGTCACGCCCTCGACGCCGGAGATCATCGCCTTGATCTCGTCGGCTTTGGCATTGCGCACGTCCCGGTTCTCGCCGTAGATGCGCACCTCGACGTCCTCACGGTCTCCGCCGAGGATGTCGGCGACCCGCTCCTGCGAATACGTGGACACGTCGGCTGAGACGCCCGGGTAGTCCTGCACGGTCCGGCGTACGGCGGCGACGGTGTCGCCATAGTCGGCGCCCGGCGCGACCTTGACCCAGACCTTGCCGTCGTTGACGTTGACGATCTGGTCGGACATCACCGCCCGTCCGACGTGCCCACCGGCTCCGGCCACCCCGGGCAGGGCGCTGACATCGGCGACCGCCTTCTGCGTGATCTCCGCCATCCGTGGCAGCGAGGTGCCCGGCGCCGCCGCCAGGTGGACGAGAACGTCGCGTTCCAGGAACGACGGCCGCAGCGCCGTGTGCAGGAACGGCAGCGCCAGGAGGCCGGCCAGCGCCAGCACGGCGGCCACCGCGATCGCGGGAGCGGCGCGGCCGACCAGCCGCGGCGCGACCCGGTCGTAGCCGCCGCGCAGACGGCGGGCCGCCGGCGAGGCCAGTTGCGGCAGCGGGGCCTTGCCCAGCAGCAGCAGGCTCAGCGCCGGCGTGACCGTCAGCGCGACCGCCATCGACGCGACGACGGCGAGCAGGTACGACAGCACGATGGGGGCCAGGAACGCCTTGCCCGCACCGGTGAGGAAGAAGATCGGAAGGGTGCCCACGGCCACGATGAGGATCGCGTAGACGATCGAGGCACGCGCCTCGGCCGCGGCTTGCACGATCACCGGCCAGGCGGAGTCCGCGGAGCCGCCCCTCAGCCGGTACTCCCGGACGCGGCGGGCGGTCTGCTGGGTGTCGGTGACGACGTCGTGGATGACCGCGGTGAGCCCGAGGACCAGCCCGGCCACGATCATCGGATTGACCGTCGTGTGCCGCAGGTAGAGCACCACCATCGCCACCGACGCCGCGAGCGGGACCGCCACCGCGATGATCACGAGTTTGCGCCAGCTCCACAGCAGCAGCCCGGCCACCAGCAGCATCAGCGCCAGGCCGGCGAGCAGCAGCCAGGACACGTGCCGGACCGACGACTCGATGAACGACGCCGGCCGGTACAGCGAGGTGTCGACGTCGACGCCGGTCAGTCCGGGCCGCATCGTGTTCATCGCGGCCTCGACGCCACGGGTCACCTCTACCGCGTTGGCCTCGGGGAACTTCTCCACGACCAGGTAGAGGCACTGCTCGCCGCCGGCGCAGACCGCGTCGCCGATCAGCGGCTGGTGGTCCTCCACCACCGTGGCGACATCGCCGAGAGTCTTCGGCGTTCCCGTGGCCGGCGGCGCCCCCGGGACAGCCTCCAGCGGCACCTGCGCGAGGTCCTGGGGTGTCTTGATGGCCTGCTCGTGGAAGATGTTCAGCCGCTGGTTGACGGTGTCGATGAAGCCGCCCGTGCCCGGACTCGACGCCTCCAGGAAGGTCAGCGGCGACACCTCCAGCGCGTTGCCGGCCGTCGCGATCACCTGGTCCAGCGTCGTGCCGTTGGCCCGCAGCCGCGCCGGGTCCACCAGCACCTGCAACTGCTTGTCCCGGAAGCCCCACACGGTCACATTGGCCACGCCGGGCACGCCCATCAGACGCGGGCTGATCACCCAGCGGGCGAGCACCGACACGTCGATCGGGGTGAGCGTGTCCGAACTGAGCTTGATCATCGCGGCCCGCCGGTAGGACGAGACCGGCTGGATCATCTGCGGCAGCTTCGCCACCTGCGGCAGGCCGGCCACCCCCAGCGCCTGCGTCAGCCGCTCCTGCACCACCTGCCGGGCATCGAGCATGTCCGTACCCGGCTCGAACGTCATCACCACCGACGACAGGCCCGGCAGCGATGCGGATTCGATCTCGTCCAGGAAGGGCACGCCGACCAGCAGGTTCTGCTCCAGCGGGACGGTGATGAGCTGCTCGACCTCCTCAGCGGACAGGCCGAGCGCCTCGGTCTGCACCTCCACCGTCGTCGGCGTGAACTCCGGCAGCACGTCGACCGGCATCTTGTGCAGCTGCATCGCACCGAACACCAGCAGTGCCGCGGCCAGCGGAAGAATGACGAGCCGGAACCGCAGGCTCGATTCGATGATCCAGCGCATCACGACCCCCTGAAGGCCTTGACCCGGGTATCCGCCTGAAGGCGGTTCCGCTGAGGGCTCGCTATGGCGTCTTCGCCCTTGGCATCTTGTCCCATTTAGTAGGACTTCCTCAGGCTATTACGGTCCGAAGTAGGAAGGATCCAAAAAGCGCAAAGAAGGGCAACTCAGCGAATACCCAGGCCGTTCACAGCCGCTCGGCACCTTGGGCACCCGCATGCGCGCCATCCCACCGGACTCCGGCTTTCCCACCGTCCGGCCCGCGCGTCCGGTTGAGAATGAAACCGCAGGCACCCGCAGCGGAAGAGGACAATCTGATCTTCCTCTACCGGCATATCCTCCGCGGCCACAGAAAGGAAGGGCACCTTCTTAACGGTTTTCGTAGTAGAAGGTGCCCTTGTTAACGCTCCACCGGGCTGACCTGAGGCGGTGTGGCGGAATGGGACGACCGGCATGAGGCCGCCGGCCGACGAAAAGCCGGCGTCAGCGGACGGGGTGGCCGGCGACGCGCAGGGCGGTCTTGACCTCGCTGATGGCGACCTCGCCGAAGTGGAAGACGCTCGCCGCCAGCACGGCGTCGGCCCCGGCGTCGACGGCCGGCGGGAAGTCCGCGGCCTTGCCCGCGCCGCCGGAGGCGATCACCGGGATGTCGACCACGGCCCGGACCTCCTTGATCAGTTCGAGGTCGAAGCCCTCCTTGGTGCCGTCGGCGTCCATGGAGTTCAGCAGGATCTCCCCCGCGCCCAGGTCGGCGACGCGGCGGGCCCACTCGATCGCATCCAGCCCGGCCGACTTGCGGCCGCCGTGCGTGGTCACCTCGAACCCGCTGCCGTCCTTGAGCCGCCGCACGTCGAGCGACAGCACCAGCACCTGGTTGCCGAAGCGGCGGGCGATCTCGGTGATCAGTTCGGGGCGGTGGATCGCCGCGGTGTTGACGCCGACCTTGTCCGCCCCCGCGCGCAGCAGCACGTCCACGTCCTCGACCGAACGCACCCCACCGCCCACGGTCAGCGGGATGAAGACCGTCTCGGCGGTGCGCCGCACCACCTCGAGCATCGTGCCGCGCCCCTCGACGGAGGCGGACACGTCGAGGAAGGTGATCTCGTCGGCCCCGGCCGCGTCGTACGCCGCCGCCAGCTCCACCGGGTCCCCGGCGTCGCGCAGGTCGACGAAGTTGACCCCCTTCACCACCCGTCCGGCGTCCACGTCCAGACAGGGGATGACCCGCACCGCGACACTCATGCGCCCGACGCTACCCGGCAGCCCGCCACGACGAGGCGCTGGTCCGGCTCGTGGGACGCGGCGTGGCGCGCCGGTTCGCCGACCGCCGGGGCCGCGGCCCGGCCGCCGCCGCTCGCCCCGAGCAGCACTCCCCCGATCACCAGGGCCCCGGCGATCACGTCCCCCGCCTGCAACGGCTCGCCCAGGAACAGGGCTGCCGAACTCATCCCGAAGAACGGGACGAGCATCGAGAACGGGGCCACCGTCGCCGCGCCGTACCGCTTGATCAGCACGCCCCATCCGGCAAACCCGGCCAGCGTCGAGATGCCCGCGATGTAGGCCAGTGCGCCCAGCCCCGACAGGTCCAGTCCGGACAGTGCCGCACCGACCCGGGTCGGCCCCTCGACCAGCAGTGACAGCGCGAACAGCGGCAGCGTGGCCACGGCCGACACCCAGACCATGAAGCGCAGCATGTCGGGCGGGGCGGCCCGGCGCATCATGATGTTCGAGACGCTCCATGCCACCGCCGCGGCCAGCACCAGCACGAAGCCCTCGACCGGGCGGTCCGCGCCGAGCCGGGAGGCGACCAGCCCGACGCCCAGCACGGCGACCGCGAGCCCGGCCCACTGGCGCAGCCCCGGCCGCTCGCGCAGCAGCGCGACCGCGAAAACCGTCGTGAATATCGCCTGACTCTGCAACAGCAGCGACGACAGCCCGGCCGGCAGTCCGGCGGCCATGCCCGCGAACAGCAGCGAGAACTTGACCACGCCCAGCACCAGTCCGATCCCGAGGACCCACCGCCAGGGCGTACGCGGACCGCCGATCAGCAGCACCGCCGGGAACGCGGCCAGCGCGAAGCGCGACGCGCCGAACAGCAGCGGCGGCATCCGGTCGAGGCCGACCTCGATCGCCACGAAGTTGCAGCCCCACGCGGCGGCGACGGCCACGGCCAGCATGATGTCCCTGGGTTTCATGCTCCGAGCATCGACCGGACAACCGTGCAGCACCAGCGAATAGTTCTTCAGCATTCGTTTAGAATCGCTACATGCTCGACATGGGGCGCCTGCGCGCCATCGACGCCCTCTCCCGCCACGGCACCGTGCACGCCGCCGCGGCCGCCCTGCACTGCACCCCGTCCGCGGTGTCACAGCAGCTGGCGAAGCTGGAACGGGAGACCGGCACCGTGCTGTGCCACAAGGACGGCCGCGGGCTGCGGCTGTCCGACGCCGGACGCCTGCTGGCCGAACACGCCGCGCTGGTGCTCGCCGCCGCCGACACCGCCTCGGCCGCGCTGGACGCCTACCGCGGCGAAGTCGCCGGTGAGGTCACCGTTGCCTGCTTCGCCACCGCCTGCCGCGGCCTGCTGCCACCCGCCCTGTCCGCACTGACCGCGTCATATCCGCGGCTGCGGCCCCGGCTCGTCGAGACCAACCCGTACGAGGCACTGCACGAACTCGACCGCGGCCGCGTCGACGTCGCCGTGATCGACGACTGGCGCGAGGTGCGCCTGCACCTGCCCGCGGGCGTCTCGTCGACCGTGCTCGGCGAGGACACCGCCGACCTGGTCGTGCCCGCCGACCACCCGCTCGCGACGGCCGGTCCCGGGCCGCTCGACCGGGCCGCGAACGAGCGCTGGATCGCCTCGCCCGAGGGCACCATCTGCCACGACTGGCTGATCCGCGCACTGCCCGGGCTGCGCCCGGCATACCTGGTGGGCGAGTTCGAAACCCAGCAGGCGCTGGTCGCCGCAGGTCTGGGCGTCGCCCTGCTCCCCCGCCTGGCCCGCCTGTCCACCGCCCCCGGCACCGTGGTGGTCCCCGTCGACCCGGTCCCCACCCGCCGCGTCAGCGTCACCTGGCGTACCCCGCACTACCAGCGCCCCGCCGTCAAAGCCGTCATCGACGCCATCACCAACGCCTGGTCCACCCGCACCACCGCCCGCGCCGGCTCCTGACGCCCGACATTCTCACCCGAGCAGGACCATTCACCCCGGTGCGCGCCGGTTCCCGCCCCGATTTTCATAGACGCCGGCCCATTACATCGACGATTTGGCGATCAAACTCGATGTAATAGGCCAACGTCGATGGAAAGCCGGGCGAGGTCGGTCAGGCGGCGAGGGCGGCGAGGGCTTCGGGGATGGTGAAGGCGCCGGAGTAGACCGCTTTGCCGGTGATGACGCCTTCGACGCCGATCGGCTCGAGAGTGGCCAGGGCGCGGAGGTCGTCGAGGGTGGACACGCCCCCGGACGCGATGACAGGGGCGGACGTGGCGGCGCAGACGTCGCGCAGCAGCTGCAGGTTCGGGCCCTGGAGCATGCCGTCCTTGAGGATGTCGGTGACCACGTACCGGGAGCAGCCGGCCTTGTCGAGGCGCTCCAGCACCTCGAACAGGTCACCGCCGTCCCGGGTCCAGCCGCGCGCGGACAGCACCCGCCCGCGCACGTCGAGGCCGACCGCGACCCGGTCGCCGTACTCGCCGACGACCCGGTCGCACCACTCCGGGTCCTCCAGCGCCGCGGTGCCGATGTTGACCCGGGCCGCGCCGGTGGCCAGCGCCGCGGCCAGTGAGGCGTCGTCCCGGATGCCGCCGGACAGCTCCACGTTCACGTCCACCCGGGCGACCAGCTCGGCCAGCAGCGCCGCGTTGGAGCCCCGGCCGAAGGCGGCGTCGAGGTCGACGACGTGGATCCACTGCGCCCCCGCCGACTGGAAGTCCAGCGCCGCGGCCAGCGGGTCGCCGTACGACGTCTCGCTGCCGGCGGCGCCCTGCACCAGGCGCACCGCCTGGCCTCCGACGACGTCCACGGCGGGCAGCAGATCCAGGGCCATCAGGAACTCCTTCGATCGAATGCGACGATCACGAACACGGGCAGGGTCAGCGCCAGCAGCAGTGACAGCGCCAGGGCCAGCGCCGTCGACGGCACCAGCGTCCAGATCACGAACAGCGCCAGCGCCGCCACGATGGCGACCCCGGCCCGCTCGGCCGCGCTGCGCCGCGCCGACAACCGTCCGGTACGACGTATGCGCAGTTCATACAGGCTGATTCGGCGCCACCAGGCGCGACGCGCCAGGCGGCGGGCAGCGCGGCGCTCCTCGACCGCCACGGCCTTGCGCGCCGCCGCCTCCCGCGCCTCCCGGCGCAGCTTGCGTTCCTTGCTCATGTGACCACTCCATCGCCCTCGACGTCGGGGGCGAGCCTAACGAGCGGGCTCACAACGTGGCGATCCAGTTCCGCAGCACGCGCGCGCCGACCGCGCCGGACTTCTCCGGGTGGAACTGGGCGACCGCCAGCGGCCCCCGTTCCGCGGCGGCGACGAACGTCGCGTGCTCGTGGGTCGACGTGGTGACCAGTGCGACCGCGTCCAGTTCGGCGTTGGGCAGCGCGGCGTACGAGTGCACGAAGTAGCAGCGCGCATCGGCCTCGACGCCGGTGAACAGCGTCGAGCCGGAGGGCGCGTCGAGCAGGTTCCAGCCCATGTGCGGCACCCGGCGCGCGGCCAGCCGGGTCACCGCGCCGGGCAGCAGGCCCAGGCCCTTGGTGACCACGCCGTGCTCGTCGCCCGAGTCGAACATGATCTGCGCGCCGACGCAGATGCCCAGCACCGGCCGGCCGGCCATGACCCGGTCGGCGATCACCGGCCCGGCCTGCGCCGCCTCGATGCCCGCCATGCACGCGGCGAACGCGCCCACACCCGGCACCACCAGTCCGTCGGCCCGCTCGGCGGCGGACAGGTCGGTAGTGACGACCACCTCGGCGCCCGCCGCCTCCAGCGCCCGCTGCGCCGAGCGCAGGTTGCCCGACCCGTAGTCGAGCACCGTCACCTTCGGGCTCATGCCTTCTCCTCGCTGCGCTCGTCGGCGGCGTGAATCCATGCCCGTCCGATGAGCTCGCTGCGCTCGCTCATAGCACGCCCTTCGTGCTCGGGACCGCACCGGCGCTGCGGGGGTCGATCTCCACGGCGGTACGCAGCGCGCGGGCCAGCGCCTTGAACTGCCCCTCGATGACGTGGTGCGCGTCGGGCTTCTGCCCCGGGCGGGACGCCCGCAGCACCGACACGTGCAGCGTGATCCGCGCGGTCTGCCCGAAGGACTCGAAGATGTGCCGTGTCATCGAGGTCGGGTAGACGGGCCCGCTGCCCGGGTTGATGTAGTCGGCGATGTCCGTCGGCTCGTCGTGCACCACGTACGGCCGGCCCGACAGGTCGACCGCGGCCTGCACGAGCACCTCGTCCATCGGCACCACCGCGTCGCCGTAGCGGCGGATGCCCGCCTTGTCGCCGAGCGCCTGGGCGAACGCCTCGCCCAGGGCGAGCGCGGTGTCCTCCATGGTGTGGTGCGCGTCGATCTCGAGGTCGCCCTCGGTGCGCACGGTCAGGTCGAAGCCGCCGTGCCGGGCGATCTGGTTGAGCATGTGGTCGAAGAAGCCGACCCCGGTGCTGATCTCGCCCCGGCCCGTGCCGTCGAGGTCGATCTCGACGAGGACCTTGGTCTCCTTGGTGACCCGCTCCACGCGTCCGGTCCTGGTCATGCCCTTGCCTCGCTTCGCTCGTCCCCGGCCTGCGCGCGGGGGTTGCCGGTCGGCCGCGCGCTCATGGCCGCAGCTCCTTCATCGCGTTCAGGAACGCGGTCGTCTCCTGCTCGGTCCCCGCGGTGACGCGCAGCCATCCGGGCAGGCCCACGTCGCGGACCAGCACGCCCTGGTCGAGCAGAGTCTGCCAGGCCGCCTTCTGGTCGGCGAACCGTCCGAACAGGACGAAGTTGGCGTCCGAGTCGGCCACCGTCCAGCCGCCCCCGCGCAGGTCCGCGACGATGCGGTCGCGCTGCGCCTTGATCGCTTCCACGGTGCCCAGCAGCACGTCCGCGTGCGCCAGCGCGGCGCGGGCGGCGGCCTGGGTGAGCGCGGAGAGGTGGTACGGCAGGCGCACCAGCTGCACCGCCTCCACGACCGCCGGGTGCGCGGCGAGGTAGCCGACCCGGGCCCCGGCGAAGGCGAACGCCTTGCTCATGGTGCGGCTGACCACCAGCCGCGGGTGCTTGTCGAGCAGCTCCAGCGCGCTCGGCGTGCCGGGGCGGCGGAACTCGGCATACGCCTCGTCCACCACGACCAGGCCGCTCGTCTCGGCCAGCACCGCCTCGATCACGGCGAAGTCCAGCGCGGTGCCGGTCGGGTTGTTCGGCGAGCACAGCAGCGTCAGCGCGGGCCGGTGCTCCCGGACCTGCTCGACCGCGTGCTCGACGGTCAGCCCGAAGTCCGCGTCGCGACGGCCGTCCGCCCAGGTGGTGGCGGTGCCGACGGCCAGCAGCGGATGCATCGAGTACGCCGGGCCGAAGCCCAGCACGATGCGTCCCGGCCCGGCGAACGCCTGGAACAGCTGCTGCTGCACCTCGTTGGAGCCGTTGGCGGCCCACAGCTGCTCCGCGGTCAGCCCGTGTCCGCAGTAGGCGGCCAGGTCGGCGCGCAGCTTCACGGCGTCCCGGTCGGGGTAGCGGTTCAGGTCCGCGATCTCCCCGGTGATCGCCCGGCTCACCGCCCGCACCACCTCGTCGGGCAGCGGGTACGAGTTCTCGTTCGTGTTCAGCCGCACCGGCACGTCCAGCTGCGGCGCACCGTACGCGCTGAGCCCGCGCAGATCCTCCCGCAGCAGCTCCTGCACCCACTCGCTCATGCCGCGCTCCCGTTCTCGAAGCGGGCCGTGACGGCCTCGCCGTGCGCGGGCAGGTCCTCGGCGTTGGCCAGGGCCACGACGTGGTGTGCCACGTCGCGCAGCGCGTCCTGTGTGTACTCCACGACGTGGATGCCGCGCAGGAACGACTGCACCGACAGGCCCGAGCTGTGCCGGGCGCAGCCCGCGGTGGGCAGCACGTGGTTGGAGCCGGCGCAGTAGTCGCCCAGCGACACCGGCGCATACGCCCCCACGAAGATCGCCCCGGCGTTGCGCACCCGCATCGCCCACTCGCGCGCGTCGCGGGTCTGGATCTCCAGGTGCTCGGCGGCGTACGCGTCGACCACCCGCAGCCCTTGCGCCAGGTCGTCGACCAGCACCACACCGGACTGCTGCCCGCTCAGCGCGATCGTCACCCGCTCGCTGTGCTTCGTGCGGGCCACCCGCACCGCGAGCTCCGCGTCGACCGCGTCGGCCAGCGCGGGCGAGTCGGTGACCAGCACGCTGGCCGCCATCGGGTCGTGCTCGGCCTGGCTGATCAGGTCGGCCGCGACGTGTGCCGGGTCGGCGGTGTCGTCGGCCAGGATCGCGATCTCGGTCGGCCCGGCCTCGGCGTCGATGCCGACCACGCCGCGCACCAGGCGCTTGGCCGCGGTGACCCACAGGTTGCCGGGACCGGTGATCAGGTCGACGGGCGCGCAGTCGTCGTGGGCCGGCAGCTCGCGCTCCGGGTCGGCGGTGCCGCGGGTGCCGTAGGCCAGCATCGCCACCGCCTGCGCGCCGCCGACCCCGTACACCTCGTCGACGCCCAGCAGCGCGCAGGCGGCCAGCACCCGCGCGTCGGGCAGCCCGGTCGCCTTCTGCGGCGGGCTGACGATCACCAGGCTGGGCACGCCCGCGGCCTGCGCGGGGACCACGTTCATGACCACGGTCGACGGGTAGACGGCCAGGCCGCCGGGCACGTAGAGGCCGACCCGGGACACCGGCAGCCAGCGCTCGGTCACCGTGCCGCCGGGCACCACCTGGGTGGTGTGGTCGCTGCGACGCTGGTCGGCGTGCACCTTGCGGGTGCGCGCGATCGCCTCCAGCAGGGCGGCCCGGACCTCGGGTTCCAGCGCCTGCTCGGCTTCCTTGATCGCTTCCGCCGGCACCCGCAACGCGGCCAGGTCCACCCCGTCGAGCCGATGGGTCGCTTCCTTGACCGCCTCGACGCCATGCTCGCGCACCCCGTCGACCAGCGGGCGGATCTGCTCCACCGCCTGGCTGACGTCGATCTGGGCACGGGGCAGCAGGTTACGCGGATCGATGTCACGTCCACGCAGGTCGATACGGGTCAACACCCCCCAAAGTCTACTGGCGCACGTGCGCGCACCGGCGTACGCGCCCAGGCACTGGGACAGTGACCCGGACCACTGGGTCATGGCCGCCGACCGTCTCGGCCCTGCTTGATGTCCTCCACCGCTGCGCTGCGGACGCCACCGGCGGCCGCTACCGCGGGCGGGCTGTGCCCGTTGACACACTCCGGCGTTAGGCTCAGCCAATGACCGGGACGCTGCCGCTGTTCCCGCTGGGCACGGTGCTCTTCCCGGGCCTGGTGCTGCCGCTGCACATCTTCGAGGAGCGCTGGCGCACGCTGATGCGCAACCTGATGGAGCTGCCCGACGGCACCCCGCGCGAGTTCGGCGTGGTCGCGATCGAACGCGGCCTGGAGGTCATGCCCCCGCCCCACGACGGCGTCGCCACCTCCGAGGTGGTGGTGCACGAGGTCGGCTGCGTGGCGCAGCTGCGCCAGATCACCGAGCTGCCCGACGGCAAGTTCGACATCGTCACCGTCGGCGCGCGCCGGTTCCGCATCACCGGCTTCGTGCCCAGCCCGCATCCCTACCCGGTGGTCGGCGTGGAGTGGCTGCCCGAGCCCGCCCCCGACGACCTGGCCGACCAGCTCGCGCCCCGGGTGCTGGCCGCGTTCCGGGAATACCTGGGCGTGCTGCGCGGCGGGCCGGACGACCAGCTGCCCGACGACCCGACGGTGCTGTCGAACCTGGTCGCGGCGAGCGCGTCGCTGACCATCGGCGACCGCCAGCAGCTGCTCAGCGCGCCGGACCCGGCGACCCGGCTGCGCCATGAGCTGACCATGCTGGCCCGGGAGACTGCGCTGCTCCGCGAGGTCCGGGCGGTGCCGGCGCAGCTGTCTCAGCTCGGACCGGCTCCCGCGATGAACTGATCGTCGTCGTGGTCGGCCCACTCCTGCTCGTCCTCGTGGCGGCGCAGGGAGGGCCAGCGCGACCAGGCCGCCGCCAGCGCATACGTCACCACCGCGCCGAGCGCCGGGATGAGCAGGACACCGCCGATCGCGTACGGGAAGAAGGTCAGCTTCTTCACCGCGCGCAGGTCCACCGGCCGCTGGAGGATCGTGTCCACCGGCGCGTGGTCCTTCTGGTCCACAAATGCGGCCAGCCCGATGTTGTGGCCCAACCACCAGGCCGCCCAACCCGCGATCAGGGTGCCCAGCAGCAACCCGGCCAGCTGGATCGGCCCGCGGCGCGCGGGCAGCAGCACCCAGGCCGCGATCGCGCACAGCATCCCGAACCCGAGGCCGAGCAGTACGAACCAGCCCTCCGCGGCGGCCAGCTCCTCCGGCTCGGCGGACGTGTAGACCGCACCCTCCTCGACGATACGCAGCGGCAGGGTCGGCGCGACCGCGTGCCACAGCAGGCCCAGCCCCAGCCCCAGCACGCCGATCACGGCCGCCAGCCCGAGCGCCCAGAGCACGTCCGCGCCCAGGCCGCCGCGCGGCGACGACGCGGGCCGGCCCGGCTCGATCGGGCCCTGGTCCTGGGATGTGTCGTCGGAAAACATGTTCGAACCGTAGTCCCCTCAGCGTGGCCGGGTCCGCGCCCGGGCACGGATGGGCGGGATACCTCCCTTCGTGCCCTGCTGCGATAAGTTGTCCAGACCGATCGCCGAACGCGGGAGCCGCAATGATTTCACAGGAACGGCTGGAGGAGATCGCGCGGCACTGGGCCGTCGCCGAGACCCTGCGCCGCGGCTACGAGTGCGAGCCCCGGCTCACCGAGTTCCCCGGCGGCTGGGTGGTCTGGTCACCCCGCCCGGCCGGCGGCCCGGTGCCCGAGCCCGGCAGCGGCGAGACCGTGATCATCGATCGGGAGACCGGCGCGCTGACCGTCGTGCCCGGCCTGCCGCCTCAGGTCGCGATGAGCCGGTACGCCGGCCCCGGCGCGACGGCCCGGGCCGGGTACCCCGCCGGGCCGCTACCCACGCCGCCGCCCGGCACCCTGACCTCGCCGGTCAGCACGATGCCCCCGCCGATGCCCCCGCTGCCGCCCACGACCTCCGCGGTCGACCCGCTCTCGCTGACCCCCGGGCCGCCCCCGCCGAACGCCACCGTGACGTCGTCGCCGTTCGGACCGCCCCGGCTGCCCGCCGACGAGCTCGACCGGCGCGCGGTCGCCCTCGCGGCGCAGCTGGCCCGGCTCAGCCCCGGCGCGACCGCGCCCGCCCTGCCGCAGGTGGTGGCCACGCTGGAGGTGGTCGGCCGGACGTTCCAGGCACTCGGGCATACCGCCGACACCGAGCCGGTGCACCACCCGGCCGTCATGCGGGCGCTGGCCGCGATCCCGCCGGGCAGCCGCACCCGCGGCGCGCACCGCCACCCCGACCTGATCGTCGTCTCCAAGGCCCTGTTCGAGCTCGGCGGCGCGGAGCACACCGACCCCGCCTGGGCCGCCCGTCAGCTCGCCGGGGCGACGCTGCGGCTGCACCTGCTGCGCGAGGGCGCCGCGCCGGACAGCCCCGCGCCCGCCGCCGCCTGCCACACCTGCGGCACCGTGCTGGTATCCCTGGGCCTGCCCGGCGAGCTGCCCCGCGACCTGGTCCGCCCGGAGCCGCCGCAGCGCGGCCCGGCCGGTCGGGCCGCGCTGCGGGCGATCACCGCCGAGGCGGTGGCCGCCACGATCGCCGTGCCCGGCGTCCGCCACCGGCTGCCCACGCTGCCGTTCCTGGTCGACCTGCTGGAGCCGTACGCGCCGTTCCATCCGGTGCTGCAGAGCCAGAGCGGCGCAGCCCAGCGCGTGGAGTCCTTCACGCTCGACGTGTGGACCCGCGAGCAGACCGCCGACACCCTCGGCGACCTCGCCGAACGCCTCGGCGCGCCGTTGTTCCCGATCGGCGGCGAGGCCGGCGGCCTGCATTCCGTCCTCGCCGTCGACGAACGCCACCGCGTCTTCGCCGTCGACCACGCCGGAACCTGGTACCTGGGCCCCACCCTCGACGATGCCGTCCAGACCCTCCTCATCGGCCGCTCCACCCCCCGCGTCCGCACCAACGGCACCTGGTAGGCGCGCTCTGTTCAGTTGATCATGAACTTATGGCACGGCTCGACGGCGTGTCACTGCCCCAACTTCATGATCAACACTTGGTCTGGGCGGGGTGGGGTCAGGCGGGGGGTTCGAGGGTGCCGTCGTCGCGGACGCGGGGCATCGGGTGGCCCTGAAGGAGGACGACGAAGGCGGTGTCGAGGTCGGGGCCGGCGTACCACTCGCCGGCCTGGTCCAGGACCCAGACCTGGCCGTTCGCGTCCACGGCGATGATCGCGTCGCCGGCCTGCTCGGCGCCGATCGGGGCCAGTTCGGTGCCGATCACCTGGCCGAAGTCGGCCAGCGAGGCGGCCGTCGCGCCGACCAGGTCGCCGCCGAGTTCGAACGGGCGCACCCAGTGCGCCACCCCCGGTCCGCGGCGCACCGAGACCAGGTACGGGAACTTCTCGATCGCCGCCCGCAGCGGCTCCAGCGGCGGATGGCCGTACTCCCCCAGGGCCCGCACGGACAGCTCGGCCCATTCGGACGCCGCCACGATGCGCCCGTCCAGCTTCAGCGGCACGTCCCAGCCGCCCGCGGCCAGCGTCGCGGCGACGTCCGGGGACAGGTTCGCCAGCGGCCCCGGGATCCCCGTCGGCGGCGCGACCGGTTCGACCGGCCCGACCGCGGCGGAGGCGGGCGCGAGCCCGAAATGGATCCAGGCGGCCAGGCAGGTGTCGCACGGCCCGGCCGGCGTACCCGCCAGCGGATCGCCCGGGTCGCGCACCAGGGTGAGCCGCAGCTCCTGTACCTGCTGCGCGGCGGCCCGCACCTGCGCGATGCCGAGGCCCGGCGCGCCGCGTGACGCCGCCGCGTGCTCCAGCTCGTGCAGCCAGTCCGACAGCACGATCAGCTCGGCGTGCCGCCGGGTGCCGCGCACCAGCGAGCCCGGGGACTGCATCGCCAGCCACTTGACCACCAGCGGGTGATGATGGAGGACCTGGTCGCCCTTGGCGCCGGTCGCCTCGCGCGGCAGGCCGTCACCGGGCACCATGCGCACCGCGACACCAGGCGCGTAGCCGCCACCCAGCCGCCGCAGCGCCGCCGCCCGATCCGCGGTGACCGGTGCCTCCGGCTCCTGCTCGGCGCGGTGCTGCCGGTGCAGGCGGCGCACGTGCTCCAGCGGCACCGACGGGTACGTGCTGACCCGCGCGTCCTGCCGGTCGATGACCAGCCGCGCGCCCGCGCCGGGCTCCGGCGGGCCGTCACTGTCGGGCAGCGTCCAGACGATGAAGCACTCCGGGAACTCGGCGACGTACGGCCGGTGCGTGCCGCCCGCCCCGCGGGCCAGCTGCTCGGCTACTCGCTGCGCGTCCTGAGCGGTGACGGTCATCGCCAGTCCTTTCCTGCCTGATCCGGCCCGCGCCCGACGCGGACCGGGTATCACCCTGCCACGGCCAGGAGCGATCCCCGAAAACGTGTCCAATGTAGACCCGTGATCCTATGGCGCACCCTGGCCCGCCTCGTCATCGGCGTCAACCGTTCTGCTGCGGGCGACCGGCCCGCACCCGCCGCCGCATCTCCTCCCGCCGGGCCTGCCATGCCGCATCCACCGCGTCCAGCGCCGCCGGGTCGGTGCCGGGGAGCGGCTCCGCGGCAAGGTGATCGGCCATCGAGCCGAGCTTCACCCCCATCGGCCCGAAATAGATCAGACCGGCTTCCTGGTGGAACTGCCCACCGCGTTCGTACAGCTCGATCAGCGGCGCGAACGGGTCCGGCAGCCCGGCAGGCGGATCGGGCAGCGCCGCGAAGTGCAGGGCGTACTCGCACAGTCGCCGGTCGAGGTGGTTCGCGCCGCGTTCGGCCGCCTGCGCGCACACCTCCCGCACCAGCTCGGGGTCGGCGCGCGTGCCGGGATCGATCAGCTGCGCGACGTCGAAGAACGGCCAGAGCCGCGCGGCGTCCAGCCGCTGCGCCCACAGTGCCGCCCGGCGCAGGTACTCCGACATCAGCCTCGACCGCGACGGCGCGCGCTGGTCGTCGTCGAGCCACTCGACCCGGGCGAGGCGGTCCGCGAGCGCGCGTGTCCGTTCCTCCGCACTCATTCTTGCCTCAACCTCCGCATGATCTCGTCGACGACGTCTTCCAGGTTGCTCAGGTCCGGCGCGATCTCGATGTCCGGCTCCTCCAGGCCCATGTCATGGTAGTGGCCGAACGGCCAGACCCGCCCCTGCGAGGGAGCCACGTCATGCGCCGCGAAATGCTCCGGCGTCGCGGTCGGGTACTCCCATTCGTTGTTCTCCCAGTAGTCGAAGTGCGCCGGCCGGTAGGCCATGCCGTGGCGCTCCATGAGCACCGACTCGATGTACTCGTGCGCGAGCGTGCGCCGGAACCGCTCCCGATCAGCCCCCGTGAGCGGGCCTTCGTAGGCGGCCTGCCAGTCGAGACCGACGTTCAGGATCGCCGTGAACAGGCCGGTCTCCAGCTGGTCGGTCCCGGTGGCGACGTCCTGGTGTACCTGCAGGAAGAGGTTGCGCCGGGCACGCGCGATCACGTCCTCCGGGATGCCCTGGTTGGCGGCGATGCGCTGTACGTCGTCGGTCAGGCGGCGGATGTCGGCGTACAGCGCGACCGCTTCGCCCTCGTTCTGGTCGCCGCCGATGTGGTGGCCCTCGCTGCCGGGCGGCGGGTTCGGCAACGTCGGCCGCGACGGCGGCCCGCCCGGATCGGGCAGTGGTGCGGGACCGGCGGCGGCCGGACCGGACTGCTGATCCTGCTCCGGCATGGGCTGCGGGTCCGGCGCGGGCTGCGGGTCCGGCTCCGGGGCGGGCTGCTGCTGGGCCAGTTCCGCCTTGCCCCACGAGGTCTGCGCGAGGGAGCTCATCGGCTGCGGGTCGCCCTGCGAGTCCAGCATCATCGCGTACATGCCGACGACGTTGCCGTTGTTCGACGGATCGCCGGTGTGCCCGTACATCGACACGTTCTCGCTGATCTGGCGCGTCTGCGGGTCCAGGAACAGGATGGTGCCGTTCTGGTTGACCGCGAGCCAGGCGTGCGACGTGCCGGCCTGCCACTCGGTGACGATGAACATCGCCGCGCCGTGACCGGCCTCGGTCAGCTCGTGCGTGACGGACGCGAAGCCCCAGTCGGACCACTGCTGCGCCTGCGCGGCCGGGCTCTGCGACATGTTCGGGAACACGGTCTGCCAGGTGCCGCCGACCGCCGCGGCGACCCGGGCCATACCACCCGCCTCGCCGCCCGTGACCGCGTTGACGTCCGTTCCGGCGTACCCGTCGAAGGTCCGCGGCGCGGACACCTGCGGGCGGCCCCGCCACGTGCGCCACGCGGAGATCATGCAGTCGACGCAGTTGATGCCGCGGCTCGGGTCCAGCTCGGGCCCGCCGTCGTTGGCCAGGCCGAACCAGCTGCCCACCCGCGGGTCGGGCGTCATCTGCAGCTGCCCGCCGGGGGTCCGGGGCAGCGCCGCGACCAGGTCGTCCTGGTGCTGCTGCAACGGCGGGCGCAGGCCGCCCCGGTGGAGATAGGGCCGCCCGTCGGCCGCGGGCACGTCGACCAGCAGGTCGCCGTCGTCCGTGTTGACCGCCACCCAGGCCGTGTCGTCGTCCACGGTCGTCGTCTGGTTGGCCGTGTACGTCCCGTTGTACGCGGCCTTGGAGGCCTTGCCCCACTCGGCGGCCCACTGCTGGTGCCGGTCGGCCCACTCCTGGCACAGTTTCGCCTGCTCGGCGTCGGGCTGCTGCTCGGAGTAGAACTGCGCCCACGACCGGTACTTGTGCATCTCGGCGAGGTGCTTGGCCGCCTCCGCCGCCAGCGCGTCCGCCTCCTGCTGACGCCGCTGCAGCTCCAGCGACATGCGCCGGGTCTGCAACCCGGCCCGGTACGGCCACTGCGGGTGGTTCGGGTCGGACGGGTCCATGCCGACCGGGCCGGGCGGCGTGCTTCCCGGCATCGGCGGTGTCTCGGGATCGGCCGCGGGGTCGGCCTCCGAGGTCAGGTCCGGCCCCGCCGGGTCGGCCGCGGTGTCTAGTCCAGCGTCCCCGCGGCGCGGCGACGGTGCGACTCCCGGAACGCCTCGAGGATCTCCTCCTCGCTCGGCAGCGGGTCGACCCCCTTCGTGATCAGCAGCGCTATCTGCTCGGCCTCCGGCCGACCGATCGGCCTGCGTCGGAAGTCGTAGTCCTCCCGACCCAGGATGTACCCCGCCGTCTCCGGGTCGTACCGCCAGCTCTGGGCCCGATGGTCCCAGATCATGTGCTCCCGGTAGCCCTCCCCCGAGATGATCAGGCCGACTGCCTCCTGGTTCGGGAAGTCCTCGATGTCCTTGCGGTAGATGGCCTTGTAGTACAACATCGAGCTCCTCCAGGCGGGCGGCGACCTTCGGGGTGATCGGGAAGTCGTCAGGCGTCAGATCGTATTCGGCGATCACGTCGCCGGGAGTGAGCCCCTGCGCCTCCAGCTGCCGGGTGAACGCGCGCCAGACCTCCGGGTTGTCGCTGATCCACTTAGCGAGGCTCGCATCCTTGGCGTCGTCGCCGACCATGCCGGGCGGGATCGCGTCCAGCATGCCGGCGGCGCGGTTGACCTCCAGCATGCGCAGCAGGGCCCGGATCCGCTGCTCGGGCTCGGCGTCGACGTCGCGCATCACCTCGTACTCGACGTGCGTGGCGTGCCACAGTTCGTACGACAGCTGGGTCGGGAACTGCACCTCGACCAGGGTGCCGTCCGGGGCCCGGAACGTCGTGTTGGTGCCGTAGAACCGGTTGCCGGCCCGCCAGAAGTTCTTCGGCGTACCCTCCAGCTCGTAGCCGGCCGCCGCCAGCTGCGCGATGACCGCGTCCAGCGCTGGCCGGTATGCCGCGCCATCAGGTAGTTGGACCGAGAAGCGCACCGAGTCGTTCACCGTCGCGGCGAACTGCTCCGGACCCCCGATCCGGCCCTCGGCCAGGTACTTGCGCTGCAGCGATTCGCGGCTCTTCGCCCGGTGCTCGGGGTCGCGCAACGGCAGCGAACCCTCGGGCAGCCCCAGCGCCTGCTCGACCGAGGCGGTCACCCGGCGCAGGTCGGTCAGCGCGGTCTCGGAGGCCGCCAGCGCGCGCTCGTGGACGTCGTCGAGCATGGCGACCTCGTACGCCGACAGCTCGGCGTCCGGACGCGGCTCGAAGAAGCGGCCGCCCGGCTCCGGCGGAGACGGCGGCTCGCCCGGCCCGGCCGGGTCCGACGGGGCCTCCGGATCGGCGGGATCCGTCAGTCGTCGTCCTGGGGCGGGGCCCCCTTCCACTGGAAGATCCAGAGGATCGTCTCCTCGTCGGGGAGCGCCTCGGTCCCCTTCGTGATCTCCAGCATCAGGGCTTCCGCTTCGGCCCGACTGATCTGGTCGAACTTCTCCACGTTCTCCGGCTTGTCCGTGAACTCGTCGATCGACCACGGGTCGTAGACCCAGGCCTTCTGGTCGTAGTCCCACAGCATCGCGTCCGGGTACGTCCCCGTCACGAAGATCCCCCGGGGCAGGCCGTCCCCCTTGCGCCTGACGTAGCTCTGGTAGTAGCGAATCATCGATGTCCTCCAGCCGGGCGGCCAGTTCCGGGTTGACGGGCGTGTCCTGGCTGTCCAGACCGAACTCGGCGAGGATCGACGCGAAGCCGTCGTGGGATACGCCCTGCTGATCCAACCACGCTCGGTAGGCCTGCCAGATCTCGGGCTTGTTGGAGATCCAGGTGGTGAGGCTGGTGTCGATCACCGGCGGCACCGTCTCGGCCTCCTCGTCGGAGGGGTCGGGTTCCGGGAAGCGCTCCTGCACGAACTCGTCGACACCGGGCGGTACGGACTCGTTGAGGCCGAGCTCACGATTGACCGCGAGCATGCTCAGCAGCGCATGCACCCGGCGAGGCTCCAGTTCGTTCTTCTGACGGAAGACCGCGTAGGCGTCATGCGTCAGCTGCCACGCGCGGAACGACTCGGCCGTGGGGAACTGGATCTCCATCAAGCCGCCGTCGGGGGCTTTGAAGGTGGCGTTCAGACCTTGGTAGCGGTTGCCGGGCCTGAAGAAGTTCTTGAGATCGGTCAGCTCGTAACCGGCGTCCTCCAGTGCGGCGATCGTCTGACGCAGACTGCCCATGTACTCCGGGCCGCCGGGCAGCTGCAGGCTGAACCGAGCCGCATCGTTGACCTCGCCGGCGAACCGGTCGACACCGTGCCGCCGGCCCTCGGTCCAGAACTTGCGTTCCAACGAGCTCTGCGATTTGACCATCTGCCCGGTGCCGCGAAGCCGCACCGGCGGCTCGGGCTCCGGCGTGAAGTCCGGGTCGTTCGGATCGCCTTGGATCTCGGAGTCCAGCACCCGGTCGGTGGTGACGTTCTGCGCCGCGTTGAGGTCTATGGCGATACGGCGCAGCACCGGAAGCGCCGTCTCCGCCCGACTCGCCGCAGCCGTACGCAGCACGTTCAGCACCTGCTGCTGGTGCGGGTTGAGCGCGACCAGGGGACGGTCCGGGCCAGGCGGCTTGCCGATGGTCGCCGGAGTGACGTCCGAGCCGTAGAGGCGGCCCGGCAGCAGGCTGCGCTGCTCGGCGGCGCGGAACAGCGCCGCCTCGCCAAAGGTCGTAGGCACCGTGCCTGCCCGGTGCGCCACTGTGCCACGGTCGCCGCCGACCACCAGACGGCCGTCGACCATCCGGATGTCGACCGCGAGCGGCCTGCGGTACTTGTCGCGGTCCGGATCCTCGGCCTCGGGCATGCTGCTCAGCGGCTCGTCCGGCCGGTGCACGCACACCGGGACAGAGGTGAGCCCCGCCACCCGCGCGGCGCGCATCCGGCGGTTGTCCATGCTGGACATCGAGCCGTCGCCCCACGCGATGACGTGGGCCGGGCCACCGCGCCAACCGGTCTCGGCCATCTGCGCGGCGAACTCGTCCATGGTCACGTTGCCGCTGTTCGGACTGACCGAACGCTGGGTGAACCGCAGGTCCTGCGGGTTGACCAGCGCCGTCTGCGGCAGCAGCGACTCCAGCCGCGCCCGCTCGGCGTCGTCGAGCACCGACGGGTCCGGATAGCCGAGGTCCGCCATGGTCGCCTCGCCGACGCCGAGGTCCGCGAGTTCCTGGTCGGTGAGCGGGCGCTGCATGTCCGCGTCGAGCTGCGTCGCGTGCACCCCGGCCGGGGCGGCCGCCGGGTCCGGCTGGCCCTGGTACTGCGACCAGGCCCCGGTCGGCGCACCGTCGATCAGGGACTGCTCCCCGTCGGGCCCGATCACCATGGCGTCCATCTGGATGATGCCGTCGGTGTAGGGCGGGGTGGTGGTCGGTGTGCCGGGCGGCTGCTGCGGGTCGGCGTACATGATGACGCCGCCGTCGTTGAAGACCGGCCAGGTGTGCGCGGTGCCGTCGGACGAGTGGTGGATGACCACGGCCATCGCGCCCGGACCGGCCTGGCGCAGCTGGTCGGCCAGGCGGGCGTAGGACGCGTCCACCGTCTGCCGGGCCGCCTGGCGGTCCAGGCCACGGGTGTCCGGGCACAGCTGCTGCAGCCGGCCGCCGAAGAAGTCCTCGATGCGGTGCGGCCCGCGCGGCTCCGGGCCGGACGGCTGGTCCGGGTTGCCGGAGGCGAAACCGTCGAGGGTACGCGCCGCGGCGCAGCGCGGACGCCCGTGCAGCCAGGTGTCGGCCACCGACAGCAGCACGTCGACGCAGTTCACCGCGCGGGTCGGGTCGGCCTGCGGGCCGCCGTCGTTGGCGAAGCGCAGCCAGCCCGAGCGCAGCGGCGGGAACTGCAGCGGGCGGCCGTCCTCGCCGCGCGGCACCGCGTTCTCCAGGTCGAGCTGGTGCTGGGTGAGCACCGGCCGGTAGCCGCCGCGCTGGTCGTAGCGGCGGGTGGCGTCCACCGACGGCGGCTGGTCGCTGCCGGTCAGCGCGGACACGTCGTCGGTGGTGACACCGCCGCGGGTGAAGTCCGCGCCGTCGTGGCGGTTCAGCGCGTCCCAGGCGGCCGCGGCCAGCGCACCGGGCCGGCCCATCGAGGCCAGGATCTCGCGCCGCTGCGCGCGCAGCCCGCCGTGGTACGCGTCGCTCCAGCGCCGCGCCTCGGATCGGCTGCGCTCGCCGTCCCGTCGACCGTCGGCGGCCGGAGGGCTGACCTCCGGGCCTGCGGGGCGGGTGTCCGCACCGGGCACGATCGCGACCGCGGGCGTCGCCGGGTCGGTCTGCTGGGCCGCGGGCGGCTGGGGGCGGGCCGGGTCGCCCGGCGTCTGCTGGGCCGGGGCCGTCGCCTGAGGCCCCGCCTGCTGGTTCGTCGACGGACTCTGCGGCGACGTGGCCTGACCCTGCTGGGCCGCCGGGTTCTGCGACGCCGGGTTCTGCGTGGTGGCGGAGTTCTGCGTGGCCGGGTTCTGCGTGCTGGTCGACGGCGTCGTGGTGCCCTGCGGACCGGTGGCGGTGGCCTGGCTCGCCGGGCCGGTCTGCGCGGTGGTGTTCGTCTGCGCCGTCGGCCCGGTCTGCGCGCTGGTGTTCGCGTGCGCCGTGGGCCCGGTCTGCGGGGACGGCGTCTGGACGGTCGTGTTCGTGGACGCCGTCGCCTGCGGGGACGGCGCTGTCGTGGACGCGTTCGGCTGGGTCGACGGCGTCGTCAGGGACGCGCTGGTCTGCGCCGACGGAATGGTCGTCGAGGCGTTGGCCTGGACTGACGGACCAGTCTGCGGCGGAGTGCTGCTCTGCGCGGCCAAGCCGGCCTGCGTCGACGAGACGGTCCCGGCGATGCCGCCGACCGGCCGCGCGCCGGTGGCCGGGTTCGCATTGGTCGAGGTCGACGTGGTCGACCCGGAGGGGGTGCTCGAAGTCGAGGTGCTGCCCGAACCCGAGGTGGACGTGGCCCCGGACGGTCCGCCCGAGCCGGTGCCGCCGGTGGCCGAGCCGGTGTTGGCGGAGCCGCCGCCGGTCGTCGCGGAGCCGCTGCCGGAGGCAGAGCCGGACAGGCCGCCCGACCCGGTCGAGACCGACGCCGACGCGGACGCGGATACCGAGGGCGCGACGGACGGGGCCGACGGGGCTGCAGACGTGCCGGCCAGGCCCGACGCCGGGCCCATCGCCGCGGGGGCGGCGGTGGCCGGCGTGGCCATGCCCTGCGGGGCCGCCGCGACTGCCGGCGCGATCACTGTGTTGGCCTGCGCGGAGACGTTCGCGACCGGAGCCGGCGCGGCGGGGGCCGCCGGGGCCGGGGCCGCCTCGGGCGGAGCGATGCCGGCGAGCCCGCCGGAGCTTCCCGAGTACCCGCCCGAACCGCCGGAGCCGTCACCTGAACCGCCGGAGCCGCCACCCGAACCACCGGAGCCTGCGGTCCCGCCGTGCGGGCCGCCGCCACCCGACCCGCCGCCGCCCGCGGCCGCGGTGCCCGCCGCGGCGGCGGTGATGTTCGTACTCGGGTCGCCGTCGAGCCCGGTGCCGGCGAGGTTGCTGACGATGTTGTTCGTCATGTTGTTGAGTTCGCTGGTCAGGTGGCTGTTGACGCTGGAGCGCGCGCCCGAGGTCGCCGCCATGCCGAGGTTGCCCGCGTCCGGCATCTGGCCGGTGGCGAGCGAGCCGCCGATGTCGCCGAGCACCTCGCCGCGCGCCCCGTGGGCGACCTTGCTGGCGAAGCCGCCGTTGTGGCCGCCCGCGAGCGTGCTGGCCGCGCCGCCGGCGAAGCCCGCCCAGCCGGCCATGGCGAGATCGCCGAGGTCGAGCCCGTCCCGGCGGCCGGTCGCGGTCTGGTACGTCTGGATGGCGCCCTGGGTGAGCACCTCTTCCTTCATCTCGTCCAGGCCCTCTTTGCCGGCCTTGATCGCCCACTTGCCGAGCTTCTTGCCGAAGTCCTTGCCGAGGTCCTTGAGCTTGTCCTTGACGGCGCGCTTGATGCCGCGCTCGATCAGGGACTTGAGCAGGCGCTTGAGGATCTCCTTGATGGCGAAGCGGGTCGCCATGCACACCGGCCCGGCAGCGGCGGTGGACGCGCCGAAGGTGAAGAACGCGGCGACGGCCAGCGCGATCAGCTCGATCAGTAGCAGGCCCAGCTCGATGTAGTACTCGAGCTTGGCGCCCTGGATGTCGCAGCCGCCGCCTTCGAGCATCTCGCCGAGCGCGCCTGCGACGTGCGCGGCGGCCTGCAGCGCCGACTTCTCGTCGCCGCTGCCGATCTGCCCCCACGCTTCCTTGATCGCGGCGGCGACCTTGCCCTCGGTGCCGCCGAACGCGGCGACCGCGTCGAGCGCGGCCCGCTCCGACTCGGTCAGCGGGTCGGCGAGGTCACCGGCGACCGCGTACCAGTCGTCGGCGAGGTCCCAGGTGGCCTGTTCGTCGCCTTCCGGCCAATCCATGCCGATGACCCAGTCGAGGCATTCCTTCATCCACCCCGGTGCGTCGAAGTAGGACAGCGGATGCGGAATCGGCGACGGCAACCACGACATCCGCACCCTCCCCAGAGTTCGGCTCTCCCGCGCGGTCCGGTCCGGTCCGGGCCAGGGGCACGGGACATCCGGTGGCGCGCAGGCGCTCTGGGTAAGTTACTCGATCCGGACAAGTGCGCGCCAACCCGGTTGCGGCGAGGGGTGCCGATCCGGGTTAGAGTCGGCAGTCACCGGCCGTACCAGGGGAGGAACCGCCGTGGCACAACGCTCCGATCGCGATGCCAACTGGGCGCTGCGGGAACGCTTCGCACAGGTGCACGACCAGTACACGCGGCTGCGCAACGGCATGGGCGACCTGCAGACCAGGCTCAAGGCCTACCGGGCGACCGAGAAGTCGCGCGACGGCCTGATCAAGGCCTCCGTCGATGCCCGCGGCCGGCTGGTCAAGCTGGAACTGGAGCCGGCCGCGCTGCGCTCCTACAGCGCCGCGGGGCTCGCCGAGGAGATCACCAAGACGGTCGCGCGGGCCTCCGACGCCGCGGGTGCGGGCGTGTCGGAGCTGATGGCCGAGGTGATGCCGGCGGACTCGGGCGCGATGTCGTTCCTGCGTACCAATGACATGAACGACCTGCTCAAGCGGCACGACGACATCATGGACTACCGGCCGGAGCCGCGCGATGAGCGATGAGATCCCGGTCCGGCAGCTGACCTGGCCCGCGGGCGACGGCACCCACCTCGACCTCGACCTGGCCCGCGACGCCGGCAGCCGGATGACGGCGGCCGGCAAGGACGTGACGGCGCTGCGCAACGGCACCGGCGCGAGCATCGACTCGGCCGGGCAGGCCAAGCCGTGGGGCACCGACGACGTCGGCAACGCCCTGGACAAGGGCTACTCGGAGATCGCGCCGACCATCCTGAACCTGTGGCGGCAGGTCGGCACGGCACTGGAGTCGATGGGCGGCAACATCACCCAAGCGGCCACCGTCACGTCGGACACCGACGTCGCCGCGGCCAAACGCACCGACAAGGCCGCCAACCACCACCCCGACATCCCGGTCTGACCACCGCACGCACTGCGATGATCGCCGTTTCCGGTCAGGAAGTGTGGTCAGACCTCACCTTCTGACCGCAAACAGCGATCAACGCCCGAGCGCGCCTGGCTCAGCTGGCCAGGGCGGACGGGCCGAGCAGGGCCTTCAGGTCAGCCATCAGCGCGGGCACCGGCGAGACCCGCATCGGGCCGAGCCGGTAGGTCGACGACTTCTGGCCGTTGGTGAGGCGCACGTGCACCTCGGCCGGGCCGGGGTGGGTGGACAGCACCTCCCGCAGCCGTTCGACCAGCGGCGGCGTACACCGGTTGGCCTGCAGCGCGAGCACCACGGGCTTGGCGTCGTCAGGCGCGCTGATGTCCGGGATGGACATGTCCATCGCCATCAGCTTGGCCTGGTCGTCGCGGCGGTCCGCGCGGCCCTTGATCACGACGATGGCGTCCTCGGCGATGTACTGCCCGACCAGGTCGTAGGTGTTGGGGAAGAACAGCACCTCGACGGCGCCGTCCAGGTCCTCCAGGGTCGCCGAGGCCCAGGCCTTGCCCTGCTTGGTGATGCGCCGCTGCACGCCGGAGAGGATGCCGGCCAGGGTGACGATCTGCCCGTCGGAGACGCCGCCCTCCTCGTTGAGCGCCGCGATCGACATGTCGGCGGCCTTGCTCAGCACGTGCTGCAGGCCGAACAGCGGGTGGTCGGAGACGTACAGGCCGAGCATCTCGCGCTCGAACACCAGCAGGTCGGTCTTGTCCCATTCGCCCGGCGGGATGGTCGGTGTGACGATCATGCCGGCGCCGCTCGAGTCGGTGTCGGCGAAGGCCGATCCGAACAGGTCGAACTGGCCGATGGCCTCGTTCTTCTTGACGCTCATGAACGAGTCGATGGCGTCGGCGTGCACCGACAGCAGCCCCTTGCGGGGGTGCTCCATCGAGTCGAAGGCGCCCGCCTTGATCAGGGACTCGATGGTGCGCTTGTTGCAGGCCACCGCGTCGACCTTGCGCAGGAAGTCGTAGAAGTCGGTGAACGCGCCCTGCTCCTTGCGGCCGCGTACGATCGCCTCGACCACGTTGCCGCCGACGTTGCGCACCGCGCCCAGGCCGAACCGGATCTCGTCGCCGACCGGGGTGAACCGGGCGGTGGAGGCGTTGACGTCGGGCGGCAGCACCTTGATGCCCATGCGGCGGCACTCGGCCAGGTAGACCGCGGACTTGTCCTTGTCGTCGCCGACGGAGGTGAGCAGCGCCGCCATGTACTCGGCCGGGTAGTTGGCCTTGAGGTACGCGGTCCAGAAGGAGACCAGCCCGTAGCCGGCCGTGTGCGCCTTGTTGAAGGCGTAGTCGGAGAAGGGGACCAGGATGTCCCACAGCGTCTTGATCGCCGCGTCGGAGTAGCCGTTCTCCTTCATGCCGCCCGAGAACGGCACGTACTCCTTGTCGAGGATCTCCTTCTTCTTCTTGCCCATGGCACGGCGCAGCAGGTCGGCGGCGCCGAGCGAGTAGCCGGCCAGCTTCTGCGCGATGGCCATGACCTGCTCCTGATACACGATCAGGCCGTAGGTGTCGCCGAGGATCTCCGACAGCGGCTCGGCCAGCTCCGGGTGGATCGGCACCACCGGCTTGCGGCCGTTCTTGCGGTCGGCGTAGTCGTTGTGCGCGTTGGCGCCCATCGGACCGGGCCGGTAGAGGGCCAGCACCGCGGAGATGTCCTCGAAGTTGTCGGGGACCATGGAGCGCAGCAGCGCGCGCATGGGCCCGCCGTCGAGCTGGAACACGCCGAGGGTGTCGCCGCGGGCCAGCAGCTCGTAGGTGGGCTTGTCCGCCAGCGGCAGCGTCTCCAGCACCACCTCTACGCCCCGGTTGAGCTTGATGCCCTCCAGGCAGTCGTCCATCACGGTGAGGTTGCGCAGGCCGAGGAAGTCCATCTTGAGCAGGCCGATGGACTCGCAGGCGCCCATGTCCCACTGGGTGATGATGGCGCCGTCCTGCTCGCGCTTCTGGATCGGCAGCACGTCCATCAGCGGCTCGCCGGACAGGATCACGCCGGCCGCGTGCACGCCCCACTGGCGCTTGAGGCCCTCGATGCCCTTGGCGGTGTCGACGACCTTCTTGGTGTCCGGGTCGGTGTCGTAGAGCGACCGGAACTCGGCCGCCTCCGGGTAGCGGGGGTGGTTCGGGTCGAAGATGCCGGTGAGCGGGATGTCCTTGCCCATCACCGCGGGCGGCATGGCCTTGGTGATCTTGTCACCGACGGCGAACGGGTAGCCCAGCACCCGGGCCGCGTCCTTGACCGCGGCCTTGGCCTTGATCGTGCCGTAGGTGATGATCTGGGCGACCCGCTCCTCACCCCACCGCTCGGTGGAGTAGCGGATCATGTCGCCGCGCCGGCGCTCGTCGAAGTCCATGTCGATGTCGGGCATCGAGATGCGGTCGGGGTTGAGGAACCGCTCGAACAGCAGGCCGTGCGACATCGGGTCCAGCTCGGTGATCCGCAGCGCGTACGCGACCAGCGAACCGGCCGCCGAACCACGCCCCGGGCCGACCCGGATCTTCTCCCGCCGCGCGTATTCGCACAGGTCGGCGGTCACCAGGAAGTAGCCCGGGAAGCCCATCTTGCAGATAACGTCGAGCTCGTAGTCGGCCTGGCGCAGCCGGTCCTCGGGCACCCCGCCCGGGAAGCGGTCGCGCAGCCCCCGGTGCACCTCGGCGCGCAGGAACGACTCCTCCGTGAACCCCTCCGGCACCGGGAACGACGGCATCAGGTTGCGGTGCGCGAAGACGCTCTTGTAGTCGCCGATCCGCTCCGCGATCTCCAGGGTGTTGTCACACGCCCCCGGCACCAGGTCGTCCCACTGCCGGCGCATCTCCTCGGCCGACTTCAGGTAGAAGTCGCGGGCGTCGAACTTGAAGCGCTTCGGGTCGGCCATCGTCGAGCCGGACTGCACGCACAGCAGCACCTCGTGCGCGTCGGCGTCCTCGGCGTAGGTGTAGTGCAGGTCGTTGGTGACGATCGCCTTGAGGTTCAGGTGCTTGCGCAGCCGGTCCAGACCCTCACGGGCGGCCTTCTCGATGCTGATGCCGTGGTCCATCAGCTCCAGGTAGAAGTTCTCCTTGCCGAAGATGTCCTGGAACTCGCCCGCCGACGCCACGGCCTTGTCGAAGTCGCCGATGCGCAGCCAGGTCTGGATCTCACCGGACGGGCAGCCGGTGGTCGCGATGACACCCTTGCCGTACAGGTTGAGCAGCTCACGGTCGGCGCGGGGCTTGTAGAAGTACCCCTCCAGGCTGGCCTTCGACTGCATCCGGAACAGGTTGCGCAGGCCGTCGGCGTCCGCGGCCAGCATCGTCATGTGGGTGTACGCGCCACCGCCGGAGACGTCGTTCTCGCCGCCGTCGGCCCAGCGCACGCGCACGCGCTCCTGCCGGGCCGTGTTCGGCGTCACGTAGCTCTCCACGCCGATGATCGGCTTGATGCCGGCGGCGGTGGCCTGCTTGTAGAAGTCGTACGCGCCGAACATGTTGCCGTGGTCGGTCATCGCCAGGGCGGGCATCTCGAGGCGGTTGGCCTCCTTGAAGAGGTCCTTCAACCGGGCCGCGCCGTCGAGCATCGAATACTCCGTGTGCACGTGAAGATGCACAAAAGAGTCGCCCACGGCGTACCCACCCCCAGCTAGTCGACGGTACCGCTCAGCCTAGTCCTGCGCTCCGACGCGTTCCACCCGCCGCTCCTGGGGTGCCGGGCGTCACCGGGCGAAGGGTTCCACCATCACCGATGCCGCGTTAAGCCAGGCCCGCTTCGTGGTCTGCTGGAGCGCGCCGTACTCGATCGACGAGCCCGTCTCCAGGGCCGGGTCGAAGGGCACCACGACCACCGCGCGGGTCCGCGTGGCGAAGTGCTTGCGCAGGTCCTCCAGCAGCGGCGAGGTGCCCGGGGTGGCGCACGAGAGCAGCGTCACCGCGTTCTCCGCCAGCTTGCCCAGACCCACCTCGTGCAGCAGGTCGATCATCCAGTCGGCGGTGAACGCGGCGTCCTCGCGCGGCACCGTCGTGATCACGAGCTGGTCCGCGGCGCGGATGACCGTCTGCCAGTTGGCGCTCTCCACGTTGTTGCCGGTGTCCACGCAGACGACATCGTGGGTGCGGCACAGCAGGTCCAGCACCCGGCGCACGGTGTGCTGGTCCAGGCGCTGGGCGAAGCGCGGGTTCTCCTCGCCGGCGAGCACGTCGTACGACCCGTCGGAGGCGTGCCGCAGGTAGTCGTCGAGCCGGTCCTTGAGCTCGTTCAGCGGCGCGTTCTCGATCTCCAGCAGGTCGCTGAGCAGGTGCCGGATGGTGCGCGCGTGCCGAGCGCTGCCGGCCCGCAGCCCGAGCGTGCCGCGCAGCTCGTTGTCGTCCCAGGCCAGCACGCCGCGACCGCGCACGCTGCCGATGGTCGCCGCGGCCAGCACGGTGGCGGTGGTCTTGTGCACCCCGCCCTTGGGATTGGCGAACGCCAGCACCTTCGGGCCGCCCAGCTCTCGCCGCAACACCGAGACGGCATGATCGACGTCGTCGGCCCGGGCCGCGGGACGCCACTCGATCCGCCCGGCGGGCGCGCCGTACGCCGGACCCGCCGGTGAGGCCGTGGCCGGGCCGGCGGGCGCGGGATCGACCGGCGCCGGGTCGCGCGGTGGCGCGGCGCGGGCCCGGTCGAGCAGCACCCGCCAGCGTGAGGTCGCCTCGGCGGGCGTCAGCTCGCCGGGTCGGCCCCAAGCCGTGGGGCCGTCGCCCCGCTGGCCGTTGCGCTCCACGGTGTGCGCCCTCCCCGCCCTGCCAGAGTCATCAATGATCAATGTGGTGCCAGGCTACGCACCTCGACACCAGCTTGACCACCCTATGTGTTCTGGCACCCACACCTCCATACCCTGTCGGCCGATTGCCGCCGAGAAGAGGTGAAGAGGTCTTGCGAACCGGGTCTCCCCCTGCTCAACGAAGCCACTCGATGCAGGGTGCGGACACCCGCGGGGGACGCCCGCACGCTCAGCCCCGCTCCCCGGCGTCGGCCGCGGCCGCCGAGGGAGCGTGCGCCGGGGACGCCGGAGCGGACGCCGTGCTCTCACCGGACGGGCTCGTCTGGGCGACCGGCGACGCGTGCGGCGACGCCGGGTCGGCGCTGGGCCTGGCCGACGCGGGCCCGCTCGGTTCGTCGCCCGGCCGGTCGCTCGGCCCGGCACTCGGCTCGCCGCCGGGCGTGCTGCTCGGCTGCGCACCGGGCGCGGCGCTGGGCGCGGCCGAGGCGGACGGGTCGAGCTGGCCGACCTGCTCCGGCAGCGGGGGCAGGAAGACGGCCCGGTCCAGCCGCCGCACCTCGGGCGCCGGGTCGACGGCGCGCACCTCGGGACGGGAGGCGATCTGGTCCAGCGCCGCCGGGGTCGCCCGCACCACCGCCGCGTAGACGCAGGTGCAGCCCGTGCGGTAGGCCTCGGCCTCGGCCTCGGCGACCGCGGAGCCGCCCAGGTACGTGTCGCGCAGGCGGTCCTCCTCCGCATCGGCGGTGGTCAGCTTGCCGGCCAGGCCCCGGAAGTCCGCCGCGTCGTTGTCCTTGCGCAGGGCGACCTGCTTCATACCGGCCACCACGTCTTCAGGGATCTTGAAGGCCGGGATGCGCACCGACGCGGTCGGTGTCTTGCCCAGCGGCACGCGGGCGTAGACCTCGACCACCGAGACGCCGCCGAGCACCGGCGTGAGCCGCTCGGGTGCCAGGTACGCCTTGAGGCTGACCAGCGCGTACGTCTCCACCGGGGTGGCCGACGGGCGCTTGAGCAGGCCGGCCAGCTCCGAGCGGGCCTGCTTGGCGTACAGCGGCACCGACTGCCCCTGCACGACGCCCACCTGCACCGTCTCGCCGAGGGTGCTCTCCGGGGTGGCCGTGGTCCCGCGGTGCGCGGTCCACACCACGGCCAGCAGCACTCCGGTGACCCCGAGCAGCGCGGCCCCGGTGAGCAGCCGCAACCGCAGCCGCCCGCGTGCGACGCGGACGAAGCCGCCCGCGAGCCGTGGCACTATCACCTGGTCCAGATGCCGCAAGAACTTTTGCGGGCGCATCCCGCGTTCCTCTCATCCGGCCTCGCGCGCCGGGCGCGAGCGCGTGTCAACCAGCCTCTTGCAGCAGGGTGAGGGCCTGCGCGAGATCTGGCGGGTACTCGCTGACGAACCGGACCTCTTGTCCGGTGCCGGGGTGGATGAAGCTGAGCTCACGCGCGTGCAGCCACTGCCGGTGCAGGCCGAGGCGGGCGGAGAGCGTCGGGTCGGCGCCGTAGGTGGTGTCGCCTACGCAGGGGTGCCGCAGAGCGGAGAAGTGCACCCGGATCTGGTGGGTGCGCCCGGTCTCCAGTCTGATGTCGACGAGGCTGGCGGAGGGGAAGGCCTCCAGCGTGTCGTAGTGCGTGATGCTGGGCTTGCCGCCCGACATCACCGCGAACTTCCAATCGTGCGTGGGGTGCCGGTCGATGGGCGCGTCGACCGTGCCCCGCAGCGGGTCGAGGTGGCCCTGCACCACCGCGTGGTAGCGCTTGTCCACCTCCCGGTGCTTGAAAGCCCACTTCAGCGCGCTGTACGCGGTCTCGCTCTTGGCGACGACCATGAGCCCGGTGGTGCCCACGTCGAGCCGGTGCACGACGCCCTGGCGCTCGGCGGCGCCGCTGGTGGCGACCGTCTGGCCCATCGCGGCCAGGCCGCCGATGACGGTCGGGCCGGTCCAGCCGGGGCTGGGGTGGGCCGCGACGCCGACCGGCTTGTCCACCACCACGATGTCGTCGTCGCTGTGCACGATCTGCAGGCCGTCGACCCGCTCGGCGACCACGACGGGGGCCGTGGGCGGGGCGGGCAGGGTCACCTCCAGCCAGCTGCCGCCGTGGACCTTGTCCGACTTGCCGCGGGGCACGCCGTCGACGGTGGCGTCACCGGATTCGACCAGGGTGGCCGCCGCGGTGCGCGACAGCCCGAACAACCGTGAGACCGCCTGGTCCAGCCGCATTCCGTCCAGCCCGTCCGGGACCGGCAGCGAACGGGTCTCGCCCTTCACCATGCCTGGGAGCCACGGTCGGCGGGGACGCTCGCGGAGGCGGTGTCACGGGGGTCGTCCGGTGCCGGCTCGCCGTCGGCCTTCTTCTCGGACGTGATGCGGGTGCCGTCGCGCTGGCGGCCCAGCAGCTCCAGGAGGATGGCCAGGCTCACGCCGCCGACCAGTGCCATGTCCGCGACGTTGAAGATCGGGAAGGCCTGGCCGTGCGGGTCGAACACGCTGATGAAGTCGACCACGTGCCCGTGGAACGGGGCCGGCGCCCGGAAGATGCGGTCGGCCAGGTTGCCGACCACCCCGCCGAGCACCATGCCCAGCGCGATCGCCCACGGCAGCGAGCGCAGCTGGCGGGCCATGAAGCCGATCCAGGTGAGCACGCCCAGGGCGATGATCGGGAAGATGTAGGTGTGGTCGGCGAAGAGGCTGAACGCCGCCCCGCTGTTGCGGGTCAGCGACATGTAGACCGCGCCGCCGAGCAGCTTGATCGGCTCGTGCGGGTCCAGCTTCGTCGCCCACTCCTTGGTGACCAGGTCCAGCACCAGGGCGAACACGGCCATCCCCGCGAAGACCGACACAGCCTTGCCCCGGCTGATCCGACGTGGGGAGTGCTCCGGTTCCCTCTGGTTGTCCTGCTCCACCGACACACTCCCCAAGTCACGGGCGCGGTCGCGCCCTTCGTACGATCATGCCGGGTCGGCCCGCCCGGCCGGAAACCGGCCCTAGCGGCGCTCTTCCAGTTGCTTGCACGTCACGCACAGTGTGGCGGACGGGAACGCGGCCAGCCGCTCCACCGGGATGGGGTTGCCGCACTTCTCGCACCACCCGTAGCTGCCCTCGTCGAGGCGCTCCAGTGCGCGCTCCACCTGCGTGATCCGCTCCAGGATGTTGTTCGCGAGGGTGATCTCCTGCTCGCGCTCGAACGTCTTGGTGCCGGTGTCGGCCTGGTCGTCGCCGGCCGAGTCGGTGAGCCGGTCGCGCTGCAGTTCCGCGATCTCGACGAGCGTGTGGTCGTACTCCTCCTGCAGCTCGTCACGGCGGGCGGTCAGCGCGACGCGGATCTTCTCGGTCTCCGCGGCGCTGCGATCGCCCTTCTTCGCCGCGGTCGCCTTGGCGGCCGTACGGCTGGCGGTCTTGGACTCGGCAGGTTTGACCATGGTCGCTCCCTCGGCCGCGGTCGTGGCGGCGCTCGGCGTTGCCTGGGCGGGGGGATTCTCTTCCGTCCCGGCGGCGTGCCGCCGGGTCGCCGTGGTGGTGGTGCGCGCCGACTTCTTGGCGTCCGCGGCCGTCGCGGCGGGCTTGGCCGCGGTCTTCCGCTCGGGCGCGGCCGTCTTGGCGGCGCGCTTGGCGGTGGTGCTGTCTGAGGTAGCCGTCACCGTCTCCCCCTTCGCCGTGGCCGCCCCCGCGGCCACTGTCTTCACGGAGCGCTTCGGCGCCGCGGTGGTCTTCGCGACGGCCTTCTTCGCCGCCGCCCCGGTCTTGCTCCCGCCTGCCCTCTCGGCCATGGCGTCCCCCAGATGCAAAACGGGCGCGCGGCTCACGCCGCGCACTCCAATAGGCTGGCAAGAATACGGAACGTATGGACGGTCCACAAACATGCCACGCACTGCCTGCCGAATTCCTGTGAGTACCCCGGATCGACCCGAAGTATCCGCAGGAAAGGCACGGATCACCGCGGCCGTGACGGGCATTGCCGCGTCGACCGTCCCTTTCTGGTGAATTTGGCAAAAAGGACAATATCACCTAGTCCCCGTGTTCTCGGCCGTCCTCCCCGAACCAGTGGGCCAGCCGGCCCCGCCGGCTCACGGCCCGCAGCCGACGTTCGGCGTCGTCGCGTACCGCTTCGGTGGCAACGATTAGCAGACTGTCACCCATTCGCAACCTTGTGTCGCGATCGGGTACGAATCCGACACCGTCCCGCAGCACCAGAGTCACCGACGCGCCCACCGGCAGCCGTAGCTCGTCGAGGTGAACGCCGGCCAGACCGGAGCCCGGCGCCACCTCGATCTGCAGCAGCTCGGCGTGCATCCGGTCCAGCGGCGCCGTCTCCACCCGCAGCTCGGTGGCCTCCCCCGGGGCCGTCACGCCCAGCCGGACGGCCACCGCGGGCAGCGTGCCCGCCTGCACCATGGTGAACACCACCACCAGCACGAACACGATGTTGAAGAGGGCCTCGGCGCCCGGCACGCCCTGCGCGAGCGGGATGGTCGCCAGCACGATCGGCACCGCGCCGCGCAGCCCCGCCCAGGACAGGAACAGCTGCTCGCGCCAGCCCACCCCGAACGGAGTGGCGCTGGCCAGCACCGACAGCGGGCGGGCGACGAAGGTCAGCACCACCCCCACCAGCACCGCGGGCACCAGCATCTGCACCAGGCCCGGCGGCGAGACCAGCAGGCCGAGCAGGACGAACAGGCCGATCTGGGACAGCCAGGCCAGGCCGTCGGCGAAACCGAGGATCGCCTGGCGGTGCGGCAGCCGCGAGTTGCCGAGCACCACTCCCGCGGCGTAGACGGCGAGGAAGCCCGAGGCGTGCAGGACCGCGCCGCCGGCGTACGCCAGCACCGTCAGGCCGACCGCGGCCAGCGGGTAGAGGCCCGCCGCGGGCAGCGCCGCCCGGCGCAGCAGCTCCCGGCCCACCACACCGACCAGCAGACCGATCACCGCGCCGGCCGCCAGCTCGTACGCGATGAGCAGGGCCTCCTGCCACCACGGCCCGATGCCCGCCGGGCTCGACAGCAGGATCACCAGCAGCACCACCGGGGCGTCGTTGATGCCCGACTCCGCCTCCAGCGTGGCGACCAGGCGCGGGCGCAGCCGCAGCCGGCGCAGGGTGGAGAAGACGGCGGCCGCGTCGGTGGACGACAGCACCGCGCCGATCAGCGCCGCGGTGCGCCAGTCCCAGCCCAGCAGGAAATGGCAGACCACGGTGACCACCACCACGCTCACCACCACGCCCAGCGTGGCCAGCGTCGAGGCCAGCCCCAGCACCGGGCGCAGCGTGGTCCAGCGGGCGGTGAGGCCGCCCTCGGCAATGATCAGCACGAGGGCGCAGGTGCCCAGCAGGCGCACCAGCTCGGCGTTGTCGAACCGCAGGCCGAACACCGAGCCCAGCAGCACGCCGATGGCCAGGTAGACGAGCAGACTCGGCACCCCGAGGCGGGTGGACCAGCGCACGGCGGCCACCGCGACGAGCAGCACCGCGGCCCCGATCAGCAGGGCCATGTCCAGGTGCGCGATCACCGACCCGCCTCGTGCAGTGCGGTCAGGCGGGCCGCCAGGTCGGCGGGCGGCGTCTCGATCAGGAAGAGCTTGTCCCGGCTGGCCAGGCCGGTGCGTAGCGAGACGCTGGCCGCGGGTAGCGACAGCGCGTCGGCCAGCGCGCGGCGGGCCGCCTCGGTCGCGCGGCCGTCGACGGCGGGCGCCTGCACCGCCACGATCACCGCGATGCCGTGCGGCCCCGGATAGGCGCCGCCGACCCGGGTCCGTCCCGCGCCCGGTTTGACCCGGACCGCGACCACGGCGGGTTCCGTCACCGAGGAGGACCGATCACGTGCCATGACCCATTGTGCCGGAAGCCCCTTCCGGCCATGTGACAGGACCTCCGGTGTCCCGCCCGGGATCACCGACCCGCCCCGGCGCGCCGCCCCGTGAGGCGGCGCGCCGAGCGGTCGATCGCCCCGCCCGAGAAGATCAGCGGGTGCATCGGAGGACCGGGCCGGTCAGACCCGGCGGGCGTCGGCCAGCAGGGCGCTGTCCGGCTCACAGAGGCCGCACGGGCTGAAGCCCAGGTCCACGGCCTCGGACACCGGGAGCGGCTCGTACGGCCGTCCCAGCAGGTGCACGCACCCGGCCACGTGGTAGCGCGGCCGTCCGTCGATCACCAGCACGTCCGCCGACATCCGGGCGATACGCGCCGCGTCAGCCGGGGAGACCCGCTGCGCAACCGGCTCGTCCGGTGGGTCCTCGTCGTCGAAATCGTCGGCTCGCCCGCCCGCGCCCTGCGCCGGCAGCATCACCTCGGTCTGCTGGTATCCAGCAGACATCTGTTCGCTGTCGGTGCGGCCGAGCACCGGCTGGTGCGCCGGCTCGTCGTCCCAGTCGTCCCGTTCGGGAACCCGGGGCGGCACCACAGACCGGCCGCCGGCACGCCGGCCGACCGGTTCGTCATCCTCGTCACCGTCGAACTGCTCGTCCTCGTCTTCGTCGAGGAGCCCGGCCGCGGCTCGCGCGGCAGCAGCCTGGCGTGCGCCCACCACAAGGGCGACCGCGGCCAGCAGGCTGGTGCCGATCGAACCGACGAGCAGACCGCTCGATCCGTCCGTGAGGCCCAGCACGAGCAGCACAACGGCAACGAGGATGAGCAGCAGACTTGCGACTATCACAGCTCACCCCCGCCGCGTCGGCTAGATCCAGGTCTCGGCTGGTCCGGGACACGCTCCTGGGCATCACCCGGGGGGAAGCGCTCACGAACCCGCCGTCTCGCTACCGGCGCGGGATGGTCCCGCACCGGCGAACCCGGGGCGCCGGCCGTGTCACGGCTCGGAGGCACCCAGGCTCGTTTTCTATCTGCGGTGCGACGGCAGCGACGAGGGGTGAGGCTGCCGCGGTGACTCTGGCTGTGCGTGAGGGGTGGTACAGGTGGTGGAACATGCCGCCGGGACCTGCCGCCGCGCCCCGGCGGTCCGCCGAAACGGACCGCCCGGGGACGCCGGTCGTGGCGCCGGTGACGCAGCCGCCTCAGCGGCCGTTGAACGAACCCGAACCCGAGCCCGCGGCGGCCAGGCCACCGCCGGCCGGACGGTCCTCGCGGCCGATCTCGGCCTCCAGGCTCTGACCGCGGCCTTCCAGGTCGCGCAGCTGGCTCTCCAGGTACGCCTTCAGGCGCGTGCGGTACTCCCGCTCGAACTGCTTGAGCGTGTCGATGTGCTGCTGCAGCGCGGTGCGCTTGGCGTCCAGGCCGCTGATCGCCTCCTGGTGGCGCTGGCGGGCGTCGCGCTCGAGCGCGTCGGCCTTCGCCCGGGCGTCCCGGGTGACCTCCTCGGCCTTGGAACGGGCCTCGGACAGCACCTTGTCGGCCTCGCGTCGGGCATCCGACACGTGGTCGTCGGCGGTGCGCTGGGCCATCATCAGCACGCGCAGGGCCTGCTGCTCGCCCTCGGGGCCGGACATCGCCGCCGCGGCCGCCATGCCGCCGCCGCGCAGCTGCTCCAGCTCGTTCTGCATCGCGCGCGCAGCCTGCTCGGCCGCGGACTTGTCGCGCTGCATGCGGTCGAGCTGGGCCTTCATCTCGTTCAGCTCCGCCGCCAGACGCGGGTCGGGGCCGCCGGGGCCGACCGGCTGACGGCCACCGCCGCCACGCTCGACCTGCATGCGCAGTTCGCTGTTCTCTTCGATCAAACGGGCGAGTTCGCGCTCGACCTCATCGAGGAAGGCGTCGACCTCCTCCTCGTCGTACCCCCGCTTGCCGATCGGAGGCTTTTTAAAGGCGACGTTGTGCACGTCGGCCGGGGTGAGCGGCATCGAAACTCCTCGGGTCAGTCGCGGCCGCGTTGGGAACCGGTCACCGGGTGGGGGTCACCCGGCGATCAGTCGCCCGACGATAATCATCAGCACGTAAAGGATAATCAACAGGACGATGGAGCTCAGGTCGATGCTCACGGTACCAATGCGCAACGGTGGGATCACACGCCTCAACGCTTTGAGAGGCGGATCAGTGACGCTCCACACCACCTCGAGCGCGGCGGCCGACCCTCGCACCGGCTGCCAGCGCCGGCTGAACGAGAGCACGTAACCCATCACGAACCTGGCCAGGAGCACCAGGTAGAACACGTAGATCGCGAGATACGCGACCTGCAGCACAGGCGAAAACACGACAGTCGGAGTCCCTCGGTAGGACTAACTCTGGTTGAGGTACCCGCCCTCGGCGATCTTGGCCTTGTCCTCGGCGGTGACCTGGACGTTGGCCGGTGAGAGCAGGAACACCCGGTTGGTGACGCGCTCGATCGTACCCCGCAACCCGAATGCGAGTCCCGCAGCGAAGTCAACCAGACGCTTGGCGTCCGCCTCGTCCATCTCCGTCAGGTTCATGATCACCGGTGTGCCGTCCCGGAACCGCTCCCCGATCTGCCGCGCCTCGTTGTACGTGGTGGGATGCAGCGTGGTGATCTGCGGACGCCGGTCGTCCTCGGCCGTCGCCGCCACCCGCTGCTGCGGCTGCGCCTGGGGCGCCAGCGCCAGGTTGTCGCGTGTCGCGGTGGTGGTCGACGCCGTGGCCGGCGCCGCGGTCAGCGGACGGGTGATCGGACGGACCGTGGCCCGCTCGGCCCGCGCCGCCTCCAGGCGCGCCTCCACGTTCAGCCGGGTGGCCTCCGCCCGCGCCGATTCGCGCGCCGCCTCCAGGCGCGCCGAACCGCTGCGGTCGGCCGCCATCCGGGTACGCGGGACCGCCGGCGCCTCGTCCAGGTCGTCGTCGTCCTCGAAGTCGTCGTTGTACCGGCCCCCGTCACGCGAGTAGCGGTCCTCCGCCCGGTCGCCGCGGCGACCCCCGCGGTCGCGGTAACCGGAGGAATACCCCTTGTCGTAGGCAGGCTCGTCGTACTCGTGCTCGTCATCGTCCTCGACCAGCCCGAGCCAGACACCCGCCTTCCGCAGTGCGCCCATTGCCGCGCCCCTCCGTCCGCCGTGCGGCACAAACCCCCGTGCCTGTGCCGCTCTCGCGCAGACACCAGCTCTCTATCAAAGCCCGCCACCAAGCCGGTGCCTGCTGCACTTCATCTTCACTCACGTGGGTTAACCACACTCGTGTAATTTCGGTGCCAGCCGCCAGGCTACCGCAGGGGTGGTCGCATTCCGAGCAATGCGCTGCCGATGCGCACATGTGTCGCGCCGCACGCCACGGCCTCGTCCAGATCGTCGCTCATGCCTGCGGAGACCACCGTCGCATCAGGATGTTCCGCCCGGATCAGCGCGGCGCACCGGGCCACCTCGGCGAAGGCTCGCTCGGGCGCCCAGTCGAGCGGGGCCACCGCCATCACGCCGCGCAGCCGCAGCGCGGGCGAGGCCGCCACGGCCTGCGCCACGCGCAGCAGCGCCCGATCAGGATCCTCGCCGACGGCCAGCGCGCCGCCCCGCTCCGCGGCACCGTCCACACTGATCTGCACCAGCGCGTCGAGCGGTCCCGGCCGGCCCTCCTCGGCCGCCCGCTGCGCCGCGCCCGCCAGCGCCGTCGCCAGCCGCACCGAGTCGACCGAGTGCACCATCGCGGCGTAGGAGGCCACGGAACGGGCCTTGTTGCGCTGCAGCTGCCCGATGAAGTGCCAGCGCAGGTCCACCCCTGCCGCGGCGGTCTCGGCGGCCTTGGGGGCGGCCTCCTGGTCGCGGTTCTCCCCCACGTCGGCCACCCCGAGCGCGGCCAGGTGCAGCACGTCGGACGCGGGGTAGGTCTTGGTGACCGCGACCAGGGTGATCTCGCTCGGGGGACGCCCGGCCCGCGCCGCGGCCGCGGCGATGCGCTCGCGCACCGCCGCCAGGTTCGCCGCGATCTGCTCGCGCCGCTGCTGGTCAGTCAAGATCCACTCCAGGTACGAAAGAAGCTCCGGTCATGCTGTTCTTACCGCATGGCCGGAGCTTCGATCACGAGAGGCGGGCCGCTCGCGGACCCGGTCTTCAAACTATGCCGACTGCTTCTTGCCGAACTAAGACCCGTTCTTCAGGAAGTCCGGCACGTCCACGTCGTCGAACAGCACCTTGCGCTGCGACTGCGCGGGCGGCGTGCTGGTCGGCGTCGGGTGGCGCAGGGTCGGCGCCTCCACCGGCGGGGTGACCTTGCGCGGGATCTCCACCGGCTTGTAGGACGGCGAGCCGCCGTCGAACCCGGCCGCGATCACGGTCACCCGCACCTCGTCGCCGAGCGCGTCGTCGATGACCGCGCCGAAGATGATGTTCGCGTCCGGGTGGGCCGCGTCGGTGACCAGCTGCGCCGCGTCGTTGATCTCGAACAGGCCCAGGTCGGAGCCGCCCGCGATGGACAGCAGCACGCCGCGTGCGCCGTCCATGCTCTGCTCCAGCAGGGGGCTGGAGATGGCACGCTCGGCCGCCTCCACCGCGCGGTTGTCGCCCCGGGCGCTGCCGATGCCCATCAGCGCGCTGCCTGCGCCGCTCATGACGCTCTTGACGTCGGCGAAGTCGAGGTTGATCAGACCCGGCGTGGTGATCAGGTCGGTGATGCCCTGGACACCGGAGAGCAGCACCTGGTCCGCCTGCCGGAACGCGTCCATCATGGTGATGCCGCGGTCGCCCAGCGCCAGCAGCCGGTCGTTGGGGATCACGATGAGCGTGTCGCACTGGTTGCGCAGCTCCTCGATCCCGGACTCGGCCTGGACCTGGCGGCGCTTGCCCTCGAAGGAGAACGGCCGGGTGACCACGCCGATGGTCAGCGCCCCGAGCTTGCGGGCGATGTTGGCCACCACGGGCGCGCCGCCGGTGCCGGTGCCGCCGCCCTCGCCGCACGTCACGAAGACCATGTCGGCACCCTTGAGCACCTCCTCGATCTCGTCGCGGTGGTCCTCGGCGGCGTTCTTGCCGACGTCCGGGTTGGCCCCGGCGCCGAGCCCGCGGGTCAGCTCCCGGCCCACGTCGAGCTTGACGTCGGCGTCGCTCATCAGCAGCGCCTGCGCGTCGGTGTTGATGGCGATGAACTCCACGCCCTTGAGGCCGACCTCGATCATGCGGTTGACGGCATTGACGCCACCGCCGCCGATGCCGACGACCTTGATGACCGCGAGGTAATTGTGCGGAGGTGTCATCGGACCCTTCCTTCGAGGCTCTTGTGCCACAAGGGCGAGGGCTGCGCCCCCACCCGGCCTTGCTTGCCGCAACGGCGGAGGCGGACCTCCGGCCGGTGCCGCTCCGGCAGCGGTTCGGGGCGGGAACCCTAAACCTCTACTAGAGCCTTACGGTTATGTCAATCATTGTCTTGTACGGAAACGTAAGCGTCGGCACGCTGTGATCCAAGGACCACTGCGGCGTGTCTCGTACTCCACTATGGAGACCTCGCGCACGCCACCGCGGCGGCGAGCCGCCGGACCGGCTCAGCCGAGGGTCACGACCTCCGGCACGCCGCTGACGTCGATGCGCTTGTCCGGCTTGGCCAGCAGGGCGTCCGCCACCTTCGCCTTCATCTCGCTCTCCTCAGCGTCGCCCCAGGTCACGACCCTGTCCCCGGACATTTCCAGCCGGATCCGGGCCGGCCCTTCCACGATCAGGGTGACCAGTTCGGACCGCAGCCGCTTGGTCAGCGACCGCAGAACCGTCAGCGCCGACTGGGTGGAGACGTCCTGGGGACCCGGCGTGGCCAACTGCACCCGCACGACACCGGACGGGACGCCGGAGACCGTACGGTAGATCACACCATGATCATCGAAAAGATCGTACTTCTTTCCGTTGGGCACCGCACCGACCGGCGTCCGCTCGACCACCTCGATGACGAGAGTGGACGGCCAATTGCGGGAGACGGTCACCTCCCGGGCCGGAGGCAGCGCCGCCACCCGGGCGCGCACCGCGTCGGTGTCCACCCGGGCCAGCGGCGTGCCGTCGGCCACCCCCGCCGCGGCCCGCACCTGGTCGGGCTCCAGGATCAGGGCGCCCTCCACCCAGACCTCACGCACCCCGAGCACCGGGGAGACGAAGACCAGCCAGCCCAGCAGGCTCACCACCACCAGCGCACCGGCGGCCAGGCCCAGCCGGGCCACGATCTGCCGGTTGCGGCGCACCCGGCCGGCCCCGGAAAGCGGGATGCGGGTACGCCGCATGAACTGCCGGACCCACGGCGGGACGGCGTCGGTGCCGGCCCGCACGAGCCGCCAGCGCCGCCGCGATCCGTCCTCGGGGCCCTCCGGCATCAGGCCGGCTCTCGCGCGTCCGGTGAGGCGTGACGGGCGACGTACCCGTTCGGGGAGACCGGGTCGGTGCGCTCCGACAGGGCCGCCATGAGCTCGTCGCCCATCAGCGAGATCGGCGGCGCCCCCATGGTCACCACCACGTCGCCCTCGCGGGCCCGGCGGACCACCTCACCCGGCACGTCCTCCCAGGACGGCACGAAGATCTTCTGCTCGGGCGGCAGCGGCACCGCGGCGGTCAGCGCCACCCCGCCCTCGCCGGGCTCACGCACCTCGCCGGGGCCGAAGACCTCCATGATCACGGCCTGGTCCGCGAGCGCCAGCGCGGTGGCCATCTCCTCCTGCAGGTCCCGGGTGCGGTACATGCGGTAGGGCTGGAACACCACCACCAGGCGGCCGTCCCCCGCCACCTCGCGCAGCGTGTGCAGCGCGGCGGTCATCGAGGTCGGGTGGTACGCGTACTCGTCGTAGACGCGTACGCCGTTGACGATGCCCTTGAGTTCGAAGCGGCGGCGCACGCCCGGGTGCGCGGCCAGCCCGGCAGCCACCACCTCGGGATCCACGCCCAGTTTGAGCGCGGTGAGCACGGCCGAGGCGCTGTTGAGGCCGAGGTGCCGGCCGGGCACCGGCATCGAGAACTCGCCCAGCTCCTGCCCGTCCAGCGTGGCCAGGTAGCGCACGCCCGCGGCGGTCGTGGTGATGTCGCTCAGCCGCAGGTCCGCCTCGGGCGACTCGCCGTACGTGAACACGGTGCGGCCCAGCTCGCGCAGCCGGGCCGTGACCCGCATCGCGCCCGGGTCGTCGGCGCAGGTGACCACGAAGCCGTCCGGCTCGACCAGCGTGCCGAACTCGACGAAGGCGTCCTCGAGGTTGGCCAGCGTGCCGTACGTGTTGAGGTGGTCCTCCTCCACGTTCGTGATGATCGACACGTGTGGCCGGTACAGCAGGAACGACCGGTCGCTCTCGTCGGCCTCGGCGACGAAGAACTCGCCGGTGCCGTGGTGGGCGTTCGAGCCCACCTCGGAGATCTCGCCGCCGATCACGAAGGACGGGGCCAGCCCCGCCTGCTGCAGGATCAGGGTGATCATCGAGGTGGTGGTGGTCTTGCCGTGCGTGCCGGCCACCGCGATGGTGCGCCGCCCGGTCATCGACGCCGCGAGGGCCTCCGAGCGGTGCAGTACGCGCAGCCCGCGCTTGCGCGCCTCGGCCAGCTCCACGTGGTCGGCCGGGATCGCGGTCGAGTAGATGACCGTGTCCACGCCGTCCAGGTTCGACACGTCGTGGCTCATGTAGATCGTGCCGCCCAGCGCCCGTAGCGCCGCCAGCGCGGGCCACTCGCGCAGCTCCGAACCGGACAGCGGCACGCCGCGGGTCAGCAGCAGCCGGGCCAGGCCGCTCATGCCGACGCCGCCCACCCCGATCATGTGTACCCGGCCCAGGTCCTCCGCGGTGAGCACACCCGCCGGGATCATCTCCGCCGTCTCCACTGCACGCCTCCCTAGTTTCGCTTCGCCGACGCCAGCGCGTTCAGCAGGAACGCCCGCAGTTGCTCGTCGCCGTCCCGCCGGCCGTACGCCGCGGCCGCGTAGCCCATCGTGGCCAACCGGGCCGGATCCGTCACCAGCGGCAGCACGTTCTGCTCGATCCACTGCGGGGTCAGCTCGGCGTCGTCCACGATAAGTCCACCACCAGCCTCAACGACCGGGAGCGCGTTGCGCCGCTGCTCGCCGTTGCCGTAGGGCAGCGGAACGTAGATCGCGGGCACCCCGAGCGCGGCGGTCTCCGCGCAGGTCATCGCGCCACCGCGGCACAGCGCCAGATCGGCGGCGGCGTAGCCCAGCTCCATCTCGTTGATGAACTTGACCCGCACGTACGGCGCGGCCAGGTCGCTGGGCACCTCGAAGTCCTCGTTGCGCGCGCCGATCACGTGCAGCACCTGCACGCCCGCCGAGGTCAGCGCCTTCGCCGAGGCGGCCACGGCCAGGTTGATCGAGCGGGCGCCCTGCGACGCGCCGAAGACGAACAGGGTCGGGCGGTGCGGGTCCAGCCCGAAGTGGGCGCGGGCCCGCTCACGCAGCGCGACCCGGTCCAGCGTGGTGATGGACTGGCGCAGCGGCACGCCGACCACGGACGCGCCGCGCAGCGACTCGTCCTGGCGCGGCTGGTGCGGGAAGCCCACCGCCACGTTCTCGGTGAAGCGCATGCCCAGCTTGTTGGCGACCCCGGCCGGCACGTTCACCTCGTGGATCACGATCGGCGTGTGCCGGCGCCACGCGGCCAGGTAGGCCGGGACGGAGACGTACCCGCCGAAGCCGACGACCGCGTCCGCCTCGACCTCGTCCATGACCGCGCGCGCCGCCTTGGTGGACCGGAACATCCGGTCCGGGGTGCGCAGCAGGTTCATGTTCACCGAACGCGGCAGCTGGTATGCCGGAATGTGCCGCAGGTCGTAGCCGGCCGCCGGGATCAGCTCCGTCTCCAGGCCGCGCGGCGTGCCCAGGCACGTGATCCGCACCTCGGGATCGTGGCGGCGCAGACAGTCCGCGAACGCCAGCAGCGGGTAGATGTGCCCACCGGTGCCTCCACCGGCCAGCACCACCGACCGCAACCGACCGTCACCTGACACCATCACCGTCTCCTCTCACCCGGACCACCTGCGTTGCCGGACCGTCCCGGCGACCCGCCCGATCGGCGGTCCCCCGAAGACTGTCCACCGGTGCGCGGCGCCGGCTCCTTCGTCTGCACGTCCTTCGGCTGCGCTGTGCGCGCCTTGGCCACCCCCGTCGCCGCGGTCGGCGACGCCGCCGCGTCGGCGGGTCGCGCCGGAGACGGCAGAGGTGGCAACGGCGCCCACACTAGCTGGGCCCACTTCGGGGCCGGACGGGCATGCAGGGCTCGCGCCGCGTCCGGCTCCGCGCGGGCGAACGACGCCAGCATGCCGACCGCGGCCAGGGTCACCACCAGGGCCGTGCCGCCGTCGGAGATGAACGGCAGCGGCAGGCCGGTGATCGGCAGCAGCTTGACCACCCCGCCGATGTTGATGACCGCCTGCGCCACCAGCCACAGCGTCACCGCGCAGGCCGCCATCCGGCGGAACGGGTCGTTGACCCGGCGGGCGATGCGCAGCCCGGTGAAGGTCAGCACGGCGAACAGCGACAGCACCACCAGGCAGCCCACCACGCCGAGCTCCTCGGCGATCACCGCGAAGATGAAGTCGTTGTGCGCGCTGGGCAGCCAGTTCCACTTCAGGCTGCTCTTGCCCAGCCCGACCCCGAACCAGCCGCCGTCGGAGATCGCCAGCAGCCCCTGCTTGGACTGGTAGCACGTGTCGTCGTTGGCGGTGCAGGTGATGACCTCGGCATCGGTCTGGAAGAACGCGCCGAACCGGTCCGACCGGTAGCCGCCCAGGCCGGGCGCGACGATCAGCAGCGCGATACCGGCCAGGCCGGTGCCGATCAGCATGCCGAAGTAGCGCATCGGCGTGCCCGCCGCCCAGAGCAGGCCGATGAACAGGATGAGCAGGCACAGCATGGTGCCCAGATCGGTGTAGCCGACCAGCACGAACAGGAGGCCCACCAGCGGGAACAGCGGAGACAGCAGCTCGCGCAGGCGCACGATCGAGTTGCCCTTGCGGGTCAGCACGTCCGCGCCCCACAGCACCAGCGCGAACTTCGCCAGCTCCGACGGCTGCAGCTGGATCGGCCCGATGTACAGCCACAGCGTCTCGGAGTGGATGAAGCCGATGCGGGGCTCGGGCAGCGCCTTGGAGGCGTGCAGCAGCGCGATGCCGTCCATCAGCACCAGCAGCACGATCGACACGGTCAGCGCCACCGGCGCCATGGCCCGGAAGGTGCGCCGCGGCAGGCGCTGGCAGACCCAGAACGCGGCCAGGCCCACCACCGCGGCGATGACCTGCTGCGCGATGACCGCGAACGCGTTCCCGCTGGCGCTGTACGCCGCGACGCTGGTCGCCGAGTACACCATCGCCAGCCCGATCACCAGCAGCAGACCGGCGCTGGCCAGCAGCAGGTAGTACGAGGCCAGTGGCCGCGACAGCAGCCCGCGCAGGGCGGCCAGCCAGGTGAACAGGTCCACCCGCAGCGCGCGGGGAGCCGGCGTGTCCGCCTCGGCGGGCGGGGCTGCCGTACGGGCGTCACCGGTCATCGAGAGGACTCCGATCTCGGCCGCTGCGGACGGGGTGCTGTTCTGTTGTGCCGTGCTGCCTGTCCCACTCCGGCGAGCCGGCACGGCCGCCCCGCCTTGCGATCGACGTTGGCCTATCACATCGACTTCGATCTTCTTTTATTCGATGTAATAGGCCGACGTCGATTAAAAACGGGGTGGTCGCACTCAGCCGGCCGTGGTGGCGGGCAGGGCGCGGACCGCCTCGGCGAAGGCGTCGCCGCGGCGGGCGTAGCTGGGGAACATGTCCAGTGACGCGGCGGCGGGGGCGAGCAGCACGGTGTCGCCCGGCTCGGCCAGCCGGGCGGCCGCCTGCACGACCTCCGCCATCGCCCCATCATCCGTGCGGGCCACGTCCACCACCGGCAGGTGCGGCGCGTGTCGTGCCAGTGCCGCGGCGATCTCGGCGCGGTCCACGCCGAGCAGCACCGCGCCGGCCAGCCGAGGCGCGACGCGGGCCGTCAGCTCGTCGATGTCGACGCCCTTGAGCTGCCCGCCCGCCACCCACACGATCCGCTCGTACGAGGTCAGCGACGCCTGGGCGGCGTGCGGGTTGGTCGCCTTGCTGTCGTCGACCCAGGTCACGCCGCCGACCTCGGCAACACGCGCGTTGCGGTGCGGCTCGGGCACGTAGCCGGCCAGGCCCCGCCGGATCGCCTCGTGCGACACGCCCACCGACAGCGCCAGCGCGGCGGCGGCCAGGGCGTTGGCGACGTTGTGCGCGCCGACCGGGCGGATGTCGGCCAGGGTGGCCAGTTCGTGGGCGTCGCCGTCGCCGGTGCGGTCCACGAGCACGTCCTCGACCACGCCCACGCAGCCGGGCGGCGGCACGTCGAGGGTGAAGCCGACCAGCGGGCCGGGCACCCGGGCCGCGTGCAGCCCCTCCAGTAGCGCCCTGACGCGCGGATCGTCGAGGTTGCCGACCGCGGTGCCCCCGGTGCGCACGGAGCGCCACACGGCCGTCTTGGCCCCCGCGTAGTGGTCGAAGCCGCCGTGCCAGTCCAGGTGGTCGTCGGCCAGATTGAGCAGCGCGCCGCCGTGCGGGGCCATGGTCGAGGACCAGTGCAGCTGGAAGCTGGACAGCTCGACGGCCAGCACCTCGTATCCGGCGGGGCCGCCCGACTGGGCGTCGACCAGCGGGGTGCCGATGTTGCCCAGCGCCGCGGTGCGCAGGCCGGCCGCGCCCAGGATCGCGGCCAGCATGGTGACCGTGGTGGTCTTGCCGTTGGTGCCGGTGACGGCCAGCCAGCGGGGCCCGTCCGGTTTGCGCAGGCGCCAGGCGAGCTCCGGCTCGCTGTACACCTCGATGCCGGACGCCGCGGCGGCCAGGGCGAGGGGGTGGTGCGGCGGGAAGCCCGGGGACACGACGAGGTCGTCGACCCCGGCCAGCAGCTGCCCCGGGTCGGGCTCGCCGATCACGACGGCGATGCCCTGGCCCGCGAGCCGCTCGGTCTCGGCGGAGGCCGCCCGGTCGACGACGGTCACCTTGGCGCCGAGGCCCGCCAGGGCGGTGGCGCAGGCGGCTCCGGCCACCCGCGCCCCGGCCACCAGCACCGAACGGCCCTCGTACATCGATGTCACCCCATCACGCGCAGGAAGTCGCTGTAGAAGATGCCCAGGCCGATCGCCACCCCGATGCCGCCGACGATCCAGAAGCGGACGACGATGTTGACCTCGCTCCAGCCTGCCAACTCGAAGTGGTGCTGGAGCGGCGACATGCGGAAGACACGTTTTCCGGTGGTCCGGAAGGAGATCACCTGGATCACCACCGACATCGTGATGATCACGAACAGGCCGCCGATGATGAGCAGCAGCATCAGCGTGCGCGTCGACATGGCCAGGCCCGCGATGAGGCCGCCCAGCGCCATCGAGCCGGTGTCGCCCATGAAGATGCGCGCCGGCGAGGTGTTCCACCACAGGAAGCCGACGAGCGCCCCGGCCGCCGCGGCGGCGATCATCGCCACCTCCAGCGGATCCCGCACCGCGTAGCAGTAGTTGTTGGCGTTGGACGCGTATCCGGACGTGTCGGCGCACCAGTGCTGGTACTGCCAGGCGGCGATGAAGCTGTACGCCCCCAGCACCATCACCGACGTGCCGGTGGCCAGACCGTCGAGGCCGTCGGTCAGGTTCACGCCGTTCGTGGCGCCGAGCACCACCGCCACGAACAGGATGATCGCGCCGACCTTGCCGATGTCCAGCCAGTCGATGTCGCGGATGAAAGAGATCTTGGTGGAGCCGACGGTCTCGGTGTTCGAGCCGGGGTCGCTCAGCGCGATGATGCCGAACACCGCGCCGACCAGCAGCTGGCCGAGCAGCTTGCCACGCTTGTTCAGGCCGCCGCTGTTACGCCGGCGGATCTTGAGGAAGTCGTCGATGAAGCCGACCGCGCCGGAGAACACGAACAGGCCGAGCAGCACCAGTGCGGTGATGGTCGGCGTGATCTGGGCGATCTGCTTCTCGGGCAGGGTGGTCAGGCTCAGGTGCGCCACCACGTACGCGATGACCGTGCCGAAGATGAACACCACGCCGCCCATCGTCGGCGTGCCCTTCTTGACCAGGTGGGACTGGGGCCCGTCCGTGCGGATGGGCTGCCCGGCCTTGAGCCGCGTGAAGGCTTTGATGGCTATGGGGGTGCCGAAGAGGGATACCGCGAACGCCACCAGGATCGCGACGATGATGGATCTCATCGGTGGCCGTCTCCGTCACTCGCGCCCGCGAGGGCACGTGTCTCGCGCAGTGCGTCCACCACGTCCCAGGTTCGGTAGCGCGAACCCTTCACCAGCACGACGTCTGCGGACCGCAGCCGCTCCCGCAGCACGCCGATCGCCGCGGCCTGATCGCTGACCAGCACCGACTCACCTTCCCAATGCCGCACCGAGGCCGCGCCGTCGAGGATCGGCGCGGCTGACTCGCCCACCACGATGAGCAGGCCGACGCCGAGCGTAGCCGCCAGCGCTCCCACCTCGGCATGGCCGTCGCGCTCCGCCGGACCGAGCTCGGCGTGATAACCGAGCACCGCGACGGTGCGCCGTCCCGGCTGACCTGCGCCACCCAGGGTGTGCAGCGCGCGCAGCGCCGCCGCGGTCGAGGCCGGGTTCGCGTTGTACGAGTCGTCGATGACCGTGACACCGTCGGCACGGTCGAAAACATCCATCCTTCGGGTCGAGACCGCGCGCAACCGGGCCAGCGCCGCGGGCAGTTCGGCCCACGGCAGGCCGCAGCGCAGCGCGACGGCAGCCGCCAGCAGCGTGTTGCCCACCTGGTGCGCGCCGGTCAGACCCAGCTCCACGCGCGCGGACTCGTTTCCTCGTACCACGGTGTACGAGGGACGCCCGCGCCCGTCCAGCACCACGTCCACGGCCCGCAGGTCCGCGCCCTCGGCCTGACCCACCAGCACCGACGGCGCGGCGGTGACGCCCGCCATCGCCGCCACCCGAGGGTCGTCGGCGTTGAGCACGGCCAGCCCGTCCGCGGGCAGCGCCTGCACCAGCTCGGACTTGGCCAGGGCGATGCCCTCCACCGAGCCGAATTCGCCGATGTGCGCCACTCCGACGTTGACCACCACGCCGATGCCCGGCGGGGCGATCTCGCAGAGGTCCTTGATGTGGCCGACGCCGCGCGCGCCCATCTCCAGCACCAGGAAGCGGGTGTCCGCTCCGGCCTGCAGCACGGTGTACGGCAGCCCCAGCTCGTTGTTGAAAGTGCCCGGCGGCGCGACCGTCGGGCCCAGTTCCGCCAGCAGCCCGCCGATGAGGTCCTTGGTGGTGGTCTTGCCCGACGAGCCGGTGATCGCCACGACGGTCGTGTCGAGGCGGTCCAGCACGGCGCGGGCCAGCCGGGCCATCGCGACCAGCGGGTCGGCGACCACGATCGTCGGCAGCTCGGGCACCGCGCGGGTGCCGAGCACCGCCACCGCGCCGGCGGCCGCGGCGGCCGGGGCGAAGTCGTGCCCGTCGGCCTTCTCCCCCGCGAACGCGACGAACAGCCCGCCCAGCCCGATCTTGCGTGAGTCGAACTCGACGGTGCCGGTCACCCGCGCCTGCGGGTCGCCGCCGTGCAGCGTGCCGTCGACGGCGGCGGCGATCTCGGCCAGGGTCAGCGGGATCATCGGCCCTCCTCCTGCTCGGCGGCCTCGTGGCGCCCGAAGCGGGCGCTCAGCGCGGCGGCGAGTTCGATGCGGTCGTCGAAGGGCAGCACCTCGCCGCCGATCTCCTGGCCGGTCTCGTGGCCCTTGCCGAGCAGCGCGATCACGTCGCCGTCCTTGGCCCGCTCCACCGCCTCGGCGATGGCCGCCCGGCGGCCCGCGATCTCGACGACTTCGGCCGCGGATCCTGCGGTGCCCGCGAGCACGCCCTGCCGGACCGCCGCCGGGTCCTCGGTGCGCGGGTTGTCGTCGGTGACGATGAGCAGGTCGGAGCCGTGCGCACCGGCCGCGCCCATGAGCGGACGCTTGCCGGTGTCCCGGTCGCCGCCCGCACCCAGCACGCAGATCAGGCGGCCGCCCCGGGCGTCGGCCAGCGAGCGCAGCGCCAGCAGCGCGGCCTCGATCGCGCCGACCTTGTGCGCGTAGTCGACGACGCCCACCACCGGGCCGGGCGCGTCGACCTGCTCCAGTCGGCCGGGCACACCCGGGCACGCGGCGATGCCGTCGGCGGCGGTGCGCGGGTCGACCCCGACCGCGGTCAGGCAGGCCAGCGCCAGCAGCGCGTTGGCCACGTTGTGGCGGCCGGGCAGCCGTACCCCGGCGGGCACCGGCCCGGCCGGTCCGACCGCGGTGAACCGCTGGCCGAAGTCCTGCTCGACGACGTCGGCGGCACGCCAGTCGGCGGCGGGGTCGCCGAGGGCGGAGTAGGTGACCGTGGCCGGGCGCAGCAGCGGGCGCAGCGCCGCGTCGTCGAGGTTGAGCACCTCGGTGCGGCAGCGGCCGTCGAACAGCCGCGCCTTGGCCTGGAAGTAGTCGTCGGAGTCGGTGTGGAAGTCCAGGTGGTCCGAGCCGAAGTTGGTGTAGCCGCCGACGGCGAAGCGCACCCCGCCGACGCGGCCCATCACCAGGGCGTGGCTGGACACCTCCATCACCACCGCGGTGACGCCGTTCTCCCGGGCCAGCGCGAACAGGGCGTGCAGGTCGGTCGCCTCGGGGGTGGTGCGCACGCTGGTCACCCGGACGTCGCCCAGGCGGGTCTCCACGGTGCCGATCAGCCCGGTCACGTGACCGGCGGCGCGCAGGCCGGATTCGACGAGGTACGCGGTGGAGGTCTTGCCGGCGGTGCCGGTCAGCCCGATGACGGTCAGCGCGGAGGTGGGCGAGCCGTAGACGGCGTCGGCGACCGGCCCCAGCGCCTCGCGGGCGTCCGCGACGACGAGCACGGGCACCCCGGCCGCGAGCGCGGGCGCGAGCGCCGGGTGTGCCGCGCCGGCGGCGTCGGTCAGCACGGCGACCGCGCCGGCGGCCAGTGCCGCGGGGGCGAACTCCGCGCCGTGGCGGCGGGCGCCGGGCAGCGCCGCGTACAGGTCGCCGGGGCGCACCTGGTCACTGGCGTGGGTGATGCCGGTGACCTCGGCCGCGAGCGCGTCCGGCGGGGCCGCGCAGTCGGCCCCGGACAGGCTCGCGAGCGCGGCGAGACCGACCGGCGCCACGCGGGCCGGCCGCAGCGGGGCGGTGGTGGAGCTGAGTTTCCCGGGCACGGCGTCAGACCTTACCCGCTGGCCCATGACCCGCCGCACACCTGTGCCCGCTGTGTCTGACTTCTAGTGACATGGATCAGTAATAGGTGACGAACTTGGGCGAGCCCACGGTGCTCGGCAGCACCTTGAAGTGCCGCAGCGTGTACGCCATGATGTCGCGGAACGCCGGACCGGCCACCTTGCCGCCCGCCCCGACGCCGGGCGTCTTGACGAACACCGCGATGACGTAGCGCGGATTCTCCGCCGGCGCCATGCCGATGAACGAGCCGACCTCGCCCTTGACGTATTTACCGTTGAGCACCTGCGAGCCGGTGCCGGTCTTGCCGGAGATGCGGTAGCCGGGCAGCGCCGCCGAGCGGCCGGTGGCCTGGTCGACGGTGGTCACCGCTTCCATGATCTCGCGCAGCGCCGCGGCGTTCTCGGCGCTGATGACCCGGTGCGACTTCGGCGGCGCGGGCTCGGTCACCTTGCCGCCGGGCGCGATGGTCTGCTTGATCAGGTGCGGCTGCACCCAGACGCCGTCGTTGGCGATCGCCGCGTACGCCGCCGCCATCTGCAGCGGCGTCACCGCCATCTCGTGCCCGATCGGGATCGAGCCGTGCGACGTGCCGCTCCAGTCCTCCGGGGCCTGCAGCTGGCCGGACGACTCGCCGGGCACCCCGATCCCGGTGGGCTGGCCGAGCCCGAACAGCTTCTGGTACTCGTACAGCTTCTCCGCGCCCAGCTTCTCGGCGATCTTGATGGTGGCCACGTTCGAGGAGAACGCCATCAGGCCCGGCAAGGTGATCTTGGTGCCCTCGGCGAACTGGTGGGTGTCCCAGTAGACCTGGTCGCCCTTCTTGATCGACGGGCCGATCTTCACGGTCGAGTCGGGCTCGACCACGTTCTCCTGCAGCGCCGCCGACAGCACGATCGCCTTGTGCACCGAACCGGGGTCGACCACCACCGAGGTGGCGTTGTCGGCCAGCTCCGCCGGCTTGGCCGCGCCCGGGTTCGCCGCGTTGAACGTCGGGATGCTCGCCTGGGCGACCACCTCGCCGGTGCGCGCGTCCAGCACCACCGCGGCGCCCCAGACCGCCTTCACCTTCTGCATGTTCTCGAACAGGATGTGCTGCGCATGGAACTGCACGTCACGGTCGATGGTGAGCGTCAGCGAGCTGCCCGGCTGCGCCTTGGTCTCCCGGCGGAAGCCGCCCGGGATCGGCTTGTTCAGGTTGCCGTTGCCGGTCTCGTACTGCAGCTGCCCGTTGCGGCCGCGCAGTAGCTGGTCGTAGCGGGCCTCGATGCCGGCCAGGCCGTTGAGGTCGGTGCCGGTGAAGCCGATGAGGTTGGCCGCGAGGTCGTCGCCCGGCAGGTCCCGCCGCTCGTCCCGATCGACGATGATGCCGGGCAGCTTGAGCGCGCGCACCATGTTCGCGGTGTCCACGCTCAGCCCGCGCAGCAGCCACCGGAAGCGGATGGGCTTGCCGCTGACCTCCTGCTTGCCCTTCTGCAGCAGCGGCTCGATCTCCGAGGGGGCCTTGCCCAGCAGCGGCGCGAGCAGCCCGGCCGTCGTCTTCGGCTCCACGACCAGCTCCGGGTCGACCGCGATGAACCGCGCCTCCACACTCTTGGCCAGCACGGCGCCGGTGCGGTCGAAGATCGCGCCGCGCGGCGCGGGCAGCTTGACCGTGTCGAGCCGGTCCTCGAGCCCCTGTGCGGCGAACGCCGGCGCGTCGGCCAGCTGGAACTGCACCAGGCGCACCCCGATCGCGGCGAACAGCAGCAGCGACAGGGCGGTGGCCAGGCGCAGCCGTCGGCGCGGCTCGCCCATCTTCGGCGGGTCCGGCGGCGGCGCGACCGGGCGCTGCCGCCGATCCTGCGGGCGGCCGCGGCCCGCGGGCAGCCGGTCGTCGCGGTACGGGTTCCGGGCACGGGCGGCCTGCGTACGCCCGGCGAACTCGCGGTCCGCCCGGACCGGGGCCCGGCCGCGACCCGCGGCAGCCGTGCGGCGGCGCGGCGCCTCGTCGACGTCGAAGTCGCCCTCGTCGGGACGGGCCGGTCGCCGGCTCGGTGCGCCGGTGACCCGGCCGAGCCGCTGCGGCGGGCGGCCCTCCTCGGCCCGGCCGCCGCGCACCATGCGCAGCTCGGCACGGCGGCGCTGCAACTCGGCCTCGGCCTGCGGATCCGGTGCGGAGTCCGGGCCGTCGCCGGAACCGCCGTCGCGGGTGGTCCGCCCGCGCGGGGTGAAGGCGCGTGCGTCGCCGATGCCGCTGCGGCGGTTGCGCCCCCGGTCCTCCGGCTCGTCGGTGTCGCGTCGCGCCATCGTCGCCCCTTCTATGCCTTCATGCAGGCAGGCTCCGGCACGGCTCCGCGTAGGGAGCCATGCCGGAGCCCGATGCTCACTGGCTGGTGATGCTCGGCTTGCCGGTGGCCGGCTGCGGCACCCCGATGATCTTGCCGTCGGGCAGCCGGATGAAGGCGGGTGCACCCGCCGGCACCAGGCCCAGCCGCTTGGCCGCCGCCTCCAGGCGACCCGGCGACTCCGCCTCCGTGATCTCCTGGGTGATCTGCTGCTCGCGCAGGTCGAGTTGTGCCTGCTGCTTCTTCAGATCGGTCAGTTGGATGCCGCCCTCGGCGATCTTGGTGTTGAGCACCAGGATGCCGAGCACCCCGGCGACCACGACCAGCACGATGAGCAGCACGAACGGCGTTCGCGGCGCCGCCACCGGCACCGGCGGGGCCAGCCGCAGCCGCGGTCGCCGCGCCTGCTGCGGCGTCGCGGGCTCCGGCTGCACCGCCAGCGCGGCACTGCCCACCGTCCGGTAGCGATCACCCGAACGGCCTTGATCATTCGCCTTCGCCTCGTTCGTCACGGCCCGACCCCCCGGTCGCGACGCCCCCTGCGACGGCGTTGTGCTGCGGCGCGATGCCCGCAGCGGTGTCACGTTCATCCCTACCCCCTTTGCTCGCAGCCTGCCGGCCCCTGGTCAGGGACCCTGGTCCTGCTCGATCAGTTGCACGGCCCGCAGGCGCACCGACGCCGCCCGCGGATTGCGGGCCACCTCGGCCTCCGACGCCATCTCGGCCCCGCCCCTGGTCAGCAGGCGCAGCGTCGGCCCGGTACCCGGCAGCTCGACCGGCAGGTCCACCGGTCCCGTGCTGCGGGCGCGGGCCACGAAGGCCTGCTTGGTGATCCGGTCCTCGAGCGAGTGGTACGACAGCACCACCACCCGTCCACCGGGCGCCAGCACGTCGATCGCGGCGGGCAGGGCACGCTCCCACGTGGACAGCTCGCCGTTTACCTCGATGCGCAGCGCCTGGAACGTCCGCTTGGCCGGATGTCCCCCGGTACGCCGGGCCGGTGCCGGGATCGAGTCCCGCACCAGCTCGGCCAGCAGGGCCGATGACGTGATCGGCGCCTTGGCACGCTCGCGCAGGATCGCCGCCGCGATCCTCGACGCGAACTTCTCCTCCCCGTAGACCCGCAGGATCCGGGTCAGGTCCGGGTGGGAGTAGCTGTTGACGATCTCCTGGGCGGTGACGCCCCGGGTCTGGTCCATGCGCATGTCGAGCGGCGCGTCCTGGGCGTAGGCGAACCCGCGGTCCGCCTCGTCCAGCTGCAGCGACGACACACCCAGGTCGAACAGGATCCCGTCGACCTGCTCGAGGCCGAGCTTCGGCAGCACCTGCGGCAGCTCGTCGTAGACCGCGTGCACCAGGTGCACCCGGTCGCCGAACCGCTCCAGCCGCCGCTGTGAGTGCGCCAGCGCCTCGGTGTCTCGGTCGAGCCCGACCAGGATCGTGTTCGGGTGCGCCAGCAGCACGGCCTCGGCGTGACCGCCGAGCCCGGTGGTGCCGTCGACATAGACCGTGCGTCCGCCGGGTGCGCGTCCGGGCCGGTCCAGGGCGGGGGCCAGCAACTCCAGGCATCGATCAAGCAGAACCGGCACGTGTACGCCACGTGGTTCCACCATCTCGACCCCCCTGTTTTCGCTGTGCCTCGTCGTACCGCCAGATCCCCAACCGCTTCCCCGTTCCCACCCTCGTCGCGGCCGAGGATGAGAGCGATGCGCCTGGCGTCGGGGAAGTGACGCCAGGTGCCGGAGCGGGTGGAGATCTCGCGGTACGACTCCGAGCCCGGCCGTGAACGGTGCCGGACCCCCGTCCTCACAGACCGCCGGGCAGCACCCCCTCCTCGATGTCGGCGAACTCGTCTTCGTTCGCCTCGAGGTAGGCGTCCCACGCCTGCCTGTCCCAGACCTCGACCCGGGTGCTGGCGCCGATGACCACGAGGTCCCGCTCCAGTCCCGCGTACTCCCGCAGGTGGCCCGGGATGGTCACCCGGCCCTGCTTGTCGGGGATCTCGTCGTGCGCGCTGGCGAAGAAGACCCGGCTGTAGGCACGGGCCGCCTTGTGCGTCATCGGAGCCTCGGCCAACTGGCCCGCGATGCGCTGGAACTCCGGCGTCGGAAAGACGTAGAGACAGCGCTCCTGCCCTTTGGTGATCACGACACCTCCTGCCAGCTCGTCACGGAACCGAGCGGGCAGGATCAGCCGGCCCTTGTCGTCGAGCCGGGGAGTATGGGTGCCCAGGAACATCGGCCCCCACCCCCTCCAGCACCGACACCGACGCCGTCTCGTTTCGCGGACGAGTCGGCGTGCGTTGCCCCCGGGGCCGGCGGACCGTCCGGCCCGCCATTGCGCCCCACTTTACTCCACTTCCCTCCACGGTCAATGCGGATTCAGCCTTCCGGGTGCGGTTTCGCTCCACATAGGCGCAGCTCATGGCCGCAAACGACCGGTGGAGGGCGGCGCGGCGCGTTACCAAGGTCATCTTTTTGACACCCGGAGTCGCCGCAGCAAAAAGCACCCTCCGTCTCCACGCAGTCACCCGTAGGTGGCAATGCGGTGACAGAGGGTGCTTGACAGCTGCCTCTTGGTACTACTCAGTGATATGACCATCGATCCGTAGCTCGCGGCAGCCGGACCGGGCAGGTCCGACCGGCGCAGACGGCGATCAGCGTTCGCGGCGGCGTGCCCGGGCAGGTCCCCGACGGCTCAGCGGCGATCGTCGCGCGCAGTCCCCGGCGTCCGGCGAGCGGTGCGCCGGTCAATCCTCGGCGGCGTCCGCTTCGGCGTCGTCGCCGAGCTCTTCGGGCCGGGCGGCGGACTCCGGGCCGGCCTCCGGGTCCTCGCCGGACGGGCGGCGCTGGTCGCGGCGCGACTGCCCGTCGGGCTGGGCGGACGCGCTGGCGGAGGTCTTGGCAGTGGTCGGGGCGGGTTTGGCGGCGGGGGCGCCGAGCAGGCTGACCGCGGCGATACCCGCGCCCAGGCCCAGCAACAACCGGGCGGGTCGCCGCTCAGGGAGTTCGAGCAAAGCGATGTCCTTCCAGGGGTGCAGCCTTCCGGGGGCGCCGGCGGGCGACGCCGGAAGTCGCCGCGCAGACGCGCGGCTGCTGTATCGTTTTACCCCTTCAGACCCGATTCGCGCAATACGCAGGCAAAACAGGAAGCCAGGCAGTGGTTCACGCCACAGGCCTGACGCCGTCCGGGAGTCAGGTAGCCTCTCCCGCGTGACGGAGAAGAAGCTGCCGCTGCGCGCCTCGCTCGCGGCATCGGTCTCGCGGACCGCCGCGGCGCTCTCACGCGCCACCGGCCGGGGCGACGGGTCGGTCATCGGCGGGCGACTAGGCATGATGATCGACCCGGATCTGCTCGCCCACCTGGCGGCCGGGCGGCGCATAGCCCTGGTCTCCGGCACCAACGGCAAGACCACCACCACGCGGTTCACCGCGGCGGCGGTCGGCGTGCTGGGCGACGTCGCCACGAACTCGTTCGGCGCGAACATGCCCACCGGCCACACCTCCGCCCTGGCCCGCGCCGGCACCACGCCGTACGCCGTGCTGGAGGTCGACGAGCACTACCTCGCGCAGGTGCTCAGGGCCACCACGCCGCTGGTCGTGGCGCTGCTGAACCTGTCCCGCGACCAGCTCGACCGGGCCAAGGAGGTGGCGATGATGGCGCAGCTGTGGCGCGACGCCCTCGCCGACCACCCCGGCGTGCACGTGGTCGCCAACGCCGACGACCCGATGGTCGTGTACGCCGCCGCCGCGCACGCCGCGGCGGGTGAAGGACGGGTGACCTGGTTCTCCGCCGGCCAGCGCTGGCGCGAGGACGCACACGTCTGCCCCGCCTGCGGCGCGCACATCGAGCGCGACGAGACCGACGAGGACTCCTGGCGCTGCGCCACCGGCGACCTGACCCGCCCGGCCCCGCAGTGGACCGTCGACGAGTCCGCCGTGATCGACCCCGAGGGCGTACGGCACGAGGTCAAGCTCCAGCTGCCCGGCAAGGTCAACGTCGGCAACGCGGCGACCGCGCTGGCCGTGGCGCACCGCTTCGGGGTCTCCCCCGCCGACGCCGCGCCCAAGCTCGCCGAGGTCGCCAGCGTGGCCGGCCGCTACGCCCAGGTCGACCGGGACGGGCGCAACATCCGCCTGCTGCTGGCCAAGAACCCGGCCAGCTGGCTGGAGGCCTTCGACATGGCCGAGGAGCAGCCCACCCTGCTGTCGATCAACGCGCGCGACCCCGACGGCTTCGACACCAGCTGGCTGTTCGACGTCGACTTCGCGCCGCTGCGCGGCCGCCAGGTCCTGATCACCGGGGACCGGGCCTTCGACCTCGCCGTACGGCTGCAGGTCAACGACGTCGCCTTCACCCACGTGAAGTCGTTCGACGAGGCTGTCGCGGCGGTGCCGCCCGGCAGACTGGAAGTGATCGCGAACTACACCGCGTTCCAGGACATCCGAGCGGAGTTGGATCGAGTTGTCTAGCGCACTCCAGATCGTCTGGATCTACCCGGACCTGCTGTCCACCTACGGCGACCGCGGCAACATGCTGATCCTGGCGCACCGCGCCAAGCTGCGCGGCATCCCCGCCGAGACCGTCGAGGTGCGTTCCGACCAGGCGCTGCCCTACGGCGACATCTACCTCATCGGCGGCGGCGAGGACGGCCCGCAGGCCCTGGCCGCACAGCGGCTGCAGGCCGACCGCGGCCTGCACCGCGCCGTCGACCGGCGCGCGGTGGTGTTCGCCGTCTGCGCGGGATACCAGCTGCTCGGCAACAGCTTCTTCGCCAAGGGCGCCAAGTGCGACGGCCTCGGCCTGCTCGACCTGCACTCCGACCGCGGCCCCACCCGGGCCGTCGGCGAGCTGGCCGGCGACATCGACCCGGCGCTGGGCCTGCCCATGCTCACCGGCTTCGAGAACCACGGCGGCCGCACCCACCTCGGCCCCGAGGTGAAACCGCTGGCCAAGGTCCGCACCGGTATCGGCAACGACGGCGCGACCGAGGGCGCGTGGTCCGGCACCGTCATCGGCACGTACTCGCACGGCCCCGCCCTGTCGCGCAACCCGGCGCTGGCCGACCTGCTGCTGCGCTGGGCGACCGGCGAGGAGACCCTCGCCGCCGCCGACGACACCTGGCACACCCGGCTGCGCAGCGAGCGCCTCGGCGCCGCGGGACTCGTGTGACCGCGTCGTCCGGCATCAGATCCGCGGCCTCAGCAGCGCCCGGCGCCGAAGCCGACACCACGGCAGCCGGTTCGGCTCGACCAGGATCGGCACCGGCAGGCATAGCGCAGCCCGGCACCGGATCGGCTGATGCGGTTCCGCCCGCGACGGTGCCAGCAGGCCCGGGGCAGCCCGGCGCAAGGCCCGCTGATTCGGCTCCGCCCATGACGGCTCCGGCGGGCGCAAGTCGGTCCGCCGTCACGGCGGCGGGCACGCACCGGCTGCGGTTGGTCGCGCTCGCGGTGCTGGTCGGGTTGGCCGGTGTCGCCGCGTGGAAGCTGCCCCTGGACAAGCTGCCCGCCTGGGTGGACCAGCTCGGCCCGGCCGCGCCCGCGGTCGCGGTGCTGGTCTGCGCGGTGCTGCTGTGCGCGCTGGTGCCGCGTACCGCCATCTCGCTGGGCTGCGGCGCGCTGTTCGGCGCGGTCGGCGGGGCCGCCTGGTCGCTCACCGCGGCGCTGCTCGCCGCGACCGTGACCTACGCCGCCGGGCGCTGGGCGGGGCGCGACTTCGTCGCCGCGCACGCCGGTGACCGGCTGGCCCGGCTCGACCGCTGGCTGGCCCGGCGCGGCCTGCTGGCCGTCATCGTCGTGCGGCTGCAGCCGATCGCCCCGTTCGGGCTGGTCGGGTATGCGTACGGAACCAGTTCGGTGCGCTTCCGGCACTACCTGCTGGGCACCGCGCTGGGCGGGCTGCCGTCCTCGTTCAGCTACGCCACCATCGGCGCGGCCGCGATCGCACCGCACTCGCTGAGCTGGCTCACCTTCATCCCGGCCGCGACCGGCATCCTGATCAGCGCCGCCGCCGCCCTGCACTGGCGCCACCAGACCCGCGCCACCGCCCGCCCGGCCACCGCCTGACCGTCTTGATTCGTTCTTGTGGACGCTGGACGTCGCTCCAGCAGCGTCCAGCGTCCACAGAAATGAATCTTGTTTGGACGGTCTAAGCTCGGCGGACGTGCGTGAGCTGCCGCGTGACGACTCTTCGGACCTCGACTTCCTGCTCTTCCGCCAGCATGACGTGCTGAGCCGGGCGCAGGCGCTGGCCCACTACACCGACGCCGCGATCCGGCACCGGGTCGCAGTGGGGCGCTGGCAGCGGCCGCGCCGGGGCGTGTACGTGCTGCAACCTGCACCCCGCGACGACGACCAGCGGCGCTGGATCGCCGTCCTCGCCGGCCCGCCCGGCACCGTGACCGCGGGGCGCACCGCGCTGACGCAACTCGGACTACGCGGGTTCGCCGTGACCGCGATTCACCTGCTCATGCCCGCCACGGTCCGCGACCGGGACACGCCGCACGACGTGATCGTGCACCGCGCCCGCCTCCTGGACCCCGTCGCGGACGTACACGATCTCGGCAGCCCGCCGTGCACCATGCCCGCCCGCTCGGTCGTCGACGCGGCCCAGTGGGCGCGCTCCGACGACGAAGCCCGCGCCATCGTGGCCGCCACCCTGCAGCAGCGCCTGGTCGGGCCACCCGAGGTGCGAGCCGTGCTGGCCAGGATGAGCGGAGTGCGACGGCGACCGGTGATCACCCAGGCGGTCAACGACGCTGCCGGTGGAGCCGGGTCGCTGCCCGAGGCGCAGTTCCTCGCGCTGTGTCGCCGTGGCGGCCTGCCCCGGCCGAAACTCCAGGTCAGCCGCCGCGACACCGACGGACGGCAGCGCTACCTGGACGCCCTCTTCGACCAGTACGGCGTCCACGCCGAGATCGACGGTGCCCAGCACCTCGACGTACGCGCCTACTGGGCGGACATGCGGCGGCAGAACGCCCTGTGGGTACGCGGCGAGCGGGTGCTGCGCTTCCCGGCCTGGGCGGTGCGGAACCAGCCGGACGAAGTACTCGAATCGGTCCGGGCCGCGCTGCGCGCCGCAGGCTGGCCCGGCTGATGATCTGTTTTTGTGGACGATGGACGTCGTCATAGCAACGTCCATCGTCCACAAAAACAGATCATGCGCCTCGACCGCCGGCTCGGAACAGGATCCAAACGCCAAAACGTGCGGGCAACCGAGCGGGGTCGACATGGCAGAGCGGGTCCAGCGCGCAGCGCAGAACACTACGCCGCGACAAGCCACAGGTCAGCGCAGCCGTCCCGTTAAGAAGGGCACCTTCTACAACGCATAGCGTTAAGAAGGTGCCCTTCCTTCGTCCAGATCAGGCGACGATGCTGACCAGGCGGCCGGGGACGACGATGACCTTCTTGGGGTCCTTGCCGGCCAGGGAGGCGGCGACCTCGGTCAGGGCGGCGGCGCGGACCTCGTCCTCGGCGGCGTCGGCGGCCACCTCGATCCGGCCGCGGACCTTGCCGTTGATCTGGACCGGGTAGGTGACCAGGTCGGCGGTCAGCAGCGCCGGGTCGGCGGCCGGGAAGTCGGCGAAGGTCAGCGAGCCGTCGTGGCCCAGCTTGGACCACAGCTCCTCGGCGATGTGCGGGGCGACCGGGGCCAGCATCAGCACCAGCGGCTCGGCGATCTCGCGCGGGGTCGCGCCGGCCTTGGTCAGCGCGTTGGTCAGCTCGATCAGCTTCGCGATCGCGGTGTTGAAGCGCAGCGCGGCCATGTCCTCGCGGACTCCGGCGATGGTGCGGTGCAGCAGGCGGCGCAGGTCGTCGGAGGCCGGGGTGTCGACCACCGTGACGCCGCCGGTCTCTTCGTCGACCACGGTGCGCCAGACCCGCTGCAGGAAGCGGTACGCCCCGACGACCGCCCGGGTCTCCCAGGGCCGGGACACCTCCAGCGGGCCCATGGACATCTCGTAGACGCGGAAGGTGTCGGCGCCGTACCGCTCGCACATCTCGTCGGGCGTGACGACGTTCTTCAGGGACTTGCCCATCTTGCCGTACTCGCGGTCGACCTTCTCGCCGTTCCAGGTGAAGACGGACGGCTGCTCCTCGGCGACCTCCTCGGCCGGGACGTGCGCGCCGCGGTGGTCGCGGTACGCGTACGCCTGGATGTAGCCCTGGTTGAACAGCCGGTGGTACGGCTCGTAGCTGCTGACGTGCCCCAGGTCGAACAGCACCTTGTGCCAGAACCGGGCGTACAGCAGGTGCAGCACCGCGTGCTCGACGCCGCCGACGTACAGGTCGACGCCGCCGGAGTCGCCGGCCGACTGCGGGCCCACCCAGTACGCCTCGTTGGCCGGGTCGACGAAGGCCAGTTCGTTGGTCGGGTCCAGGTAGCGCAGCTGGTACCAGCAGGAGCCGGCCCACTGCGGCATGGTGTTGGTCTCGCGGATGTAGGACTTCGGGCCGTCGCCCAGGTCCAGCTCGACCTCGACCCACTCCTTGGCGCGCGACAGCGGCGTCTCCGGCGAAGAGGTCGCGTCGTCGGGCTCGAAGGTCTTCGGCGAGAAGTCGTCGACCTCGGGCAGCTCCAGCGGCAGCATCGACTCGGGCAGCGCGATGGCCTGGCCGTCGGCGCCGTACACGATCGGGAACGGCTCGCCCCAGTAGCGCTGGCGGCTGAACAGCCAGTCGCGCAGCCGGTACGTGGTCGCGCCCTGGCCGTGGTCGTTCGCCTCCAGCCAGGCGATGATCTTCTCTTTGGCCTCGGCGATGCCCAGGCCGTCCAGCATGCCGGAGTTGATCGCCGGGCCGTCGCCGGTGAACGCCTTGCCGTCGAAACCCTCGGTCGGCTGCACGGTGCGGATGATGGGCAGCTCGAAGACCTCGGCGAACTCCCAGTCCCGCTCGTCCTGGCCGGGCACCGCCATGATCGCGCCGGTGCCGTAGCCGGCCAGCACGTAGTCGGCGATGAACACCGGCACGCGCGCGCCGTTGACGGGGTTGACCGCGTACGCACCGGTGAAGACGCCGGTCTTGACCTTGGCGTCGGCCTGGCGCTCGATCTCGGTCTTGGCCGCGGCCTCGGCGCGGTACGCGGCGACGGCGGCGGCCGGGGTGTCGTGCCCGCCGGTCCACACCTCGTGGGTGCCCTCGGGCCAGGCCGCGGGCACGATGTCGTCGACCAGCTCGTGCTCGGGCGCGACGACCATGTAGGTCGCGCCGTACACGGTGTCGGGGCGCGTGGTGAACACGCGGATGCTCTCGGCACTCCCCTCGACGCCGAACGCGATGTGCGCGCCGGTCGAGCGGCCGATCCAGTTCCGCTGCATCGCCTTGATCGGCTCGGGCCAGTCCAGCGTGTCCAGGTCGTCGATCAGGCGGTCGCCGTACGCGGTGATACGCATCATCCACTGCTTCAGGCTCCGCTTGAAGACCGGGAAGTTGCCGCGCTCGCTGCGCCCGTCGGAGGTGACCTCCTCGTTGGCCAGCACCGTGCCCAGGCCGGGGCACCAGTTCACGGGCGCCTCGGAGACGTACGCCAGCCGGTGCTCGTTGATGATCGCGCGCTGCTCGGTGGCGGACTTCGCGGCCCAGGCCGGGTCCTGCGCCAGCTTCTCGACCAGCTCGCTGATCGGCCGCGCTCTGCCCTGCTCGGCGTCGTACCAGGAGTTGAAGACCTGCAGGAAGATCCACTGCGTCCAGCGGTAGAACGCGACGTCGGTGGTGGCCACCGAGCGCCGGTCGTCATGGCCCAGGCCCAGCATGCGCAGCTGGGCGCGGTAGCGCTCGACGTTGCGCTCGGTGGTGATGCGCGGGTGGGTGCCGGTCTGCACCGCGTACTGCTCGGCGGGCAGGCCGAAGGAGTCGAAGCCCATCGTGTGCAGCACGTTGAAGCCCGCCATGCGCTGGAAGCGGGCGAACACGTCGGTGCCGATGAAGCCCAGCGGGTGGCCCACGTGCAGCCCCGAACCGGACGGGTACGGGAACATGTCCAGGACGAACTGCTTCGGGGCACCCGAGCGCGGGTGCGTCGGGTCGGCCAGCGGCCCGGCCGGGTTGGGCGTGTGGAAGGTGCCGTGCTCCTGCCAGAAGTCCTGCCAGTGCGCCTCGATGGCGTTCGCGGTGGCGGCGGTGTAGCGATACGGGGGAATGTCGGCCGGGGTCTCGGCGTGCTCGCTCATGTCCAGGTCCTCACGAGTCAGATCAAGATCAAAGTCATCGGGCGGTACGGAACGCCGCAGCGCGTTCGTGGGCGCGTCCTAGGGCACAAAAAAGCCCCTCACGCAGGAGGGGTCGCCGTGCTCACGCGCGCTCCGTCGCGTCAGCACGGCTCACTAAGGAGCGCCAGGGCCCAAGCCATGACCGCATGATACCCCCGGGCGCGCGGCCCCCGCATCTCGCATAGCTCGCACACCGGCCGATCCGGCGCGTCGACGACGACCGGATCCCTGCCATTGCCGCATGCGCCGCACCTACGGAACACTGCGGACAAGGCTCTCACTCCGCTGCGAGCCGCCCGGCGCGCCGTGCCGGCCGTCCGGCCCGGTACTTGCCCAGCGAAGCAACCTCCCCGACGGAGGTCGGCGTTCTGTCGGGGCGCAGTGATCAGAATGGTGGGAGGCCAGGGTGAGCGCAGGAAGCGCCCGTCCCACGGGGGCCAGGCCCCGCAGTTGCGAACTACAGGAGGACATGTGACCACGCAACGCAGTGGGGGCGAACTCACCGACCCCATGACGGTCGACGAGTTCCGTGCCACGACGAACGCCATCGTGGCCAACATCGAGCAGGTCATCGAGGGCAAGACCGCCACCGTGCGGCTGGCCCTGGCCGTGCTGCTGGCCGAGGGCCACCTGCTCATCGAGGACGTGCCCGGCGTCGGTAAGACCAAGCTGGCCAAGGCCCTGGCCCGGTCCATCGACTGCTCCGTACGGCGCATCCAGTTCACCCCCGACCTGCTGCCCAGCGACGTCACCGGGGTCAGCGTCTACAACCAGGAGACGCGCGACTTCGAGTTCAAGCCGGGCGCGGTCTTCGCCAACCTGGTGGTCGGCGACGAGATCAACCGGGCCTCGCCGAAGACCCAGTCGGCGCTGCTGGAGTGCATGGAGGAGCACCAGGTCACCGTGGACGGCGTCACGTACGCCATGGAGATCCCGTTCATGGTGGTCGCGACGCAGAACCCGATCGAGATGGAGGGCACGTACCCGCTGCCCGAGGCGCAGCGCGACCGGTTCACCGCCCGCATCGCGATGGGCTACCCGGACGCCGCGGCCGAGTACGCCATGCTCGACGGCTACCACTCGCACGACCCGCTGGAGGACCTGACCTCGGTCGTCGACGGCGGCACCGTGCGGCGGCTCATCGCCACGGTGCGCAGCGTGCACGTGGCCGAGGCGGTCAAGCGCTACGCCGTGGAGCTGGTCACCGCCACCCGCGAGGCCCCCGAGCTGCGCCTGGGCGCGTCCCCCCGGTCCACGCTGCAGCTGCTGCGCACGGCCAAGGCCGTCGCCGCGCTCGACGGCCGTGACTACGTCGTGCCCGACGACCTGCAGACCCTCGCCGTGCCGGTGCTCGCGCACCGCGTCATCCCCACCGCCGACGCGCAACTGGCCCGGCGCACCACCGACGCGATCCTGTCCGAGCTGGTGCACCGGCTGCCGGTGCCGCACGACCGCGGGCGCTCCCCCTACGACACCCGCCCGGCCACGCCGCCCAACTCCTTCTACGACCGGCGGGGCTGACCCATGCGTGAGGCGCTGCGCGGGCTCACCACCCGCGGCCGCTCGTTCCTCGCCGCGGGGGCGGCCGCGCTGCTGTGCGCGCTCGCCCTCGGCGAGAAGGACCTGATGCGGGTGGCGGTGCTGCTCGTGGCGCTGCCGCTGATGGCGGCGATGTACGTCGGCCGGGCGCGCTACAAGCTCGCCTGCACGCGCAGCCTCGACCCGTACCGCGTGCAGGCCGGCGGCAACGCGCGGGTGCTGCTGCGGCTGCAGAACATGTCCCGCCTGCCCACCGGCACGCTGCTGCTGGAGGACCGGCTGCCGTACGCACTGGGCAGCCGGCCCCGGCTGGTGCTGGAACGTCTCGGCGCGCAGCAGGCCAGCTCGGTGGCGTACACGGTGCGCGCCGAGCTACGCGGGCGCTACGAGGTCGGCCCGCTGACGCTGCGCATGACGGACCCGTTCGGACTGTGCGAGCTGACCCGCTCGTTCCCCAGCGCCGACAAGCTCACCGTGATCCCGAACGTGTCGCCGCTGCAGCTGGTACGGCTGGCCGGGGAGTACTCGGGCACCGGCGACAGCCGCGCCCGCTCGGTCGCCGTGCACGGCGAGGACGACGCCGCGACCCGGGAGTACCGCCGCGGCGACGACCTGCGCCGGGTGCACTGGCGCTCCACCGCCCGGGTGGGCGAGCTGATGGTGCGCCGCGAGGAGCAGCCGTGGGAGAGCCGGGCCACGGTCCTGCTCGACACGCGGCTGGGCGCGCACCGGGGCGAGGGCCCGACGGCCAGCTTCGAGTGGGCGGTGTCGGCCTCGGCCAGCATCGCGGTGCACCTGCGCCAGGCCGGATACCGGCTGCGCCTGGTCACCGACACCGGCGCCGACATCGACGCCACCGAGGGCGTGGGCGACGGCATGCTGCTGGACCACCTGGCCGAGGTGAAGGCCTCGCCGCGCGGCGACGTGGGCAGCCTGGTGGAGCACACCCGCCGGCGCGCCGACGGCGGCCTGATCATCGCGGTGCTGGGCCTGCTCACCGCAGAGGAGGCCCGGCTGCTGCTCGCCCTGCGCACCAGCGGCACCACCTGCGTGGCGTTCTTCCTGGACGCCAGCACCTGGCTCAACCTGCCCGCGCAGGCGCGCGAGGCGGCCGAGCACGAGCACGCGGCGGCGGCGCTGTCGCTGATGCAGAGCGGCTGGCGGGTCGTGCGGGTCAAGCACGGCGACCAGCTGCCCACGCTGTGGCCGCAGGCGGCCCGGGGCCAGCAGGGCTTCGCGGTACGTGCGGCGATGGCCGAGACGGTCACCATGGGAGGCGGCCGATGAACTCACGACGTCATCTGGGCCTGGTCGCGGGCGCGGCCACGGTGCTCGCCTCGGCTCCGATCTCGGACATCTTCGCCGGCTGGAGCTGGCTGTTCGAGGGCGGGCTCATGGTCGCGATGGTGACCGGGGCGGCGCTGGGCGCACGCTCGCTGCGCGGTCGGCTCTGGGCCCAGCTGCTGGCCATGCTGGCCGCGCTGCTGATCGGCCTGACCTGGCTGTTCGGCGAGGACACCGCGATCCTCGGGCTGATCCCGACGCCGGACACGTTCGCCCAGTTCGGCAAGCTGTTCGCGCTGGCCGGCGAGGAGGTCCAGAAGAGCTACGTGCCGGTGCCCGACCTGGACGGGCTGCTGTTCGTCAGCGCGCTGGGCATGGGCTCGGTCGCGATCCTGGTGGACCTGTGCGCGGTGGGGCTGCGCCGCCCGGCGCTGGCGGGCCTGCCGATGCTGGCCATCTACTCGGTGCCGGTCGCGGTCTACGTGGACTCGCTGTCGCCCATCCCGTTCGTCGTCGGCTCGATCGGCTTCCTGTGGCTGCTGGTCAGCGACAACGTCGACCGGGTACGCCGCTTCGGCCGCCGGTTCACCGGCGAGGGCCGCGGCGTCGACGTCTGGGAACCGTCCCCGCTGGCCTCCGCCGGGCGGCGGCTGGCCGTGATCGGTGTGCTGGTGGCGGTGGCCCTGCCGCTGGCCGTGCCCGCGATGAGCGCGGGCTTCCTCGGCGAATTCGGCAGCGGCGACGGCCTCGGCCAGGCCGGCAAAGGCCCCCGCGGCAACGGCCGGGTGGACCTGTTCGCCGAGCTGAGCGGACGGCTCAAGCAGGCCGGTGTGCAGGACATGGTGAAGGTCACCACCAACGACCCGGACCCGTTCTACATGCGTTTCGGGGTCGCCGACCAGATCAGCGGCGGCGGCTTCGCCAGCCACCAGCCCACCGGCCAGCCGGTCAGCGACGACCTGCCCGACCCGGCCGGGCTGGACCTCAGCGCGGTGCGCTCGCAGGCCGCCACGGCCCGCGTCGAGATCACCGAGAACTTCGCCATGCCGCTGCTGCCGGTCTACTCGGCGCCGACGTCGATCCGCGGGCTCGACGCCGCGTGGTCGTACGACCCGGGCCTGCAGATCGTCTACTCACAGCGGGCCAACTCCGCCGGGCACTCGTACGAGTTCGACTACGTGCGCGCGGAGTTCACCCCCGACCAGCTGCGCACCGCGCCGACGATGGCCGCGTCCGACGCGAACCAGCGTCAGTACAGCAACGTGCCCGGGGTGCCCCAGGTGCGCACCCTGGTGGACAAGCTGATCGAGGGCAAGGCGAACAACTACGACCGGGTCCGCGCGCTCTACGACCACTTCTCCGCCAAGAACGGCTTCAAGTACGACGTGGCCGCCCCGGCGGGCACCTCTGGCGCGGCCATCGTCGACTTCCTGAACAACAAGCGCGGCTTCTGCGAGCAGTACGCCGCGGCGCTGGCCTGGATGGTTCGCACGGCGGGCATCCCGGCCCGGGTGGCGTTCGGCTTCACGCTGGGCGGCGCGCCGGACAACGGCGTACGCACCCTCACCAACCGCAACCTGCACGCGTGGACCGAGGTCTACTTCTCCGGATACGGCTGGGTGCCGTTCGACGCGACCCCGTCGACGTACGTGGTCGGCTCGGCTCCTACGGCGTGGGCCCCGGACGTGGACGCGCCCGACCAGACCCCGGACGGGGTACGCCCCTCGCTGAGCCCGGGCACGAGCGGCGGCCCGGACGGGCCGGGTGGGCCGACGCGTGACCCGATCGACCCCGAGGGCGGGTTGATCGGCCCGATCGTCGTCGACGACGAGCTGCCCACCTGGGTGTGGGTGGCGACCGGCGGCGGCCTGCTGCTGTTCGCACTGCTGATCACCCCGGCGCTGCGGCGGACGATGCTGCGCCGGCGGCGGGGCGTGCGGGCCGCGGTGGCGGCCTCCGGCAGCTTCACCGAGGTCGGCATATCCGCGGCGGACCTGACCATGACCGTGGTCGGGGACGTCGACACGGCCCGGCGGCAGGCCCACGCGGCCTGGGACGAGCTCATCGACACGATGATCGACCACCGGCTGGTGGTCGACCCGGCGGAGACGCCGCGGGCCACGGTCGAGCGGCTGATCAGCACCGCGCTGCCCGCGTCGGTGGCCGTGGAGCAGGCACGCCTGCTCGGCATGGCCGAAGAGCGGGCCAGGTACGCGCCGGTGCCGCTGTCTGCCGAGCGCCTCACCCCGGCCGTCCGGGCGGTGCGCCGGGCCATCGCGGGCGAGGCCGACCGGGGCGTGCGCCTGGCGGCGCTGCTGATGCCGCCGTCGGTGCTGCTGCGCTGGCGCAACGCGGCGTACAGCGGGTTCACCACGCTGTCGGTGCGGATGTCGCGGGTGAGCGATTTCGGCAAGCGCGTGCTGCGGCCGCTGCGGCCCGGACGGCTGATGCGCTGACCCGCGCACCAGCACGAACATGGCGAGGGCCGCCCCTTCCGGGGCGGCCCTCGCCGTTCGTTTTGGCGCCGGCAAGGCACGCCGGCGGTGGGGTCAGCGGTCGAAGTCGCCGCGTTCGCGCCAGCGGTTCTCGAGGCGGTCGATGATGCCGCCGGTGCGGCCGCTCCGGCTGCCGCCTCGGGTGCGGCGGGTCGCGGTGCCGCCCACGGAGCGCAGTTCGGCGTTCTGGCTGCGCTTGTGCGCCAGCATCCAGAACGCCGCCGCGCCGAGCATCAGCACGAAGCCGACGACGCCCAGCCACAGCTTCTCGCTGTCGGCGACGCCGTAGACGACCAGGCCCAGGCCGGCGAGGATGAGCACGGCGGAGATGATGATCCGCCGGCGGGCGTGGAATTTGGGATCGCTGTGGCGGACGGCCGAAGCGAACTTCGGGTCTTCGGACAGCGACCGCTCGATCTGCTCGAACAGCCTCTGCTCGTGCTCGGATAGCGGCACGGCTCTCCTCCCCGGTCCGCCAGGTCGGCGTTCCCTCTCCAGGGTGCGACAGAGCGCCGATTCCCCAGATGAAGATCGCCAAACCGTGAATACGTGTTGCAGCCGGACGACTGCTACCCGTCAGTCTACGAGGGCGGTGGCGGGTCGGAAAGCGGGACGACCATGCCCGGAGCGGGATTTTGCGGCCGTGACGCCGTCGCACCCGCAGAACGCCGTGTCGTACCGAGAAGACTGGCCGGTCGGACGGCCCCGCGACCGAACCGGGCGATGACAGCATCGCTCGCCACCTCGGCCTCCCGCCAGCCGTCTTCCTCCTCGCCGAGGGCCAGCTGCCGCACCGCCCCCTCGGCCGCCAGCAGCCCCTCCAGCCGCACGCCCACCAGCCGGATGCGCTGCTGGGCCCGCACCGCCTCGAACAGCTCCCAGGCGGTGGCGAGGATGTCGTGGGCCACGTCTGTCGGGCCGGGCAGTGTGCGCGAGCGGGAGATGGTCCGGAAGTCGGCGAACCGCACCTTGATCGACACCGTGCGCCCGGCCTGGCCTGCCGCACGGGCCCGGCCCGCGACCTTCTGCGCCAGCGCCAGCATCGTCTTGCGCAGCGCCTCCGGGTCGCCCAGGTCGGTGTCGAAGGTCACCTCGGCACCGATCGACTTCTCCTGGTGCTCGGTGCTGACCTGGCGCGGGTCGCGGCCCCAGGCCAGTTCGTGCAGATGCGCGGCCAGGGACTGCCCCACCGCGGCCCGCAGCAGGCCGGGCGTGGCGTCCGCGACGTCGGCGACGGTGCGCAGGCCCAGCCGGTGCAGCGCCTCCTCGGTGCGCTCGCCGACGCCCCACAGGACCGACACCGGCAGCGGGCGCAGGAACTTCAGCGTCTTGTCGGCGGGGATGACCAGCAGGCCGTCCGGCTTGGCCCGGGTGGAGCCGAGTTTGGCCAGGAACTTGTTCGGCGCCACCCCGATCGAGCAGCTGAGCTGCTGCTCGTCGGCGATGCGCGCGCGGATGAGGCGGGCGATCTCGACCGGCCGGCCGAACAGGCGGCGACTGCCGGACACGTCGAGGAACGCCTCGTCCACCGACAGCTGCTCGACCAGCGGCGTGATGTCGCGGAACACCGCCATCACGGCGCGGGACGCCTCGGCGTACGCGTTCATGTCCGGGGAGATGAAGATCGCCTGCGGGCAGCGGTTGCGGGCCACCGCCGTGGGCATCGCGCTGCGCACGCCGTATGCCCGCGCCTCGTAGCTGGCCGAGGAGACCACCCCGCGCCCGCCGGTGCCGCCGACCACCACCGGCAGCCCGCGCAGCTCGGGACGCCGACGCACCTCGACCGAGGCGAAGAAGGCGTCCATGTCGATGTGCAGGAACGGGCAGCCGGAATCGTCGCCGTCCGGCCCGAAGCCCTTCGGCGCACCACCCCCGGAAGCACGTCCCACGGCCATGACGGTACCGCTGAGGTGGGACATCCCCGCCGGCACCGCAGCGGGACCGGAGCGGAAGGGTTTACTCCGACGGCGTGCTCGAATCGGGACGCTTAAGCGTCCTGATTCGAGCACGCCGTCGCGGACGGTTCGCGCTGGCGCTGGATCGGCACCGGGCCCTCGCCGAGCTGCGGGCGCGGGCGGCCGTCGCTACGGAACGGTTCAGGGGCGGTACACCAGCAGTGGGATGCGCATTTCGGGTTCGGTGAGGGAGCCGTGCATGGCGATCAGGCGGGCGACCGAGGGCGGGTCGGTGGCCGTGGCCAGGACCGCCCAGTCGTCGCGGCAGACCACGACCACGTCGCCGAGGCGGGCCGCGTGGCGCTCGCCCATGGGTCCGTACCAGCCCGTGGCGATCGCCTCGTCGCGGGTGCCGATCCAGGCCGCGTGCCCGGCCCGCGCCTGCCAGGCGGCGAGCACGTCCGCGGTCGCGCCGGGCGCGGTGTGCAGGTAGCGCACCCGTGGTTCGCCGGTGACCACGCGCACCCCCGCTGACAGCGCCGGGTCGGCGTGGGCGTCGATGCGGTGGTCGGCGGGCACGTCGAGCTGACCGTGATCGGCGGTGACCAGCAGCGCGGCGTCCTCGGGCAGGCCGCCGACGAGCCGGGCCAGCAGGTTGTCCACCTCGGCGGCGGCCGCGGCCCACTCGGCCGAGGTGAGGCCGTGCTCGTGGCCTGCCTTGTCCAGGTGCGGGTGGTAGCCGTGGACCAGGGCACGCCCCGGGGCCTCCTTCAGCGCCGTGAGCATGCCGGTGGCGAGTTCGTCGACGTCGACCGCGGGCACGTAACGGGCACCCGCGCTGGTGGCCGTGGTCAGGCCGCTGCCGGCGTACTCGGGGCGGTTCACCACCGTGGTGTCGATCCCGGCGGCAGCCGCGGCGGCGTACAGCGGCGGCACCGGCACCCACTGCCGCGGTGGCGGATCGTCGGCCCACTGGGTGTGGTTGAGCACCCGGTCGGCTCCCGGCACGATGGTGTTGAACGCCAGCACACCGTGCGCGCCCGGCAGCGCGCCGGTGGCGAGGCTGACCAGGCTGGTCGGGGTGGTCGACGGGAAACCGCAGGTGGTCGACAGCGCCAGGCCGAGCTCGCCGCGCAGGGTCGCCGCGAGCACCGGCGCGACCGGGGCCATCGCGGGCAGCTGGTGATGGCCCATCCCGTCGACGAGCAGCACCGCGATGCGGCGTACACCGTCGAGGCGGGCGGCCAGACCCAGCCGGTCGGGCAGACCCGCCGCGCCGAGCGCGGCCAGCGCGCCGGGCAGCACGTCGGCGAGCGTGCCCTCGTCGTAGTTCGGTGGGACGAACACGGCGGCCTCCCGGCGGGTCAGTGGTCGGCGTGGCCGCGGCGGCGGGCCAGCAGGTGCAGCTGGGTCGCCACGTCCCGGTACGGCGGCACGGCCGACGCGGCCAGCTCGAAGGCCAGCAGCGCCTCCGGGTCGGCGTCGGCGACGACACCGGGCACCAGGTCGGCGATCACACGCACCCCGTGCGCCTGCTCGACGTGCAGCCCGGCCTCGGCCAGCAGCGCCTCCGCGCCGATGAGGTCGAACCGGCGCCGCACCGTGTCCCGCCCGGTGGCCCTGGCCTGCACCTCTCCGCTGGTGGCTCGTGTCGAAGGCCCGCCCGGACGGCGGGCCTCCGCGGACTCCCCACCAGCGTCCAGCAGCGCGGCCGCAGCCTGCCACTGCCCGGCGAGCGCGCGGGACAGCACGGCGGCGGCCCGGTTGGCGACCAGGATGCTGGCCGCGCCGCCCGGCCGCAGCGCGTCGTGCAGCGCCTGCGCGACCGCGTCGGGATCGTCGACGAACTCGAACACGGCATGGCACAGCACCAGGTCGGCCGCGGCCGGCGGAACGAGGTCGCCGAGCGAGTCTGCGTCGCCCTGCAGCGCGCGCACCCGTTCGGCCACACCCGCGTCGGTGGCCCGGCGCAGCAGTGACGCCAGCGCGTCGGGGCTGGGATCGACGACGGTCACGGTGTGCCCGGCCTCGGCCAACGGCACGGCGAACCCGCCCGTGCCTCCGCCGACGTCGACGACACTGAGCGGGCGACCGTCCTGTCCGGCCAGCTCACCGCGCAGCACCGACCAGATCACGGCGGTACGGGGTCCCGCAATGCGGGCTTGCGCCACAGTTCGCTCCACGTCGCCGAGCCTAGCGGCCGCCGGTGGGCGGGCGCCGGGGCACGCCGTCCAGACGGGCCACCGAGCCGAGCCACCGGCGGAGGTCAGCTGTCGCCACGTAACCTGCCCTCGACCGGGCCGCGTTCGATCACCAGCTTCGCACCGAACTGCTCCATCAGCTGGGCCGTCTCCTCGTCGCTGAGGTCGGCGCGCATCTGCACGGCGCAGGCGTATCCGTCGACGGCCAACGAGAACTTCAGCGAGGCTGCGGTCGGCAGGAACCTTCGCTCGCTCAGCTCGACGACCACCCGCTCCAGCTCGACCCGCGAGTGCGGGCAGGTCACCAGGCGGTAGGGCTTGCCCTTCACGTACTTCTTGACGCCTTCGACGACGCCGGGCAGCCCGTTGCCCTCGTGCACGCCGAGCACGACGGTGCCCTTCGCGTCGATCCCGGTGCCGACGAACGTCTCCCAGTGACCGCGGATGTACTCGTCGAGGCTGGCCGGCTCACCCGCCACCACGACCCGGACCACACTGCCCCGGGGCAGGCTGGTGCCGCCGGGCGGGTCGGTCACCGCGACGACGCCGCGCTCGAGCAGCAGCCCCGGCTCGTACTTGACCAGGGGCACCAGACCGGCCTTGCCGAACTCCTTGTCCAGCAGCCCGATGGCGCTGTCCACCACCTGCGGCACCCGGGTCGTGACGACCACGGCGTCGGCCGAGGGCTCCGGCACGTCCGCGGGCGGCTGGTTGCGCGCGGCGCACCCGGCGACCGCACCGGCGAGCACGAGCGCGGTGACCCGCGCCGGCCAGCTCCGCTGTCCGCTCATGTCCAGCCCTTTCGTACGTGGCGTGCCGCCCGGCCTCAGGAGGTGAGGATGGTGGCGTTGAGGTGGGACTCGATGTTGGTCAGCTGCTCGGCGACGACGCCGCGGCAACCGCTCGTGCAGCCGACGATCATCCCCAGGGCGATGGCGTTGCTGGCGCCGGATCTGATGTAGACCGGGCCGCCGGAGTCGCCGGTGCGCACGATGATGTCGCCGTTGCGGCCACCCTCCATGAGCCCCCCGGTGCAGCCCTCGGCGTCGCAGATCATGGCGTTCAGGCCGATCACGGTGACGCCGCAGGTGGCCTTGGTGACCATGCCGCTGAGGCAGACGACGTCGCCGACCAGCGGATTGCGCTTGGCGGTGATGTTGCGCTGGGTCGGACAGCACGGGTCGGTATGGATGACGTTGTCGTAGGTCTCCGCGGCGGAGCCCACGAACAGCATGTCGTACGCCGGGTAGTCCTTCTTGCGCGAGCCGGTGCCCCAGTACTGCGTCGAGGAGTAGATGTTCTGCCCGTTGCCGAAGCAGTGCCCGGCGCTGATGCCGCCGCTGTACACCGCGGTGTCGCCGGTGACCGACTTGCGGCGGGCGACGAACGCGGTGGTGCAGGTGTTCGTCGCGCCGGAGTTGACCCGTACGCCGGCGCCGCCGAAGTGGGCCTCGCCGTCGTTGAGCCGGCCGGTGCGCGCGGCGGTGTCGATGGTGACGTCGGCGACCTCGCCCAGCGCGTCCCGCAGCGCCTGCGCGGCCGCCGGGTAACGCGGGTCGAAGGTGACCTGGTAGCGGGAGTCCGCGGCGCGCAGGCTGTAGCTGAACGTCGCCCGCGCGGCGTCGGGATGCCAGGCGCGGCCGGCGAGCAGTTCGTCGGCGGCGGCCAGGCGGTCGGCCGAGAAGCAGCCGACCTTGACGGCCGTCTTGATCCCGGTCGCGCCGTCGGCGGCCAGCGCCGCCGTGGAGAGGCCGCTGTCGAGGGTGGCCGCCCGGGTGCGCTGCTCCGGGGTCACCACGATGGTCACCGTCTGCGTGTTGTGGTCGATCGCGGTGCCGATGTATCCGCGCCGCACCTGGTCGGCGATGCGCTCCTTGCCCCCGGTCACGCCGAGGGCCTGCCGCGCGGCCTGCTGGACGGCATGGTTGGCCTGGCGGGCCGGCTCGGTGTCGAGCCACTGCCCGTAGGCGGGCGCTCGGTCGGCGGTCAGGCTCGCGGCGAGCCCGGCGGGCGGCGCGGCGACCTTGCAGTCCACGGTGAGCGCCGGCACGGCCTGGGCGGGCAGGGAGGTGACCAGTGTGGCCAGCATCAGGCCGCAACCGGCCACGATCGACGACGTTTTCCGCATCTGGTGTCCGTTCGTCCCAGGGGTGATGGGTCGAGCGAACGCTATCGGCAGATTCTCGTCCACACAAGACGTACGGTCGTCCTTTATGGACCACGAGTAATCGGCGCGCTACTAACGGAAATCCCGGGAGGCGACCGGGGTCGCCACGGGCAGCGGCGCAAGGTGATCCGCGACCAGGTTGCGCACCCCCGACGCCGACTCCAGCCGCCCCCGGACCAGCAGCGCGGCGCTGCCCCGGGCCACCTGGCGGTGACGCAGCCAAAGACCGGGCGAGCAGACCACGTTGAGCATCCCGGTCTCGTCCTCCAGGTTGAGGAAGGTCACCCCGCCCGCGGTGGCCGGCCGCTGCCGGTGCGTGACCAGGCCGCCGACCAGCACCCTGGAGCCGTGCTCGACCCCGGTCAGCCGCGCGATCGGCAGCGCCCCCTGTGCGGTCAGCCGCTCGCGTACCAGCCGGATCGGGTGGTCGTCCGGGGACAGCCCGGTCGCCCACACGTCGGCCACCAGCTTGTCCACCGCGTCCATGCCGGGCAGGGTCGGCGCGTGCACGCCGACGACCGTGCCGGGCAGCCGGTCCGGGGTGTCGGTGGCGGCCGCGCCCGCGGCCCACAGCGCCGCCCGCCGGTCCAGGCCGAAACAGGCGAAGGCGTCCGCGGTGGCCAGCGCCTCCAGCTGGGTCGCGGGCAGGCAGGCCCGCCGGGCCAGATCGCTCATGTCGGCGTACGGGCCGCGCTCGCGCTCCTCGACGATACGTTTCGCGACGTCCTCCCCCAGCGTGCGCACGCTGTCCAGGCCGAGCCGCACGGCCGGGCCGCCCAGCCCCCACTGCGACGGCTGCTCCCCCGGCACGCTGCCGGAACGATCCCCCGGCGCCCACTCCAGGTTGGCCTTGACCAGGCTCGCGTTGACGTCTGGGCGGCGCACCTGCACCCCGTGCCGCCGGGCGTCGTCGACCAGCGACTGCGGCGAGTAGAAGCCCATCGGCTGCGCCCCGAGCAGCGCCGCGCAGAACGCCGCCGGGTGGTATCGCTTGAGCCAGGCGCTGGCGTACACCAGGTAGGCGAAGCTGATCGCGTGGCTCTCCGGGAAACCGTAGTTGGCGAACGCGGCGAGCTTGGCGAAGATGTCGTCGGCCAGCGCCGCCCCGATCCCGTTGCCGGCCATGCCCTCGTACAGGCGCTCGCGCAGCCGCTCCATCTTGTCCATGGACCGCTTGGAGCCCATCGCCCGGCGCAGCTGGTCGGCCTCCACCGGGGTGAAGTCGGCGACGTCGATGGCCAGCTGCATCATCTGCTCCTGGAACAGCGGCACGCCCAGGGTCCGGGCCAGCGAGTTGTGCATGCGCGGGTGCGGGATGTCCACCGGCTCCAGCCCGTTCTTACGCCGGATGAACGGGTGCACCGAACCGCCCTGGATCGGGCCGGGCCGGATCAGCGCCACCTCCACCACCAGGTCGTAGAAGCGCTCCGGGCGCAGCCGCGGCAGCGTCGACATCTGCGCCCGGCTCTCCACCTGGAACACCCCGACGGTGTCGGCGCGGCACAGCATCTCGTACACCTCGGGGTCGTCCGGCTTCAGGTCGCCGAGGTCCAGCTCCTGGCCGAGGAAGTCGAAGGCGTAGTGCAGCGCCGACAGCATGCCCAGCCCCAGTAGGTCGAACTTGACCAGGTCGACCGCCGCGCAGTCGTCCTTGTCCCACTGCAGCACGGTGCGGCCGGGCATGCGCGCCCACTCCACCGGGCACACCTCGATCACCGGCCGGTCGCAGATGACCATGCCCCCGGAGTGGATGCCCAGGTGGCGAGGGGCGTTGAGCAGCTCGTTGGCGTACTCCAGCACGTGCTCCGGAATGCCGTCGACGTCCTTGGCCGACACCCCGTGCCAGCGGTCGATCTGCTTGCTCCAGGCGTCCTGCTGCCCGGCCGAGAAGCCGAACGCGCGGGCCACGTCACGCACCGCCGAACGCGGCCGGTACGAGATCACGTTGGCGACCTGTGCGGTGTGCTGCCGGTCGTAGCGCCGGTAGACGTACTGGATGACCTCCTCGCGCCGGTCGGACTCGATGTCCACGTCGATGTCGGGCGGCCCGTCCCGCTCCGGGGCCAGGAAACGCTCGAACAGCAGCCCGCCCTCGCCGCCGACCGGGTCCACGTTGGTGATCCGCAGCGCGTAGCAGACCGCCGAGTTCGCCGCCGACCCCCGCCCCTGGCAGTAGATCTTCTCCTCCCGGCAGAACCGGACGATGTCCCACACCACCAGGAAGTAGCCCGGGAACTCCAGCTGCTCGATCATCTTCAGCTCGTGCTCGATGCGCTCGTACGCCTCCGGGTACGCCGCGGGCGGTCCGTACCGCTGCGCGGCCCCCTCGTAGGTGCGTGCCCGCAGGAAGGCCACCTCGTCGACGCGGGTGCCGTCCGGCTCGGTGAACGGCGGCAGCTTCGGCGCGACCAGCCGCAGGTCGAACGCCAGTTCCTTGCCCAGCTCCGCCGCGTACGCCACGGCGCGGTCCGCGCCCGGATACGGCATCGCCGCGAACCGGGCCGCCATCTCCGCACCCGAGCGCAGATGCGCGGTCGCCGCCGCGGGCAGGTAGCCGTCGATCTGGTCCAGGCTGGTGCGGGCGCGCACCGCCGCGGTCACCGTGGCCAGCCGCCGCCGGGCCGGCGCGTGGTAGTGCACGTTGTTCGTGGCGAGCACGGGCAGCCCGGCCCGCTGCGCCAGAAACGCCAGGACCTCGTTGCGGTCCCCGTCCGCCGGATCGGCGTGGTCGGTCAGCTCCACCACCACGTTCTCCGCGCCGAACAGGTCGGTCAGCCGGGCCAGCTCCCGCGCGGCCGCGTCCACCCCCTCGGTGAGCAGCGCGTGCGGCACCGCGCCCTTACGGCATCCGGTCAGGATCACCGCCTGCCCGTTCAGCGTCTCGGCGATCTTCTCCAGTTCGTACTTCGGCCGCCCTTTCTCGCCGCCCAGCAGGTGCGCCTCGGACAGGGTGCGGGCCAGGTTCGCGTAGCCCTGCGCCCCCCGGGCCAGCGCCAGCAGGTGGGTGCCCGCCGGGTCCGGCGCTCCGCCGCCGCGCGGCAGACCGGCCAGGTTCAGTTCCGCCCCGAACACCGTCGGCAGCCCGTGCTCGCGCGCCGCCTCCGCGAAGCGCACCACCCCGTAGAACCCGTCATGGTCGGTGATCGCGAGCGCCTCCAGCCCCAGCCGCACCGCCTCGGCGACCAGCTCCTCCGGATCACTGGCCCCGTCGAGGAAGCTGAAGTTGGTGTGGCAGTGCAGCTCCGCGTACGGCACGGTGCTCCGCGGCCTTTCGATCCGCTCGGCCCGATACGGCTCCCTCTTCCGCGAGAACCCCGGCGCGTCCCCTCCATCGGCGACCAGCGGATCGACCACCTGGCCGCCCCGCATCCGCCGCTCGAGCTCCGCCCAAGGCAACTGGTTCTGACTATCGAACCCCACTCGAACAACTGTACTAACCCCCAGCTCACCCCCCGCACCAGGGTCCACGTTGATCATGAACTTATGGACGTGTTCGACGGCGTGTCGTCACCCCCAACTTCATGATCGACTTATCGTGCGGCCCCGCTGGTCGACCAGCCACCACCCGAGGGTCGAACTGTCGGCCGCCTCGGACCCGGCCCGCCCGCCCGAATCGGCGCGTTACCAACGGGTCGCGGCGCGTCACCGCGGATCGGCGCCGGCAGCCCGGACCAGCCACACGCCGCCCCAGGGGCTCATGATCCGTTTTTGTGGACGCTGGGTGCTGCTATGGCGACGTCCAGCGTCCACAAAAACGGATCATGACCGGAGGCCAGGCACCCGAAGCCGCCATCCCGCCAGGTAACCCGGCTCCCACCGACGTCCTCTGACCGACCAGTCCGTTGACCATGAAGTTATGGCAGCGACACGCCGTCGAACACGTCCATAAGTTCATGATCAACGCGGTAGGAGGGGGTGGTCAGTCGAAGTGGAGGGTGATCGACCACTGGCCGGCGTCGAGGGTGAGCAGGAGTGCGCGGCCGGTGGCGAGGAGGATCTGGAGGCGGGCGGCGCGGTGGGTGCGGCGGCCGTCCCACCACTGCTCCTCCACCGGCCACGGGCCTGCCCAGCCGGTCACCTCGATCTTCCCGCCTTCCCACACCAGCCGGGCGGGCGGAGCGCTGAGCTCCAGCCGGGCGCTGACCCGCAACACCTCGCCGGAGGCGTCGAGCAGCTGCACCGGCACCGGCTCGGGCAGCACCACGGCCGGCGACGGCGGCGGCAGCCGGCCGGGCCACGGACCGGCCGGCCGCTGCGGCACCCGCTCGTCGCCCCAGGGCACCAGGGTGGCCTGCGCGTCGGGGTCGCGTCCGCCGCCGAGCACCGCGGTCAGCACCGCCTCCGGGCCGAGGATGCCCTGCACCCGGTGCAGGGCCCGGTGGGCCCGGTCGCGTTCCTGCCCGACGTCGCCCCACAGCCCGGCCTGCAACCCGGCCTGCCGGACGAGGCCGTCCGGGATGAGCCGCAGCGCGATGATCCCGGCGGTCATGCGCCGCTGGGTGATCCATCCCTCCAGCTGCCAGCGGGTGCGGTCGGCGATGGCGTGTGCGGTGAGCACCCCGTCGTGGCGCCACACCCGGTGCAGCTCGCGGCCGTCGGCGGTGACCGCGCTGATGGCCAGCCGGGTGGCGGCCATGCCGTATCCGGCGAGCCGCTCGTGCAGCCGCTCGGCCAGCGCCCGCGCGGCGAAGGCGGCGCTGTCGACGCGGTCCACCGGTTCGTCGTAGCGCTCCTCGACCTCCAGCTCGGGCGGGGTCTGGCGGACCGCGAGCGGCCGGTCGTCGCGGCCCGCGGCCAGGCGCTGCGCGAGCGCGGCGTCGAGCCCGAAGCGGGCCAGCACGTCACTGGGCGGCAGGTCGGCGAAGGCGCCGAGGGTATGCACGCCGAGCCGCCGCAGCAGGCTGGTCAACGCGGGCCGGTCCAGGGTGGTCACCGGCATCGCGGCCAGGAACGCGGCGGTCTGCCCGGGGGCGATGATCCGCCCGGCCCGGGCGGCCAGCAGCGCGGCGAACGTCCCGTCGGCGACGCCGATCTGGGCCTCCACCCCGCACTCCTGCGCCACCTGCTCGACGATGCGCTCGGCGGCGGCCTCCTCGCCGCCGAAGTAGCGGGCCGGGCCGCGAGCGGCGAACGCGCAGACGCCCGCCCGCAGCACCGCCACCGAGGCGGCGATCTCCTCGACCGCGGTGAGCACGGGTTCGAAGGCCCGCACGTCGCGGACCGGGTCGTAATCGATCGTGATCACCTGCGGACACCTGCCCTGCGCCTCGCGTTTGCGCAGGCCGCGGCGCACCCCCTCGGCACGCGCGGCGGCGGACGAGGCGACGACCCGGTTGGCGTGCAGCACCGCGACCGGCCGGTGCGCCGGCACCCCGTCGAGCAGGTCGGCGGCGATGACCGGCCAGTCCGGACACCAGACGAGCATGGTGCGCTGGGCGGCGTCGCCCATCAACGCACCACCGGCGGCCGCGCCCGGCCGTTTCCCACCGGGTGCGGCGCCCCGGTCATCCCTGCACCACTCGCAGGTGACCCCGGCCCGGCCCCTCGGTGTGGTGCATCGGGCGCGACGGCGACACGATCACGGGTTCGGGCGAGGTGATGGACGGGCCGGACGACGCGGGCAGCCACATGGTGACCCGGCGCGGGCGGCCCGCGGCGCCCCGGCCCCGGGCCGAGACGGTCAGCTCGCGGGCGCGCAGCCGGCCGTGTCCCTGCCCCAGCCCGAGCCACATGCCCTCGACCGGGGAGAGCACCACGTCGGCGCCCTCCCACCCGCCGCCGAACGGCACCAGCACGCTGCCGCGCTGGCGGGCGCGGGCGGCGAGCTGCTGGCGTACGGACGCGGCCACCGGCCCGGTCGGGGCGGCCACCACCACGTCGAACCCGTCGAGCAGCGCGCCGACGACCGTGGTCCATTGCGGGCCGGGATGTGGCACGAGAGCCAGCCGGTCCAGGGCGATGCCCATCTCCGCGGCGGCGGCCAGGCCCAGGCTCGGCAGCCCGACCACGGCGCACCAGGAACCGGCGGACGAGGCGGCGGACAGCAGGGCCAGTAGCAGCGAGGTGGTGCCGCCACAGCCGGGCGCGTCGGTCGAGGCCACCGCGATCGTGCTGCCCCGGCGCAGCCCTCGGCCGGGCAGCAGCTCGCGCAGCTCGGGCAGCACCGGCAGCATCCGGTCGGTGCCCAGCCCGGCCTGCTCGTCGGTGAGGTCGCTGGCTCGCCGCACCGAAGCGTGCTGCAACTCCATTGACCGGGCCTGGCTCAGCCCCGTCATGGCGTTCATCTCCCCCGTCGTGCGTGGATATCGGTCGTCCTGCTCTTGCCACCGGTGGCTCGTCCCGGCATGCCGCGGGTGCGGCGACGCGGGGACGAGCCGTGTCCGGATCGCGCCTGTCCGGGCGCGCACTCGGCCCGCCCCCGCGGGCCCGGTACTACCCGGCGAGGGCGGGCTGGATCGCGAGATCCAGTGCTTCCTGCACCAGGTCGACGAAGTGGCCGGCCTGCAGCATCAGGGTGTCCGCCTCCTCGGCGGTGACCCGGGCGATGCCGGCTTCGGCGGCGGATCTCTTGGCTGCGCCGGACGAGAACAGGGACGACCAGGCGCTCATCTCGGGGGCGACCATGGCCAGCAGCACCCACACGCTGGTGATCTGGCGTCGCCGGACGGGCGCGGGCAGGGCCCGGGCGGCGATCACGGCGGCCGCGGCGCGCAGGGCGGCGAGGTGGGCGGTGGCGTAGCGCTGCGCGTGGCCCCCGGTCTCCCGGGCCTCGGCGAGCCCGCGGCGGGCGAGGACGATCAGTTCGATCGGAGTGCGGTGCGGCAGTAGATGGGCCGGCACCTTCGTCGTGGCGTTCATGTCGGCGGCTCCCTCCATCGTCGGCCTATACCCGGCCGAACCCCAGGGCTGTCACTCGGACCCGGATCGTTCCGGGCCGGGCGACCGCCCGCTTTCCGAGCCACGGAGGAAGAACGTGGTGTAGCGCTTGCCGGCCGGGCGTGGAGCTTCCCCACGCCACGCCCGGACCGGCTCGCCGGTCGGGCGGCCATCCGCTGCCCGGGGGTCGATGGGCAGCGGATGGCACCCGCCTGGTCGGCCGCCGGAGCCGCGAATCTCCGGTGACCTGGGTCGGTGCCGCGAACACCGGCCCGGGGTTCGCGGTTGCGAACCGCTTCCCCCGAGACATGATCGAACACTTGTCCGAACAACGAGTAGAACGTTAGTTCGAAAAAATCGCGTTGTAAACCCTGACCCGCGCCGTGTCGCGACCCGGACCGAAAGAGTAAGGACCAAATGCTGATCCGCACATGACAACAGGTAGCCTCGAACAGTGCCGTTCCGTCCCCGGCCCGCTCTGGGCATCATCATGGTCACGCTGGCCAGCCTGCTGTTCGCCGTCAACGGCACCGTCTCGAAACTGATCCTGCGAGCCGGGGTCAGCGCGCCCGACCTCACCACGCTGCGCGCCGTGGGCGCCTGCGCCGGGCTGATCGCGCTGGGCGTGGTGCTGCGCCCCGGGCTGCGCCGGTTCGCCCTCACCGCACGCCAGTTGCCGCTGCTCATCGCGTATGGCATCACCGGTTTCCTCGCCGTGCCGATGCTCTACTTCGTGGCCATCGCCCGCATGCCGGTCGGTGTCGCGCTGCTGTTCGAATACACCGCTCCGCTGTTCGTCGCGCTGTGGGCCCGTTTCGGCCAGCGCCGGCCGGTGCGGCCGCGGCTGTGGGCGGGCCTGGCGCTGTGCCTGCTCGGCCTCGCCTGCGTCGCCGAGGTCTGGGGCGACCTGAGCCTGGACGGCGTCGGTGTGCTCGCCGGGCTCGGCGCCGCGGTGCTGCTCGCCGCGTACTTCATCCTCGGCGCGAAGGGCGTGGCCAGCCGCGACACCGTCTCGCTGACCGGCTGGGCGTTCGGCGTGTCGGCCGTGGCCGGGCTGCTCTTCCGGGCCGCGAGCGGCACCGCCCCGGACTGGAGCGCGCTGGGCGGGCACACCGACGGCGGCACCCCGCTCTGGCTGCTCTGCGCCTACCTGCTGATCCTCGGCACCATCGTGCCGTACCTGCTGATCGCCGGTTCGCTGCGGCACCTGCCCGCGACCAGCGTCGGCATCCTCGGCATGATCGAACCGGTGCTGGCCGCCGCTGTCGCCTGGCTCACCCTGGGCGAGTGGCTCAATCCGGCGCAGCTCGCCGGCGGCGCGCTGCTGCTGACCGGCGTGGCGCTGGCCGAGACCGCCCGGGTGCCCGTGGCGGCGCTGATCGAGCCGGTACCGCTGGGGCAGAATGAAGCCCGTGCCGTCGCGCCTGAACGTGATCGCGTGCACACCCGCTGACCGATGTGCCCCACCGAAGACATGGATCGAGTGATGTTGTCGCACCCGAACGTGATCGCCGTCCAGCACGCGCTCGCCGCCGCCGACGCCCGGGACCACACCGGCGCGGGCTGCCGGGTGATCGTCCTGGACGACGGCGTGCACACCGCCGCCGCCGCGGCCGCCGCCCTGGGTGTCGGGGCCGCACAGATCGCCAACTCGCTGATCTTCGAGGTCGACGGCGAGCCGCTGCTGGTGCTGACCTCCGGCGGGCACCGGGTGGACACCGCCAAGGTCGCCGCCGACCTCGGCGTCGCCAAACTGCGCCGGGCCACGCCCGAGTTCGTACGCGAGCACACCGGCCAGGCCATCGGCGGCGTCGCCCCGCTCGGCCATCCCAAACCGGTGCGCACGCTCATCGACACCGCGCTCGCCGGGTACGGCGAGATCTGGGCAGCCGGCGGGGTGCCCCGGGCCGTCTTCCCGATCACCTATCCGGAGCTGCTGAGGGTCACCTCGGCGACGCCGGCGGAGGTCGCATGAGGCTGGTCCCCTGGACCTCGGACGACCTCGGCCGGCGCATGGACGACGTGCTGACCGTGTTCGGCGAGGCCATGTCCTACCACCCCCAGGCCCTGGCCGTACGGCGCGGCTACATCACCACGCACCTGCAGCGGCCGCATTTCCGGGCCATCGCGAGCCTGAGCGACATGGGTCAGCTGCTCGGTTTCGCCTACGGCTACCACTCCGAGCCCGGCCAGTGGTGGCACGACCAGGTCAGCGCGGTGCTCGACCCCGACGCGCGGCAGCGCTGGCTGACCGACTGCTTCGAGGTGGTCGAGCTGCACGTGCGCCCGGCCGCGCAGGGCCACGGCCTGGGCGAGGCACAGCTGCGGGCGCTGCTGGCGATGACCGGCGCGGCGACCACGCTGCTGTCCACCCCCGAGGCCGACGAGCAGGCGTCGCGCGCCTGGCGGCTGTACCGGCGCACCGGCTTCGTCGACGTCTCCCGCCACCTGCTGTTCCCCGGCGACCCCCGCCCCTTCGCCGTCCTCGGCCGCCCGCTCCCCATGACCCGCTGACCGCGCCGCACCGCACCGCCGCAGCCCGGGTACGGCGGCGCGGCCGCCCTTGATCATCCGACTTGCCCGGCACCTGTGCGTATCTTGACCCCGCATTCGCCCGATTGCCTGGCAAGTCGAGTGACCTTGGTGCACGACCGCACCGCGACGCCGTCACCCGATGCCGCGATGCCGCAGGGGCGACGCCTCAGCGCGGGCCTTCCGGCCACGGTCTCCGTGCCGCGGCGGAAGGGAGGCCGGCGGTCAGGTGAGGACCTTGCGGACCACGGCGAGGAGCTGGCCGAGACCCAGCACGGCCAGGGAGAACCACAGGACCAGGACCATCGTCACCACGCCGGCGGCGAGATCGGGGCCGACCTGCGTGGTCGCCGCGGCCGCCAGCAGCAACGACAGCAGGGTCAGCCAGGCGCGGGTGGGCCGGTCGCCGATGGTCGCCGAACCCGCCGCGCGCAATCCGACCGCACCGGCCCGGGCCCGGACGTACTCGTGCAGCCACACCATCGCCCCGCAGGCCAGCAGCAGCGCCTGCTGCGCGCCGAGCGACGCCAGCGCGACCAGCCAGCACACCTCGCTCATCCGGTCGATCATGGTGCGGTAGAACGAGGCTAGCCGGGAGGTCCGGCCCAGCAGCACCGCCAGCGTCTGCCCGACCGTGTCCGCAGCCAGGCCCAGCACCAGGACCGGCGCGGCCAGTGCGGGCCACGAACCGCCGCGGGCCGCGATGACCGGCACCAGCACCGCGCAGGCCGCGGCGACCGTCATCGCGTACGCGGGCCGCGCGCCGAACCGGGCCAGCACCCCGCCGACCGTGAACGCGGCCCGCAGCCACTTGCGCAGCAGCGGGCCCGCATGGCGCGGGTCGTACCCGTCGTGCGAGTTCGACCAGCCGGAGACATACCCGTCCCAGCTCGTGTTCGTCGTCGGCGCCGCCATGCTCCACTCCCGGTCCGCCTGCCCTGGCAGGCCACCCGGGTGGGAGCTACACCGCGGCGCCCACCCGTAGCCGCTGCCACACCTCACGGGTGGCCGTCGACCGGTTCAACGTGATGAAGTGCAGGCCGGGTGCGCCCTCGGCGAGCAGCTTCGTGCTCAGCTCGGTGGCCACCTCGACGCCGATGGCCCGCACCGCCTGGGGGTCGTCGGCGACCGCGCGCAGCCGCTCGGCCAGGTCCGGCGGGAACGCCGCGCCGGACAGCTGCGCCATCCGCTCGATCTGGCTGACGTTGGTCACCGGCATGACACCCGGGATGATCGGCGCATCGCAGCCCTCCGCGGCGGCGGCGTCGCGCAGCCGCGCCCAGTCCTGCCAGTCGAAGAAGAACTGCGTGATCGCGTAATCGGCGCCGGCCCGGCACTTGCGGACGAAGTGGTGCACGTCCGAGGCGAAGTCGGCCGACCGCGGGTGCTTCTCCGGGAACGCGGCCACGCCGACGCAGTAGTCGCCGCTGTCCTTCAGCAGCCGCACCAGCTCCTCGGCGTAGTGCAGCCCACGCGGGTGGGCGACCCATTCGGCCTGCGGGTCGCTGCCCGGCGGGTCGCCGCGCAGCGCCAGCATGTTGCGCACGCCCGCGTCCGAGTAGTGCCCGATGACGTTGCGCAGCTCGCCGATCGAGTGGTTGACCGCGGTCAGGTGCCCCAGCGGCAGCAGCGTCGTCTCGGTCGCGATGCGCTCGGTGAGCTGCACCGTCGTGTCCCGGGTGCTGCCGCCCGCGCCGTACGTGATGGAGACGAAGGACGGCTGCAGCGATTCCAGCTCCCGGATCGACTGCCACAGCAGGCGTTCGCCGTCGGCGGTCTTGGGCGGGAAGAACTCGAACGAGAACGTCGGCTCCCCGGACGCCAGCAGCTCGCGGACGGTCGGCCGGGGTCCCGGCATGGTGGATGGAGCACGCAGCGTCACCCTGCCGACTCTATCGGCCGACCGGTCTGAGGAGCGGTTTCGTCCCAGTGCGTGGTGCGCCCCGCCCACGTGACCGTGCTCACGGGCCCCTCTGGTCTCATCCGCACCCGTCCGGGCCGGCGCGCTCACCGCGGCTCCTCGTCGGTGAGGAACCAGTCCGCGAACGAGGCCGACCCGCGTCCCACCGCCGGGTGCCGGCAGGCGGCGAGCAGCCCGCGTTCGGCATACCGCCGCGGCGGGCAGGGCCACGGCAGCTCGCACACCCGGCAGCGGTGCACCGGCGGCCGGAAGCCCGCACCCGGCACGTGGTCGTGCAGCAGTCGCGCGGCCAGCCGCCACATCAGCGGCTGCACCACCTGCTCCGGCGGGTCCAGCGGCGGGTTCTCCCAGTCGATCGGGGGCAGATCCATCAGACCCTCCAGGGTGTACGCGACGAAGGGCACCGGGGCGACGCAGGCCATGGGAGATGACGCGCCGCCCCGGCGGCTCACACCGGTGTCGGGAGTGCCGTCCACCAGCGCGAGCCCGTTCATCACAGCGAAGATTCCGCCGCACGGGAGGGGCCAGCACAAAGATGTGAAGGGGCCAGGGGACTTGGAGTCCTTACACGGCTCCGACCAGCGCGGATATCTACTTCGCGGCCCGAACGCTCGACATCACGCAAGGTCAACGGCTGTCAAGAGCCCAGTCGCCGAAATGCGCGATCAGGTGACGGCCCGCGCCCGCGGACCCGTGTCATGGTCTTGAATCGCCGTGCCGGCACCCCAGTAACCGCTGGCCGGCCGCCCCGGCGAGCTGCGCACGATGCGCTCGAACCGGCGCACGTACGTCCCCGCACCGGGCCGTGCCATCACCAGGCCGTCGGCGCGCAGCACGTCCAGCGCACGCGTCGCGATGCTCACGGCGACGCCGTGCTGTGCGGCGATCTCACGCAGAGAAGGCAGGCGTATCCCCTCTGCCAGCTCACCGCTGAGGATGAGTCGGCGCAGCTGATCCGCCACCCGCCGGTATGCCGGTTGCTCGCCCGCCATCGCGCAGGACGACCCTCCGTCGTTCGGAACAGTCGCACTCCACGACACCACGGGGGATGGTGATCTCTCCTCCGACACGGTCATCGCTGCGGCGGGCCATGGGCGGACGATCACTCGGTATTTCAGTTGGCCGGCCGGCTGTGCGGGGCCATCCTGATCCACGATGACCGAACCGGATGACGACGGACACCACTGGTACTACGACCATCCCCGGACCCTGCTGGGATGCCTGCAACGCGGGCATGGGCGCGGCGTGCTCAAGGCACGCCGCGATCGACGCGACGCAAGCGTGACCGAGGCCGTGTTCGCCTGCATCGCGCGCGACCACCGCTGGGACCGCCAGGTCGACGACTGCGGCGACTATCTCGCCCGCCTGGTCCGCGACCTGGACATGGATCTCACACCGATCGTCGATCTCTTCTGGACAGCCGACCGGGACCTCGACCTCGACGACGAGACCTCCTACGACGAGGGCTCCTTCCACGTCACGCTCAGGGTGCTGGAGACGCTCGGTCACGCGGGTGACCGCCGGGCGGTGGCCGCGCTGCGGCAGGCCGTTGCCGAGGCCGACCACTGGATGGCGGTGCTCGACGAGATCACCGGTCGGTGGCCCAGGCAGAGTTGGGACGACCTCGACACCGTGGTGCTCGCCCGGTTGACCCCGCAGGACGAGGACGACGTGCTGGGGTTCCGGGACCCCTGGACCACCTGGGCGCAGCGGCATCCCCGGATCCGCGACCTGACCCGGCGGACGGCCGAACGCAGCGCACGCCCGCCGACGCCCGCCCCACGCCCCAACGATGTGCTGGTCGCGGTGCTGACCGACCCGCTGGCGTCGCGCGGCGAGCGGTCGGCTGCGGTGCGGGAGCTGGCCCGATCCGCGCCGGAGCCGCGGTTGCTGGATCTGGCCGAGGACCTTTTCGGGACGCCGCTGCTGCACCGTGCGGTCTCCCGGCTGGGCCCGGCCGCGATCGGCCACGCCAGGGTGTGGGCCCAGGACGGGCGGATGCACCGGTTCGGCGCGGGCCTGCTCGCCGCGCACGGCACTGAGCAGGACATCCCTCGGCTGATCGAAGCCTGGGACAGGTTGTGGGAGGGCGACGAGTGGTGCGGGTTCGACACCCTGGCCGACGGCTTCGCCCGCTTCGGTGCTGTCGCGGCCGATGCCGTGCCGCGGTTGTGGGCGATGTGGCAGTGGACTCCGCATTCGTACGAGCGGACGGCCTGCCTGCGGGCGCTGCTGGCGGTCGACCCCCTGGCCGCCGAGGTTCCGCTGGTGCAGGGCCTGTTCGACAGCGAGAGCGGTGTGCGCGAGTTCGCCGCTGCCCACGTCCACCTCGACGAACTCACCAGGACGGTGCTGGACGGCCTTGTCCACGATCCGATCGAGACACCCGAGGTCCGGCAACTCGCGGCGACGCGGCTCGCAGCGCGATGATCGCCGTCGCGTGTCGGAAAGTGAGGCCGGAGCGCGTTTTCCGACACGAGACAGCGATCGCGAAAGCGGCGATCTCGGGGCGAGGCCGCGGTGTCGTACGCGGACGGTAGAAACGGGTCGGCGCATGGGGGCCTGCGCCGGGGGTCGGCTGTGTCCGGTAACGCCGTGGGACGAGCCTGGAGGCCGCCGTGTCCCGTCCACCACTGGGCAGACTGATCGCTGAGACCCGACGCCGTCGCGGGTACAGCCAGACCAGGCTCGCCGCGCTGCTCTGCGCGGCGGCTGAGGTCACCACGGTGACCAGGCACGAGGTGAGCCGCTGGGAGCGGGGTGACCGGCTGCCCGGCGCGCAGTGGCTGGCCTGGCTCGCGCTCGTGCTCGACCTGCCGCCCGCTTGGCTGGCCGCCGCCGCGCGGCCGGTCGACCGGTCGGCTCCCACCGACGGCGTCACCCGGCTGCACCGGCTCGCCGAGCAGTGGCTGCGCCATGCCGTGCACGGCGACGCCGCGCCGGGCGAGTCCTGGCGCCTGGCAGACCTGGGCGCCGCACGATCGCCGGCCGGATCCGGCCACGCTGCCGCCGGATCGGTGCACACCGGGTGGGGCCGGTTCCTCGTACGGCCGGGCGACCGGGAGGCCGCGCAGCTCGATCGGCACATCGCCGAGCTGCGGCGGATGGACGATCTCGTGGGCGGGGCCGATCTGGCCCCGGTGGCGCACCGGTGCTGGTCGCAGGCGGCCGACCGGTTGCACCGCGCGCGCGGCGCGGACAGACGGCGCCTGTTGCGGCCCACGACGGAGCTGGCGCAGCTCGCCGGGTGGACCGCCGCCGACGCCGGGGACCGGGCGACCGCGCTGCGGGCATACCGGGCGGGGCTGGTGCTGGCGATGGAGGCTGACGACACTGCGCTGGGCGGGCACGTGCTGGGCGGGGCCAGCCATCTGCTCTGCGAGGCGGATCCGCGAGCGGCCTGGCGGCTGGCCCGGATCGCCGCGGCGGGCACGCGCCGGGTGGGCAGCCCCGGTCTGCGGGCGCTGCTCGCGCACCGGGCGGCGCTGGCCGCGGCGCGGGCCGGAGACGGGCGTGCCGCGGCCGACGGGCTGCTGGTCGCCCGGCGGCTCGGCGACCGGGTGCGGCCGGAGCATGAGCCCTCCTGGCTGTACTGGCTGGACCAGACCGAGCTGGCCGCGATGACGGGCCGCTGCCTGGTCGTGCTGGACCGGCCGGTGCGGGCGCTGCCGCTGCTGGAGCAGCCGGGCCTGCGGCGGCCGCGCCGCGGTCAGCCGCGCACCCGCGCGGTCTACGCGGGCTGGCTGGCGCGTGCCCTGCTCGGCGTCGGCGAGGTGGAGCAGGCCTGCGCGGTCGGCGCGGACGCAGCGGTCGAGGCGGTGCGGGCCGGGTCGGTGCGGGCAGCCGAGCAGACCCGCGAACTGTCGGTGCGGCTGGCGGCCCGTACGCAGACCCGCGCGGTGCGTGACTTGAGTGAGCTGATCACCCAGCTCACGTCATACCTCCCGGGGTCATCCACACGGCCGGGAGTGAACTAAGTTCGTCCCATGACCATTCACCCGGTGGACCGGGCCGCGCTGCGTCCGCGGGTCGAGAAGGCTCTGGCGGTCTTCCTGGCCGACCGCCGGGCGCACATGGCGGGCATCGATGCCGGCCTCGGCCCGCTGGCAGACGCCGTGGAGGCGTTCGTGCTGGGCGGCGGCAAACGCCTGCGCCCCGCCTTCGCCTACTGGGGTTACCGCGGAGCGGGCGGCGAGGACCGCGACGACGTGGTGTCCGCGCTGGCCGCCCTGGAGCTGGTGCAGGCGAGCGCGCTGATGCACGACGACCTGATGGACGCCTCCGACACCCGCCGCGGCGAGCCGGCGGTGCACCGCCGGTTCGCGATGCTGCACGACCGCGAGAACTGGCAGGGCGGGGCGGCCGGGTTCGGCGCGGCGGCCGCGATCCTGCTCGGTGACCTGTGCCTGGTCTGGTCGGACGAGATGCTGCACGCGGGTGGGCTCGACCCGGTGACCGTGGCGCGGGCGCGGCCGGTCTTCGACCTGATGCGCACCGAGGTCATGATCGGGCAGTACCTCGACGTGCTCACCCAGGCCTCGGCGGACACCTCGGTGGAACGGGCGTCGCAGGTGGCCCGGTTCAAGTCGGCGAAGTACACCGTCGAGCACCCGCTGCTGCTGGGGGCCGCACTGGCCGACGCCCCCGCCGCGCTGAGCCAGGCTTACTCGGCCTTCGGGCTGCCGCTGGGCGAGGCGTTCCAGCTGCGCGACGACGTGCTCGGGGTGTTCGGCGATCCGGTGGCCACGGGCAAACCGGCCGGGGACGACCTGCGTGAAGGCAAGCGGACCTATCTCATCGTCATGGCGCTCGCGCACGCCGCGCCCGCGGACCGCGACACGCTCGCCGCCGCGCTGGGCAGGCCCGATCTCGACGAGGCCGGCGTGGCGCAGCTGCGCCGGATCATCACGGAGTCGGGCGCGCTGGCCCGCACGGAGACGTACATCGCCGAGCTGACCACGACGGCGCTCGCCGCGCTGGAGGCCGCGCCGGTCGAGCCCGAGGCGGCCGAGATGCTGCGCGAGCTGGCCGACGCCGCGGTGCACCGCGCCACCTGAGCTACCGCAGCACCTGCCGGAAGCTGTCGTAGTGGTCGTCGGTGTAGTAGATGTCCCCGTCGCGGCCCGCCACCAGCCGCCGCGCACCGCGGTCGCGTGAACCCGGCGTGGGCACCGTGTACTCGCGGTAGTAGCCGCGCGGCTGCCGGGGCAGGATGCCCTCCAGATTGCCGAACACGGTGCCGTCCTTGTCGTAGGGGAACGGCCCGTTCGCGTCGATCAGCGCGACCGTGGCGACCGCCTCCTTGGGCAGGTCGCGCAGAGGCACCGTGGGCAGCCCCGACACCGGGGTCCGGCCGCCCGACGCGGCGGGCGCGCCGCCCTCGCCGGAGGGCGTCATGGCGGTACGCGCGCAGTACCCCACCAGCGCCATGAGGGCGATCAGCAGCACCGCCACCACGGCGGCGATCGTGATGTTGCGCCGCGTCGCATACCTGTCCACATCAGGGAGTGTGCGGTGTCGCGTGGGTGCGATCAAGGACCGTGGAATCATCAACGGGTGCTCCCCCACGCCGCCTCCCGTGCCGCCGTCGCCCTGGGCTGCGTCTCGGGCGTGCTGCTGGCCGCCTCGGCGTACCTGGCGGGCGCGCTGCCCGGCGGCGACCCCGGACCCGGGCTGCGGCTGGGCGGGTTCGGTGCGGTGCCCGGGAGTTTCCTGCTGGGGCTGGCGTGCTGGCTGGTCGGTATGGCCGGCTGGACGGCCGCATGGTGGCGGCTGGGCCGGGCCGGGGATCTGATCACCGGCAGGTCGGGACCTGACCTGGCCGAGGGCGCGCGGGGCGCCGGCCCGGCGGGCCGCACGGGCACGTCGGGTCGACCCGGCACGGTGGGCCGGTGGGCCGGCCCGGCGTGGCGGCTGCTGGCGATCGGGGCGGCGTGGGCCGCGCCGCTGCTGGTCGCGCCGCCGCTGGGCAGCCGCGACGCTTACGCGTACGCCTGCCAGGGCTGGCTGTGGCGGGCGGGCCTGGACCCGTACACGATGGGTGTCGCCGACGGCGGCTGTCCTTGGACCTCGGCCGTCCCGGAACTCTGGTGGCACACCCCGACCCCCTACGGCCCCGTCGCGGTGCTGCTGACCGCCGCCGTGACCGGCCTCGGCGGCCTGATCGGCGCGCTGGCAGGCCTGCGCATGCTCACCCTCGCCGCACTGGCCCTGCTCGCCCTCGCCCTACCGCCCCTGGCCCGCGCCTGCGGCGTCCCCGTGCCCGCCGCCTACTGGCTCGCCCTGCTCACCCCCCTGACCGCCGTCCATGCCCTCTCCGCTCTCCACAACGACGCCCTGGTCGCCGCCCTCACCGTCACCGCCCTCGCCCTGACCCTGACCACCCGAGATCGCGACGATCTTGCGCGAACTGTCGCCCCTTTGCCCGGTTCGGGCGTGTCGTCCCCACAGGCCGCGCAAGATCGTCCCCGCGCGGGCGGGGCGGGGGCGTGGTGGGGGGCGGTTGGGGTGGGGGGCTTGGTGGCGGGGGCGGTGGGGGTCAAGGTGACGGCGGTGGTGGTGGTGCCGTTCGTGCTGGTGTTGCTGGGGCGGCGGTGGTGGGCGGGGGCGGTTGCGGGGGTTGCCGCGTTCGCTGGGGTGAGTGTGGTGAGCGGGCTGGGCCTGGGGTGGGTTTCGGCGCTGCGCGGGACCGGGGAGCTGGTGCAGTGGAGTTCGCCGCCGACGGCGGTCGGTATGGCTGCGGGCTATGTGTTGCGGCTGGTCGGGCGGGGCGAGTGGGTCGATGCGGCGGTGGCCGTGGGGCGGGCGTCGGGGCTGGTGGCGCTGGTGGCGGTCGGGGTGTGGGGGTTGGTGCACGCGTGGCGGCGGCGGGGTGACGCCGGGGCGGTGGTGCGGGCGTGCGGGTGGGTGATGGCCGCGACGGCGCTGCTCGGGCCGGTGTTCTATCCGTGGTACGCGCTGGCGCCGCTGGCCGTGCTCGCGGCCGCGGAGACGGATCCGCGACGGCGGAGGTGGCTGGCTGTGGCGGCCGCGGTCTGCGCGTTCCTGACGCTGCCCAACGGGCTCGGGGTGCCGGTGCTGACCAAGGCGGTCGGCGCGTTCGCGGTCACGGCCGCGCTGATCGTCGCCGCCGTCCGGTCCAGACCCAGAGCGACAGCGTGAACAGCACCAGCGCGAAGCCGAACACCAGGTCCTCGACGGGGGCGTACGCGACGCGCAGGCCCGTGATCGCCTCGGGCGCGTAACGGACCACCCCGCGCCCGGTCAGCACCCCGTTGCTGAGCAGCTGGAACACCAGCACGATCGGATAGGTCGCCCAGAACACCGGGCTCAGCAGCACCCGGGTGCGCAACACCAGCAGGTCGACCGCCACCGCACCGGCCAGGCCGAGCACAGCGGCCGCGGTGTAGGTCACGAGCGCCCGGCCCGGTCCAGCACCTTGCGCACGGCCTCGAAGCCGAGGATCGCGCACAGCGGCACCGCCAGGAAGAACAGCAGCTCCTCCAGCGGCATCCCGCCGGGCAGCCATACGCCCAGCACCTGGTCATGGTCGAAGGACCAGTGTCCGGCCGCGATCGCGGCGAGGTCCCACGCACCGAAAACCAGCACCACGGGCACCGCGACTCCCAGCAGCCGCCGCCACTGGCGCAGCACCCCGACCCGCAGCACCGGCTCCAGCCACAGCGCGCACAGCAGGCAGCCGAGCAGCACCGCCAGGTACGCGTACACCGTCAGAAGGCCACGGCCTGGGCCCGGCGCTTCACCTCGCGGGCCTTGTCGCCGCCCAGCGCCGCCGCGGGCGTCCCCGGAAGCGTGTCGTCGGCGGTGTAGAGCCACCGCACGGCCTCATCGTCGTTGAACCCGGCGTCGCGCAGCAACGTCAGCACGCCGGGAAGGTGCTTGAGCACGATGTCGTTGGCCACCAGCTCCGCAGGCACCTGGCGCACGCCCTCATGGCGTACGGCCAGCAGCGAGCCGTCCTTGATCAGCTGGTGCACCTTGAGGATCGACAGGCCGAGGCGCTCGGCCACGTCCGGCAGGGGCAGCCAGGTCGTGGGTGCGTCGGTCGTCGAGTGCGAAGTTTCGGCCACCTCCACACCTTGCCACGTCGCCGACCGGGCCCACCACCGCATCCCCGTCCCGGCCGCCGTGGCGGCCGAGGAGAGGAGCCTTTGATGAATCCCTGGCAGATGATCAAGCGGGAGATCGACGGCGCACGCCGTTCGCTGCGCTACGACCTCGCCCGGCGCCGGATGAAGGGCGACACCGCCGAGATGCCCGCGGTCGGTGACGGGCCGGACCCCCAGCCGCCCCGGGCCCGCCATCGTGTCGTGCTCGCCACAGGCGCGCTGGTGCTGGCCTCGGTCGGGGTCGGCGGCTACTACGCGATCGCGGCCGGGGTGGACGCCCTGCTCGGCGACGAGCGCCTGCCCGGTGCCCTGCCGCACGTGACCGTGCCCGCGGGCTCCGCGGAGCCGGTGCCGTGGCGGCAGACGAACGCGACACCCAGTCCCACCGATCGGGTGAAAGACGCACCGGCCGGCCAGATCGTCACGCCGGGTCCCAGCCCGCGGCGCACGCCCTCGCCCACGCCGACCCCGTGCGACTGCGAGTCGTCGCCGACACCCTCACCGTCGCACAAGCCGTCGCCGTCGCCCTCACCGAGCCCGTCGCCCTGCCCCAGCCCGTCCGTCTCGGCGTCCACGTCCGCTTCGGCGTCCGCGCCGGCATCGGCGTCCGCGATCGTGATGCCGGACACCTCGCACCCGGTTGATCCGGTCCCGCCGGACACCCACAAGGACCCGGTGACCCCCTGACATGCAGCAGAAACACCCGATCGCGACGCGATCGCACGCGCGGGTGTACGACGCAGGCCGTCGGCTGACTTAGACTGCGCTGCGATGGACACTCAGGTCGCCGATCCACTACTCGGCACACTCGTCGACGGGCGCTACCGCATCCGCGGTCGCGTAGCTCGTGGTGGCATGGCGACCGTCTACACAGCAGTGGACGAGCGCCTGGAGCGCACCGTCGCTCTGAAGATCATTCACCCGGCGCAGGTACGCGATGCCGCCGGCCAGGCGTTCAGCCTCGACCGCTTCACCGACGAGGCCAAGACCATCGCCCGGCTGACCCATCCCAACGTCGTGGCCGTCTACGACCAGGGCATCCACGCCGGCCTGCCCTACCTGGTGATGGAGTACGTGCGCGGCCGCACGCTGCGCGACATCCTCGCCGAGCGCCGCCGGCTCACCCCGGTCGAGGCACTCGCCGTGATGGAGCAGGTGCTGGCGGCGCTGGCCGCGGCACACCGCGCCGGCCTGGTGCACCGCGACGTCAAGCCCGAGAACGTGCTGGTCGCCGAGGCGCCCACCGGCGGCAGCCACAATCTCATCGACGCCGTCGCGAAGGTGGCCGACTTCGGCCTGGCCCGCGCCGTCGAGGCCAGCGCCGACGACGCCAGCGGCGGGCAGCTCATGGCGACCGTCGCCTACGTCGCCCCCGAACTGGTCACCGACGGCCACGCCGACCCGCGCAGCGACGTGTACAGCGCCGGGATCGTGCTGTTCGAGATGCTCACCGGCCGCGTGCCCTACGACGCCGAGCGCCCCGTCGAGGTGGCCTGGCAGCACGTGGACCGGGACGTGCCGCCACCGTCACGCATCGTCGCGGGCCTGCCCCCGGCGCTGGACGAGCTGGTCGCCTCCGCGACCCGCCGCTCCCCCGGCGGCCGCCCCACCGACGCCGGCGCGCTGCTGGCGGCCGTGCAGGCGGCCCGGGAGAACGTCACCGCGAGCACCACCACGCAGCGGATGCGGCCGGTGGCGCAGGAGACCGTCGTGGTCAGCCACGTCGTGCCCCACGAGCGCCCGTCCTGGGCCCGGCTGCCCGACGCGCAGCCCGCGCCGCGCTCGCGCCGCCGCGCCCCGGCGCCGGCCCCGAGCAGCCCGGTCGACCGGATCAAGGCGAAGTACCGGCAGCTGATGGCCGACCCGCGGGGCCGCACGGCGCTGACCGCCGGCGCGGTCGTGCTGGTACTGCTGGTGCTGACCGGCGGCTGGTGGCTCGGCTTCGGCCGCTACGAGGTGACGCCGCAGCTGTTGAACCTGACCAAGGACCAGGCGATCACCACGCTGACGAACGCGGGCCTGAAGTACGAGTACCTGGAGCCGCAGTACCGCGAGGACGTGCCCAAGGACGTCGTGCTCGTGCAGAATCCGACGCCCGGACAGCGGGTGGTGCGCGGCGGCACGGTGGTGCTGACACTGTCCGCCGGTCCCGAGCGTTACCTGGTGCCCGACGTGATCGGCAAGTCCTGGGAGCTGGCCGTCGCCGACCTGCAGGCCGCGCCGCTGAAGCTGAAGGCGGTGAAGCTCGCGGAGAAGTACGACGACCTCGCCCCGAAGGGAACCGTGCTGTCGACCGATCCCAAGGCCGACACCGAAGTCAAGCCCGGCACCGAGGTCAAGGTCGTGGTCAGCAAGGGCAAGGCCCCGCTGAGCGTGCCGTTCGTCGAGGGCAAGTCGATCGCCGAAGCCACCGACATCCTGCAGAAGATGGGCCTGCGGGTGGTCGTAGAGCGGGTGGAATCCGACAAGCCGTTCGATATCGTGGTAAAGCAGACACCCGCCAACGGCGCCGGCGCGGAGCCCAACGACGAGGTGAAACTGCAGGTCAGCAACAATCAGAACCTCAAGGCCATGCCGGAGGTGCGCAACGCGCGCTGCGGCGACGCCGAGGGTCTGCTGGCCTCGTTGGGGCTGCAGGTCGAGGTCCGCGGGGTGCTCGGCGACAAGAACTGGTTCAAGGTCGTGAACCAGGACCCCGCCCCGAACACGGCGGTACAGCAGGGACAGCACGTGGTGATCGAATGTCAGCTGGGATGACGAACGCGGTGGGCGCGCACGCGCCGACGGCCGGCGGGCTGGCCAAGGCCGCCCTGGCCTACATCGACGCGGTCTCGGCCGGAGCGGTGCAGGTCTACGTGGGCAACCCGCGGGGCTGGGCCCGCCCGGCCGGCGACCCGCGCCAGGACGAGGCCTTCACCGCCGGCTGCCACACCCGGCAGGTCCCGTCGTACGTGCACGCCTCGCTGCTGGTGAACATCGGCTCCCCCACCGCCGCGACGGTGGAGCAGTCCCGCGAGGTGCTGGCGCACGCGCTGCTGCGGGCCGCGGCGATCGGCGCGCACGGGGTGGTCTTCCACGCCGGCTCCTCGGTCGACGCCGAGCACACCCCGGCGGCGATGCGCCAGGTCCGCGAGGTGCTGCTGCCCCTGCTGGACGCGCTGCCCGACGACGGCCCGCGGCTGCTGGTCGAGCCCAGCGCGGGCGGTGGGCGCTCGCTGGCGGCCCGGGTGGAGGACCTGGGGCCGTATCTCGACGCGGTGGACCGCCACCCGCGGCTGGGCGTGTGCTTCGACACGTGCCACGCCTGGGCGGCCGGGCACGACCTGGCCAAGCCGGGCGGCATGACGCTCACCCTGGACTCCCTGGTGGAGGTCTGCGGTCCGGACCGGCTGGGCCTGGTGCACGCCAACGACTCCAAGGACCCGTTGGGGTCCACCAGGGACCGGCACGAGGCCATCGGCAAAGGCATGATCGGCTCGGAGGCGTTCGCCGAGATGTTCCGCCACCCGGCCGTCGCCGGTGTGCCGATCATCGTCGAGACACCCGGTGAGACGCACGCCGCTGACATTTCCCTGCTCAGGGGCTTGCGCTAGGTATTTCCTTTAGGGCACCCTTACTGAGGCAAGGCTTGCTTGATCGGAGCCTCACTCCTCCAGTGCCGAAGGGTCCCTGCTGTGTTCGTTTGCATCTGTGAACGGGTTCGTGAGTGCGAAGTGCGCTCGGTGATCCGAGCGGGCGCACGCTGCGAGGACTCCGTCGGCCAGGCATGTGGCGCGGGGACCGGATGCGGTTCCTGCATCGACCGCATCTACGACCTGATCGACGAGGAGAACGCCGACACGCTCGTGTCTATCGGTACATAAACGGACAACCCGCGTAGATTACCCCCTATACGAGTTCCCGTGGGGGGTTAGTTCACCATGCAAGGCGACGCCCGAGTCATAGAGTTCCTGAACGAGCAACTGACCGCCGAGCTCACCGCGATCAACCAGTACTGGCTGCACTACCGCATGCAGGAGAACTGGGGATACACGAAGCTCGCGAAGTACACCCGGCACGAGTCGATCGACGAGATGAAGCACGCCGACCGCCTCGCCGAGCGGATTCTGTTCCTCGACGGCCTGCCGAACTTCCAGAAGCTCTTCGCGCTGCGCATCGGTGAGACCGTCAAGGAACAGTTCGAGTGCGACATGAAGGTCGAGGTCGAGGCCGTGGAGCGGCTGCGCCTCGGCATCGAGTACATGCGCTCGGTCGGTGACGTGACCTCGGCCAACATCTTCGAGGACATCCTCAAGGACGAGGAGCACCACATCGACTACCTGGAGACTCAGCTCGCCCTGATCGCGAGTCTCGGCGAGGGCCTCTACCTCCAGAACGTCACGGAACACCCGGAACCCTGACCGGGTCTCAGACTTGCCGAAGAACGTGGAACGGGCCGGTGCCGTATCGCACCGGCCCGTCACGTGTCCGGGGGCTCGCCGACAGGTAAGGCCGGCTCAGCCGGGTGGGACGATCCATCGCTGCCGCAGGGCCGGTGCGACGGTGGCGATGTCCGCGAAATCGCGGTCGTTGTGCACCAGCACCGCATCGTGGTGGACGGCCACCGAGGCGATGACCAGATCCGGGAGGGGCTTGCGTCCCATCCCGCGGTCGAACAGCTCCTCCTGCAGATCCACGGCACCGATCAACACTGCATCAGCGGTCTCCAGCCAGACACAGTGCTCACGGAGGTAGGCCCTGAGGATCTTGTGCTCGGCACGGTTGCGCGCCGAGTACAAGATCTCGAGTTCCACCATGGCGCAGGTGGCCAGCAGGCCCGTCACTGCCAGCGTCTCGAAGGCGCGGCCCGCCTTCTCGTCGCGGCGTGCGAGCTCGTGGGCAGACTTGTCCGCGAGGAAGAGCATCAGCTCCGCCACGCCTGCGCGCGATCCTCCTCGGTCAGCTCGAGATCGCGCAGTAGCTGCAAGTATTCCTCTGTACGGCGACGAGCCGCGGCGAGCCGCAATGCCTCGTTCACCGTGGCGACCTTCGTCGTCGTGCCCAGCTCGGCGGACGCCTCAGCCAGTGCCTCGTCATCGATGTCGATCACAGTACGCATGGCCTACCCCTGACGCTTGATATCAAATCCGCTCCGATAAAGATATCAAGCGCGGAGGGCGGCCACCAGCACGTCGATCACTCGGTCGGTACCTGCGTCGTCGACGTCCAGGTGCGTGATGAGGCGGCCGGTACGCGGCCCCAGCGCACCGAGCAGCACTCCCTGCTCCCGGGCCCGGGCGACCAGCGTGGGCGCGTCCAGAGCCGTCTTGGCCAGGTCGAGGATGACGAGGTTGGTGCGCACCCGGTCCAGGTCCACCACGCCGTACGGCATCAGCGCCTCGGCGAGCCGCCGCGCCCGGACGTGATCCTCGGCGAGCCGCTCCAGGTGGTTGTCCAGCGCGTGGATGCCTGCCGCGGCGAGGATGCCCGCCTGGCGCATCCCGCCGCCCATGCGCTTGCGGATCCAGCGCGCCTTGGCGATCTTCTCGGCGCTGCCCACGACCAGCGAGCCGACCGGCGCGCCCAGGCCCTTGGACAGGCACACCGAGAGCGTGTCGAACAGCGCGCCGTACTCCGCCAGCGGCACCCCGTCGGCGACGTGCGCGTGCCAGATCCGCGCGCCGTCGCAGTGCATCGCGATTCCCGCCGTGTCGGCGACCTCGCGCAGCGCGCGCAGCGTGTCCAGCCCGATGACGACGCCACCGGCCATGTTGTGCGTCTGCTCCACCGCGAGCGCCCGCGTCGGCACCGCGTGATAGCCGTCCGGGCGGATCATCGCGGCGACCTGGTCCACGTCGATGAGACCGCCCGCGAAGGGCCAGGTGCGGCTGGAGATGCCGCCGATGGCCGCGGCCGCGCCGATCTCGTACGTCACCACGTGCGCGTTCGCGTCGCACAGCAGCTCCTGCGCGGGCGGCACGACCAGCTGCAGCGCGATCTGGTTGGCCATCGAGCCGGTCGGGGCGAACAGCGCCGCCTCGTGGCCGAACATCGCGGCGACCTTGCGCTCCAGCGCGTTGACGGTCGGGTCCTCGGCGTACACGTCGTCACCGACCTCGGCGGAGGCCATCGCGGCCCGCATCGCGGCGGTCGGCTTGGTGACGGTGTCGCTGCGAAGATCAACCAGTTGCGTCATGCCTCGTTCCTACCGCATCACGCCGGGTGGACGCCGACCGGCCCGGATCCCGGGACAGCGGCGTTTGGCGATCAACCCCTACGCTGCTCGCCATGACCGACGCTCCGACGCCAGTTCGCACCTCCCGCCGCCGGATGTGGCTGGCCGTCGCCCTGGTCGGCCTCATCGCCCTGGGCGTCTCGGCGTGGCAGGTCACGGCGCGCTCCCACACGCTGGATCACGGCGCGTTCGGCGGGGCGGCGCGGGGCGGCACTAGTTACGTCGCCGCCGACTACGAGGAGATCCGCCACCCGTTCCAGGCCGGCGCTCGGCATGTGATCGCCTTCTCGGTGCACAATCCCGGCCCGCTGCCCGTCCGAGTCACCGGCATCCCCGACGAGAGCCTCATCTACGACATCGAGAAGGTCCTCGTGGCCGACGCCGCGGCGGTGGAGCGGTCCCGCTGCTTCTGTGAGGAGTCCGCCACCGCCTTCGCGCCGCTGGACGTCGGCGCAGGCGAGGACCTGCTGATCTTCCTGCACATCACGCTGGAGGAGCGGCCCTGGGAGGCGTGCGGCCGGGCCTGGTTCAAGACCATCCCGGTGCGGTTCAGCGTGCTCGGCACCGGGCGGCAGCAGCGGGTGCCGCTCGGCTATGCGATGGGGTTCCAGGTGCCCGGCACGGACTGCACCGTGGTGGGCACCTCGTCCTACTACGAGAACTGACCGGCCCGGCCCTGGCACGGCTTCGAGCCGTCGACCCCGGGCTGCTGCCGTCGCACCCGCCCCCGCGGGGGCGGGGGGGGGCGGCGGGGGCGCCCCGGCGCCGCGCCCCCCCCCGGACGGGCCCGAGCAGGGCTTCGCGCCGTCTCCCCCGGGCGGCTGCCGCCGCACCGGCCCCGTCGGGGCCGGTGCGACGCGGCGGCTCAGCCGCGGAGCATCTCCGCGACGAGGAAGGCCAGCTCCAGGGACTGCTGGGTGTTCAGTCGGGGGTCGCAGGCGGTCTCGTACCGGCCGGGCAGGTCGGAGTCGACCAGCGCCTGCGCGCCGCCCAGGCACTCGGTGACGTCCTCGCCGGTCAGCTCGATGTGGATGCCGCCCGGGTGGGTGCCCAGCATCTTGTGCACCTCGAAGTAGCCCAGCACCTCGTCGACGATGCGGTCGAAGTGGCGGGTCTTGTACCCGTTGGACGACTCGTGGGTGTTGCCGTGCATCGGGTCGCACTGCCAGACGACCTTCGCGCCGTTGTCGCGCACCGTCTCGACCAGCCGGGGCAGGCTGTCGCGGACCTGGTGGTTGCCCATCCGGCTGATCAGCGTGAGCTTGCCCGGGATGTTGTCCGGGTTGAGCATCTCGCACAGGCGCAGCGCGTATTCGGGCGTGGTGGTCGGGCCGAGCTTCACGCCGATCGGGTTGGCGATGCGGGAGATGAAGTCCAGGTGCGCGCCGTCCAGGTCGCGGGTGCGCTCGCCGACCCACAGGAAGTGGCCGGACAGGCCGTACGCCCGGCCGTCGGCGATACGGGTGAGCGCCCGGTCGTACTCCAGCGCCAGTGCCTCGTGCGAGGCGTAGAGGGTGACCGTGCGCAGGGCCTCCTCGTCGGTCATGCCGCAGGCGCGGATGAACGCGAGCGCCCGGTCGATCTCACGGGCGATGGCCTCGTAGCGCTCACCGAAGGCGGAGGTGCGCACGAAGTCGCGGTTCCAGTCGTGCACCGCGTGCAGGTCGCCCAGGCCGCCGCCCAGGTACGCGCGCAGCATGTTCATCGCGGCCGCCGCGTTGGCGTACGCCCGGATCATGCGCTGCGGGTCGGCGACGCGGGCCTCCGGCGTCGGCTCCAATGAGTTGATCATGTCACCGCGGTACGCGGGCAGGCCGAGCGAGTCCAGCGCCTGCGAGCGCGGCTTCGTGTACTGCCCGGCCACCCGGGCCACCTTGACGACCGGCATGCTTGCGCCGTACGTCAGCACCACCGCCATCTGCAGCAGGGTGCGGGCGTTGGCCAGCAGATGGTGCTCGGTGTTGTCTGCGAACGTCTCGGCGCAGTCGCCGCCCTGCAGCAGGAACGCCTTGCCCTCGCAGACCTGGGCCAGGCGCTGGCGCAGCTGGTCGACCTCGTAGGGCGCGACGACGGAGGGCACCGAGTCCAGCACCCGGCACACCTGCTCGACCTCGCTGTAGTCCTCCCACGGCGGCATCTGCGCCCGCGGCAGGGTGCGCCAGTGGTCCAGGCCGAGGTCCTCCGCCGAGGCGAGGCTGGTGGGCCGCCCGATGGTGACGCCGGACTCGCCGGGCTGCCGGTTGTCGCCCAGTTCGAGACCGGGGTGCCTGAGCTCATGCCATTCGTGGCGCATGGGCTCAAGGGTAAGGCCGCGTCCACCGCCGCCCGCAGCCGACGTGGCGCATTCCGCCCCCTGAGATCAGCCTGCGCGAACGTGTCCCCGCCAGGGCGCGGCGTCGTTGATCGGATATGAGCGAGCACAGCGAGCGAATCATGTCGACGACAAGTCATGGCGACGACGAGCACCGCGAGGAGGAGGCATGACCACCTTGCCGCGGCTGGGCGAGTACGCGCCGCACCGGACCGTGTCCGACATCGACCTCGAGGGGCACGTCGTGCCGGGGCTGACCGGGGAGTTCTTCCGCCGGTCCGAGGACGGGCGCACCGCCACCGTGGGGCTCTACCGCTACCTGGGCAGCGAGCTGTTCATGGCCTGGGGGTACGTCGGGGAGGAGCACTGCCGGTGGACGGCGTACCGGCGTACCGACGGGGTCTGGAGTGCACCGCATCCGGGCTGCCCGCGCGTGCGGCGCAGCGGCGAGCAGCTGGAACTGGACCTGGACGGCGAGCGGATGGCCCTGCGCACCGCCGCCCGACCCGGCGGCACCGGATCGGGCGGTTGCGCTGTACCGCCGCCGGCCGTCCGCGACTCGTCGCACACAGCCGACAGCGGGTCCTCTCCGTCCGCCGGGTCGCCCCGGCAGCGGGTCTCTCAGCCGACCGCTTCGACCGTCGCCGCGACGGCGGCCTCGCGCCGTACGTAGACGATCGAGGTGACCGTGATGGCGAGGCTGGTGACCAGGGCCACCGAGTGCAGCACCGGGTCGGGGATGGGCACGAACGCCAGCACCCCCGCCGGGATCTGCACCAGCCCGATCAGCAGCATCAGCGCTGCCGAGCGGCGGCCACGGGACCAGGCGAAGGCGGTCCACACCGGAGCGGTGACGACCGCGAGGGTGAGCACGTCGAGGATCGCGTGCAGCACGGGGTTGGTGACCCGGTCGTGCGCGTACGCATAGGCCGGGGCGGAGATCATGAGGGCGGCGAGGGTGGTCCCGATGACTGTTGCGGCACGTCGCATGGCCGTCTCCTTGCGTGTGGCTCCGAGGGCGGAGCTACGGGGCCGGGGGTTCGGCTCAAACTCCCTGTTCTGAGCCTAAAGCGACAGTCCGAACAGCAGGAACCCCCGCAGGCGTGAATGAGCCTGCGGGGGTGACGGGATCACGCGTCCGTGGTCACGCGGCCTGGTCGGCGATCTCCTTCGCCCGGTCCCGGGCGGCTTCCAGCGCGGCCAGGAACGCCGCGCGTACACCGTGGTTCTCCAGCTCGCGGATGGCCGAGATGGTGGTGCCCGCGGGCGAGGTGACCGCCTCGCGCAGCTTCACCGGGTGCTCCCCCGAGTCGCGCAGCATGATGGCCGAGCCGATCGCGGTCTGCACGATGAGGTCGTGCGCGACCTGGCGCGGCAGCCCGAGCAGGATGCCCGCGTCGGTCATCGCCTCGACCAGGAAGTAGAAGTACGCCGGGCCGGAGCCGGACAGCGCGGTGACCGCGTCCTGCTGGCTCTCCGGGACCCGGATGGTGCGGCCCAGCGGCGAGAACAGCTCCTCGGCGATGGCCAGGTGGTGCGCGGTGGCGTGCGGTCCGGCGGAGATGGCCGTCATCGCCTCGTCCACCAGGGCAGGCGTGTTCGTCATGACCCGCACCACCGGCGTGCCCTCGGCCAGCCACTTGGTGAAGAACCCCGTGGGCAGTCCGGCGCACAGCGAGATGACCAGCTTCCCGGCCGGGATCTGCGGCCCCAGGTCGGCCATCAGCGCGCCGGCGTCCTGCGGCTTGACCGCGATCGCCACCACGTCGGCGACGGCCACCGCCTCGGCGTTGTCCAGCACCCTGATGCCGTACCGGTTGCGCAGCTGCTCGGCCCGCTCCTCCCGCCGCGCCGTCGCGACGATCTGGTCCACCGGCCACCCGGCCTTCACCAGCCCGGACAGCAGCACCTCCCCGATCTTCCCCGCCCCGATCACGGCAACGGTGTACATCCGTGCTCCCCTCCAGCAAGCGAAAGCGGGTTGATCATGAAGTTATGGACGCGACACACCGTCGACCCGTGCCATAAGTTCATGATCAACCCGCGCAAGGGTCTGGCTCAGCCGAAGAAGGCCTCGGCCTCGGTGTAGCGGTGGAGGGGGACGGTCTTGAGCTCGCGGGTGGCGTCGGCGAGCGGGACGCGGACGATGTCGGTGCTGCGCAGGGCGACCATCTTGCCGAAGTCGCCCTCGTGCACGGCATCGATGGCGTGCAGGCCGAAGCGGGTGGCGAGGACCCGGTCGAAGGCGGTGGGCGTGCCACCGCGCTGGGTGTGGCCCAGCACGACCGCGCGCGCCTCCTTGCCGGTGCGCTTCTCCAGCTGGTCGGCCAGCCAGTTGCCGATGCCGCCGAGGCGCACGTGGCCGAACGCGTCCAGCTCGCCGTTGATGGTGATCATGTCACCGTCGGTCGGCATGGCGCCCTCGGAGATCACGATGATCGGCGAGTAGTTGGTCTTGAACCGGGTCTCCACGTGCTCGACGACCTTGTCCAGGTCGAACTTCTGCTCGGGGAGCAGGATCACGTTCGCGCCACCGGCCAGGCCCGCGTGCAGTGCGATCCAGCCCGCGTGACGGCCCATGACCTCGACGACCACGGTGCGGTGGTGCGACTCGGCCGTGGTGTGCAGCCGGTCGATCGCCTCCATGGCGATGTTGACCGCGGTGTCGAAACCGAACGTGAAGTCGGTCGCGCCCAGGTCGTTGTCGATCGTCTTCGGCACGCCGACGACGTTCACGCCCAGCTCGGTCAGCTTGGTGGCCACCCCGAGGGTGTCCTCGCCGCCGATCGCCACGAGCGCGTCCACGCCCATGTCGGCCAGGTTCTGCTTGATCCGCTCCACGCCGCCTTCGATCTTGAAGGGGTTGGTGCGGGACGAGCCCAGGATCGTGCCGCCGCGCGGCAGGATGCCGCGGACCTCCGGGATGCCGAGCGGGCGGGTGATGCCCTCCAGCGGTCCCTTCCAGCCGTCGCGGAACCCGACGAACTCGTGCCCGTAGGTGCCCACGCCCTTGCGGACCACGGCGCGGATGACCGCGTTGAGACCGGGGCAGTCGCCGCCGCCGGTGAGTACGCCGATACGCATTTTCTCGTCCTCCCGATTACGGGTAGTCAGTTGCCGGGCCCCGGGAGACGAGTGATCACGGCTACGCTGCCGGCCGGGGCGGGCCGCAAATGCGCACTGTACTGGGATCACCAGGCTAAGGCCAGCACGCCCCGCCGCTGTCCACATGTCGGGGCCGCAAGCCGATCACCAGGCGAGCGCAACAGTGTCGTCATGGCAAGGTTACCCGTGCGTGACAGGCCCGCGGCAGGCCGGGCTGTGCCGCCCCGGCCTGTCACCGGCCCTTCACCCGGCGTCCACCACGGGTGGTTTGGCGTCCTTGCGCTTACGCGCCGTCATCGCGCGCCAGCGCGCCAGGTTGTGCCGGGCGTCGACGAGCGCGTCGTGCCGGGCCGTCGCCGCCTCGGGCAGCGTCGGACGCCCCTTGTCGTCCCACAGCTGGCGCAGCTCCTTGGTGAAGCGCGGGATGGCCCGCGGCAGCGTCACCATCGGCCCCCACAGCTGCGCCAGGCACACGTGGTCGTACGCGCCGTACCAGGCCCACAGCTCGATCGTCTCCTGCGGCCGGCCCTGCAACGGCTCGGTCATGAACTCCAGCAGCTCGGTGCGGATGCGCTCGCGCGAGCGCCACGCCTTGTCCGCCGGGGACGGCAGCAGGTTCAGCACGTTGTCGCGCACCCAGGGGATGGCCCGGGACGGGTCGAACTCGGTGGAGACGGCGTAGAACTCCCGGCCGAACTCGTCGACCACGCCGATCGAGACCAGGTCGATGGTGACTCCGTCCTCGATGAACTCGCAGTCGTAGAAATAGCGGTAGGCCACGTCTTCCCCTGTCGTGAGGATCTCTGCTGTGCGCCCGGCGCCGCGGACCCCTACCCTGAGCGCCATGACGTTCTCGATCGTCGCGCGTTCGGCCGACGGGCTCGCACACGGGGTCGCCGTAGCCAGCAAATTCCTGGCCGTCGGGGCTGTCGTGCCCGCCGCGGAGGCCGCCCTCGGCGCGCTGGCCACCCAGTCCTACGCCAACCTGGCCTACCGGCCGCAGGGGCTGGCCCTGCTGCGCACCGGCACCGCGGCGCCCGACGTGGTGGCCGGGCTGACCGCCGCCGACCCGGGACGCGACTCCCGCCAGCTCGGCGTCGTGGGCCGCAGCGGCGACGGCGCGACGTTCACCGGGGCGGACTGCCACGGCTGGGCCGGCGGCCGCACCGGCGACGGGTACGCGATCCAGGGCAACATCCTCGCCGGACCGGAGGTGGTCGCCGCGATGGAGACCGCCTGGCTGTCCTCGGAACCGTCGGCGGCGCTGGCGCGGCGGCTGCTCGCGGCGCTGCGCGCGGGCGACGGCGCGGGCGGCGACAAGCGCGGGCGGCAGAGCGCGGCGCTGTTCGTCGTCGCCCCCGGGCAGGGCTACGGCGGCACCGGCGACGTCGTGGTGGACCTGCGCGTGGACGACCACCCCGACCCGTGCGCCGAGCTGGCCCGCCTGCTCGACGTCCACACGCTGCTGTTCGACAAGCCCGACCCGGCCACCCTGCTGCCCCTGCGCGACGCCGTCGCCGACGAGGTCCGCGCCCTGCTGGCCGCCCGCGGCCACACCCGGTCCGATCTCGACGCCGCCCTGTCCGACTGGGCCGGCATCGAGAACCTCGAGGAGCGCATGGTCCCCGGCCACATCGACCCTCTGGTGCTAACCCACCTCCGCACCTCCTAACCCCGCACCCCCGCCCTCCCCGGGTGCAGTTTCGGGGAAAGTGCAGGAATGGGGTCGATGATTCGTGCACTTTCCCCGAAACTGCACCCGCCTGGCGTGGGCGGCGGTGGTGGGTGGGTGGGTGGGTGGGTGGGTGGGCTAGTCGTTCAGGAGGGCGAATCGGGCCTGGTCGAGGCGGGTGCGCCAGTGTTCGGCGGGGCTGTCGGGGGGTAGCGCCGCCAGGGCGCGGGCGCACTCGTCGGCCTCCATCGCCCAGCGGAAGCGCAGCAGGGTGTCGAGGCTGCCCTCGATCTCGGCGACCGGCACCGGGCCCGCGTCCTCGTACGCCGACAGCAACTCGTGCGCGTGCGCCGGGCCGCCCGCGTGCCGGACGGCCGAGGCGACGTCGTACATCAGCGGCCCGGCCAGTGCCCGACCCCAGCTGACCAGCCCGATCCGGCCCGTTGCGGGGTCCAGCCGGAACGCCTCCGGGCGCGGGTCGCCGTGCAGCGGGCCGACCGTGAGCCGGTCGGTGACCTGCAGCTTCGTCAACGCCGTGACCGCGCCGGCGATCGCGGGCCGCAACCAGGCCGCCACGGACAGATACGATGCGTCCGGCCGCAGCGGGTGCCAGGCGGGCAGCCCGGAATGCCGGAACCCGGCCAGCCCGCGGTGGGCCGCCCCGAGCCGGTCGCCCCACCACTGCTGATCCACCGGGTCCGCGCCGTCGAGCGGGCGGCCGGGCACGAACTCCACGAGTGCGAGCACGTACTCGCCGGCGGGCACGCACAGCGCGCCGTCCGCGGCGCGCACCGGGGCTCCCGTGTCGAGACCCTGCCGGGCAAGATGTTCGGCCGCGGCCAGCCCCGCCTCGAACCGGGGCCGTTCCAGGCCCGCCACCAGGACCGCCAGGTACCGCCGGTCACCCACGGCAACCGACCTGGTCGATGTCGTCGGCTCACCGTCCAGCGGAGTGCAGCCGTCCGGCTGAAGGTGCCATGACGTACGAAGTGTCGTGCGGATCGTATCGTCAGCCAGCACGGGCGGATTATCACATGTGGCAGCACGCTGTCGTATCCGTCGGAGGTGTCTGCGTTGCGGCAGATTCGTCGATGGACAGCCTCCGATGGCGACGCACGGAGTGGACGTGGCGGCTCACGCACGCGATGATCTGTCCAGGGTTGCGCCGACCGCCACGACCGTGTGCGTCGGCGGGGGTGGGAACACGGAAGGGGTAGACGGTGGAGATTCGCATTCCGGAAGCTGCGGACGCGCTCACCGGGGTGGACATGTTCGCTGGTCTGGAGCCTGAGGTACGGCAGCGGGTGATCGCCGCGGCGGTGCCGCGCACCTTCCGCAAGGGGCAGCTGCTGTTCGTCGAGAACGACCCCGGCGAGTCCCTCATCGTGCTCAAGCGCGGATCGGTGGCCATCTTCCGCACCTCTCCGACTGGCGAGCGCGCGGTGCTGTCCGTGCTGCGCCCGCCGGACGTGCTCGGCGAGGTGTCCCTTCTGGACGGTTCGGCACGCTCGGCTTCGTGCGAGGCCCTGGAGGACTGCACCGCGCTGGCGCTGTCGCGCGGCGCGTTCATGGAGCTGGTGCACTCCAACCCGCGCATCCTCGACGCGGTCATGCGCTCGCTGGGCGCGCTGATCCGCCGGCTGACCGAGCAGAACGCCGACCATGTCTTCCTCGACCTGCCCGGCCGCGTCGCCAAGACGCTGGTGCGGCTGGCCGGGGAGAGCCAGGCCCCGATGATCACGATCGAGCTGAACCAGAGCCAGCTGGCCGAGATGGCGGGCGGCTCCCGGCAGAGCGTGAACCAGGCGATCGGCTCCTTCGCCAGCCGGGGATGGCTGCGCACCGAGGGCCGCCGGATCGTGGTGATGGACGTCCCCGCGCTGCGCCGCCGCGCCGGCATGCAGGACCGCTGACAGCCGCACCCGAGGCCCCGCGCCCGCTGCCCCCGCAGCCGGGCCGGGGCCTCGGCCATGCCCGGAGCACGTTGCCGCGCAACGGGTTCTGCCTCTACTGAACCGCTTTACCTCGGCGGGGTCGCGCCCTAATATGGGAGCGCTTCCATTGACGGCCGTTCCCATCGCCCGCGATGTGCCCGCATCGCTGAGACCGGCCGCGTTCCCAAGGAGTCCCCATGTCCCGTTCTCCACGGCGTGCCCTGCTCGCCGCACTGGCGGCGGTCACGGCCACGCTGGCCCTGGCCCTGCCGTTCGTCGGTTCCCCCGCCGCCCAGGCGGCCGACCCGCGCGACAGCTTCGTCACCCGCTGCGGCATCCGCTTCTGCCTGGACGGCAAGCCGTACTACTTCGCCGGCACCAACACCTACGACGTGTTCACCTTCGGCTACGACTGGCTGCCCGGCGAGCAGTACGTGGACAAGGCCAAGATCGATGCCCACATGACCCGGCTGCGGAGCGACAACGTGTCGGTGCTGCGGCTGTGGATGTTCAGCCACGAGGACTGGATGGGCTTCGAGGCGGCCGAGGGCGTCTACACCGAGGAGGCGTTCATCCTCTTCGACTACGTCATGAAGTCCGCCCGGGACCACAACATCCGGCTCATCCCCGTGTTCGAGAACTTCTGGGAGGCGTACGGCGGCATCGACAAGCGCCTGTCCTGGGAGGGCCTGCCCACCGGATACGCCAACCGCTGGCGCTTCTTCAACAAGACCGCCTGCCCGGGCTGCTTCACGCAGTACCGCAACTACGTCACCAAGGCCCTGACCAGGACGAACTCGTTCACCGGGGTGGCCTGGAAGAACGACCCCACCATTCTGGCCTGGGAGCTCATGAACGAGCCCCGCTACCCCGACGCCACGCCCAACGAGAACACCACCGGCACCACCCTGCGGGCCTGGGTCGACGAGATGGGCGCGCTGGTCAAGAGCCTGGACCCGAACCACCTGCTGGGTACGGGCCAGGAGGGCCAGGAGACGAAGTACGGCTACGGCGGCGACTCCGGCGGCCCGTGGACCTACATCCAGTCCTCGCCGTACATCGACTTCACCTCGGGGCACATGTACCCCACCGAGGGCTGGGCCGGCTTGAACTACGCCTCGGCGCGCGCCCTGCTGCGGCGCTGGATCAGCGACGCGCACACCGTCGTCGGCAAGCCGTTCTTCCTCGGTGAGTGGAACGTGCACGACGACAAGACCACCTGGTGGTCCGAGATGTACGCCGAGATGGAGGCCTCCGGCGGCGACGGCGACGCGTTCTGGTGGTTCCCCGCCAACAGCAACTGCGGCGGCTTCGACTCCGGCCAGGGCTGCCCCGAGCACGCCGTGTTCCGGCAGCACTCGGCGAACATGAAGGCCAAGAGCGGCGTCGTCGACCCGTCGCCGAGCGCCAGCCCGTCTCGCTCGGTGAGCCCGTCGCCGTCGGTGAGCCCGTCGCCCAGCGCGAGCCCGAGCGCCAGTCCCAGCCCCAGCCGCAGCGCGAGCCCGTCGCCCAGCGTGTCGCCGAGCCCGAGCACGAGTCCCAGCCCGAACACCGGGACCAGCTGCCGGGCGCTGTACCGGATCGACAACGCGTGGCCCAACGGCTACAACGCCTCGCTGGTGCTGACCAACACCGGTAACACCACGTTCACCAACTGGGTGCTGACCTTCACGCTCGGCAACGGCCAGGTGATCGTCAACGGCTGGAACGGCACGTTCACCAGCAGCGGCGGCACGGTGACGGTCAACGCCCCCGGCTGGGCCCCGAACCTGGCGCCCGCGCAGAGCTGGACGGTGAGCTTCACCGGCTCCGGCCCGTCCACCGCCCCGAGCAACGTGAAGCTCAACGGGGTGTCCTGCACCGCGAGCTGAACCCGGACAGCACGCAGGGCGGCCGGTTTCCCGGACCGCCCTGCGTGTGCTCGCCTCCACCCGGCCCGCTGCCGGGCCGTCGCGCGCCGTGACGCGTCAGACGATCGGCTCCGGCTCGGGCTCCGGCTCGTCGTCCTTGGGCGGCGCGCCAGGGCCCACCCAAGCCTTCTCCTCGGCGGGCGGCGACCCGGGGCCGACCCACGCCTTGTCACCGGTCGGCGGGGCGCCGGGGCCGACCCACGCCTTCTGCGGCTGGTCCGGCGTCGGCTGAATTTCGGTCATGTTCTCCACCACTCCCTGCTCCTCGAGCTCGGCGAGGGTGACCACGTCGATGTCCACAAGCTCGCCCACGCCGTGCGCGATCCCGAAGGGATCGGTCCAGGCGAGCGCCAGTCGCACCAACATCGTTCGGCCTCCCACGCACGACCATCGATTGGTTAGCGTCCGCTGGCGACGCGCACCGGCGGCCCACCATCCGGCGGGACCCCGTTCACTCGCCACCAGCGCCACCCGAGACCCCGGCGCGCAGGCCGCGGTCGTCAGTGCACGAAACTGTAGCCGCGCGGCGGTGTTGGTGCGGACCCCTTGTCGCGTTAGCTACAGCGGTAAGGAATCGACCCGGGTGGTCAGGCCATACTGGACCTCCGGCGACCTGGCGGAGACGTGAAGACCCCAACCTGCGCGCACTGCTCCCGCGCGGCCGGCCCGGACGACAGGTTCTGCGGCGGCTGCGGGGCGAACCTCACCCCACCTTGCGTCCATTGCGGACGTACGGTGGCTTTCGGCGACCTCTTCTGCACCGGCTGCGGCAACCCGCTGGCGGCGGCGCAGGGCCCGCCCGCACGGGAGGACCGGCGGCAGGTCAGCGTGCTGTTCGTCGACATGGTCGGCTTCACCACGTACGCCGAGCAATCCGATCCGGAGCAGGTCCGCACCCTGCAGCAGGAGTACTTCAGCGCGGTGCGCCAGGTGGTCCGCCAGTTCGGCGGGGTGGTCGAGAAGTACATCGGCGACGCGGTGATGGCCATCTTCGGCGCGCCGGTCGCCACCGAGACCGACGCGCTGCGCGCGGTGCGGGCCGGGCTGGAGGCACAACGCGTGCTCGGCCGCGGGCCGCTGGCCGACGCGGCGACCTTCCGGGCCGGGGTGGCCACCGGCGAGGCGCTGGTCGACGTCGACGCGGCGCGCGACGGCGGGCAGGCCATCGTGGCCGGCGACGTGGTCAACACGGCCGCCCGGCTGCAGTCGGCCGCCGCGCCGGGCGCGGTGATCGTGTGCGCCGAGACCGCCCGCGCCACCGCCGACGACATCGAGTACGACGAGCTGGCCCCGCAGACCCTCAAGGGCCGCAGCACCAGCAGCCGCGTCTTCCTCGCGGTGTCCGCGCGGCTGCAGCGGCGCGACCGGGACGAGTCCACTCCGATGGTCAACCGCGACCACGAGCGGGGTCTGCTGGTCACCGCGCTGCACCGCACCATCCGCGACCGCAGCCCGCAGCTGGTCACCGTGTTCGGACCGGCCGGCATCGGCAAGAGCCGGCTGTTGCGCGAGCTGGCCCGCCACGCTGAGCGCATCCCGGAGACCGCGGTGTGCTGGCGGGTCGGGCACTGCCCGCCGTTCGGCGAGAACGTGACCTACGCGGCGCTGGCCGAGATCGTGAAGGCGCAGGTCGGCATCCTCGACACCGACGACGAGCCGACCGCCCGCAACCGGCTGGAGAGCGCCCTGCGGACCATGTGCGGGGAGCTGGAGGCGGCCCGGCTGGGTGACGCGCTCGGCCCGCTGGTGGGCCTGCCCGGCGCCGGCCTGACCCCGGGCGAGACCGAGTCGGCGTGGCGGCGCTTCCTGCTGGCCATGACGACGGCCAACCCGACCGTGCTGGTCTTCGAGGACATGCACTGGGCCGACGAGGCCATGCTGCGGTTCGTCGAGATGCTCGGCAGCATCGGCCCCGGTGTGCCGCTGCTCGTCGTCGCCACCGCCCGGCCCGAGCTGCGCGAGCGCCGCCCGGGCTGGACCAGCGCGGTGACCGGCACCGTCTCGGTGTCGCTGGGCCCGATGCACGACGAGCACATCGCCGCCATGTACCGGCTGATGTTCGGCCAGGCCGTGTTCCCCGCCACCGGGGTCGCCCCGCTGGTGGAACTCGCCGGCGGCAACCCGCTCTACGCCCACGAGTTCGTCCGCATGCTGGTCGAGCGGGGCGAGCTGCGCCCGGTCGGCGGCAACTGGGCGCTGGCCGACGGCGACGCCACCCCGATGCCGCAGACCGTGCAGGCCGTCATCGCCAACCGGCTCGACCTGCTGGACCCGACCGACCGCTCGGTGCTGCAGGCCGCCGCCGTGGTGGGCACCCAGTTCTGGCCGGGCGCGGTGGCCGGGGCGCTGGGTCTGCCCGTCGACGTGGTGACCCGGTCGCTGCAGCGGCTGCAGCAGCGCGACCTGGTCGCCGAGCACCCGACCTCGGCGATGGCCGGCGAGCCGGAGTACGCGTTCCGCCACGTGCTGGTCCGCGACGTCTGCTACCAGCGGCTGCCGCGCACCGAGCGGGTCACCCGGCATCAGCGCACCGCCGACTGGCTGGAGCAGATCACCGACAACCGGGCCACCGACCTCGCCGAGGTGCTGGCCAACCACCGCTGGGCGGCCCACGAGATCGCCCGGACGCTGGGCATGGACCCCGAGCCGTACGCGCCGGCGGCACGGGCCGCGCTGCACCGGGCGGCCCGGCGTGCGTACGCCCTGCACGCCCTGGACGCCGCGGCGACGCTGCTCGACCGCGCGCTCAGCCTGAAGCTGACGCACGACCCGCTGCTGGACCTGTTCGCCGCCGAGCTGTCGCTGTTCCGGTCCGGGGAGTCGTTCGGCGACAGCGGCGGCCCGCAGCGGCTGGCCGAGCTGGCTGAGGAGCTGGACCGGCTCGGCGAGCGGGCCGGCGCCGCCCGCGCGCTGACGCTGCTCGGCACCATCGCGTGGAGCCGCGCGGACCGCGCCGCCACGCTGGCCCACCTGGACGCCGCGGTCGAGCGCTACGAGGAGCTGCCGGAGACCCTGGAGAAGGCCGAGGCGCTGCTGGAGCTGGCCCGGGTGCACATGATGAACTACGAGGCCGAGCCGGCGATCGCCGCCGCCGAGGCCGCCGCCGACATCGCCGACCGGCTCGGCCTGGCCGAGGTGCACGCCAACGCCCGCATCACCTCCGCCACGGCGCGCTACATCGCGGGCGATCCGACCGGGTTCAGCGAGCTGGAGCTGCTCACCGAGCACTGCCGCGAGCACCGGCTGACCAGCCGCCGCCGGGCGGTGCAGAACTTCGCCTGGGCCTGCCTGGAGGAGGGCGACCTGGCCCGGCACCACCGGCTGCTCACCGAGCAGCGCACGGTGGACATCGCGGGCGGGCTGAGCCTGGCCACCAATTTCCACCGCGAGGCGGCCGACGCCTTCTTCGCCGGGGACTGGGACACCCAGGTGCGGGCCATCGGCGAGACGATGCGCTCCAACGCGGCCGAGTGGGACGCCATGTCCGTGCTCACCTCGTCCTGGATCCGGGTGCTGCGCGGCGAGGAGCCCGACGACGACGCCATCGAGAAGATGCTCTACTTCGCCCGGCGCAGCGGGTTCCACCGGGTGCTGCGGGGCGCCGCCGCGCCGGCCGCGCTGTGCCGGGCCCTGCAGGGCCGGGCCGAGGAGGCCGCCTCGCTGCTCGGCGAGCTGGAGCGGGACTGGCAGGCCCGGGTGATGCTGCCGTTCGGCGAGTGGGTGGCGGCCGCCGGGCACGCGGCCGCGCTGCTCGGAGACGGCGAGCGGGCCCGGGTGCGGGCGATGCTGGCGCGCTCGCCGCGGCGTACGCCGTGGGTCCGGGCGGCCCTGGCCACCGTCGCTGGCGAGCACGTCGAGGCGGCTGTGCACTTCGCCCGGATCGGCGACGCCAGCAACCGGATGCTCTCGCTGGCCTGGGCCGCACGGGCGGGCACGCTCGACGAGGTCGGCCTGGCCGAGCTGCACGAGTTCGCCGGCCGCAACCGGGCGCAGGGGCTGCTGGGCTAGACGCCCGCGGCCGCGACGTTCTTGATCTTCACGGCGTACGTGTCGACGTATTCGCGGCCGGAGAGCTCCATCACGTCGTACATGATCTCGTCGGTGATCGCGCGCTCGACGAACCGGTCCCCGGCCATGCCCGCGTACCGGGAGAAGTCCAGCGGCGCCCCGAAGCGGATCTTCACCCGCATCACCTTCGGGATGAGCTTGCCGGTGGGCTGCACCACGTCGGAGTTGAGCATCGCCACCGGCACCACCGTCGCGCCACTCTCCAGCGCCAGCCGGGCGACCCCGGTCTTGCCCCGGAACAGCCGCCCGTCGGGCGAGCGGGTGCCCTCCGGGTAGATGCCGGCCAGGCCGCCCGCGCGCAGCACGCGCAGCTGGGTGTCCAGGGCGGCCTGCGCGGCGCGGCCGCCGGAGCGGTCCACCGGGATGGTGCCGGTGCCCACGAAGAACATCTTCGTCAGCCAGCCCTTGACGCCCTTGCCGGTGAAGTATTCCGCTTTGGCCACGAATGTGACCTTCCGCTTCACCACCAGGGGCATGAAGATGGAGTCGGAGAACGAGAGATGGTTGCTGGCGAGGATCGCCGGGCCCCGGTCCGGCACATGTTCGAGACCCTCGACCTGCGGCCTGAAGATCAACCGCAGCAGGGGGCCGAGGAAGATGTATTTCAGCAGCCAGTAGAGCACTGAGTCCCGTCCAAGTCGATCGGCGAACGTGGTGTGGCGCTTGACGATCCGGCTCGGAGGGGCCGGCCGGGACATACCGAGTTTGTGGCATGCATCGCAGAGCCTACTGCCGGAACACGGGTGTCACGTGTCAGGATTTGAAGCGATGCCCACCGGCCCCACGACGAGCCCCTATCCCGCCAAGGAGTGTGCCAGGTGCCAGCCACGGACGATCCGGACCGCACGCCGGCCGAACCTGCGCGTCCCGGGCCGTCCGGCAACGAGGCGACGCCCGAACAGGTGGATGCCGAGTTCGCTCGCATCGTCGCCGGTTTCGACACACCGCTGACCGCCCGGTCCTGGCCCGCCGGTGAGGAGCCCCCCACCGCCCCGCCCGCGCCGGCCGGACCGGTGTGGCCCGCCGGCGGCCCGATCCTCAACCGCCCCGCGCTGACCGGCGACCCCCGCGGGGTCTCCCCCGGCGACCCGTCGCTGCTCGACTCGCTCGACTCGTTCGGCAGCGGGCTGCCCGACGACACGCCCGAGGAGTTCGTGCCGCCGCCGCCCCCGCCGCTGCCGCGGGTGCCGTTCGCCGCGATCGTCGCCGTGCTGTCGATCGTCTTCGGGTTCGTGCTGTTCTTCGACACCGGGCTGCTGCCCTTCAACGATCGGGTGAGCATGCTGTTCGCCCTGGTCTGCATCCTCGGCGGGGCCACCGCGCTGATCATGCGGCTGCGCCCCGGCGACGAGGACGACGAACTGCCGCCCGACGACGGGGCGGTCGTCTAGGTCAGGAGCCCGTCGGAGCGGGCGCTCGGTGTTCAGCCGGAGCGAAGCGGAGGCTGAACACCGATTAAGGCCGCGGAGCGGGCTCCGCATGTCTAAGCGGACTTCTCCAGCCAGTCCAGGATCGCGTCGATCGGCTCCCGCCAGCGGGTGTCCAGCATCAGGTCGTGGCCCATGCCCGGGAACAGCAGCGGCGCGCCGCCGTAGCCGCGGGCCACCCGGCGCAGCGCGGTGTCGGACACGATGCGGTCGTCCGGGCTGCCCACCACCAGCACCGGCGGGTCGCCCACCGGCGGCTGCGGGGTGCGGCCGCGCAGCAGCTGCCACTGGGCCCGGGTCGAGGCCCGGCCGAGGCGCGCGGCGTACCCGCGGGCGGCGTTGGCCGGCAGCTCGCGACTGAACAGCTGCCCGGCCGGCAGGCGCAGGCCGCCGCCGAACAGCGCCGGCAGGCTGAGCATCGGGTTGCGCAGCGCGGTGCCCGCCCCGCCGAAGACCGGCGACAGCAGCACCGCGGCCCGGGCCGGGTAACGCGCCAACGCGTGCGCGGTCACCAGGGCGCCGGCCCCGTGCCCCACGATCACCGCGCGGCGCGGCAGGGAGGCGGCGACCTGGGCCACGTCGTGGGCGTACGCCCGCAGCGTGGCCTTCGGCGCCTTCGCGCTGTCGCCGTGCCCGCGCAGGCTCACCGCGTACGCCGGGAAGCCGCGGTCGGCGGTGTGCTCCAGCCAGTGCTCGGCGAACACCCACGCGCCGTGGCCGAACCCGGGCACGAACAGCACGGGCGGCTTGCCCTCGTCCAGCTCGGGGGTGGCGCGGCGCACCTCGCGGCGAACCGGTGCGATCGGGAACGCCCACTCGCGGGCGCGCATGACCTTCACTTGGCCCCCTCCAGGCTGAGTTCGTCGAGCAGGCGCTGGATGGCCTTGAGGTAGGTGGTGTGGCTGATCTCGAACCAGTGCCGGGTCGAGTCCTTCACCTTCGCCGTGGTCCACCGCCGGTCGAGCTCGGCCTCCAGGCGCCGCTGCACCGCGACGGCCTTGGCCGGAGCCGCCTCGCGCACCCGCAGCATCCGGGCGAACGCCACCATCTGCCAGTGCACCAGCGGGAACAGCCCCGAGTCCGGCTGCAGCAGCCCGGCCACGGCCAGCGTCGGCTGGCGCTTGGGGAAGGCGTGCATGGCCAGCCGCGGACGGCCCGACGCGTCGACGCCGAGCAGGTTGCCGTCGATGAAATCGAACGACGGGTGGTAGCCGGTGGCCAGCACCACCAGGTCGGGCTCGATCACCTCGCCGCCCTTGAGCTCCACGCTGTTGCGGTGGAAGCGCGCCACGTCGCCCACCGGCGAGACCGCGCCGTGGCCCAGGTAGTAGACGAGCTGGCTGTTGACGATGGTGTGCGTCTCGTAGATCTTGTGGTCGGGCTTGGGCAGGCCGAACCGGGTCAGGTCGCCGACCGTCGACTTCAGCGTCCGGTGCGCCAGGAACTGCCGGGCCCGCAGCGGCAGCTTCAGCCACAGCATCAGGTCGTTCACCTGGTCGGCCGGGCGGCCCAGGGTGTACTTCGGGGTGTACCAGTAACCGCGCCGGGTCGAGTGCCAGCAGCGCGCGGCCTGCTGGGCCGCCTCCACCGCGATGTCGCAGCCGGTGTTGCCCGCCCCGATCACCAGGACCTTCTTGTTGCGCAGCTGCGCGGCGTCCTTGAACTGCGCGGCGTGGATCACCTCGCCCTTGAAGTCCTCCAGGCCCTCGTACTCGGGGCGCTTGGGGGACCAGTTGTGGCCGTTGGCGATGACCACCGCCGCGTAGCGATGGATGCGCTCGCCGCCGTAGCCGCCGGTGCTGCGCGTGGTCACGTCCCAGCGCTCGCCCTCGGCGGGCTCGACCTTGACGACCTCGGTGCCGAACCAGATGTGCGGCTTGAGGTCGAAGTGGTCGGCGTAGTGCTCCAGGTATTCCAGCACCTGGCTGTGCTTGGGGTAGTCCGGCCAGCTGTCCGGCATCGGGAAGTCCGGGAACTGGCTGAACGGCTTCGACGAGATCAGGTGCGTGCTCGCGTACACCGGGCTGCGGTCGTGCCGCCAGTTCCAGGCCCCGCCGACGCTGGTGTCGCGCTCGTAGCAGTCGACGCCGAACCCCTGCTCCTTGAGGTTCTTCATCGCGGTCAACCCGCTGGGGCCCGCGCCGATGACGCAGACCGTGCCGCTGCGGTCGTAGACCGGCCAGCCGTCACGCCACGCCGTCGCGGGACCACCCGACTCGGGATCGCCGTAACCGGCCGAATACGTCACCCGCGACCTCCACGACTAGGTAAGACGCAGAGCATCTTTCCCGTATGCGGCAGAGGTTGTAAAGCGCGGATTCCTAGACGATGTCGACGACCAGGGGGTAGTGGTCACTGGCCCGGTCTGCCTCGTCTGACGTGATCACCCGATATCGCCGCAGCTCGAGGCGCGGGTCGAGAAGAATGGCGTCGATCCGCCGGGTCGGGTTCGGGGTGGGGAACGTGTGCCGGTCCTCCAGGTCGGCCAGCGCCGCGGCGTCGGCCAGCCGGTCGGTGAGCAGCTGCCAGGAACTGCCGTCGGGGCACTCGTTGAGGTCCAGTCCCACGACGACCGGGTCGTCCAGCGCCAGCGCGGGCTTGAGCAGCGCCGCCTGGGCCGGGCGCTCGGCGTCGTCGGTCGACAGGTGCGACCCGACCACCACGAAAGGCGCCCGCCCCGGAATTTCGAGGCGGGCGAAACACGCGCCACGCATGTGACGGCCCGGGGTGAGCGGGTAGCGCATGCACCACTGGTCGAGCACCCGCACCCGCAGGCTGGTCATGATCACATTGCCCAGGCTGGGCATGCCCCCCACCGCCATGACCATGCCGAACGACGCCGCCAGATCGGCGCACTTGGTCCGCCACCGCCAGCGCCGCGGCGCCTCCTGCACGATCAGCACATCCGGCGCCAGCCCCCGCACCACCGCCGACAGCGCGGAGAGGTCGTCCCGCAACGAATGCACGTTGTACGACACCACCCGCACCGACATGCCGCCCAGCATGCCCCACCCCCGCCACGATGATCATGAAGTTATGGCCGCGACACGCCGTCGAGCCGTGCCACAAGTTCATGATCACCGCGCCGAAGCGGGTGGATGGGGTGCCGGGTGGTGGGGTCAGAGGCGGGCGAGGTCGGCGGCGCCGACGAGGCCTGCGACGTTGCCCATTTTGGCGGCGCGTAGTTCGGCTACGGGGAGGCGGCCGCGCTGGGCGAGGCTGTCCAGGTAGGACTGGCGGGCGGGGGTCATCAGCAGGTCTCCGGCGTCGATGACGCCGCCGCCGACGACCAGCACCTGCGGGTCGAGGATCTGCACCAGGTCGGCCAGACCCTGGCCCAGCCAGTATCCGATCTGCGTGAACGCGTCGATCGCCACCTCGTCGCCGGCCTGCGCCGCCGCGGTCACGATCGGACCGGTGATGTTCTCCACCTTGCCGTCGGCCTTGCCCAGCAGCAGTGCCGCCCGCTCCGGCTCGGCCTGCGCACCCGCCCGGGCGAAGCGGACCAGGGCGTTGCCGCTGGCGTACTGCTCGATGCAGCCGTGCCGGCCGCACCCGCAGACATGGCCGTCGGGCACCGCGAGCATGTGGCCGATCTCGGCCGCGATGCCGTGCGCGCCGCGCACGAGACCGCCGCCGAGCACGATGCCGCCGCCGATGCCGGTGCCGACGGTGAACATCACCATCGAGTCCTCGGCGTCGGCCGCCGCGCCGTAGCGGAATTCCGCCCACGCCGCCACGTTCGCGTCGTTCTCCACCACCACGGGCAGGTTCACCGCCTTGGCGACGTAGTCCCGCAGCGGTTCGTCACGCCAGGCCAGATTCGGTGCGAAGAGCACCGTGGACCGGGTCGCGTCAATCCATCCGGCGGCGCCGATGCCGACCGCGTCCACCGTATGCTCGGCGGACAGATCCTTCACCACATCGATGATCACGTCCCGGGTCGCGGCGACGTCGCCGGCCGGGGTGTCGCGACGGCATGTCGCGATCACGGTGCCGTCAGGATCGACCACACCGCCGAGCACCTTGGTGCCACCGATGTCCACGCCGATGGTGAGTGCCACGGCCGAACCCTTTCTTGCTGGGCTTGCCGGCGGTGACGCTTTTGGGGAGCCCACGCCGTGCTACTTGGGCAACACCCTAACGCCGGAAGGACCTCCCGCGAGCGTCGCCCGCCGAAGATCGATGTCACAACTCCGGCGGTGGGTGCGGCTCCGCCTTGCGGACGGCCTTTTTTGCTGCCTTAACCCGACCGGGTGACGGCGAGGTTTCCGGCTCGGAAACACCTGGTGTCGGGTTGGCGACAGCTTTCTTGACGATCTTCTTGACCGCCTTCTTCGCGATCGGTCGGGTGGCCGAAGCCGTCGGGACGCCCTCCGCCGCGGCGGGCCGCGCCGAATCCGTCGGCGTGTCGCCCTCGGCGCCGGCCTCCTCCGCCGTGGCCTCGCGCCACGTGTCGCCCTTGCCGGGCTGGTGCGTGGAGACGCTGCGCAGGAAGCTGGCCAGGCCGGCGGCCAGGTCGCCGGCTCCGGTCGCGACCCGCTCGACCAGTTCCGGGTCGGGGTCACGAACCGCCGCGATCACCTTGCAGAGTGGACACACGCAGCACTCCGGGGAGCCCGTGGCCAGGTGCGGGTTGGCGTTGGCAGCCAGCGTCGCGGCCGCGAGCACCGCCGCCACCAGCCGCTCCGCCTCCTCTCGGGCAGTGCCCGGCGAGATGTCCATGCTCAGGCCGCCTCGACCTGCTTCTTGAGCTCCTTCAAAGCGGTATCCATGATCGCCTTTTCGGCCTTCTTCTTGAACATGCCCAGCATGCCGATCGAGAGATCCACCGACAGCGTGTAGGTCACCGTGCAGGTGCCGTCGCCGTTGTCGGTGATGTCATAGGACCCGTCCTGCGCCTTCTGCATCTTGGACGGCGCGACCAGGTGCCACTCGATCCGCGAGATGTCCTCGGCGTAGTCGTAGCGCAGGGTGTACTCGTCCTGCACGATGCCCGCGTCGATGACGAAGCGCACGGTGGCCGGGTAACCGTCCTCGTACTCCTCGAGCACCTCAGCGGCCTTGATGGCCTGGGTCCACCGGGGATACGAGGGGTAGTCGCAGATGACCTCGGCGATGCGGGCCGGGTCGGCGTTGATCACGATCGACTGGGAGGAGGATTCCGCCATGAACAGCAGGCTACCCGTAGCGGCCGGGGCATAGCCGACCCGCCACGACGAGCGGACGCCAACCCGTCGCAACTGGGACAGCGTTTGCAGAGCGACCGGGACGACGTTCTACAGTGCCGGGGGCGGCAGCGGCGCGCGCCGCTGGGCGGCGCGGACGCGCCAGGTGCCCGAATGAGCAGCTCAAGGAGCGTTTGGTGCGGCAGTTTTCGCAGGCCCCGGCGGTGATCGTCGACGACGTGGACCGCTTGACCGACCCGGTGTGGGACAACGCGGCACAGACGCCCCAGCTGGTGCAGTTCTCCCGCCGCGCGGGATCCGGCTGGGCGGACGTCACCGCCGCGGAGTTCAAGGCGGAGGTCGTGGCGCTGGCGAGCGGCCTGGTCGCCGCGGGTGTGCAGCCGGGTGACCGGGTGGCCCTGATGAGCCGCACCCGGTTCGAGTGGACGCTGATCGACTACGCGATCTGGGCCTGCGGCGCGGTCACCGTGCCGATCTACGAGACCTCCAGCGCCGAGCAGGTGCGGTGGATCCTGGCCGACTCCGGTGCGGTGGGCTGCTTCACCGAGACGGCCGCGCACACCGCGACCGTGCGCGAGGCCGCCACCGACCTGCCGCGACTGTGGCAGATCGAGGGCGGCGACCTGTCCACGCTGGTCACCCGGGGCGCGGACGTCGACCCCGCCGAGATCGAGGTGCGCCGCAAGTCCGGCAGCGCCGACGACCCGGCCACCATCGTCTACACCTCGGGCACCACCGGCCGGCCCAAGGGCTGCGTGCTGACGCACCGCAACATGCTCTCCGACATCGGCAACGCCATCCCGGCGCTGGACATCCTGTTCCAGGAGGGCTCCTCGACGGTGCTGTTCCTGCCGCTGGCGCACGCGTTCGCGCGGCTGCTCCAGATCGGTGTCGTGCAGGGCCGGGTGCGCACCAGCCACACCGCCGACGTGAAGAACCTGATCGACGACCTGGGCGCGTTCAAGCCGACGTTCCTGCTGAGCGTGCCGCGGGTGTTCGAGAAGGTCTACAACAGCGCCCGGCAGAAGGCGCACAGCGGCGGCAAAGGCGCGATCTTCGACCGGGCCGAGGCCGTCGCGATCGCGTACAGCCAGGCTTTGGAGACGCCCGGCGGGCCCGGCCTGGGCCTGCGGCTGCGGCACACGGTCTTCGACAAGCTCGTCTACGGCAAGCTGCGGGCCGCGCTGGGCGGACGCTGCCACAGCGCGATCTCCGGCGGCGCGCCGCTGGGCGACCGGCTGGGCCACTTCTTCCGCGGCGTGGGGCTCAACGTGCTGGAGGGCTACGGCCTGACCGAGACGTCGCCCGCGATCACCTTCAACCGGGCCGGTGCGCAGCGGATCGGCACGGTCGGCCAGCCGCTGCCCGGGGTGACCATCGGCATCGCCGACGACGGCGAGATCCTGGCCCGCGGCGAGGTCATCTTCCCCGGGTACTGGAACAACCCGGCGGCCACCGCCGAGGCGATCGACGCCGACGGCTGGTTCCACACCGGAGACCTGGGCTCGCTCGACGCCGATGGTTTCCTGCGCATCACCGGGCGCAAGAAAGAGATCATCGTGACGGCGGGCGGCAAGAACGTCGCGCCGGCCGTGCTGGAGGACCGGGTCCGCGCCCACGCGCTGGTCAGCCAGTGCATGGTGGTGGGCGACCGGCAGCCGTTCATCGCCGCACTGGTCACCGTCGACCCGGAGGCGCTGCCGAGCTGGCTGGCCGCGCGCGACCGTCCGGACACGCCCGTTTCGGCACTGGTCGACGACGCCGACCTGCGCGCCGAGATTCAGGCCGCGATCACCGAGGCCAACAAGGCGGTGTCGGCGGCCGAAGGCATTAAGGTCTTCACGATCCTGCCTCGTGACTTCACCGAGGCAACCGGCGAACTGACCCCGTCGCTGAAGGTCAAGCGCGCGGTCGTGATGAAGGAGTACGCGGAGGAGATCGATGCCATCTACCACCGCTGAGCGCCCCAAGCGCCGGATGCGGCGTATACCGGCCTCGCAGCTGATCGCGATCGCCGTACGCGGCACCATGCTGCTGCTGGTGGGCGTGCTCATCATGGCCGCCACCAAGGACTGGTCGGAGCTGCGCTGGGTCGCCCTGCTGGCGCTGGCCGGGCTGCCGGGGGTGCTCACACCACGGCACGCGGTGCTCGCGCCGCTGGGCCGGTTCGCCGAGACGGTGCTGGTCGGCCTGGGCGCGAGCGCCATCGCGCTGGCCGCCGACCAGATGTACTCGCTCTCGGACGGGGCAGGCGCCTCGGCGATCCTGCCCTACCTGGCCGTGCCGATCACCGCGGCGATGCTCAACCACCGACCGCTGGAGTCGGCCGGGCTGCTCAGCACCGCCGCGGTGACGCTGGCGGTGGCGGGCTGGCTGACCGTGCTGCCCGACGGCACCCGGCAGCTGAGCCACTTCGGCTACCTGGCCGCCTGCGCGCAGTGGCTGATCCTGGCCGCGGTCGGCACCATCACCACCGGCGCCATGCAGCGGGCCGCGCTGATCCGCCGCACCCCGCAGCCCTACGCCGAGGCCACCCGGCTGCTCACCCAGCTGCGCCAGGTGGCCCGCCAGCTGCCCGGAGCGACCCTCGACCCGGGCAGCATCGCCGAGCACCTGCTCGAGGAGCTGCGCCCGATCGGGCGGCCCCAGCGGGCCGCGGTGCTGGCCGCCAGCGGCGCGGGCCGACTGGTGGTGCTGGCCCAGTTCGGCGTGGAGGCCGACGACACCTCGACCCGGGCCGCCTGGGAGACCAGCCTCGACGCCGACTCGGCCATCGCCGACGCGTGGGCCAGCCAGCAGCCGCAGGTCTCCGGGCGTTCCCAGCTGCGCTCCTTCGATCAGACCGGGCCGGTATCGGCCCTGGTGGTGCCCTTGATCGCCGGTGTGCGCACGGTCGGCCTGGTGGCTCTGGAGCGCGACGGCACGAACGGCTACCCGCCCGCGCTGACCGGCCGGATCGTCTCCGCGGCCACCCCGGCGGCGCTGCGGCTGGAGGCCGCGCTGCTGTTCGAGGAGGTGCGCTCGATAGCCACCAACGAGGAGCGCCAGCGGCTGGCCCGCGAGATCCACGACGGCGTCGCCCAGGAACTCGTGATGATCGGGTACGGCGTGGACAACGCGCAGGCGACCCTGCCCGAGGAGGCCAAGGACACCGCCGAGGAGCTGCGGGTGCTCCGCGCCGAGATCACCCGGGTCATCACCGAGCTGCGGCTGAGCCTGTTCGAGCTGCGCAGCGAGGTGGACCGGCACGGCGGGCTCACCGCGGCCATCGCCGAGTTCGCCCGCATCTCGGGCAACCAGGCCGGGCTGAAGGTGAACCTGTCGCTGGACGAGGCGGGCCGGTTGCCGGCCTCGATCGAGTCCGAGCTGCTGCGGATCGCGCAGGAGGCGATCACCAACGCCCGAAAGCACGCGAACGCCGCGAATCTATGGGTGACCTGCACTGTCGACCCGCCGTACGGCCTGATCGAGGTGTCCGACGACGGCCGGGGCATACCCGATGAGCGTACCGACGGACGCTACGGTCTTGCGATCATGGCGGAGAGGGCGGAACGTATCCGGGGCCGACTCGAGATCAGGCCTCGAGACCCGGTCGGGACCACCGTCGCCGTGGTCGTGGGCGGTTCCTCTCGACAAGAAGGCCGGGCGACGCGATAACGTGTGTCACCCGCACAGCCAGAGCGCGGGTGCCAGAAGGGGAGAAAGCGGGCATGTCCACTAGTACTGTGCCGACAGGACGAACCAAGGTCCTGCTCGTCGACGACCATGACCTGATCCGCAAGGGGCTTCGCCACGCGTTCGAGCGGGACCGCCAGTTCGAGGTGGTCGGCGAGGCCAGCACCGCGGCCGAGGCGGTACGCCAGGCCGGCGCCCTGCACCCCGACGTAGTGATCATGGATCTCCGCCTGCCCGACGGCAGCGGCCTGGAGGCCACCCGCACGCTGCGCAAGTCCAGCTCGACGATGGGCATCGTGGTGCTCACCATGTACGCCGGTGACGACCAGCTCTTCGGCGCGCTCGAGGCCGGTGCCAGCGCGTTCGTGCCCAAGACCGCCCCGGCCGACGAGGTCGTCGCGGCGGCCCGCCACGCGGCCAGCGCACCCAGCGCGTTCACCGCCGCCGACCTGGCCGAGGCCATGAAGCGCCGACTGACCCCGAGCGGCCCGCAGCTGAGCCCGCGCGAGGGCCAGGTGCTGAAGCTGCTGGCCGAGGGCATGAGCGTTTCCGGCATCGCCAAGCAGCTGTTCGTCAGCGAGTCGACGGCCAAGACGCACATCTCGAAGCTCTACGAGAAGCTGGGCGCCGCCAACCGCGCCCAGGCCCTGATGACCGCGCTGCGCCTCGGCCTGCTGCAGGCGCCCGACGCCCCCAACCTGTCCTGATGGGCCGGCACGCCCACGCCAGCGGCGACGAGCTGCTCACCGACTGGCGGACCGACCGGCTGGGTGCTGCCCGGCGCGGCGACAACCCCCTCGTCATGGCCAAGCTGAACAGCGGGTACGCCGTCTTCGGCGACACGCAGCACCTGCCTGGATACTGCGTGCTGCTGTCCGATGTGGACGGTGCCGACCACCTCACCGACCTGAGCCGCACCCAGCGTGCGGACTTCCTGGCCGACATGGGCCTGCTCGGTGAGGCGGTCTTCGCCGCCTGCAACGGTTTCGACCCCGCGTTCCGCCGGCTCAACTACGAGATCCTCGGCAACTCGCTGCACCACCTGCACGCGCACATCCACCCCCGCTACTCGTGGGAGGCCCGGGAGTTCCGCGACGCTCCGGTGTGGCGGTACCCGAACGAGGTGCGTTTCGCCGAGGAGCACGACACCCTCGCCTCCCCGAAGGCGGAGGAGTACGACCAGCTCCGCGAGGCCATCACGGCCGAGCTGGCCCGTCTGGCCTGAGCTGCCTGAGCTGCCCGAGCTGTCCGGGAGCGTCCGATCGCCGATCGGGCGCTCCCGCTGCGTCAGGGGCCGCTTGGCCCGTCCGGCTCGCGCCCGCCCGGGATCTATGGGACATTAGCGGAGGATCCCGCTGAGGGGCGGTGAGCGCCCGATGGGCGAGAAAGTGCACCAGCACGTCTTCACCCGCGCGGACCGCGCGAGGTACCGGGAGAAGGTCCGCCGGTGCCTGGACGTGTTCGCGCTGATGCTGGGCGAGTCCCAGTTCGAGTTCGAGCGCCCGCTCACCGGGCTGGAGATCGAGCTCAACCTCGTCGACGAGCAGGGCCTGCCGTCGATGCGCAACGCGGACGTGCTCGCCGCCATCGCCGACCCGTCGTTCGTGACCGAACTCGGCCAGTTCAACATCGAGATCAACATTCCGCCCCGGGAACTGGCCAAGGGCGGGCTGACCGCGTACGAGGAGCAGATCCGGGCCAGCCTGAACGCCGCCGAGGACAAGGCGCGCACGGTCGGCGCGCACACCGCCATGATCGGGATTCTGCCCACGCTGCGCCCGGAGCACCTGACCGGCGAGGCGCTGTCGGCCAACCCCCGCTACGCGCTCATCAACGAGCAGGTGTTCGCCGCCCGCGGCGAGGACCTGCGCATCAGCATCGACGGGCCGGACCCGCTCACCGTCACCGCCGACACCATCGCGCCGGAGGCCGCCTGCACCAGCGCCCAGCTGCACCTGCAGGTCAGCCCGGCCCAGTTCGGGGCGTACTGGAACGCCGCCCAGGCCATCGCCGGGGTGCAGCTGGCCATCGCCGCCAACTCGCCCTTCCTGTTCGGGCACGAGCTGTGGCACGAGACCCGCATCCCCCTGTTCAAACAGGCCACCGACACCCGGCCCGAAGAGATCAAAACCCAGGGGGTACGCCCCCGGGTCTGGTTCGGCGAACGCTGGATCACCTCGGTCTTCGACCTGTTCGAGGAGAACGTCCGCTACTTCCCCGCGCTGCTGCCGATCAGCACCGAGGACGACCCCGCCGACCAGCTCGCCGGCGGCGAGGTGCCCGAGCTGACCGAGCTGCGCCTGCACAACGGCACCATCTACCGCTGGAACCGCCCGGTGTACGACGTCTCCGACGGCATGCCGCACGTCCGGGTCGAGAACCGGGTGCTTCCCGCAGGCCCCACCGTCATCGACATCATGGCCAACGCCGCGTTCTGGTTCGGCCTGGTGCGCACCCTGGCCGAGGGCGGCCTGCCGGTGTGGTCCCGGATGCCGTTCAAACAGGCCGACGAGAACTTCTACACCGGCGCCCGGCAGGGCATCGGCGCCCACCTTTTCTGGCCTGATCTCGGCTACCTCACCGCGTACGAGCTGGTGCTGCGGCGCCTGCTGCCGCTGGCGCACCAGGGCCTGGAGAGCTGGGGCGTGGAAGCGCGCGAGCGGGACCGGCTGCTGGGCATCATCGAGCAGCGCTGCCTGCTCCGCCGCAACGGCGCGACCTGGCAGATCGACACGGTGCACCGCCTGGAACGCGGCGGCATGGAACGCTCCGAAGCCCTACGCGAGATGCTCCTGCGCTACATGACCCACATGCACGAGAACATCCCCGTGCACGAGTGGCCCCGCGAGGACTGACCCCGTCGGGCGCCGAACGGGCCGCGCCGCGGCGCCGCAGTTTCACGGAAAGTGCACCCATCGCACGGCCGGTTGGCGCATTTTCCCCGAAACCGCCGTCCGAGCGAGCCCGCGCGCTTCGGTGGGCGGGCAGGAGGCGCACGATCCGGGTCGGCCGTTCGGGTGGTTCTGGCGGAGTCGGCGCGGTGTCAGGCAGTGTCGCCTGACAGCAGCGAGCGCAGGCGGCGGGCTTGCAGATCCCAGCCCCACTCCTGCTCGACCCAGCCGCGGCCCGCCGCGCCCATCTTGGCCCGCAGCGCCTCGTCGGACAGCAGCTCGACCAGCCGGGCGGCGAGCGCATCCACGTCCCGGCCGGGCACCACGTATCCGGTCTCGCCGTCCCGCACGGCATCGGGCGCACCCCCGGAGTCGCCGGCGATCACCGGCAGGCCCACCGCGGAGGCTTCCAGGTAGACGATGCCGAGTCCCTCCACGTCCAGCCCGTGGTTGCGGGTGCGGCACGGCATCGCGAAGACGTCCCCGGCCGCGTAGTGCATCGGCAGCTCCGCCCACGGCACCGAGCCGGTCAGCACGACGTGGTCGGCCACGTCCAGCTCGCGGGCCATCCGCTGCAGGGTCGGCCGGTACGGGCCGCCGCTGACCAGCAGCAGAGCCGCGTCCGGGATCGCCCGGCGCACCGCCGGGAGAGCGCGGATCAGCATGTCCTGGCCCTTGCGCGGCACCAGCCGGGAGACGCACACGATCACCGGGCGGTCGGTCAGCCCGTGTCGGGCCCGCACAGCCGCTCCGTCCACGTCCGGGTGGAACGTCTCCGAGTCGACGCCGGGCGCCAGCCGCTGCAGGCTGGTCCGCTCCCCCAGCGCCCTGGCCAGCCGCACGCGCTGATATTCGCCGAGGTAGGTGAGCACGTCGTTGCCGTCGGCGATGCGGCGCAGCGCGCTGCGCGCGCCCGGCAGCGCCGCCCAGCCGATCTCGTGCCCGTGCGTGACGCCCACGGCCCGCCGCACCCCGGCCCGCCTGCGCAGGCCCTGGGCCAGCAGCCCGAGCGGCGCGGCCGCGCCGAACCAGACCCGGTCACAGCCCTCCGCGCGGGCCAGCTCCGCGACCCGCCGGGCCACCCGCGCTGTGGGCAGCAGCACCCCGGTCCGGTCCCGGACCACCGGATACGGCTGCTCGGCGTCGAACGCCTTCGGGTCGCGCCAGGTCGAGGCGTAGACGACCAGCTCGCCGTCGGGCTGGCGGATCGCGAGGTTGTGCAGGAACTGCTGGATGCCCCCGGGGCGGGGCGGGAAGTCGTTGGTCACCAGCAGCGTGCGCATTCGCGCAGCCTACCGGCGTCCGATCCCCGCCCGGCAACGCGGAGATCGCGGTTTGGTGTCATGATCTGCAGTCCAACCGCAGATCATGACACCAAAAGCCGATCTTGAGCCGCGCCGCGGGTTCAGTGGTCGCGGGCGTAGGCGCGGGCAGCGGCCATGCGTTCCACGGTGGTGGGGTGGCTGCCGAAGAGGGCCTGCTCCCAGGCGGGCGGGTCCGGGTCGCCGAGGTTGACCAGGGAAAGCCGCCCCTGCATCTGCTCGAAGCCGGCCGGGTCCCCGGTCAGCTCCAGCGCGTGCTCGTCGGCGCGCGCCTCGATCAGCCGGGACACGTACGCCTGCGCCGGCCCCGCCACCAGCCCGCCCACCGTGGCGATCGCCAGCAGCAGGCCGATCGCACGTGGCTCGGCGATCGACTCGACCCCGGCCCGCCGCAGCAGCCAGCCCCACGCCCCGAGCAGGTAGAGGCCGACCACGAAGACGGACGCGCCGAGCGCGCCGATGACGGTGCCGATGACCACGTCACCGCGCTTGGCGTGCCCCAGCTCGTGCGCGGCGACGGCGACGACCTCGGACTGCGGGGCCTCCCGCAGCAGCGTGTCGTAGACGACGATGCGCCGGGTCGGGCCGATGCCGCTGACGTACGCGTTGAGCGCGGTGGTGCGCCGGGACGCGTCGGCGACGAGCACGTCGCGCACCGGCACCCCGTCCCGCTGGGCCAGCTCCATGAGTTCGGTGCGCAGCGGCCCGTCGGCCATCGGCGTGAACTTGTTGAAGACCGGCTCGACCAGCACCGGGAACACGAAGCTGAGCAGCACCACCAGCCCGGCGGCGCCGACCGCGCCGACCGCCCACCACCAGTTCGGCAGCAGCCGGGTCAGGCCGTAGAAGCCGAGCAGGGCGACGGCGCCGAGCACCGCGGCGACGGCGTACCCCTTGAGCAGGTCGACCGCCCAGCCGCCCCAGTCCTGGGTGGACAGCCCGTAGCGCACCGCCACGGTGTGCCGCCAGGCCGCGAACGGCAGCGTGATCAGGTCCGCGGCCAGCAGCACCAGCAGCCCGCCGCCGAGTACCTTGGCCAGCCACGGTCCGGGCACCAGCCCCACCAGCCAGGAGCCCAGCGGGGTCAGCCCCAGCACTAGCGCCACGGCCAGCCCGACCAGCATCGCCGGGTAGGTGATCCAGCGCAGCTCGCCGCGCAGCTGCCGGGCCTCGGCGACCCGGTCCGCGGGCAGCCCGGCCAGCGCGGCGAGCTGATCGGCCCGCGGCGCGGGCGGCCGATGCCACGGCACCAGCATCGCCACCGCCACCGCCACCGCAGCACATAGGACGACCAACGCCACCCAGGCCCAGCCCCGCACCGTCATCGCCCGATCGTACGGCCGCCGGCCTTCGCATCCGGTGGCCCGCCGTGCAGTTTCGGGGCAACTGCACGCTCATCGCGACCGGTTCGTGCGCTTTCCCCGAAACTGCAGTTCTGCCCGGCCGGGCGGACCCGGTCAGCTGCGGGCGAGGCGGCGGACCAGGGACTCCGAGTTCATGGGGTAGGCGCCGTGGCGGCGGACGCCGTCGGCGACCTCGCGGTCGGAGGAGACCACCACGACGGGGCGGCCCGGCGGCTCGGCCCGGACCAGGCGGCGGATCACCTCGTCGGCGGTCTCGCCCTTGCGCGAGAACAGCACCCGCACCCCGCGCGGCGGGGCGGGCAGGCCGTGCACCCGCTCGGCCCCGTCGAAGACCACGGTCACCTCGGCGCCGGTCTGCGCGGCGACCCCGCCCATGCCGCTGACCAGCCGGTTGCGCTGCTGCTCCAGCGACATCTCGGCGAAGCCGCGCTTGGTCACGTTGTAGCCGTCGACGACCAGGTGCGCCTTGGGCAGGGCGAGCAGCTGGGCCAGTCGGGCCGGGTCGTCGGCGTCGGTGGCCCGGTTGGTCGCGGTGGGGGCGCCGGCCATGTCCGCGTACGCCGCGGCGACCGTGTCCCCCGGCAGCACCTTCGCCGGATCCAGCGCCAGCTCCCGGCGCAGCCCCACGGCGGCCTGGCCGATGGTCTCCAGCAGCAGCCACAGCCGTGCCTCGTCGACGGCGCGGGTGTCGCGGGCGGCCTGGCGCGCGTCCCCCGCGACCGCCTCGGCGTCGGCCAGCCTGGCCCGCAGCCGGCGCAGCTCGGCCTCGTGGTCGCCGTGCCCCTTGGCGGCCCGGCCCTTCTCGATGGAGAGCAGTTCACTGGCACGTTTGAGCTGGGCCTGCGTCTCGCGCAGCGCCTTGCCGCTCGCGCGGGCCTCCTCGCGCAGCTGACCGAGCTCGTCGCGCACCCGGGCCAGCTCGTCGCGCAGCTTGTCGGCCTCGACCCGGGCCACGGCGCGGTCGTGCTCGGCGCGGGCGGCCCGCGCCTCGGCGTCGCGGATGTGCTCGGCGACGGCCGTGCTCTCCGCCTCGGCGGCGACCGCCTGGCCGGCGGCATCGACCAGCTCGCGCCAGCCCGTGGGACGGGCCAGGTAGGCCAGCGCGGCGACCTCGATCGGGTCGGCGGCGGCCGGCGCCATGCCGCCGAGCACCGCCGCGCCCAGCTCGCCCGCGTCGGTCAGCACCCGGCCGCTGATCCGCTGCCGGAACACCGAGTCGGCGGTGAGCTGCGCCGCGATGGCCGCGCCGCCGAGCCGGGCCCGGCGATTGGGCGCGAATTTGGCGACCTTGCGTAGCGCGACGGGCATCTCGTCGTTGGGCAGTGCGGTCAGCACCGCCGCTGTCAGGGCGACCACCCGCTGGCGGATGGGCTCGGGCAGGATCGGCTCGGGCACGAAGTCAGCCGCCCCCACCGGGTCCCCGGAGGAGGCATCGAACGAAAGTTCTGCGGCTGACATGGTCCTAGTGTTCCACCGACTTACCGATCTTGTCGCTCAGGTTCGCGGCTCGGCGTCTCCGCCGACCACCCATGTCGTACCGGACGTTTAGCGTCCGGTCTGTGCCGTCCCCGTCCCAGGTGCCGTCCGCGCGCCCCGCCGCGCCCGGTGACCGATTCGAACAGCCGACCCTCGACGGCATGCTGGCCGATCCGCTGCAGCTCGACCTGCGGCACACCACGTTCGTGGTGCTCGACCTGGAGACCACGGGCGGCGCGCCCGACGGCGGCGGCATCACCGAGATCGGCGCGGTCAAGGTGCGCGGCGGTGAGGAGCTGGGCTCCTTCGGCACGCTGATCAACCCCGGGGTGCCCATCCCCCCGTTCATCACGGTGCTGACCGGCATCACCACCGCGATGACGGTCGAGGCCCCGCCGATCGAGTCCGTGCTGCCCTCACTGCTGGAGTTCCTGTCCGGCGCGGTCCTGGTCGCGCACAACGCGCCCTACGACACCGGTTTCCTGAAGGCGGCCTGTGCCGCGCACGGCTACCGCTGGCCCAACCCCCGGGTGGTGGACACCGTCGCACTGGCCCGCCGGGTGCTGCTGCGCGACGAGGTGCCCAACAACAAGCTGGGCACCCTGGCCGCCTACTTCCGAGTCGGCGACCAGCCCAATCACCGGGCGATGGCCGACGCGCGGGCCACCGTCGGTGTGCTGCACGCGCTGATCGCCCGGCTCGGCGGGCACAAGGTGCACACGCTCGGCGACACCATCGAGTTCGTCAAGGCCGTCGCGCCGGTGCAGCGGGCCAAGAAGCACCTGGCCGAGAACCTGCCGCACGCGCCGGGGGTCTACCTGTTCCGGGCCGCCGACGACCGCCCGCTCTACGTGGGCACCTCCAACGACATCGCCACCCGGGTGCGCAGCTACTTCACCGCGGCCGAACGCCGGGCCCGGATCAAGGAGATGCTCGGCGCGGCCGTGCGGGTCGACGCGGTCGAATGCGCCCACGCGCTGGAGGCACAGGTCCGCGAGCTGCGGCTGATCGCGGCGCACGCGCCGCCGTACAACCGGCGTTCCAAGCACCCGGAGCGGGTCCAGTGGCTGAAGCTGACCGCGGAGGCCTTTCCCCGGCTGTCCGTGGTCCGGCAGCTGACCGCCGATGGCGGGTCCTACCTGGGCCCGTTCGCCGGGCGGGCGACGGCGCAGGCGGCGGTGGACGCGATCCACGAGGCGCTGCCACTGCGCCAGTGCACGCCGCGGCTGTCGGCCCGCAAGGCCTCCCCCGCCTGCGCGCTGGCCGAGCTCGGCAAGTGTCCGGCCCCCTGCCAGCTCACGATCAGCGTCGAGGAGTACGACGCGCAGGCCGCCGCGCCGCTGCGGGCCGCGTTCGACGGCGACCCGGACGCGGTGGTGGACCCGCTGCTGGCCCGCATCCGCAGGCTGTCCGACGCGCAGCGCTACGAGGACGCCGCGGCGGTACGCGACCGGCTCGCCGCGTTCCTGCGCGCGGCCGTACGCATGCAGCGGCTGGCCGCGCTCACCTCGATCGAGGAGCTGATCGCGGCCCGGCGCACCGAGCGCAACGCGTGGGAGATCGCCATCGTGCGCCGGGGCCGGCTGGCCGCCGCGGCGACCGCGGAGCCCGGTGTCCATCCGCGACGGACCCTCGACGTGCTGCGGCCCACCGCCGAGACGGTGCTCGCCGCGCCCGGCCCGACGCCCGCGGCCACGCCCGAGGAGACCGAGCGGATCCTGGACTGGCTCGAGCGCCCGGAGACCCGCCTGGTGGAGGCGACATCGGGCTGGGCCTCCCCGGCCCGGGGCGCGGCACGGTGGAAGATGCTCCTGACGAGCGCGCGCTGAGGCGACCGCGGTTGCCGGCCGCACAGGCGACCGCGGTTGCGGGCCGCTCGGTGACATCCGGAGCGAATGCGGAGGATGTCACCGATTAAGGCCGCAGAGCGGTCGCCGGGAGATAGGGCCGTTCGGCCATTACTTGACCGAACGCATGAAAGGTCTTGACCATTCGGCTGCGACGTTCGTTACTAGGCTATGGAGCGATATCCAGAGATCTCTCGGAAGTGGGCAGTCGTGACGGGGCGTCGAGGCCTCGTACGTGCCGCGCGACGCTCCACCTCCACGCGGTGAGGGGGGTGTCCTCAGTGGACGCGGAAGCCGCCACGGTGGCGACGGGGATTCCGGTAACCGGCCGGGCCGGGGAGAGCATGCTCACCACCCGGCTCCGAACGATGCTCAGCTGGCCGAACGCGCGCGAGAAGACGCCCGCTCCGGCCGATCCGGTCACCGCTCTGATCAAGGCCCATCGCCAGGTCCATTCGGGCTCGGACGTCACCCTGCTGCGCCGCGCCTACCGCGTCGCCGAGCGCATGCACCACGGCCAGATGCGAAAAAGCGGCGATCCGTACATCACCCACCCACTGGCCGTCGCGGAGATCCTGGCCCACCTCGGCATGGACGGCACCACCCTGGTCGCGGCGTTGCTGCACGACACCGTCGAGGACACCGACTACACCCTGGCGCAACTGCGCGAGGACTTCGGCCCGGACGTCGCGCACCTGGTCGACGGGGTCACCAAGTTCGACAAGGCGCACTTCGGCGCCCGCGCGGAGGCCGAGACCATCCGCAAGATGATCGTCGCCGCGGGGCAGGACATCCGGGTGCTCGTCATCAAACTCGCCGACCGGCTGCACAACATGCAGACCCTCGACGCCCGCTCGGCGGCCTCGCGCGCCCGCATCGCCGGCGCGACCCGCGAGGTGCTGGTGCCGCTCTGCGACCGGCTCGGCATCCAGGCGCTCAAGCGCGAGCTCGAGGACAAGGTGCTGCTCTTCCTCGACCCGGAGGAATACGAGCGCATCGACGGCATGGTCGCCAACCGCCCGGACTGGAACGGCTACGTCCAGAACCTGGTCACGCTGGGCTCGGGTGCGCTGCGCCGGGAGAAGCTCGACGGCCGGGTGAAGCCGCGCCCGCGGCACTACTACTCGATCTGGAAGGACACCCAGCAGGCCGGCAGCCCCGTGCCGATGGACCTGCCCCGCATCGTGGTGATCCTCGACGGCGACGACCCCGACTGCTACGCCGCCCTGTGCGCGGTGCACCAGCAGTGGAAGCCGATCCCCGGCCGGTTCAAGGACTTCATCGCCGCGCCGAAGAACAACCTCTACCGCTCGCTGCACACCACCGTGCTGGGCCCCGGCGACCAGATGGTCGAGGTCCTGATCCGCACCGAGCAGATGCACCGCGCGGTCGAGTACGGCGTGGTGGCCCCGTTCCGCTACCCGACCCGCCCGTCGCGGCGCAGCGGGGCGCTGCGCGTGTTCAACCCGCGCACCGCGGCCCGGGAGGTCGCGCCCGCACCGCGCCAGCACGGCGAGCACGCCTGGCTGCGCCGGGCGCTGGACCTGGAGCAGGCCGCGCCGGACGCGGTGCAGTTCGTCGAGACCCTGCGCTGCGACCTCGCCGAGCAGCAGATCCAGGTCTTCGCCTGGGGACGCCAGTTGCTGCTGCCCGAGGGCGCGAGCCCGGTGGACGTGGCATACGAGCTGGGCACCCGCACCGGCGACCGCTGTGTCGCGGCGACCGTGAACGGGGTGCTGACCCCGCTCAACGCCGCGCTGACCGATGGCGACGTGGTGGACATCCTGGTCAGCCGGGCGCGCAACCATCCCGGCCCGCGCCGGGAGTGGCTGGAGTTCGTCAAGTCGCCCAACGCGCGACTGCGGCTGAGCCGCCGGTTCACCGATCCCGAGGTCGCCGCGGGCACCGTCAGCGACCGCCTGCAGCTCGGCCGGGCCGCGATCGGGCTGGCGCTGCGCCGGCGCGACCGGGCGCTCGCCGACGAGCAGCGGCTGATCAGCCTCGCCCAGGCGCTGGACTACCCCGATCTCGACACGCTGCTGATCGCGGTGGCCGAGCACCGGGTGTCCGCGGACACCATCGTCGACCAGCTCATCGCCAGCGTCGACAACCAGAACGAGGCCGCCCGCACGCCCCTGGTGAACGTCGCCGCCCCGCGCCGCGACGCCGCTGACACGCCGCCACGACGCTCGTCGACTAGCCTGGCAAGGTGAAGAACGAGGAGCGAGTCGGCGAGTCCCGCAGGGTTGTCCGGTGAACCGGCGCTCACCGCTGCGCCTGAAGATGGTCTCGTTCGGCTACGGCGTCTTCTACCGGATCCCGCCGCGCTGGCGTAACCGCATGGTGAAGCTGGTGACGGCCCGCTACTCGGTGGGCTCGGTGGTGCTCATCTTCGACAGCGAGGCCGCCGGCCCGGATCGCATCCTGCTGCTACGCCAGCCCCCGGGCCGCGGCTGGACGCTGCCCGCGGGGCTGCTGGAGCGGCGGGAGGCCCCGATCGTCGGGGCCTGCCGCGAGGCGGCCGAGGAGACCGGCATCCGACTCACCCTCGATCAGGTCAGCCCGGCGGTGCCGAACGCGGTGGTGCACCACCGCGGGCACTGGGTGGACATGGTCTTCACCGCCCGGGTGCCCGCCGCCCGCACCCCGCTCAGCGTGGACGGGGCCGAGGTGTGGGAGGCCCGCTGGTACGCCCTCGACGAGCTGCCCGTGGTGACCCCGGCGACGGCCCGGCTGCTCGGCCACTACGGCATCGGCCCGGAGGCGCACCTGCGCGACAGCGTGGACGTGGCGCGGTGAGAGCCCCTGACGATGTCTGCGCCGTGGTGCTCGCCGCGGGGCTCGGCACCCGGCTGCGGCCGCTGACCATGCTGCGGCCCAAGGCCCTGGTGCCGGTCGGCAACATGACGCTGCTGGACCGCACGCTCGACCGGCTGGCCGAGGTCGGGCTGGCCGGGCCGGACCGGGTGGCGGTCAACACGCACTGGCTGGCCGGGCAGATCGACGAGCACGTCGACGGCCGGGTGCGGCTGTCCTTCGAGGAGGAGCCGCTGGGCACCGCCGGGGCGTTGGGCAACCTGCACGGCTGGATCGACGGGCGGGCGGTGCTGGTGCTCAACGCCGACGCGTACGTCGCCGCCGACGCCCCCGAAGACCTGGCCGCCCTGCTGACCGGCTGGGACGGCAAGCGGGTGCGGATGCACGGCGTCAAGTCGGGTCTGCCCGACCCGTTCCACGGCTACAACTTCGCGGGCGCGTCGCTGCTGACCGCCGCCGACGTCGCCGCGCTGCCCGACAAGCCGGGCGAGCTGGCCCGAACCACCTGGCGGCCGGCCGAGCAGACCGGACGCCTGGACGTGATCCCGCTGCCGGGCCTGTATCTGGACTGCGGCACGCCCGCCGACTACCTCGCCGCCAACCTGCACGCCGCCCGCGGCGGCAACCTGTTCGGCGACGACGTGCGGGTCGCCGGCGAGGCCCACGGCAGCGTGCTCGGCGACGGCTCGCGGGTGGACGGTGCCGTCCGCGACTGCGTGCTGTGGCCCGGCGCGTACGTCGCCCCGCACGAGACCCTGCACCGCGTGATCCGGGTAGGCCGGAACCTCACCGTCCCCGCGGCATAGCATGGCCCCGTAGGACCGATACGGTGATCATGGACTTGTGGCACGGGTCGACGGCGTGTCGCGTCCACAACTTCATGATCGGCAGACGCACGACGCGAGGAGTCCCCGGTGATCACAGCGATCGTTCTCATCGACTGCGCGACCGACGCGATCCCGGAGGTCGCCGAGGAGCTGGCCAACCTGGAGGGCGTCAGCGAGGTGTACTCCGTCGCGGGCGGCGTCGACCTCATCGCCATCATCCGGGTGCGCGAATTCGACCACATCGCCGAGGTCATCGCGGGCGGCATCTCCAAGGTGCCCGGCGTGCTCAACACCGACACCCACATCGCGTTCCGCTCGTACTCACGCCACGACCTGGAGCAGGCGTTCGCCATCGGCTTCTGAGCGGTCGGCGGAGGTGGACCACGCCGAGCGGCCCGCATCACACCCGGCGGTTCTTACTTGCGAGTAATGTCGCGGTCTAGGCTGCTGCCATGCAGCTCACCGTGCACCGCGGCAGCGACCGGCTCGGCGTCCAGCTCCACCCGGCGCAGGCCCCCGACGCGGCCCTGGTCGTCATCTTCCCGGCGATGGGCGTGCCGGCCGGTTACTACACCCGCTTCGCGCACTCCCTCAACGAGGCCGGCCTGGGCGTCGCGGTCGCCGACCTGCGCGGCACCGGCACCAGCGCGCCGCGCCCCGGACGGGACAGCCGGTACGGCTACATCGAGCTGGCCGACGACGTCGCCGCGGTGCTGGACGCGCTGGCCGAACACCGCGCCGGACGGCGCACGGTCCTGCTCGGACACTCGCTGGGCGGGCAGGCCTGCGTGCTGCACCTGGCCCGCGAGGCCGCCCGCGGGGCCGGCCACAGCGTGGACGGGCTGGTCCTGATCGCGGTCGGGCTGCCGTACTGGCGCGCCTACCCCCGCGCACAGCGGTTGGGCGTGCTCGCCATGACCCAGTTCGTCAACGCCGTCTCCGCCGTGCTGCGGGTCTGGCCCGGCTGGGGCTTCGGTGGCCGCCAGGCCCGCGGCGTCATCAAGGACTGGGCCTACACGGCCCGCCACGGCCTGTTCCCCGCCCACCTGGGCGCACAGCCGGGCCTGTCCCAGGTGGACCTGCCGGTCCTCGCGATCAGCGTCGACGACGACCAGTACACCCCGCCCGAGACCACCGACCACCTGATCGCCGCGCTGCCCGGGGCGCAGGTCCACCGCGACCACCTCACCACCGCCGACGCGTCCGCTCCCCTGGACCACTTCAAGTGGGTCAAGGCCGGCGCCGCCCTGGCCCCCCGTATCACCGCCTGGCTGCCGGTCCGCCACTGACCGCCGCGACGCCGCAGAGCGCAGTGGTCAGGCGGCGACGGGCAGCGTGGCGTAGCCGCGGAAGCCGAGGCGGTCGCGGCGGGTGGGCACGCCGGCGGAACGCAGGTGGGGCAGCTTCTCCAGGAGCAGCGGGAAGGCGACCTGGGCCTCCAGCCGGGCCAGCGGGGCACCGAGGCAGTAGTGCGCGCCCGCGCCGAAGGACAGCGACGGCACGGACGGACGGTCCGGCAGGAAGCTGTCCGGCGCGGCGAAGCGGCGCGGGTCCCGGCCCGTCGCGGCGAGCACCACCAGCACCTCCGTGCCCTCGGGCAGCGGCACCCCGGCCAGCTCGGTGTCCTGCCCGGCGTAGCGCGAAGTCACCTGCACGGGCGGGTCCAGGCGCAGCATCTCCTCGATGTACGCGCCCGACAGCGCCGGGTCCGCGCGCAGCCGGGCCGTCTGCTCCGGCCGGTCGAGCAGCATCGCCAGTCCGTTGCCGAGCAGGTTGGTCGTCGTCTCGAAGCCGGCGACCAACAGCAGCACCAGGTGCGCGACGAGTTCCGCGCCGCCGATCCGGCCGTCCGCGCCGGCCGCCAGCAGCTCACTGATCATGTCGTCGCCCGGCTCGCGCTGCCGCCGCGCCAGCAGGTCGACGAAGTACTCCGCCAGCTCCTCGCTCGCGGCGTCGGCGCGGGCCAGCTCCTGCGGGTCGCCCGCGAACACCTCCAGGGCCAGGGTCAGATCCTGCGCCCGTGGCCGGAACCAGTCCCGGTCGGCGCCGGGCACGCCCAGCAGGGCGCAGATCACCGACACCGGCAGCGGATACGCCACGGCGTCCATGAAGTCCACCGGCCCGCCCGAGGCCGCGATCGGCTCGATGAGCTCCTCGGTGAGCGCGGTGACGTCGGCGCGCAGCGCCGCGACGCGCCGGGCGGTGAACGCCGACCCGGCCAGCCGCCGCAGCCGGGTGTGGTCGGGCGCGTTGCGCCACAGCATGGTGCGGCTCAGCCACTGCCAGGAGGCGGCGGTGCGCCAGCCGGGCATCGCCCGGTCCAGCGCGACGGCGTCGGTGACCCGGAACGAGGCGTCGCGCAGCACCTGGTCGGCCTCGGCATACCCGGTGACGACGGCGAACCCGTCGCCCAGCGGCACCACCGGGCCGGCCGACCGCAGCCGTTCGTAGTGCGGGTAGGGGTCGGCCCGGCCTTCTGCCGTGGCGAGTGCCTGCATCGCCGCCAGTGCGTCCTGCATCGCCGCTCCCCTGCGCCACCGCGTCCTGAGGGAAGAGTACGACGCACCGGTACACCGCCCGGCGGGGGCTGCGCGGCATCGGGCGACAGGCCGTCCTGGTTCGCCGCCTCAGTTGGGCATCAGCGACATCGGACGGCAGCCCGAGCCGGTGTGGGTCGACGCACAGCAGTTCACGGCCCACGCGCGGTTGAGATCGCGTGACGCGTGACACCCTCGGAAACGGCGGGCCTGCGCTGTGCCGGTGCGGTGCTCGTGCCGCGCTTGCCGTCCTGGTATGCCGTGAACATGGGTCGCCTCCTGGGGATGGGTCGTGCGCCGGGCCGCACCGCATCGCCCTCCGGCCCGCTGTCCAGGGCCAGCAGCCGGTCGGCGCCGCATCGGCGCGCGCCGACGTCGAATGAGCCACGACTATGTCACGGCTTCCTCTGAAAACCCTGCGAACAGGGCGTACCTCCATGTGACGGTGGGCACGCGGCCTCACTCGACGACGAAGGGCACCCGCCGTACGGCGGGTGCCCTTCGCTGATCGACCGTTGTGGGGTCAGTGCTTGCCGCTGGTGATCTCGTCGCGCGGCTGCTCCTGCTCCTGCTGCGGCGGCGGCGCCTGCTCGATCGGCCGGAAGAAGCCGCGGACGGCCGGCCCCAGCGCGCCGAGGCGGTTCATCTTCTTCGGCACCGTCCAGCCCACGTACGGCAGGTCGGTGTGGCCGTGCTCGTCGGGAGCGACCAGCGGCTGGTGCACCTCGACGAACCGGCCGTCCGGCAGCCGCTTGATGATGCCGGTCTCGACGCCGTGCGCCAGCACCTCGCGGTCGTGCTGCTGGAGGCCCAGCGAGAGACGGCGCGCGAAGTAGTACGCCAGCGGCGGCAGGACCAGGATGCCGATGCGGCCCGCCCAGGTCATCGCGTTCAGGCTGATGTGGAACTTGTCGGCGAAGATGTCGTTACCGCCGGAGATCGTCAGCACCAGGTAGAACGTGAGCGCCATAGCGGCCAGACCGGTGCGGTCCGGCACGTCACGCGGACGCTGCAGCAGGTTGTGCGACGCGTAGTCCTTCTTCCAGCGCCGTTCGATCCACGGGTACGCCATCGGCACCACCGACAGGATGCCTGGCAGCACCACGGTCGGCCAGAACAGCGGTGGGATGTTGTATCCGAGGACCCTGATGTCCCACGCGGGCATCAGACGGGTCGAGCCGTCGAGGAACATGACGTACCAGTCGGGCTGGCTGCCCGCGGACACCACCGCGGCCTCGTACGGGCCGAACAGCCAGATCGGGTTGATCTGGAAGAGGCCGCCCATCAGCGCGATGACCGCGAAGACGAGCATGAAGAAGCCGCCCTGCTTGATCGCGTAGCGCGGGAACATGCGCTCGCCGACCACGTTCTTGTTGGTGCGGCCCGGGCCCGGCCACTGCGTGTGCTTCTGCACGAAGACCAGGCCCACGTGGATGGAGACCAGTGCGAGCAGGATCAGCGGCAGCAGGAACACGTGCAGGATGTACAGGCGGGTCAGGATGATCTCGCCGGGGAACTCGCCGCCGAACAGCGACGTGGTCACCCAGGAGCCGATCACCGGGATGGACAGCATGATCGCCGAGGCGATGCGCAGGCCGGTGCCGGACAGCGCGTCGTCGGGCAGCGAGTAGCCGGCGAAGCCCTCGGTGAAGCCCAGCCAGAACATGCTCAGGCCGATGATCCAGTTGATCTCACGCGGCTTGCGGAACGCGCCGGTCATGAAGACCCGGAACATGTGCACCACGATCGCGGCCATGAACAGCAGCGCCGACCAGTGGTGCATCTGGCGCATGATCAGGCCGCCGCGCACGTCGAACGACAGGTCCAGGGCCGTCTCGTACGCCCGCGACATCTGCACGCCCTGCAGCGGCAGGTACGAGCCGTCGTAGTGCACCTCCTGCAGCGAGGGCTCGAAGAACAGCGCGAGGAACGTGCCGGTCAGCAGCAGGATGATGAACGAGAACAGCGCGATCTCGCCCAGCAGGAACGACCAGTGGTCGGGGAACACCTTGTTCAGCACGCCGCGCAACGGGGTCGCGACCGGCAGCCGGGTGTCCACCTCCTGCGCGGACTTGCCCGGTAGGGCTTTCAGGTCAAGCTTGCGACGCTTCATGGTCAGTCCTTCTCCCAGAACGCCGGCCCGACCGGCACCTTGTAGTCGCCGGTGGCCACGAGGTAGCCCTCCTTGTCCACGCTGATGGGCAGCATGGGCAGGGACCGCGTCGCCGGGCCGAAGATCGGCCGGGCGTTGTCGGTGATGAGGAACTGGGACTGGTGGCACGGGCAGAGCAGGCGGTTCGTCTGCTGCTCGTACAGGCTCGCCGGGCAACCCGCGTGGGTGCAGATCTTCGAGTAGGCCACGAAGCTGCTCCAGGTGCTGCCCTGGTTGATCGTGTAGAGCTGGCCGTTCAGCTTTGCCGCGTCGTCCTCCCGCAGGTGGATCAGCAGCGTCGGCGAGTCGGCGTAGTGGTTGCTGGCGCCGCCCGGGATGTTCGGGAACACCGTGATCTGGCCACCGGTGCTCACCTCCTCCGGCCGCACCAGGGTGCCGTCGTCGTGCATCAGGCGGATCGGGTTGGTCGGCGTGGCACCCGCGAACCCGGTCTTGAACAGCACATCCGGGTGGTGCGGGTCCTTGATCAGCATGCCCACCGGAACGGCCACCGCCGCGGCGCCCAGAGGCAGCAGGCCCAGCAGCGAGAACTTCAGCAGCGGGCGCCGGGTCAGGCCCATCTCCTCGCCGATGAACTGCAGCGTGGTGCCGGTGAGCTTCTGCTCCTCCGGCGACGACGGGCCGTCGTGCCGCTCCTGGATCGCGATCTCGTGCGGGAGCAGCTTCTTGCCCCAGGTCAGGATGCCCAGACCGACGCCGACCAGGGCCAGGCCCAGGGTCAGGCCGAGGACCGGGGTGTAGTACTTGCTGGCGTGCGGGCCGAGCTCGTACTCCCACGGCCACCAGATGAAGGCGACCACGAACAGGGTCGACATGATGCCGGTGAACAGGAAGAAGAAGGCGACGATGCGGGTCATGCGCCGCTCGCCCTTCGAGCCCGCCGGGTACTGCGGCTCGTAGTGGACGATCTCCACGCCGTCGCGCCGCGCACCCTCACGCACGATGTCGAACCGGGTCAGGTTCGGGTTAGCCAGGTCGACGCCCGCGGCGTCGCGCACCTGGGTGTTCGTCTCACTCATGACTTACCCGCAATCCACAGCGCTGCGAAAACCAGAGCCACGACGCCGACCAGGAAGATCGCCAGGCCTTCGGTGACCGGGCCGAACCGGCCGAGGCCCCAGCCGCCCGGGTCGCTGTCGGTCTTCAGGTTCTGCACGTAGGCGATGATGTCGAACTTGTCCTGCGGCGACAGCTCGTTGTCACCGAAGACCGGCATGTTCTGCGGTCCGGTGAGCATCGCCGCGTAGATCTGCCGGTCGGTGGCCAGCTCCAGGCTCGGCGCGTACTTGCCGCTGGACAGCGCGCCGCCACCGCCGGAGAAGGCGTGGCAGGACGAGCAGTTGATGCGGTACAGCTCACCGCCGCGGGCGATCTTGCCCTTGGACGCGAAGTCCTCACCCTCCGGGAGCTGCGGGCCGCCACCCAGCTCCTGGATGAAGGCGCCGAGCTGCCGGGCCTGGTCCACGTTGTAATGCGGGTCCTTGCGCTCGGCCTGCGCCTCCTGGCGGGCGGCCGGCATGCGGCCCGTCTCCACCTGGAACTCGACGGCCGCAGAACCGACGCCGATCAGGCTCGGGCCGCGGCCGGGCACGCCCTGCGCGTTCGCGCCGTGGCAGGTAATGCAGCTCACGTCGTACAGCGCCTTGCCGGCCTCGGCGGCCGGGGTGAGCGGGGCGGCGCCCTGGGCTCCACCGGGTGCGACGATCGCGTAGATGCCGCCCGCGAAGACCAGCGCGGCGAACATGCGCAGCGCCGAGTTCAGCCGCCGGCGTGCCCGGCCGCGCTGCTTGGGCGCACCCGCCGCCGGGCGTGGGGTGTCTGATGTCATGGCCGAGCTCACATCCGCTCCAGCAGGTAGATCATGAAGAAGAGGCCGATCCAGACCACGTCGACGAAGTGCCAGTAGTACGACACGACGATCGCCGAGGTCGCCTGCGCCGGCGTGAACCGGCCCATGGTGGTGCGGATCAAGTAGATGATGAAGGCGATCAGACCGCCTGTCACGTGCAGGCCGTGGAAGCCCGTGGTCAGGTAGAACATCGACCCGAACCCGTCAGCGTTGATCTTGATGCCCTCGCTGACCAGCACGCGGTACTCGTTCACCTGGCCGAGCACGAACGTCAGGCCCATCAGGAACGTGATGGTGAACCAGAGCCGCAGCCCGTACACGTCACCCCGCTCCGCGCGCAGGACGCCGATCTGGCAGGTGATGGAAGACAGCACCAGGATCAGCGTGAAGGTCGCGGCGTACGGGAGATTGAGCACGTGGGAGTGCTGGATCCACTGATCGTAGTCCGCGGCGCGGATCGCGAAGAACATCGCGAAAAGCGCGGCGAAGAACATGAGTTCGCTGGAGAGCCACACGATCGTCCCGACGCTGACCATGTTGGGCCTGGTCAGGGAGTGGATCCTGCTCTTGTCGATGGCTGAGGCGGCAGTCACGCGGTCATTATTGCCCCCTACCTGCATCGGCGAGCGTCGGGGTGCCTGGTTGGCGGCGTGTCGCGACCCGGCGAACTGCCGTACAAGTCCACGGTCTAGCCTCGGGTGGTGCCGCCTGTCGATCATTTCATCGCGCTGACCTCGAACGTTGCGACCTTGACCGCTGAGACTCCGCCGTTCACGGTGGCGACCCTGGTGACCGGGGCCCGGCTCGACTCGTGGCTCGCGGTCGGTCTGCTGCTGGCGGGTGCGCTGTATCTCTACGGCACGCACCGGCTGCGGGTGCGCGGCGACCGGTGGCCGGTGGGGCGCACGATCGCCTTCCTCGGACCCGGCCTGGGCACGTTGGCCCTGGTCACGGTGAGTGGCATCGGCGGCTACGACACCACGCTGCTGTCGGTGCACATGCTGCAGCACATGGCGCTGTCCATGGTCGCGCCGATCTTCCTGGCGCTGGGCGCGCCGGTCACCCTCGCCCTGCGTACGCTGCCCGCCCGCCCCCGCCGCACGCTGCTGGCGGTGCTGCACAGCAAGGTCGCCGCGGTGCTGGCGTTCCCGCTGGTCGCGTTCGGCATCTTCGTGGCCAACCCGTTCGCGCTGTATTTCACCAGCCTGTACGAGCAGACGCTGCGGCACGAGTGGCTGCACGAGGTGATGCATGCGCACTTCATCGCCACCGGTTGCCTGTTCTTCTGGCCCCTGCTGGGCCGCGACCCGCTGCCGGGGCGCTGGCCGTATCCGGCCCGCGCGCTGCTGATGCTGTTGAGTGTCCCGTTTCACACCGTGCTGGGGCTCACCATCATGCAGCAGAAGACCCTCCTCGGCGGCGACTGGTATCCGTCGCTGGGCCTGTCCTGGATGGATCCCTGGGCCGACCAGGTGACCGCGGGCGGCGTGCTGTGGGCGGGCGGCGAGCTCGTCTCGGTCACCATGCTCGCGGTCCTCGTCGTCCAGTGGATCAAACAGTCCCGCCAGGAGGCCGCCCGCATCGACCGCCAGCTGGACCGCGAGGAGGCCGCACAGGCCGCCGCCGAGGCCGCCGCGCATGGCGTGTCGCGGGCCGTGTCGGCGCAGGCCGACGCGGACGGCGCACCGCACGACCACGAGATCACTCCACCGCTTAGGATGAGCGCATGAGTACCAAGACCGTCCTGCTCTACAGCGACGACCCGCAGGTTCGCGACCGGATGCGGCTGGCCATCGGCGAGCACCCGGCACCCGACCTCGATGTCGAGTTCGTCGAGGCGTCCACCTACGGCGAGTGCGTCAAGCTGGTGGACGACTACGAGATCGATCTGCTGGTGCTGGACGGCGAGGCGACCCCGGGCGGCGGCCTGGGCGTGGCACGTCAGCTCAAGGACGAGATCGACGAGTGCCCGCCCACCTGTGTCGTCATCGCGCGCTCGGCCGACCGCTGGCTGGCGGCGTACGCCCGCGTCGACGGGACGCTGCTGCACCCGCTCGACCCGTTCGAGACCGCGAAGGTCATCTCCACCCTGCTGCACGACGAATCCGTGGCCGCCTGACCAGAGCACCGCGCGCCACGCCCTTCACCCCTGGAGGCCCGATGGGCGACCGGAACACCTGGCCCCACCTGCTCGGCGCGCTGCTGCGCCGCGAGGAGCTCACGTCGGACGACACGGCCTGGGCCATGGGCGAGATCATGTCGGGCGTGGCGACACCGGCGCAGATCGCCGGGTTCGCGCTGCTGCTGCGGGCCAAGGGCGAGACCGCCGGCGAGGTGTCCGGCCTGGTCGCGACGATGCTGGCGAACGCGGCCCCGCTGCCGCAGACCGACGAGCAGCGCACAGCCACCCTGGACGTGGTCGGCACCGGCGGCGACCAGGCGCACACCGTCAACATCTCGACGATGTCCGCCATCGTGGCCGCAGGCGCGGGGGCCCGCGTGGTCAAGCACGGCAACCGGGCGGCCTCCTCCTCCTGCGGCACCGCGGACGTGCTGGAGTTCCTCGGCATCCCGCTGGACCTCAGCCCGGAGCAGGTGGCGGCGGTGGCCGACGAAGCAGGCATCACGTTCTGCTTCGCCGCGACGTTCCACCAGGGCCTGCGCCACGCCGGCGGGGTACGCCGCGAGCTGGGCGTGCCCACCGCGTTCAACTTCCTCGGCCCGCTGACCAACCCCGCCCGGCCCCGCGCGGGCGCGATCGGCTGCGCCGACGTGCGCATGGCCGGGGTCATGGCGCAGGTGTTCGCCGCCCGCGGTGACACGGCCCTGGTGCTGTGCGGCGAGGACGGCCTGGACGAGTTCACCACCGCCGCCCCCACGCGCGTCTGGGTGGCTCGTGGCGGGCAGGTCACCCCGCTCACCGTCGACTCCGCCGACCTCGGCGTGGCCCGTTCCGCCGCAGGCGACCTGCGCGGTGGGGACGTGTCGCTCAACGCCGAGGTGGTGCGCCGCCTGCTGGGCGGGGAGACCGGTCCGGTGCGCGACGCCGTCCTGGTCAACACGGCGGCCGGGCTGACCGCCCACGACTGGGCGGCCAAGGGCGCGGGCCCCGCCGACCCGGACACGCTCGTCGAGGAGCTGACCGACGCGCTGCACGCGAACATGCGCCGCGCCGCCGAGGCCGTCGACTCCGGCGCGGCGTCGGCCGTCCTGGAGCGCTGGATCACCGCAGCGGCGGCAGCGAAGTACGCCCAGTAGCGCCGATACGACAAATGAAACCGGCCCTCTCCGAATCGGAGGGGGCCGGTTTCATTTGTTTTCGGTACGCGGGGTCAGTGCTCCGCGGTACGCCGAGTGCCGGTGTAGTACTCGAACAGCATCGCCGAAGTGGACAGCAGCACGCACACGATGCCGAGGCCGATCAGCCACCACATCCAGAACACCAGGCCGAGCGAGGCGATCAGCGCGGACAGCGCGATGCCGAACGGCCAGTAGCTGCCCGGGCTGAAGAAGCCCAGCTCGCCCGCGCCGTCCGCGATCTCGGCGTCGAGCCGGTCCTCCGGGCGCGGGTCGATGCGGCGCGAGACGAACCAGAAGTATCCGCCGCACATCGAGCACAGCAGGAACGACAGCACCAGAGCGGTGGTGCCGATCCACTCGACGCCGCCCATGGACAGGTCCGTCCACCAGCCGTACACCACCGCGGCGACGATCAGGAACAGCGCCACGCCGACGAAGATGCGGTATTCGGTCTTCATTCTCTCAGCCCTCAGTTCGCGTCGCGCAGGGTCGGGAACGGCGTGGTCGTGGTGGCGTAGGGCGTCTCACCGATGGCCGTCAGCGCCTCGGGGGTGCTCTTGCCCGACTTCAGTGCCGCCACGAACTGCGCGTACTTCTCCGGCGTCACGGCCCGCAGCTCGAAGTTCATCATCGAGTGGTAGGTGCCGCACAGCTCGGCGCACCGGCCGACGTAGCTGCCCGTCTGAATGATGTTCACTTCGAACTCGTTGATCACGTTGCCCGGGAAGACGTCCCGCTTGAACAGCAGCTCCGGCACCCAGAACGAGTGGATGACGTCGTTGCTGTGCTCGACGAAGCGCACCGTCGTCCCGGTCGGGACGACCACGACCGGGATGTAGTTGCTGTCGCCGGGCGTGCTCTCCACCTTCTCGGCGTCGAGGCCGGGGCCGGAGAGGTAGTTGAACTGCCAGTTCCACTTGAACGCGACGACCTCGACGGTGGCGCCCGGGTCCTTGGTCAGCTTGTTCACGTCGGTCTGCACGACGGCGGTGTAGTAGAACAGCACCGCGATCACCAGGAACGGCAGCACCGTGTAGAGGATCTCGATCGGCAGGTTGAACCGCGTCTGCGTGGGCAGGTCGGCGTCACCGCGCTTGCGGCGGTAGGCCGCCACGCACCAGAAGATCAGACCCCACACGAAGAAGCCCACCGCGAGCGCCGCGACGACCGACCCGACCCACAGGTCGTACATCCGCTCGGACTGCTCGGTGATGCCGCCCTGGGGCCAGCCGAATCCGTCGAACGCCGCACCGATGTTGTTGATGCTGCAGCCGGCGAGCAACGTCGTCAGGACCACCGACATCGCGCTCAAACCGACGGCTCGCCTGCGGGCTCGTGTTGCGACCACCTGCTCCTGCCTCCCTTAGCAGCGCCACCTTCGGACGCACCGGTGAGGGGCGTGACCGACGGTCGCAGAGTACTTCACCCCGGGGCCCCGGCCGGGCCTGGGGTCGGCCCGGTGATCCGGCGTGTCCGCGGGAACTGGTGGCGGCGACGACTGCCGTCACCGCTAGATCACGATACCGTCGAGGGGTGGGAGATCCCCGGCAGGCCGGACCAATCGATCAGGGCGAGAGCGTCCGTGGCGTGTATTTCGATGCCGCGACCGCGACTCCGCTGCACCCGGCCGCGCGCGAGGCGCTGCTCGGCGCGCTCGACGACGGCTGGGCCGACCCCGGCAAGCTCTACACCCAGGCCCGCCGGGCGCGCCTCCTGCTCGACGCGGCGCGCGACACGTTTGCGCAGGTGCTGGGCGTACGCCCCGACGAGGTGACCTTCGCCGGCAGCGGCAGCACCGCGGCGCACGCCGCCGTCCTGGGTGGACTGGCCGGCCGCCGCCGCGCCGGGGCGGCCCTGGTCCGCTCCGCGATCGAACATTCGGCCGTGCTGCACGCCGGCGAGCGCCACGTGCGCGCGGGCGGCACCGAGACAGCGGTGCCGGTGGACCGGCTGGGCCGGGTCGACCTCGACGCGTGGGCGCAGGCCGTGTCCGCGCCCGGTGTGGCGCTCGCCGCACTGATCAGCGCGAGTCACGAGGTCGGCACGGTGCAGCCCGTCGCCGCCGCCGCGGCGGCGTGTCGCGAGGCCGGCGTGCCGCTGTACGTCGACGCCGCGCAGTCGCTGGGTCGCCTGTCCGTGCCGGACGGCTGGTCCCTGCTGACCGGCTCGGCCCGCAAGTGGGGCGGCCCGCCCGGAGTCGGCCTGCTGGTGGTGCGCAAGGGCACCCGTTGGGTGTCGCCGTACCCGGCTGACGACCGGGAGTCCGGCCGCTTCCCCGGCGCGCCCGACCTGCCCGCGATCATCGCGGCGGCAGCGTCCCTGCACGCCGTGCACGAGACCGCCGCACAGGAGGGCGAACGCCAGTCGGAGCTGGTGGACCGGGTCCGCACGACCGTCGCGGCTACCGTGCCCGACGTGGAGATCGTGGGCGACCCGGTGGACCGGCTGCCCCACGTGGTGACCTTCTCCTGCCTGTACGTCGACGGCGAGGCACTGCTCACCGCCCTGGACCGGCGCGGCTTCGCGGTGTCGTCGGGCTCGGCCTGCACGTCCTCGACGCTCCAGCCGAGTCACGTACTGGCCGCGATGGGCGTGCTGACGCATGGCAACATCCGGCTGTCGCTGCACCGCGACAGCACCGCCGAGCAGGTCGACCGGTTCCTCGCCGAACTGCCCGGCATCGTGGCGGCACTGCGGGCGGAGGTGGGCATGTGAGCGCCGACACCCCGGTCGAGGTGCTGAACTGCCTGGGGCAGCGCTGCCCCCTGCCGGTGATCGCGCTGGCCAAGCGGCTGCCGGCGGTGCCGGTCGGCGCGGTCGTGCGGGTGCTCGCCGACGACCCGGCCGCGGCCGTGGACATCCCGGCGTGGTGCCGCATGCGAGCCCAGGAGTACGTCGGTGCGATCGCCGTCGACGGCTCCCCTGCCTTCGACGTCCGCCGCCTCGCCTGACGGCGCTCCACGCCTGGTCAGGTATCGGTCCCGCGCGCGTTTGCTCTGCACCCAAATGCTTGCTCTGCACCCACCGACGCAACACGTCGGCGTGCCCGAGCGCCTCACCCGACGCACGGTCGTCGTTGCGTATTCGGGTGCAGAGCAAGGGAATGGGTGCAGAGCAAAGCCGGCGCGAGGGATGTCCCGCGCCGGCTCCGGCGTCCCTGCCGAGCAGGTCAGTTCAGGTGGGGGCGGATGTCCGCGGCGGCGGCATCGCCGTAGGACTCGGTCAGGCGCTTGAGGAAGTTGTCCGGGTCCACCTCGTACTCCTGGGTGCCGACCGTCTCCAGCACCAGGGTGGCCAGCAGGGCGCCCACCTGCGCGGCGCGCTCCAGGCCCAGGCCCCAGGACAGCGCGGCGAAGAAGCCGGCCCGGAAGCCGTCGCCGACGCCGGTCGGGTCGTACGCGTGGATCTCGCGGGCGACCGGCACCAGGATCGGCGCGAAGTCGCGGCCGGTGATCCGAACGCCGTTCTTGCCCAGCGTGGTGACCCGCACCTTGACCCGCTCCAGCACCTGGTCCGAGGTCAGGCCGGTCTTCTGCTCCAGCAGCGAGTTCTCGTACTCGTTGGTGAGCAGGAACTCCGCGCCCTCGATGAGCTGGTGCACCTCGTCGCCGCCCATCCGGGCCAGCTGCTGGGACGGATCCGCGGCGAAGGCGTATCCGCGGTCGCGGCACTCCTGCGAGTGGCGCACCATCGCCACCGGGTCGTTCGCGCCGACGATGACCAGGTCGAGGCCGTCGAGGCGCTGGTGCACCGGGGACAGCTCGATGTTGCGGGCCTCGCTCATGGCGCCGGCGTAGAACGAGGCGACCTGGCACAGGTCCTCGTCGGTGGTGCAGACGAAGCGGGCGGTGTGCGCCACCTCACTGACGTGTACCGAGTCACAGTCGACGCCGTGGCGCTCCAGCCAGGAGCGGTAGTCGGCGAAGTCCGCGCCGACCGCGCCGACCAGGGCGGGGCGCAGGCCCAGCTTGGCCATGCCGAAGGCGATGTTCGCCGCCACGCCGCCACGCCGGATCACGAGATCGTCGACCAGGAACGACAGGGAGACCTTGTCCAGCTGGTCCGCGATGAGCTGGTCCGCGAAGCGGCCCGGGAAGTGCATCAGGTGATCCGTGGCGATCGATCCGGTAACGCAGATCTTCATGGTTGACCTTCAGGTCGGCGAAAGATGGCGCGGAAAGCGTACCGGTTGACGGCATACGACAGCGGCACTCCGGCGGGGCCGGAGTGCCGCTTGTGTCGTCGCCCACAGCGGGGCGGCGGTGAAGCTCAGGTGGTTCGGTCACCGGTCGGTGACTGTGCCCACCGGTTTCCACTGCCGCTGCGCGTCAGTGGAAACTGTCGCCGCAGGCGCAGGAGCCGCCCGCGTTCGGGTTGTCGATGGTGAAACCCTGTGCGTCGATGCGGTCGGCGAAGTCGACGGTGGCGCCTGCCAGGTACGGCGCGCTCATCCGGTCGACGACGACCTCGACACCGTCGAACTCCTTGACGATGTCGCCGTCGAGCTCGCGCTCGTCGAAGAAGAGCTGGTAACGCAGGCCGGAGCAGCCACCGGGCTGGACCGCGACCCGCAGCCGGAGGTCGTCGCGACCCTCCTGCTCCAGCAGAGCCTTGACCTTGCCGGCCGCGACCTCGGTGAGGTTGATGCCGGTGGCTTCCGTCTTGCTGTCGGGCGTCGAGATGTCGGGCGTCGTCACGTGGTGCTCCCCAAGCGTGAAGTGCTGATAATCCTTCGAGGTAACGCTAGCGCGCCCAGGTTTGATTCCCCAGAGCGCCTCACGGGCTACTCGCCCAGTGTGGTGTTGATGACTGCGCGGTGCGTGGGCCGCGCCGCGGCGTGCCGTTCCCGCCCGGCCTCGGTGGGGTGCACGAACACCCCGCGCCGGTCGGACGTGCAGAGTTTGCGCTCCACCAGGCCGTCCTTCTCGAGACGGGCGACCGTGCGGGACAACGCACTCTGGCTGAGGTGGATCTGCTCGCCCAGCTCCTGCATCCGCAGGCCCGTCGCGCACTCGCCGCCGTCGACCAGCCGGTCCAGCACCTCGAACTCGCTCATGCCGAGCCGGTGCTGATCCTGCAGTGCGCTCTCCAGCGCGCACGAGAGCGCCGCGTACTGCCGGGACAGTTCGCGCCACGCCTTCACGGCCACCTCGTCGGGCATGACCGGAGCTTAACATGCAGGCGCAGTAAATGTGAACGCATTATATGCTTGCACATTCAATGCACATGCAACTAATGTACGCGCCATGTCCTCCACCGCGACGCTGTCGCCGCCCGCCCCTGCCGATCCCTCGACGACCCCCGCGGACCAGCGCTGGACCCCGCGGTTGTGGGGCACGCTGCTGGTGCTGTGCGCGGTGCTCTTCCTCGACGGCCTCGACATCTCGATGGTCGGCGTCACCCTGCCCGCAATCCAGGCCGACCTCGGCCTGTCCACCGCGACGCTGCAGTGGATCGTCAGCGGCTACGTGCTCGGCTACGGCGGTCTGCTCCTGCTCGGCGGCCGGACCGCCGACCTGCTCGGCCGGCGCCGCGTGCTGCTGGTCGCGCTGGCCGTCTTCGCGGGCGCGTCCGTACTCGGCGGCCTGGTCGAGGACGGCACGCTGCTGATCGCGACCCGGTTCGTCAAGGGCCTGGCCGCCGCCTTCACCGCGCCCGCCGGACTGTCCATCCTGACCACGACGTTCCCGGAGGGCCCGGTGCGCAACCGGGCGCTGGGCATCTACACCGTCTTCGGGGCCAGCGGCTTCTCGTCCGGCCTCATCCTGGGCGGGCTGCTCACCGAGATCGACTGGCGGGTGACCTTCCTGCTGCCCGCGCCGCTGGCGCTGATCGCCCTGTTCGCCGGGCTGCGGTTGATCCCGCGCGACGGCGGCCGCAACCCCGGCGGTTACGACGTGCTCGGCGCCGCCACCTCCACCGGCGCGCTGCTACTGCTGGTGTTCACCGTCGTCAACGCCCCCGAGGCGGGCTGGACCTCGCCGCGCACCCTCGGCTCGCTGGCCGTGGTCGCGGCGCTCGCCACCGCCTTCGTGGTGGCGGAGCGCACCGTGGCGCACCCGCTGGTGCGGCTGGGCATCTTCGCCAACCGCAGCCTGGTGCGCGCCGACCTCACCGCGATGGCCGTCTCCGGCGGATACCTGAGCTTCCAGTTCATCGTCGCGCTGTACCTGCAGAACGTGCTGCAGTGGTCGCCGCTGCAGATGGCGCTGTCGCTGCTGCCCGCCGGTGTCATCGTGGCGAGTTCCGGCCCGCTGGTCGGCAGGTTGATCACCCGGTACGGCACCCGGCGGCTGATCGCGCTGGGCATGGTCGCGTTCGTCGCCGCGTACGCCCTGTTCCTGCGCGCGGGGCCGGAGCCGGAGTTCCTCACCGTGATCCTGCCGACCGCGCTGCTGCTCGGACTGGGCTTCGCGCTGTCCTTCTCCGCCCTGAACGTGCAGGCGACCAGCGGTGTCGCCGACGACGAGCAGGGGCTGGCCTCCGGGCTGGTGCAGAGCTCGTTCCAGGTCGGCGGGGCGGTCGCGCTGGCCGTCACGTCGGCGGTGGTCGGCGGCGGTGCCATCGTGCCGGGGCGCCTGCCGGACACCTTCCTGGCCGCCATCGGCCTCGTCACCGCGATCTCCCTGCTCGGCCTGCTGGCGGCCGTGCTGGGCCGATCCGACCGCACGTCCGCGGCCGACTCCGCCGAGGAGCGGTTCCTCGCGCCGGAGAACGCGGCCTGAGGAAGTAAGGGCGCCTGCTCAACGGACATCCCGTTGAGCAGGCGCCCTTACTTCTCGCTAGCTCAGCGGGACCACTGGCCGGCCAGGCGGGTGGCCAGTTCGCGCAGGCCGCGGGCGGGTTCGGCGAGGGCCAGGTCGACGCTGCCGAAGTGGTCGACCAGGGCGTACGCCTCGGTGACGCCCGCCGCGCCCTGCTCGCGGCGGCCGGTGGTGACCCGGCCCGCCAGCACCACGCACGGGACGCCGAGGTCACGGGCGGCACCGGCCAGGCCCGAGATGGCCTTGCCGCGCAGTGACTGGTGGTCGAACGAGCCCTCCCCGGTGATCACCAGGTCGACGTTCTCCAGCACCTCGTCCAGGCCGGTCAGCTCACGGACCAGGTCGATGCCGGAGGCGACCGTGCCGCCCAGCGCCAGGACCGCCGCGCCGAGGCCGCCCGCCGCGCCGCCGCCGGGCAGCTCGGCGAGCTTGGCCGGGCAGCCCGGCAACTCCCGCTCCAGCACCGCGGCCCAGTTCGCCAGGGCGGCGTCGAGCACCGTCACGTCCTGCGGGCTCGCGCCCTTCTGCGGGCCGTACACCGCGGACGCGCCGTGCAGGCCGGTCAGCGGGTTGTCGACGTCGGTGGCGGCGATCAGCTCGACGCCCTCCGGAAGCAGGCTCACACCCTCCCCGAGGGCGAGGGAGACGCAGGCGGTCAGGGCCGCGCCACCGGGGGCCAGCGGCTCGCCGGCAGCGTCCAGGCCGACCGCGCCCAGCGCGGCGAGCAGCCCCGCACCGCCGTCGTTGGTGGCCGAGCCGCCCAGCCCGATCACCACGCGCCGGGCGCCGTGCGCCACCGCGGCCTCGATCAGGGCGCCGAGGCCGTACGAGGAGGCCGTCCTCGGGTCCCGCTCCCCCGGCTCGACGAGGTGCAGGCCGCAGGCCTGCGCGCTCTCCACGTACGCGGTGGCCGCCTCGTCTCCGGCGAGTAACACCGCGCCGAGGACCGGGCGGCCCAGCGGGTCGGTCGTGTCGACCTCGACCAGCTCGCCGCCGACCGAGGCGTGCAGCACCTCGACGAAGCCGGGGCCGCCGTCGGCGATGGGGCGGCAGATCAGCTCGTCCGCCGGGACGACCTCCTGCCAGCCCTCGGCGACGGCCTGCGCCGCCTCCACCGCGGTGAGCGTGCCGGCGAACTTGTCGGGACAGATCAACACTCGCATGGCTGCACGATAGTGACCCACCCCGGCGGTGCGGGTGACCGGCGTGACCGCGTCCCACGACCGGCGCCGGACCCCGTGGCCGCCGGGCACGCCGCACTCGGACCGCCCGCGACCGGTTCGCCCCCGTGCGGGTCACGCCGGAGCACTCGCGCCGTGGGGCAGGCCACAGCCGTGCGGGCGAGCCTGCCGTGCCGGGTTGGTGCGACGATGGGACACGTGACTGCTCCCGTACTGCTGCTGCTCGGCCGCGGCAAGGACTCGAACTCGGAACGCGGCGTCGACTGCCCGGGCGACCTGCCCGCGCCCAGCGACCCCGGCCTGGTCGAGCGCGCCGCCGCCGCCAAGGCCGCGCTCGGTGACCGGGTCTTCGTGCTCGGTCACCACTACCAGCGCGACGAGGTCATCCAGTTCGCCGACGTGACCGGCGACTCCTTCAAGCTGGCCCGCGAGGCCGCGGCCCGGCCCGACGCCGAGTTCATCGTGTTCTGCGGCGTGCACTTCATGGCCGAGTCGGCCGACATCCTCACCACCGAGGCCCAGCGCGTGGTCCTGCCGGACCTGGCCGCGGGCTGCTCCATGGCCGACATGGCCGTGCTGGAGCAGGTCGAGCAGTGCTGGGATCTGCTGAGCGACCTGGGGATCGCGGATTCCGTGGTGCCCGTCACCTACATGAACTCCTCCGCCGACATCAAGGGCTTCGTCGGCCGCAACGGCGGCGTGGTCTGCACCTCCTCCAACGCCAAGCGCGCGCTGGACTGGGCGTACGCCCAGGGTGAGAAGGTGTTGTTCCTGCCCGATCAGCACCTGGGGCGCAACACCGCGGTGCTGGAGATGGGCTACTCGCTCGACGACTGCGTGCTCTACGACCCGCACAAGCCCAACGGCGGCCTGACCGACCAGCAGCTGCGCGACGCCAGGATGATCCTGTGGCGCGGCCACTGCTCGGTGCACGGCCGGTTCACCCTGGAGAACGTGCTGGCCATGCGCGAGCAGGTGCCGGGCGTCAACATCCTGGTGCACCCGGAGTGCCGCCACGAGGTGGTCACCGCGGCCGACTACGTGGGCTCGACGGAGTACATCATCAAGCAGCTGGAGGCGGCCGAGCCCGGCTCGGCGTGGGCCGTCGGCACCGAGCTCAACCTGGTCCGCCGACTGGCCGCCGCGCACCCGGACAAGCAGGTCATGTTCCTGGAGAAGACGGTCTGCTACTGCTCCACGATGAACCGCATCGACCTGCCGCACCTGGTCTGGGCGTTGGAGGAGCTGGTCGCGGGGCGGGTGCCCAACCAGATCACGGTCGACCCCGACACGGCGCACCATGCCCGGGTGGCGCTGGATCAGATGCTGGCCCTGCCGTAGGCGGCTGGTTACTCTCTGTACGAGCGCCGCGTCCGAATCGCGGCGCTCGTACTCATTTAAGCTTGCCGTGTATTCCGTCACACATCACGCAGCGCTATGCTGCCGGGGTTTGCTTTTCACTCGCGCCACACCCAGGAGGTCGCCTTGTCGGACGACGTGCTCATCGTCAGCGGAGGTAGCCCGCTCAAGGGCGAGGTGCGGGTTCGTGGGGCCAAGAATCTGGTCTCCAAAGCCATGGTCGCCACCGTGCTGGGTGAGAGTCCGAGCCGCATGTACGACGTCCCGCGCATCCGCGACGTGGAGATCGTGCGCGGCCTCCTGGAGCTGCACGGCGTCAAGGTGACCAACGGCGATCTCGACGGGGAGCTGCGGTTCGACCCGTCCAACGTCGAGCGCGCCGGCGTCGACGAGATCAACGTGCACGCCGGCTCCAGCCGCATCCCGATCCTGCTGTGCGGCCCGCTGCTGCACCGGCTCGGCCACGCGTTCATCCCGGACCTGGGCGGCTGCCACATCGGCCCGCGTCCCATCGACTACCACCTGGAGGCGCTGCGGCGCTTCGGTGCGGTCGTCGACAAGACCCCGGAAGGCCTGCACCTGTCCGCCCCGGACGGCCTGCACGGCATCAAGTACGAGCTGAACTACCCGTCGGTCGGCGCGACCGAGCAGATCCTGCTCACCGCCGTGCGCGCCGAGGGCGTCACCGAGCTGAGCAACGCCGCGGTCGAGCCCGAGATCATCGACCTGATCTGCATCCTGCAGAAGATGGGCGCGATCATCAAGGTGCACACCAACCGGGTGATCGAGATCCAGGGCGTGCCGCGCCTGGCCGGGTTCTCGCACCGCCCGATCCCGGACCGCATCGAGGCCGCCAGCTGGGCCTCGGCCGCGCTGGCCACCCGGGGCGACATCACCGTCAAGGGCGCCCGCCAGGCCGACATGACCACGTACCTCAACGTGTTCCGGTCCATCGGCGGCGAGTTCGAGATCGACGACAACCCGGTCGACGGCGGCATCCGCTTCTGGCACCCCGGCGGCGACCTGCGCCCCGTCGCGCTGGAGACCGACGTGCACCCCGGCTTCATGACCGACTGGCAGCAGCCGCTGGTCGTGGCGCTGACCCAGGCCAACGGCCTGTCCGTGGTGCACGAGACGGTGTACGAGAAGCGCTTCGGCTATACCAACGCGCTGAACCAGATGGGCGCGCACATCCAGGTCTTCCAGGACTGCCTCGGCGGCACCCCGTGCCGGTTCGGCCGGATGGGCTTCCGCCACAGCGCGGTCATCGCCGGCCCGGCCAAGCTGCACGCCACCGACCTGATCATCCCGGACCTGCGGGCGGGCTTCAGCCACCTCATCGCGGCCCTGGCCGCCGAGGGCACCTCCCGGGTGCACGGCGTCGACCTGATCAACCGCGGCTACGAGGACTTCGAGGGCAAGCTCGCCGGCCTCGGCGCCACCGTCTCCCGCTGACCGCCCCCCCGGCACCACCCGCCGCGGCCGCCGCGCCGTCCGGCCCCCGCTTTCCATAGACGTTGGCCTATCACATCGAAAATCGAGGCGATCGAATTCGATGTGATAGGCCAACGTCTATTTCGGGGAGCGGGTCCCGCGACGCGCGACGGCTGAGCGCGGGTGGGGCTGGTGGGGGCGGGTGCGAGCGGTTCATCACAGGTCGCCACGCGGTGGGCGTCGGCTGCGGCCGCGGGTCGGCTACCCTTGCTGCGTGCCGTTGTTCTCCCGCAAGACCACTGACGTTCCCGCCGAGGCCGCGGCCTCCGAGCCCGAGGGCTCGGAGATCGTGCGCGCGTCGCGCTCGTACACGCCCGCCAAGGGCAAGGCGACGCCGAAGCGCACCGAGGCCCAGCGCCGCAAGGCCGAGCCGCCGCCGGCGAACCGCCGCGAGGCGCTCAAGCGCGCCCGCGAGAAGTCGCGGGCCGAGCGGGCCGAGTCCATGGCCGGCATGAAGGCAGGCGACGAACGCTTCCTGCTGCCCCGGGACAAGGGACCGGAGCGGCGGCTGGTGCGCGACTACGTCGACTCCCGGCGTACCGTCGGCACCTGGTTCTTCGGCGGCGCCTTCCTGATCTTCTTCCTGATCCAGGTCCGCGACCCGCGTATCGCGGCGGCTGCCAACATCATCTGGCTGCTGCTGGCGCTGGCCGTGATCGTCGACAGCATCTTCATCTGCCGCAAGGTCAAGAAGCTGATCAAGGAGAACTACCCCAAGACCACCCAGCGCATGGGCTCGCTGTACATGTACGCGGTCATGCGCGGGATCACGTTCCGCCGTATGCGGATGCCGAACCCGCAGGTCAAGATCGGTGACCCGGTCGTCCCCACCAAGGCCTAGGACATCCGTACCGCCGGAGTCGGGATAGCCGGATCTGCCCGGCCGTCCCGGCTCCGCTTGGCGTCGGACGCACGGCCGGGTCAGGGCAGGCCGGCGAGCCGGAGCAGGGCGGCGCTGACGGCCGCCGCGACCACGACCACGACGAACGGTGCCTTCCGCCAGGCCAGGACCGCGCCGACCAGCACGCCCAGCGGACGGGCGACGCCGACGGACAGCCGTCCCGCCTCGGTGAACACCGCGGTCGCGACCAGTGCGGCGAGCAGCGTCGTGGCGGCGATCGGCAGCAGGTGCCGCAGGCGTTCCGGCAGCACCAGGCGGTCGTGCAGCAGCACTCCGGCGATGCGGGTGGCATAGGTGCCCACGGCCAGCGCGAGGACGACCAACAGCATCGTCATCGCGACCCCCGCGGCGCCTGCGTGTCGAGCGCGGCGGCCCCGTCCTGGTGCGCGGCCGGCTCGGGCCCGACCACCCGCACCGCATCGGCCGGGGCACCCGCGGCCCGCGCAGACGGGGTGGGCAGCAGCAGGGCCGCGCCGACGCCCAGCAGCGCCGCCAGCACCGGCAGCCCCGCCGGGAGCAGGGGCGTCGTGGCGACAGCGAGCAGCGAACCGGCGATGGCGGCGGCACGCGTCGCACGGTCGCGCAGTGACGGCAGCAGCAGGGCCAGCAGGCCCGCCGGGAACGCCGCGTCGAGCCCGTACACGGCGGGGTCGCTGACGGCGCCGCCCAGCGCGATGCCGATCAGCGTGCCGACGTTCCAGGTCACGAAGATGGTCAGGCCGACGGCCCAGAACGCCCGCGCCCGGCGTTCGGGGTGGCGCTCGGCCAGCGCGAACGCCGTACTCTCGTCGATCACCAGATGCGCGCCGGCGAACCGGGCGGGCTTGCTCCTGCCGATCGCGGGCCCGACGGCCAGCCCGAACGGCAGGTGGCGCGCGTTGATCAGCACGCCGCCGGCCACCGCGGCGATCGGGCTGCCGGTCATCAACGCGACCGCGAGGAACTGGGAACCGCCGGCGAAGACCAGCACCGACATCGACGCGGGCACCCAGGCGGGCAGTCCCGAGGCCACCGCGATCGCGCCGAACGACAGGCCGATGACGCCCGTCGCGGCACCGATCGCCGCCGCGTCGCGCCACAGCACGGCGTCACGACCGTTCGCCTGCCGCATCTCGGTAATCACCTCTAGCCGTTTCGTCAGTTACTCCCACGCTAGCGCCGTCTGCGGACGTCCTGGAGAGGGCCCGCGGGACGCCCATCCTGTGGACGTCCCTGGACCGGCTCAGGCGGAGGTGAGAGCGGGGTGGCGGGCAGCCGTCCGTGCGGCGGTCGCGGCGTCGGCGGTGTCCGCGGCGCGTACCGCCCGGCGCAGGCCCGGTGCGACGAGCGCGGCCAGCAGCAGGCCCAGCACCGCGGCGACCAGCGGCACCGCGAACGCGCCGCGGTAGCCGTACGCGTCGGCGAGCCGGCCCGCGACGGCCGCACCCAGCGAGACCCCCGCGACCACCCCGCTGGCCAGCAACGTCATCACCATGCCCGCATGGCGGGGCGGGCACAGCCGACCCGCCAGGGCGTATCCGGAGATCAGGTACGGCGCGGCGGTGACGCCGAGCACGACGACAGCGGCCAGGGCGGTGGGCGTGGAGTGTGCGAGCAGCAGCGCGGCGGTGCCCGCGACCAGCGCGGCGGCCGACCAGAGATACCGGCTGACCGGGCCGAGTGACTCCGGCAGCCAGGCCACGGCGAGCCCGGCGAGGGCACTGCCGACGCCCAGCACGGCGTAGATCAGACCGGCCGATCCAGCCGAGCCGATCGAGTCGGCGAAGGCGGTCACCCCGGTCTGCGTCGCCCCGAACACGACGCCGATCACGGACATGGCCGCGACCAGCACCGCCACCCGCGAGAACGGCATCCGACCGGCGGCCCCGGCACGCTCGGCGGCGCGGGCAGCCGCGGCCGGACCGGCGGTGGCAGGACCGGCCGTCGCGGGCTCGACGCGTGGCGCGCGCAGCACGGGCGGCACGGTGCGGTGCAGCGCGAACGGCACCGCGGCCAGCACGGTCAGCACGGATGCCACGAGCAGCGGCGCGCCGGCCCAGCCGGACAGTGCCAGAACGCCGACCAGCGCCGGGCCGGCCAGGAACGACGCCTCGTCGACGGCTCCCTCGTACGCCATCGCGGTGGGCAGTTGCCGCTGCCGGCCGCGGTCGCCGAGCAGCACCGCCCAGCGCACCCGGACCAGCGGGCCGACCTGCGGCATGGCGAATCCGGCGAGCGCTGCGAGCGGTAGCACCGCGGTCGGGAAGCCGCCGGTCACGGCGAGGACGAGGGCGGCGTACGCGGCGGCGTCGACGACGGCCGCGGTGATGCCGACGGCGCGCTGGCCGAAGCGGTCGGCGAGGGTCCCGGCGACGGGACCGCCGAACGCCGCGCCGATGCCGAACGCGGCGGCGGCCAGGCCTGCGGTGCCGTAGCTGCCGGTGGCGGCGACGACGAGGGTGATCACGCCGAGCGGGCCCATGGCGGCGGGCAGGCGGGCGAGGAAGGCGAGGACGAGGAACCAGGGTCCGGTGATCCGGACGAGGTCACGGTAGGAGGCACGGGCGGCCATGTGTTGGTACTCCGGGTACGACGCAGTTGATGCGCGCCGTCCCACCCAACCAGCGTGCCCCTTGCGGCCCTGTGCGGGTCCGAGTGTAGCCAGGCAAGATCCCCACCCGGAAGCGGATGTCATCAGGGGCACAGTCGGCGGCCCGTCAAGAAGGTGCCCTTCCTCTACGGAAACCGTTAAGAAGGTGCCCTTCCTTCGTCTGAGCGGTAGAGGCGGGCGATCACTTCTTCGATCTCGGGTTCGGTTACGGAGAGGTCGCGTAGGCCGCCGAGGGCGGAGAGGGCGGAGACCAGGGTGCCGACGGAGGCGCTGCCGTCGAGGGTGAAGGTCAGGCGGGGCCCGGTGGTGGATTCGAGGTGTACGCCGGGCAGGGCGGGCAGGGCCGGGGGCAGGGTGTCGAAGTCGACGGTCACGCGGCGTTGCGAGCCGTAGCGGGCGTGCAGGGCGTCGATGCCGCCGTCGTGCACCACCCGGCCGTGGTCGATGACGACGATGCGGCGGCACAGCCGCTCGATGTCGGCCAGGTCGTGCGTGGTCAGCACGACGGTGGTGTCGCCGGACTCGCCCAGCTCGGCCAGGAAGCCGCGGACGGCCTGCTTGCTCACCACGTCCAGGCCGATCGTCGGCTCGTCCAGGAACAGCACCTCGGGGCCGTGCAGCAGGGCCGCGGTCAGCTCGCCGCGCATGCGCTGGCCCAGCGAGAGCTGGCGCACGGGGGTGTCCAGGAACGGGTCCAGTTCGAGCAGGTCGCGGCAGCGGCGCAGGCGGGCGGCATGCTCGGCGGCGGGCACCCGGTAGATGTGGCGCAGCAGCTCGTACGAGTCGCGCAGCGGCAGGTCCCACCACAGCTGCGAGCGCTGCCCGAACACCACCCCGATGCGCCGGGCCAGCAGGATGCGCTGCGGCACCGGGGTCAGTCCGCACACCGACACCCGGCCGCCGGAGGGGTTCAGCACACCGGTGAGCATCTTCAGCGTGGTGGATTTGCCCGCGCCGTTGGGGCCGAGGTAACCGAGCAGCTGGCCGCGCTGCACGGTCAGGTCCACCCCGTCGACCGCGGCGACGACCCGGCGTTCGCGCCGCAGCAGGCTTTTGCGCACCCGTACGGTGAAGTCCTTGCGCAACCCGTGCGCCTCGATGACGTTCACGCCGCCGTGCCTCCCGTTCGCGTTCATGAGCCGGTGCTGCGGTAGTGGCGTACGCCGGTGCGCCAGACCAGGGCGGCCAGGGCTGCGGCGACGGCCGCCAGGACGGGGCTGCACCAGCCCAGCCAGGACGGGGCGCCGAGGGGATCCGGGCGGTCGAGCAGGATCAGCGCCGGGTAGTACGCCACGAAGCCGAAGCCCAGCCCGAAGGCGAGCAGGTGGCGGAACCAGCCGCCGTAGACGGTCATCGGGTACGAGGTGAAGTCGCGCCCGCCGTAGGTCAGCGCGGCACTCAGCTCGCCGGAGTCCACCCACCAGAACGCCACGGTGGCGGTGGCCACGAAGACCGCACTGAAGAAGACCGCCCCGGCCAGCGGCGTGACCACCAGGAGCAGCAGGTTGGCCGGGGTGACCGGCACCTCGGCCAGGCGTACGGCGACCGCGAGCACGACCACGCCGGAGCACACCCGGCCCAGCCGCCGGACGCCCACGTCGAGCACCAGCAGCTGCCACAGCACGCCCAGCGGGCGGATCAGCACCGCGTCGAGCAGCCCGGTGCGCACGTGGCGCTGCATCCGGTCGATGTTGCCGACGGCCAGGTCGGCCAGCGAGAAGCCCAGTGACGACAGCCCGAACACCAGTAGCGTGTCGGTCAGCGAGAACCCGGCGAGCACCGGCACGCGGTGGAAGACGACCAGCACGGTGAGCAGGTCGGCACCGAGGAAGACCACGTTGGACAGCAAATCGAGGACGAAGCTCGCCCGGTACGACGCCTGTGAGCGCACCTGGGCGGCGACCAGCCGGCGGTAGATCGCCGCGGTCGAGGCCGCCGCGCCCTCAGCCACCCTGCACCACCAGCCGCCGCTCGGCCCGGCGCTGCACCAGCACGCAGGCGGTGAACAGCAGCCCGGCCCACAGCGCCTGGAGCCCGAGCAGGCCCAGCTGCCCGGCCGGCGGGTCCCGTTCGACCAGCACGTCGAGCGGGATCTGCAGCAGGGACGGGAACGGCGTGCCCAGGTAGACGGCCGTCGCGGCCCACTCGGGCAGGAAGCGGATCGGGAAGTACAGGCCGCCGAGCACACCGGCGCACACGGCCCACGCCATCAGCACGCCGCGGGTGTCGAGCAGCCAGTAGCCGGCCGCGTTGACCAGGAACCGCCCGGCGAAGCAGACCAGCACCGCGAGCAGCACCGACACCGCGAACATCGGGTAGGTGGCGGCACGTTGCGGCAGGTACATGTCGAAGGCGAGCGCGCCGACCACGATCGGCACGACGAACCGGGTGAGCAGGGCGTACGCCGCCCGGCCCAGATCGGGCAGCAGGTAGCCGAGCACCGGGTGCACCGGGCGCAGCAGATCGGTGACCACGTCGCCGGAGCGGATCCGGTCGGCCAGCTCGGTCCAGCCCCACATCGCCACCACGCCGATCAGGCCCTGCCCGGCCCACACGTAGGTGACCAGTTGCGCGGCGTCGTAGCCGGCTGCCTGCCCGCCGACGGCCACCGCGGAGCCGGCCACGGCCAGCATGACGTAGGTGCGCACGAAGCCGAACATGGTGTTGGTGATGGTGGCCGCCACGGTCGCCTGGCGATATGTGGAGAACCGCCGAAATCCGGATGCACCTAATGTCCGGAAAAGCCCTGCCGCCTCGGTGAAGTTTCGGATTGTGAGCCGATCCGCAGTGGCGGTGATGAAGCCCACCCCGTACCCTCCACTCGCAACCGCATTCTTTTTTCGGCCGGGCGCGACCATACCTTCGTGGCGACCCGGTTCGCGATGCATTTGTGCCATACAAGACTCGGAACCAGGCGAGGTGGGGCGTGACCGACGAGCGCACCGACGAGCGGCACCGCGGCACGCCGGCCTGGGCCGGCACGCCAACGTCGCCGTGGTCGCGCGTGCCCGGACAACGCCCGCCCTCGGACGCTCCCGAAGCCGCCGCGCAGCAGCCCGCCAACGCGCAGGCGCCCCAGCAGCAGGGCCCGCAGCAGCCCGGCCAGTACGCCCCCGGCCAGCACCCGAACGGCCCCCAGCAGCACGGCCAGCCGCACGCCGGCCAGGGCCCGCCGCCCGGGCCGTTCCCGCCGGCCAACGGCCAGCGCCCGCCGCAGCAGGGCCAGGGCAACTGGGACCCGAACGCGCAGCGTGGTGGGCGTCCCGGCCCGATGCCGCCGCAGCCCGGCCCGCAGTACCGCCCGAACGGCCCCGGCCAGCAGCAGGGCCAGGTCTACGGCGGCCCCAACCAGCCGCACCCGCAGCAGGGCGGTCCCGGCCAGCAGGGCCAGTACGGCCCGCCGCAGCAGGGCCGCCACCCGCAGCAGGGCCCCGGTCCGCAGGGACCGCGCCCGCCGCAGCAGGGCCAGGTCTACGGCGGCCCCGGCCAGCACCCGAACGGCCCCCAGCAGTACGGCCAGCCGCACCCCGGCCAGGGCCAGCCGCCGCAGGGCCAGCCGTACGGCCACCCGCAGGGGCAGCCGCAGTACGGCCCGCCGCAGGGCCGCCCCGGGCAGCCGCAGGGCCAGGTCTACGGCCAGCCCGGTGTGCCCCCGCAGGGCCACCCCGGCATGCCCGGCCAGGGCCAGCAGGCCCCGGGCCAGCAGGGCTATGCCCCCGCGTCGGGTCAGCAGGCACCGAGCCAGCAGGCTCCCGGATCGCAGGCGCCGGGTCAGGCTCCCCAGCAGCAGGTGCCCGGTCAGCAGGTGCCGCAGCAGGCTCCGCAGGCAGCGGCAGCCGCCGCACCGACGACGGCTCCGCCGGTCCAGCAGTCCGCGCCGCCCGCGCAGCAGAGCGCCCCGACGTCTCCCGCGCAGCCCGCAGCGCCTGCCGCGACGGCAGCGTCGGCGACGGCCGCCACCACGCCTGCCGCCACGGCAGCCGGTGACCAGGCGCAGGCCGCCGCGGCCCGCCGGGGACGCCACGCCAGCGCGGACACCGGCATGATGGCCGCCATCACCGACGACACGCCGGCTCCCACCGCGTCGGCCGCAGCCGCGCCCGCGGTCGTGCCGGTCTCCGCCGAGCCCGCGGCGAGCACCGCCCCGGTCTCCCCCGCTCCCGTGTCGGCAGCCCCGGACTCGGTCAACCCGGTGTCGCCGGCCGTGCCGCCGACGCCGGTGGTGGCCACCCCGGACACGGTGCTGCCCGTCGCCGCGAGCGCGGCCGGCGCGGCCACCGCGCTGTCCGCCCCGACGATGCTGCACCCGCTGGTCCGCCCGGGCGGCGCGGCCGCTGCCGCGGCGGCCGAGCCCGCGGCGACGACCGCGACGGGCACCCGTGCCGCGGCCGCGGCCGC
>NZ_VIQO01000002.1 GCF_007483665.1 Catellatospora sichuanensis
GGGGCCGGTGCGGGCGGCGCGGGAGCCGGTGCGGGCGGCGGCGCGGGAGCGGGCTCAGGGGCCGGCTCGGGCGCGGGTGCGGGCTCCGCGGGCTCGGCCGGTTCGGCGGGCTCTGCGGGCTCCGCGGGCTCGGCGGGCTCGGCCGGTTCGGCGGGCTCGGCCGGGTGCAGGTCGAGGTCCGGGGGCAGGTGGATCGGGGGGATCCACGGGCCCGGCGGGTCCGGGAGGGGCTCGAGCTCCGGGAAATCCGAAAGGTCGAGGTCCGGCGGCAGATGGAGCGGCGGGATCGGCGGGCCCGGGTCCGGTTCGGGCGTCAGCGGGGGCAGCCCGAAGTCCGGCGGCAGCTGGATGATCGGCGGGACGATCGGGTCCGGCTCGGGGTCGGGGTCGAGCTCCGGGAAGTTGAAGTCCGGCGGGAGCTGGATGATCGGCGGGATGATCGGGTCGGGCTCGGGGTCCGGATCCAGCGGGATGAGTTCGAGGTCCGGTGGCAGGTGGAGGGCGTCCGGCAGCGGGAGTGGCGGCGGAGGCGTCGGGTCCTCCTCGGCGTCCGGCGTGAGATCAATGGGAGTGAGCTGGATCGGCGCCAGGTCGGCCGGAGTGAGCTCGGTGGGCGGCAGCGGAGCGGTCGGCTCGTCGTCCGGCGCGTCCGGCAGCTCCGGCAGGACGGGGGTCAGATCGGCGGGGGTGAGCAGGCTGCCGAGGCCGCCGGTGCCGATGCCGGACTTGGACAGGCGTACGCCCAGGGCGGTGGGTCCGGCACCGGCCGAGGCGTCGGCGAGGCCGCGCAACTGGTCGGTCTCGTCGGGGGTGAGACCGTACTGGGCGGCGACGGCGTCCGGATTGGCCCGTGCGTGCCGGGCGAACTCCGGGTCCACCGCCATCCTGGCGATGAGATCGCGGAACTGGGACATCGGAGGCTCCCTTTCGATGGGAGGGCTTCGTGCGGGGGCGTTGGTGCGGGGGGTGTTGCGAGGTGAGTTCACGCTAGGTCCGCTAGGGGACTGCGCACATCGCGGCGAGTACGTAACTTCTGCACCGGGGGTGCTGCGTACCGACCCGGAGAGGGGAGGCGTCGTGGATCGTCGACAGGCCGCTGAGCTGCTGCGGGAGCGTACGGGCCGATCCGTCGCGCCCCGCCTGCTGGAGCAGTTGCTGCGGCGTACAGACGCGGACCCGACAGTGTTGGCGGCGATCGCCGACCAGGTCGACGGCGACGGCGACGGGCTCCACCGGCTGCCGCTGCGTTGGCCCGAGGAGCTGGCCGAGCCGGTGCGTGCGGCGCTGCGCTCGCTGGAGCCGGGTGCGCGCGAGACGGTGACCGCGGCGGCCGTGATCGGACGCGAGTTCGACCTGGCCATCCTGGAGGGCGTCTGCCCCGGGCAGGACGTCCTGAGCGGGTTGGACGACGCCGCCGCGGCCGGGCTGGTCCGCGAGCAGGGCCCGCAGGTGTACGGCTTCGTGCGGGCGCTGGACCGCGAGGTCTGCTACGACACGCTCGGCGCGCGCTCCCGTGCGGCGCTGCACGAGCGGGTCGCCGGGGTGCTGACCCGGCTGGGCGCGCTCGGCGGGACGCGGGCGGCGACCCTGCCGGAGCTGGCGCACCACACCGCCGAAGCGGCGGCGCTGGGCGGACCCGCCCGGCTGGACGCCGCCGTCGCCGCGTCGGCCACCGCTGCCGCCGCCGCCGACGAGGAGGGTGCCTACGACCTGGCCGCCGGTTACTTCGCGCAGGCCGCGCTGTTCGCCGGTCGGGCGGGATGGACGCCGCCGCAGGCCGGTCGGCTGTTGGCGGCCTCCGGCACGGCCCGGCTACGCGGGGCAGGAAGCGCGGCAGCGCGGGAGGCGGGCCGGGCGTCGCTGACCGGCGCGCTGCGGCTGGGGCTGCGTGCGGGCGATCTGGGTCTGATCGCCGCGGCCGCGCTGGGGCTGGGTCCGCGTTCGAGCGCCGGTGCGCTGGCTGGGGCGACGGCGGTGACGGGCTCGTCCGCGAGCGCGGGTGTGTCTTCCGGGGCTGCGCCGGTGGGATCGGGGGCGGGTTCGTCCGAGGGCGCCGAGGTCCGGCAGGGTGCGGCCGTGGTGCCGCCGGATCCGGTGCGGGTGGCCGCGCTGCGGGACGCCTGCGCGGCGCTGCCGGCCGTGGGCCTGCCGCCGGAGCAGCATTCGGCGGCGGCGCGGCTCATGGCACGCCTCGCCGGCGAGCTGGGGCAGGCCGAGCTGGCCGAGCGGGCGCTGGATCTGGCCCGCGCCGCCGGAGATCCGCGGGCGGTGGCGGAGGCGCTGCTGGCCGTGGGCGGCCGCCTTGATGAGGTGGTGCGCGAGGCCGCCGCGCTGAACGACGCCGAGCTGCAGGCCAGGGCGTACGACCTGGCGGCGGCCGACGCGCTCCGGCACGGTGACCGGGTCCGCGCCGCGGCGCTGCTGGCCCGGGCGGCGGCGCTCGGTGAGGGCCGTCCCACGGCACTGGTGCGCTGGTACGCGCTGCGGGCTGCGGCCGAACTGGCCGCCCTGCGCGGCCGACCGGATCCGGCGGCGGCCGACCGGGCGCTGGCCGCCGGGCAGCTCGTCGACCCGGCCGCGGCCGAGGTGGCCGATCGGGCGCTGCGGGGCTGGTCGGGCCTGGATGCGGGGCCGGGCGGGCTGACCTCGCGGGAGCGTGAGGTGCTGGTCTGGGCCCTGCGCGGAGCGCCCGCCAAGGAGATCGCGAGCGGGCTGGTGCTCGGCGAGCGGACCGTGGAGACCCACCTGGCCAGCATCTATCGCAAGCTCGGGGTGCGCACCCGGATCGAGTTGATCAAGAAGCTGGGAGACGGTAGCTCACCGTAGAGGTTCCGGTTACCAAGTGTTACGAATGAGATTCGCAAATGACTGGACGGCCACTTGACCAGCGGCGTAGCGTCTCTCTCAAGCGCATCGCTCGATGAAACCCGGGGGATGGCCCAGCCGATCATTTATCGGTTGTGGCGCCGAGTGGATGCGCCGGGGGATGGGTGGCACCACGCCGTTGGGGGACGGCCGCCACCTGAGACCGGTCGGCCGGCCGGCGACGCTAACGGGGGTGAGCGTCGCCGCCGGCCACCGGCATGTCCAGCCTGTCGCGCCCGGCACCGGGCCGCCCAAGATCGCCCGACTTGCCTGGCACCTGTGCGTATCTTGAACTCGGATACGCCCAGGTGCCAGGCAAGTTCGACGATCAAGCAGGGTCAGCGGCCCTGGTTGGCGACGGCGGCGGCGGCTTCGGCGGCCGCGGCGGGGTCGAGGTAGGTGCCGCCCTTGGTGACGGGGCGCAGGTTTTCGTCGAGGTCGTAGCGCAGCGGGATGCCGGTCGGGATGTTCAGGGCGGCGATCGCCTCGTCGGAGATGCCGTCCAGGTGCTTGACCAGGGCACGCAGCGAGTTGCCGTGGGCGACCACGAGCACCGTGCGGCCCGTGCGCAGGTCCGGGATGATCGCGTCGTACCAGTACGGCAGCATCCGGCCCACGACGTCCTTCAGGCACTCCGTGCGCGGCTTCAACTCGTCCGGCAGCAGTGCGTAGCGAGCGTCGCCCACCTGCGAGAACTCGTCGTCGTCGGCGATCGGCGGCGGCGGGGTGTCGTACGAGCGGCGCCAGAGCATGAACTGCTCCTCGCCGTACGTGTCGAGGGTCTGCTTCTTGTCCTTGCCCTGCAGTGCGCCGTAGTGGCGCTCGTTGAGCCGCCAGCTGCGCGACACCGGGATCCAGGACCGGTCCGCCGTGTCGAGCGCGATCTCGGAGGTACGGATGGCGCGCCGCAGCACGCTGGTGTGCACCACGTCGGGCAGCAGTCCGTGTTCCTTGAGCAGCTCGCCGCCGCGGCGCGCCTCCGCCTCGCCCTGGGCGTTCAGGTCGACGTCGACCCAGCCGGTGAAGAGGTTCTTGGCGTTCCATTCGCTGTAGCCGTGCCGCAGCAGCACCAGTGTTCCAACCATGCCGACATCCTCTCTGATGGACGTCAAGGCCCTGTGACCAGCCCCACGTGACGACCACCACGTGAAATCCGAGGTGACTTTCGTCGTACCGGCGGCCTAGGTTGTAAGGCACCAGATGGGTTACGAGCATTACAGGGGTGCGTGTGCGGGGCTGGTTGGCGCAGACGGCGGGCGGACTGCCGAAGATCTTCTGGTATCTGTGGACCGGCACCTTGATCAACCGTACCGGTGCGTTCGTGATGCTGTATCTCGAGATCCACATGGTGGTCGAGTACGGCTTCTCGCCGACCTTCGCCGGTCTGGTCCTCGGGTTGTTCGGCGGCGGCATGGCGCTGGGCTCGCTGGCCGGCGGGGTGCTGGCCGATCGCTGGGGCCGCCGCTCCTCGCTGCTGCTGTCCAACGTCGCGCTCGCGGCGACGGCCGTGGTGCTCGGTTTCGTGTTCGAGCCGGTCGCGGTCGCGCTGCTGGCCGCGGTGTACGGCTTCTGGAACGGACTGGGCCGCCCCGCCTTCTCCGCGACCATGGTCGACGTGCTCGGCCCGAGCATGCGCATGCGCGGCATGAACCTCAACTACTGGGCCATCAACCTGGGCTTCTCGTGCGCCGCGGTGCTGGCCGGTGTGCTGGCGCGCACCCCGCACCTGACCGTGTTCCTGCTCAACGCGGCAGCACAGCTGGTCATGGCGGCGATCGTGTTCTGGCGGGTGCCGGAGACCCAGCCGGTCAGGGACGTCCTGCCCGGCACGGGAGGCTCCGCCGCTCCGGCGCGGTCCGCGGCCGTGCGCGTGCCGGTCGAGGGCAGCATCGCCGTGGTGCTGCGCGACCGGGTCTTCATGACGTTCGTGCTGCTCAACCTCGGTTTGTGGATCATCATCGAGTCCTGCAAGCTGATCCCGATCGCGATGCACCAGCGGGGCATGGACGCGGCCGACTACGGCACGGTCATCGCCGTCAACGGCATCATGATCGTTGCCTTCCAGCTGTTCGTGCCCAAGCTGCTGGCGGGACGCAACCGCAGCCGGGTGCTGGCGCTGTCGGCGCTGCTCGTCGGCTTCGGCATGGGCGCGACCGCGATCGCCGGCACGGTGCCCATGCTGATGCTGACCGTCGTGGTGTGGACCGCGGGCGAGATGCTGAACGCACCGGTCAACGGCACGCTGATCGCCGACCTGTCCCAGCCCGCGATGCGAGGGCGCTACCAGGGTGTCGCCTCGATGGGCTTCACCGCCGCCAACTTCGTCGCCCCGGTGGCCGGCGGCGCGCTGCTCCAGTACGCCCCGCCCGCCACGCTGTGGCTGGTGCTGGCCCTGCTCGGCATCGTCGTCGCGGTCGGTCAGCTGCTCAGCGGGCCGGTCCGCGAGCGCCGAGCCCGCGCCCTGACCGCGCCCAAGCCGGTCGTGGAAGGAGCGGACCTTGCCCCCGTCGCGGCTTGAGACTCCCCGCCCGGCCCCCGGCTCGGCCGAATCAGTCCTGGTCGCGACCGGCTCGGCCGGGCCTGAAGCGGGCCTGCCCGGCCCGGCCGGACCCGGGCCGGGTGACCGGAGCGGCGTACGGCGCTGGTTCGCGGAGACGACCGGCGGGCTGCCCGCGACGTACTGGTACCTGTGGACCGGGTCGCTGATCAACCGCGCGGGCGGCTTCGTCATCGTCTACCTGACGATCTACCTGACCACCGTGCAGGGCTTCTCGCCGACCCGGTCCGGGCTGGTGCTCGGCCTGTGGGCGGCGGGCGGCGCGATCGGCACCCTGGCCGGCGGCGTGGCCGCGGACCGGGTGGGGCGGCGGATCACCCTGCTCGTCGCGCACCTCGGCGGCGTGCTGCTGCTGGTGTCGCTGGCCTTCGCCCAGGGCTTCTGGATGATCGCGCCGCTGACCTTCCTGTTCGGCCTGGTCGGCGAGGCAGCACGGCCGGCCTTCCAGGCGATGATGGTGGACGTGGTGCCGGCGAAGGACCGGCTGCGCGCGTTCACGCTCAACTACTGGGCCGTCAACGTGGGCTTCGCGGTCGCCGCGACGCTGGCGGGGCTGGCCGCAGCCGCCGACCCGAAGCTGATCTTCCTGGTGAACGCGGGCACGGCGCTCGCGCCGTTCCTGTTCATCCTGCTCAAGGTGCGCGAGCCGCAGCGGGAGCGGCCCGCCGTCGCGCCGCACGGGCCGGTCGCGCGGGTCGGCATCGGCGTGGTGCTGCGCGACCGCGTCTTCCTCGGCTTCGTCGCGCTGAACGTGCTGATCTCGTTCGTCTTCATGCAGCATTTGTCCACGCTGCCCATCGCGATGACCGGCGACGGCATTTCGGCGCAACAGTACGGCCTGGTCATCGCGCTCAACGGGGTGCTCATCGTGGCCGGGCAGCTGTTCATCCCCAAGCTGATCCGCTCGTACGAGCGCTCGCACGTGCTCGCCGTCGCGGCACTGATCATCGGGCTCGGCTTCGCGCTGACCGCGTTCGCCGATTCGGCCGCGTTCTACGCGATGACCGTGCTGATCTGGACGGTGGGCGAGATGCTGAACTCGCCGTCGAGTTCCACGCTGACCGCGGCGCTGTCGCCGGCCGCCATGCGGGGTCGTTACCAGGGGGTGATGTCGTTGTCCTGGTCGGTGGCCGGATTCGCCGCACCCGTGCTGGGCGGGTACGTGCAGCAGCACCTCGGCGACGAGGCACTGTGGCTGGGCTGCGGTGTGATCGCTATCGTCGCGGCGGCCGGCCAGCTCTGGGCGGGTCCGGCCCGCGAGCGGCGGGCACAGGCGCTGCAGGCTGTGTGAGGGTGGGTATGCGGTTCGTTCGGGAGTCGGTGGCCGGGCTGCCGCGTACCTTCTGGATGCTCTTCTCGGCGATGCTCGTCAACCGCGTGGGCGCGTTCGGCATGCTGCTGCTGCCGATCTACCTGACCACGGCGCGCGGCGCGTCGGTCGCGGTGGCCGGGCTCGTGGTCGGCGCGTACGGGGCCGGTGGCGCGGGCGGCACCCTGCTCGGCGGGGTGCTGGCCGACCGCTGGGGGCGTAAGGCGACATACCTCGCGGGCACCGGCACCGCGGCGATGCTGATGGTCGGGCTGGGCCTGGCCCGTCCGATCTGGCTGATCGCCGCGCTGGCCGCCGCGGTGGGCCTGGCGCACTCGCTGCCCGGCCCGGCCACGGTCGCCGCCATCGTCGACGTGCTGCCCGAGGCCGACCGCTCGCGCGCCTTCAACCTGCAGTTCTGGGCGTTCAACATGGGCAGCGCGATCGCCGCGGCGCTGGCCGGTGTGATCGCCGAGTTCAGCTTCCTCGCCCTGTTCCTCATCGACGCCGGCATGACCGCGCTGACCGCGCTGCTGGTCTGGCGCCTGGTGCCGGAGACGTTGCAGCGCCGACGGCCCGTGATCGCGAAGCCGGTGCCCGGCGCGGACGGCCCGGCGATCGCGGCGTCGGCGGGCGGCGGGATGCGGCGGTTCCCGCTCGGCCGGACGCCTGCCGCAGACCGCTCCGGTGAGCGGGGCGGGCTGGGCGTGGTGCTGCGGGACCGGGTGTTCCTCACCTTCGTCGGGCTGACGTTCGTGCTGGCGCTGCTGACCGTGCAGGGGCAGTCGATCCTGCAGCTGGCGATGGAGGGTGACGGGCTGCGCCCGTCCGCGTACGGGCTGGTCGTCTCGCTGGGCGGGGCGATGATCGTGGTGGGGCAGCTGTTCGTGCCGCGGCTGATCGGCGCGCGCCGCCACGGGGTCGTGCTGGCGGCGGCGTTCGTGCTGCTCGCGCTCGGCTACAGCACGGTGTTCCTGGCCGACCGGCTGTGGGTGTACGTGGCCGCGGCGGCGGTGTGGACGGTGGGCCAGATGCTGGCCGCGCCGCCGAACGCCTCGATCATCGCCGAGCTGGCCCCGACCGCTCTGCGCGGTCGCTACCAGGGCGTCTTCTTCCTCGTGTTCCCGGCGGCGGGCTTCGTCGCGCCGTCGCTGGGCGGCTGGAGCCTGCAGCAGATCGGCCCGTGGCACTGGCTCGCGTGCGGCGCACTGGGCCTACTGGGCGCGGCGGGTCACCTGTGGACGGCCCGTCGGCGCGAGGCTCGGGCCGCGCAGATCCGCGCGGTGGAGATCGCCCCACAAGCGACGGTCGAGCCCGCTTTCGCCTGATCGGCAAGGGATCGCGCCGCACCGTCGGCGTGAGCCGCAGTGTCGTGATAATCGGGTGACATCGACTCCACCGAATAGCCGATCAGGCCCTCATCCCATCGAAGGATGTCGCAAAGTAACGGTTTGAAAACGGCCGACGTGACTGTTGACACAGCGCCAAATTAAGTAAGAATTCTTTCCACATACAGTTAACACTCCTTCCTAAAAGAGGTTGACGAACGTGGAACGAGGCGCGTACTCGACGGCAGGCACGGACAGCGTGCTCGCCCGTTTGCGCGCCAAGCTCCCGGAGTTCACCGGCGCGCTCCGGCGCGTCGCCGAGCAGGTGCTGACCGACCCGGCCGGCGCCGCGCGGGCGACCATCGTGGAGCTCGCCGAGCGTTCGCACACCTCGCCCGCCACCATCACGCGGTTCTGCCGCGCGGTCGGCTTCGAGGGATACGCCGACCTCCGGCTGGCCATCGCGGGTGAGACCGGCCGCGCCGCCCGCTCCGCGGGCTGGCTCGTCGACATCGGCCGCGAGATCGAGCCGGGCGACCCGCTGGAGCGCGTACTCGGCCAGATCATGGCGGCCGACACCCGGGCCATGCAGGACACCGCCGCGATGACCGACCTGGTCGAGGTCGAGCGCGCCGCCGACGCCATCGCCGCGGCCGAGCGCGTCGACATCTACGGCGCCTCCGGTTCCGCCCTGGTCGGCGCGGAGATGCAGTTCTCCCTGCACCGCATCGGCATCGCCGCCTGGTCCTGGCCCGACGTGCACAACGGACTGGCCAGCGCCGCGCTGCTCAGCGCGGGCGACGTCGCGCTGGGCATCTCGCACTCCGGCCAGACCCGGGAGACCATCGAGATGGTCGCCGAGGCCGGCAGCCGCGGCGCGACCACGGTCGCGCTCACCAGTTTCCCGCGCTCGCCGCTGGCCGACGTCGCCGACGTCGTGCTGACCACGGCGACGCAGGCCACCACGTTCCGGCCGGACTCGCTCTCGGCCCGCCACCCGCAGCTGGTCGTGCTCGACCTGCTGTACATCGCCGTCGCGCAGCGCACCCACGAGCGTGCGCACGCGGCGTTCCAGCGCACCGCCCAGGCGGTCGCCGGACACCGCCTCCGGGAGGTGGTGTGAGCGATGTGCATCCGCACCGCGGTATCCACCCGCACGGCTTCCGGCCGTGCCACCGACTCCGGCGCATCTGCGCCGGTAGACGCGGCGACGTCAAGCGACGCACCGCTGCGGCATCTGGTCACGCCCCGCGGCGTGACGTTTCCCGGAGCCCCCGGGGAAGCGCAACACCAGATCGAAGTGCAGCGACGCGCCGGATGGGCCCGACGCGCCGCGATATCTCGTACGAGGAGATTGTCATGACCGTAACCCCCGACAGCCCGTCGGAGCTGAACCGCCGCACCGTGTTGCGCCGGGCCGCTGCCGCTGGTCTGCTCGCCGCCCCCGCCATCAGCGCTCTGGCCGCGTGCTCCAGCGAGGACGGCGAAGGCAGCACCACCGGCGAGAAGACCGAGGCCAACCCGTTCGGCGTCGGTGACAAGCAGCCGCTGGAGGTCGCGTTCTTCAACGGCGGCTTCGGCGAGGACTACGCCAAGGCCGACGCCGCCGCCTACGAGGCCAAGTGGCCGGGCAGCAAGGTCGAACTGAAGTTCTCGAAGCTGATCCTCACCGACTACCAGCCGCGCTTCTACGGCGGCAACCCGCCGGACCTGCTCAACAACTCGTCCCCGGAGACCATCCCGGTCGGCCCGGTCATCCAGGGCGGCCAGCTGCGCGACCTCACCGAGCTGCTCGACGCGCCCAGCTACGACGACCCCAAGGTCAAGGTCAAGGACACCCTGGTCGCCGGTACGGTCGAGTCGGGCCTGTTCAGCGGCAAGATGTACACGCTGAACTACGCCTACTCGATCTACGGCATGTGGTACGACGAGGCGCTGTTCGCCACCAAGGGCTACACCGTGCCGAAGAACTGGGACGAGTTCACGGCGCTGGCGGAGAAGGCCAAGCAGGACAAGATCGCGGCCTTCACGTTCCAGGGCATCCACCCCTGGTACCTGTTCAACGTGGTGAACGAGTTCATCTGGATGGCCGGCGGCCTCGACGCCATGATGAAGATCGACAACCTCGAGCCGAACGCGTGGAAGCAGGACGCGGTCAAGGTGACCGCCGAGCGCCTCGCCGAGATGGCCGCCAAGGGCTGGGTCCAGGCCGGCGCCGCCGGTCTCGACCACACCACCACGCAGCAGGCCGTGCTCGACGGCAAGGCCCTGTTCATCTGGTGCGGCTCGTGGCTCGAGGGCGAGATGGCCAAGACCCTGCCCGCCGGGGTCAAGCTGGCCGTGGCTCCGCCGTGGAACATCTCCGCTTCGGACAAGAGCAAGTACGGCGCCGTGCACGCGTTCCCGGGCGAGGGCTTCATCGTGCCGAGCAAGGGCAAGAACCCCGCCGGCGGCCTCGAGTTCCTGCGCATGATGCTGGGCAAGGAGCAGTCGCGCAAGTTCGCCGAGCTCACCAAGTCGCTGCCGGTCGTCAAGGGCGCCGCGGACGGCCTGACCATCTCCAACGCCCTCACCTCCGCCTCGAAGGTGGCCGCGGCCGCGCCCGAGGTCATCAGCTGGCGCTACGAGGGCTGGTACGCCCCGATGGTGACGGCCGTGGGCGCCGCTGCCACGGACCTGCTGGCCGGAAAGTCCACGCCGGCGGCCTTCATGGCGGCCGCGCAGAAGGTCGCCGACGAGGTGGCCAAGGACGAGAAGATCGTCAAGCAGAAGCGCACCGCCTGATCGTCCGACGATCGGGTCTCCCGGTCACGGGTGGGGCCGGCCCAGCCGGCCCCACCCCTGCGGAACGCGGCACACCCGGTCTGTGGCTGCCCCGGCAACCCGCCCGTTCCCCTCGTTGCTGTCAGCAAAGGAACTTGATCATGCGGAACGGCAGAGCGCCCTTCATTGCAGGATTCCTCTTCGCCCCGATCCTGCTCTACGTGGTGTACGTCCTCATCCCATACGCGCGTACGGCGTACTTCTCGGTGACCGACTTCAACGGATTCAGTCCGGAGTACGGGTTCGTCGGCCTCGGCAACTACCTGGAACTCCTCAAGGACGAGGTCTACCTGCGCGCCATCGGCCACAACGTGGTCGTGCTGACGGTGTACCCCATCGTCACGATCCTGCTGGCGCTCTTCTTCGCCTTCATGCTCAACGTCGGCGGCCGGGGCGACAAGGCGGGCATCCGCGGCGTGCGCGGCTCGTCGGTGTACAAGTTCATCTTCTTCTTCCCGCAGGTGCTGTCGATCGCCATCGTCGCGGTCATCTGGCGCCGCGTGTTCCAGAGCAACGACGGCGGCATGATCAACTCTGCGCTGATGGCGCTGGGTCTGGTCGAGGAGGACAAGCCGCTGCTGTTCCTCGCCGAGTCCGACTCGGTGATCCCCGCGATCCACCTCGGCGACTTCACCCTCGACGCGCCCGTCGTGCTGATCTGCCTGATCGGCGTGGCGATCTGGGGCGGGGTGGGCTTCTACCTGGTGCTCTTCTCGGCGGCGATGCAGTCGATCCCGAAGGACATCTACGAGGCCGCCACGCTCGACGGCGCCAGCCGCGTGCAGACCTTCTTCCGCGTGACGCTGCCGCTGCTGCGCGAGCACGTCTCCGTCGCCTGGATCTACCTCGGCATCGCCGCACTCGACTTCTACGCGCTGGTCATCGGCCTCACCCCGGGAGCCGGCGGTGGCGGCCCGAACAACGCCAGCGAGGTCATGAGCTCGTGGATGCTCACCAGCGCATTCCGCAGCAGCCGCTACGACGGCTTCGCGTTCGCCTGCGCGATGGGCATGTCCATCGCCCTGCTGACGATGCTGCTGGCCGGTGCGCAGTTCCGGCTCACCCGCAGCCGCGACAAGCTCGAGTTCTGAGAGGTATACGAGATGGCTAGCACCGCCACCGCAGACGCCCCCGTCGCGGCCGCGCCCAGCGGCCCCGCGCCCGCGCCCGTCAAGCAGCGTGAGGGGTACCTCGCCAACGCCTCCGCCCACATCTTCCTCGCGGTATGGGGCCTGCTGGTGACCATTCCGCTGCTGTGGGCGGTGATCCAGTCGTTCAAGACCGACGACGAGATCATCCACGACCCGCTCGGCCTGCCCGAGCAGTGGCTCTTCGGCGCCTTCGGCCGGGCCTGGACCAAGGGCAACATCGGCGAGTTCTTCCTGAACACGATGATCGTGCTGCTGGGCAGCGTGACGCTGACCATGCTGTTCGGTGCGATGGCGGCCTACGTGCTGGCCCGCTACCCCTTCCGGGGCAACCGGGCCATCTACTGGACCTTCGTCGCGGGCCTGACCCTGCCCATCTACCTCGGCATCCTGCCGCTGTTCCTGCTGGTCCAGGACATGTCGAAGTGGCTGGGCCTGGAAGAGGTCATCGGCCTGAACACCCACCTGGGCCTGATCCTGGTGTACGTGGCGTACTCGATGCCGTTCACCGTCTTCTTCCTGCACGCCTTCTTCCGCACGCTGCCCACCACCATCGCGGAGGCGGCGTCGGTCGACGGAGCCGGGCATGTGCGGCTGTTCTTCCAGGTCATGATGCCGATGGCGAAGCCCGGCCTGATCAGCATCGGCATCTTCAACGTGATCGGCCAGTGGAACCAGTTCCTCCTGCCGACCGTGCTGATGAAGGACTCCGACAAGAAGATGCTCACCCAGGGCCTGCTGGAGCTGGCGACGAACGCCCGCTACGAGACCGACTTCGCGCGGCTGTTCGCCGGCATGACCATCGCCATGCTGCCGATCCTCGCCGTGTACCTGGGCTTCCACCGCCAGGTCCAGTCCGGCCTGACCGGCGCGACGCTCAAGTAACACCAGCTCGCCCCCCGTCGCGCCGCGCGCGCTCGCCCCCGCCCGGCCTCCCGCCCCGCTTTTACGTAGACGTTGGCCTATCTCATCGAATTTGATCGCCGAATTTTCGATGAGATAGGCCAACGTGTATGGAGGACGGGGCGGGGCGCTGTGGATAACGCGCGTGTCGTCCACAGGTGGCCGAGGGCCGGTGGACCCGGGTCCGACGATCGTCGACTCTGCCGGAATGCAACCGGCTCTGCGTGAAGTGATGCTGGCTCGGGACGGCCTGGCCGACCGGGCCGCCGTGACGAGTGCCGTCGCCGAGCACGTGCTCGCGTACGCGGTCCAGGCCGGCCTTGTGGCCCGGCCGTTGCCGCGGACGTTCCTGCTGCCGGAGGTTTTGGGCGACTGGGACACCGTGTTGCGGGCCGCGCTGTCGTACGCGGGCCCGCCGGTGGCGGTGAGCCACCTGTCCGCCTTGCGTGTGTGGGGACTGCCGGTGCCGGACGACTCATGGATTCATCTGCTCACCGGGGACTCCCGTCACCTGCGTGGTGCACCCGGTGTCCGGGTTCACCGCCGGGAGGACTTCACTCCTGAGCCGCCGCAGGCCGTCATGCGGGCCGGGATTCCGGTCACCCGGCTGGAGGCGGCGGTCGTGGACAGCTGGCCGCTGCTCGACGGCGACGCCAAGCGCGCACCGGCGATCACGGCCGTCTCGAACCGGTTGACCACGCCGGGCAGGCTCCTCGAGGAGATGGAACGGGCGCCGCGCCTGGCCGGCCGCCGCCACCTGGTGCAGCTGCTGGAACGGCTGGCGGCAGGCTGCCACAGTCCACTCGAGCTGTGGGGCTACGACCGGGTGTTCCGAGGGCGGGCATTCGCGCGCCTGCGTCGACAAGTGAAGATCATGGTGGGCGAACGCGCCGTCTTCCTGGACATCCTCGACGAGGAGACGGGACTCGACATCGAACTGGACGGAGCGGCGTACCACTCCTCGCCCCGGGACCGGGAGCGTGATCTCCGGCGGGATGCGGCACTCACCGCGCTGGGCTTCACCGTCGTGCGGTTCACCGGCGCGCGGCTGCTGCGCGAGCCCGACGCCGTGCGCGCGGAGGTGGCTCAGATGATGTCCCACCGCTCGCGACGCGCCTGACCAGCCGCCGTCGGCGACCTCACCGCCCGTCTGGACGTCCAGCGGATCTGTGGAACGTCGGCGTGTCGTGATTTACATAAACGTTGGCCTATCTCATCGAAAATTCGGCGATCAAATTCGATGAGATAGGCCAACGTCTACGTAAGGCGGGTTCGGGGCGGGGGACGCCCGAGGGACGGTTTTGGGTCAGGACTCGCCGGTCACCAGGTAGATGACGTGGCGGCCGGCGTTGACGGCGTGGTCGGCGTAACGCTCGTAGAAGCGGGCCAGCAGGGCGGCGTCGACGGCGGCTTCGACGCCGTGCGTCCACTCGGTGTTGAGCAGCTTCTCGAACAGCGCCTTCTCCAGCTCGTCCATGGCGTCGTCGTCGCGCTCCAGCTCGGCGGCGCGCTCGATGTCGCGGGACGCGAGCACCAGCGTGATCTTGCCGGCGATGCGGTCCGCGATGTTGGCCATCTGGCCGAAGACCCCGGTGAGCTCGGCGGGCACGCAGACCGCCGGGTGGCGGCGCAGCGCCGACTTGGCGACGTGTTCGGCGAGGTCGCCCATGCGCTCCAGGTCGGTGCCGATGTGCAGTGACGTGATCACCATGCGCAGGTCGGAGGCGACGGGAGCCTGCTGCGCGAGCAGCCGGAGCACCTTCTCCTCGACCGCGCGGAACAGGGCGTTGATCTCCTCGTCACGGGCGACGACGCGCTCGGCGCCCTCCTTGTCGGCGCTGAGCAGGGCGGTGGTTGCCGCGCTCATCGCGGTGCGGACCGCCTCGGCCATGGAGACCAGCAGGCGGCCGACCTCGAGCAGGTCGGCACGGAACTCCTCGCGCATTGATCACTTCCAGTAACGATGGGGGTCGGGTCCCGCTCACGGTAGGTGGCGTGCGCGGCCGGAAGATGAACGCCGGTGAACGGGAGCGGGCGCCACGGTGAACACTGTGCAACCAATGCCGTATATAGCCAGCTTACAGCTGATTTGTACTGAAACGTTGTTCGAATGATCTGACCTACGATCGCAACGTGAAGGTACTGGCAGCGCCCCTGGACGGCGGCACGCTCATGCTGGCGATCGCCGTCGGCATCGTGCTGGGTCTCACGGCGGGTCTGCTGCTGGCCCGCTACCTGGCGCACCGGCGCACGGCGACCGCCGTGAACACGCTGGGCCCCTCCGGGCTGGGCGCGCCCCCGGCCGGCGATCCGCTGGCGGGCCTGGGCCGCAAGAGCCTGGACGCGCTGCGGGTGGGGGTGGTGCTGCTCGACGGCACCGACCAGGTGGTCCTGGCCAACCGGGCGGCCCGGGCCATGGGCATGCTGCGGGCCAGCGCCGTGCCGGGCACGATCGCCGCCCACCCGATCCTGCGTACGCTCGCCGGGCAGGTGCGCCACACCGGCGTGCCGCGGGAGGTGGAACTGGACCTGCCGCGCGGCCGGGAGCTGGGCGAGTCGCAGCCGCTCGGTGTGCACCTGCGCGCGGTGGCGGTGGGTGGCGGCCTGGTGTGCGTGGAGGCGGCCGACGTCACCGACGCGCACCGGGTGGAGCGGGTGCGCCGTGACTTCGTGGCGAACGTGAGCCACGAGCTGAAGACCCCGATCGGTGCGCTGCAGCTGCTGGCCGAGGCGCTGCTGGACGCCACCGAGCCGCCGGTCGAGCAACCGGCCGACCCGGAGGCCGCGGCGGCCCAGGCGGCCGAGGACGTGGCGGCGAGCCGGCGTTTCGCCGAGCGGATCCAGCGGGAGAGCACGCGGCTCGGCCGGCTGGTGTCGGAGCTGCTGGAGCTTTCCCGGCTGCAGGGCGCGGAGCGGCTGCCCGACCCCGAGCCGGTCATGGTCGACGGGGTGGTGGCCGAGGCGCTGGACCGCGCCCGCACCAACGCCGCCGCCAAGCACATCGAGCTGGTCGTCGTCGGCACCCGTGGACTGACCGTGTACGGCAACGACAACCAGTTCGCCACGGCGCTGGGCAACCTGGTCGAGAACGCGGTGGCGTACTCGCACGAGCACTCGGCGGTCGTGGTCAGCGCGCTGGCCGAGGGCGACCGGGTCGACATCAGCGTGTCGGACCAGGGCATCGGCATCGGGCCGGGTGATCTGGACCGGGTGTTCGAGCGCTTCTACCGGGCCGACCAGGCGCGTTCGCGCGCGACCGGCGGCACCGGGCTGGGCCTGGCCATCGTCAAGCACATCGCGACCAACCACGGGGGCCGGGTCGACGTGCGCAGCCGCCTGGGTGGAGGCTCGACGTTCACCCTCCGGTTACCTGCCCGCCCTCCGGAGGCGATGCTTCCGCTACCTGCCTCCTTTGAGATCGAAACGTCGCCGGTGCCCGGCGTCGAGACCCCTGCGCCCCAGCGCCCGACCCCGGCCGACGGCTCCGCCCCGGCAGACTTGAACCACGCGGCCGACGCCGTGAACCTCGCAGCCGAGGACGCGACCCCCGCGGCGGCTGCGAACCCCGTACGACCGGCACAGACCGGCTGACCGGCAACTGCGAAAGGTGGGCGTGATGTCCCGCGTACTGGTCGTCGAGGACGAGGAGTCGTTCTCGGACGCGCTGTCGTACATGCTGCGCAAGGAAGGTTTCGAGGTGTCCGTCGCGGCCACCGGCACCGCCGCGCTCACCGAGTTCGACCGCACCGGCGCGGACATCGTGCTGCTGGACCTCATGCTGCCGGAGATGTCCGGCACCGAGGTCTGCCGCCAGCTGCGTCAGCGCTCACACGTGCCGATCATCATGGTCACCGCGCGGGACAGCGAGATCGACAAGGTGGTCGGCCTGGAGATCGGGGCCGACGATTACGTGACCAAGCCGTACTCCCCGCGTGAGCTGGTCGCCCGCATCCGGGCGGTGCTGCGCCGGCAGACCACCGACGTGGTCGAGGTGGCGGGCGGCACGCTGGCCGCCGGCCCGGTGCGCATGGACGTGGAACGGCACGTGGTCACGGTCGACGGCGCCCCGGTGCAGCTGCCGCTGAAGGAGTTCGAGCTGCTCGAGCTGCTGCTGCGCAACGCGGGCCGGGTGCTGACCCGCGGCCAGCTCATCGACCGGGTGTGGGGCGCCGACTACGTCGGCGACACCAAGACCCTGGACGTGCACGTGAAGCGGCTGCGCTCGAAGATCGAGCCGGAGCCCTCCACGCCGCGTTACCTGGTCACCGTCCGCGGCCTGGGCTACAAGTTCGAGCCGTAGACCGGCGACCGCCGACCTGAGCAGCTCCGCCCGGTGCCACGGGCGGAGCTTCTTTCTGTGCGGGGGAGTCAACCTTCAGGCGTACCGGGTCGTCCTTGGTGGGCGACGAGAGGAGAGCCTGTGCGGTCACGAGACGCGTACGCCGGGCTGGCGGACCTGGTCGCGAAACGCGGCCCGGCCCTGCTGGCCACGGCGACACTGCTCAGCGGCGGGCGCACCGCCGGCGAGGACCTGCTCCAGGCAGCCCTGGAGCGGATGATGCGGGCCTGGCGCCGCATCGACGGCGACCCCGAGGGTTACCTGCGCCGGACCATGTACCACCTGGCCGTGGACAGCTGGCGGCTGCGGCTGCGGCGGCGGGAGGTGGTCGCGACGGTCGAGCCGCCCGCGCACCCGGACGGCACGGACCGGCTCGCGCTGCGCCACGCGCTGGTGCAGGCGCTGGCCCAACTGCCGCCCCGGCAGCGGGCCGTGCTGGTGCTGCGCTACTGGGAGCAGCTGAGCGAAGCCGAGGCCGCAGCGGTGCTCGGCTGCTCGGTGGGCACCGTGAAATCCAGCACCTCGCGCGGCCTGGCCCGGCTGCGTGAGATCACGGCCGTCTGGGCTCTCGACGAATCCCCACTGCGGATCGGAGCATCATCATGAACATCGGACTCGAAGACGAGCTGGCGGCGGGGATGCGGGAGCACACCGCCGACCTGCGGCCGAGTGCGGACCTACTGGACCGGGCGGCCCGCCGCAACCGTCGGCGCACCGCGGGCCGGGCGGTCGGCACCGGCGTGTTCGGCCTGGCGGCGGTGGTGGCGGTGGCGCTGACGGCGCTGGGCGGCACACCCGCCGCGCCGCCCGTGGACACCGGTGCGCAGCCTGCGCCGCAGTTGCTGACCGTGGCGCAGGTGTCGGAGCGGGCCGTCGCGGCGCTGGACGTCGACGACGTGCAGCACATCACCTCGTCCGTCACCTTCCGGGGCACCGTGGAGCACGGCGAGTGGTGGTTCGACCAGCAGACCGGCGACTCGCGCATCATCCACCTGGCGGCACCCGGCGGGGCCGTGAAGCAGGACCTCTGGCAGGTGGTACGCGACGGCAAGCTCGCCATGACCCAGGTGTTCCACGACGACCGGAGCTTCCTGCGCCTCGAACGGCCGCTGAACGGCGTCCAGCCGACGGGCCCGGCGGGCGCCACCCCCGACGAGCTGCGGGCGGCGCTGAAGCGCGGCGACGGCTACACCCTGGTCGGACCCGTCGAGCTGGACGGCCGGGCCGTGCTGCACCTGCGCTTCGAGTTCGAGGACGGCACCGACGAACTGTGGGTGGACGCGGAGACCTACCGCGCCGTCCGCCGGGAGACGGTCAAGCGCACGCCCGAAGGCGACGCGCGCAACCGGATGGACTTCGAGTGGCTGCCCCGCACCGCCGAGTCGCTGGCCCCGCTGCAGGCCGAGGTCCCGAACGGCTACACACAGCGGAAGCTGCCCCCGGTCGACGGCCCGATGTAGGTGCTGCAGTTTCGGGGAGACTGCAGCAATCGGGCGACCGATGACGCCAGTTTCCCCGAAACTGCACGGACTAACGCGGGTGGCGGGGGCGTGGGGGGTCAGTAGAGCGCGCGCAGCGCCTGCGCGATCTCCTCGATGTCCCGCAGCTCGCCCGTGCACACGGCGATGACCAGGTCGTATGCGGAGTTCTGGTCCAGGGCCGCGAGCCGGCGACGGCTCACCGCGCCGTTCACGGTCAGGAAGGCAGTAGCCGTGATCCAGCCGATGCGCTTGTTGCCGTCCACGAACGCATGGTTCCGGGTCAGCGACTGGAGCAGGGCCGCCGCCTTGGTCCACAGATCCGGGTAGGCGTCCGCGCCGAACGCGGTGCTACGCGGGCGGGCCACCGCCGACTCGACCAGCCCCGGGTCGCGCACCGCCACCCCAAGCCGGTCGGCGATCGCCAGCACGTCGGCGTACGTCGGGACGTAGACCTCGCTCACTGGGCGAGCCGGGCGAGCAGGTCGGTGTGCGCGCCGATGATCTCGTCCACGGCGGCGGCGAAGCCCTCCGGGCCGGGCTCGATCTCGTCGAGGTCGTCGAGCGCGGCGAGGCGCTCCTCGTCGTCGACCGCGGGCTGGGCGGGGGCCTGCCGCCCGCGGACCTGATCCTCGCTCATGCCTGCTCCTCGCATCGCTCGTCGGCGGCATCGCGGATGCTCGTGCTTCGCGTCCCGTCGCTATGAATCGAGGTTAGCTGGGCGGGCAATGAGTTTGAGCGGCGTGCGCCGGCGCGCCTCGACCGTGGCGGGGTGCTCGGCGACCAGCCCGCGCTTGTCGCGCTCGGCGCACATCTCGGCCAGCCGGGCATAAGCCTGCTCGCCGACCAGCGCCGTGAGCTCGGGGCCGTAGCTGACGTACATCGGTTCGGCGCCGACGTGCGCGTCCGGCGACGAGGTGCACCACCAGTGCAGCTCGTGCCCGCCCGCACCCCAGCCGCGCCGGTCGAACTCGCCGATGACCGATACCAAAATCTTGGTGTCGTCGGGGCGTTTGACCCACTGCTGGTCCCGGCGGATCGGCAGCTGCCAGCACACGTCGGGCTTGTAGGTCAGCGGGTGCACCCCGTCGCGCAGCGCCTGGGCGTGCAGCGCGCAGCCGCCCCCACCCGGGAAGTCCGCGTCGTTGAGGAAGACGCAGGGGCCCTCCTCGCCGTCGGGGCCGTGCTGGATCGCGGTGCGCCGGGCGGGTTTCTCATCGTGCAGCTCGTCCAGCTCGGTCCACTTCTCGAAGCCGCGTACGTGATGCTGCCAGGTCGTCTTGTCCAGGCGCTTGACCGCGGCCTTGACCCGTCTGACGTCGTCGGCGTCGGTGAAGAAGGCGCCGTGCGAGCAGCAGCCCTCCTCCTCCCGGCCGGCGATGATGCCCCGGCAGGCGCTGCCGAACACGCAGGTCCAGCGCGACAGCAGCCAGGTCAGGTCGGCGCGGATCAGGTGGGCCGGATCCGCCGGGTCGGCGAACTCGATCCACTCCCGCGGGAAGTCCAGCGAAGTCTCGCCCTCATGCTCCACGATCCCAGCCTACGGCGGTGTCGGGCACCGATAACGTAGGCGCATGCGGCTTGGTGTCCTCGATGTCGGATCTAATACAGTTCATCTCCTGGTGGTCAATGCGCACCGGGGTGCGCATCCGTGGCCGACGCACTCCCAGAAGGAGCGGTTGCGGTTGGCCGAGCAGCTCGGCGAGGCCGGCGAGCTGACCATCGCCGGGGCGGACGCGCTGGTGAAGGCATGCGAGCAGGCCAAGACCGCGGCCCAGCAGCAGGGCGCGGAGGAGCTGATGGCGTTCGCGACCTCCGCGGTCCGCGACGCCACCAACTCGGCCCAGGTGCTGCGCCGGGTTTACGAGGAGACCGGGGTCGAGCTGCGGGTGCTCTCCGGCGAGGACGAGGCCCGGATGACCTTCCTCGCGGTGCGCCGGTGGTTCGGCTGGTCGGCGGGCCGGCTGCTGGTGCTCGACATCGGCGGCGGCTCGCTGGAGATCGCGGCCGGCATCGACGAGGAGCCCACGGTGGCGGTGTCCCTGCCGCTGGGCGCGGGCCGGCTGACCCGGCGCTGGCTGAAGGCCGACCCGCCGGGCGCGGCCGAGCTGGCCGCGCTCCAGTCCTACGTGGACGAGCAGCTGATGCACCGGGAGCTGGACGGGCTGAAGGGCTGGGAGATCGCCGCGGCGACCTCGAAGACGTTCCGCTCGCTGGCCCGGCTGGCCGGCGCCGCGCCCAGCGGCGACGGGCTGTGGGCACCGCGCGTGCTCACCCTGCAGGGCCTGCACCAGGTGCGCGGCTTCATCCAGCGGATTCCGTCGGCGGGTCTGGCCGAACTGGACGGAGTGAGTGCGAGCCGCGCCCACCAACTGCTCGCCGGTGCCGTTGTGGCGGAGGCCGCAATGCGCCGTCTGGGCGTCGATGAGCTGCGCATCTGCCCCTGGGCACTGCGCGAGGGCGTCATCCTGACGCGCCTGGATCAGCTCTCGGCGGGATGACCAGGGCTATTCTGGACAACGTGTCCGTTCCCGTGCTCCTGTCCAGCTCGTCCGTTTTTCCCGAACCCACCGCCGCAGCGTTCGAGCTGGCGGCCTCACTGGGTTACGACGGGGTCGAGGTCATGGTGTGGACCGACGCGGTGAGCCAGGACGCCGGTGCGCTGCGTGGGCTGTCCCAGCACTACGGCGTGCCGGTGCTGTCGATCCACGCGCCCTGCCTGCTGGTCACCCAGCGGGTCTGGAGCAGCGACCCGAAGGAGCGGCTGCGTCGCGCGGTGATCCTGGCCGACACCCTGAGCGCGCCCACGGTCGTGGTGCACCCGCCGTTCAGCTGGCAGCGCGACTACGCCCGCGGGTTCGCCGACACGGTGTCGAAGCTGGCGCACCGGCACACCGGGGTGCGCATCGCGGTGGAGAACATGTACCCGGTCCGCATGGGCCGCCGCCAGGTCGTGCCGTACCACCCGGGCTGGGACCCGACGGAGGCCGGCTACGACTCCTACACCCTGGATCTGTCGCACTGCGCGGCATCGCGTTCCGACGCCCTGGAGATGGCCGACACGATGGGTGCCGGGCTGGCCCATGTCCACCTGGGCGACGGCACCGGCGAGGGCCGGGACGAGCATCTGGTGCCCGGCCGCGGCACGCAGCCGTGCGCGCGCCTGCTGGCGGGGCTGGAGCAGCGAGGCTTCACCGGGTCGGTGGCGATGGAGGTGGCCACCCGCAAGGCCGGCAGCCGCGCCGCCCGGGAGGCCGACCTGGCCGAGGCGCTGGCGTTCGCGCGTACCCACCTCGCCGCGGGCGTGGCTCCCACCCGCTCGTAGCCAACCGCCTCCGGCGGTTTGGAAGGTGCCCTTCCTCTACGAAAACCGATAAGAAGGTGCCCTTCCTTCGGTCTGACGTGGCGCGGGCCGCTCCCCGTGGGGGAGCGGCCCGCGGTGGTTGGAGGGGCGTCAGCCGACGGAGGTCAGGCTGGCCTGCTGGGGGACGGCCGGCTTGAGCTGGGCCTTGGTGTGGGCCAGCTCGGTGACCGCGGCCTTCTTGCGGGCGCGGTGGGCCGCCACGTGCGAGCGGGTGGCGCAGCGTTCGGAGCAGAAGCGGCGGCAGTTGTTGGACGAGGTGTCGAGGTAGACGTTGCCGCAGCGGTCGTCGGCGCAGACACCGAAGCGGGCGCTGCCGTACTCGCAGAGCCACACGGACAGGCCCCAGACGGCGCCGGCGAGGTATTCCGCGCTGACTGCGGAGCCGCGGCTGGTGACGTGGATGTGCCAGTTCCCGGACTCATGACCGGAGATGCGGGGATGCACCGGATGGGCTTCGAGCATCGAGTTGAGCTCTTCGACGGCCTCGTGTTCGCGGCCGTGGGCACCGTGCTCGAACACCTCGCGCAGGCGCCGCTGTGCCTTGCGGAACACCTGCAGGTCACGTTCGGTGGCGTCCTCGCACATCCAGTCCGGCCCCGGCAGGACAGCGCGGAGCTGGCTCAGGTCGTCCAGCGGCGCGTTGACAAGATCAACAGCCGTTCGGGCGTACGCATCGAAGTTCACCCGACAAAGGTAGTGCACCTAAGGCGTGCGTGGGGTGTCAACATAGTGGGGTATGAAGCGGGCGTGACCGTCGGTGATCAGGCTGGTGCTTTCGCGTAGTCCCAGGCCGGCCGACTCGCCATCGACGATCCACGAACCCAGCACCACGTGGTTGCCCTGGAACGACGGCAACGCGCGGAACTCCTGGAAGCAGTGGCCGCCGGTGTCGTAGATACCGTCGGTGACCTGCTCACCTGCCGCAGTGACGATCCGCACATTGGCCCCCTCGCGGCCGAGCAGCGGCTTGGCCACGTACTCGGCCATGTCCCGTGGCCCGTCCAGGTATGCCGGCAGCAGCAGCTCGTGACCGGGGTGGAGCTCCCAGAGCACGGCCAGCAGCGCCTTGTTCGACAGCAGCAGCTTCCAGGCCGGCTCGATCCAGGTGGTCGGGGTGCCCGGGTCCAGCGCGAGCCGCCCGTACGGCTCGGCGACCATCCACTCCCAGGGGTACAGCTTGAAGATCGTGCTGATCGGGTCGCCGCCGCTGTCCCGGAAGCGCCGGCCGTCCCAGGCGATGTCGAGCATCGGGGTGACCCGCACGTCCAGCCCGGCCTGGTGCGCGGTGTCGGCCAGGTAGCCGACGGTCATCAGGTCCTCGAACGTCTCCTCGAGGTTCGACCACGCGAAGTGCACCGGGCCCGCGGCGAACTGCGGGCCGAGTTTGCGCCAGGCGGCGATGAGGCGTTCGTGCAGGCTGTTCCACTGGTCCAGGTCCGGCCGGGTGTCGGTGAGCCAGAACCACTGGATGATCGACGCCTCCAGCAGCGAGGTCGGCGTGTCCGCGTTGTACTCCAGCATCTTCGGCGGGCCGCTGCCGTCGTACCAGAGGTCGAACCGGCCGTACAGGGTCGGCGGCTGCTCCCGCCACACCCGGCGCACCTCGGGCACGGCCCAGGCCGGGATGCCGAATTCGGCCCACCGGTCCTGCTCGACCACGTGCCGGGCGGCCGCGATCGACATCCGGTGCAGCTCCTCGGTCGCCTCCTCCAGGCGCAGCACCTCGTCCAGGGTGAACGAGTAGCAGGCCGACTCGTCCCAGTACGGGGTGGTCGCGCCGTCGTCGAGCTTGGTGTCGGCGTAGAGCATGCCCTGCGCCCGGACCGTCTCACGCCAGTCCGGGCGGGGTTCGACCTGGTGCCGCTGCACGTGCGATCAGCCGCCGCAGGAGGCGAGGTGGGTGCCGAAGCCGCCCGAGTCGGGCAGGGCCACGGTCGGGGCCGGGGGTTCGGAGAGCCGGATGCCGGAGCTTCCGGCGGCGAAGACGGTCTGCTGCGGTTGGGGCTGTCCCGAGCAGTCGTCGTCATCGTCGTCCAGGGCACAGGCCAGGCCGGCGACGAGCAGTACGACCCCACCGATGATCACGGCGGGGGATCGGAGCGGGTTGGAGTTCACAGCTGAAGTTTGTAGCCGACGCATACAACCCCCCATTCACCGAGATATCGAGGCGTGTTCTTGTATACAGCGGGCAGGAGTCCCCTGAGTCCCCCGGCACACAGGCGTTACGCTGCCCTCATGCTTCGCTCCGTGATCCTCGCCGCCGCCCGATCCCAGAAGGTGGAACGGCTCGTAGAGACCGCCCCGATCAGCCGTGACGTCGTCAAGCGTTTCGTCGCCGGCTCCGGAACCGGCGAGGCGCTCGCCACCACCAGGCAGCTCGCGGACGCCGGACTCTGCATCACCCTGGACAACCTGGGCGAGGATACCCTCACCGCGGACCAGGCCAACGCCACCAAGGAGGCGTACCTGGAGCTGCTGGCCGGGCTGGGCCGGGCCGGGCTCACCACGCCCAAGATCGGCGGCGGCGATGCCGTGACGGTGGCGACCGCCGAGGTCAGCCTCAAGCTGTCCGCGCTCGGCCAGGCCTTCGACGAGCAGCTCGCGGAGAAGAACGCCCGCGAGATCTGCGAGGCCGCCGCGGCGCTGGGCACCACGGTCACCCTGGACATGGAGGATCACACCACCACCGACTCGACCTTGGACATCCTGTCCCGGCTGCGCCGCGACCACCCGGGCACGGGCGCGGTGCTGCAGGCGTACCTGCGCCGGACCGAGGGCGACTGCCGGGAGCTGGCCACCGCCGGGTCCCGGGTGCGGCTGTGCAAGGGCGCCTACAAGGAGCCCGAGCACGTGGCCTACCAGGCCCCGCTCGAGGTGGACAAGTCGTACGTGCGGTGCATGAACATCCTGATGGCGGGCGAGGGCTACCCGATGCTGGCCACCCACGACCCGCGCCTGATCGCCATCGCCCAGGACCGGGCCCGCTGGTTCGACCGCGCGCCGGACGAGTTCGAGTTCCAGATGCTCTACGGCATCCGCCCCGAGGAGCAGACCCGCCTGGCCAGGGCCGGGCACACGGTGCGCGTCTACGTGCCCTACGGCACCGAGTGGTACGGCTACCTGATGCGCCGTCTCGCCGAGCGCCCCGCCAACCTCGCCTTCTTCGGCCGGGCACTGATCTCGAAGAAGTGACCGTCCGGCTGATCATCTCGGCCGCGCCGATGGGTAGCGTCCTCGTCCGTGAACGCCGAGGACGCCGCCCCCTCTGCTGACGGGTCCTCGCTCCCGCCCGCTCCCGCCCCGGAACCCCCGCCCGTCCCGGATGCGCCGCAGCCGTACCCCGACTCCGGTGCGCTGCCGGTTTCGGGCGTACCGCAGCCGTACCCCGGCTCCGGTGCTCAGCAGCCCGTTCCGGGCGTGCCGTACCCGTACCCCACGCTGTGGCCGGACCCGGCGCTGCTGCACCGGCCGCGCCGCCGCTGGGGACGGGTGATCGCGCTGGTCGCCACCGGCCTGACGCTGGCCTGCGCCGCCGCGGGCGGACTCGCGGTCGTGCTGGTCCCGCCGGTGCTGGACCAGCTCGCCGCCGCCGGCGACGGCACGACGCCCGGCACCGCCCCCAGCCCGCGGCCCGGTGACCCGGTGAGCGTGCGCCAGGCCTGGGCCAAGGAGCGCATCGACGCGGCGCTGGCCGTGCAGCACAAGGCCCTGCTCGGCGGGGACGAGCGCAGCTACCTGTCGGTGGTCGAGCCGACCGCGACCAGTGCCCTGGACGGGCTGCGGGTCCAGTTCCGCTCGCTGCGCGCGATGCAGGTCGCGGCGTGGAGCGACCGCGGATACCAGCCGAGCCCCACCGGCGACGAGTGGACGGTGCGGCTGAGCAGCACCCCGTGCTTCGTCGTCCCGACGTGCGCCGAGGCGCGGGCGCCCTCGGTCATGCGCTGGCGCATCGAGGACGGCCGGGCTGTGCTGGTCCACTGGGAGCCGGGCGAGAAGGACGGTGGCGCACCCTGGCAGACCGACGAGCTGGTAGCGCTCGCCGGTGCCCGCACGGTGGTCGCGACAACCCCCGTCTACGCCCGGCAGCTGCCCACTCTGCTCCGGGAGGCGGAGAGCGCCGCGAAGGTCGCCGACCGCTATGCCGTCGGCACCGCCCCCGTCCGCTACCCGGTGTACTACGCCGACAGCCGCGAGTGGGAGCGCTGGTACGGCGGCAAGCTGCCGGACTGGGCCGGCGGCTACGCCTTCTCGGTGACCGCGGACCGCTACGAACTCGTCCTCAACGGGGACTACCTCCTGCAGGCCGGGATGGGCGACATGATGCGGCACGAGCTGACGCATGCCTCGTCGCTGGCCGGCTCGTCGGGTGGCTACGGCGCCTGGTGGCTGGTCGAGGGCCTGGCCGAGGAGGCCGCGATGAACGGGGCGAAGCCGACCAGCCACGGGGCGCTGGGCGAGGTGCGCAAGTTCGTGAAGAAGTGGGAACGCGACCTCGCGCTCATCGCGCCGGGCGACGACACCCCGGCCGGGGAGGTGGCCGCGCGCTACGGCGTCGCGTACCTCGCGGTGCACCGGCTGATCGCCCGGTTCGGGTTCGCCAAGGCGATGGCGTTCTTCAAGAACGTGCTGCACCAGCGCCGGGAGGCGGCGCTGGCCGCGCCGGAGTCGCTCGGCCTGAGCTGGGCCGTGGTGCAGAAGGACCTGGTCGACTACGTGCGGCGTACCGCCCGCTGACCGGCGGGCCGGGTACTTGAGCCGGGCGAATCGGGTGCATCGTCTGGATCGCCCATGCCGCTCATACCGGATTCGACGGCCGTCAGCCCTACCCGTGGCCGCAACCCGTTGGTAGCCTCCACGTCCGTGCCCCCCGAGGACGAGACCCATTCCGCCGGTTGGCCCCCGCCCGCCGATCGACGCTCGCCCGACGAGACCGGCACGGGGGCCGTGGATCCCTGGGCGCGCAGCGCCCCGGAACTCCTGCCGCTCGACGAGGAGGACCCCACCCCGGCCGCGGTGATCGCGGCCGCCCACTCCGCGGCGCCACCGGACGACGAGCAGCCCACCGCGCCGCTGGCCGGATACGCGCCGCCCCAGGTCGAGCCGCCCACACTTCCGCTGGCCGCTTATGCGCCACCGGCGGAGGTCACCTTCGTGCAGCCGGCCACGCCGATGCCACCGGTCTCCTCGGTACCGGGCGGTTACCCGCCGCCTGGTTCCTCGGCTCCGGGCGGATACCCGGTCTCCGCGACGCCCGGCGGATACCCGGTCTCCGCGACGCCCGGCGGATACCCGGTCTCCGCGACGCCCGGCGGATACCCGGTCTCCGCGACGCCCGGCGGATACCCGGTGTCCGGGATGCCCGGTGGCGGGCACCAGGCCCGGCCGGTGTCCGGGATGCCCGGCTACCCGGTGTCCGGGATACCCGGCGGGTATCCGCCGTTTCCCGCGTCGGGCGTGCCGGGCGGCCATCCGGCGGGCTGGCCGCAGGGCGGACCGCCGCCGCGGCCCCGGCGGCGCTGGGGGCGGCTGCTCGCGATCGTTGCCGTCGTGGTCCTGGTGTTCTGCCTGGTCGCGGGCGGGCTCGCCGTGCTGGCATTCCCGTGGCTGAAGAACCGCCTCGACGGCGCGGCACCGACCGGCGCGCCGAGCCCTGGTCCGAACGCACCGTTCGCCGCTCGGCAAGCGTGGATCAAGGACCGGATCGGCGCGGCCCTGACCGAACAGCACCGGGCGCTGCTGGCCGGGGACGAGGCGGCCTACCTGTCCGTGGTCGACACGGCCGCGCCGCAGGTGCTGGACGGGATGCGGACGCAGTTCCGGTCGCTGCGCGCGATGCGGGTGGCGCAGTGGTCGGACGAGCCGAGCAACCCGACCCCGGTGGCCGCCGAGGGCGGCGAGCAGTGGTCGACCGAGCTGCGCGGCACCCCCTGCTTCGTGACGCCGACCTGCGCGAAGGCCGGCGCGCGGGCGCAGACCAGGTGGCGCATCCGCGACGGGCGCGCGTGGCTCATCGAATGGCGGCCGGTCGCGGCCCAGCCGTCGCCGCATCCGTGGCAGGTCGCGGAACTGGTCGCCGACGCCGGTGAGCGCACCGTCGTCGCGACCACGCCCGACTACGCGGGCGAGCTGCCGACCCTGCTGGCCGAGGCGGAGAAGGCGGCCAGGGTCGCCGACCGGTTCGCCCGCGCGGGCGCGGTCCCGGCGCGGTACGTCGTCTACTACGCCGGTTCGGACGAGTGGCGGCGCTGGTTCACCTGGAATCCCGGGGACACGGTCTCCGGCGTCGCGCTGCGGGTGAGCGTGGAGCGCTGGGAGCTGATGCTCTACGACGACAACATCACGCCGGAGGTACTGGGCGGGGTGCTGCGACACGAGCTGACCCATGCGTCGTCGCTGGCCGGGCCGTTCAAGGACAGCGACTCGATGTGGTGGCTGCACGAGGGCCTGGCCGAGTACGCGCTGATGGACGGCGCCCGGGTGCGCGACTACCTGCGGATGCCCGCCATCCGGCAGCTGGTCGAGGACGGCTGGAACGGCGACGTGGAATTCACCGACCCGCCCAAGGGCACCAAGGGCTGGATCGTCTCCGCCCGGTACGGCATGAGCGCGCTGGCCGTGCGGCACCTGGCGGACCGTTTCGGCGAGGACCGGCTGGTCGAGTTCTTCCACCGGGTGGTCCACGACGGCGTGACGGTGCCGGTGGCCGCCAGGGAGACGCTGGGCGTGGAGTGGGCCGTGCTGGAGCGCGAGTGCGCCGACTTCATCCGGCACAGCGTCGCCTGATCATGCCGTGATCGGCCCGATCTTGGCGAAAGGCTCGCATCGGTCACAACCGTCCCGGTACCGTACTCATTACACAGGAATCCGTGCTCGCGACACCTACCGCGATCGCGGCGCGTCCCCGCGGCGCGGCCTGTACCGGAGGAGGTGGGCCTGCTCATGATCGGATCGACACGACAGGACGCACGGCTGGCGGAGGTCAGATTCCTCACCGTCGCCGAGGTGGCGACCCTGATGCGGGTGTCGAAGATGACCGTCTACCGCCTGGTCCACTCGGGGGAGTTGTCCGCCGTCCGGGTAGGCCGCTCCTTCCGGGTCCCTGAGCAGGCGGTTCAGGAGTACCTGCGGGGCGCGTTCTCGGAGCAATAGGTATCCCGGCTCACCCTGACGGTGACCCCTGGCAGTGAGCTCGCGGCTGCTCGGCTACCCTGAACGGGTTCCACCACCGTCAACTTCGAGGGGATGCCATATGGGCTCCGTGGTCAAGAAGCGCCGCAAGCGTATGGCGAAGAAGAAGCACCGCAAGCTGCTGCGCAAGACCCGCGTCCAGCGTCGCCGTCTCGGCAAGTGAGGCACACGCCCGTAGCTGAGCTACCTGGCCGATCCGCCGCGCCTCGTTGCGCACCTGTCGCGGATCAGCGGTGACGTCTCCGGCTCGGGCGTGATCCCGCGTCACCCCGCTGCGGGCCGTACGGCTCGCGGGGTTCGCGGTGCTCCTCTTCATTCTTCGCCGCCCCGGGGAGGCGCGTCATGACCGCGGTCGCCAACGGCTCCGCCGTCGATCGCGCACGCGCACCCCGGGTCGTCATCGTCACCGGCGTCAGCCGGTTCCTCGGCGCGACCATCGCCGCCCGGATCGCCGCGGACCCCCGGGTCAGCAAGGTGGTCGGGGTGGACCGCGTCGATCCGCCCGACGAGCTCGCGCCGTTGCTGCGCGACGTCGCGGTGCGCCGCGCCGACCTGACCGAGGGCGCTTCGTCCCTGGTCAAACTGGGCGCCGAGGCCCTCGTGCACCTCGCCGTGGTCTCCTCGCCCGATCCGGACGCCGGCGGGCGGGCCGCGATGAAGGACCAGAACGTCATCGGCACGCTCCAGCTGCTGGCCGCCTGCCAGCAGATGCCGTCGCTGCGCCGGCTCGTGGTGCGCTCGTCGACGGCCGCGTACGGCGTCTCGTTCCGCGACCCGGCCGTGTTCACCGAGGACACCGAACCCCGGGACGCCCCGCGCGGCGGCTACGGGCGCGACATCCTCGACATCGAGTCGTACGTGCGCGGCTTCCGTCGCCGGCGGCCCGCCGTCACCACCACGGTGCTGCGCTTCGCCCCGTTCGTCGGCCCGCAGGCCGACACGGCGCTGCTGAAGTTCCTGGCCCGCCCGGCGGTGCCGACGGTGCTGGGGCGCGACCCGCGGCTGCAGTTCATCCACGTCGACGACGCGCTGGAGATCCTGCGCCGCTCGGTGCTGGAGGACCACCAGGGCACCTTCAACGTGGCCGGGCCGGGCACGCTGACCCTGTCCCAGGCGGTGCGCCGGTCCGGGCGCATCGCGCTGCCGGTGCTGGAGCCCGCCATGCACGCTGCCGCCTCGGTCGGCCGCGGGGTGGCCGGGCTGAGCCTGGACCAGGTCGACCTGTTCGTGCACGGCCGCGTGGTCGACACCGCGAAGCTGGTCCGGCAGTATGGCTTCACGCCCCGCTCGACGGCCGACGCCTTCGACGACTTCGTTCAGGCTCAGAAGCCGGGCGCGGTCATCACCCCCGCGCTGGTGGCCGCGACCGAGCAGCGGCTGCTCGACATGATCAGGTCGGTGCGGGAGAAGCGGACCGGGCGGCCCGCCGTCCGGGCCTCCGGCGATCCACGCGCGGACCAGGGAAGGTCGGGCAGGTGACCAGTTCACATGACGCCACCGGGGCACCCGCCGAGCTCGACGACGAGTTCGACGAGCGGGTCGCCGCGGGCCTGGCGTTCCTGCGCCGACGGCTGTCCGGGCAGTATCAGGTCGACGAATTCGGCTTCGACCCCGAGCTGACCGACCAGGTCTTCCAGCCGGTGCTGCGCCAGCTTTACCGCCACTGGTTCCGCACCGAAGTGATCGACGTCAAGAACCTGCCCGCCGAGGGCGGCGCGCTGGTCGTCGGCAACCATTCCGGCACGGTCGCGCTGGACGCGCTGATGCTCTCGGTCGCCTGCCACGACGAGCACCCGGCCCGTCGGCACCTGCGGCTGCTCGGCGCCGACTTCGTGTTCCGCATGCCGTTCGTCTCGGAGCTGGCCCGCAAATCGGGCGCCACGCTCGCCTGCAACCCGGACGTGGAGCGGCTGCTGCACGCCGAGGAACTGGTCGGCGTCTTCCCGGAGGGGTTCAAGGGCGTCGGCAAGCGCTTCGTCGACCGATACAAGCTGCAGCGCTTCGGCCGCGGAGGCTTCGTGTCGGCGGCGTTGCGCACCGCCAAGCCCATCGTGCCGGTGGCCATCGTCGGGGCTGAGGAGATCTATCCGCTGCTCGGCAACATCAAGCCGCTGGCCCGGCTGATCGGCGTGCCGTACTTCCCGGTCACCCCGACGTTCCCGTGGCTGGGCCCACTGGGCCTGGTGCCGCTGCCGAGCAAGTGGATGATCCGTTTCGGCGAGCCCATCGACACCACCCCGTACGCCGACGGCGCCGACGACCCCGCGGTCGTCTTCAACCTCGCCGACCAGGTCCGCGAGACCATCCAAACCATGCTCCACGAAACCCTCGAACTGCGCCCCGACGCCTTCTCCGCGTAGGGCCCACCGCGGTCGGCCGCCGACCGCACCCGCCAGGAGCGGAAGTCGCGCAGCGACGAGCGACCGGCGGGTAAGGGAGGCCTCCCAGGCCGACCGCCGCGCCCGCGGAGGCGGGCGCCGGCATTACAGCGTGCGCAGGTCCAGGGCGTGCCAGGTGAGGGTCTCGTTGTCGCCGGTGGACCACCAGAGCACGCCGCCGCGGCAGGCGACCCGGCCCGCGTTCGCGGTGACCAGGGCGAGGCTGCGGGTCTTCAGGTCGTAGAGCATGACGCGGGTGGTGGTCAGGCCCTGCGTGCTCCGGGTGTACACCTCGAACCGGTCCAGCACCGCGACGTCCGCGATGGCCGACGAGACCGCGCCGGTCACCGTGCGCAGTCGCTCGGAGCCGTCCGGGCGCATCAGCTCGATGACGGTGGACGCCTCGGTGCTGCCGATGACCAGCGACCGGCACCAGGTGGCCGAGCAGCTCATCAGCTCGCCGGTCTGCACGCCGACCAGGACGCGCTCGGCGGTCTGCGGGTTGTTCAGCTCGATCGAGCCGGCGTCGGCCACCGCCTCGCTGACCAGCCAGGGCCAGGTGCTGATGGCGTACCCGCCCTCGAGTTCGCGTACGACGGGCTTGCCGCCGGCCAGCGGAACCGTGTGGATCGCCGAGAAGCCGGGCTTGCCGGCGTCGGCCATCCAGCTCAGCTGCCCGTCGTGCAGGGCCAGGTCGCCCTGCTTGTCGAAGAGCATCACGGCACCGGTGTCGGTGGTGACCAGGCGCGCCGCGCCGCCGTCCAGGCGGGCGGTCCAGATGCCGCTGCGGCCTGCCCCGTCGGCGTCGCTGCTCAGTTCCACCCAGGCAAGGATCGTGCCGTCGCTGGTGAACCCGGCGAACTCGGCGGCGCGGTCCTTGGGCATCCGGCGCAGCTCGCGCTCGCCGCCCCGGTCGCGCAGCAGCAGGCGCACGTCGTCGCCGCCGGGGGACAGCGCGGTGCCGACGGACCCGGTCGCGCTGAGGAAGAAGAGCGGGCTGTACACCGAACCGTCGGCCAGCGCGCCGGGGGTGTCCTGCACGGTGGCGCCCGGGTACGCCTCGGTGAGCGCGGGTTCGGCCGAACGCGGCGGGGCGGGCTGCTGCGGGCTCAGCGCGAGCATGAAACCCGCCGCGCCCAGCGCCAGCAGCAGAGCCACCGCGCGGGTCATCGGCAGGGTGGCCGGATGCCGGTGCAGCCCGGGCGGCGTCGGTCTCCCGGGCGGCAGTGTGGTGCCGCGCCGTCCGGGCAGGGTCACGTCTTCTTCCGGCGGCGGTTCAGCGCCATGCCACCCGCGACCGCGCCGGCCAGCACGCCCGCGCCCAGCGCGACCGGGACGGCGACCTTGGCGGCCTTGCGTCCGGAGCGGAAGTCGCGGATGTCCCAGCCCTGAGCGCGGGCCATCCGGCGCAGCGCGCTGTCGGGGTTGACCGCGACCGCGCGGCCGACGCTGGTCAGCATCGGCACGTCGTTGATCGAGTCGCTGTACGCGGTGCACCGGGACAGGTCCAGCCCTTCCGCGGCGGCCAGCGCCTCGATGGCGTGCGCCTTGGCCGGGCCGTGCATCATCTCGCCGACCAGACGGCCCGTGTACGCCCCGTCCCGGATCTCGGCGACCGTGCCCAGCGCGCCGGTGAGGCCGAGCCGCGCGGCGATGACCCGGCCCAGCTCCACGGGCGCGGCGGTGACCAGCCAGACCCGCTGGCCCGCGGCGAGGTGCTGGTCGGCGAGCGCGCGGGTGCCGGACCAGATCCGGTCGGCCATCAGCTCGTCGAAGATCTCCTCGCTGAGCCGCTGCACGTCGTCGACCTTCCAGCCCTCGATGAAGGCGAGCGCCGCCTCGCGGGCCTGCGCGATGTCGCCGGAGTGCTCGGCGGCCAGCAGCCGGAACCGGGCCTGGCTGATGGCGAACTTGGCCAGGTCGATGGTGGTGAAGTAGCGCCGCGAGGCGAGGCCGCGGGCGAAGTAGTAGAGCGAGGCGCCCTGCATCATCGTGTTGTCGACGTCGAAGAACGCGGCCCCGGTGCGATCGGCGACCGGTGCGGCCGGCTCGGCCAGGGGCATCGGCATGACGGCCGGGGGCATCGGCATGACGGCCGGGGGCATCGGCGGCAAGGCCGCGCCGACGGCGGCGATCGGCTGCGCCGGACTGCGACGACGTGCCATCGGGCCCTCCTTCTGCGGGGAACGCGGTGCGCCGGGGTGCCGGCCGGTCCGTGTTCCGGACGGCTAGAGCGTATGCGCCGCAGGCCGCCGCACACAGTAGGGGCGCGACGCCGTTGCCGGCAGCCGCGCCCCTGTGATCCGTCTCCGCGAGCTAGCCGAGCAGGCCGCCGAGGATCCGGCCCAGCTCGTCGAGCAGGCCGTCGTCCTGTGTCTGCTCCGTCTCGCCCTCGGTGGCCGCGGGCGACGCCGAGGTGCTCGGCGCGACCGACGCCTGGGGGGCGACGGGGTTGCCGTTGTTGCCCGGCTTGACGTTCTCCTTGGTCTCCGCCGGCTGCGGCTGCTGCGCCGGCCGCGAGGGCTGGCTGACCGCGTTGGCGCAGGCGCCGGGCACGGAGCCGAACCGGTCGCTGCCGGTCGAACCCGCACCGCAGGCCAGCGCCGTGCGGGCTGCCGCGGAGCGCTTCTCGATCCGGTCCAGCAGAGACAGCGAGCCGGTGACCTTCTCCCGGTCGGTGCTGCTGTCGAGCAGCTGCCCGACGAGCATCCGCTGGTCGGCGACGAAGCGGTCCACCGCGTCCAGGGCGGAGGTGTCGCGCCGCGCGATGGCCGACGTGATCAGCATCCGGATGCCCTGGGTGGTGTCGCTGTCCATGTCGGTGAGCGCGGCCCCGAACCCGGTGGCGTCGGTGCGCACGGCGTGCGCCTCCGACAGGCGGGTGCGGGCGAACTCGAGGTAGAGCCGACCGCGGGACAGGTCCGAGCCGGCCAGCGCGAGCTGGGCCTTTTCGGTCTGCCGCTTGACGCCGTAGAGGGCGTCGCCGGGGATCGCCTCGCCGCTGGCCACCGACACGCCGGACAGCGCCAGCGTGCCCGCGGCGATGCCGATGACGATCGCCCCTCGGGCGCGGACCCGTCCCGGCCTGCGGGCCGACCATGGAGCGCTCGCGCGCTGGTCGTCGACCTCGGGCCGGGCGGTGACGCCGATGCCGTCGCGTTCCGCGGTGGCGATCAGCTGAGCGCGCAGGTCTCGTTTGAACGTCGCCTCGGGTACGCCGGGCAGGGCCACGGTGCGCAGCTGCTGACCGACGCTGACCAGCTCGGTGAGCTGGCCGTCGAGGCGGGACCGGGTGTGGTGACGGCGGCCGCCGTTGGCCTCGTCGAGCAACTGGGCGAAGCGCTCGGCACGCCCACGATCGAACAGGGAAATGTTGTTCACCGCGGGCACCCCCCTTCGCTGATCGCGGTGATTGTTACGGCGAACGCAGAGAATGCCGCTCGCACCCGGTCAAACGGGATCAGGGCACGATCAGTTACGGCCGCCAGGGGTGACGGGTCACCCATAGTGATGTGAGTCACATTCACGGCGCGAACCCCTCGGGCAGCAGGCGGGCGAGCGCCCGGACGGCGCGGTACTGGAGGGCCTTGATGGCGCCCTCGTTCTTGCCCATCGCCTGGGCGGTCTCCGCCACCGAGAAGCCCTGTAGGAACCGCAGCACGATGCACTCCTGCTGCTCGGGGTTGAGCTGCTTGACCGCGGTCAGCAGCGCCACGTTCGTGATGTGGTCCACCACCGCCGTCTCGGGACTGCCCTCGGGGCCGCGGTCCTCGCGGTCGGCGTCCAGGACGTCGCCCGTGGTGACCTCCAGCCGGTACCGGCCGGACTTGAAGTGGTCGGCGACCAGGTTGCGGGCGATGGTGACCAGCCACGCGCCCAGGTCGCGGCCCTGCCAGGTGAAGCTGCTGATGCGCTTGAGCGCGCGCAGGAAGGTGTCCGAGGTCAGGTCCTCGGCCAGCGGCCGGTTGCCGACCCGGAAGTAGATGAACCGGAACACCGTGTCGACGTACCGGTCGTAGATGAGCCCGAACGCCGCCGAGTCGCCCTGCTGGGCCCGCTCGACCAGCGTCCACACCTCGTGCGCGGCATCGCTGGGATCGGGCCGGTCCGGATAGCCGGTGCCGCCGGTGCCCCCTTCTTCGACGGCCGGCAGGACCTGGGTCTCGCCGCTCTCCGTGGCGGACCCGCTGGCCTGGGTCGGGGCGCTGCGCCCGTTGACCCGCCCGCCCACGGGTTTGGTGCCCGGGGGCTGGTGCCGGGCCGTGGCGTCGTTGCCCTGCCGGGTGCGAATCCGCTGGGTGCCGCCGTCACCTCGTACCGCCGTGGCCAGCATTTCGTTGAGCGAAGTACGGAGCAGCGTCAGGCCGTCGACCAGGGCCCGGCGAGCCGCCGCCACTTCGCTGGTGACCAGCTCATCGCCGAACAACACAGAACTCATCCCGCCACCTCCGCGTGCCCCCAGACCGATCCGTCCCGGTACTGCGGAGGGCGCACGCGCCCACCGGCGTACCGGGCAATCTCCACCATAAGCCGCTGAACACCCATGAGGTACTCGTTCGGTGCGATAAACGGCACAAAGGCCTCCTCTGGCTGAGGGGTGTCGACTCATGGCAAAAAGGGTGAGCCGACCCTGAGGACTATAAAGGCCCCAACTCACCCAGCGGTGTGGAGTCAGTTACACGCCGGACCGAAATGTTGCACCGGCACCCGTAGGTGTCGTCGCACACGTTGTGCGCTGGTCCGCGTACTGACCGAAAGTTTCGAGGCGGCTCACCCGGGCGGGTGATGCCCCTGTAGTCCCCGTGACAGCGGCGGCCGTGACGGCGTCGTGTCAGGACGGTGCACGCGAGGGGTGGGCTCGCGGGCCGGGCTGTGGAAAACTCAGCCTCCGTGAACCTCGCCACACTGCTGCGAAAGCATGCCGCCGCGACACCGGACCGCATCGCGCTGCGCGCGGGCGAGGAAAGCCTGACCTGGGCGGAGTGGGACGCGCGGGTCGACGCCGCGGCGCGCGGCCTGCACGCGCTGGCACTGCCCCCCTCGGCCGGTTTTCCCGCGCGTGTCGCGATCGCCCTGCGCAACGACCTCGACTTCCCCGTCACCCTGCTGGCCGTGTTGCGGGCCGGACTGGTCGCGGTGCCCTGCAACCCCGGGTTCACCCCCCGCGAACTGCAGCACGTGCTGGCCGACAGCGGGGCGCAGGTGCTGGTCGCCCCGCAGGAGCTGCTGGACGGGGTCGCCGACGCGGTGGCGCACCCGCTGACCGCGCCACCGGTGGCCGCGGGCGCCGTGCCCGCCGAGGACGCCGGTGACGGGCTGGCGCTGCTGCTCTACACCTCCGGCACCGAGGGCGCGCCCAAGGGCGCGATGCTGCCCCACGCGGCACTGCTGGCCAACCACCGGCAGCTGGCCGCCGTGGAGCCGCCGCTGGTCGGCCCCACCGACACGGTGCTGCTGGCGCTGCCCCTGTTCCACGCGTACGGGCTCAACACCGGCCTCGGCTCGGTGCTGTTCCACGGCGCGGCGGGCGTGCTGACCGCCGACTTCGACCCCGCTGGCTCGGCCGCGCTGATCGCCGAGCACCAGGTGAGCGTGCTGGTCGGCGTGCCGCCGATGTTCCTGGCCTGGAGCGCCGTGCCGGACATCGGCGAGCGGCTGCGTTCGGTGCGGCTGGCGGTGTGCGGCGCGGCGGCGCTCGAGCCGGCGGCGGCGGCCCGGTTCGCCGCGCTGACCGGGCACACCGTGCAGGTCGGCTACGGGCTCACCGAGACGGCGCCGGTGCTGGCCTCCACCGTCGCCGCCCCGTCGGCCAAGCCGGGCTCCATCGGCCGGCCGCTGCCCGGGGTCGAGCTGCGCCTGGTGAACCGGGCCGGCGAGGACGTGTGGCGGGGCGGGGAGCCGCTCGGCGCGGACGACGAGGACGACGGAGACGATCCGGACCTCGCCATGCCGGACTCGCCGGGCACCGACCCGGGCGAGATCGTGGCCCGCGGGGAGAACCTGTTCACCGGCTACTGGCCCGACGGCCGGGGCGGGCCGGACGCTGAGGGCTGGTGGCCCACCCGCGACGTGGCGTACGCCGACGGCGACGGCGACCTGTTCCTGGTCGACCGGCTCGGCGAGCTGATCCTGGTCAGCGGCTTCAACGTGTACCCCGCCGAGGTGGAGCAGGTGCTGCTGGCGCACCCGGGCGTGGCCCAGGCGGCCGTGCTGGGCGCGCCGCACCCGATGACCGGCCAGCAGGTGCGCGCGGTGGTGGTGCCCGCGCCCCGCAGCGAGGTCACCGCGGCGGAACTGGCCGCGCACTGCGCCCGGAATCTGGCCCGGTTCAAGTGCCCGAGTGAGATCGAGTTCGCCGACGCGCTGCCGTACTCGGTCATCGGCAAGGTGCGCAAAGGCCTGCTGTGACCTCTGGAGAGAATGGGACCGTGACGCGACTGACTCTCTACACCCGGCCCGGCTGCCACCTGTGCGAGGACGCGGTGGCGGCGCTAAAGCGCATCGGCGAGCCGTACGAGGAGATCGACATCTCCGGTGACCGGGAGCTGGAGGCCGAGTACGGCGACCGGATTCCGGTGGTCATGCTGGACGGCCGGGAGCACGGCTACTGGCGGGTCGAGGAGCAGCGGCTGCGCCGCGACCTCGCCCGGCAGCAGTCCTCCTGACCACCGTGGGCCGAGCACGCTGAGCAGGGGAGGCGTGGGTAATCTGGCGGGATGAAGCGCGGCGCGAAGCACCTTGTCTGGGACTGGAACGGCACCCTCGTCGACGACCTGCACCTGGTCGTGAACTCCACCAACGTGGCGTTCGCCGCGGCCGCGCCGGGCTTGTCGATCAAGGTGACCGCCGACGAGCACCGCCGTGACTTCCGCCGCCCGATCAGCGAGTACTACGGCTCCGTGCTGGGCCGCCCGATCACCGAGGCCGAGTTCGTCGAGCTGGACCGGGTCTTCCACGACGCGTACCGCACCGGACTGGCCGAGCTGGCGCTGGCCGCGGGTGCGCTGGACGCGCTGCGCGGCTGGACGGGAACGCAGTCGCTGCTGTCCATGTGGTTCCACGAGGAGCTGGTGCCGACCGTCACCCGCTACCAGCTGACGTCGCACTTCATCCGGGTGGACGGGCTGCGCGAGCGGCTGGCCGGTGAGCAGGCGCACAAGGCCGGCCACCTGAAGCGGCACCTGACCGAGCTGCGCCTGCAGGGCGCCGACGTGGTGCTGATCGGCGACTCCATCGACGATGCCGACGCGGCCGCGTCCGTGGGGGCGCGCTGCGTGCTCTACACCGGCGGCTTCACCGACCCGGCCAAGCTGCGCGCGTACGGCGTGCCGGTCGCGGACACGCTGCTCGAGGCCGTCGCGCTCGCGGCGTGACGTTCGTCTCTGGATGCCCTTGGCCGGCGCCTCTGGTGAGCGGTTTGAGTTAATCGCGGCTTTTGGTTGGGTATGCGGCCAATCGAGTGGGCGTGTTTTGGGAGCGATTGTCATGGTTGCGACATAATCGCGGAGCAGCGCCCATCCGGACGCCCGTCGCGAACCGCCTTTCCGGCGACTCTCCGTGACGGGTGGAGTGGGGTTCGGCCAGAGTGGGGGCACACATGCCGCGGGGGCATTCTGGCCGATTCGCGATCCCGGATGGGCGCGCTTTCAAGATCGCGATTTGTGCACCTGTTCACAAGCGCTTAGTCTGTTACCTCGACGTTCCCCGCTAGCACAGAGCCGTTCGGCCATGTGATCTGGGGTCTAAGCCTTGTTCGGCACGGAGTCTCATGAGTCAGCAGCGCACCGGTCACGAAGCCGGGATCACCGGCCGTGTCGGCGCGGTCACGCCCTCCGCGGTGCCGGATTTCCCGGACCTGCCCGAGGCGACGGTGGCCCGCCTGCCCGAGTATCTGCGTGCCCTGCATCACCTCGCCGAGACCGGGCACGACACCGTCTCCAGCGAGGGCCTGGCGCTCGCCGCCGGGGTCAACTCGGCCAAACTTCGCAAGGACCTGTCCCACCTCGGCTCGTACGGCACCCGCGGCGTCGGCTACGACATCGAGCCACTGGTCGGCCAGATCGAATACATCCTCGGCCTGAACAAGCGCCGCGCGGTCGCCCTCGTCGGTGTCGGTAACCTCGGCCACGCGCTGGCCGGCTACGCCGGGTTCGCGAGCCGCGGCTTCCGCATCGCCGCGCTGTTCGACGCGGACCTCACCCGGGTCGGCGAACTGATCAACGGCATCGCCGTGCGGCACATCGGCGACATCCCCGAGGTGGTCAAGTCCGAGGCGATCTCCATCGCCGTGCTGGCCACCCCGGCCGGTGCCGCCCAGGCCGTCGCCGACCAGCTGGTCGCGGCCGGGGTCACCAGCATCCTGAACTTCGCCCCGGTGGTGCTCAACCTCCCGGAGCAGGTCGACGTCCGCAAGGTGGATCTCGCCGTCGAGCTGCAGATCCTCTCGTTCCACGAGCACCGCAAATCGGCCCGCGAGGCCGAGCAGGCCAACTCGGCCGCCAGGGCCGCGCAGGCGGCCGTCAACGGAACCGAGCAGAGCAAGCCGGTAGCCCGCGCAGCCGGCCAGGGCCGGGTGGCCCACGTCATCGCCGAAGCCGGCGGGGCCGTCAACGGCAGCCCCGTCGCCGCGCGAGGAGAGGTGGCCGCGTGAACCTCGTCGTGGTCGGCGCGTCGTATCGGACCGCGCCGGTGGAACTGCTGGAGAAGCTGTCCCTGGTCGAAGGCGCGCAGGCGCTGCCCAGGCTGCTGTCCGGCGGCGAGCTGTCCGAGGCCGTCGTGGTCTCCACCTGCAACCGGGTCGAGGTCTACGCGGCTGTGCCCGCGTTCCACGCCGGGCTGAGCCGCCTCGGCGAGGTGCTGTCCGAGCTGTCCGGCGTGCCCGCCGAGCAGCTCGCGAGCACCCTCTACGTGCACCACGGCCAGGACGCGGTCCGCCACGTCTTCCGGGTCGCCGCCGGGCTGGACTCGATGGTCGCCGGTGAGGCGCAGATCCTCGGCCAGCTCCGCGAGGCGTACCAGCAGGCCACCGAGGCCGACGCGGCCGGCAAGGTGCTGCACGAGCTGCTGCAGCAGGCGCTGCGGGTCGGCAAGCGGGCGCACGCCGAGACCGGCATCGACCACGCGCCGCGCAGCATGGTCAGCGCCGCGCTGGACCACGCCGTGGCGAACGCCGCGGACTGCCACGACTGGCTCGTGGTGGGCGCCGGGGCGATGGGCGCGCTGGCCGTCGCCGAGCTGACCCGCCGCGGCGCGGGCACGGTCACCGTGGTCAACCGCGGGCAGGACCGGGCGCAGCGGCTCGCCGACGCGTACGGCTGCACCGCCGCCCCGATCGAGCGCCTGCCCGAACTGCTGGCCGAGGCGGACGTCGTGATCACCGCGACCGCGTCGACCGGCCACGTGCTCACTTCCGAGAACGTCGGTGCGGCGCGCACCGGGTCCGACAAGATCCTGACTATCATCGATCTGGCGATGCCGCGCGACGTCGAGCCGGCCGTCGCCGAGCTTCCCGGAGTGCGGCTCGTCGATGTCGCGCGCCTGGGCACCGTGCTCGACCCGGCCACGTCCGGCGCCCCGGTCTGCCCCCGCTCGTCCGCGGACCGCGAGGTCGCGGCCGTGGAGGAGATCGTCGCGGGCGAGGTCGACTCGTATGCGAGCTGGCTGCGCGGCGCCGAGGTGGCGCCGACGGTCGCCGCGCTGCGGGCCCGGGCCGAGGAAGTGGTCAGCGCCGAGCTGCGCCGCCTCGCCCAGCGCCGCGTCGACCTGACCGACGACCAGCGCGCCGACGTGGCGCACACCGTGCACCGGATCGTGCAGCGCCTGCTGCACCAGCCCACCGTGCGGGTGCGCCAACTGGCCGCCGAGCCCGGCGGAGAGGCGTACGCCAGCCTGCTGCGCGACCTGTTCGACCTGTCGGTGATCCCCGGATCACCGGACCACACCACGGTGGCAGATGTGCCAGATTTGAAGGGGGGTGCCTGATGACCAGCACAGGCGTGCTCCGCCTCGGTACGAGAGGCAGCGCCCTCGCGATGGCGCAGTCGCAGACCGTGGCGGACATGGTGACCGCGGCGACCGGCCTGCGGGTCGAGTTGGTGGAGATCGCGACGGCGGGCGACCGCTCGTCCGCGCCCGTGCAGCAGCTCGGCGTGGGCGTGTTCGTGTCGGCGCTGCGTGACGCGCTCTCCGCGAAAGAGATCGACTTCGCGGTGCACTCGTACAAGGACCTGCCCACCGCGCCCGCCGACGGTCTGTCCATCGCGGCCGTGCCCCAGCGGGCCGACCCGCGCGACGCCCTGATCGCCCGGGACGGGCTGACCCTGGCCGAGCTGCCCGCCGGCGCCGTCATCGGCACCGGCGCGCTGCGCCGCATCGCGCAGATCAACGCGCTGGGCCTGCCCGTGACCACCGTGCCGATCCGCGGCAACGTGGACACCCGGCTGCGCAAGGTCGCCGACGGCGAGCTGGACGCGGTCGTGCTGGCCCGTGCCGGCCTGGCCCGGCTGGGCCGCGCCGGTGAGGTCACCGAGATCCTGGACCCGATGCTGATGCTGCCCGCGCCCGCCCAGGGCGCGCTGGCCGTCGAGTGCCGGTCCGCAGATGCCGACCTGGTCGAGGCCCTCGCGGCCCTCGACCACCGGGCGACCCGTGCGGCGGTCACCGCCGAACGGGCGCTGCTGGCCGCGCTGGAGGCAGGGTGCAGTGCACCCGTCGCCGCGCTGGCCGAGACAACCGAAGACGACGAGATCTACCTGCGCGGTGCGGTGATCAGCGTGGACGGGCGATTCGCCCTCCGGCTGTCGCGCACCGGAACGCTCGCCGAGGCCGAGCAGATCGGGCGGGCCCTGGCCGCCGACCTGCTCGAAGACGGTGCCGATAATGTACTTGGGAGTGCAGAATGACCCGCACCCGTAAGCCCGCCGGGCACGTCGCGTTCGTCGGGGCTGGACCCGGCGACCCGGGACTGCTCACCCGCCGCGCGTACGACACGCTGCTCGAAGCCGACCACATCGTGTACGACCGCAGCGTGCCCGACGCGCTGCTCGACACGCTGAAGGCCGAGACCGGCGAGCAGACCGAATACAGCCCCGCCGAGGGTGTGCCCGGCGACGTGGCCAAGGTGCTGCTGTCCGAGGCGCGGTCCGGCCGCAACGCGGTGCACCTGGTGACCGGTGACCCGTTCGGCCACGACGCGGTGGTCAAGGAGGTCCAGGCGGTTGCCCGGACCAACGTGCGCTTCGCGGTCGTGCCCGGCGTCGCCCAGGCCGCCGGTGTGGCGACCTACGCGGGCGTGCCGCTGACCGGCGTGCGCACCGCCGCCGACGTCGACGACGTCACCACGCTCGACTTCGACGGGCTGGCCGCCGCGGTGCGGCACGGCTCGGTCGCCCTGGCCGTGGACGCCGGCGACCTCGCCTCGGTGCGCGACGGCCTGCTGGCCGCGGGCGTCGACGGCACCCAGCCGGTGGCGATCACCGGGGACGGCACCGGGGACACGCAGTACACCACCACCTCGTCGGTGGACAGCTTCGTCGCCGCGGCGCTGGGCTTCTCCGGCCGGGTCGTGGTCACCGTCGGCGGCGGCGTCCAGAACCTGGACAAGCTCGGCTGGTGGGAGCGGCGGCCGCTGTACGGCTGGCGCGTACTGGTGCCGCGTACCAAGGAGCAGGCGGGCGTGATGAGCGCGCGGCTGCGGGCGTACGGCGCCATCCCGTGCGAGGTGCCGACGATCGCGGTCGAGCCGCCCCGGACTCCGGCCCAGATGGAGCGGGCGATCAAGGGCCTGGTCGACGGCCGGTACGCCTGGGTCATCTTCACCAGCGCCAACGCCGTGCGCGCGGTGTGGGAGAAGTTCGCCGAGCACGGCCTCGACGCGCGCCACTTCGGCGGCGTGAAGATCGCCTGCATCGGCGAGTCGACCGCCGAAGCAGTCCGCGCGTTCGGCATCCAGCCCGAGCTGGTGCCCGCGGGCGACCAGTCCAGCGAGGGCCTGCTGGCCGAGTTCGCGCCGTACGACGAGATCTTCGACCCGGTGGGCCGGGTGCTGCTGCCCCGCGCCGACATCGCGACCGAGACGCTCGCCGCCGGGCTCACCGAGCGCGGCTGGGAGGTCGACGACGTCACGGCGTACCGGACCGTGCGCGCGGCGCCGCCGCCGGAGGAGATCCGCAACGCCATCAAGTCGGGTGGTTTCGACGCGGTCCTGTTCACGTCGAGCTCCACGGTGCGTAACCTCGTCGGCATCGCCGGCAAGCCGCACCAGCGCACCGTGGTGTCGGTGATCGGCCCGAAGACGGCCGAGACCGCACTCGAGTTCGGCCTGCGCGTCGACGTGCAGCCGGAGCACGCGTCCGTCCCCGACCTGGTCGAGGCGCTCGCCATGTACGCCGTCGAGCTGCGCGAGCGGCTCGCCGCGATGCCCGCCAAGCAGCGTCGCGGCTCGAAGGTCCAGGGGCCGACCGCGCTACGGTTCCGCTAGGCCAGATGATCCGGCGCGTCCTCGCGGACCCGGTGCCTCGTTGATCTGCGAGGACGTGCCGATTCTTCAACCCAGGGAGTACGTGATGTCCTTCCCGAACGTGCGGCCGCGACGGCTGCGCACCACTGCGGCGATGCGGCGCATGGTCAGCGAGACCCGGCTGCACCCGGCCGAGCTGATCCTGCCGCTGTTCGTGAAGGAGGGCCTCGCCGAGCCCCGCGCCGTGAAGTCGATGCCCGGCGTGCTCCAGCACTCGCGCGAGTCGCTGCGCAAAGCCGTCGCCGAGGCGGCCCAGGCCGGCATCGGCGGGGTCATGCTGTTCGGCATCCCGGCCGAGAAGGACGCCGTCGGCTCCGGCGGCATCGACCCGTCCGGCATCCTCAACGTGGCGATCCGCGACGTGGTCGCCGAGGTCGGCGACAGCGTCGTGGTGATGAGCGACCTGTGCCTGGACGAGTTCACCTCGCACGGCCACTGCGGCCTGGTCCGCCCCGACGGCTCCGTCGACAACGACGCGACCCTGGCCGCGTACGCCCGCATGGCGGTGGCCCAGGCCGCCGCCGGCGTACACGTGGTCGGCCCCTCCGGGATGATGGACGGCCAGGTCGCCGTGGTTCGCCGGGCCCTCGACGAGGCCGGCTACCGCGACACCACGATCCTGGCGTATGCGGCCAAGTACGCCTCCGCCTTCTTCGGCCCGTTCCGTGACGCCGTCGAGTCGTCGCTGGACGGCGACCGGCGCACCTACCAGCAGGACCCGGCGAACCTGCGGGAGTCGCTGCGCGAGGTGGCGCTGGACGTCGCCGAGGGCGCCGACATCGTGATGGTCAAGCCGGCCCTGCCCTACCTCGACGTGGTCGCCGCGGTCCGCGACATGGTCGACGTGCCCGTCGCGGCCTACCAGGTCAGCGGCGAGTACGCGATGGTCGAGGCGGCCGCCGCGAACGGCTGGATCGACCGCGACCGGGTGATGATGGAGACGCTGCACTCCATCCGCCGCGCCGGCGCGCAGATGATCCTGACCTACTGGGCCACCGACGCCGCCCGCCACCTCCGCGCCGACTACTGATACACCTCCGGCGGCTCCGGGTCGTTGCGGTACTTCTTCACCCGGACCTCCCACTGGCTGCGCCGCCGTTGCGCGTCTCGGTGTGCCCGGTCGCGCAGGAACGTCTCCGGCGGCCGGGCCAGCCCGTACTGGTCGGCCCACCACTCGCCCGGCCGCGGGTCGAGCACCAGGTCCAGGTGCGATGGGTAGCGGCGCTCCGCGCCGTCGCGCAGCTCCAGGTCGCGCCGATCGCTCATCGGCATCAGCACGTGGCCGTCGTCATCGACCACGGTGAGATAGTGCCCCGTCGCCCCCATCAGTTTGGCGAAGGCGACGAGGCTAGGCCATAGCTCACCGGCCTCGATCCGCCCCACCGTCGACGCGTGCAGCCCCGCGCCCTTGGCCAGCTCACGCTGGCTCAGATCGGCGCGGCGGCGGGCAGCCCGGATCAGCCCCACCACAGGGAACGGCGTGCCGGGCAGGCTCTCCTTGCGGGGACGCGGCATGCCCGTCAGCTTCGCCGCCAGGCCGGTCCTAGGCAACCGGCGTTCCCCGAACCTGTGGACAACCGCTGGGCCTGTGGATAACCCACGAGCCTTCGCCCCCCGGCCCGCCCAGTTCAGGCATACCCCGGAAGTGCATTTGCTCTGCACCCAAAGCCTTGCTCTGCACCCACCCGCGCAACAGATGCACCCCCGTTGCGTATTTGGGTGCAGAGCAAGGAAATGGGTGCAGAGCAAAGTCAGTCGAGGGCATTTCTGACCTGGGGGAGCCGGGGGGCGGGGTGGCTGGGATCAGCGACGCGAAGCCGCCTGCGGTAGGAGCGCGGCAGGCGGGCGCCCGCTGCGGTGATCACTGTTTCGGGTCGGAAGACGAGGTCAGGCCTCACTCTTGACACGGAACAGCGATCACCGGAGCCGAAGCTTGGCCGAGGACCTGCCTGGCTGGGTCAGCTGCAGCAGCCGCCGCCGCAGCAGCCGCCACCGCCACTCGACGGCGCGGGGATCGCGTCGCCGCGGCCGGCGAGGCCGACGGTGGTCAGCAGCTTCACGGTGTCGTCGTGGCCGGCCGGGCAGGGCGCGGGGTCGCCCGCGGCCGCCATCGGCCGGTTCACCTCGAACGTGTCGCCGCAGGCGCGGCAGCGGAAGTCGTAGCGTGGCATCGGGTCAGCTTATGCCGAGGTTCGCGGCCAGTTCCACGACGTCGCCCTCGTACTCCAGCCACTGGCGGTCGGCGACGAAGCCGAGCTCCTGGTTGACCTTGATGAGGGGTTCGTTGACCGCGGCGTTCCAGGTCTGCACCTCGGTCAGGTTCGGCTCTGCCGAGCGCAGCTCGAACAGCATCCGGGCCTTGATCGCACGGCCGACGCCGTAGCCGCGGTGGCGGGGCACGACGACGGTGTCGTACTGGTCCGCGCGACCGGGGCGCTGTGCCGGCACCACGACCTCGGTGAGGCCGGCGACCTCGCCCGTCTTCTCCTGGACGGCGACCACGATGTAGAGCTGCAGGCCACGGGCGGCCAGCGTGCGCAGGCTCGCCAGCAGCCGCTCCGGCTCGTAGGAGCTCGGGCGCAGGTCCAGGTCGCCCAGGTCGTAGTCGTCACGCACCTCGGCCTTGGCGGCCGCGTACGGCCCGATCATGTGCTCGGGAGGGCCGTCGGCGTAGAACTCGATCTGGTATCCGGCGCCCACGCCGGCGGCCAGGTCGCCGAGGGAGAACCAGTCGACCGTGTCGAGCCGCAGCACGCTGCGGACCTCGGTGAACGCCAGGGTGAAGCCGTACGCCTGGTAGAAGTCGACGGCGGTGGTGTCACCCGCCACCTCGACGCCCAGCGTGGTGAAGCCCTTGCTCAGGGCCACCCGCACCTGCTCGGTCAGCAGCGCCCGGCCGATGTTCTGCCGGCGCGCCTTGGGGTGGACCAGGATCTCGACGACGCCGATGTCGCCGAGCAGGATGATGCTCCCGGCGCCCAGCGGTGCCACGCCCCGCGCGGCGTCCCCCTCGTTCTCCTCGACCAGCCACATCATCTTGCGTTCACCGGGCATGGTGACCGCCAGGTAGTCGCGCATCCTGCCGTCTTGCCACAGCGGATCATCAGGTAGGTCGACCGCGGAAACCTCGTTGAGGAGAGCGACCAGAGAGGTGATCTCAGTGGCGGCGGCGGTACGGGGATCCCATTCGCGCACCTTCACTTGTCCAGCTTGCACACTGCGCCCCCGAAACGGAAGGGTCCCACCTGTCATCGTATGCAAACCATTACTCTGAGTGGCGCTCAACGATGAAGGCAGTGGCGGACGGTAGTGTTATGGGCCGTTTCGCTGATGTGGGCGAGACGTCCGGTTGATCAGGTCTGACTGCTACGACCGTACGCCTGCGCGGTGTCATACACCTTCTGCAGGTACACCCCTACGTTGTTGTACGACAGCACCACCGATTTCCAGTTGGCCACCACGGTCAGGTCCTTGCCCGGCGCGCACAGGTAGTACGCCGCCGTCAGCGCCGAGTCGTCGAGGTCGTGCGGGTCGACGAGCTGGTCGTTGTCGCCGTCCACCCCGTAGGTCACCCACGTCGCCGGGATGAACTGCATGGGGCCGACCGCGTGGTCCCACTTCTTGTCGAAGTCGAGCGTGCCCGCGTCGGTGTCGTTGATCTTCTTGGTGTTCTTGGTGCCGTCCAGGGCGATCCCGACGATCGGCGGCAGCGCCTTCGCGTCCTCGCCGAGCTTCGCGCCCTTGGTCCGGCCGTGATCGGACTCGATCTTGCCGATCGCGGCGAGGGTGGTCCACCGCAGCTTGCACGACGGTCGTGTCTGCGTCACCACCCATTCGGCGTACGCGTACGCCTCCAGGGCCGTCACCGGCACGCTCACCTTGGGCGAGGTCGCCTCCGCCCAGCGGTGGAACGCCACGGCCGGCCGGGCCACCGGGCTGGGCGCGGCGGTGGGGGAGGGCGGCGGTGCGAAGCTGGGACTCGGCGTCGTGCCGGCGGTCGCCTGGCTCGACGCGGACGGCGTGGGGGCGGGCGCGGCCTTCGCGCCGACCAGCGCCGGGATCAGCAGAGCACCGGACGCCCCGGCCGCGGCGACCAGCATGACGATCGTGACGCCCGTGGTGGTGAGCCGGCCGACGGGACGGCGGGACTGCCGCCAGACCACACGGCCTGCGTCCATCGCCGCGGAGCGCAGCCGCACCATCGCCGCCCCGACCGAGATCGCAGCCTCGGTTTCGTCCCCCGGCGCGACCGCGGTTTTGGGCAGGGCGCCGTATCCCGAGGTGGTCGCTGTGTCGCCGTCGGCGTCGGCCGCTGTCGCGGCAACGGTTTCCGCGTCCTGCGCGACCCGCGCGTCGGCAGCATCGTCGGCGGCCGGCTTCTTCGCCGCCGCCGCTTCCGTGATGTCGTCCCCGTCCCGCACGGGTCGAGTATGCCTCGCCCGCGCCGCGTTGTCGTGCGCACGTGGTGTCCGTCGACGACGGCTCGGGTGATCCGGTTGTGACCTCATGGCCCACATCCGCCCTGCGGTGTCGTCGTTACGACGGTTGGCAGCTCGACACGGCACTGATCGTCTTCATCGTTCGCGGGTGGTGACACCTCGGACGGCTCGATCAACCCGTTCTCACGATGTCCTGTGCAGGTGGGGGTACGGCAGCATGAACCGCGACTTCCAGGGGGGCGGAGGTTATCCGCGCGTGCAGCAGCGTACACATCTGCCTCGTGGGCAGGTGACGTTCTTGTTCACCGACATCGAGGGCTCGACCCGACTGGCCCAGATGCTCGGTGACGGCTACCGGCCGGTGCTCCACGAGCACCGGCGGGTGCTGCGTGCCGTGCTGGCGGCGGCCGGTGGCGTGGAGTTGTTCACCGAGGGCGACTCCTACTTCTTCGCTTTCGCCGACGCCTCGACGGCGGTGGAGGCGTGCGCCTGCGCGCAGCGCGCACTGGAAGCGCACACGTGGCCGGATCCGCAGGCGCAGCCCAAGGTGCGGATGGGCCTCCACACCGGAATCGCGCAGCCGCACGGCGGCGAGTACGCCAGCCCCGAGGTGCACCGCGCCGCCCGGGTCGCCGCCGCCGCGCACGGTGGGCAGATCCTGCTCTCCGCGTCGACCGCCGAGGCCGCGTCGCGGCTGCCGGACCAGGCCTGGCTGCTGGACCTCGGGCTGCACCGGCTGCGCGGCTTCGACGGCCGCGAGCGCTTGTTCCAGCTGGTGGCGCCCGAACTGGAGCAGCACTTCCCGCGCCCGCGCACCGAGCGCACCGCGCCGCACAACCTGCCCAGCCCGCTGACCTCGTTCGTGGGGCGGCATCCGGAGCGGGCCGAGCTGGCCGAACTGCTGGCGGCGCACCGGTTGACGACCGTGGTGGGCGCGGGCGGCGCGGGCAAGTCGCGGCTGGCCGTGGCCGTCGCACACGACCTCATCGAGTCCTATCCGGACGGCATCTGGAACATCGACATCGCCGGCGTCACCGATCCGGGGCTGCTGGCCTTCACCGTCGCCACGGTGCTGGGGCTGCGCCCGGAGCCGGGCCGTCCCGTCGTCGAGACGCTGGTCGAGCACGCCTCGACCCGGCGCCTGATGCTGCTGCTGGACACCTGCGAGGCGCAGGTGGGCGTCGTTGCGCCGCTGGTGGCCCAGTTGCTGGCGGGGGCGCGCGAGGTGACCGTGCTGGCAACCAGCCGGGAACCGCTCGGCATAGCGGGCGAGCTGGTCTGGCGCATCCCGCCGCTGTCACTGTCGCCGTCCGCGGGCGGTGGTGTCAGCGACGCGGTGACGCTGCTGGCCGAGCGCACCGCGGCGGCGCGCGGCGGCCGCCCGGTCGAGCCGGCCGAGCTCGCCGACCTGGCCAGGGTGGCGGCCCGCCTGGACGGGCTGCCGCTGGCCATCGAGCTGGCCGCGGCCAGGCTGCGCGTGCTGTCCGGAAGCGAGCTGGCGGCCCGGCTGCATGCTGAGCTGACCGCGGAGGAGAGCGACCCGCTGCGGGCCCTGGACGCGGGCGGGCCGCATTCGGGCGCGCACGCCCGGCACGCCACCATGCAGGCCACGGTGACCTGGTCCTACCGCACCCTGCCGGACGATGCGGCGCAGCTGCTGCGCTGGCTGTCGGTCTTCGCCGGGCCGATCAGCCTGGCCGGGGTGGAGTGGCTGATGGACGGCGACCCGCTCGGCCCGCTCACCGTGCTGGTGGACAAGTCGCTGGTGCAGGCCGAGCCGGGCGCGCACGGCACGACCTACCGCATGCTCGACCCGATCCGGGGGTACGCCGCCCGGCGGCTGGCCGCGCACGGTGAGGAGGCGGCCGCCCGGGACCGGCACGTGGCCTGGGCGCTGCGCGCGCTGCAGGCGGTCGGGCACGGGCCGGACGGGCAGCCGGTGACCCTGTCGCTGTACTCGATCGACCCGCTCGCCGCCGAGCTGCGCGCCGCGCTGCGCTGGTGCGGCACGGGCGGCAGCGCCCGCTCGGGGCTGCAGATCTCCTGTGGCCTGGACCAGTGGTGGCGGGAGCGGGGCCTGGCCCGGGAAGGCCGGCTGTGGCTCTTCCGGCTGTACGCGCGCCTGTCCGAGACGGGCGAACGGGTGCCCGACGCCGAGCTGGCCCGCGCCTATCACGCGCATTCGGGCCACGCCGCCGTCGACGGCGAGTTCGTCGAGGAGCTGCGGTTCAGCCGCCGGGCCGAGTCCGCGGGCCGCCGGGCCGGCGATCCGGGCCTGCTGGCGCGGGTGCTGGCCGGCCGCTCGGGCGCGCTGCGCGACGCGGGCAAGCCCGACGACGCCGAGCAGGCCTGCCGGGAGGTGCTCGCCTGGGCGACCCGCTACGAGGTCGCACCGGACGCGCTGTTCGCGGTGTGCAATCTGGCCGAGCTGCTGTGGCTGCGCGGCGCGCTGGACGAGGCCGCCACGCTGCTGGCCGCCTCACGTCAGCTGGAGCAGCTGCGCCCGGCCGAGCGCGGGCGGCGCACCTTGGACCTGCTGCTGGGCATGGTGGCGCTGCGCCGTGGCGACCTCGTCGCCGCGCACGAGCACCTGACCGTGGCGCTGCGCTCGCGGATGGCGTACGGCTTCCACGGGCGCGCCTGCGTGGCCGTCAAGGCGATGGCGGCGCGGTGCGTGCAGGGTGGGGACGCGATGACCGCGGCGACGCTGTTCGGGGCGGCGGAGTCGACGACCGTCCAGCTGCACTGCGGGCCCGGCATCTTCGCCTCGTTCTGGACCGCGCAGCAGGAGGCCGCCCGGGCGGCGCTCGGCGACGCGGTCTTCGACGAGGCGTACGCCCGCGGGGCGGCGCTGTCGCTGGGCGAGACGGCGTCGCTGGCGCTGGCTGTCGAGCACCCGGATCTCGCGGTGGATTCCAGCCGCTTCGCCGAGCTGCCCAGCGGCTCCTGATCCCGCGTCAGACCCCGGACGCAGTCCTGCGCAGCCTTCCCGGAGACGGATCGGGAAGCCTGCGCAGGAACCGCGGGAGCGGGCGTCAGTTGTTCTCGGCGGCGGCGCGCAGCGCGTCGTCCTTCAGCTTCTGCGCCTTGGCGATGTCGGCCTGGCTGACGGCGCCGACGCTGCCGAAGGCCTTGACGGCCTGGTAGTAGGTCCAGGCGAGGCTCGTGCAGGCGGGCCGCACGACGACGTTGTACGTCGCGCACTTGCGCTTGAGGTCCTCGTAGAACGCGCTGTCCAGCCGGGACTTGTTCGCGGAGAACTGGCCCATCGCCTTGTAGTTGCGGTAGTTGAAGTCGTGGCGGTAGCACGACAGCTTGAAGTCGAAGCCGAGCGGGTTGTCCGGGCTGGTGGAGCAGTAGTCGGTGCTCCAGTCGAAGGCGTACGCCGCCCACGCGCCCTGGTTCTGCCGGCCGCTGTTCCAGGCGTTGTAGCTGCTGACACTGGTCTGCGACCAGCTCGACATGACGGACAGCTTCTCGGCGGGGGTCACCGCCTGAGCGGGTGCGGCGATCGCGAGAACGGCGATCATCGCGGCCGCGGGAGCGAGCAGCAGGCGCAGGCGGGACATGGCTTCACCTCGGCGAATAGGGTTCGTCAGGGGTTCAACGAGCCGGTCGGCCGATGCCTGGGTGGAGCATCGGTGGAGCTGAATGTAGTCGTTGCGGCCATGTTTCGGAAGTGTTGATTTTTCCGGCGCTGCAAGGACATGCAACCCCGCTGCAGACGCCTTACGTCCCCTGCCCGGAGACGACGGGAAGGGACCATGTGAAGCGCGAGGACGAACCGGAGTACCGGGAGTACGTGGCGGCGCGGCTGGAGAGCCTGCGGCGCATCGCGTTCCTGCTGTGCCACGACTGGCACGCCGCCGACGATCTGGTGTCGACGGTGCTGCTGAAGCTGTACCGGTCCTGGTCGCGGGTCCGCCGGGCGGACAACGTGGACGCCTACGTGCGCGGCATGCTCACCAACGCCTGGCTGGACGAACGACGTCGGCCGTGGCGGCGGGAACGGCCGGAGGCGGACCTGCCCGAGGCCGTGGCCGCGCCGGTGGAGCCGGGCGACCGCACCGCCATCGGCCGGCTGCTGCGCGGGCTGGGTCCGCGTCAGCGGGCGGTGGTCGTGCTGCGCTTCTACTGCGACCTGTCGGTCGAGCAGACCGCGGGTCTGCTCGGCATCTCCGAGGGAACCGTGAAGAGCCAGTCGGCTCGGGGGCTCGAGACCCTGCGTGGCCTGGCGACCGAGGCGAATGCAGAGGAACGGCGATGAACGATTACCGCAACACCATGGAGGAGTACGTGGGCACCGCCCCGCGTACGGCCATCGACGTCGACGAGCTGGTCGTGCGCGGGCGGCGCGCACAGCGGGGCCGCCGGCTCGCCGCAGCCACGGGCGGGCTGGCACTGTCCGCGGTCGCGGCGCTGTCCGCGGTGAGCCTGCTCGGGGCGACGGCCGGGGGCCCGCAGCCGCCTGCCGTGGCTTCGGCGGCGGCGTCCACGACCGCGGAGACGCCGGACCAGACGGCCCAGCGGCTGCTGGAGGTCCTCAAAGCGGCGATCTCCCGGGAGGCTCCCGGGGTGACCGGGCTGGAGACGCTGCAGCGGCAGATGCACCAGTGTCGGCCGGACGCGATTCCGCCCGCGCGGCTCGTGCCCTACGACGCCGCGACCTTCGACACCGCCTGCCCCGCCGACTCCCCGCTGCACCAGCTGCGCGAGCAGAACTTCGACTGGCTGGGACAGATCACCGTCGGGGAGGTCACCGCGTCGGTGCGCATCCACGTCGGCCGGGTTCCTGTCATCGACCCGCCGGGCGAGCAGCCGGACCAGCGGCCCGAGCTGGTGGGCAAGGCACCCGGCGGCGGCACGGGGGCGCCGCCGGCCTCGCCGGGCATCACGGTGCTGGCGAACGAGCTGGTGGTGGAGGTGGTGAAGCCGGACGGGACCGACTTCTTCGTCGGGCACCCGGAGAAGCACCCGCTCCTCCTGGCCGACCTGTGGCAGGCCGTCGGCCGGGACCGTGCGCGCCCCCTCGGCGCGGAGAAGGGCGCCCACCGGGTCACGGTGGGCGCCCTTCTCAGCGGAGCACGCGAGGGGGCGCGTGCTCACCCCCGGGTCAGGGGACGAAGCGGGCCGGGCTGGGCAGGCTCTCGTTGTAGAGCCGGTCCAGCGAGGTGACGAAGTAGGTGTAGCGCTGCCCGGCCACCGCGGTGGTGTCGGTGAACGACGTGCCGCGGGTCGTCGCGATCAGGTTCGTCGCGTCGGCGAAGTCGCAGCCGCTCGGCAGGATCTTCAGCCCGTTGACGCGGTAGACCGCGTACGACGTGGCGGTGCCGAAGGGGCCCGCGCCGTCGGCCAGCGGCTGCCACTTCAGCGCCACCCCGGCGTCGCTGCGGTCGGCCTTGGTGACGACCGGGAACAGCAGCGGCTTGCTGGGCAGGTGGGTCATGGTCGGCACCAGGGCCGGCTTGCTGTAGTGGTCGGCCGCGTACAGATCGGTGGCGCCGATCCGGTTGGCCCGCACCTGCACCGCGCTGAAGTGCACGTTGCCCGCGACGTTGTAGTCGCGGTTGAAGGTGAGGTGCCTGCTCATCTCGGCCGGGTCGAACCACGCCGCGGGCTGGCCCGCAGTGGCGATCTTGTAGTCGGCCTGGCCGATGTAGAGCTGCGTCTTCGTGCCGGCGACCACGTCGGACCACCACGGCACGAGCTTGGCGTAGTCGGCCACGGCCAGCCCGATGTTCCAGTAGATCTGCGGCACGATGTAGTCCAGCCAGCCCTCCTTCACCCACTTGCGGGTGTCGGCGAAGTTGGCGTCGTAGGACTGGGTGCCGTTGGTCTCCGAGCCCAGCGGGTCGGCGGCCTGGTTGCGCCAGATGCCGAACGGGCTGACCCCGAACTTCACCCACGGCTTGGCGGCCTTGATGCGCCCGGCCATCTCCTGCACCAGCAGGTCGATGTTGTTGCGCCGCCAGTCCGCCTTGCTGGCGAAGCCGGCCCCGTACTGCTCGAAGGTGGCCTGGTCGCCGAAGTCCTGACCGGCCGCCGGGTACGGGTAGAAGTAGTCGTCGAAGTGCACGCCGTCGATGTCGTAGTTCTCGACCGCGTGCATCATCGCGTCCTGCACGTACTCGCGTACCTCCGGGATGCCCGGGTTGTAGTAGAGCCGGCTGCCGGCCGCGTTGAGCGGGTAGGCGACCGCCCACTCCGGGTGCTCGCGGGCCGGGTGGCCGGGCGCGAGGTTGTTGACGTCGGTGCCCGCGCCCATGCCGGTGGCGCTGGTCGGCATGGAGATGCGGTAGGGGTTGAACCAGGCGTGGAACTCCAGGTTGCGGGCGTGCGACTCGGCGACCAGGAAGGCCAGCGGGTCCCAGCCCGGCCCGACGTTGTCGCGCTTGCCGGTCAGCCATTCAGACCAGGGCTCGTAGGGTGAGGGCCAGAACGCGTCCGCGGTCGGCCGGATCTGCACCACGACGGCGTTGTGGTTCAGCCGCTGGGCGAGGTCGAGCCAGCCGCGGTACTCGGCCTTGAGCTCCTCCTCGGCCTTGCCGGGGGCGCTGGGCCAGTCGATGTTCACCACGCTGGCGATCCACATAGCCCGCAGCTGCCGCTTGGGCTGTGCGGGGTTGAGCGTGCACTCCGTCGCGCTCGGCGTGGCAGCCGGCGCGGAGGACAGCGGGTCGGCCTGCGCACCGCCGGGCACCAGCAGCGCGCCGAGCAGCGCTGTGGCGGCCCCGGCCGCGATCAGTCTCATGCGCATGAGAATTCCTCCAGTAGCAATGTGCAGTCCGAAGAAAACTTTCATCCTCGAGCCAAGAACGCAAGGGTCTCAATAGGTACGGTTCCCGAGGACTTCTCGCCTGCCGCTACCATCTGGCGGACGGCGACAGCGTGTCGCCGGTCACCACGTGGGGAGCTGCCGATGTCCTACTCCGACTACGGTTCGCGACGCGACGAGCCGGAGGGCCAGCCGACGGACCCGTGGCGGCGGCCGGGCGAGGATGACGGCCGCGGCCAGCAGCCGCCATCGGCCCCGACCTCCGGTACCAACGGCACGTATCCCCAGCAATACGGCTATCCCCAGCAGAACAGTGGTTATCCACAGCAGCCGGGTTATCCACCGGCCGGAGGTTATCCACAGGACGGCGGATACGCCGCACCCGGCGGATACGCCGGCGGACACTCCCAGCAGGGGCGTGCCGGATACCCCTCTCAGGATGGATATCCGCAGGCAGGGGGCTATTCGCAGCAGGATGCGCAGGGTGCCCAGGGCGGTTATCCACAGCAAGGGGGCTACGGTCGCCAGGACGATGGTTACCCACAGCATGGCGACGGTTACCCACAGCAGGGTGGATACGGCCAGGGCGGATATCCACAGCCGGGTGCGTACGGTACACAGGCTGGCCAGGGCGGCTACGGGTCCGCGGGCGGCTACGGAAGCCAGGGCGGATACGGCGCCCAAGGCGGATACGGCCAGGGCGGTCACGGCGCCCAGGGCGGCTACCCGGCGCAGGGCCAGCCGCAGCAGGGCGGCCACCCGCAGCAGCCCTACGGTCAGCCCGGCGCATACGGCCGGCCCGCCGGCCAGGACGGCTACCCGCCGCAGGGTGGTTTCCTGGGCGACGTGAGCGTCGACGACGACCCGTTCGCCGGCCACGAGCCCCGCAGCAAGCGCCGCCACGACCCGGACCCGCCGTACAAGAAGTCCCGCAAGGGCCTGTGGATCACGCTCGTGGTGCTGCTGGTGCTGTGCGGCGGTGGCGCCGGCGGCGGGTACTTCTTCCTCCGCGGCTTCATCTCCAACGCCAAGGATGCGCAGGAGACGGTCGAGGAGGCCGCGAAGATCACCGTGAAGGAGCCGACGCAGCTCGGCGGGCGGGAGAAGAACACCTCGCCCGATCTGGTGAAGGCCGCCAAAGAGCTGGGCACCCAGATGACCAGCGGCGAGGCCGGGGTGACCGCCACCGTTTCGGCCTTCTACGGGGACGTGAAGACCAAGAACATGGTCATGGCGTTCGCCGCGGCACTGCCGGTGCCGAACCCGGCGAAGGAAATGGACGGGTTCACCAAGGCGGTGACCGGCGACTCCAAGGTGACCGAGCCGTGGGCGGACGTGCCCGCCGGGCCGCTCGGCGGCCTGGCCAAGTGCGCCGGGATGATCTCGGACAACACGCCGATGGCGGTCTGCGTGTGGATCGACGGCGGCAGCGTCGGTTCGATCATGTACTTCGACAAGAAGGTCGCCGACGTGAAGGCGAAGTTCGCCGGTGAGCGTGGCCAGCTGGAGACCAGGACCGAGCCGAAGGCCTGAACCCGGCACAGACAGCGCCGCCCGCGACCGATCGGTCGCGGGCGGCGTTTCGTGCGTCAGGCGACGGGCTACAGGATCGTCCAGGTGTCGCCGGAGTTGAGCAGCGCGGCCAGGTCCGCCTCGGGCTCGCCGGCCTTCGCCTTCGCCGCGTCGAGCTGGTTGCGCACCAGCTCGTCGTAGGACGGGCGGCGCACCGAGCGGAACACGCCGACCGGGGTGTGCCGCAGGTCCGGCCCGGCCAGCCGGGACAGCGCGAAGGCGTACGCCGGGTCCTCGGCGTGCGCGTCGTGCGTGAGCACCTCGCCCGCGTCGACTTCGCCGGCCTCCCGCACGGCCAGCCCGAAGCTGCCCGCCGGGTGGGTCACCACGTGTGCCCCGTCCTTGCCGAACGTGATCGGCTGCCCGTGCTCCAGCCGGATCAGGTAGTCGTCGCGCGTCTCGGGGTCCTTGAGCACCTCGAACGCGCCGTCGTTGAAGATGTTGCAGTTCTGGTAGATCTCCACGAACGCCGAGCCCTGGTGCTCCGCCGCCTGGCGCAGCACCGACTGCAGGTGCTTGCGGTCGGAGTCGATGGTGCGCGCGACGAACGAGGCCTCCGCGCCCAGCGCCAGCGAGATCGGGTTGAACGGCGCGTCCGAGGAGCCGGTCGGCGTCGACTTGGTGATCTTGCCGATCTCGCTGGTGGGCGAGTACTGGCCCTTGGTCAGGCCGTAGATCTTGTTGTTGAACAGCAGGATCTTCAGGTTCACGTTGCGGCGCAGCGCGTGGATCAGGTGGTTGCCGCCGATGGACAGCGCGTCGCCGTCACCGGTCACCACCCACACGGTCAGGTCCGGGCGCGACACCGACAGGCCGGTGGCGATCGCCGGGGCGCGGCCGTGGATCGAGTGCATGCCGTACGTGTTCAGGTAGTACGGGAAGCGCGAGGAGCAGCCGATACCCGAGACGAAGACGGTGCGCTCGCGTGGGATGCCCAGCTCGGGCAGGAAGGTCTGCATCGCGGCCAGGATCGCGTAGTCACCGCAACCCGGGCACCAGCGCACCTCCTGGTCGGACTTGAAGTCCTTCGCCGACAGCTGGACCGGCACCGCGTTAGACATTCTTGATCACTTCCTCGAGCATGGTCTCCAGCTGGGTGGAGGTGAAGGGAAGTCCGCGCACCTGGTTGTAGGCGACGACGTCGATCAGGAAGCGTGCCCGGATCACGTGGGCCAGCTGGCCCAGGTTCATCTCGGGGATGACCACCTTGTCGTACGACGCCAGCACCTCACCCAGGTTCTTCGGCAGCGGGTTGAGGTGCCGCAGGTGGGCCTGCGCCACGTTCACCCCGCGCTGGCGCAGGGCCCGCGACGCCGCGCCGATCGGGCCGTACGTCGAGCCCCAGCCCAGCACCAGCACCTTCGCCTCGCCCGACGGGTCCTCGACCTCGACGTCGGGGACGTCGATCGCCTCGATGCGGGCGGCCCGGGTGCGCACCATGAAGTCGTGGTTGGCCGGGTCGTAGGAGATGTCACCGGTCTTGTCGGCCTTCTCCAGGCCGCCGATGCGGTGCTCCAGCCCCGGCGTGCCCGGCACGGCCCACGGCCGCGCCATCGTCTCCGGATCGCGCAGGTACGGGTAGAACTTGCCGTCGTCGCCGTTGGGACCGGTCGCGTACTCGACCTGCAGGTCGGGCAGCTCGCTGACCTCGGGCAGCAGCCACGGCTCGGAGCCGTTGGCCACGTAACCGTCCGACAGCAGGATGACCGGGGTGCGGTACTTCAGCGCGATCCGGCACGCCTCGATCGCGGCGTGGAAGCAGTCCACCGGGGACTGCGCGGCCACCACCGCGACGGGCGCCTCGCCGTGCCGGCCGTACAGCGCCATGTTCAGGTCGGCCTGCTCGGTCTTGGTCGGCAGGCCCGTCGACGGGCCTGCCCGCTGCACGTCCACGATCACCAGGGGCAGCTCCAGCGCGACCGCGAGCGAGATGGTCTCGCTCTTGAGCGCGACGCCGGGGCCGCTGGTGGTGGTGATGCCCAGCGCGCCGCCGTATGCCGCGCCCAGCGCCACGCCGATCGCGGCGATCTCGTCCTCGGCCTGCACCGTGGTCACGCCGAGCTTCTTGTGCTTGCTCAGCTCGTGCAGGATGTCCGACGCCGGGGTGATCGGGTACGCGCCCAGCAGCACCGGCAGCTTCGCCTTCACCCCGGCGGCGACCAGGCCCAGGGCGAGCGCGGCGTTGCCGGTGATGTTGCGGTAGTTGCCCGGCGCCATCTGCGCGGGCGGCACCTCGTAGCGCACCGCGAAGCCCTCGGTGGTCTCGCCGAAGTTCCAGCCCGCGTTGAAGGCGGCCTTGTTCGCGGCGACCAGCTCGGGGCGGGCCGCGAACTTGCGCTCCAGGAACTTCATCGTGGACTCGTGCGGCCGCGAGTAGAGCCAGCTCAGCAGGCCCAGCGCGAACATGTTCTTGGCGCGCTCGGCGTCCTTCTTGCTCACCGGGAGCTCGGCCAGCGCGCCCACGGTCATGCTGGTCAGCCCGACCTTGTGCACGTCCCAGCCGGCGAGGGAGTCGTCCTCGAGCGGGTTGGTCTCGTAGCCGACCTTGGCCAGGTTGCGCTTGGTGAACTCGTCGGTGTTGACGATGATCGTGCCGCCCTTGGGCAGGTCGGCGATGTTCGCCTTGAGCGCCGCCGGGTTCATCGCCACCAGCACGTTCGGCGCGTCGCCGGGCGTGAGGATGTCGTAGTCGGCGAAGGCGACCTGGAAGCTCGACACGCCGGGCAGCGTGCCGGCAGGTGCACGGATCTCCGCCGGGAAGTTCGGCAACGTCGAGATGTCGTTGCCGAGCTGGGCGGTTTCCGACGTGAACCTGTCGCCGGTGAGCTGCATGCCGTCGCCCGAGTCACCCGCGAAGCGGATCACCACCCGGTCGAGCTGATGGATCTCCTTGGCGGGATGCCCGTGCTCGCTGAGCTGACCGGCCTGCCCGGCGCCCTCACGATGTTCGGCCACTGGACGCGACCTCCTGCTGGGGTGGTGTGCTGTTACGTCTCGATTAAGGTCAGCCTACGTCGGCGGTAGGGAATGGCGTTGACACGGCCCCCCCAGCGAAACCATGCGGAACGTGATAAACACGACAGCCGTCTGTGGGACGGGTCGCGCATATCACTGCTCCGTCCCACAGAGTGGCATTCCATCGGCCATTCGGCGAAGGATGTGCCATTCCACGCGAACATGCGCTCCACGTACTCGCCGCCGCCCGGTTGCATGAATCCCCACTGTCACCGCCGACCGTTTAGGCTGCGGTCGTGAACGGTTACCTCGACGCGTACGCGACCGTGGCGTTGCTGCTGCTGGTCGGCGTGCTGATCATCGGAGGGGCGTACACGGCGAACCGGCTGCTGCGCCCGTCGCGGCCGAACGCGGCCGAGGGCAAACTCGACACGTACGAGTGCGGCCTCGATCCCGTCGAGGGCGGCTGGGCGCAGATGCAGATTCGTTACTACGTCTACGCGTACCTGTATGTGCTGTTCGCGGTCGAGGCCGTTTTCCTTTTTCCGTGGGCGGTCGTCTATGCCCGGTCGGGCCTCGCGGTGGTCGTGGAGATGGCCGTCTTCGTCGCGGTGCTGGCATTGGGCCTGCTCTACGCGTGGCGCAAGAACGCGCTGCGCTGGCTGTGACGGCGCCGCGGGGCCGATCGTGCGCGCCCGGAACGCCCGGCTACCGCTCGGTAATGAGCCGGACGGTTCCCGTGCCACGGGCCGGACAGCTCGGGTGGCAGGGTCGCGCTGAAGCGCCACTCGTGCCACGATCGTGGGCATGGGCAACCTGCTGCTGCTGATCGTCGTCGCGCTCACCGTGGGCGCCGTGGTGTTCGGGGTGATGACGCTGGTCACCGGGGGTGACCCAGGCCTCGCGCCGGTCGAGCCGGACGAGCGAGCCACTCCGTTGCCCGCCGACCGCCCGCTCGTCGAGAGCGACGTGTCCCGGGTGACGTTCGACCCGGCCTGGCGCGGATACCGGATGGCGCAGGTCGACCAGACGCTGCGCCGGCTGGCGTACGACATCGGCTACAAGAGCGAGCTGATCCAGGTGCTCGAGGCCGAGGTCACCGCGCTGCGCGAGGGACGCGTCGAGGACGCCGACACCCTCGCCCGCGCCCGGGCGAGCGCGCTGGGCGTGGTCACCGCGGGTGCCGTGGTCGGAGCGCCGGTGGAAGCCGCCGACGAGACCCCTGCCGAGGAAGCCGACCCGGCCGAGCCGGACGCGACCGCCGACGAGGCCGGCGAGCAGCCGGTCGACGAGGCCGACCACGAGACCGACCCGGCACCCGCCGAGGTGGACGAGTCGGCGGCGGCCGGCGAGCCGGTCCGGCGGTGACGGGAGCCGATCCCACCGCGCCCGGCGCAGGGGAGGTCACCGCGACGATCATCGTGGCTGCGCCCGCCGAGCGGGTGTTCGCCGCGTTCATGGCCTGGGAGCGGCAGAGCGACTGGATCCCGCTGACCAAGGTCCGCGTCGTCGAGGGCGACGGCGGCGAGGGCACCGTGATCGAGGCCATCACCGTGGCGGGGCCGGCCGTGCTGCGCGACGAGATGCGCGTGGTCAAAGTGGACCCGCCCTACGAGGTGCGGGTCGTCCACCAGGGCAAGGTGCTGCGCGGCCCGGGTGTCATGCGGTGCACCCCGATGGCCGGCGACCGCACCCAGGTGGTCTGGCACGAGTGGTTCCACCTGCCCGGCGGCGTCGCGGGCCGGCTGGCCTGGCCGCTGCTCTGGCCCGGTTCCAAGGTCAGCCTCAAGCAGGCCCTCAAACGCTTCGCCAAGATGGTCGAGTCCGGCCGCCTGCCGTGAGAGAACCCCAGGCGGGGAAACCTTCTTTCAGCGAAACCTTCTACCGTGAGCCGTCACGGTAGCCTTTGACCGTGGCTCCCACGACGTCTGAAGGGGACGCGATGAGTGCTGCCGTCGCCAAGCTCGCGCAGCTGCGCCCAGGTGTGCGCGGTTATACCGTCGCAGATCTGCACACCCTCCCGGAAGTCGGCCCGCGGTACGAGCTGATCGACGGGAGCATCGTCATGTCCCCCTCCGCCACCAGCGCCCACAACATGATCGCGCGCTGGATCGCGCAGCTGATCGAGGATGCCGATCCCGGTGGCGAGTACGTGGTCGCCACCGACCAGTCCGTCACCATCGATGACCACAACGAGCCCCGCCCGGACATCGTGGTGCTGCCCGCCGCCTACATCGACGATTCGCCGTTTCCCGTGGACGGCGTGCAGTTGGTCGTGGAGGTCGTGTCGCCGACCTCGGCTTTGCGGGACACAGAGATCAAGCGGGTGCTTTACGCGCGCGCCGGCGTGCGGCGGACCGCCCGCGCCCGCAGGCCTTCCGCCGCGTCCTGACCCCGCGTCACTCGACCGGCATGGCACGCGAAACAGCCATGGCGGCGACCGTGCTGGGCGTGGTCCCTGCGGTGGGGGACCAGCCGGGGCCGCGGAGCAGGGTCGGCAGCCACTCGCGCAGGCGGCGGGTGCGCAGGTCGCGGAAGATCGCGGCGTACTCGTGGTAGGCCACCCGCAGTGGGTTGTACGTCGTGATGTTCGTGGTGAGGCCGTACACCGGGCGCTCGATCTCGGGGGCGAACGAGCCGAACATACGGTCCCAGATGATCAGGATGCCGCCGAAGTTGCGGTCCAGGTAGCCGCCCTGCGAGGCGTGGTGCACCCGGTGGTGCGAGGGGGTGTTGAACACGAACTCGTACGGCCGCCACATCCGGTCGATGCGCTCGGTGTGGATCCAGAACTGGTAGAGCAGGTTGATGCCGCCGCAGAAGGCGGTCACCGCGGGGTTGACCCCGACCGCGGCCAGCGGCAGGTAGAACAGGAACCCGGTGAAGCCGGTCCAGGACTGGCGCAGCGCGGTGGACAGGTTGAACGTCTGCGACGAGTGGTGCACCACGTGCGAGGCCCACAGCAGGCGGATCATGTGGTGGCCGCGGTGCGACCAGTAGTAGCAGAGGTCCTGCGCGATGAGGAACAGCGGCAGCGCCCACCAGTGGAACTCGATCCGCAGCGGGGTCGCCAGGTAGATGGCGCTGGTCGCGGCGGCCGTGCCGATGCCCCAGAGCACGTCCCAGCCGAGGCTGCCCAGACCCATGCCGATGCTCGTCGCGGTGTCCTTGCCGCCGTAGCCCACCTCGTCCTCGTCCGGGTGGAACCAGTAGGACACCCGTTCGAGGACCATGAGCAGAATGAACAGCGGCACCGAGTACAGCACCACCGGGGGGAAGTCCGGGAGCTCCATGAGTTCCGAAGGCTATTCGCGTTCAAGTAAGGGGGCAAGAGGGTGAGCGACCTCATCGTCGGCGACGACGGGCTGGCACGCTGCGCGTGGTCGGCCGGTGCGCCGGAATACCGGGCCTACCACGACGAGGAGTGGGGCACGCCGCTACGCGGCGACGACGCGCTGTTCGAGCGGGTGAGCCTGGAGGCGTTCCAGTCCGGGCTGTCCTGGATCACCATTCTGCGCAAGCGGCCCGCGTTCCGGGCGGCGTTCGCCGGGTTCCATATCGAGACCGTGGCCGCGTTCGGGCCGGACGACGTCGAGCGCTTGCTGAACGATGCCGGGATCGTGCGCAACCGGTCCAAGATCGAAGCGACGCTGCACAACGCCAGGGCGGCGCTGGAGCTGCCCGGCGGGCTGAGCGCGCTGCTGTGGTCGTACGCCCCGTCGGCCGGCCGTCCCCGCCCGGCCGCCCGGACCGACGTGCCCGCCACCTCGGCTGCCTCGATCGCGATGGCCAAGGAGCTCAAGAAGCGCGGACTGCGCTTCGTCGGCCCCACCACGGCGTACGCGCTCATGCAGGCCACCGGCATGGTCGACGACCACCTGGCAGGCTGCCACGTCGCCGCGAACCGGCTGTGATGGGATGAGCGGGTGAGCAGGGAGTGGCTGGTCAGCGTGGCGTTGCCGATCGAGGCGGAGTCGGCGGAGGAGGCGGTCCGGGAGTTCTGGCGCTACGTCACCGAGCTGGGCCCGGACGAGCTGCCCGCCTACGTCTCGCCGTCGGGGGACGAGCTGCAGATGACGGCGTACGTCACCGACGGCGTCGCCCCCCTGGACCCCGAAGAGGATTAGCGGCCCTCGAACACCGGCTTGCGCTTGTTCACGAAGGCGTCGGTGGACTCGCGGTGGTCGGCGGTTCCGCCGGACAACTGCTGTGCGGCCAGCTCGACCAGCAGGGCGTCGGCCAGCGTGCCGGTTGCGCCGTGCAGCAGCTCGCGCTTGATCTGGCCGTACGCCACCGTCGGGCCGGCCGCCAGCCGTGCCGCCAGCTCCTGCGCCGCCGGCAGCACCTGCTCGTCGTCGTCGGCCAGCCTGGTCAGCAGCCCGAGCCGGTGTGCCTCGTCCGCCTTCACCGGCTCGGCCAGCAGCAGCAGCTCGGCGGCCTTGGCCGCGCCGACCATGCGGGGCAGGGTCCAGGACACGGCGGTGTCGGCGGCCAGGCCCACCCGGGCGAAGGCCATCAGGTACGACGTCGACGGCCCGCCGATGCGCAGGTCGCACAGGAAGGCCAGGCCCGCGCCCGCGCCCGCGGCCGGGCCGCGCACCGCCGCGATCACCGGCTTGGGCAGCTCGGCCAGTGCCAGCGCCATCGGGTTGTAGTGCTTCTCGACGGTGTCCAGCGGTGCCTTGTCGCCCATCGTGGCCATGTGCTCGCGCAGGTCCTGCCCGACGCAGAAGGCCCGGCCCGCGCCCGCCAGCACCACCGCGCGGCAGGCCGGGTCGCTTGCCAGCTCTTCGAACGTCTCCCGCAGCGCCACCTTGAGCGCGACGTCGAGCGAGTTGAGCGACTCGGGGCGGTTCATGGTGACGGTGACGACGCCCTCGGCGCGATCGACGGTCAGCGGTGCGGACATCAGCTCTCCCTGAGGCAGTGGTCGACGAAACGGTCGGCGGCGGGCCGCAGCCGGGCGGCCTGCCGGTCGAAGAAGGCGGCCGCGGCGGTGCCCGGCCAGTCCGGCGGCAGCAGCGACGCGGGCAGCTGCGGGTCGCGGAACAGGAACGCGCGCCAGGCGTGGACCAGTGCGCACCGGGCCGCGTACGCGGTGCGGTCGTCGGTCAGCCGCGTGATCGCGCCGACCACCGGCGTGAGCTGCGCCACGAACCCGGCGTACGAGGCTCCCACGGCCGGCACGTTCCACGCTCTCATGATCAGCTCGCGGGCGCCGGTTTCCCCGCCGGTGTGCGCGGCGGAGAAGCGCTCGAAGCGCACCTCGGCATCGGCGAGCAGCCCGTCGACCTCGCCCGCCGGCCGGGCGGCGATCCAGACGCCGGTCTCCAGCCGCCCGTAGCCGAGGAAGGTGAGCTCGGCGGCCAGCCGGTCGCGCTCGGTGCGGGCTTCCGGCGCGGAGATCACCAATAGGTCGAAATGTCCGTCCCAGGAGCTGCGGCCGGTCCGGTAGATGCGCGCGGCGGCCTCATCGAGGCGGCGTACCGCCCGCGGGGTGAGCTGGTAGCCGGGTCCGGCGGGCAGCCGTACCGGCGCGAGCCAGCCTTGTCGCACCATGCGGGACACCGCGGTACGTACCGCCGGTGCGGCGATGCCGAGCGGCGCGAGCAGCCGGATGAGGGCCGCGATGGCGGCTCTGCCGCCACGTTGTCGCAGGTGATCGCCGTAGAGGTCGAAGAGTGCGGAACGAGCCTGCATGAGGGGTGATTGTGACAGATGTGAACTGTGCTGGCGAGATGATGTCACACCGTGACCGGCCCGGTTTGGGCTTAGCGGAGTCCATCAGGGAAAATCATTGGTCGGCACCCGTTCGTGTGGACCCCACCCAACCACACGCCGGTGCCGGACGGCGTACGAAGACGGCGCGTCGCGAGCAGGCTGCCTCGGCAGCCGTCGTGAGGTTTCGTCGGCGGAGCAGGCGGGGAGACCCGCCAAGTCTTGCATTCAACCCGGGTGCAGGTCTGGCAAGTCTGAGGGGAGACACACATGGCGGCGATGAAGCCGCGGACGGGCGACGGTCCGCTGGAGGTCACCAAAGAGGGCCGGGGAATCGTCATGCGCGTGCCGCTGGAAGGCGGCGGGCGGCTTGTGGTGGAGATGACACCAGACGAGGCCACCGCTCTCGGCGAGGCCCTCAAACTGGCCGTCGGCTGACATCGGGACCGGCCGGGCACCATCCCGGCCGTCCAACCCACCCCCTCCCGGCGACGTGTGCCGCGCTCCGCGCGCGGTGCGGCGCCGTCACACCCCGTTGCACCACCTTCTCCTGACCAGCGGAAACGCGTCCTCAATCCGGTATGCCGCGCGAGCGGCGACCCCTGCCGGGCGGCGCGGGACCAGCACCTCCGTCGCGGCCGGCGCCGGAGGCAGCGCGATAGGGTCAGGCGGTCGGCGGCCGGTGGGGCGTCGGCGGCACAGCCAGTGAAGGGGCAAGGATGATCTCGATTCGACTGGACGGCGCGGCGGACCTCGCCGGAACCGTCGCGTGCCCGGTGGGCACCGCCGAGGGCGATTCCGCGGCGGGCACACCGCTCGCCGTGCTGCCCTCCGACGTCGCCGCCGAGGCGGAGGCGTTCCTCGCCGCCACCGAGCACAAGGGCTCGGCCGGTGCCGTGCAGACGCTGCCGCGACCGCTGCGCGAGCCGTCGAAGGTGCTGCTGGTCGGGGTCGGATCCGGTGACGAGGCGGGCTGGCGGGCGGCCGGTGCCGCGCTGGCCCGTGCCGCCGTCAAGGAGCCCGCGCTGACCGTGCTCGCTCCCGCGGACCTGAGCGACGTCGCGCTGCGGGGCCTTGCCGAGGGCCTGTGGCTGGCGTCGTACCGGTTCCGCGTGGCCGAGGAGAAGCCCGAGGCCGCGGCGAAGCTGGCCGAGGTCGTCGTCGCCGTGCCGGGCAGCCCCGAGCGGGAGGCCGTGCTCACGGCCACCCGCACCGTGGCCGGGCACACCCGCTTCGCCCGCGATCTCACCAACACCCCGTCGCTGACCAAGACGCCGGAGTGGTTCGTGCGCCAGGTGCGCGAGCGGGCCGGCGACGGCGTCACGGTCACCGTGCGCGAGCGCGAGCAGCTGGAGGCCGAGGGCTTCGGCGGCATCCTCGCCGTCGGCGGCGGCTCCGTGCACGAGCCCCGCCTGCTGGAGCTGGGCTGGTCCCCCGAGGGCGCGACGAAGCACGTGGTGCTGGTCGGCAAGGGCATCACGTACGACACCGGCGGCATCGACATCAAGCCCAACGACGCCATGCAGCTGATGCGCAAGGACATGGGCGGCGCAGCCGCCGTCGTCGGCGCCCTGCTCGCCGTGGCGGACCTGGGTCTGCCGGTACGGGTCACCGCACTCGCCCCGCTGGCCGAGAACATGCTCTCCGGCAGCGCCTGGCGCTCCGGCGACGTGGTCACCCACTACGGCGGCCTCACCTCCGAGGTGCGCAGCACCGACGCCGAGGGCCGGGTCGTGCTCGGCGACGCGATGGCGTACGCGGTCGAGAACCTCGAGCCCGACCTGCTCATCGACCTCGCCACGCTGACCGGGGCGTCGCGCATCGCGCTCGGCAAGAAGACCGCCGCGCTGTTCAGCGGCAACGAGGCGCTGATCGACGGCTTCACCGCAGCGGGTGCGGAGTCCGGGGAGCCGCTGTGGCGGCTGCCGCTGGCCGAGGAGTACGCCGGAGACGTCACCTCCGACATCGCCGACCTGGACAACGCCGCGGGCAACCCCGGCACCATCACCGCCGCGCTCTACCTGCGCGAGTTCGCGGGCAGTCTGCGCGACCGCTGGGTGCACATCGACATGTCCGCCCCGGCCTGGTCGGCCGCCCCCGACGGCGAGCTCACCAAGGGCGCGACGGGCTGGGGCGTACGCACCCTCGTCCGCTGGCTCTCCACCGTCTCCTGACCCACTTTTGACCGGCCGTCTCCCGACCCCTTTTTTGATCGACGTTGGCCTATCTCATCGAATCCGAGCCGCGAATTTTCGATGAGATAGGCCAACGTCAATAAAAGGCGGGGTTGGGGTCAGGCTCTGACGGCGGCTAGGAGGCCTTCGCCGAGGGGGAGTAGGGCGGGTTGCCAGAGGTCGCTGTCGCGGACGGCGTAGGCCAGCTCGCGGACCGTGAAGACGTCGCGGCCGCTGGTCAGGACTCCGTGCAGGACGACCACGCCACCGGCCCGCAGCAGCCGTGCCGCGGCGTCCATGAACGCGGCGTACTCGGTCGGGTCGGCGTCGACGAAGATCAGGTCGTAGGCGCCGTCGGCCAGCCGCGGCAGCACCTCCAGCGCCCGGCCGGTGATGACCCGGGCCCGCGAGGCGGAGAAGCCGGCCTCCATGAACAGCCGTCGCGCCATGCGCTGGTGTTCGGACTCCCGGTCGATGGTGGTGAGCACGCCGTCGGGGCGCATCCCGCGCAGCAGCCACAGTCCGCTGACCCCGGTGCCGGTGCCGATCTCCACGACCGCCTTCGCGGCGCAGGCCCCGGCCAGCATGCGCAGCGCCGCGCCGACCGCCGGTGCGACCGGCTGCAGGCCCACCTCGACCGCCAGCCCGCGGGCCGTCTGCGCGATCACGTCCTCGGGGACGAACGACGCGATGAAGTCGCCTGCGCTACCGGGCTGGCGATGCAGCGTCGTCATGGGGCACCTTCCGTGAACAGTGATTTTTCACGTTGAAACCGTGCCATCCTGAAACCGGGAACGGGACGGAGGGCTGGTCAGTGACCGACGGCTGGGGTTATCGCCGGCCGGATGACGACGACTGGACGGCAGCGCAGCACACGCCACCGGCCGTCGCACCGCCGGCGTCGTTTTGGTGGTCTGATGCGCTCAACGATCCGTGGCGCGATCCGCACTCGCCGGTGGCGCTCGTGCCACCCGCAGAGCGCGCACAAGCGCCCGTGCCGGAGCCGTTGGCCGAGCCTGACCATACCCGACGTCGTACGTTGTGGACAGTCGCCGGAGCGGCCGTCCTGGCGGGCGTGCTGGCGGGAGTGCTCGGCGGCGCGATGGGCGTGCGGTTCAGTGACGACCGGCAGACCGCCCGCTCGATCCTCGGTTCGACCGCCTCCCCGCCGCACCGCGCCCCCGAGTCGCTGGCCGCCGTGGCCAGCATGCTGCTGCCCAGCGTGGTCACTGTCCGGGTGCCGGTGGACGGCAGCGTCTCGCTCGGTTCGGGCTTCGTGGCCAGCGCCGACGGCCACATCATCACCAACGATCACGTGGTGTCCGGCAGCTCCGGAGTGGTGAGCGTCATATTCGACGACGGCACCAGTTCCCCGGCGAAGGTGATCGGCACCGACCCCGAGTCGGACGTCGCGGTGCTCCAGGTCAAGCGCCCCGAACTGCACCCGGCGATGCTGGGCGACTCCGACGCGGTCGCGGTGGGCGACGCGGTGGTGGCCATCGGCTCGCCGCTGGCACTGCGCGGCACCGTCACCGCGGGCATCGTCAGTGCGCTGGACCGGCCCATCGCCACCGACGCCGAGAACGGCACGACCAGGTACTACGCCGCGATCCAGACCGACGCCGCGGTCAACCACGGCAACTCGGGCGGCCCGCTGGTCGACGCCGCGGGCCAGGTCGTCGGGATCAACGCCGTGATCAAGTCGATGGCGGGCAGCGAGGAGTCGGCCGGCAACATCGGCCTGGCCTTCGCCATCCCGATCAACCACGCCCGCCGGGTCGCCGAGGAGATCATCTCCGCGGGCCGGGCGCACCGCACGGTGATCGGCGCGGAGGTCGAGGAGTCGTTCCGCGGCTCGGCCGGCGGGGTGCGCCTGGGCGAGGTCGTGGCCACCGGCCCGGCCGCCGAGGCGGGCATGCGCACCGGTGACGTGGTGACCAGTTTCGCCGGCCGCCCGCTCAGCGAGCCGACGGACCTCATCGCACTTGTGCGGAAAACTGCACCGGGTTCGGTGGTCGAAGTGACGTACAAACGCGGCTCCACCAGCCACGATGCTGCCGTGACACTCGTCGCTGACGCTGATTGAGGGGTGGCCTGCCGGGCCGTCGCGCACGTACCCTTGCGTCGGCGGACACACTCGGGAGGTATCGGTGTTTGAGAACCTGGGCACTCCGGAGTTCATTGCGCTCCTGCTGCTGGCGCTTTTGATCTTCGGTGAGCGGCTTCCCAAGGTCATCAGCGACGGCATGCGGATGCTGCGCGGCCTGCGCGCCATGGCCACCAACGCCACCGGTGACCTGAGCAAGGAACTGGGCACCGACATCAAGCTCGAGGATCTCAACCCGAAGGCCTTCGTCCGCAAGCACCTGCTCAGCGAGGAAGACGAGGCCGCCCTCCGCAAGCCGCTGACCGGCATCTACGACGACCTGCGGGGCGAGCTGAACAACGCCGGCAAACTGGCCGCCGACGCCAAGGCGAACGTCAACGCCATGGCCTCCGCCACCCCCGCCGCCGCCTCGTCCTCGCCCGCCGCCACCCCGCCCCCGGCCCGCTTCGACGACGCCACCTGACCCACCCCGCTCCGCAGCGCACAGCCTCGCGCCCCGCGCACACAACTCTCCGCCTGCACAACTTCCGCGTGCACAACTCTCCGCGTGCGCGACTCTCCGCGTGCGCGACTCTCCGCGTGCACAACTCTCCGCGTGCGCGATAAAGACTTGCGGCCTCAGATGCTCTCTGAGGCCGCAAGTCTTTAAGAGTTGTCACAGCGGGAGGGGCCTCGCCCGGGGAGGGCGGGCTGGGCGCTGGCCGGGTGGGGTCAGCGTTTGGCGGGGGAGAGGCCGAGGGATTTGCCGACCAGGGATTCGCGGCGGAGGGCGAGGCGGTCGGCGATCGCGTTGAGGGCGGCGCCGGCCGGGGAGTTCGGGGCGGTCAGCACGGCGGGGGTGCCCTCGTCGCCGGCTTCGCGTACGCCGGTGTCCAGGGGGATCTGGCCCAGCAGCGGCACCGAGGCGCCGGTGAGGCGGGTCAGCGAGTCGGCCACGGTCTGCCCGCCGCCTGCCCCGAAGACCTCCATCCGGCTGCCGTCGGGCAGCTCCAGCCAGGACATGTTCTCGATGACGCCGACCAGGCGCTGGTGGGTCTGCAGCGAGATCGCGCCCGCGCGCTCGGCGACCTCGGCGGCCGCGGCCTGCGGAGTCGTGACGACCAGGATCTCGGCGGTCGGCAGCAGCTGGGCCAGCGAGATCGCGATGTCGCCGGTGCCCGGGGGCAGGTCGAGCAGCAGCACGTCCAGGTCGCCCCAGTACACGTCGGCGAGGAACTGCTGCAGGGCCCGGTGCAGCATGGGCCCGCGCCAGACGACGGCGGCGTTGCCGCTGGTGAACATACCGATGGAGATGACCTTCACGCCGTGTGCCTGCGGCGGCATGATCATGTCTTCGACCTGGGTCGGGCGGCCCTGCACGCCGAGCATGCGGGGCACCGAGTGGCCGTAGATGTCGGCATCGACCACGCCTACCGACAGTCCCCGGGCGGCGAGTGCCGCGGCCAGGTTGACGGTGACGCTGGACTTGCCGACGCCGCCCTTGCCGGAGGCGACGGCGTACACGCGGGTGCGGCTGCCGGGCTGCGCGAACGGGATCACCGGCTCGGCCGCGGCGTTCGGGCCGCGCAGCCGCTTCTGCAGGTCCTGGCGCTGGTCCGGGCTCATCACACCGAAGTCGATCTCGACCGAGGTGACGCCTGCGACGGTGGTGGCGGCCGCCGTGATGTCGGTGCGCAGGGTGTCCTTGAGCGGGCAGCCGGCGACGGTGAGCAGGATGCGGACGTACGCCACACCCGCGTCGACCTTCACCGATTCGACCATGCCGAGTTCGGTGATGGGGCGCTTGATCTCCGGGTCGTTCACGGAGGCGAGTGCGGCCAGGACAGCCTGGTCGTCGGCGTGCACAGCGGTGGACATGCGCCCATGTTACCCGCGGCATCGATCATGACCGGCCGACGCGGGGACCGGGTGGCACGCGCAACATTCTCGCGACCCGTTGCCTGGCTTCGCCCGATCGTGGGACCATCGAAGGAGAGCTTGCCGCGCGTCATGCCCCTTGCGACGCGCGGCTTTTCTTGTCCTTGCGGTCGGCCTTCTCCTGCTGATGCCGCCGGTTGGCCGCGTCGTCCAGCTCCTCGGCCAGTTTGGCCAGCTCGGAGCGGATGTAGTCGCGGGTCGCCACCTCGTTGAGCGCCATCCGCAGCGAGGCGATCTCCCGGGCCAGGTACTCCGTGTCGGCCTTCTGGGCCTGGGCGCGGCGGCGGTCCTCGTCGATGGTCAGCCGGTCCCGGTCGGCCTGGCGGTTCTGGGCGAGCAGGATCAGCGGCGCGGCGTACGACGCCTGGGTGCTGAAGAACAGGTTGAGCAGGATGAACGGGTACGGGTCCCACTGCAGCCCGAAGACGCCGATCAGGTTGATCAGGATCCACACGATCACGAAGACCGTCATGTAGACGAGGAACTTCGCGGTGCCCATGAAGCGCGCGAACTTCTCCGCGAAGTTGCCGAACGCGTCGGGATCCCACCGGGGCAGCCGGATGGCGTGCGGTTCCCGGGGCTGGTCCAGGCGGTCGCTCACCGGGCCTCCTCCGGGCCGGGCGCCGTCATGGGGTGCTGTCCGTGGCGCGCTCCTGCTCCCGCCAGTCCCGTGGCAGCAGGTGGTCCAGCACGTCGTCCACGGTCACCGCGCCGACCAGCCGGTCGGCGGAGTCCACCACCGCGATCGCGACCAGGTTGTACGTCGCCATACGCCGGGTGATGTCGGCCAGCGGCAGGCTCGGCGCCAGCGGCGTGATGTCGCGCTCCAGCACCCCGCCCAGCAGGTCGCCGGGCGGTTCGCGCAGCAGCCGCTGGAAGTGCACCATGCCCAGGTAGCGGCCGGTCGGCGTGTCGATGGGGGCGCGGCACACGAACACCTGCGCGGCCAGCGCCGGGGACAGGTGCTTCTCGCGGATGCGGGCCAGGGCGTCGGCGACGGTCGCGTCCGGGGTGAGGATCACCGGCTCGCTGGTCATCACCGCGCCCGCGGTGTTCGGCCGGTACTGCATGAGGGCCCGCACCGGGGCCGACTCCTCCGGCTCCATCAGGTCCAGCAGCAGCGCCCGTTCCGTGGGCGGCAGCTCGGCCAGCAGGTCGGCGGCGTCGTCGGCGTCCATCTCCTCCAGCACGTCGGCGGCCCGCTCGCGGTCCAGCCGGGCCAGGATGTCGACCTGGGCGTGCTCGGGCAGCTCCTCCAGCACGTCGGCCAGCCGCTCGTCGTCCAGCGCCGCGGCCACCGCATGCTTGCGCTGGTCGGGCAGGTCCTGCAGGGCGTTGGCGAGATCGGCTGGGCGCATCTTCTCCAGCACCGAGAGCAGGGACGCGGTGCCCTGCAGCGCGCCGGGGTCGACCAGCCCGGTGAGCTCGTGCCACTCGAACTGGTGCAACTGGCCGCGGCGGCTCAGCCGGCTGGTGATGTCGCGTACGGCGACGCGGCCGAGGTTCCACTGGCCGGCGCGGTCGGACTCCATGGCGACGTCGACGACCGTGGCGGGGGCGCCGTTCGGGGTGCCGATGCGCCGGTCCAGCAGGTCGGCGAGCACCATCAGCTCGGCCGGGCCCTTCTGGAAGCGGCGCAGGTTGATGGTGCCGGAGCCGAGCACCACGCTGTCGGAGTCGATCGAGGTGATCCGGGCGATCGGCAGGAAGATCTGCCGCCGCAGCGGCATCTCCGCGACCAGGCCGACGACCGCCGGGGGCCCGTCGGCGCGCAGCCGGGCGACGGCGTCACGGACCCGGCCCACCTGGTCGCCGTTCGGGTCGTAGACGGGCAGGCCTGCGAGCCGGGCGACGAAGACCCTGGTCAGCGTGGCCATATTCGCATGGTATGCGTATTTCTCACATGATTGGGAGTTATCGGCGTCGTACCCGGTGCAGCCGGAACGGCTTGCGGGTGGCGTTGGTCGCCGGGCTCGGCCGGGGTTCGGCGCGCCCCGAGCCCTCGCCCGCGGGCAGGGGGTCGCCCGCCGGGGTGAGCGCCAGCAGCGCGCACTCCCGGGCCCACCGCTCGGCGAGCAGCTCGGCCGTGCCCGGGGAGTTGAGCCGCTTGCCAGCCAGCGTCACCGCGACCGCCGCCCACTGCTCGCCGCCCGGCTCGATCCGCTGCACCTGCGCCGGATAGGTCACCACCGCGCCGCCGTGATCCCCGCGCAGCGTGACCGTCGCCTCGACGGCCTCGGCCAGCCCCGGCAGATCCTGCTCACCCGGCCCGACCACCACGTGCAGCCGCCCGTCCTGCGGCAGGCACCACACCGCGTACGCGGGCCCGCCCCCCACCGACACCCACGCGACGGCCGCCTTCTTCGCGGCCTCCTCCACCAACGGATGCGTCATGCCGCCCATCCTCCCACCCGAAGGAAGGGCACCTTCCCATCGCTATTCGTAGCGGAAGGGCACCTTCCTAACGCTCCACCCCAGCTGGCCTGCGCCGCTGCGCCGCACCTTCACCCGCCGACGCGAGCAGCAGGGCCGGCGTTGCGGGGCTGCAGTTTCGGGGAAACTGCGCGTTCGAGCGCGCGAGTGGCTGCACTTTCCCTGAAAGTGCAGAGCCGCGGCACCGACACGGCGTCAGCTGTCGCGGGTGGGGAGGTCGACGTCCACCGGGTCGGGGGTGGGCAGGGCGGCCGGGCGGCGTGCGCCCAGGATGACGGCGGCGACGCCCGCCATGAGCAGGGCGATGCCGGGCCAGGCGGCAGCGGGCGGGGCCTGGTCCAGCCACACCCAGCCGAGCAGGGCGGCCCCGGGCACCTCCAGCAGGATCAGCACGCTGATCGTGGTGGCGGAGACCTTGTGCAGGGCGTAGTTGAACATCGAGTGCCCGAGCAGTTGCGCCCCGGCGGTCAGCGCGATGATGGCCAGCCAGGTCCGGTCGTCGAAGCCGGTCATCTCCACGCCGAAGGACAGGCACACGGCCAGCAGCAGCGCGGCGCACACGGAGTAGCAGACCGTGGTGTACGTCGTGGTCGAGGTCCGGCTGCGGGCCTTCTCCCCGAAGGACGTGTAGATCGCGGCGAGCAGGCCACCGGCCACGGCGAGCAGGTCGCCGACGACGGCCGTACCCCCTCGGGTGAAGTCGGCGCCGGTCGCGATCGCCGCGCCCGCCACGGCGCTGCCGATGCCGATCCAGGTCCACCGGCCCAGCCGCCGGCCCTGCCAGAGCGCGATCAGGCCGGCCCAGACCGGCTGGGTGGCGACCAGCGCGGTCGCGGTGGCGACGGTGGTCATCTTGACGCTGGGCACCCAGGTGGCGAAGTGCCCGGCCAGCGCGAGGCCGGCCAGCACGCTCCACCGCCAGGCGTGGTCCTCGCGCAGGCCGCGCAGTTCGGCACGGCGGCGGGTGAGGGTGACCGGGGCGAGCACGCCGACGGCGAGCGCGTTGCGCCAGAAGGCGATGGCCAGTGCCGGCGCGGCGGCGTATGCGATGAGCGGCCCGGACGACGACACGGCGATGATCGCGATGGTGATCGCGGCGATGGTGAGCGGGTCGAGCCGGGATCGCATGAGGATCGATCCTGCCAGGCGCAGGTGAGCGGCCTGTCGGCACGCCGACATCTACGCGATGCGTTCATCTGCACACTGTGAGCGATCATCCTATGTACTTCATGTGAGCAGCTGATTACTGTCGCTCGGATGGATTCAGAACCTTCGTTATCCGGCGTAACGCCGCGCGCGATCCTGTTCGATTTCTACGGCACGCTGACCTCGGCGTGCACCCGCGGACCGGCCCACGAACTGGCCCCTCGCCTACTCGGTTGCGAGCCCGCCGAGTACTTCGCGGTGCTGAACACCTCCTTCTACCCCCGCTGCCGGGGCGCGTACGGCGACGCCCTGGACACCATGCGCTGGGTCGCCGCCGAGCTGGGTGTACGCGTCACCCCGGCACGGCTGCGCGCGGCCCAGGCCGCCCGGCTGGTGGCGGTGCGCGCCGACACGCACCTGCGGGCCGAGGCGGTGCCCACGCTGTGGCGGCTGCGCCGCGCGGGGGTACGCCTGGCCGTGGTCAGCGACTGCGCCTGGGAGCTGCCCGAGATCATGCGGTCGCTGCCGATTCACCACCTGCTCGACGCGAAGGTCTTCTCGGTGCAGGTCGGGTGCAGCAAGCCGGACCCGCGGATCTACCTCGCCGCCTGCGCACAGCTGGACGTGCCGCCCGAGCAGTGTGTGTTCGTCGGCGACGGCGGTTCCCGCGAGCTGACCGGCGCGCAGGCGCTGGGCATCCGGGCGATCCGGCTGGCCGCGCCGGATCTGGCCGACCACCTGCAGTTCGCCTCCGACGACGGTTTCACCGGCGAGTCGGCGGTGACCCTCCTCGAGGCGGCCGCGCTCGCGCTGACCCCCCAAACCGTGGGGGTATGACCTCGCGCCGCGTCTCCGCGCCCGGTCGAGCAGACCTCCCCGCGCCGACAACGCGACAGGCCCGCCACCCGCACCGCACCAGCCACCCGCACCGCACCAGCCACCCGCACCGCACCAGCCACCCGCACCGCACCAGCCACCCGCACCGCACCAGCCAAGCGACTCCACCGCAGGCGGACCGGTCAGCCGTTGAGAAGGGCACCTTCCTCCACGCATAGCGAGCTGAGCTACCGCTCGTCTCGCTGACGCGAGCCGGCGAAGGTGCCCTTCCTTCGGGTTCAGCCCTGGCGGACGGACTGGCCGCCGTCGATGACGAGCATCTGGCCGGTGATGTAGCCGGCGGCGGGGGAGCAGAGGAAGGCGATGGTCGCGGCGACCTCGTCGGGCGTGCCGGGGCGGCCCATCGGGGTGTCGTAGCCCAGTTTCAGCTCAGCCAGCGTGGACGCCGAGGTGTGGATGGTGCCGGGGGCGACCGCGTTGACGGTGATGCCGTCGGCGACCAGCTCCATCGCCAGCGCCCGGGTCAGGCCCAGCACACCCGCCTTCGCGGCGGCGTAGCCGGCCTCGGCGGGCAGCGCGTTCACCGGTCCGGCGGTGGCGGACAGGTTGACGATGCGGCCCCAGCCGCGCTCGGACATGCCGCCGAGGAACGCCCGGCTGGCCAGGAACGCCGTGGTCAGGTTGCGGTCGATCTCGGCACGCCACTCCTCGAAGGAGAGCTGCGCCACCGGCCGGATCACCTCCGGGCTGGCCCGGCTGGTCAAGCCGGCGTTGTTGACCAGGATGTCGACGTCGCCCAGCTGCTCGGTGACCGCGTCGGCCAGCGCGCCGACCTCCGCCTCCAGGGTGAGGTCGGCGACGAAGCCGAGCACGCCCAGTTCGCCGGCGCGCTCGTGGATGCGCCGGGTGGTGGAGACGACGGCGACCTTCGCGCCGAGTGCGGCCAGCTGGCGAGCGGTGGCGAAGCCGATGCCGTGCGGGCTGCCTGCACCGGTGACGAGTGCGACCCGGCCGTCCAGCCGGAAGAGATCCATCCGCTCGTTCATGGCTTGATCCTGCCGGTTTGTCCGAGCTGACGCCAGTAGGAGGCACCGCTTACTCTGTCGGGACCCCTTCACCGGATGGAGCCAGGCCGATGACCGACCCGACCGCGCCGCCACCCCCGAGCCCGGATCCCGGCCTGCCGCAGCCGCCGTTCCCGGCCCCGGCGCCGCTCACCTTCCCGTCGGCCGACCCTGTCCCGGCTGCTCAGGCGACCGCTTCCGGCAGCGCGGCCGCGGCCGGGGCGACCGCGTCCGGCAGCCCGGCCGCGATCCCGGCGGGCACGGCGGCGGCACCGGGCCACTGGCCGAACCCGTACCAGGCAGCCGGTCATCACCCGGCTGTCGGCCACCCGACCGGCGGCTGGCCGCAGGTTGCCGGGCAGCCGGTCCCGCCCGCGGGCGCGCCGGGCCAGCCGTACCCGTACGGTGCCTACCCGCCGCCCGGCTACGGCCCGTACCCCTACGTCTACCTGCAGCGGCGCACCAACGGCATGGCCATCGGCGCGATGGTCACCGCGCTGGCCGGCGCGATCATGCTCTGCTTCTACGGCGTGCCCGCCCTCATCCTCGGCCCGCTCGGCGCGATCCTGGGGCACGTCGCCCGGCGCAGGATCCGCGAGAGCGGCGAGGACGGCGACGGCATGGCCCTGACCGGCATCATCGTCGGCTGGATCGCCACGGCGCTGGGAGTGCTCATCATCGCGGCGGTCGTGGCGCTGATCGTCTTCTCCGCGGAGAGCCCGGGCGGGCACTACGAGCCGCCGGGGGCCTTCTGACGGACTGCGCGGCCCATCGCGCATCCTTGACGTATGGCAGCACTCCCTGAAGCCCTGGCCGAGGTACGCGAACTCCTGCTGGCGCCGGACCTGATCCGGGCCACTGCGGGCGGGCAGCGCCGGGACGGCACGCCGTCCGTGCAACGGGCCACGCTGCGCCCGGTGACCCTGAAAGCGGGGGACCGGGTGCAGCTGGTGACCGAGGACGGGCAGCGCCCCACGACGGTGAACCTCGCCCCCGGCGCGGAGCTGGCGGGCCGGGTGGACGAGCTGCTGGCCGAGCCGTTCGGCAGCTGGACCGTGGAGACCGCGCACGGCACGGTGCGCCTGCAGGCGACGAAGAAGGGCGCGGTGCTGCACCGCTCGGCGGCCCCGGTGGCCGTGCCCGCGGTCACCGCGCACGACCGGCCGCGGGAACACCTCATCGACCCCGGCGACCCGCTGTACGCCGTCATCGGCGGCGACGCGGCCAAACGCCGGCAGGTCGACGCGTTCCTGCGGGCGCTGGACGCCACCCTGCCCGACCCGGCGCAGCTGCCGAGCCCGCTGCACGTCGTCGACCTCGGCTGCGGCAACGCGTACCTGACCTTCGCCGCGTACCGCCGCCTGTCCGGCCTTGGGCTGGACGTGCGCCTGGTCGGGGTGGACGTGCGCGACGACCAGCGTGAGCGCAACACCGCGATCGCCCGCAAGCTGGGCTGGGCGGACCACGTCAGCTTCGTCGCAGGCACCATCGCCGACGCCCCGGTGCCGCAGGCCGACGTGGTGCTGGCGCTGCACGCCTGTGACACGGCCACCGACGACGCACTGGCCCGCGCGCTGTCCTGGGACGCACGCTGGATCCTGGCCGCGCCCTGCTGTCACAAGGATCTCTCCCGGCAGTTGCGGCGGCGGCCCCCCGAGGGTGCGGCGGCGCTGCTCACCGAGCACGGCATCCTGCGCGAGCGCTTCGCCGACGTACTCACCGACACGGTGCGCGCGGCGCTGCTGCGCAGGCAGGGATACGCGGTGGAGGTGGTCGAGTTCATCGACTCGGCGCACACCCCGCGCAACGCGATGATCCGCGCCCACCGTACCGACCGGCGGCCGTCCCCCGCGGAGGTCGCGGAGCTGGATGCGCTGCTGGCCGAATGGCACGTGCAACCCCACCTGGCGACCTTGCTGGCGGGCACCCCGGCCTCCTGACCTCCCCGCGCCCCGCGGCCCAAGATCGTCCGACTTGCCAGGCAGGTGGGCGTATGCGGGCTCAAGATACGCACAGGTGCCGGGCAAGTCCGACGATCAACGAGCCGCACCGGGCTGACCGGGCGTCAGGGGGTCAGCGCTTTGGCGAGTTCGATGGCCGTTTCGGCGAGCAGGGTGTCCGGGGGCATGGGTTCGCCGGCCAGCACGGCGACGAAGGTGGCGAACCCGGGCAGCGGGTAGCCGTCCTCCTCGGCGATCGCCGGGTCGTGCTTGGCCAGCGAGGCACGGGTGCGGTCCCAGGCGTCGAGCAGCTCGCGCCGCGACGGCACGCCGAAACCGTGGCCGACCGGCGCGCTGTGGCGCAGCTTCACCACGGCCGACTCGTTGAGCGACCCGGCCAGCCGGCAGCCGTGGGTGACCACCTCCGCCTGCCGCGTGTCGAGCCGGCGGTAGACGCTGCACGGGCGGTGGCAGGTGGTGGCGCAGACGCAGAGCGCGTGCGAGGTGTTGGAGTGCTGGCGGTCCAGGTAGGTCCGCCAGCCGGCGTTGTTCTCGTGCGCCACGGTCAGGCTGCGCCGCGCGGCCGACTTCTCGGGCTTGGTGTGCGGGCAGTCCCGGTCGTCGAAGTCACCCCATGCGCTGCCGTCGCCGCCCACGGCCGCGGGCATGCGCACCGGGTCGGCGGCGTGCCCGAGGACCCGCTCCCAGACCAGCAGCGGGCCGTACTCGCTGGCGATGTGCACCGCGGCGACCACCGCCGTGGTCTCGCCGCGCCGGAAGCGCGCGTCGATGACCTCCAGCAGCAGCCGGAACGCCGGACGCATGGTGCCCAGCGCGCCACGGTGCACCTCCTTGGGCGCCTGCGGCATGCGGCAGGCCAGCGCGCGCTCCCGCAGGTGCTCGGGCACGTGGTCGCCGTGCACCTGATCGGCGACGGCGTGCTCGGTGTTGGCCTCGGCGGCGGCGTTCAGCTCGCCGAAGTCCTCGGCGTCGAGGTCGAGCAGCCGCTGCCCGAACGCGCACAGCTGCTGCACGTGGGCGACGGACTCGGTGGACAGCGCGCCACCGCCGGCGCGCGGCAGCACGCCGGAGTCCGGCGCGACCAGCGCGGCCACCTCCGCAAAGGCGTATCGCCTGGTCAGCGCGATGAGAACGTCGTGTGCCGTCTCCACACCGGCCAGTGTTCCACGCCCGCGCTCACCGGGAAGGCACCCCGAGCAGGGCGCACGCCTCCCGGTAGAGCCGGGTGACCTCGACGCGCACCTGGGCGCGCTCGGTCAACTGCTGGGCGAAGGGCACCCGGATCGGCGTCTCGACGCCCTTGATCACGGCCTTGAACTCGATGCCGCGGTTGTCCATGCCCGACATCACCGCCGCGGTGGCGTCCGGACGGGCCGGCTCCGGCAGGGTGGCGCGGCAGATCAGCAGAGAATCGGCGGGATGGTCGTCGTTCATGTGCCGCATGATCTGGGCGACGACCTGCGGCGGGAACGGGTTCGGGTGGACCCGGCCCAGCTCGGCCAGCAGGTCGGTGTTGAGCCGGTAGGCGAGCTTGACCTCGTCGATGATCCGGTCCTGCTCGGCGGCGTCCCAGGGCGCGGCGTCGAGGCGGGCGCGGTAGGCCGTCTTGACGGCGGTGAGGTCGGCGATGCCGTCGAAGGCGTAGAAGCGCAGGCCGTCGCCGCCGAGGGCGAGCCCGTACGAGCGGGCCAGGGCGCGGGCCACGTACTGCCCGCCGGACAGGTCGCCCAGGTAGCGGTTGTAGTGGTGGGCGACGAAGCCGCCGGGCCAGGTGAAGGCGACCTCGCGCAGGCGGGCGGTGTACTCGACGGTGGTCGCGACGGGGGTGAGCGCGTCGCGCCAGTCGGCGCCGAGCAGGAAGGCGAGGTCCTCGGCGAGCGCGGGCAGGCGGGTGAGCGTGCCGTCATGGAAGCCGGCCGCTACCGGGTCCCCGCGCCAGTGCGCCGCGGCCTCCTCCAGCACCTGGTAGACGAGGTAGTGCTGCGCGGTCAGCGCGGCGTGGGCGGCGATGGTAAGCCGCCCACGGGTCAGGTCGTCCAGGAACGTCGTCTGCTCGGCCGAGCTGTGGTCGGACCAGGTGGCGGCGCGCAGGCGGGCGGAGAAGGGCTCACTCATGCGCAGCACCGTACGCGAGTAAGGTCACCCTAACCTCAAACTTTAGTTTGATCCTGGCCTGCGAAAAGGGACGCCCCCGCGCTGTGGAAACAGCGCGGGGGCGTCCCTGCGTGACGTGTTCGTCAGCTCTCGACCGAGGTCTCCAGCGCGCCCTCGGCGGCGCCACCGGATCCGCCCGAACGGCGACGGCGGCGGCGCGAGCGCGAGCGGGAAGCGCCGCCCTCGGCTGCCGCGGCAGCCTCTGCCGGGCCGTCCGGGCCGTCCACGGGACCGGAGAACAGCGGTGCGAGCCCGCCCTCGTGCGTCACCGACGCGGCGACCGCAGTCCCGGTGCCGGCACCCCGGCCGCGGCGGCGGCGGCCACGGGTGGCCTCGCCGTCGGCGGTGTCGGTGTCGGCGGGCGTGTCCAGCACGCCGGCCTCGGCCACGGGCGCGGCCTCGTCGTCACCGGCCAGGCGACGTCGTCGGCGCGGCGCGCGCTCGCGCGGCGGGGCGGCCTGCTCGGCCGCGGGGCCGCGCTTGCCGCGGTCACGGCTGCCGCGGGAACGGCCACCCAGATCCTCCTCGACCTCGGCGGACAGTCCGGCCCGGGAGCGCTGGGCGCTGGGCAGCGTGCCGCTGACGTCGGTGGCGATGTCCAGGTCGGTGTAGACCCAGGGCGAGGTGTGGTACGTCTCCGGCGGACCGTCCGGGCCGGTCAGCTCCAGGCCGAGCGTCTTGTCGACGATCCGCCAGCGGGGCATGTCCTCCCAGTCGACGAAGGTCACCGCGACACCGGTGGCCCCGGCGCGGCCGGTGCGGCCGATGCGGTGCACGTAGGTCTCCGCGTCGTCCGGGCAGTCGTAGTTGATGACGTGGGTGACGCCGGAGACGTCGAGGCCGCGGGCGGCCACGTCGGTGGCGACGAGCACGTCGACCTTGCCGGCCCGGAACGCGCGCAGGGCCCGCTCCCGGGCGCCCTGGTTGAGGTCGCCGTGGACCGCGGCCGCGGCGAACCCGCGGAAGTCGAGGTCCTCGCTGACCCGGTCGGCGTTGCGCTTGGTCCGAGTGAAGATCATGGTGAGGCCGCGGCCCTGCGCCTGCAGGATGCGGGCCAGCAGCTCCAGCTTGTTGAGCTGGTGCGTGCGGTAGACGACCTGCTTGGTCTGCGGGCTGACGCCCGGCTCGGTGGTGTGCCCGGCGTGCACCGTCACCGGCGTGCGCAGGAACTTGCGCGACAGGGTGACGATCGGGTCCGGCATGGTCGCCGAGAACAGCATGGTCTGCCGGTCGGTCGGCAGCATCTTGAGGATCTTCTCGACGTCGTCGAGGAAGCCCAGGTCGAGCATGCGGTCGGCTTCGTCGAGCACGAGCGCCTTGACCTGGTCGAGCTTGAGGTGCTTCTGCTTGCACAGGTCGAGCAGGCGGCCGGGCGTGCTGACCACGATCTCGACACCGGCCTTGAGCGCCTCGACCTGCGGCTCGTACGCGACGCCGCCGTACAGCGCGAGCACCCGCACGCCGCGGGACTTGCCGGCGCCCGCGAGGTCCTTGGCGACCTGCAGGCCCAGCTCGCGGGTCGGCACGACGACGAGTGCCTGCGGCTGGCCGCTGGACTCGCCCTCACCCGGGGCGACCGCGTGGTCGATCAGCGGGATGCCGAAGCCGAAGGTCTTGCCGGTGCCGGTGGGCGCCTGGCCGATCATGTCGCCGCCGCGCAGCGCGATGGGCAGCGCGTACTCCTGGATGGCGAAAGCGCGCTCGATACCCATCGCGGCGAGTGCGGCCACGGTCTCCGGGCGCACGCCGAGCTCGGCGAAGGTGGGCGCGAGGGTGATCTTGGGAGTGCTTGCGGTGGTGCTTTCGATGTTTTCGGTCATCAGGTTCTGGGGTGCCCTCTCAGTGATCCGCGTACGGCGGACCCTGCGGGCTGCCCAGCGGATGTCGGTACGCCCGGTTCATCGAAGGGCGTATATGTAGTCTCGAGCGCGGGGCGCGGCGATGAAGGATGTGGATCCCATCGCGCGGCGCGATCGTTGGGGATCGCGGCGCCGCACACGCGACGACATGGGCATCGGGCCCATGTCAACTCAGCCATCGTACGACCCGGTGGCCGTCTGGTCACCAGGTGTGTGTCGAATTCCCGGTTCTTAGTGGGATTTCCCACGCAAAACGGTCAGTTATTGAGACCGACCGCTGTCATCCGGGCCGTGTGCGCGGTGGTCAGCCGCCGGAACAGCACGTCGACGGACTCGCCGTCGCCCACGCCGGCCAGCACCAGCGCCGTCAGCGGCGAGCGCTCCTGGGCGACCAGCTGCGCCTGCGACAGCGCCTCGCCGGTGAGCCGGCGGGCCCACATCGACAGCCGGTTGGCGACCTTAGGGTCGGCCGTGATGGCCGCGCGGATCTCCCCGGCCGCGAAGTCCGCGTACCCGTCGTCGTGCAGCACGTCGAGCACCAGGGCCCGGTCGCCCTCGGCCAGCACGGCCGCGGGCAGCACCTCGGCCACCTCGCGGAAGAAGTCGTCGGAGATGCCCTCGCCGACGTATGCCTTGGTCAGCGCCTCCAGCCAGTCACCCGGCTCGGTGTTGTCGTGATACGTGCGCAGCGCGGTGACGAACGGCAGCATCGCCTCTTCCGGGTCCGCGCCCAGCGCGGTGAGCCGGTTGGCCAGCCGCCGGTAGTTGGCCATCTCCCAGGCCGCCATCTCGGCCAGCCGGGCCTGCCGGCCGAGGTCCGGGGCGAGCCGGGCATCGGCCGCCATGCGGTCGAAGGCCAGCAGCTCGCCGTACGCGAGCATGCCCAGTAGATCGATCACTCCGGCGTCAGCTGACACGCCCGCAGACTACCGGCCGAACACACCCCGGGCGCCCGACCGCGTCGGCGGCCTGCGCCGTCCGGCGCGCCGCGGTCGGCCACGGCACCCGGCGCGCCGGACGGATGCGGCGTCGGCGCCTCTGACGGCAGCAACGGTGAACGGCACGGCGCGACCCGCACCGTGCCGTTCACCTGCAGTTATGTACTGCTCGACCTCAGCGGGCCGTGAAGCCGACACTCCGCGACGAAGCCTCGGCGATCTCCACGTATGCCAGCTTGTCCAGCGGGACGATGACCCGGCGACCCTTCTCGTCGACCAGCGTCAGCAGCTGGGCCTTCGACGCGAGCGCGTCGGTGACCATCTGCTCGACCTCAGCGGGCGTCTGCGCGCTGTCCACCACCAACTCGCGGGGGGCGAACTGCACACCGATCTTGACCTCCACACAACCTCCTCGGCTCGCCCCCGAGATTACCCCGGTGTCCCAGCTGGACGATGGCGTGCCGCCCGACCACCCGTGACGATCTTGCGCGAACGGCCCCGCCCCCGCCTGACATGCGCGTGTCGGGGATGCACCCGTGCAAGATCGCCCGAAGTCGGGGCCGGGTCAGTGGTCGGTGCCGCTGAGGGGGAAGCTGCTGATGCCGCGCCAGGACAGGGTGGTGATGAGCTGTTCGGCCTCGTCCTGGGCGATGACCCGGCCGCCGGCGAGCCACCAGCGCGCCGACACCTGCGCCGCGCCGCACAGCCCGGCAGCCAGCACCTCGGCGCGGGCGCGACTGACGCCCGTGTCGGACATGATGGTCTCGGTTATGGCCTCGACGGACAGGCGCTCCATCCGGTCCACCCGCTCCGCGACCGCCGGGTCGTTGCGCAGGTCGGACTCGAACACCAGCCGGTAGGCCTCGCTCTCGTGCGAGACGAAGTCGAAATAGGCCTGCATCGCGCCGCGGACGCGTTCCTTGTTGTCCGTGGTCGCCGCCATGGCGGAGCGGATGCGCTCGGCGAACGCGTCGCAGTGCGTGTCGAGCAGGGCCAGGTAGAGCTCGAGCTTGCCGGGGAAGTGCTGGTAGAGCACCGGCTTCGACACGCCCGCCCGTTCGGCGATGTCGTCCATCGCTGCGGAGTGATAGCCCTGGGCGACGAAGACGTCCTGAGCAGCGGCGAGCAGCTGCTTGCGTCGTGCCGACCGGGGCAGCCGGGTCGGCCGGCCCGTGGCTGTCGAGCCGGTCGGGTTGGCGCCACTGGTGGCCGCGGTCATCGAATCTCCTCACCCTGCAGACGGATCCTTTGACGGATCTTGCAAACTGGCCCGTCGTTGCAACTTATCGTCATTCGCCGTTCACGGTAGCCTCAGCGTGGGCGACGGAGGAGCGCACGGTGGACGTAACAGGGCAGACCGGAAACACAGCGGGAACTGACGAACCCGCAAACGGGTCAGCCGGCGGAGTCGGACACCCGACGGCTAACGGGCATAAACCCGCGAGCTGGGCGGATTCCGACCGTACGGATGCATGGTCGAGTGCGGGCGCGGCGTTGGAGCCCGGATTCGAGCCGTTGACCCCGTGGCACGCCACGGTAGCCGATCGTCGGGGGATAGACGCGCTCACCGGCGCCGATCCGGTGACCGCCACGCTGGTACGCGCGCCGGACACCGCCCCGTCCGCGCGCAACGGCCACCACCGCCCGTACGAACGTCCCCTGCCGGAACTCTCCTCCCCCGGCGAGGACCCCTATGCCGACGAGTTCGCGCAGACCTCGGCCGAGTTCGCCCGCCACGCCGCGTTCGACGAGCCCACCCCCGTCAACGGCTCGCCGGTGCTCGGCCCCGACGACACCGGACGCATTCCCGTGTTCACGCCGTACCACCCCGGCCCCTTGGCCGCGGTCGCGCCACCGGAGGTGATCCCGATCCCGGTCATGCCGCCGCTGCCCGCCGGGGCCAATCCCGCGCTGACCATGCCCACCGGGGGCTATCCGGTGCCGCCGCCGGGCCTGCGGCCCTCGCTGCCCGCGGAACTTTCCGGCCCGGTGCCCTCCGCACCACCCGCGGACGCGCCACTGGCCGCGATGGCCGAGGCCGCCACCCGGGCCGTGCCGCCCGCCGCGGAGCACCGCTCACCCGGCCTCGACGACACGCCGGACGAGGAACACGACGAGGTGGAGCCGGATCGCTTGTCGCTGGGCGCGCGTTTCGGGATGGCCTTCGCCGAGCCGCCGCTGCCCGCGCGTCCCGGCAACGGTCGGCCAGGTGTGCCGTCCCAGGAAGCGGGCCGCTCCGACGACGCCGAACACGGTCCCGACACCGATCGGCGTGGACCGGGGCAGGATGCCGCACGCTCGGGAGACGGTGCCGAACGGAGCCGGACGGGCGAGTTCCCGCTGCTGCCGGATCCGGCCGCAGCGGCCGCGGCCCGGCTGGACGCGGCCCGCGAGGGCTACGCCGCCGCACAGCGCGGCATGGCCCGCGCCGCGCAGCTCGGCAGTGTTCCGGACGGTGTCGCCAACTCACTCGCGGCGGCCGAACCCGGGTCCGCCCGACACGACGACGCCGCGGCGCGGCGGGCCGCGCCCCGGCGCGACGACACCACCGGTATGCCTGAGGCCGTGCACGCGGCGGGCGACCAGGGCCACGGGACCGGCCGTTCCGGCAGCCAGGGCGATGGCGGGCCGGCGGTCGGCTTTCCCGGCCAGCCCTCGTTCGTCTCCCAGCCCCGGCCCTACCTGCCGCCCTCGCCCCAGCCGCACATCCCGCAGCCCGCGGGCGGCTCGGCGCAGCCGCACCTGTCGCAGGCCACACAACCCGCGGGCGGCCCGGTGCAGCAGCCGGGAGCGTCCGACGCCCGGCGGGCCGAGCCGGGGGAGGCCGAGGCAGATCCGGCCGGCGCCGAGCACCTGCCGCAGCGTGTGCCCGCGGTGCCCGACGTGCCGCCCGCCATCCACCCGGTCGTCGAGGCGGAGCCGGTCGTCGCGGCGACGCCTCAGCTCGACCGTATCGCCTCCCACCTGCGCCGCAGTGACGACGTGGGGACCGACGAGCGGCCCGACGGGTTCGACGTCGACGCGGTGCTGCGCGCCGTGCGCGGCGTCGCCGGGGTGCGCGACGCGGCCCTGCGCACCACCGCCACCGGCGCCCACCACCTGCGGCTCGACCTCGCCGAGGGGGCCGACCCCGCGGCGATCAGCCGCATGGTCGCCCGCATGCTGCAGGACCAGATGGGCATCGACGCCGCACCGGCCGGCCCGCTGGTGCCGAAGCCCGCGCCGCCCTCGGACTCCACCCCGCCGACGGCCACGCTGCCCGCGCCCCGCTCGGGCGCGGGGGCGGCACCGCCGCCGGGGCTGACCGGGCTGCACCCGGATCCGCTGTCCGACCAGTCGCCACGCGAGCCGCGCCGCCGCCATCCGGTGAGCGTGCCGCGCCGGGCGCCCGGCGAGCTGCGCGACCGGGTGGCCGCGCTGCGCTCGGTGAACAGCGAGCCCGAGCTGCCCGCCACGGCCTCGCCGCCGCCGCTGCCCACCGAACGCGACCAGGGCCCGCGCGCGATCATCGAGCACGTGCAGACCAGCACCTTCGGCCTGGACGCGACGGTCGAGGTGCGCCTCAACACCGGCGACCGGCAGGCCGTCGGGGTGGCCAGCGGGCCGGCCGTCGACGCGTACGTGCTGCGCCTGTGCGCCGCCGCGACCGCGGTGGCCATCGACGACCTGCTGCGCGAGGGCACCACGACCGGTGAGTCCGGCCGGTGTTTCGTGGAGCAGGCGACCATCGTCCCGATGGGCAGCTGCGAGGTGGCCGTCGTGGTGGTGCTGCTGGTCTGCGGCGGTTGGGTGGAGCAGTTGGCAGGCTCCGCCCTGGTCTCCGGAGACCCCCGCCGGGCGGTCGTCCGAGCCACGCTCAGCGCGGTGAACAGGCGGCTAGCGGCACTGTTGCCGTAGGGATGTGGCAGGCTGTGTCGATGCGCACCGCCCTCGCACCGCCCCCGAGGACCGAACGGGAAGCTCCCGCCCGGTCTTCGCGAGTGGAGTCCGGCAGGCTCGTCCGGGCCCGTGCCCGGCAGCGCCGCCGCCGCGCGACGGCCGTGTTCCTACTGCTCGGCGCGGCCCTGCTGGTGGGCGTGGACCTGCTGCGCGGCGGGGCCGATCCGGTGCCCACCAAGCAGGTGGCGTCGACGCCCGCGATGACCGAGAGCGCCGGGCCGACGGCCGAGCCGTCGCCGTCGCCCGCGCAGCCGTCGCCGAGCGTGCAACCGGAGACCGTCTACCAGATGGACGGCAAGTTCCCCTCGTCCGGCCCGGGGACCTGGACGTACGCGAAGAGCCAGGGCGAGGTGCTGGGCACCGCCGGCGCGATCCGGCGGTTCCGGGTCGCGGTGGAGAAGAACGTGGCCGGCGAGGAGCTGGGCTTGTTCACCAGCATGGTGGACGAGACGCTGGGCGACCCGCGCAGCTGGATCGCGGGAAAGCAGTACCGGTTGCAGCGGGTGCCGTCCGGGTCGTCGTACCAGTTCACGATCTACCTGGCGACCGGTGAGACGACCCGCAAGCTGTGCGGGGCGGGCGGCATGGACACCCGGCTCGACGGTGTGTCGTACACCTCGTGCCGCCTGTCCGGGCGCGTGGTCATCAACCTCAACCGCTGGCGTTTGTCGGTCCCCGACTACGTCACCGGCAAGATCGACCTGCACACCTACCGGCAGTACGTGATCAACCACGAGGTGGGCCACGAGCTCGGCCGCTTCCACGAGGGTTGCCCGGGCAAGGGCAAGCCAGCGCCGGTCATGCAGCAGCAGACGTACGGCCTCAAGGGCTGCACCGCCAATTCGTGGCCGTACGTGAACGGCAAGCGCTACACCGGGCCTCCGGTGGCCTGATGCGCGGCGAGCTGGAACTCTTCGAGCAGCGGGAGGCGACCCTGCGTCGCTCGGCGGACGACGCACCCGGTTTCCGGGCCCGCCGCCGGGCGGTGATCCAGGCCCGCCGCCGCCGGAACCGGTTCCTCGTGATCGGCGCGCTGGGCCTGATCGTGGTGCTGGTCGGCATCGACCTCGCCCGCGGCCGCGACGGCCTGCTCCTGCCCGGACCCGGTACGTCGGCGGCCGGTTCGCCGGAGCCGGGAGCTGCGGCAGGCGATGCGGCGTCGGGCGGCCCGTCGGCGGAGCCAGGCGCGTCCGGGCAGCCCCGCGAGGAGAGCGCGCCCGCGCCGGCCGGCAGTGGAACGTTCGCCTACGCCACCGGCACCGGCAAGGTGCTGGGCGGGGCGGGCACGGTGCGCAAGTTCCGCGTCGCGGCGGAGAAGGGTGCGGAAGCCGACGTCAAGGCGTTCGCGGCCGAGGTCGAGCGGATCATCGCCGACCCGCGCGGCTGGACGGGCGGCGGCAAGCACCGCTTCCAGCGCGTGGCCGAGAAGGCCACCAACGAGTTCACGGTCTACCTGGCCACGGCCGGCACCACCCAGAAGATGTGCGCCGCGGGCGGGCTGCACACCGAGGGCTTCACCTCCTGCCGCCTGCCCGGCCAGCTCATCCTCAACCTCGACCGCTGGTCGCAGGCCGTTCCCGGCTACGGCGCGCCGCTGCCCGACTACCAGGCCTTCGCGCTCAATCACGAACTCGGCCACCAGCTCGGCTACGGCCACGAGGCCTGCCCGGCCCCCGGCAAGCCTGCCCCCGTGATGCAGCAGCAGTCCACCGGCCTCAAGGACTGCACCCCCAATTTCTGGCCCCACCCCGCCGCGCCGGCGGACCCCGCCCTCTACCGCGGTCCCCCCATCCCCTGACGGGCCGCCCGCAGCCGCCCACACGGCCGCGCGGCGGCTCGGGCCACGGCGCGCCGGATACTTGATCATGTACTTATGGCACGGTTCGGCGGCGTGTCGCGGGAATAAGTTCATGATCAAATGAAGGCTGATCAGCGCGTGATGCAACTCGCATCCCAGCGGGTTGGAGATCATGGCATTCCCTATCGCGGCGAGCGAGAATGTGCCTATGTCGTTGCCGCCGCTTGTGGAGCCTGCCGAGTCGCTCTCGGTGGACGAGATCCGCCGCTACAGCCGCCACCTGATCATCCCCGACGTCGGTGTCGAGGGGCAGAAGCGGCTCAAGAACGCCAAGGTGCTGTGCGTCGGCGCCGGAGGGCTCGGTTCGCCCGCGCTGATGTACCTGGCCGCGGCCGGCGTCGGCACGCTGGGCATCGTCGAGTTCGACACCGTCGACGAGTCGAACCTGCAGCGCCAGATCATTCACGGCCAGTCGGACATCGGCCGGCCCAAGGCCGAGTCGGCCGCCAACAGCGTCCGGGAGATCAACCCGTACGTGAACGTGGTCATCCACAACACCGCGATCGACCGTGAGAACGTCTTCGAGATCTTCGGGCAGTACGACCTGATCGTCGACGGCACCGACAACTTCGCCACGCGTTACCTGGTCAACGACGCCGCGGTGCTGCTCGGCAAGCCGTACGTCTGGGGCTCGATCTACCGGTTCGACGGCCAGGCCAGCGTGTTCTGGGCCGAGCACGGCCCCTGCTACCGCTGCCTCTACCCGGAGCCGCCGCCGCCCGGCATGGTCCCGTCGTGCGCCGAGGGCGGCGTGCTGGGCGTGCTGTGCGCCAGCATCGGCTCGATCCAGGTGACCGAGGCGATCAAGCTGCTGGCCGGCATCGGCGAGCCGTTGGTCGGGTCGCTGATGGTGTACGACGCGCTGGAGATGTCGTACCGCAAGATCCGGGTCCGCAAGGACCCGTCCTGCGCGCTGTGCGGCGAGAACCCCACCGTGACCGAGTTGCTCGAGGACTACGAGGACTTCTGCGGCGCGGTCTCCGTCGAGGCGCAGGAGGCGGTGGTCGACGCGACCATCACCGCCCGCGAGCTCAAGGAGATGCAGGACGCCGACAAGGACTTCCTGCTCGTCGACGTGCGCGAGCCGGCCGAGTTCGAGATCGTGCGCATCCCGGGCAGCGTGCTGATCCCCAAGGGCGACATCCTGTCCGGCGAGGCGCTGGCCAAGCTGCCGCAGGACAAGCAGATCGTGCTGCACTGCAAGTCGGGCGTACGGTCCGCGGAGGCGCTCGCCGCGCTGAAGGCGGCCGGCTTCAAGGACGCGGTGCACGTCCAGGGCGGCGTGCTCGCCTGGGTCAAGACCGTCGACCCGTCCCTGCCCAGCTACTGAGTCCGTGCGCGACAGACGCCGGCCGTGCCCGTCACGGCCGGCGTCTTCGTGTCCGGCGGGCCTGTCGGCAACGTCTCCGGCCGGGGCGCTGTGACTTCGAACACTGTCCATATCTGACACCTGCCCGCGCCGCTGCCGACTAAGCCACGTCACCAGGCCCGAACTGGTGCCTTCTCGCGTTGTTCGGCCGTTATTTCACCCGCGCGTGCTGTTGACCTTGACCAACCTGATGAGGCCGGACGGTGACCGGGCACGTACCCTCGATGACCGTGGTGGATCTCGACGCGGCTATCGGTTTCGTGGTGAAGAAGGGCGACCCGGTCGACCGGGCGCGCCTGTCGTACCTGCGTACCGGCGCTTCGCCGGCCGAGGAGATCCTCGCCGCGGCCGAGGCCGGACAGGCAGACGGCGGCGGCTGGTTCGCCACCCAGCGGGGCAAGATCCCTTCGGTCGACGTCACCTGCTTCCGGCTCGCCCAGCTCGACGACCTCGGCGCGCTCGGGCGGCCCGGCGTCAAGCGGGCCTTCGACTGGCTGGCCGGCCGCCAGGCCGCCGACGGGAGCTGGCAGGAGGCCAAGGAGCTGGCCGCCGACGCGCCCGAGTGGGCGCAGCCCGGCGACCCCGAGGCGACGCTCTACCTGACCGCGAACGCCACCTTCTGGCTCACCGTGATGGGGCTCGACGTGCGCTCGTCGCTGCCGTACGGCGACCCGACGCCGATTCCGTACGCCGATGCGGCCCTGCGCGGTGCGGAGTTCATCAAGAGCAGCCTCAACTCGGACGGCACCTGGCCGTCCTACCTCGTCACCGGCTGGCTCGGTGCGGCGGTGATGTACCGGCAGGACATGTTCTACGAGGCCGCCCGGATGCAGGCGGTGCTGGGCGAGCGCCTGCCGGCGATGGCCCCCGCCGATGCCGCGGCCATGGCCGCCGCCCTGCGCCGGGTCGGCGTGTCCGCCGACGACTGGACCATGATCGCGGCCAAGCGCCGCCTGGCGGAGACGCAGCGCACCGACGGCGGGTGGGAGTCCGAGGACGGTGAGGTGTTCGACGTACACCTCACCCTCAACGTCATCCGCGCCCTCTACGAAATCACCCCACCCGGCCGCAGCACCCTCCTCTGACCCGCCCGCGCCCCGGCCTCCCACCTGCGTCGCCGCCGGGCCGTGCCGGTCGGGATGCAGGAGGTCAGGCGCGGATCTGGCCTTCGCCGGTGATGACGTACTTGGTGCTGGTCAGTTCCGGAAGGCCCATCGGGCCGCGGGCGTGCAGCTTCTGGGTGGAGATGCCGATCTCGGCGCCGAAGCCCAGCTCGCCGCCGTCGACGAAGCGGGTCGACGCGTTCACCAGCACCGCTGCGGCGTCGACCTGCGCCGCGAACCGGTTCGCGGCCGGCAGTGACGACGTGATGATCGCCTCGGAGTGGCCGGAGCCGTGCCGCCGGATGTGCGCGACCGCCTCGTCCAGCGACGGCACCACCCGCGCGGACAGCTCCAACGCCAGATATTCGGTGCCCCAGTCCTCCTCGGTGGCGGGCACGACGTCACCGGAGTACGCGGCGACCTCCGGCGAGCCGTGCACCGTCACGCCGTGCTCGCGCAGCGCGGCCAGGGCTGCGGGCAGGAACGCGTCCGCGACCGCCGCGTGCACCAGCAGCGACTCGGCCGCATTGCACACCGACGGCCGCTGCACCTTCGCGTTGAGCAGGATGGTCAGCGCCATGTCCAGGTCGGCGGACTCGTCGACGTAGATGTGGCAGTTGCCGACGCCGGTCTCGATCACCGGGACCGAGGACTCCTCGACCACGGTACGGATCAGCGACGCACCACCACGCGGGATCAGCACGTCCACCAGCCCGCGCGCCCGCATCAGCTCCTTGACGCTGTCCCGGGTGGTCGAGTCGACCAGCTGCACCGCGTCGGCGGGCAGCCCGGCCTCGACGAGCGCGTCGCGCAGCACGGCGACGATCGCCGCGTTGGAGCGGGCCGCCGAGCCGGAACCGCGCAGCAGCACCGTGTTGCCCGACTTCAGGGTCAGCCCGGCCGCGTCGGCGGTGACGTTCGGGCGGGCCTCGTAGATGATGCCGACCACGCCGAACGGCACCCGCAGCTGGCGCACCTGCAGGCCGTTCGGGAGGGTGCCGCCGCGGACCACCTCGCCGACCGGGTCCGGCAGGCCCGCGATCTGGCGCAGACCGTCGGCCATCCCGGCCAGCCGCGACTCGGTCAGCGCGAGCCGGTCCACGGTCGACTCGGGCGTGCCCTGCTCGCGCGCCGCGGCTACGTCCAGGCCGTTGGCTTCCAGGATCTCGGGGGTACGCGCGGCGAGCGCGTCGGCCATCGCTGCCAGCCCGGCGTCCTTGGCCCTGCGCGAGGCCGTGGCCAGCACCTGTGCCGCCTCGCGGGCCCGCGTCGCCTGCTCGATGACGCTCATGTCGTTTCCAGCCTTCCGTAGGTGCTCGGATTCGTCGGCGCAGTGGTGCAGCTCAGCCTGCGAGCTGCGTTAACAAGGTGCCCTTCCTCTACGCATAGCGTTAAGAAGGTGCCCTTCCTTACAGGAGGACCAGGTCGTCGCGGTGGATGACTTCGCGTTCGTAGGCGGGGCCGAGGGTGGCGGCGAGTTCGACGGTGGAGCGGCCGAGCAGGCCCGGCAGTTCCAGGGCGTCGTAATTGACCAGGCCGCGGGCCACGGCGTGGCCGGTGACGTCGATCAGGTCCACCGGGTCGCCGGCGGTGAACGCGCCGTCGACGCGGGTGATGCCGGCCGGGAGGAGTGAAGCGCGCCGGTCGACGACCGCGGTGACCGCGCCCGGGTCCAGGTGCAGGCGGCCGCGCGCGGTGGTGGCGTGGGCGAGCCAGTGCAGCCGGGCGGTCGCGCGTACCCCCGCGGCGTGGAAGAGCGTGCCCACCGCCTCGCCGGACAGGGCCGCGGCGGCCAGCGGCGCGGCGGTCAGCACCACCGGGATGCCCGCGTCGGTCGCGATGCGGGCCGCCTCGACCTTGGTGACCATGCCGCCGGTGCCCACCCCGGCGCTGCCCACGCCGCCCACCGACACCTCGGCGAGCTGCGCGAAGTCGGTGACCTCGTCGACCCGGCGGGAGCCCGGCTGCGACGGGTGGCCGGTGTAGAGCGCGTCCACGTCCGACAGCAGCACCAGCAGGTCGGCCTGCACCAGGGCGGCGACCAGCGCGGCGAGCCGGTCGTTGTCGCCGAAGCGGATCTCCTCGGTGGCGACCGTGTCGTTCTCGTTGATGATCGGCACGGCCTGCATGTCGAGCAGTTTGCGCAGCGTGCGGTGGGCGTTGCGGTAGTGCGCGCGCCGGGTCACGTCGTCCACGGTCAGCAGCACCTGCCCGACGGTCCGCCCGTGCCGGCCGAACTCCTCGGTGTACGCGTGCATCAGCCGCCCCTGGCCCACGCTGGCCGCCGCCTGCTGCGTGGCCAGATCCCGCGGTCGCCGCGACAGCCCCAGCGGAGCCAGCCCCGCCGCGATCGCGCCGGACGACACCAGCACGACCTCCCGCCGCCGCTCCCCGTCCACGCTGCACAGCGCCCCCACCAAGGCCGCCAGCCGCTCCGGATCCAACCCCCCGGCAGCCGTCGTCAGCGACGACGACCCCACCTTCACCACCACCCGCCGAGCCCGGGTGACTACTCCACGCATCCGCCCATTCTGCCGCCCCCACCTCCCCCCGCCCCGCACCGATCCCACCTGCTGGCGCGCCCTCCCGCGTTGATCATGAACTTGTGGCACGGGTCGGCGGCGTGTCGTGTGCACAACTTCCTGATCAATTAGCCTTCGGCTATGACCCCCGACGAGTACGCCGAAGCGGTGTTGCGGATGGTCGAGGCGATCCCGCCCGGCCGGGTGATGACCTACGGCGCGATCGCCGACGCGCTCGCGGACGAGTCGGGCCGCAACTCGGCCCGCCGCGTCGGCACGATCATGGCGCGGCACGGCGGCGGGGTGCCCTGGCACCGGGTCGTCGGCGCGGGTGGTCGGCTGCCCCCCGGTCACGAGAACGAGGCCCGCCGTCGCCTGACCGCCGAAGGCGTCCCCTTCCGCGGCGACCGGGTGGCCGCGTCCGCGATCAACTGACCCCCGTCCCCCTCGCTTTACCTCGACCAGGCGGTCTGCGAGCGCCTCCCGGCGGCCGTCCCACTCAAGATCACCAGACTTGCCTGGCACCTGTGCGTATCTCGACCACGCTTGACCGCGGTTGCCTGGCAAGTCGAGCGATCAACGGCGCTGGGTGCCCCGCACTCGGGTGATCATGAAGTTGTGGGCACGACACGCCGTCGAGCCGTGCCATAAGTTCATGATCAACGCGGGAGGGTGGGTCAGAGGAGGCGGGCGGCGCCGCCGCGGCGGGGGTCGCCGGAGGCGCCGGTGGTGCCGATGGCCGAGACGCCGCCGAAGTAGTGGCTGCGGTGCGGCCAGCGGTTGACGGTGTAGCCGGCTTCGGCCAGGGCCATCTCTTCCGGGACCGGGAAGTGGGGTTCGACGTGGACGACGTCGTCGACGGGGTGCAGGCGGGGGGCGCGTACGGCGTCGGGGGTGTCCAGGCCGTCCACGAGCACGCCGACCAGGGTGCGCAGCAGCGCGGAGCGGATCCGGGACGCCCCGGCGGAGCCGATCGCCAGGCGCAGCGCGCCGCCGGGGTCGAGCACCACGAGCGGGCACATCATCGAGGCGAGCCGCTCGCCGGCGGCCAGCTCGCCGGAGTAGAGCTCGCCCTCGCCGAGCATCGAGTTGAGGTGCACGCCCAGCCCGGGCAGCCATACCCCGGAGCCGAGGCCGAGCGTGGTGGTGATGACGCAGGCGTTGCCGGCGGCGTCGACGGCGGTGACGTTGGTGGTGTCGCCGAGCCGGTCATCGGGGCCGCGTACGTCGAGCGCGCCGGCCAGCACCACGGCACGTTCGGGGCGGGGCAGGGCGGCCAGGTCCGGCGGCAGTCCGCGCAGGGTCTGCACGGTGCGGTTGAGGTCCGCGCGCCCGAGCACGGTACGTCCGGCCAGCTCGGCGGTGGTCACGGCCCGTTCGAGCACCTGGTACGCGGACAGGTCGAGCGGCCCGAGCGCCCCGCCGTCGGTGCGCACCGAGTCCACCACGGCGGCGCCGAGCTTGCCGGTGTAGCAGGTGCCGGGGCCGTCCGCGGCGAGGATGTCCAGCGCTTCGGCCAGCCCGGCGTGGAACAGCCGGTCCCCGCCCTGCAGCAGGTTGCCGCCGGGGGCGTACGCCGGGCCGCCCTGGCCGGGCAGCATGGCCTCGATCAGCGAGGGCAGGGTCACCGCGTGCGCGAAGGGCATGGCGACGCCGGTGCGGGCCAGTTCGGCAGCGGGCGCGACGACGTCGGACCACGGCAGGGCCCCCCAACGTGAGTGAATCTCGCCACATCCGGCAGGCAGGCCGGGGACCGCGACGGACGCTCCGCCGATCTCGTAGGGCAGCGGCACCTCGCCGAATCGGACCGCGATCGGCGTCATGGGCTCAGCCTTACGATCACCGTCCAGACCGGGCATCGCAACGAAGAAGTCAAGGCAGGTGACCCGCCCGGTCGACGCTTCGTAGTACGTGGCGAACCCGCCGCCGCCCAGCCCGGTGAAGATCGTCTCAGCGACGCAGGCGGCCAGTGTCGCGGCGACCCCCGCGTCGGCCGCCGTTCCGCCCATCCGCAGTACCCGAAGGCCTACATCAGCGGTGGCCGGATGGCCCGCTGCCACACCGGCAGGTACCAGCATTCACTCGCCTCCCGTACCATCCGCGCTCATGACATCCAGTGTGGAGGTGATGGAGGCCCCGGACGAAGCGCTTCCCACTCGTGTGCGAGTCGGATATTCGCTCGGCTCCCTGGTGACCGGTGCTTTCGGCACCGTCCCGGGCTTGTTGCTGCTGCCGTACCTGACCGACACCCTGGGTGTCGCCGCCGGTCTGGCTGGCCTGCTGGTGCTGCTGCCCAAGGCCTGGGACGTCATGCTCAACCCCGTGGTGGGCCGCATCTCGGACCGCACCCAGACGCGCTGGGGCGCCCGCCGCCCCTATCTGCTCTTCGCCGGCCTGGCCATGGCCGTGCTGTTCGCGCTGCTGTTCGCGGCCCCGTTCGGCGACGGCGGCCAGGCGGGCCTGTACGTCGCGGTGATGTTCCTGCTCACGGCCACCGCGTTCGCGTTCTTCCAGGTGCCCTACGTGGCCATGCCCGCCGAGATGACCAGCTCCTACTCCGAGCGCACCCGGCTGATGACCTGGCGGGTGGCGCTGCTGGCCACCTCGATCCTGGTCTCCGGCGCGATGGCGCCGATCATCCGCGACGCGATGGGCGGCGGGCTGCCCGGCTACCGCTGGATGGCGCTGTTCGTCGCGACGATCATGGTGGCCGGCACGCTGATCGTGTTCGTGAGCACCCGCTCCGCCCCGACCGGCGCCGTCACCGCCAGCGAGCCGTCGCTGCGCGCCCAGCTCAAGGTGGTCGCCGCGAACCGGCCGTTCCGGGTGCTGGTGGCCTGCTTCGTGGCGCAGTCGACCGGGGTGGCCTGCATGCTCGGCGGCGTCGAGTACTTCGCCAAGCACGTGCTCGGCGACGCGGGCACCACCACCGCCCTGTTCGTGGTCGTGGTCAGCCCCGCGCTGTTCGTGATGCCGGTGTGGCGCCGCGTCGGCGAGCGCCTCGGCAAGCTCAAGGGCTACGTGGTCGCCTCGATCACGCTCACCGCGGCGACGCTCGCGCTGGCCGCGGCGCCGCTGCTGCCGCACTGGGCGATCTACTCGATCATCGCGGTGATGGGCTTCGGCTACGCCGGCCAGCAGCTGTTCGGCCTGTCCATGCTGCCCGACTGCATCGCGTACGACACCGCCCGCACCGGCAAGCGGCAGGCCGGCGTGTTCACCGGCGTGTGGACCGCGGGGGAGACCCTGGGGCTGGCGCTGGGGCCGTTCATCTTCGGCGTCGTGCTCCAGCTGTTCGGCTACATCTCCACCACCGCAGGTGAGACGGTCGCGCAGAGCGATCTGGCGAAGACGGGAGTACTGCTCGGGTTCACCGTGGTGCCGGGTCTTATCGTGGGCATCGCGCTGGTGCTGCTGCGGGGGTACGACCTCGGCGGCGACCCGGCCGTCACCGAGATCCGCGAACCGCTGCCCGAGGCGGCTCCGGCCAGGTAGCTCCACGTCTTGCGTACAGGACCTCAGGGGAGGGTGCACGCCACATGTTCGTGCAGCAGGTTCAGCGGTTCCACCAGCTCATCCTCGGCCAGGATGTGAACTCCGCGCTGGCCGCGGTGGCGCCGCTGGTGCAGGCGGCCCGGCTCGCGCCGGCGCACGAGCTGACCCCGGCGGTCACCCACCTGGCCCCGGCCATCGGGGCGGCGCCGATCCCGTTCGTCGCGGCCACCGCGGCCACCGCCGCGGGTGCGCTGGTCGAGCTGGGCGGCTCGCCCGGTCCACTCACCCGCATCGTGCTGGAGCGCCTCGGCAGTGCGCTGACCGGCACGCACTCGTTCATCGACGCCTGGATGGCGTACGGCGGCGGTCGGCCGCTGCCCGAGCGCACCCAGCTGGACATCACCGTGGCGACCGGACTGCTGGCCGCCCAGCTCGGCCCGGACCGGGCGATGCCGCTGGTGGCGGCGTGGCGCGACGCGCCGCACTGGGCGCTGGCCGCGGTGGCCTGCCTGCACCACGCCGAAGCACGGGCCCAGCTCGGCGACCGTGCCCCCTGGACCGCGCAGGTCGACCCGCTGCACTCGGCCGCGCCCGCGTTCATGCGGCTCATCCTGGCGCTGCGCATCATCGACGAGCACCTGCTGGTGCTGCACCGGCCGACCCGGCGCGGGGCGATGGTGTTCGTCAGCGGCGTGGCCGACAACTTCCAGCTGCAGACGCTGCTCGCCGACGCGCTCATCGGGGCGGGCCTGGTGCAGGGCAAGCGGCCCGACGCGCGCTGGATCAGCGCGTTCCAGCACGGGCCGGACGGCACGGTGCTGGAGCATGTGGACGACAGCTTCCACCTCACCGACGCGACCGGCGCGACCATGCGCAACGAGGCCGGGCCGGCCGACATCGCCGTGGTCAGCGGCTCGCGCATCCTGGTGCTCGACGACGCCCGCTACAGCCGGCACTGGCGGCCGGGACGGCGCTTCCCGATCACCGCGCAGGTGCGCGTCGACCGCATCCTGACCCAGGAAGAGGTCGAGGCGTGGTTGGGCTACGTCCCGCCGACATCCTCGGTCTAGGCTGAGCCGTATGGCCCTGCCCTCGGTGCTCGGAGATCCGATCAAGTTCGTGCTGAACTGGGGTCGGCGCTACTCGCTGTGGGTGTTCAACTTCGGGTTGGCCTGCTGTGCGATCGAGTTCATCGCCAGCAGCATGGGTCGGCACGACTTCATGCGCCTCGGCGTGATCCCGTTCGCACACGGCCCCCGCCAGGCGGACCTGATGGTCGTGTCGGGCACGGTCACCGACAAGATGGCCCCGGCCATCAAGCGGCTGTACGACCAGATGCCCGAGCCCAAGTACGTCATCTCCTTCGGCGCGTGCAGCAACTGCGGCGGGCCGTACTGGGACTCGTACTCGGTGACCAAGGGCGTGGACCAGATCATCCCGGTGGACGTGTACGTGCCGGGCTGCCCGCCGCGGCCTGAGGCGCTGCTGCACGGCATCCTGCGGCTGCAGGAGAAGATCGCCGCGGAGCAGTCGGGCTTCGGCGGCGTGCACCGTCCCGACCCGGCTGCGCTGACCGCCCCGATCGTGTCACCACCGGCCTGACCTGTCCTGTTTCCGCAGCGCCTGGTTGCGATCACGCGTTAGCGTCCACCCATGACGCGATCCGAGCAGATCCTGGACGTGCTGGTCACCGAGTTCGGGCCGCTGATGACGGCGGAGCCCGCGGCGTTCCGGCGCAAGTTCCGGAAGATGGCGTCCAGCGCGTTCGCGTTCTACCGCGGCAGCGCGTCCCTGTTCTACGCCGACATGAACGGCGAGTACGCCGACGACACGTTCCTGACCGCGCAGACCAGCCGGGTCTGGATCCACGGTGACCTGCACGCCGAGAACTTCGGCACGTACATGAACGCCGAAGGCGTGCTGGTCTTCAACGTCAACGACTTCGACGAGGCGTACGTCGGCCCGTTCCTGTGGGACCTGCGGCGGCTGTGCGCCAGCATCGCCCTGCTCGGCTACGCCAAGGCGCTGTCCGACGAGACCATCGGCTACCTGATCAAGGACTTCGCCGGGTCGTACCTGGCCGAGCTGCGCGCCATCGCGCTCGGCGGCGACGACGCCATCGGCTCGCTGACCCTGTCCACCACCACCGGCCCGCTGCACCGGGTGCTCCAGCAGGCCCGCCTGAACACCCGGGTGGACCTGCTGCAGGGGATGACCGTGATCGACCGGTACGAGCGCCGCTTCGCCGACCGCGACGGCGTGTACCAGATCGACGCGCCGACCCGTAACGCCGTCGAGGAGGCCTTCCGGGGTTACCTCGGCACGCTGAACCCGCACCACGCGCACAGCGGCCACTCCGGTGTCGAGCGCACCATCAAGGACGTGGTGCTGCGCAAGGGCGTGGGCATCGGTTCGGCCGGGCTGCCCTCGTACAGCCTGCTGCTGGAGGGGCACACCCAGGCGCTGGAGAACGACGTGGTCGTCTACATGAAGCAGGCGCAGACCCCGGCGGTGGCCCGGCACATCGAGGACGCGCGGGTGCGCGGCTACTTCCTGCACCAGGGCCACCGCACCGCCGAGTCGCAGCGGGCGCTGCAGGCCGCGGCCGACGCCTGGCTGGGCTACACCGAGCTGGACGGGGTCGGACAGCTGGTCGCGGAGGTGTCACCGTACGCGGCCGACCTGGACTGGTCGGACGTCAACGAACCCGACGAGCTGGTCAGCGTGGTGCGGGAGCTGGGCCGGGCGGTGGCGCGCATGCACTCGGTCGCCGACGACGAGTCCAGCCATGACCTGGTGGACTTCTCCACCGAGGAGGCGATCGTGGCCGAACTCGACCGCGACGAGGCCGGCTTCGTCGGCGGCCTGGTCGAGTTCGCCCACGCGTACGGCGCCCAGGCCCGCGGCGACCACCAGCTCTTCGTGGACCTGTTCCGCAACGGCGCGATCCCGGGCGTCTGAGCGATCTCGTATGCTTCTCGATCGTCGCGCTCCTCGTGGCCCCACGATCCCCCGCCCCTGGACCTAGGAGAACAGCGTGCCGGAGAACCGCGACTTCGCGGAGTTCTACGCGGCCGCCTTCCCCAACCTGACCGGTGCGCTGTTCATGCACACCGGCGACCTCGGCGAAGCCCAGGACGTGGTGCAGGAGGCAATGATCCAGGCTCTGCGCCGCTGGGCGGTGGTGTCCACGTATGAGGAGCCCGCGGCCTGGGTGCGCAGGGTCGCCTGGAATCTCGCGACCAGCCGGTGGCGCAGGCTGCGGCGCGGCCTGGAGCTGGCGGCCCGCGGCTGGGCGAACGACGCCGTGGCCGGACCCGACCCCGACCGGGTGGCGATCGTCCGCGCGCTGGCTGAACTGCCACCGAACCAGCGGCAGGCGGTGATCCTGCACTACCTCGAGGATCTGCCGGTGGCCGAGACGGCGGAGCTGATGGGCGTGGCGGAGGGCACCGTCAAGTCCTGGCTGCACCGGGGCAGAGCGAGACTCGCGGTTCTGCTCGGTGATGCGGCACTCGGTGGGGAGCTCGAGAATGTCTGACCTCGACCCGCTCCGCAGCGCCCTCACCGAGGCCGAACGGTCCGCCCGCCAGTTCGTGCGGCCGCCCGGTGCCGAGGCCGCCCGGCGTACGCTGCGCCGCCGCCGGGCCGTGCGGAACACCACGCTGTGCATGCTGCTGCTGTTCCTCCCGCTGGCACTGTTCCTGCAGCTGTCGAGCCTGCGGCCGAGTCCCGCGCCGCTGTCGCCGACCTCCGGCCCCACGCCGTCGGGGTCGGTCCCCGCGCCCACGCCCAGCCCCAGCCCCAGCTCCAGCCCCAGCCCCAGCGTCCTCCCCTCCGCTTCGGTGAGCGCAGGCCCTGCCGAGGTCGGCGCGCCTGCGGCCCCGGCGTCGCCGCGCTGCCAACCGAAGGCTTTCATCGTCACCACGGAGCTGAGCGCCACGCGGTACACCGTGTCCCTGGAGAACGAGAAGACCTTCTGCCCCGACGGCGTGGTGCCGTACTTCTGGGCGCGCTACGGCTTCAACGCCGCCTTCGACACGATGGTGCTGCTGGATTCGGGGCGCAGCAGGCTCGACTGGACGCACAAGCGCCGCACCGTCGTCATCTCCGGCACCGGCGACGAGTGCGACGCGTGGTTCATCGTGCAGGGCAGCGCCGCGATCAAAGCAAGCATCCCGTGGCCGAAGGGCCAGGACGCGTCTGACCCCGACGACGCGTACGCCCTCTACGGCCGGGGCAACACCAAGGTCGCCTGGATGCCGTTCACGCGGTCGGGATGTATGGCACGGTCCTGACGGGCATAGGATGCCGAGCATGACGCCGGAGGAGATCGGTGCGCGGCTGAGCGGGCTCGTGCCCGGCGCACAGGCGGGGCTGTCCGGCGGCGGGGCGTACGCCCGGGCCGTCGTCGACGTGCCCGCACCGTCCTGGGTGCCCGCGCTGACCGCCGCGCGCGACGAGCTGGACTGTGACTTCTTCGACTGGCTGTCGGCCGTGGACGAGCTGGACGCGGGCTACGACGTGGTCGCGCACCTGTGGTCGACGGACCGGCGGCACGGGGTGCTGCTGCGCACCCGGGTGCCGGCCGACGGAACGCTGGAGTCCGCGGTGGACGTGTATCCCGGCGCGGCGTGGCACGAGCGGGAGACCTACGAGATGTTCGGCATCGGCTTCCCGGGCCCGCTCGAACCGCTGCTGCTGCCGCCCGAGTTCGAAGGCCACCCGCTGCGCAAGAGCTTCGTGCTGGCCAGCCGGGTCGCCAAGCCGTGGCCCGGGGCCAAGGAGCCGGGCGAGTCGGAGACCGGCTCCAAGCGCCAGGCCATCCGCCCGCCGGGCGTGCCCGCGCCGGGGGAGTGGGGGCCGGGCGCATGAGCGAGCGCAGCAAGCGAATCATGGGACATTCCGAACATGCCGGCGCGCAGCGGAGCGGAGCGACCGCATGACCTGGGATGTGATCTTGAGGGTCGCGCTGGTGGCGGTGGCGTTCCTGACCCTGCCGCTGATCGTCGGCCAGACCGAGCACAAGGTGATGGCGCACATGCAGGCCCGGCTGGGCCCGATGTACGCGGGCGCGTTCCACGGCTGGGCGCAGCTGATCGCCGACGGCGTGAAGTTCGCGCAGAAGGAGGACGTGACCCCGCGCGCCGCGGACGGTCCCGTGTTCCGGCTCGCGCCCGCCGTGGCGCTGCTGCCGTACCTGCTGGTGCTGCTGGTCATCCCGCTCGGGCCGGGTGACCTGGTCGGGCAGCAGCTCGACGTGGGCCTGTTCTTCGTGCTGGCCGTGGTCGGCGTGGGCGTGATCGCGGTGCTGATGGCGGCGTGGGCCTCGGCGAACAAGTACTCGCTGCTCGGCGGCCTGCGCGCGGCGGCGCAGCTGCTCGGGTACGAGCTCCCGTTCGTGCTCTCCGCGGCGAGCGTGGCGATGGCCGCCGGCACGCTCAGCCTGCCCGGCATCGTGGCTGCCTGGCAGCCGTGGTGGCTGCTGTGGCAGCTGCCCGCGACGATCGTCTTCTTCGTTTCGGGGCTGGCCGAGATCCGCCGCCCCCCGTTCGACATGCCGATCGCCGACTCCGAACTGGTGTTCGGCTACCTGACCGAATACACCGGCCTGCGCTTCGCCTTCTTCCTGCTCGCCGAGTACGTCGGCATCGTGGTGATCTCGGCGCTGACCGCGGCGCTGTTCCTCGGCGGCTGGCACGGCCCGTGGGCCGAGTCGGTGGGCTGGCTGTGGATGCTGCTCAAGACCGGCGCGGTGGCGTTCGTCGTGATCTGGCTACGGGTCTCCTGGCCCCGGCTGCGCGAGGACCAGCTGCAGCGCCTGTGCTGGCTGGTGCTGGTGCCCCTGGCGCTGGCCCAGCTGGTGCTGACCGCCGGCGTGCGCGTGGCGCTCGGCTGACCGCTACTCGCGCGGTGACCCCTCACACGGCAGGATGGGACACATGAGCGAGCTCCGCGAGCGAATCATGAGCACCGACACTCATGCCGCCGACGAGCGTAGCGAGGAGAAGGCATGAGCATTCCCGGCGCGGGACTGGGCAAGGGCCTGGCGGTCACGCTGAAGACCCTGGTGACCCCGTCGACTACGCAGCAGTATCCGGACGTGGCACCCGAGCTGCCGCCGCGCTCCCGGGGCGTGATCGCCCTGCGCGAGGAGAACTGCACGGTGTGCATGCTGTGCTCCCGCGAGTGCCCGGACTGGTGCATCTACATCGACTCGCACAAGGAGGAGGTCGTGGTGCCGGGCGCGGCGCGCCCGCGGCAGCGCAACGTCCTCGACCGGTTCGACATCGACTTCTCGCTGTGCATGTACTGCGGCATCTGCATCGAGGTGTGCCCGTTCGACGCCCTCTACTGGTCGCCGGAGTTCGAGTACGCCGAGTACGACATCCGCGACCTGATGCACGACAAGGACCGGCTGGGCGAGTGGATGGCCACGGTGCCGCCACCGCCCCCGCACGATCCGCTCGGTGAGCCGTCGAAGGAGGAGACCGCCGTGGCCAAGCGCGCGAGCGCCTCGTGACGTTGCAGGACGTGCTGCTGTCGGTGGTCGGCCTGGTCGCGGTCGCGGGCGGCGTCGCCGTGGTGACCACCAAGCAGCTGGTACGGGCAGGCCTTTGGCTCGTCGTCGCGCTCGGTGCCGTCGCGGTGGAGTTCCTGCTGCTGGGCGCGGAGTTCGCGGCCTGGGTGCAGGTGCTCATCTACGTCGGCGCGGTGGTGGTGCTGCTGCTGTTCGCGGTGATGCTGACCCGCGCGCCGATCGGGCGCAGCTCCGACCTGGACCGCCCGGCGCTGCCCGCGACGCTGGTCGGCGCGGCCTCCGGGCTGGGCCTGGCGGCGCTGTTCGTCGGCGTGTTCGGGCAGTTCCAGGTCCCCGCCCCGGCGGTCGGCACCGCCGAGCGGATCGGCGACTCCGTCTTCGGCGCCTGGGTGCTGCCGTTCGAGGTGCTGTCGATCCTGCTGCTGGCCGCGCTGGTCGGCGCGATCGTGCTGTCGCGCCCGGCCGCGCCCGCCCCGCAGGACGCGTCCGCCGACGCCGTGGCACAGGGGAGCAGCCGATGATCCGTCCGGTGATCCCGCTGGTGACCGCGGCGCTGCTGTTCGGGCTGGGCGCGTACGGCGTACTGCGGCGGCGCAACGCGGTGCTGGTGCTGATGTCGGTCGAGCTGATGCTCAACGCGGTGAACCTGGTCCTGGTCACCGGCGACACCATGCGCGAGCGGGTGACCGGCCAGGTCTTCGCACTGTTCGTGATCGTGATCGCGGCGGCCGAGGTGGGCGTGGGCCTGGCCCTGGTGCTGCGGCTGTTCCGACTGCGCCAGGACATCAACATCGACCAGGTGGCGCTCGACGACGAGCCGCGCACCGGCCCGCCGTTCGCCGCGCCCGCGCTCGCCGATGCGCGCAGCGGCGCGGCGGCCGGTGCGCCCACGCTCGACGGGGAGCAAGCATGATCGCGACACTGGTGCTGGCCCCGCTGGTGTGCGGGCTGGTCGGCCTGCTGCTGCCGATGCGCAACCGGCCGCTCGGCGCGGCCCTGGGCATCGCCGGTGCGGCGGTCAGCCTGGTGCTGACGGTGTTGCTGCTGGCCGACGGCACGCGCGGGGAGTTCTCGGCGACCTGGGCGAGTTTCGGCGACCTCGGCGTGACGCTGACCGCGCTGGTGGACACCCGCGCGCTGCTGATGTCCCTGGCGGTCGCGGTGGTCGCGCTGTGCGTGCAGGTCTACTCGGTCGGCTACCTGGCCGGGGACGGGCGCTACGGCCCGTACGCCGCCCAGATCTCGATCTTCACCGGCGCGATGCTGACCGTGGTGTTCTCCGGCGACCTGATCTCCCTGCTGATCGGCTGGGAGGTGATGGGCGCCTGCTCGTACCTGCTCATCGCGCACGACCGCACGCTGCCCGAGGCGCCCGCCGCGGCGGTGAAGGCATTCCTGGTCACCCGGGTCGGCGACGTCGGCTTCCTGCTCGGCATCGTGCTGCTGGGCATCACCGCGGGCAGCTTCCGCATCACCGAGGTGCTGGCGGCCGTGCCGTCGATGTCCGGCGCGACGGTGACCGCGGCGGCGCTGCTGCTGCTGGCCGGGGTGGCCGGCAAGAGCGCGCAGTTCCCGCTGCACACCTGGTTGCCCGACGCGATGGCCGGCCCGACGCCGATCTCCGCACTCATCCACGCCGCCACCATGGTCGCCGCCGGTGTGTACGTGGTGGCCCGGCTCTTCCCGGTTTTCGCGGCCTCCCCGACGGCGCTGGCCGTGATGGCGGCGATGGCCGGGGTGACCCTGCTGCTCGGCGCGCTCGCCGCGACCGCGGCCGACGACATCAAGCGGGTGCTGGCCTGGTCGACCGTCTCGCAGCTCGGCTACATGATGGCCGCGCTGTCCGCGAAGGCCGTCGACGCGGCGATGTTCCACCTGCTGGCGCACGCTGCGTTCAAGGCGCTGCTGTTCCTGTGCGCCGGATCGGTGATGCACGCCGTCGGCAGCAACCTGATGTCGCGGATGGGCGGCCTGCGCAAGGACATGCCGGTGACCTTCTGGACCATGACGATCGGCCTCGGCGCGCTGGTCGGGCTGCCGCCGTTCGCCGGGTTCTTCAGCAAGGAGGCCGTCGTCGGCGCGCTGCACGCCCAGCCCGCGCTGTGGCTGACCGCGCTGCTCGGCGTGGCGATCACCGCCTGGTACTCCACCCGCCTGTGGCTGCTGACCTTCTTCGGCCCGGCCCGCGACGCCACGGTGCACGGGCACGAGCCCGGCTGGGCCATGCGGGCCCCGCTGCTGGTGCTCGCCGTGCCCGCGGCGGGCCTGGGCGTCGGCGCGCTGGTCGCCGACTACGAGCTGGCCCACCTGGGTCTCGAACTGGTGCTGCCGCTGGCGCTGGCCGTGCTCGGCGTGGCCGCCGCCTGGTGGGGCTGGCGCCGCGCCGACGCCGGTGACCCGGCCGCGGCGCTCGGCAAGGCCGGGCCGTTCCTCGCCGGCGGCCTGGGGCTGGACACGGTGCAGGACCGGCTGGTGGTCCGGCCGGTGCGGGCACTGTCGCGCGTGATCACCGTGGTGGACGTGTCCGGCGTGGACGGCGCGGTGAACGGCCTCGGCCGGGCGACCACCGGCGCGGGCGCGGGACTGGCCGCGTGGCATCGTGCCGCGCTGCCGCGGGCACTGGCCGGAATCCTGGTCGGCGCGGTGCTGGTGACGGTGACGGCGGTGGTGTTCGCATGACGACCTCTGAGTTTCTCCTGGTGGGCGTGTTGGTGGTGCCGCTGCTCGGGGCCATCGCCGCGCTGCTGCTGCGCGGGCGGGCCGGTGCGATCACGGCCACCGTCGCCGCGGCGCTGACCGTGCTGCTGGCGGCCCCGATGTTCTTCTCCCGCGGCGTGGTGAAGCCGGTCGGCCGGGGAAGCGGGCTGTGGCACGAGGTCGACTGGCCCTGGGTGCCCACGCTGGGCCTGCGGCTGAATCTGGGCGTGGACGGCATCTCGTACCCCCTGGTCGTGCTGACCGCGCTGCTGACCCTGCTGTGCTGCGGCTACCTGCTGTGGCAGCGGCCGGAACGGGCCAACCAGCTGGCCGCGCTGCTGCTGGTGATCGAGGTGGGCATCCTCGGCACCTTCCTCGCCTTCAACCTGGTGCTGTTCTTCCTGGCGTTCGAGGTGGTGCTGCTGCCGATGGCGGCGATCATCGCCGGCTGGGGCGGCCCGGCCCGGCGCGCGGCCGCGCTCAAGTTCGCGCTGTACACCCTGGCCGGGTCGGTGCTGCTGCTGGTCGGCGTGATCGCGGTCGTGGTGCAGACCGGCACCGCCGACATCGTGGTGCTGACCGCCGATCCGGGCGGGCTGTCCCACGACGCCCAGCTGTGGATCTTTGGGCTGTTCGCGGTCGCGTTCGCGGTGAAGAGCCCGCTGTGGCCGCTGCACACCTGGCTGCCCGACGCGCACACCGAGGCGCCGACGGTGGGCAGCGTGATCCTGGCCGGCGTGCTGCTGAAGATGGGCACGTACGGGCTGATCCGGGTCGGGGTCGGGGTGACGCCGGAGGGCGCCGCGGCGTTCGCGCCCGCGCTGGGCGTGCTCGCGGTCGCCGCGATCCTGATCGGGTCGCTGGTCTGCCTGTCCCAGGTCGAGGTCAAGCGCCTGATCGCGTACTCCTCGGTGGGGCACATGGGCTTCGTGCTGCTCGGCATCGCCACCCTCAACGAGATCGGGCTGCAGGCCGCGCTGATCGGCAACATCGCGCACGGCCTGCTCACCGGGCTGCTGTTCTTCCTGGCCGGGGCGATCAAGGATCGCGCGCACACCGGACTGCTGTCCGACCTGGGCGGCCTGCGCGAGCGCCAGCCCTGGCTGGCCGGGGTGCTCGGCTTCGCCGCGCTGGGCAGCCTCGGCCTGCCCGGCCTCGCCGGGTTCTGGGGCGAGGCGTTCGCGGTGGTCGCGTCCGTGCAGCGCGGCGGCACGCTGTGGACCGTGCTGGCAGTGCTGGCCGCGATCGGCGGCGCGCTGACCGCGGCATACCTGCTGCGGCTGCTGCGCCGGGTCAGCCACGGCCCGCAGGCCGCGACGCTGGCGGGCGCGCCCGAGGCCCGGGTCCCCGAACTGGTCGCCTGGTCGCCGCTGGTGGCCCTGGCGCTGCTGCTCGGGGTGATGCCGATGCTGGTGCTGGGCATGTCGGCCGACGCGGTCGCCGCACTGACCGGAACGGTGACACCGTGACGCCACCCCACGAACCCCCCGCCGCCCTTCGGGCCGCGCCGACGACGGGAGTCGGCGCCCTGCAGTTTCGGGGAAACTGCAGCCTTCGGGCCGTTGAATCGAGCAGTTTCCCCGAAACTGCAGAAGCTCGGGTCGGGGTGGTGCTGTGAATCTGCAACTGATGCTGCCTCTGCTGGTCGCCGCCGGGACCGCGCTCGCGGTGCTGGTCGTGGACCTGATCACGCAACCGCGCTGGCGCTGGCCGCTCGGCGTCGGCCTGCTCGGCGCGGTGGCGACCGCGGTGACCGCGGCCCTCACCGAGCCCCGCCAGATCGGCACCTTCTGCGCCGGACTCGCCGCGCCCGGCAGCGACGCGATCATGCCGGTGGACTGCGCACTGATCTTCGACTCCCGGGCCCGCCTGGTGTCGGTGCTGGTGGCGGCGCTGACCGTGGGCGCGCTGCTGCTCTACGTCCCGGCCCTGCGCCGCGGGGACGCTCCCGCAGGCGAGACGGTGTTCCTGTTCGCGTGCGCGATGACCGGCGGCGTCGCGCTGGCCGCGGCCGGTGACCTGATCACCCTGATCGTGGCGCTGGAGACGCTGACCATCCCGCTGTACGCCCTGGTGGCACTGCACCGGCGGCGGGCCGGTGAGGCCGCCGCGGCCGCGGTGACCTTCTTCGCCAACAGCGTGGCCGCGACCGCGGTGACCCTGCTCGGCGCGGCACTGCTCTACCTCGCCTCCGGCACCGTACAGCTGCGCGGGCTGGTCTCGGCCCCGCTGTTCGCCACCGGGCAGTGGCGCCCTGTGGCGCTCACCGGCCTGGCGCTGATCCTGGTCGGCCTCGGTTTCAAGGTCGCCGCCGCGCCGCTGCACGCCTGGGCCCCGGCCACCTACGAGGGCGCGCCGGTGCCCGTCGCCGCGTTCCTGTCCACCGCCTCCAAGCTGGGCGGTGTGGTGGCGATCCTGATCATCATCGACGGGGTGCTGGCCACCGGCGCGGCAGGCGACGACCGCAGCATGTTCGTCACCGCGGGCATCACGCTGGCCGTGCTCGCCGCGCTGTCGATGCTGATCGGCACACTGGTCGCGCTGCGCCAGCGCCGCACGGTACGCCTGCTCGCCTGGTCCTCGATCGCGCAGGCCGGGTTCATCCTCGCACCGCTGGGCGGACTCACCGGGCTTGCGCTGGCCGGGCAGGCCGACGGGCTGCTCGACGCCGCGCTCGAGTACACCGTCTTCTTCCTGGTGCTGGAGCTGGCCGCGTTCAGTGCGGTGGTGGCCCTGCGGCCGGACGAGCCGGACGGCGGCACCCTGGCCGACCTGCGCGGCCTGGGCCGCACCGCGCCGTGGCGCGCCGCCGCGCTGACCTTCGCCCTGGTCGGCCTGGCCGGCCTGCCGCCGATGCTGGCCGGGTTGTTCGCCAAGATCACGGTGATCCAGGCCCTGCTGCGCGTCGACTCCTACCGGCTGGCCGTGCTCGTGGCGCTGGTCTCGGTCGTCGGCCTCGCCGTGTACTGGCGTCCCATCGCCGCGCTCTACCGCTCAGCCGACGCATCCGACGCATCCGGCGTGGCCGCCCGCGTGGCATGGGCACCCGCAGCCGCACTGGGTCTGGCCACCGCGGCCGGGTTGCTGCTGGCGGTCGCCCCGCAACTGGTCTACAGCGCGGTCACCGCCTGGCGGTGACGCCGCCCCTCCGGGCTCCCGAGCTGCCGACCGAGCACTCCTCCTGCCGCGCGGCTGCACCGGTGATGGTGGCGAACCGGGCAAGCCGCGCTGAAGGGATAACCTGAACTTTCAGCATGTTCACAGCGCGTAGCGGGAACGTGGATGCCAGCAGCACTGGTTGCACCAGATGCGCGGCACACCCACCGCGCCACTCGTGGAGGGAACGCATGCACAGCCACAACGGCCTGAAGACGGCGGCCCTGCTGGGCCTGCTGACAGCGATCATCCTCGGCATCGGCTACTGGTTCGGCGGCAGCGCAGGTCTGCTCATCGCCGTCATCGTGGCGCTGCTCATGAACGGTGTGAGCTACTTCTTCTCGGACAAGCTCGCGCTGCGCTCGATGCGCGCCCAACCGGTCAGCGAGGCCGATTTCCCCCAGCTCTACCAGATGGTGCGGGAACTCTCGCAGCAGGCCGGCCAGCCCATGCCCCGCCTTTACGTCAGCCCCACCATGCAGCCCAACGCCTTCGCCACCGGCCGCAACCCGCAGCACGCGGCGGTCGCCGTGACCGAGGGCATCACCCGCATCCTCGACTACCGCGAACTGCGCGCCGTCATCGGTCACGAGCTGTCGCACGTCTACAACCGCGACATCCTCATCTCCAGCGTCGCCGGGGCGCTGGCCGGCATCATCACCATGCTGGCCAACCTCGCCTGGTTCATCCCGATGGGCGGCGATGACGACGACGGCCCCAACCCGCTCGCGCTGATGATGATGCTGATCCTCGGCCCCCTGGCCGCGACGATCATCCAGCTCGCCATCAGCCGCAGCCGCGAGTTCCAGGCCGACGCCTCGGGTGCCCAGCTGACGAACGACCCGTTGGCCCTGGCCAGCGCACTCAAGAAGATCCACATGGGGGTACAGCAGATGCCGCTGCCCGCCGAGGGACAGCTCGCCAGCTCGGCCCACCTGATGATCGACAACCCGTTGAAGGGCGGCGGCATCGCGTCGCTGTTCTCCACGCACCCGCCGATGGAGGAGCGGGTCCGGCGCCTGGAGGCCATGGCCGCCAGCTCCGGCCCCATCCAGTACATGCGCTGACGCTCCAGACGAAGGCCCCGCCACGCCGGCGGGGCCTTTTGCGCACCGCCCTCCGAGGCCGTTGTCGAACCCACTCCCGTGGTCGAGAAGCGCACCGCGACGGAGACCAAGACGATCGCGCACGGGGTGAAGCGGGTCAACGACTCCACCCTGACCAAGGGCAAGACCCGGGTGAAGACCCAGGGCGTGAACGGGACCAAGAAGTTCACCTACGAGGTGACCGCGACCGACGGGCTGGAGACCTCCCGGGTGCTGGTCCGCGAAGAGATCACCAAGCAGCCGGTCACCGAGGTCATCCTGGTCGGCACGAAGAAGCCGTCGTGCGACCCGAACTACAGCGGAGCCTGTGTGCCGATCGCCTTCGACGTCGACTGCGCGGGTGGTAGCGGTGACGGCCCGGCGTATGTCGAAGGGCCCGTTTACGTGATCGGCAATGATCATTACCGGCTCGACGGCAACGATAATGACGGAATCGGCTGCGAGTGACCCTGAACGAATCTTGGTCCCGTACCGTCGCCAGGCGACCGTGCGGGACCAAGATCTGGTGGAGTCGGCATCAGCGGTAGTTGGTGAACTGCTGGATGGCGCTTCTCCGCTGGAGTGTGTCGGTGCCGAGCGGCACAATGCCGCGCGTGAACGACGATGAGATCTTCGAGTCCTTGGCGCACCTGGTGGCAACCGGTGAGTACCTGGACGACATGTTGGGCCTGCCTGGCGTCGACCTAGACGGAGGTGGAGCCTTCCGGGGTGCCGTGAACAGAGCGCGCTGGCGGCGCATCTACCAGCGACGCAGCAGCAGGTACCTAGCTGCGAAAGCGTCGGGCTGGATCGAGTTCTACCCTCCGCTGGAAGTGGCAACCCCGGCGGCAGTGGAAGAGGCTGAGGAACTGGCCGGGGTCACTCTGCCGCCGCTGCTTCGCCGCCTATATCTCGAAGTCGGCAACGGCGGCTTCGGACCGGGCTACGGGCTCGCAGGGCTGAGGAACGGCCACCACGCGGGCGAGGCTACGGCGAGCCTAGCTGGCCGGAGGCGGTCGGACGTCGGCCCCCGCATTCCCATGATCTTGTGTCACTGGGGCTGCGGTATCACCAGCACGATTGACCTCGCCGATGGCCAGATCTGGGGAAGCGACCCCAACCCGGGACCAGCTGATGTGTCCTGCGAGTTTCCGCAAGGCATGACGATCAGCGAGTGGTTCGCCCTATGGCTGGAGAACCGGCTTTACCAACCTTGGCTCCTGGAAGACGACAGCACAGGCCAGTGGCGAGGTGCCACCCTGGAAGACTACGAGAACATGCTCGCGACCGAAGGGTGAGACCCGCGTGACGGACCGCCGCTCTGGTGGCCGTTCCCCGTGCCCGATCGTGCCCGATCCTGCGGTCAACCAGGGTCAATGAGAGGTCGATCTGGGGCGGCCTGACTGCCTCTAGCTGGGATTGAGCCAGGCCGACACCTCGTGGTTCAGCGCCGATCGATAATTCCTAAACCGCAGCTCACGGGGTACTAGGCGGGGCCGTCAGGGGTCGCTTGGGCATAACGGGGCGGCGAATGATGACCAACGGCATCGCCACGGCGGCGACTGACCAGAGTCTTCGCAGTTCAGTACCGCGCAACCCGGTGACGTGTACAGGGACGGACGCGTCGGCCTGGACGGCGGATGTTGGTTGCCAGCTGAGTGCCTAACGGAAGCGTGGGCGAAAGACGTCTCGCCACAGCATGAACTCGACATCGGTCTGAGGCAGTTTCCACTCGAAGTGCGCGAGGTACCGCACAGGCAACGTGCAGATGAGGCCGAGGACGATCAGCGCGGGCCAGACAGGCCACAGGCGTTCGAGGTCGACGAGGGACAGCGGTAAGCCGATCATCGTGGACCTCAGGTACCAGACGGTGACGCGGTACGGCAGCGACCTCCGTGCAAGCTGCTCCACAGCAGCGCGATCGTTCGGTTGCTGCTCGGTCATGCGAGGAGGGTAGCGGCCCACCTTCTCGGCGGCGAGGGACCGATCGACACGGAGCCCTTCACCAGGGAGGGTGCCAGCACGTATCTATCTGCGAGAAGCTAGCCGGCTGACAGCACGGCTATCGGCAGGCGTACAGCAGCGATCCACGGAAGCGACTGTCTGATCTTGCGTGCAACGTCTCGAGCGGAACGCTGGCCCTTGGCCAGACGCTGGGAACGCCGCCCATGCCGAGGACAGAGAGGCATGAACGGGAGGAAGCACCGTCAAGGCCGCATTGACGGTGCTTTCCTCAGACTCGCGTCCGATTGCCATGCGGTGCCAGGCCGTCTCCAGGCCGTCAAGGTGCGACCTGCGCCGACCAAGGATGACCGACGGCACCAAAGTTTGCCCAGTTCAGATTGTGCGTCCTGTGACCTGACCAGGGCGGTCCGCTCGGACTTACCTGTAGTTGGTGAACTGGAGGGCGACGTCGAAGTCGCCTCCCTTGAGCAGGGCGATGACCTCCTGCAGATCGTCCTTCTTCTTGCCGGTCACCCGGAGCTGGTCGCCCTGGATCTGCGCCTGGACGCCCTTGGGGCCCTCGTCGCGGATCTTCTTGGAGATGGCCTTGGCCTTCTCCTGGTCGATGCCCTGGATGATCTTGCAATCGATCTTGTAGACCTTGCCGGAGGACTTCGGCTCGCCGGCGTCCAGCGACTTCAGGGAGATGTTGCGCTTGATCAGCTTCTCCTTGAAGACGTCGAGAGCGGCCTTCGCCCGGTCCTCGGTGTTGGCCTGGACGGTCACGCCCTCCTCGCCGGCCCAGACGATGGATGCTCCCGTGTCACGGAAGTCGAACCGCGTCCCCAGCTCCTTCTCGGCCTGGTGCAGAGCGTTGTCCACCTCCTGCCGATCAACCTTGCTGACGATGTCGAACGACGGGTTAGCTGCCATGCGTACCGTTTTAGCAGATCCGGCGGCGCGCCGCGCTCATGGTCCAACCCCGTTGCACATTGCCGTCGGCATACCGCTATCCTTATCGAGCCAACATCGCCTGCGGTGCTGGCGACGCTGTACCAGGCGGGTTGCCCGAGCGGCCAATGGGAGCGGACTGTAAATCCGTCGCGAAAGCTTCAGAGGTTCGAATCCTCTACCCGCCACCAACAGCAGAAAGAGCCCCTGACCCGGCGAAAGCCGGTCAGGGGCTCTTTCGTGCCAGTCCAGCGGTGGACGGCTCTGCAGGGCGGGCCCCACGACCGGTCGAACACCGCTGCCCGTGACGGACCGGGCCCGCAGCCCGTACGGGTGGCGGTAACCTGTCCGGTGGCACGAACTGTTGCGAGGTGCCTCGCCGCTGGCGAGGAGAATCGGGAAGCCGGTGTGATTCCGGCACGGGCCCGCCGCGGTGACCAGGGAGCTGCCGCCCACGCGCATCATGCGCAGTCACTGGCCTGTTCGGCTGGGAAGGCGGGCGGACGGCGTCGATCTGGAGTCCGAAGACCGGCCTCGCGCCCACGGCCCCGGCATGCCCGTGGGCCCGAGAGCAGCGGGAGCCTGCCCATGGCCAGCGAGTTGTACGACGTCATCCACCTCCGCCGGGACGTGCGGGGCCAGTTCACCGGAGCCGCGATCTCGGCGGAGGTCCTCGACCGGGTTCTGGCCGCGGCGCACGCCGCGCCCAGCGTGGGTCTGACGCAGCCGTGGGACTTCATCGTGGTGCGCGACCGGCGGCTGCGGGAGGCGTTCCACCGTCATGTACACCAGGAACGCGACGTGTTCGCCGCCACACTGGACGCCGAGACCGCCGAACGGTTCGCCCGGATAAAGATCGACGGGGTGCTGGAGTCGACGCTGTCGGTCGTGGTGACCTACGACCCGGACCGGGGTGCTCCCGTGGTGCTGGGACGCCACGCCATCGCCGACGCCGGGCTGTACTCGGTGTGCCTGGCTATCCAGAACCTGTGGCTGGCAGCCACCGCAGAGCAGCTCGGCGTCGGGTGGGTGTCGTTCTACCGTGAGCCGTTCTTGCAGGATCTGCTCGGCATCCCGGCCGGGATCCGTCCTGTCGCCTGGCTCTGCCTGGGCCCAGTCACCCATCTTGAAGCCGTGCCCGACCTCGAGCGGCACGGCTGGCGCAGCCGCCGGCCGCTGCGCGAAGCCGTTCACGCCGACCGGTGGACACCGCCCACGTACGCGTAGTGGTTCGGCCGGTAGAGGCTGGCTACCTGACCCGGTCAGGGGCTCTTTCGTGTCGGTCCGGCTGAGTCCGGCGGGACATCGTCCCGCGCGGCCCGCCGCCGGTGGGTGATCCCCCGGCTGAAGGGCGTCCTGGAACGCCTTCAGCTCATGGGCCAGGGCGGTGAAGCCAGTGTGAAGCCGGTGGCGATACGCATGTGACGGGCGCCGACACCCGCACGGCGGGCTCAGGCCGCGCAGAGCGACTTGATCTTCTTGCCGGCCGCCTCGAACTCGGGGGCGTCCATCGCGCTGGTGGCCTTGTCGATGTCGCCGCCCGCGGACGCGATCGCGGTGGCGGCCGCGGTCAGAGCCGCGATGTTCGCCTCGAGAGCGGCCTTGACCTCGGCGTCGGCGCTGTTGGCGGCGGCCGTGCCGAGGGCGGCGCCGAAGTCGGTCATGGTCTTCTTCAGGTCGGTGACGAGCTGCTGCTGCCTGGTCTTGTCGTCCATGGCCTTCATCGCCTCACCGAGCGTGTTCACCAGGGCCATCTTGGCGGCGAGCTCGGCCTTGTCGTACGCCTCGCAGGTGGTCTTCTTGTCGGCGGTGCCGGCCGGAGCGGCGGCGGCCGTGGCCGTGGCCGTGGCCGACGGGGCAGCGGAGGAGCCAGGACCCGCCTCGGTCGTGGGCGTATCCGTGCAGGCGGCGGTGCCGAGAACGGCCACGCTGAGGGAGAGGGTCGCGATGAGGCGGCGCATGACTGGGTTCCTTCGGCTCGACGATGGGCGCCCGTATGCAGGCTGCCCGGAGTTGATCACCTCGGCAGCCTAGAACAGGCGTGTCACAGCCCGATCACCAAATGATCGCCGGGCAGGCGCAGGTGCCCGGCCGAGGCCGTGACAGCACGGAGACGGTCCGGTGACAGGACGGCGGGCGATCGTGGTCGCAACGAAGCAGCCCCGACCGCAACCCATTGACTCCGTACGACCCATCAGGAGGGCACCGCCATGCCGACATTCGACACCCCCGCGCCGATCTCGGCGACGGTCGACATCATCCTCGGGGACATCCGCTTCATCGCCGGTGACCGCGCCGACACCGTGGTCGAGGTCCACCCGGTCGACCCGTCCCGGAAGCTGGACGTCGAGGCCGCCGAACAGGTGGACATCAAGTTCGCCGACGGGAAGCTGCTGGTCAGGCATTCGAAGCTGCGCACAGCGTTCACCACCAAGTACGGCTCGGTGAAGGTGCTGGTGGAGCTGCCGACCGGGTCGGACGTGCGGGGTGACACCGCGGACGGCGAGTACGTCGTGCAGGGCTTGGTCGGGTCGTGCCGGTTGAAGAACGCCATCGGCGACATCCGGGTCGGGCAGGCCGCCGACGTGCGGTTGAAGACCACCGGCGGCAGGGTGATCGTGGATCACGTGACCGGCCAGGCCGACGTCAGCGCGAACGGGGACATCCGGATACGCCGGATCGGGGGCGGCGCGGTGGTCAAGAACATCGGTGGCGACAGCTGGGTCGGTGAGGTCGCGGGCGACCTGCGGGCGAACTCGGCCACCGGCGACATCGCCGTCGACGTGGCGCGCGCCGCCGTCAACGCCAGGACCAGCGTCGGCGACATCCGCGTCGGCGAACTCGGCAGCGGCCCGGTCGACCTGTACACCGCCATCGGCCGGGTGGAGGTCGGCGTCCCCCAGGGGACCGCCGTCCGGCTGGACGCGCACACCTCGACCGGCCGGGTGCGCAACCACCTGGCGGGCCCCGACGCCCCCGGGCAGTCCGGTCCAACGGTCAAGGTGCGCGCCCGCTGCAATGGCGGTGACATCATCGTCCGCCGTGCCGGAGCCGACCACGACGCGAAACAGCGGGAGGCCCGGTTCTCGGGTTGACGTCAACCGGTCGGGTGCGGGCGCGCGCGGTCACGGAGCGAGCGTGGCCTCGGCCAGTTCGCGCCAGTCCCGCCGCTGCCCGTCGCGGAGCGCTTCGGCGAACACGGTTTCGCCGAGGCGTTTACGGGTGTCCTCGATGATCCGGGCAGCGTCGGGCTGCGAACGGTCCGGCGTGCCGCGCACGCCGTCGCTCGCCGCCAGCAACCGCACGGCCTGCTCGTCGTGTCCCTCGCGCAGCGCGAGATCCGCGATCCCGATCAGCACCTGCGCGAGCAGCGGTCGATGTCCCAGTTGCACCGCGGCGTGGAACGCCTCGGTCCGGTGAGCGCGGGCCTGGTGGAGGTCCTCGGTGAGGTAGCCGCGCAGATCCTGGGCCGTGATGTAGATGCCGCTGCGCTCGCCGCCGAGCCTCGTCCGGATCGTCGTCAGGTGCTCGAGTGCCTGGTCCGGTTCGCCGCGCCAGTACGCCAGCTGCGCCTTCGCGAACGCCAGCTCGGCCAGCGTGTCGGGCCAGGCGATCCGGTCGGCGCACCGCTGCGCCTGTGCCATGGCGGACGTGCTGGATCGCTCGTCGCCGAGCAGCCAGTACTGCTGGGCCTGCCGCACCCGCACGCCGACCACCTCCTCGGTGGCGCCCACCTCGGCCAGTGCCGTGACCGCCTCCTCGTAGTGCTCACACGCGCGGGCGAACTCGCCGCGCGAGGCGAGCCGATCGGCCAGGAAGACCAGCGCCGACGAGATCCCCCACCGGTCACCCAGCGCGCGGAACTCGGCGAGGGCGGTTTCGATGTCGGTGTCCACGCCGGTCTCGTCGCTGCCGAGCACGAGCCGAAACCGGCCGCGGGAGAGCCTGGCCTGCGCGCGTACCCATGGATCGGCGTCGGCGATCAGCGGCTCGAACGCGGGCAGGAAATCCGTCGGCTCCCGCAGCATGCGCTCCAGCGGCCCGACGAACCCGAGTATGGGGTGGCGATGCCCGCTGCGCTGGGCGAACCGGTGCGCCTGCTGGATCCACTCCTGTGCCTGATACTGGTCGCCGCCGGCCCCGGAGGTCAGGAACAGCGTCACCATGGTGTACGCCAGCGCCCGCACCTCGTCGGACACCTCACCTTGCAGGGAGGCTGCCGCGACCCCCCACTCGGTCCCCTCGGCCCGGTGCCCACTGAGGAACCAGTACCAGCCCGCGGCCGCGACCAGCCGCATCGCGTCCTGGGCCCATCCCTGCGCGATCGCCCCGCGCAGGGCCGCACTGATGTTGTCGTGTTCGGCTTCCAGCGCGGCCAGCCATGTCAGCTGTTCGGCCCGGCGCAGGTGCGGGTCGGCGGACTCGGCCAGCTCGGTGACGTAGGCGAGGTGCGCCCGGCGCGCCGTCTCGGTCTCCCCGGCCTCGGCAAGCCGCTGCACCGCGTACTCCCTGATGGTGTTGAGCATCCGGTAGCGGGGCGCGCCCGCACCGTAGGAGACCAGCAGCGACTTCTCCACCAGCGCGGTCAGCAGGTCGAGTGCCTGCTCCCCGTCCGCGCACACCCGTTCGGCCGCTTCCAGGCTCACCCCGCCGGTGAACACCGACAGCCGCCGCAGCAGGTCACGCTCGGCCTCGCTCAACAGATCCCAGCTCCAGTCCACCACCGCGCGCAGCGTCCGGTGCCGGGCGAGCGCGGTACGGCTGCCGCCGGTCAGCAGCAGGAACCGGTCATCGAGCCGATCCGCCAGCTGGTCGACCGACATCGTGCGCAGCCGGGCGGCGGCCAGTTCGATCGCCAGCGGCATCCCGTCGAGCGCCCGGCAGACCCGCGCCATCGTGGCCAGGGTCTGCTCATCGGAGCCGATGTTCCGGCGCACCGCGTCGGCCCGGTCCCGCAGCAACCGCACCGCGGGGGAGGAGCCGGCTTCCGCCGGGTCCGCGCCTTCCGCGGGCAGCGCCAGCGGCTCGACCTGCCACAGCGCCTCTCCCGTGATGCCGAGCGCTTCCCTGCTCGTGGCCACGATGCGCAGCTTGCGACACTCGCCGAGGAGTCGATCCGCGAACTCCGAGACCGCCTCGATCATGTGCTCGCAGTTGTCCAGGACCAGCAACATCACTCGTTCGCGGATCGCGGCGACGAGCCGGTCCACCGCGTCCGCACCCGATGCCCCGCCGGACTGGTCACGCAGGCCGATCGCGGTCAGGGTGGCCTGCGCCAGCTCGGCGCCCGCCCCCAGCGGGGCCAGCTCGACCAGCCACGCCCCGTCCGGCAGGTCGCCGAGCATCGTCCGCGCGGTCTCCGTGGCCAGTCTCGTCTTGCCGGAGCCGCCCGCCCCCGTCAAGGTGACCAGCCGGTGCCTGGTGGCGAGCTCGGCGACCGCGGCGACGTCGTCCTCCTTGCCGACGAACGTGGTCAGTTCGGCGCGCAGGTTCGTCCTGCGGTTCTCCGCCCGACCCCCGATCTCGCCACGCAGCAACGCGGTGTGCAACGCCGACAGCTCGGCCGAGGGATCCACGCCCAACTCGTCGGCCAGCCGCTCGGACAGCTGCTGATAAACCGTCAACGCCTCGGCGCCCCGGCCTGCCTCGGCGAGGCCGCGCATCAACGCCGCGACGAGGCCCTCCCGCAGCGGATATCGCGCCACCAGATCGGTCAGCTCGGAGACCAGGTCCGCGCCGCGGCCCAGGCGGACCTCCGCGTCCACCCGGTCGCCGAGCACGGCGAGGTAGCGCTCGCCCAGCCCCACGACCGCCGCATCGAACGCCCGGCTGCCCTGCAACGCGATGCCCTCCATGGCGGTCCCGCGCCACAAGCCCAACGCCGAGCGCAGCAGGTCCACCCGTGCCGGGTCGTCGGCGGTGCGGGCCTGGGCGACGAGGTGTTCGAACCGGCTCACATCCACGGCTTCAGGGTCGACGGCCAGCCGGTACCCGCCGGACCTCGCCTCGACGAACCCGTCCGGCAACACCTTGCGCAGCCTGGACACCAGGACCTGCAGGGCGTTCACCGCGTCCGCCGGCGACTCCTCGCCCCAGATCCAGTCGACCAGCCTCGTCCGCGGGACGATCCGTCCGGGCTCCAGCGCGAGCGCCGCCAGCAGCGCACGCAACCGGGCGCCGGGCACGTCCACCGTGCCCCCGTCGCCGACCTGGACTTCGAATGACCCGAGCATCCCGATTCGCACCCGGGCAATCTTGCCGTATGGGCGGGTGGCTCATCCATGCCGCAGTTCGGACGTTGCGCAAGGACGAGTGGCAAACCCCGGCACGACGGGTGTCGTCGCTGGCCAGGCGGCACATTCGCCGCACCGGCCGGCGGTCCCGGTCAGGGCACCCGGCCCACGGCGATGACCGCGGCCGTGGGCAGCGCGAGGCGGCCGCTCTCATCCAGGTGGGCCGCCACGGTCCGGTCGTACTCCGCCTTGACCTTCGCCACCTCGGCAACGCTCAGCACGCCCAGCATGGCGCCGAGCACGCCGATCCCGTTCGCCGGCCCGGCCCACCAGTCCTCGGGGTCGGCCCGGTGGGTCCAGGTGACGGTGTGCGCCGAGACCTCCGCCAGCCCCGCACCACGCAGCAGGTGCGCCAGACCGTCCTCGTCGCGGGTGAAGTTGAGCTCCTCGGCGACCGTCGGCGCGGAATCAGGGCGGCGCAGTCCGCAGGCTGCCGCGACGGAGCCCCAGATCTGCTGCAGCGGTGGTGCGGGAACCGGCCAGATGCTCACCGCGACCCGCCCGCCCGGGCGGGTGACCCGCCGCAGCTCGGAGGCCGCCGCGGCAGGGTCGCCGACGTGGTTGACGACGAAGTTGCCCACGGTGACGTCGAAGCAGTGATCGTCGAGGGGCAGGTCCGGCAGGACGCCATGGCGTACGTCGGCGCCGGGCACCGCACGGCGGGCCGCCTCGACCATGCTCTGCTCGGCGTCGACCGCGGTGACCACCGCGCCGCGCGTCGCCGCGAGCGCCGCGACGGTGCCGGTTCCGGTGCCGACGTCCAGCAGCCGCGTCCGCTCGCCGACCCCGGCCGCGTCGAGCAGCGCGGGAGCGGTGCGCCCGCACAGGGCGGCGAAACTGAGCTGGTACGCCGACGCGCGGCCCTGCCACAGGCGGCGCTCGTAGGCGTCGAAGGCTGTCGTCACGGGCGGCAGCCTAACGGCGGCTCCGGTCCCGCCACTCGGCGGCGAGCAGTGAGTAGACCTGGACGTCGTGGTTCTCGCCCTGGTGGGGGAAGGCTTCGCGCAGCACCCCGTCGAGCGTCATGCCCAGCCGCTTCGCGCAGGCGATGCTGCGGGAGTTGCCGGGCACCGTGCGCCACTCGATGCGGTGGATGCCGCGCTCCTGCACCGCCCAGGCGATCATGCGCTCGGCGGCCCGGGTGATCAGGCCGTGTCCCTGGGCGTCCGGGGCGAGCCAGACCCCGATCTCGGCGGTGCGGAAGCGGATGTCGAAGGTGCGGAACAGCGTGCCGCCGACCAGCTCGCCGTCGAGCCAGATCCCGTAGATGCGGCCGCCGTCGCGGGCGGTGTCGTCGGCGTAACGCTGGAGCCAGGCACGGGTCTGCGACTCGTCGGTCAGCCTGACGGCCCAGGGCAGCCACGGTGCGAGATGGGCGCGGTGCTGCTCGATGAAAGCCGCGAACTGCGCCGCGTAGTGGGGCTCCAGGGCGCGCATCTCGGCGGTGTCGGTGAGGGGGTGGGTCAGCACGGGGGCTCCAGTTTCGCGTACCAAACGTTTGTTATGTATCTTGGCGACAGCTTAGCCGACGGAAGGAGAGCGCGGTGCCCGCACGCGGTGACCACGACGCCCGGCGTCGCGACGTGTCGCAGGCGGTCTGGGAGGTGCTCGCGGCCAACGGCTTCGGTGGGCTGACCCTGCGCGCCGTGGCCGCCCGGATGGGCGCGTCGACCGGGCTGCTCACGCATTACTTCCCCAGCAAGAAGGCGCTGGTGCGGCACGCGCTGGAGGTCGCGCAGGAGCACACGCAGGGGCGCGACCGCCTCCCGGCCGAGGGCGAAGGTCTGCCCGGCCTGCGGGCCGCCCTGCTGGACGTGATGCCGCTGACGCCGGAGAGCGCCGCGATGAACAGGGTATGGGTCAGCTTCTGGGACGCCGCGCTGAGCGACGACGAGCTGGCCGCGACCGAACTGCGACGTTATGAACGGTGGCGGGACATGCTGCGCCCGCACGTCGACGCGGCGCTCCGGCTGGGACAGCTGCCCGCCGACGCCGACCCCGACGACTTGGTGGCCACCGCGGCCGGCTTCGGGCACGGCCTGGTGGTGCAGGCCCTCTTCGATCCGGCCCGGTTCCCGCCGGAGCGGCAGATCAGGCTCGTCGACGACTTCATCGCGCTGCTGGCGCGCCGACCTCACCCGACCGGGTGATCCTGCGTGCCCGCAGCGCGACGCCGAACGCGGCGGCGCGCACCGCGGTCGTGCCGAGGCGGGTGGGGACGGCTCGCCCGGACGGTGTCGACGACCGGCGGGTGGCCGCCGCCCCGGCGACCGGCGGAGGGGCGCCTCGCGGTGGCGTCCACAATGCGCGGTCAGCGGTGCAGGTGCTCCAGGTTGCGCCATTCGCCCTGCGCACACAGGCCATCGGCGACCCGACGGGCCTCCCGTTCGGTGGAATACTCCCGCATCACGGATCTGCCGTGTCGGCGGTGCTCGACCTCCCACGGCCCGGCCGGGTTGACGCGCAGGAACACGTCCTGGCGCCGGTAGCTGGCGGTGGTGCCGTTCCATCGGTGCTCTACCAGTCGCATCATGGCGCGTATCGTACACATGTTCGAACGGGCGCAGAAGCCTATCCGGGCGTGTGCCGGAGACGTACAGTGTTGCTTCATGCTCCTGCCGTCAGGAGGGTTGGTTCGGGCGTACACGCGAATCACCACCGAACGGCTAGAAATCCGCGTGTCGGCGGCGTGGCATGCCCTGCGGGCTTCCTCCGGTGCCAGCGGCTGTGGCACGATCCATGTCAGCTACTGACCTACAGCTGTCCCCGTGGAGTTGACGATGCGTACAAGCAGGCTCGGCCGCTTGGTGATCCGTGGCGCGGTCCTCGCGGCACTGGGCGTGGTCTCTCTCGGCACCGCAAGCCCTGCCGCCGCGGACAGTGTCGACTGGACCCGTGTCGACCAGCCGACCACGCAGAGTGTGGACTGGACGACGAGTCCGGCGGATGACGGTGAGCAGCATAGTTTGGAGTCACTCTCCGTCGACTGGACCTGACAGCCGGCCGGAGCCGGCTAGCGCGGAGTGGAGCATCGACGACAGTGGCCATTGATCGGCGTGTCAAACGCTCGGCTGAGCTGGCGTGGCTCATCACGGGGCCGCTGGTGCTGGTCACTCTGGGCTTGACCGCCCTGACACTGCGCAAATCGCCGGAGCCGTTGGGGAACTGGCTGCTGGCACTGGTCTTCTTCGTACTTTTCCTGGGCTCCGAGCTGACGGTCCTGCAGTTCGAGATCCGGCGGCACGGATTCGTGCTCACCCTGGCGGACATCCCGTTCGTGCTGGCGTTGGCCTACCTGCCCCCGGTGACCCTGCTGATCGTCAGAGTCGCGGTGTACGCGCTGGTCCAGTGGCGCCGAAGAGCCGTACCGGTCAAGGCGGCGTTCAACGTCTCGCTCATGGCGGCGGCCACCGCTTGCGCGAACCTTGTCGTGCTGCCGATCACGCCGGTGAATCCCAAGGACCCCACGAGCTGGGTCGTCCTGATGGTCGCCGTGCTGACCAGCGTCGTCGTCTCCTTCGTCGGCGTCACCGGGGTGATCAGCCTGGTGCAGGGCCGGTTCGCGCCGCAGGAGACCGCGGCGACGGTGGTGCCGGGCTTCATCGTCGCGGTGATCACCACCACCATCGGCCTGGCGATCCTGCTCATCCTGCAACAGGGTCCGGCAGCGTTCGCGCTGATGGCGGTGCTGCTCGTCTTCTTCGTCGTCGCCTACCGCTCGTATGCGCGCTCGATGACACAGCACCGGACGCTGACCGAGATCTACGACCTGACCGGGGCCATCTCCGACACGCCGCACGACGGCACCCTGCCTGACGTGCTGCTCGCCCGGGTGCGGCGGGTGCTCCAGGCCGAGTACGCCACGCTGTGGCTGCCGGCGCAGGGCCGTCACCCGGAGGTGCTGCTGAGCGCCCGCGCCGACGACAAGGGCCTGCTGGACGTGGCCGGCACCCCGGAGTCGCTGCGCAAACAGGCGGTCGAGGCGGGGCAGACCGTCGCCGCCGGCGCCAAGCTGGGTGACGAACCCCTGCGGGCGCAGCTGCGGGAGCATGGCACCAAGGACGCCATCGTCGTGCCGTTGCGAGCCAGCTCAGCCGTCATCGGCACGCTCGAGGTGGCGGGCCGGCTCGGTGACAACCTGTATTTCGGCCCCGGTGACGTTCGCCTGCTCGAGGCGATCGCCGCGCATGCCGCGGTGGCGGTGGAGAACAACCGCCTGGTCGATCGGCTGCGGTTCGACGCGTACCACGACGCGCTCACCGCATTGCCCAACCGTCGGCGCATCAACCAGGCACTCGAGGAGGCGGTTCGCGTCCGGGCGCCCGGCGAGGTCGTGGCGGTGCTGATGTTCGACGTCGACGGGCTGCGTGACGTCAACGATTCGCTCGGACATGCCGCAGGCGACCAGCTGCTGGCCGAGGTCGCCACCCGTCTGCGCACGCTGTCGCCGCCCGCGGCGCTGGTCGGCCGGGTCGGCGGCGACGAGTTCGTGGTGACGCTGCGCCTGCCGAATGCCGAGGCGGCGCTGCAGCTGGCCGCGGAGCTGCGCAGCCAGCTGCAGAACCCGATGACGTTCGGCTCGCTGACGCTGGACGTGGACACCGCGGTCGGGGTGAGCCTGCACCCGGAGCACGGCTCCGACCCGGCGACGCTGCTGCAGCGCGCCGACGTGGCCACCCACGCGGCGAAGTCGCTGGCCGGTGGGGTGCAGCTGTTCGACCTGGCGCTGGAGTCGCGCTCGGTGCGCCGGCTCGGCCTGGCCGGGGACCTGCGCCGTGCCCTGGACAACAACGAGCTGGAGGTCTACTTCCAGCCCAAGGTCACCCTGCGGGACCGCCGCCTGATCGGCGTGGAGTGCCTGGCCCGCTGGGAGCACCCGACGCACGGCGCGGTGCAGCCGGAGGACTTCGTCGCGGTGGCCGAGCACACCGGGCAGCTGTCCCGGCTCACCGAGGTGGTGATGCGGGAGGGCCTGCGCCGTGCGCGCCAGTGGGTGGACGCCGGCCGGCCGCTGTCGGTCGCGGTGAACCTCTCGCCGCGCACGCTGGTCGACCCGGCGTTCCCGGACCGGGTGGACGACCTGCTCCAGGAGTACGGCGTGTCACCCGACCGGCTGACCCTGGAGATAACCGAGGACGGGGTGGTGGACGGGGTCGACCGGCTGCTGCCGACCCTGCGCCGGCTCTACGACCTGGGCGTGCACCTGAGCGTGGACGATTTCGGCACCGGCTACTCGTCGCTGTCGTATCTGCGGCGGCTGCCGGTGCACGAGGTGAAGGTGGACCGCTCGTTCGTGCAGGGCATGGCGACCGACCCGGGTGACCTGGCCATCGTGCGGGCCGTGGTGGACATCTCGCGGCACTTCGGCCTGAGTGTGGTGGCCGAGGGTGTGGAGAGCGAGCTGACCCTGGAGCTGCTCGAGGAGATCGGCTGCGACATCGGGCAGGGCTTCCTGTTCAGCCGGCCGCTGCCGTACGAGCGGCTGGAAGCCTGGCTGGGTGCCCAGACCGACGCCGAACCGACCCCGCTGGGCGAGGTCCGGCGGCTGCGCGCGGTGGGCTGAACCACACCCCGGCGCGCCGGGGGTAACCCGATTTCCAGTGCGGCTTGTTGTTGTGTACTCTTACCAAGGCGCGCGGCGAGGTGGGAAACCACCTGGCGACGAGCACGCCCCCTTAGCTCAGTCGGCAGAGCGTCTCCATGGTAAGGAGAAGGTCTACGGTTCGATTCCGTAAGGGGGCTCGACCGGACTCCCGGTGCATCCACCGGGAGTGCCCGCCACGGCGGTGTAGCTCAGATGGCAGAGCAAGCGGCTCATAATCGCTGTGTCGCCGGTTCAATTCCGGCCACCGCTACGTTGTGTTGAATCGCTGGTGCGTGTCGCCAGTCAACGCTAGATCGCAGACCGGCGGGGTATTCCCTGGTCGCGGTGTAAGGATCGCCATGGCGGCCCTTTTTGCATGTCTGGATGGACTTCGTCTATCTTGGTATGCCGGTAACTAAAGCAGCTTGTTCTAGAAAGGCACTCCCGTGGCCAAGGCGACTGACGTACGTCCAAAGATCACCATGGCGTGCGTGGACTGCAAGGAGCGGAACTACATCACCAAGAAGAACCGGCGTAACGACCCGGATCGGATTGAGCTGAAGAAGTTCTGCCCGCGCTGCGGCAAGCACACCGCGCACCGCGAGACCCGCTGACCTTTCCGGTCCAGCAGACGTTCCCAGCAGGGGGCGGCCCATCGGGCCGCCCCCTGCTGGCATAGGTTCAGCGGTATGCCGTTGGACCAGTCATTCACCGGTCGGACCTATCCGCCGACCGAGCCCTACCAGGTGGGCCGCGAGAAGATCAGGGAGTTCGCCACCGCCATCGGTGCCGCCGACGCCCTGCACCACGACGTGGAGGCCGCGCAGAAGGCCGGCTACCGCGACGTGGTGGCGCCTCCCACCTTCCCGATCATCCTGAGCTTCGCCGCCATGGAGCAGATCGTCACCGACCCGGAACTGGGTATGGACTACACCCGCGTGGTCCACGGCGACCAGCGCTTCTCCTACCGCCGTCCGATCGTCGCCGGCGACGAGCTGGTGGTCGTCAGCAGCATCGACGACATCACGCATCGCGGCGGCCACGACTTCCTGACCACCCGCGCCGAGCTGGCCACGCCGGCCGGCGAGCCCGTGGTGACCGTGGTGTGCAAGCTCGTCGTCCGAGGGCATGGTGAGTGAGATGGCGTTCGAGAAGGGTCAGCAGCTGCCGCTGCAGACGTTCCGGGTGACCCGGGCCGACCTGGTCCGCTACGCGGGCGCGTCGGGCGACTTCAACCCGATCCACTGGAGCGAGCGCACCGCCGTCGGGGTGGGCCTGCCGGGCGTGATCGCGCACGGGATGTACACGATGGCGCTGGCGGGCCGGGCGGTGACCGGCTGGGTCGGCTCCGCTGATGCGGTGCTCGACATCGGGGTCAGGTTCACCCGTCCGGTGCCCGTGCCGGACACGGACGAGGGCACCGAGGTGGAGTTCACCGCGGTGATCAAGAACGTGTCCGAGGACGATCTGGTCACCTTCGACCTCACCGCGACCTGCGCCGGCGAGAAGGTGTTGGCGCAGGCCAGAGTCGTGGTCAAGCAGATCTGACGGCTGTTCCGTTGGGCGGCCGGCCGGTGGCGAGAGAAAATAGGGAGTGCCAGTTGGCCCACTCGCCTGTCTACCCGTACACTGGTCGGCCGTGGGGTTAGTGAACTCCGCCGGTGGCTTTCGGCCTTCGGCAGGGTGCTCTTCCCGCACAGGGGTGTGGCGCAATTGGCAGCGCAGCGGTCTCCAAAACCGCAGGTTGCAGGTTCGAGTCCTGTCGCCCCTGCGGCTTTGGCCTACCGGCCCGCGGTGGGCGATCATGGGAATCGGCCCACCGGATGTCTTCCGCGACGTCCTCGGCTGGTGGACCATGGTCGTATGGCCCGTATCGGCCCCCACTGCTGGGGGCGGGCCTGATGTGACAGGTGCTCCTCGTGCGACTGCGTCGGGCACACGGGATCGTGTCCCTGCACGATTCCGACACCACCCCGCGAGATGGAAGTAGGGCGAAGTGGCCGAGAGCAACCGACGTGGCGAGGACGCCGCGGACGAGCACGTTGACGGCGTGTTCGACGACGCTGTCGACGACGACGCCCAGGACGACGAGTCCGGCGTCTCCGGCGGTGGCACCGCGACCAAGTCCCGCAAGCTGACTGACGGCAAGGGCTCGGTCAAGAGCACGGAGAAGGCCGAGAAGGTCGGCTTCTTCGGCCGTATCGGACGTTTTGTCCGTGAGATCGTCGCCGAGCTGCGTAAGGTCATCTGGCCGACGCGCAACGAGCTGCTGACGTACACGGCCGTCGTGCTGGTGTTCCTGACCGTCATGATGACCGTCGTGACGCTGCTGGACCTCGCCTACGCCCGGGGTGTGCTGTTCGTCTTCGGCGACGCGAAGTAACACAAACTACGGAAGTGAGCGGCTACGTGCCTGAGTACGACGAGACGGCCCAGACGGAAGACACCGAGGTGACCTCCGCGGTCGCGGTGACCGACGAGCCGACGCTTGAGACGGCACCCGCTGACGACGAGTTCGACCCGGCCGCCGAGCTGCGCCAGAAGCTGCGGTTCGCGCCCGGCGACTGGTACGTCGTGCACTCGTACGCCGGCTACGAGAACAAGGTCAAGACGAACCTCGAGACCCGGATCACGAGCCTCGACATGGAGGAGTTCATCTTCCAGGTCGAGGTGCCGACCCGTGAAGAGGTCGAGGTCAAGAACGGCAAGCGCACCCAGGTGCAGAGCAAGGTCTTCCCCGGTTACCTGCTGGTCCGGATGGACCTCACGCCCGAGTCGTACTCGTGCGTGCGCAACACCCCCGGGGTGACCGGCTTCGTCGGCGCGACGGACCGGGCCGACCGCCCGGCGCCGCTGAGCCTCGACGAGGTGCTGAAGTGGCTGCTGCCCGCGGTCGAGGCGCCCGGCGCCGGCCAGAAGAAGGCCAAGGCCGAGATCCGCGTGCTGGACTTCGAGGTCGGCGACTCCGTCACCGTCACCGACGGTGCGTTCGCCTCGCTGCCGGCCACGATCTCCGAGATCAACGCCGACCAGCAGAAGCTCAAGGTGCTGGTGTCGATCTTCGGTCGGGAGACCCCGGTCGAGCTGAACTTCAACCAGGTCGCCAAGATCTGATTGCAGACGTGATCACGCGGCGGGTGCCCCTCGGGGCCCCGCCGCGCGGCGTTTCACCGCGTCGCTGGTCACATCCGGTGCGAAGGTCCCACCTCGCCGGATAGGCGCGCGCGAGTATGCGCTAACCTAGAACGTCCGGCCTGTGCCGCGCGCTGACCGTGCGCGCGAACGCACCGGCCGGTCCGGTGTAAACCACCCTGATCCGCCGAGACGGCGGGTCGACAAGTCCCAGGAAGTAGACATGCCTCCGAAGAAGAAACTCGTCAAGACGTTCACGCTGCAGCTGAAGGCCGGCCAGGCCACCCCGGCACCGCCGGTGGGCCCCGCGCTGGGTCAGCACGGCGTGAACATCATGGAGTTCTGCAAGGCGTACAACGCCCAGACCGAGTCGCAGCGCGGTGACATCGTCCCGGCACAGATCAGCGTGTACGAGGACCGCTCGTTCACGTTCGTGCTGAAGACGCCGCCGGCCGCCCGCCTCCTGATCAAGGCCGCCGGTGTCGCCAAGGGCTCCGGCGTGCCGCACACCACCAAGGTCGGTTCGGTTACCCGCGCCCAGGTGCGCGAGATCGCCGAGAAGAAGATGTCCGACCTGAACGCCAACGACCTGGACATGGCCGAGCGCATCATCGCCGGCACCGCCCGGTCGATGGGCATCACCGTCAAGGACTGAACGCCGCACGCGGCGCCGCCGCCTGACGGTTCGATGTTTCGTGGGAGGGCCCGGAAGGGCTCGACACAACCACAGGAGATCTGAGAAATGAAGCACGGCAAGAGCTACAACACTGCCGCTGAGAAGGTCGACCGGGACAAGCTGTACACCCCCGTCGAGGCCATCAAGCTGGCGAAGGACACCACCAAGGTCAAATTCGACGCCACGGTCGAGGTCGCGATGCGCCTCGGCGTCGACCCCCGCAAGGCGGACCAGATGGTCCGCGGCGTGGTCAACCTGCCGCACGGCACCGGTAAGACCGCCCGCGTGATCGTCTTCGCCTCCGGCGAGAAGGCCGCCGAGGCGACCGCCGCCGGCGCCGACGCCGTCGGGACCGACGAGCTGGTGGCCCGTATTCAGGAAGGCTGGCTGGACTTCGACGCCGCGATCGCGACGCCGGACCAGATGGCCAAGATCGGTCGGATCGCGCGGATCCTGGGCCCGCGCGGCCTCATGCCGAACCCGAAGACCGGCACGGTCACCATGGACATCACCAAGGCGGTGTCCGACATCAAGGGCGGAAAGATCACCTTCCGCGTGGACAAGCACTCGAACCTGCACATGATCATCGGTAAGGCGTCGTTCACTGCTGAGCAGCTGGTCGACAACTACGCCGCGGTGCTGGAGGAGGTGCTGCGGTCCAAGCCGTCGGCGTCCAAGGGCAAGTACCTGAAGAAGGTCTTCGTGACCACCACGATGGGCCCGGGCATCCCGGTCGACCCCAACGTGACCCGCAACATCCAGGAGAACGAGGCCTGATCCGCCTCCCACTCCACGCCGAAGGCCCCGCCCGCACCCGCGAGCGGGGCCTTCCGCTTACCGAAGGAAGGGCACCTTCTTGTCGCTATATGTGGAGGAAGGTGCCCTTCTTAACACTGCCCCCGCCCGGACCTGCGGGAACCCGCCCGTTCACGCGCGGTGGCGACCACCGCGGCGGGTAGGTCAGGGGTGGGGCCAGGCGGTGCGCACGGCGTCGAGGGCCTCGTCGAGGTCCGCGCCGAGCCCGACCGCGGTGGTGGCGTAGCCGCCCGCCGCCAGTGCCAGCGGCCCCCGTCGGTCCGCCGGTGCCTTGGCGGTGCGCGCGGCCACCACCGTGCCGGCCGCGCGCCGGGTCGTCACCAGCCCCGCCGCTTCCAGCTCCTGGTAGGCGCGCGCCACCGTGCCGGTGGCCAGCCCGAGATCGGCGGCGAGCTGACGGATCGGCGGCAGTCGGTGGCCCACCGGCAGCATGCCGCCGTTGATCAGCGCCTCGACCTGGGTGCGGATTTGTTCATAGGGGGGTACGGGGCCGGGCCGGACGGTGATCGTCGGGATCACGCCAGGGCCTCGGCCGGTGCGTGCTCGGCGGCCGGGGTCACCTCGCCAGGCGGCCCGGGGTGGGTCAGCACGTGCAGGTGGTGCCCGAGCACGATGAGCACGACCATCGCGGCGACGGTGACGCCGAGCATGATCCAGCCCCAGCCGCCGGTGGTGAGGAAGTAGATGTGCTGGTCGAGCACGAGTAGGCCGCCGGCCAGGGGAGCGGCGAGCAGGACTCCGGTGGTGCCGTACACCAGCCGCGCGGCGCGCCGCCGCCACGCCTCGTCGGAGGCGAGCTGGTGCGGCTCCAGGCCGGCATGGCCGGACTCGGCGATCACGCGCAGCAGATGGCGGGCGAGCAGCCCCCATGCGCCGAGCGCGATGACGGCCGGCAGCAGGAGCCAGAGGTTCGTGACCGAATCCTGCCGGCCCACGATGCCGATCGGGGAGCCGCTGGCCAGCACCGCGATCACGGGCAGCCCCACCAGTACGGCCAGGCTCAGCCAGAACAGGTGGCGCCGGGCCCCCGGCGGAAGGTAGGTGTCGCTGTCGCGGGCGGCCAGGCGGGCCGTGGCGGTGGCCGAGCGTGAAGGGCGCGGTGACATCAGCTCGCTGACCGCGACCGCGCCCAGTACGAAGATCGTGAACAGCGGCACCGACAGCGGCACGTACGAGCTGTGCGCCACGGTGTAGGCCACAGCCCCGCCGGTGACGACCCCGCCCGCCCGCAGGTACGCGGCTCCGTCCATGACTGCCTCCTTGTATCGTGTGATTGACACAAGTGAACGATACGAATGCGTCTTGTGTCAATCGATTGATACAAGACAGGTCACACCACCCCCGATTTGGCGGCCGGTCACCAGGTCACGTATCGTTCCTGTCAACAGTTCCACCCAAAGACCGCTGGTCATCTGATCCGGATCACTCCGGAGCACGATCGAAGGCCCCGTCGCTCGGCAACGAGCGGACCCACGGGCGGCCCGCGCAGGGAAGAACGGTGAGCCTGACGGCCTCGTGCCGTGCGAAGCCCCGTGCGCCCTGCGCCGGGGCGTTTTGTTTGTCCGCTTCTGTCGAACGCCGGGTCCCGCGAGACCAGCCTGGAGTACGAGAGAGGAGGGGACATGGCGGACAAGATCCGTGCCGACAAGGCCGGCAGTGTTGCGGAGCTCACCGAGCGCTTCCGCGAGTCGAACGCCACGGTGCTCACCGAGTACCGCGGCCTGACCGTGAAGCAGCTCACCGAGCTGCGTCGTTCGCTGGGCGGTGCCGAGTACACCGTTGCCAAGAACACGCTTGCCAAGCGCGCCGCGACCGACGCCGGTCTGACCGGTCTCGACGCTCTGTTCACCGGTCCTACCGCGCTCGCCTTCGTCTCCGGCGATGTCGTCGAGGCCGCGAAGGGCCTGAAGGAGTTCGCGAAGGCGAACCCGCTGCTCGTCATCAAGGGCGGCGTCTTCGAGGGCAAGGCGATCACGGCGGCCGAGGTCGCCAAGCTCGCCGACCTCGAGTCCCGCGAGGTGCTGCTGGCCAAGCTGGCCGGCGCGATGAAGGCAAGCATGGGCAACGCCGCGGCGCTCTTCCAGGCCCCGCTGGCGCAGGCCGTTCGCACGGTCGCTGCTCTGCAGGACAAGCGCGAGAAGGAGGGCGCCGACGCCTGATCGGCGTCGACGTTCTCCGAACCATCCAGCTCGCGGCTCCCTGCCGCGGCATGTAGACCCGTAACGAAAGGACGCCTGACATGGCGAAGCTGAGCAGCACCGAGCTCCTCGAGGCCTTCAAGGAGATGACCCTGATCGAGCTCTCCGAGTTCGTGAAGGAGTTCGAGACCACCTTCGACGTCAAGGCCGCCGCGCCGATGATGGCCGCCGGCCCCGCCGCCGGTGGCGCCGCTCCGGTCGAGGTCGAGGAGCAGGACGAGTTCGACGTCGTCCTCGAGTCCGACGGTGGCAAGAAGATCCAGGTCATCAAGGTCGTGCGTGAGCTGACCGGCCTGGGCCTGAAGGAGGCCAAGGACGTGGTCGAGGCCGCGCCGAAGGCCATCCTGGAGAAGGCCAACAAGGAGACCGCGGAGAAGGCCAAGGCCAAGCTCGAGGCCGAGGGCGCGAAGGTCACCCTCAAGTGATCTGAGGTCACGCCGGGCTTTACGCCAAGAGCGTGACCGCATCGAGGGGCGGGCATCCACGGGATGCCCGCCCCTTGTTCTTGCTGCGCAAACGCGCAGTGATACGAACTTGACGCAGTGTTCGACACTGGAACCCGTCGCCGGGTCTTGACGTGAACGACGACGCCAGGCAGTCTTTCTTCAGTACGACCTTCCGAGTACGTAGCGGCCGGGGTACAGAGCGTGGTTGACACCGATCTGAAGGTGGTCCAGGACACGTTCTGCGGGAGCCTGCCGTGGGGACTCGACAGCGGTCGGTGCTTCTGCTACAGTGCTAGTTTGCGCTGCCCTTCGACTTTCCCCCTGCCCGGAATGCCGGTTGTCTTTTGACGTCGGCTCTGGACCAGGGGTTGTCGGGTTGCTCGCGTAACGGCCGTTGCACCACCGGTCCTCGGAAGGACGTATCTTGGCAGCCTCCCGCCCTGCGAAGACCAGTCGATCGTCGAGCGCGTTCGCTCCCCGCCGGATCTCCTTCGGCAGGATCACCGAACACCTCGAAGTACCCAATCTGCTCGCTATCCAAACCGAGTCTTTTGACTGGCTTGTCGGCAATGAGTCCTGGCAGTCCCGTTCGTCGGCTCTGGCAGACGCCCGCTCCGGACTCGCGGAGATCCTCGAAGAGATCAGCCCGATCGAGGACTTCTCCGGCACCATGTCGCTCAGCTTCTCCGACCCGCGCTTCGACGAGGTCAAGGCCTCCATCGAGGAGTGCAAGGAGAAGGACCTCACCTACTGCGCGCCGCTGTTCGTGACCGCGGAGTTCACCAACAACTCGACTGGCGAGATCAAGAGCCAGACCGTGTTCATGGGTGACTTCCCGATGATGACGCCGAAGGGCACCTTCATCATCAACGGCACGGAGCGCATCGTCGTGAGTCAGCTCGTCCGCTCTCCTGGCGTGTACTTCTCCAAGGAGCCGGACAAGACCTCCGACCGCGATCTCTCCAGCGTCAAGGTCATCCCCAGCCGGGGTGCCTGGCTGGAGTTCGACATCGACAAGCGCGACACCGTCGGTGTGCGTATCGACCGCAAGCGCCGGCAGGCCGTCACGGTCCTGCTGAAGGCGATCGGTTGGACCAACGACCAGATCCGCGAGCGCTTCGCGTGGTCCGAGCTGTTGATGACGACCCTCGAGAAGGACCACATCGCCGGTCAGGACGAGGCCCTTCTCGACATCTACCGCAAGCTGCGCCCTGGCGAGCCGCCGACGCGCGAGAACGCCCAGACCCTGCTCGACAACCTCTTCTTCAACCCGAAGCGGTACGACGTAGCCAAGGTCGGGCGTTACAAGTTCAACAAGAAGCTCGAGCTCGAGATCCCGATCACGACGGGAACGCTGACCGAGGACGACATCGTCGCCACCGTGGAGTACCTGGCCCGCCTGCACGCGGGCGAGGAGGGCTACGAGGCCGACGACATCGACCACTTCGGCAACCGTCGTCTGCGCACCGTCGGCGAGCTGATCCAGAACCAGGTTCGGGTCGGTCTCTCCCGCATGGAGCGCGTCGTGCGTGAGCGCATGACCACGCAGGACGTCGAGGCGATCACGCCGCAGACCCTGATCAACATCCGCCCCGTGGTGGCTGCGATCAAGGAGTTCTTCGGTACGTCGCAGCTGTCGCAGTTCATGGACCAGACGAACCCGCTCGCGGGTCTGACCCACCGTCGCCGCCTGTCGGCGCTCGGCCCGGGTGGTCTGTCGCGTGACCGCGCCGGCTTCGAGGTCCGTGACGTGCACCCGTCGCACTACGGCCGGATGTGCCCGATCGAGACGCCGGAAGGCCCGAACATCGGCCTGATCGGCGCGCTGTCGACGTTCGCGCGGGTCAACCCGTTCGGTTTCGTCGAGACGCCGTACCGCAAGGTCGTCGAGGGCCGGGTCACCGACCAGATCGACTACCTGACCGCGGACGAGGAAGACCGTTACATCAAGGCGCAGGCGAACGCCGTGCTGATGGGTGACGGCTCCTTCGCCGAGGACCGCGTCCTGGTCCGCCGTAAGGGCGGTGAGGTCGACTACGTGCCGCCGGCACAGGTCGACTACATGGACGTGTCGCCGCGGCAGATGGTGTCCGTCGCGACCGCGATGATCCCGTTCCTCGAGCACGACGACGCCAACCGTGCCCTCATGGGCGCGAACATGCAGCGTCAGGCGGTGCCGCTGGTCAAGGCCGAGGCCCCGCTGGTCGGCACGGGTATGGAGTACCGTGCCGCGACCGACGCCGGCGACGTGGTCGTGGCCGAGGTCGGCGGCGTGGTCGAGGACCTGTGCGCGGACTACATCACCGTGCACCAGGACGACGGCTTCCGCCGGACCTACCTGCTGCACAAGTTCCGCCGGTCCAACTCGGGCTCGTGCGTGAACCAGAAGCCGGTGATCCCGGAGGGTGCCCGCGTCGAGGCCGGTCAGGTCATCGCCGACGGCCCGTGTACCGACAACGGTGAGATGGCGCTCGGCCGCAACCTGCTGGTCGCCTTCATGCCGTGGGAGGGCCACAACTACGAGGACGCGATCATCCTGTCCCAGCGTCTGGTGCAGGAGGACGTGCTCACCTCGATTCACATCGAGGAGCACGAGGTCGACGCCCGCGACACCAAGCTGGGCCCGGAGGAGATCACCCGCGACATCCCGAACGTCAGCGAAGAGATGCTGGCGGACCTGGACGAGCGGGGCATCATCCGGATCGGCGCCGAGGTCGTGCCGGGCGACATCCTGGTCGGCAAGGTCACGCCCAAGGGCGAGACCGAGCTGACCCCGGAGGAGCGGCTGCTCCGCGCGATCTTCGGTGAGAAGGCGCGCGAGGTCCGTGACACCTCGCTGAAGGTGCCGCACGGCGAGACCGGCACGGTCATCGGTGTGCGCACGTTCTCCCGCGAGGACGGCGACGAGCTGCCCCCGGGCGTCAACGAGCTGGTCCGGGTGTACGTGGCCCAGAAGCGCAAGATCCAGGACGGTGACAAGCTCGCCGGCCGCCACGGCAACAAGGGTGTCATCTCCAAGATCCTTCCGGTCGAGGACATGCCGTTCCTCGAGGACGGCACCCCGGTCGACATCGTGCTCAACCCGCTGGGCGTGCCCGGTCGAATGAACATCGGCCAGGTTCTCGAAGTCCACCTGGGCTGGGTCGCGAAGACCGGCTGGAAGGTCTCGGGCGACGACGCCGAGTGGAAGAAGGCACTGCGCTCGATCGGCGCGCACGAGGCCGAGGCCAACACCAACGTGGCCACCCCGGTCTTCGACGGCGCGCACGACGACGAGATCGCCGGCCTGCTCGGCAGCACCCTGCCCAACCGCGACGGCACCCAGCTGATCGGCGAGTCGGGCAAGGCCAAGCTGTTCGACGGCCGCTCGGGTGAGCCGCTGCCGGACCCGATCTCGGTCGGCTACATGTACATCCTGAAGCTGAACCACCTGGTCGACGACAAGATCCACGCTCGCTCGACCGGACCGTACTCGATGATCACGCAGCAGCCGCTGGGTGGTAAGGCGCAGTTCGGTGGTCAGCGGTTCGGCGAGATGGAGTGTTGGGCGATGCAGGCCTACGGCGCGGCTTACGCGCTGCAGGAGCTGCTCACCATCAAGTCGGACGACGTGCTGGGTCGTGTGAAGGTCTACGAGGCCATCGTCAAGGGCGAGAACATCCCCGAGCCGGGCATCCCGGAGTCGTTCAAGGTGCTGCTCAAGGAGCTCCAGTCGCTGTGCCTGAACGTCGAGGTGCTGTCCAGCGACGGTGTTGCCCTGGAGATGCGCGAGACCGACGACGAGGTGTTCCGGGCGGCGGAGGAGCTCGGTATCGATCTGTCCCGGCGGGAGCCGAGCAGCGTCGAGGAAGTCTGATGTAAAAGGCGTCCTCCGCGCGCTCCGGCGTGTGGAGGACGCCTCCGCCATCAACTGACACTGATGAAGACACGAGCAAAGAGGGACATACAACGTGCTCGACGTTAACTTCTTCGATGAGCTTCGGATCGGCCTGGCAGGTGCTGAAGACATCCGGCGCTGGTCGCACGGCGAGGTCAAGAAGCCCGAGACGATCAACTACCGCACCCTGAAGCCCGAGAAGGACGGACTCTTCTGCGAGAAGATCTTCGGCCCTCAGCGGGACTGGGAGTGCTACTGCGGCAAGTACAAGCGGGTCCGCTTCAAGGGCATCGTCTGTGAGCGCTGCGGCGTCGAGGTGACCCGTTCCAAGGTGCGTCGTGAGCGGATGGGCCACATCGAGCTCGCCGCCGCGGTCACCCACATCTGGTACTTCAAGGGTGTGCCGAGCCGGCTGGGTTACCTGCTGGACCTCGCCCCGAAGGACCTCGAGAAGATCATTTACTTCGCCTCGTACGTGATCACGAGCGTGGACGCCGAGGCGCGTCACCGCGACATGACCACCATCGAGAACGAGATCTTCGCCGAGAAGCGGCAGGCCGAGAACGCCCGCGACGCCGAGATCGAGAAGCGCGCGGTCAAGCTCGAGTCCGACCTGGCCGAGCTCGAGGCCGAGGGCGCCAAGGCGGACGTGCGCCGCAAGGTCAAGGAGGCCGGCGAGCGCGAGATGCGCCAGATCCGCGACAAGGCGCAGCGCGAGATCGACCGCCTCGACGAGGTGCTGGACACGTTCCGCAAGCTCGACTCCAAGCAGCTGGTCACCGACGAGCTGCTCTACCGCGAGCTGCGCGACCGCTTCGGTGAGTACTTCACCGGCGGCATGGGCGCCGAGGCCATCAAGGCCCTGGTACAGAACATGGACCTCGAGGCCGAGGCCGAGTTCCTGCGCGAGACCATCCGCTCGGGCAAGGGCCAGCGCAAGCTGCGCGCGCTCAAGCGGCTCAAGGTCGTGGCCGCGTTCCTGGCCACCGGCAACTCCCCGCTGGGCATGGTGCTGGACTGCGTGCCGGTCATCCCGCCGGACCTGCGCCCGATGGTGCAGCTCGACGGTGGCCGTTTCGCCACGTCCGACCTGAACGACCTGTACCGCCGGGTCATCAACCGCAACAACCGCCTCAAGCGTCTGATCGACCTCGGCGCGCCCGAGATCATCGTGAACAACGAGAAGCGGATGCTGCAGGAGGCCGTCGACGCACTGTTCGACAACGGCCGCCGTGGCCGGCCGGTGACGGGTCCGGGCAACCGCCCGCTCAAGTCGCTGTCCGACATGCTCAAGGGCAAGCAGGGCCGGTTCCGTCAGAACCTGCTCGGCAAGCGCGTGGACTACTCGGGCCGTTCCGTGATCGTCGTCGGCCCGCGGCTCAAGCTGCACCAGTGCGGTCTGCCCAAGCAGATGGCGCTGGAGCTGTTCAAGCCGTTCGTGATGAAGCGGCTGGTCGACCTGAACCACGCCCAGAACATCAAGTCGGCCAAGCGCATGGTCGAGCGTCAGCGTCCGGTCGTGTGGGACGTGCTGGAAGAGGTCATCACCGAGCACCCGGTGCTGCTCAACCGTGCACCCACCCTGCACCGTCTGGGCATCCAGGCGTTCGAGCCGCAGCTGGTCGAGGGCAAGGCCATCCAGATCCACCCGCTCGTCTGCACCGCCTTCAACGCGGACTTCGACGGTGACCAGATGGCCGTGCACGTGCCGCTGTCCGCCGAGGCCCAGGCCGAGGCGCGCATCCTGATGCTGTCCAGCAACAACATCCTCAAGCCGGCCGACGGCAAGCCGGTGACCATGCCCACCCAGGACATGATCATCGGGCTGTACCACCTGACCCACACCCGTCCCGGCATGCTGGGCGAGGGTCGCGTGTTCAGCTCCGAGGCCGAGGCCATGATGGCGTTCGACAACGGCGAGCTGCACCTGCAGGCGCCGGTGCGGATCCGGCTCAAGGGCATCACCTCGGTGGACAACGGTCCGGCCGGCCCGGTCTGGGCGGCGCCCGAGGGCTGGGAGCCGAACGAGCAGGTCATCCTGGACACCACGCTGGGCCGGGTGCTCTTCAACGAGACCCTCCCGGTGGGCTACCGCTTCGTCAACCACGAGGTCCGCAAGGGCCAGCTGTCGGCGATCGTGAACGACCTGGCCGAGCGCTACCCGAAGGTCGCCCTGGCGGCGACGCTGGACGCGCTGAAGGAGGCCGGCTTCCACTGGGCCACCTGGTCCGGCGTCACCATCGGCATGGAGGACGTCATCTCGCCGCCGCGCAAGGGCCAGATCCTTGAGCGGTACGAGAAGGAGGCCGAGCGCTTCGACAAGCAGTACCAGCGTGGTCTGATGACCGCCGAGGAGCGCCGTGGCGAGCTGATCGAGCTGTGGACCAAGGCGACCAACGAGGTGGCCAAGGAGCTGGAGACCGCTCTGCCGCTGGAGAACCCGCTGTGGCGCATGATCCACTCGGGCGCTCGAGGCAACATGCTGCAGCTGCGTCAGATCGCGGCGATCCGTGGTCTGGTGGCGAACCCGAAGGGTGAGATCATCCCGCGGCCGATCAAGTCCTCGTACCGCGAGGGCCTGAGCGTGCTGGAGTACTTCATCTCCACGCACGGCGCCCGCAAGGGTCTGGCCGACACCGCGCTGCGTACCGCCGACTCGGGTTACCTGACCCGTCGTCTGGTGGACGTGTCGCAGGACGTGATCATCCGTGAGGACGACTGCGGCACCGACCGCGCGATCCCGATGCAGATCGGGGCGCGCCACGACGGTGTGCTGTCGGTGCACGAGCACGCCGAGACCGGCGCGCACGCTCGCACCCTGGCCGAGGACATGTCGGACCCGTCCGGCAACCTCGTCGCGGCCCGCGGCACCGACCTCAACTCGATCGTCGTCGACGCGCTGGTCAAGGCCGGTATCGAGGGCGTGCGGGTGCGGTCCGTGCTCACCTGCGAGTCCAAGCTGGGCGTCTGTGCGGCCTGCTACGGCCGTTCGCTGCCGACCGGCAAGCTGGTGGACGTCGGCGAGGCCGTCGGCATCATCGCGGCCCAGTCGATCGGTGAGCCCGGCACGCAGCTGACGATGCGTACCTTCCACACCGGTGGTGCGGCCTCGGGTGAGGACATCACCCAGGGTCTGCCGCGTGTCCAGGAGATCTTCGAGGCGCGGGTGCCCAAGGGCAAGGCGCCGATCGCGGACACTCCGGGACGCATCCGGATCGAGGCGGGCGACCGGTCGAAGAAGATCATCATCGTGCCGGACGACGGCAGCGAGGAGATCGTCCACGACAAGATCTCGAACCGGGTGAAGCTGCGGGTGCACGACGGCTCGCACGTGGAGGTCGGCGAGAAGCTCACCGAGGGCACCATCGACCCGCACGAGCTGCTGCGCATCATGGGTCCGCGCGCGGTCCAGGTCCACCTGACCAACGAGGTCCAGGAGGTCTACCGCTCGCAGGGCGTAATGATCCACGACAAGCACATCGAGATCATCATTCGCCAGATGCTCAAGCGCGTGACGATCATCGACTCCGGCGCGACCGAGTTCCTGCCGGGTGTGCTGGTCGACCGTGCGCAGTTCGAGGGCGAGAACCGCCGCCTGGTCTCCGAGGGCGGCGAGCCCGCGGCCGGCCGTCCGGTGCTGATGGGTATCACCAAGGCGTCGCTGGCCACCGAGTCGTGGCTCTCGGCCGCCTCCTTCCAGGAGACGACCCGGGTGCTCACCGACGCGGCGATCAACGCGCGCAGTGACTCGCTCATCGGTCTCAAGGAGAACGTCATCATCGGCAAGCTCATCCCGGCGGGTACCGGCATCAGCAAGTACCGCAACGTCCGGGTGGAGCCGACCGAGGAGGCGAAGGCCAAGGTCTACTCGATGACCTCGTACGGCGAGACCGACTACGGCTTCGGCCCGGCGTCGGGTGTCGCGGTGCCGCTGGACGACTTCGACTTCGGGTCGTACCGGTAATCGCTTGAAGTGAGATCACGGCGTCCCCCGTGTCGTTTACACGGCATGGGGGACGCCGTTTTCGTGTCCGGGGCCGACCGGGATCCGGCTGACCCGGAACCGGTCGCCGACAGCAAGGCCACCGCCGCGTTCGGGCTCGGCCTGCTGGCCGCGGTGACCGGCCCGGCCGTGGGCGGGATCGTGCCGGCCACGGTCGCGCTGGCGCTGGCCCGCCAGGCCCGCGAGGAGCTGCAGGCGGGGGAGGGCTGGCGCACCGGCGCGGGCCGGGTGCTGTGGGCGGAGCGGCTGGCCTGGCTCGGCCTGGTGCTGGCCGGGCTGAGCCTGGTCGCGCTGACCGTGTGGCTGTTCCTGCGCGGCGTGCACTTCGGCACCCAGGACTTCCCGCCCACCGTCGACTGAGCGTCCGGCGGGCGGCCGTGGCAGCGGCGGCCGCCTTGGCGGACACGGGGTGGGCGGGGCGTGGCAGGATCGGCGACGTGACCTACCAGCAGCCTCCGGTGCCGCAGTGGCCGTCGTCGGGCCAACAGCCGCCCGCGCCGCAGTGGCCGGCCGTGCCACCGGCGAACCAGCAGCCGCCCACGCCACAGTGGCCGTCGGGCCGGCAGCCGCCGGCGGCACCGCAGCCGGTGGCCGGGCCGCGGCCGGTGAACTATCCGCCGCCGGTACGGGTGGAGGTCGTGCCGGGCACGCCGTACGGGCTTGCGGTGCTGGGCGCGCCGAAGACCGCCTCGGGCGTGGCGGCCAGCGCGCTGGCCGCCGGGGTCGGCTCGGTCCTGGTGTCGCTGGCGGTGTGGTGCTTCGGCGTGGCCGGCGCGCAGCAGGGCTGGGGCGGACTGGTCGCCGGCGCGTTCGCAGCGCTGTCGATCCTGCTCGGTGCGGCGGGCGTGCTGCTCGGCTGGCTCGGAATGCGCCAGATCCGGCTCGCCATGGGCAACATGACCGGCCGCGGGGTCGCGATCGCCGGCCTGGTGTGCGGCGCGGTGGGCCTGGTGCTGGCCGCGGTGGGGCTGATCACCGCGATCGCGCTCAGCGCCGGCTGAGCCTGATCGCCGGCTCGGCGGCCGCTCCGCTGCGCTGCGCAGCCGTTCGCCATTGAGCCTGATCGCCGGCTCGACGGCCGCTCCGCTGCGCGGCGCAGCCGTTCGCCGGGTGCCCGCCGGTGCGAGCTACCTCACGGTGCGGTATCCCGTTCGGGTGCTGGGAATCGAAGAGGTAGACTGGCTGTCGGAGTTCGCACTGACGGCGGGCTGGTTGCTCGGAAACGACTGGTTGCCTCGCATCGACGGGGGGTCGGGTCACCCCGTTTTGACCAGTGGGCCATCGGTTCGGTACTCTTTCCCCTCGTGCCCGGGCTTGCCCGGGCCCCTCGTGCGTGCGCCGACGCGGGAGAGTCCGACCACAGGTCGGGCAGCCCGTAGCACCACGACAACGACAGACTCCGACAGCTCGAGAAATCGAGCCGCCGGGCCCGTGCGCCGGACGACACGCCCGACCGCGGGGGTCGGCACTTGTCGCGGATCACTTCCGGGACAGCGCTGATCGCAGCAGTTCGGGCCGCATTCGCGGCCACGGCCACACATAAGTTTCCGCGGCGCGAAGCCGCGGAGAGGAAGCAAAAGGGAGCGGAGAACACCGGTGCCCACAATCCAGCAGCTGGTCCGCAAGGGCCGCCAGGCGAAGACGAGCAAGACCAAGACGCCGGCGCTGAAGGGGAGCCCCCAGCGGCGCGGTGTGTGCACGCGTGTGTACACCACGACGCCCAAGAAGCCGAACTCGGCACTGCGGAAGGTCGCTCGCGTCAAGCTGAGCAGCCAGATCGAGGTCACCGCGTACATCCCGGGTGTCGGCCACAACCTGCAGGAGCACTCGATCGTGCTCGTTCGCGGCGGCCGTGTGAAGGACCTGCCCGGCGTGCGCTACAAGATCATTCGCGGTTCGCTCGACACCCAGGGTGTCCGCAACCGCAAGCAGGCGCGTAGCCGCTACGGCGCGAAGCTGGTCAAGGAAGGGAAGAAGTAATGCCTCGTAAGGGCCCCGCTCCGCGTCGGCCGCTGGCCGCTGACCCGGTGTACAACTCGCCGCTGGTCACCCAGCTGGTCAACAAGATCCTGCTGGCCGGCAAGCGCCAGCTGGCCGAGCGTGTCGTGTACGGCGCGCTCGAGGGCTGCCGCGAGAAGACCGGCACCGACCCCGTGGTGACGCTCAAGCGCGCCATGGACAACGTGAAGCCGACCCTCGAGGTCCGCAGCCGCCGTGTCGGTGGCGCGACCTACCAGGTGCCGGTCGAGGTCCGCCCGGTCCGCGCGACCACGCTGGGTCTGCGCTGGCTGGTGACGTACTCCCGCGCCCGTCGCGAGAAGACGATGATCGAGCGGCTCATGAACGAGCTGCTCGACGCCAGCAACGGCCTCGGCGCCGCTGTCAAGCGTCGCGAGGACACGCACAAGATGGCCGAGTCCAACAAGGCCTTCGCGCACTACCGCTGGTGAACCACGTGGAGCCGGGCCGATCCGTCGGTTCCGGCTCCACAACCTTGACTTTCCGGGACTGAGTCCCACTCCGAAAGGATCGTGAAGTGGCCGCCGTAGACGCCGCCCTCGCCACTACCCGCAATATCGGCATCATGGCGCACATCGACGCCGGTAAGACCACCACCACCGAGCGGATCCTGTTCTACACCGGTATCACGCACAAGATCGGTGAGGTTCACGAGGGCGCTGCCGTCATGGACTGGATGGAGCAGGAGCAGGAGCGTGGTATCACCATCACCTCCGCTGCTACCAAGTGTGAGTGGAAGGGCCACACGATCCAGATCATCGACACGCCCGGCCACGTCGACTTCACCGTCGAGGTGGAGCGTTCGCTGCGCGTGCTCGACGGTGCCGTGGCCGTCTACGACGGTGTGGCCGGCGTGGAGCCGCAGACCGAGAACGTGTGGCGCCAGGCTGACAAGTACAACGTGCCGCGTATGTGCTTCGTCAACAAGCTGGACCGCACCGGTGCGGACTTCTTCCGCTGCGTCGACATGATGATCACCCGTCTCAACGCCACCCCGCTGGTGCTGCAGATTCCGATCGGTCTCGAGGGCGACCACATCGGTGTCGTGGACCTGCTGGGCATGCGCGCGCTGACCTGGCGCGGCGAGACCCAGAAGGGTGAGGACTACGCGATCGAGGAGATCCCGGAGAACCTCGTCGAGCAGGCCAACGAGTGGCGCATCAAGCTGCTCGAGACCCTGTCCGAGGCCGACGACTCGATCATGGAGGGTTACCTCGAGGGTGCCGAGTTCACCGTCGACGTGCTCAAGGCCGCGATCCGTCGCGCCACGATCGCCGACAAGCTGAACCCGGTCGTCTGCGGCTCCGCCTTCAAGAACAAGGGCGTGCAGCCGATGCTGGACGCGGTCATCGACTTCCTGCCGTCGCCGCTGGACGTCCCGGCCATCGACGGTACGCTGATGGACGGGGAGACCCCGGTCGCCCGGCACGCCGACTCGACCGAGCCGTTCTCCGGCCTGGCGTTCAAGATCCAGACTGACAAGCACCTGGGCAAGCTGACCTACGTGCGCGTCTACTCGGGCACGCTCGACTCGGGCACCGCGGTGATCAACTCGACCAAGGACCGCAAGGAGCGGGTCGGGAAGATCTACCAGATGCACGCCAACAAGCGCGAGGAGCGCCCCCAGGCGTTCGCGGGCGACATCATCGCCGTGCAGGGTCTCAAGCAGACCACCACCGGTGACACGCTGTCCGACCCGGCGCACCCGGTGATCCTGGAGTCGATGACCTTCCCGGACCCGGTCATCTCGGTGGCGATCGAGCCGAAGACGAAGGCCGACCAGGAGAAGCTGGGCGTCGCGATCCAGAAGCTCGCCGAGGAGGACCCGACCTTCCGCGTGAAGCTGGACGAGGAGACCGGTCAGACGGTCATCTCCGGCATGGGCGAGCTCCACCTGGAGATCCTCGTCGACCGCATGAAGCGCGAGTTCAACGTCGAGGCCAACGTCGGCAAGCCGCAGGTGGCGTACCGCGAGACGATCCGCCGCACGGTGGACAAGCTCGAGTACACCCACAAGAAGCAGACCGGTGGTTCGGGCCAGTACGCGAGCGTGCTCATCGGCCTCGCGCCGCTGCCGCTGGACGCCCCGGCGCAGTACGAGTTCGTCAACGCCGTCACCGGTGGCCGCATCCCGAAGGAGTACATCCCTTCGATCGATGCCGGTGCCCAGGACGCGATGCAGTACGGCGTGCTCGCCGGGTACCCGCTGGTCGGTGTCAAGCTGACGCTGCTCGACGGTAAGTACCACGAGGTCGACTCGTCGGAAATGGCGTTCAAGATCGCCGGTTCGATGGCGCTGAAGGAAGCGGCCCGCAAGGCCGACCCGGCGATCCTCGAGCCGATGATGGCAGTCGAGGTCGTCACCCCCGAGGACAACATGGGTGACGTCATCGGCGACCTGAACTCCCGCCGTGGCATCATCCAGGCGATGGAGGAGCGTAGCGGCGCCCGCGTCGTCCGCGCCCTGGTGCCGCTGTCGGAGATGTTCGGCTACGTCGGCGACCTGCGGTCGAAGACGCAGGGCCGGGCAAGCTACAGCATGGTATTCGACTCCTACGCCGAGGTTCCGCAGAACGTGGCGAAGGAGATCATCGCTAAGGCCACCGGAGAGTGACCGCGGTGGTGAGGTCGGCGCGAGCCGGCCTCACCACGGCTGAGTTCTCCAGGTCTCAGCACAGTAAGGAAGCGCCGGCGACCCCGGCGGGCAAAGGTCCTAAGCGCCAGTCGGCGCCGTCGGGCGAACGAACCAACAGTCCACAGGAGGACACCAGTGGCGAAGGCGAAGTTCGAGCGGACTAAGCCGCACGTCAACATCGGCACCATTGGTCACATCGACCACGGTAAGACGACGCTGACGGCGGCCATCACTAAGGTCCTGCACGACAAGTTCCCGGCACTCAACCCGTACACCCCTTTCGATGAGATCGACAAGGCGCCGGAGGAGAAGGCTCGTGGTATCACGATCTCCATCGCGCACGTCGAGTACCAGACCGAGAGCCGGCACTACGCGCACGTTGACTGCCCGGGTCACGCTGACTACATCAAGAACATGATCACCGGTGCCGCCCAGATGGACGGCGCGATCCTGGTGGTCGCCGCTACCGACGGCCCGATGCCGCAGACCCGCGAGCACGTGCTGCTCGCCCGTCAGGTCGGCGTGCCCTACATCGTCGTGGCGCTCAACAAGAGCGACATGGTTGACGATGAGGAGCTCCTGGAGCTGGTCGAGCTCGAGATCCGCGAGCTGCTGTCGAACCAGGAGTACCCGGGTGACGACCTGCCGGTCGTCCGGGTCTCCGCGCTGAAGGCGCTCGAGGGCGACCCGAAGTGGTCCGAGGCGCTCATGGGCCTGATGGACGCGGTCGACTCCGCGATCCCGCAGCCCGAGCGTGAGGTCGACAAGCCGTTCCTCATGCCGATCGAGGACGTGTTCACGATCACCGGTCGTGGCACCGTCGTCACCGGTCGCGCCGAGCGCGGCATCCTCAAGCCGAACGAGGAGGTCGAGATCGTCGGTATTCGCGAGAAGTCGATGAAGACCACCTGCACCGGCATCGAGATGTTCCGCAAGCTGCTCGACGAGGCCCGCGCGGGTGAGAACGTCGGTCTGCTGCTGCGCGGCATCAAGCGCGAGGACGTCGAGCGCGGCATGGTCGTGGTCAAGCCCGGCACGACCACCCCGCACACGGAGTTCGAGGCGTCGGTCTACATCCTCTCCAAGGAGGAGGGTGGCCGTCACACCCCGTTCTTCCAGAACTACCGGCCGCAGTTCTACTTCCGCACCACCGACGTCACCGGTGTCGTCACGCTGCCCGAGGGCACCGAGATGGTCATGCCCGGCGACAACGTCGAGATGTCCGTGAAGCTCATCCAGCCGATCGCCATGGAGGAGACCCTCCGTTTCGCGATCCGCGAGGGTGGCCGCACGGTCGGTGCCGGCCGAGTCACCAAGATCACCAAGTGATCTCCGCGGGCGCCCTGCTCCCGGGCAGGGCGCCCGCACCTTTACGTGTACGCAGGTCGGGCCTGTTTTAGTGAGCCCCGGCACCCTGATTTCACAATGCCGCACCTGATACGGCATAATGAACAGGTTGCGTTGCGACCGGTCGCGTCCAGTGGGTGTGCCGCGTCGCGTGACGTGGGGGTCTTCGGGCCTCTGACGTGAAGCTCCTGTGATCGGGCGTGATGCCCGTTGAGCCAAGGCAAATGACCTTTTAATAGGGAATCAGTCTGGTTCAGCGCGCGACACGCCCGACCGCGGGGGTCGGACAGGGGGCAGGCCCCACCGTCTGCCGCCGCAGGTAGCGGCTTGAGAGAAGGAAACAGAAGCCACCATGGCGGGACAGAAGATCCGCATCCGGCTCAAGGCCTACGACCACGAGGTCGTCGACTCCTCGGCACGGAAGATCGTCGAGACGGTGACCCGTACGGGTGCTCAGGTCGCAGGGCCGGTGCCACTGCCCACGGAGATCAACCGTTTCTGCGTGATCCGTTCGCCGCACAAGTACAAGGACTCGCGCGAGCACTTCGAGATGCGCACGCACAAGCGTCTGATCGACATCATCGACCCGACTCCGAAGACGGTCGACTCGCTCATGCGACTCGATCTGCCGGCAGGCGTCGACATCGAGATCAAGCTGTAGGGACCGGACTGATGGACAGGCAAGTTAAGGGCATCCTGGGCGCCAAGCTCGGCATGACTCAGGTCTGGGACAACAACAAAGTCGTCCCCGTGACCGTGGTGCAGGCCGGCCCGTGCGTCGTCACCCAGGTTCGTACCACTGAGAAGGACGGCTACGAGGCCGTCCAGCTGGCTTTCGGCGCGATCAACCCGCGCAAGGTGAGCCAGCCCAAGGCGGGCCACTTCGCCAAGGCGAACGTCGCGCCCCGTCGTCACATCGTCGAGCTGCGCACCACCGACGCCGGCTCGTACGAGCTCGGCCAGGAGGTCACCGTCTCCACGTTCGAGGCCGGTCAGGCCATCGACGTGACGGGCAAGACCAAGGGCAAGGGCTTCGCCGGTGTCATGAAGCGCCACGGCTTCCACGGCCTCAAGGCCAGCCACGGCGTCGAGCGCAAGCACCGTTCGCCCGGTTCGATCGGCGCGTGCGCCACGCCGGGTCGCGTGTTCAAGGGCGTTCGCATGGCCGGCCGCATGGGTGGCGTGCGCTACACCGCGCCGGGCCTCACCGTGCACGCCATCGACGCCGAGAACAACCTGCTGCTCGTGAAGGGCGCCATCCCGGGCCCCAAGGGTGCGCTGGTGCTCGTTCGTAGCGCCGCGAAGACGAAGAAGAAGGGTGGTGCCTCGAAGTGACCACGGTTGACGTGATCAGTGCTGAGGGCGCCAAGGCCGGCTCGGTCGAGCTGCCCGCCGAGATCTTCGACGTGCAGGCGAACATCTCGCTGATGCACCAGGTCGTGGTGGCCCAGCTGGCCGCCGCGCGCCAGGGCACGCACAAGACGAAGCGTCGCGGCGAGGTCGCCGGTGGCGGCAAGAAGCCGTACAAGCAGAAGGGCACCGGTCGCGCCCGTCAGGGCTCGATCCGCGCGCCGCAGTTCGCCGGCGGTGGCGTCGTCCACGGCCCGCAGCCGCGTGACTACAGCCAGCGGACCCCGAAGAAGATGAAGGCCGCCGCCCTGCGCGGTGCCCTGTCGGACCGGGCCCGCAACGGCCTGCTGCACGTGGTCGACGCGTTCGTGGCCGGCGAGACGCCGTCGACGAAGGCCGCCCTGGCCACGATCCAGAAGGTCGCGGGCGACGCTCCGCGCGTGCTGGTCGTGCTCGGCGCCAACGACGAGGTCAACTGGGTGAGCCTGCGCAACCTGCAGCAGGTGCACCTGATCGAGGCCGGGCAGCTCAACACGTACGACGTGCTCGTCAGCGACGCGGTGGTCTTCACCACCGAGGCGCTCGAGGAGTTCCTGGGCGTGCCCGCTGAGGAGGGTTCCAAGTGACGACGATTGCCGACCCGCGCGACATCATCGTCGCTCCGGTGGTCTCGGAGAAGAGCTACGGCGAGCTCAACCGCAACTGGTACACCTTCCTGGTGCACCCGGACGCGAACAAGACCGAAATCAAGATCGCTATTCAGCAGATCTTCAATGTTCGGGTGCTGACGGTGAACACGCTCAACCGCGAGGGCAAGCGCAAGCGCACCCGCACCGGCTGGGGTCAGCGCAAGGCGACGAAGCGCGCGATGGTGAAGCTCGCCGAAGGCGACCGCATCGAAGCCTTCGGCGGACCGGTGAGCTGAGGGGTATAAGACAATGGGTATCCGTAAGTACAAGCCGACGACGCCCGGTCGCCGTGGCTCCAGCGTCGCCGACTTCACCGAGGTCACCCGGTCGACGCCGGAGAAGTCGCTCGTCGTTCCGCTGCCGAAGAAGGGCGGTCGTAACGTTCACGGCCGCATCACCACGCGGCACCAGGGCGGCGGCCACAAGCGTCAGTACCGGCTGATCGACTTCACTCGGGTGGGCAAGGACGGTGTGCCGGCCAAGGTCGCGCACATCGAGTACGACCCCAACCGCACCGCGCGCATCGCGCTGCTGCACTACGTCGACGGCGAGAAGCGCTACATCATCGCGCCGAAGGACCTGAAGCAGGGCGACGCGGTCGAGTCGGGCCCCGGGGCCGACATCAAGCCGGGCAACAACCTGCCGCTGCGCAACATCCCGGTCGGCACGACCGTGCACTGCGTGGAGCTGCGTCCGGGTGGCGGCGCCAAGCTGGCCCGCTCGGCCGGCGTCGGCATCCAGCTGCTGGGCCGCGAGGAGGACTACGCCACGCTGCGTATGCCGTCTGGCGAGATCCGCAAGGTGGACGTCCGGTGCCGCGCGACGGTCGGCGAGATCGGCAACGCCGAGCAGTCGAACATCAACTGGGGCAAGGCCGGTCGTATGCGGTGGAAGGGCAAGCGCCCGACCGTCCGTGGTGTCGCCATGAACCCGGTCGACCACCCGCACGGTGGTGGTGAGGGCAAGACCTCCGGTGGTCGCCACCCGGTGAACCCGCAGGGCAAGCCCGAGGGTCGTACCCGCCGCAAGGGCCAGGCGAGCGACAAGCTGATCGTCCGCCGCCGCTACGCCACCCGCAAGCGCGGGTAATAGGGAGAGCTGACAGATGCCTCGCAGCCTGAAGAAGGGCCCCTTCATCGACGACCACCTGCTCAAGAAGGTGGAAGTGCAGAACGAAAAGGGCACCAAGAACGTCATCAAGACCTGGTCGCGGCGTTCGACGATCATCCCGGACATGCTGGGCCACACGATCGCCGTGCACGACGGGCGCAAGCACGTCCCGGTGTTCGTGTCGGAGGCGATGGTCGGGCACAAGCTCGGCGAGTTCGCGCTGACCCGCACGTTCAAGGGTCACGAGAAGGACGACCGGAAGAGTCGCCGTCGCTGACGGCGGACCGTAATAAGGATTTAGGGGAAACACGATGCCAACGAATGACGCGCAGGCCGCGCCGGGCGCCCGTGCGGTCGCCCGCCACGTGCGCCTGTCCGCCAGCAAGGCGCGCCGTGTGGTCAACCTCGTCCGCGGTCTGCCCGCGAAGGAGGCACTGACGGTGCTCCAGTTCGCGCCGCAGGCGGCGAGCGAGCCGGTCTACAAGGTGCTGGCCAGCGCTATCGCCAACGCTGAGAACAACGAGCGTCTCGACCCGGACGCGCTGCTGGTCAGCGCTGCCTACGTGGACGAGGGCCCGACGCTGAAGCGGTTCCGGCCGCGGGCGCAGGGCCGGGCGTACCGGATCCGCAAGCGCACCTGCCACATCACCGTCGAGGTGGAGGCAGTCGCGCCGAAGGCGCCGGTCCGCAAGGCCACCGCCGCCGCCAAGGCGACGCCGGCCAAGGCCACCAAGGCCGCCGCGAAGCCCGAGGTTGAGGCCGCCGAGCAGGAGGAGACCAAGTAATGGGTCAGAAAGTCCACCCGATTGGGTTCCGGCTCGGCATCTCGACCGACTGGAAGTCCCGCTGGTACGCCGACAAGCTCTACAAGGACTACATCGGCGAGGACGTCGCGATCCGCCGCATGATGGCCAAGGGCCTCGAGCGCGCCGGTATCTCGAAGGTCGAGATCGAGCGCACCCGCGACAAGGTCCGCATCGACATCCACACCGCCCGGCCGGGCATCGTCATCGGCCGGAAGGGTGCGGAGGCCGAGCGTCTGCGCGGCGAGCTCGAGAAGCTCACCAAGAAGCAGGTCCAGCTGAACATCCTCGAGGTCAAGAACCCCGAGTCGGATGCCCAGCTGGTCTCGCAGGGCATCGCCGAGCAGCTCTCGGGCCGCGTGGCGTTCCGCCGGGCGATGCGCAAGGCGATCCAGTCGGCCATGAAGAACCCGATGGTCAAGGGCATCCGTGTCCAGGTCTCGGGCCGCCTCGGCGGTGCTGAGATGAGCCGCACGGAGTTCTACCGTGAGGGTCGCGTGCCGCTGCACACGCTGCGCGCCAACATCGAGTACGGCTTCTTCGAGGCTCGTACCACCTTCGGCCGCATCGGCGTGAAGGTTTGGATCTACAAGGGTGACGCCGTGCCGGGTCGCGAGACCCCGGCCGAGGCCCCGGGTCGCCAGCGCCGTGAAGGCCGTGGCGGCGAGCGGTCCGAGCGACCGCGCCGTGGCCGTTCGGGTGCCACCGGCACGACCGGTGCAGGCACCGAGGCCGGCCGTGCGGCCGCCGCGGAGCTCACCAAGGACAACGCCGAGGCGGCTCCGGCCGCAGCGGTTGAGCAGGAGGGCTGAACAATGCTGATGCCGCGTAAGCCTCCGAATGGCTTCCGCAAGCCGCACCACCCCGACCGTTCCGGTCGGAGCAAGGGCGGCAACCGGGTGGTGTTCGGCGAGTTCGGCATCCAGGCGCTCGAGCCGGCGTACGTCACCAACCGGCAGATCGAGTCGGCGCGTATCGCCATGACCCGTCACATCAAGCGTGGTGGCAAGGTCTGGATCACGGTCTTCCCGGACCAGGCCCTGACCAAGAAGCCCGCCGAGACCCGCATGGGTTCCGGCAAGGGCTCGCCCGAGTGGTGGGTGGCGAACGTCAAGCCGGGACGCGTTCTCTTCGAGATGGCGTTCCCGAACGAGGAGATTGCTCGCGAGGCCATGCGCCGCGCGATCCACAAGCTCCCGATGAAGTGCCGAATCGTGAAGCGCGAAGTGGGTGAGGCGTGATGGCAGCCGGTACCAAGGCAGCCGAGCTGCGCGAGAGTTCCTCTGAGGAACTGGTCGCGAAGCTGCGGGAGGCCAAGGCGGAGCTGTTCAACCTCCGCGTCCAGGGCGCGACCGGGCAGCTCGACAACAACCGTCGGCTGGACGTGGTCCGTCGGGAGATCGCCCGGATCTACACGATCATGCGCGAGCGTGAGCTTGGGCTCTCGGCCGCGCCTACTGAGGTGGCGTAGGGAACATGAGCGAGACCAACGAGAACGCAGTCGACCGGAACCGGCGTAAGGTACGCGAGGGTCTGGTCGTCAGCGACAAGATGGACAAGACCGTCGTCGTGGCGGTTGAGGACCGGGTCAAGCACTCGCTGTACGGCAAGGTTCTGCGCCGTAGCAGCAAGCTGAAGGCGCACGACGAGCAGAACGCGTGCGGCATCGGTGACCGGGTGCTGCTCATGGAGACCCGTCCGCTGTCCGCCACCAAGCGGTGGCGGGTCGTGGAGATCCTCGAGAAGGCCAAGTGATCCTGCCTCCGGCAGGTTCGCCGGCCGCCTAGCGGCCGAAGATCAGATAGCCGGCCGGGACGCCCTGTGGGGCGTTCCGGGCGGTTCGAGTTCCGCCAGGCTCCGCCCGCGCAGTGCGGGTCCCCCCGAAACCGGGCGGGCGGAGAACCGGCAGACATACAGGAGTTGACGTGATCCAGCAGGAGTCGCGACTGCGAGTCGCCGACAACACGGGTGCCCGGGAGATTCTGTGCATCCGCGTTCTCGGTGGTTCGGGTCGGCGCTACGCGAGCATCGGCGACGTCATCGTGGCCACCGTCAAGGACGCCATCCCCGGTGCCGGTGTGAAGAAGGGTGACGTCGTCAAGGCCGTCATCGTTCGCACCGTCAAGGAGCGGCGCCGTCCGGACGGCTCGTACATCCGCTTCGACGAGAACGCCGCCGTCATCATCAAGGACGGCGGGGACCCGCGCGGTACCCGTATCTTCGGCCCGGTTGGCCGTGAGCTGCGGGACAAGCGCTTCATGAAGATCATCAGCCTTGCCCCGGAGGTGCTGTGACCATGAAGGTCAAGAAGGGCGACAAGGTCAAGGTCATCGCCGGCAAGGACAAGGGCAAGGAGGGTACGGTCATCGCGGCCTACCCCCGACGCGAGAAGATCCTGGTCGAAGGCGTTAACCGGATCACCAAGCACGAGAAGATCCGCACCACCCAGCGTGGCGCCAAGACCGGCGGCATCGTCACCCAGGAGGCGCCCATCCACGTCTCCAACGTGATGGTCGTCGAGGACGGCAAGCCCGTCCGGGTCGGCTACAAGATCGACGAGAACGGCGTGAAGACGCGCGTCTCCCGTCGCACCGGCAAGGAGCTGTGATGACGACGGCGACCGAGACCAAGACCATGCCGCGTCTCAAGGAGCGTTACCGCGCCGAGGTTGCGGGCCAGCTGCGCGAGCAGTTCGGCTTCGCCAACCCGATGCAGGTGCCGGGCCTGGTGAAGATCGTGGTCAACATGGGCGTCGGTGAGGCGGCCCGTGACTCGAAGAAGATCGACGGCGCGGTCAAGGACCTCACCGCGATCACCGGCCAGAAGCCGCAGATCCGCAAGGCCACCAAGTCCATCGCGCAGTTCAAGCTGCGTGAGGGCATGCCGATCGGCGCGAAGGTGACCCTGCGCGGCGACCGCATGTGGGAGTTCCTGGACCGGCTGCTGTCGATCGCACTGCCGCGTATCCGCGACTTCCGCGGTCTGGACGGGCGCAAGCTCGACGGGCACGGCAACTACACCTTCGGTCTGACCGAGCAGTCGGTTTTCCACGAGATCGACCAGGACCGGATCGATGCGGTCCGGGGCATGGACATCACGCTGGTGACCACCGCCAAGACCGACGATGAGGGCCGGGCGCTGCTCAAGCTCCTGGGCTTCCCGTTCAAGGAGAACTGAGCACATGGCCAAGAAGGCGCTGATCATCAAGGCTGCGGCCAAGCCGAAGTTCGCGGTGCGCGCGTACACCCGGTGCCAGAAGTGCGGTCGGCCGAAGGCCGTCTACCGCAAGTTCGGGCTCTGCCGGATCTGTGTTCGGGACATGGCTCACAAGGGTGAGCTGCCCGGCGTGTCCAAGGCTTCCTGGTAAATCCAAGGCTTCCCCTTCGCCGTAGGCCCGGTGTGACACCGGGAACCGCGGCGAGAAAGGCTGATAAACAATGACGATGACCGACCCGATTGCAGACATGCTCACGCGTCTGCGCAACGCCAACCAGGCGTATCACGACCGGGTGGCGATGCCCTACTCGAAGATCAAGGCGAACGTGGCCGAGGTTCTCAAGGCCGAGGGCTACATCGCCGCCTGGGCAGTCGAGGAGCCCGCAGAGGGCGCCGTCGGCAAGAGCCTGATCGTCGAACTGAAGTTCGGCCCGAACCGGGAGCGGAGCCTGGCCGGCATCCGGCGTGTCTCCAAGCCCGGCCTGCGGGTTTACGCCAAGTCCCCGGAGCTGCCGCGTGTTCTCGGCGGTCTGGGTGTGGCGATTATTTCGACGTCTCAGGGGCTGCTCACCGACCGGCAGGCCCGTAAGCGCGGGGTGGGCGGGGAAGTCCTCGCCTACGTCTGGTGAGGAAGGTCTGCAATGTCGCGAATCGGACGTAAGCCGATCACGGTGCCTTCCGGCGTCGAGATCACCATCGATGGCCAGACCGTCAAGGTCAAGGGCCCCAAGGGCGAGCTCCAGCACACGCTGAGCGAGCCGATCATCGCCGAGCGCGGTGAGAGCGGCGAGCTGCTCGTCACCCGCCCGAACGACGAGCGTCGTGCCAAGGAACTGCACGGTCTCTCCCGTACCCTGGTCGCCAACATGATCGTCGGCGTCACCGAGGGCTACAAGAAGAGCCTGGAGATCAACGGCACCGGTTACCGCGTCACCGCCAAGGGTTCGGAGCTCGAGTTCGCGCTCGGCTTCTCGCACCCGGTCGTGGTGGCCCCGCCGGCCGGCATCACCTTCGCGGTGGAGCGCCCGACGCTGTTCCACATCTCCGGCATCGACAAGCAGCTTGTCGGTGAGATCGCCGCCAACATCCGGAAGATCCGCCCGCCGGAGCCCTACAAGGGCAAGGGCGTCAAGTACCAGGGCGAGGTCATCCGCCGCAAGGCCGGTAAGGCTGGAAAGGCAGGTAAGAAGTGACCGCCACGCTGCTCAAGCGCCGCAACGGCGTCGCCGCCAAGCGGGCCGTCGGCAAGGCGCGTCGGCACTTCCGCATCCGCCGGAACCTCAGCGGCACTGCCGAGCGTCCCCGCCTGGTCGTCAACCGCACGCTCCGCCACATCTGGGTCCAGATCGTGGATGACACCAAGGGTCACACCGTGGTGTCCGCCTCGAGCATGGATGCCTCGATCAAGGGCGCCGAGGGCGACAAGAGCGCCATCGCCGGCAAGGTGGGCGCTCTGCTCGCCGACCGGGCGAAGGCTGCCGGAATCACCAAGGTCGTCTTCGACCGCGGTGGCAACCGCTACGCGGGCCGCATCGCGGCTCTGGCGGACGCCGCACGCGGCGCTGGACTCGAGTTCTAGGAAAGGTGGCTGGGATAATGCCAGGACCACAACGCCGGGGCACGGGTTCCGGTAGCAGTGAGGGCGGCGACCGCGGTGGTCGCGAGCGCCGTGGCCGCGGCGATGGCCGTGGCAACGCGCCGGTCGAGAAGACTCCGCATCTCGAGCGGGTCGTCACGATCAACCGCGTGGCCAAGGTCGTCAAGGGCGGTCGGCGCTTCAGCTTCACCGCGCTGGTGATCGTCGGTGACGGCGACGGCAACGTCGGCGTCGGCTACGGCAAGGCCAAGGAGGTGCCCGCGGCTATCGCCAAGGGTGTCGAGGAGGCCAAGAAGCACTTCTTCCGGGTCCCCCGGATCGGCTCCACCATCCCGCACCCCGTGCAGGGTGAGGCGGCGGCCGGTGTGGTGCTGCTCAAGCCGGCCAGCGCCGGTACCGGTGTCATCGCCGGCGGCCCGGTGCGCGCCGTGCTGGAGTGCGTGGGCATCCACGACGTGCTGTCGAAGAGCCTCGGCTCCTCGAACCCGATCAACATCGTGCACGCCACGGTCGCCGCGCTGAAGATGCTGGAGTCCCCGGAGGCCATCGCGGCTCGCCGCGGGCTGCCGGTCGAGGACGTCGCGCCGGCCGCGCTGCTGGCCGCGCGTGCGGGAGCGGGTGCGTAACGATGGCACGTTTGAAGGTCACCCAGTTGCGGTCCGACATCGGGCGCAAGCGCAACCAGCGCGAGTCGCTGCGTTCGCTCGGGCTCAAGCGGATCAACGACGTGGTGGTGAAAGAGGACCGTCCCGAGATTCGGGGCATGATCTTCGCGGTCAGCCACCTCGTGAAGGTCGAGGAGGTTGAGTAATGACGATCAAGATCCACCACCTCCGCCCGGCGCCCGGTGCCAAGACCGCCAAGACCCGTGTGGGTCGTGGTGAGGGCTCCAAGGGCAAGACCGCCGGTCGCGGTACCAAGGGTACGAAGGCCCGCTACCAGGTGAAGCCGTCGTTTGAGGGTGGGCAGATGCCTATCCACATGCGGCTTCCGAAGATGAAGGGCTTCCGGAACAAGTTCAAGGTCGTGTTCCAGGTCGTGAACCTGGACCGGCTCGCGGAGCTGTTCCCCAACGGCGGCCAGGTCGGCCCGCTGGAGCTGGCTGAGGCCGGTGCCGTCCGCAAGGGCCACCCGGTCAAGGTGCTCGGCACCGGCGAGCTCGGCGGCGTGAAGCTCCAGGTGTCGGCGCACGGTTTCAGCGCCACCGCCAAGGAGAAGATCGCTGCCGCCGGCGGCTCCGTGACGGAGCTGTAAGCGACAGTCGCAGACGTGGCGCCCGACCGACCTTGGTCGGGCGCCACGCTCGGCTTCGGGCATCTGCGGGCAAGACGCAGGTCGTTGCCACTGGGCACGAGCGCTGCCAAGGCCTAGGCTGGCACAGATATGTGCCGCGCAGACCTGACCATTGAGGGTCGGGACTGTTAGAGTCCGATCCCAGCTACGCGTAAACTGCGCGTGGCGCGGTGAAGGCCGACCGTAATGGTCACGGCTCAGCCGAACCAAGTCACCAGTCACGCCCCTTACACGACAGCCACCGGCCCCCGGTGCCGCGCGCAGGAGGAAGAAGTTGCTCTCCGCTTTTGTCAGTGCGTTCAAGACGCCTGACCTGCGCAAGAAGATTCTGTTCACGCTCGGGATCATCGCGCTCTATCGCCTCGGTGCCACGCTGCCCAGCCCCGGTGTCTCGTACGGGAACGTGCAGAAGTGCATCACCGCCATGGAGTCGGGCACCGAGAACGGCGTCTTCACGCTCCTTAACCTCTTCTCCGGCGGCGCTCTGCTGTCCCTGTCGGTCTTCGCGCTCGGCATCATGCCGTACATCACGGCGTCGATCATCCTGCAGCTGCTCACCGTGGTCATCCCGCGGCTCGAGCAGCTCCGCAAGGAGGGCCAGTCCGGCCAGGCGAAGATCACCCAGTACACCCGCTACCTGACCCTGGGTCTCGCCGTCCTGCAGTCCTCGGCCTTCGTGGCCCTGGCCCGCTCCGGTCAGCTGTTCCAGGGCGCGTGCGACGACTTCCCGATCGTGCCGAACACCCAGATGCCGCAGTGGGTCACGCTGACCGCGCTGGTCGTCACCATGACCGCCGGCACCGGTGTCGTGATGTGGCTCGGCGAGCTCATCACCGACCGCGGCGTGGGCAACGGCATGTCCGTCCTGATCTTCACCTCCATCGCCGCCCGCCTCCCCAGTGAGGGCTGGCAGCTCAAGGAGTCGAAGGGCTGGTGGGGCTTCGTCGGCGTGCTCGCGCTCGTCGTCGTGGTCATCGCGCTGGTGGTGTACATCGAGCAGGCTCAGCGCCGCATCCCGGTGCAGTACGCCAAGCGCATGGTCGGCCGGCGTATGTACGGCGGAACCTCGACGTACATCCCGCTGAAGGTCAACCAGGCGGGTGTCATCCCGGTCATCTTCGCGTCGTCCCTGCTCTACCTGCCCACCCTGGCCCTGCAGTTCATGGACCAGAACGACCCGGGCACGGTCCAGCTCTGGCTGCGCAACTACCTGACCGACCCCAGCAAGTGGAGCTACATCCTGCTCTACTTCCTGATGATCATCTTCTTCACGTACTTCTACGTCTCGATCACGTTCAACCCGACCGAGATCGCGGACAACATGAAGAAGTACGGCGGCTTCGTGCCGGGTATCCGGCCGGGCAAGCCCACCGCCGACTACCTCGACTTCATCCTGAGCCGGATCACCCTGCCGGGCGCGCTCTACCTCGGCATCATCGCGATCCTGCCCAACATGTTCTTCATCTGGCTTGACTCCCAGGCCTACCAGAACTTCCCCTTCGGCGGCACCGCGGTGCTGATCATGGTGGGTGTGGGTCTGGAGACGGTCAAGCAGATCGAGAGCCAGCTCATGCAGCGCAGCTACGAGGGGTTCCTTCGATGAGCCAGCGGGCGCAGCGGATCGGCGGCGCGTTCTCGCGCCGCCGGTTCGCCGGTTTCAGTGAGGTGCCGTGATGAGGCTGGTGCTGGTGGGTCCGCCGGGAGCGGGCAAAGGTACGCAGGCGGAGTTCATCGCCTCGCACCTGTCCGTGCCGAAGATCTCGACGGGTGACATCTTCCGGGCCAACGTTTCGCAGGGCACCCCGCTCGGCCTCGAGGCCAAGCGCTACATGGACTCGGGCGGCCTGGTGCCGGACGAGGTCACCATCAACATGGTGCGCGGCCGGCTGGCCGAGGCCGACGCCGCCGACGGCTTCCTGCTCGACGGCTTCCCGCGCACCGTGCCCCAGGCCGTGGCGCTGGACAAGATGCTGGCCGACACGGGTGCGAACCTGGACCTGGTGCTGGAGCTCATCGTCGACAACGACGAGGTCATCCGGCGCCTCTCCGGGCGACGCACCTGCCACGGCTGCGGCAAGATCTGGCACATCGAGTTCGACGCGTCGAGCCGCGAGGGCCTCTGCGACCGCTGCGGCGGCGAGCTCTACCAGCGCGACGACGACAAGGCCGAGACGATCGCGGAGCGGCTGAAGGTGTACGCCCGCGACACCGCGCCCCTGGTCGACCACTACGGTGCGCAGGGCCGCCTGGTCGGGATCGACGCCACCGGGCCGGTCGAGGACGTCACCGAGCGGGCCATCAACGAGCTGCGCTCGTTCAGCGCGTAGCATTGCCTGGCGCTCGGCGGTGGGGCCGGCGCCTGCGAGGGTCAGCCATTGCACTAGCCGGACGCGGTCGGACCTTTCACGGTTCGTCCCGCGCCCAGGCGACAGGCTGCCGCCGTCCGTGCGACGGCGGAGCGCTCACCCCGCGGACGTGAGGCGACGAAAGCGCCAGACGGTCCCGCCCGGGCAGGAAACGCCCGGCAGGACCGGGCCGGTGGGGGAAGGCAATGGCCGAGCACATGGACATCGAGATCAAAACGCCTGAGCAGCTGCACCTGATGCGTGCTGCCGGGCTGGTGGTGGCGGCCGCGCTGGCGGCGGCCCGCGAGGCGGTCAAGCCCGGGGTCAGCACCGCCGAGCTGGACGCCGTGGCCGAGGACGTGATCCGGTCGCACGGGGCGGTCCCGTCGTTCAAGGGCTACCACGGCTTTCCGGGCACCATCTGCTCGTCGGTGAACGAGCAGATCGTGCACACCATCCCGAATCCCAAGCACGTGCTCGCCGAGGGCGACCTGATCTCGATCGACTGCGGGGCCATCCTGAACGGCTGGCACGGCGACGCGGCGATCACGGTCGGCGTCGGGGAGACCCGGCCCGACCTGCTGCGCATGGCCGAGGTGGCCGAGGAGTCCATGTGGGCCGGGATCGCCGCCGCGGCGCGTGGCGTGCGATCGGGCAACGGGCGGCTGACCGACATCTCGTGGGCCGTGGAGTCGGCGGTGCGCAAGGCGCCCCGCAAGTACGGCATCGTCAAGGGATACGGCGGCCACGGCATCGGCACCGCCATGCACCAGGATCCGCACATCCACAACCACGGCCGACCCGGTCGCGGCCCGAAGCTGGTCCCCGGCATGGCCCTGGCCATCGAACCGATGATCACGATGGGCTCGGCCCGCACCGTGGAGCTGAACGACGGCTGGACCGTCGTCACCACCGACGGCTCACACGCCGCGCACGTCGAGCACTCCATCGGCCTGTTCGACGACGGCGTCTGGGTCCTCACCGCCCCCGACGGCGGCCGCGCCCGCCTCGGCGACCTGCTCACCGCCACCGCCACCGCCTGACCCACCGCCCCGGCCCGCCCGGCCCGCCCGGCCTCGCCCGGCCCGCCCGGCCTCGCCCGGCCCGCGCGGCCTCCGGCCGCCCCTCCGCTCGCAACTCTTAATGAGTCGCGGGCTCCGAGGGCATCTGTAGGCGCAACTCTTCAAGAGTTGCGACCCGGGAGGTGGGCCCGGACGGGAGGGCGGGGTGTGGGGTCCGACACTCCCGGCCGCGGGGGTCGGGGGGTGGTTTGGTGTCGATGCCGAGGTGGGCGTAGACTGGTCAATCGGCGCACCGCGTCCACTCCGCCATGCTCCCCGCGCTTCGGGGGTCCGGCGGAACCGCGGCTGGCGCGATCCGGTTCGACCGGGTCGTGATGGACCAGGTGAGCCGACCCATTCACCCTATGTCAGGTAGCGGAGGATATGCCGAAGAAGGACGGGGCCATCGAGATCGAGGGCCGAGTTATCGAGCCACTCCCGAACGCAATGTTCCGGGTCGAGCTCGCTAACGGCCACAAGGTCTTGGCCCACATCAGCGGCAAGATGCGTCAGCACTACATTCGCATCCTGCCCGAGGACCGGGTCGTCGTCGAGCTCTCGCCGTACGACCTCACCCGCGGGCGGATCGTCTACCGCTACAAGTAATCGAACTGACTCCACCGGGGTGAGTCCGTGTCCGTCTTTCCTGGCTCGACGCTGTTCGGGCCGGGAGTAGCAGCAAAGGCGAGCCGTGAAGGTCAAGCCGAGTGTCAAGAAGATCTGCAACAAGTGCCGCGTCATCCGCCGGCACGGCCGGGTCATGATCATTTGTGACGACCCGCGCCACAAGCAGCGCCAGGGCTGATTTCAGCTCCCCGGCAACGCCTGTCGTTGCAGCATCACCAGCAATAGCTCGTTCCAGCCGCGGGAACGCTCCGACTTGTCGGACAGCTCTGCGGATCAACCCCCGGTCGGAGGCCGGGGCCCCACCTGGGCAGGTGGGGGATGGATCGGGCGCAGACCTCCGCAAGCTACGAGGAGCAGCCCAGCATGGCACGTCTCGTCGGCGTCGATCTCCCCCGCGAAAAGCGGCTGGAGATCGCGCTTACCTACGTTTACGGCATCGGCCGCACCCGCTCGGCGCAGCTTTGCTCCGCCACGGGCATCGACCCGAACAAGCGGGCGAAGGACCTCACCGACGAAGAGGTCGTCCAGCTTCGTGACTACATCGAAGCGAACTTCAAGGTTGAAGGTGACCTGCGCCGCGAGGTCGCCGCTGACATCCGCCGCAAGGTGGAGATCGGTTGCTACGAGGGCATCCGGCACCGCAAGGGCCTGCCTGTCCGTGGACAGCGCACTCGCACGAACGCTCGTACCCGCAAGGGCCCGAAGCGCACCGTGGCCGGCAAGAAGAAGGCCGGCAAGAAGTAAGCCTGTCCCGTTAGCAATCGCATCTAGAAGGAGCGCATAAAGATATGCCACCCAAGGCACGCGCTGGGGCCGCTGTAAAGAAGGTCCGGCGTAAAGAACGCAAGAACGTCTCCCACGGGCAGGCGCACATCAAGAGCACGTTCAACAACACCATCGTGTCCATCACGGACCCGACCGGTGCTGTGATCTCGTGGGCCTCCGCCGGCCAGGTCGGCTTCAAGGGCTCGCGCAAGTCGACTCCGTTCGCCGCCCAGCTGGCCGCCGAGGCCGCTGCGCGTCGCGCGATGGAGCACGGCATGCGCAAGGTCGACGTGTTCGTCAAGGGTCCGGGCTCTGGCCGTGAGACCGCCATCCGTTCGCTGACCGCTGCCGGTCTCGAGGTCGGGCAGATCTCCGACGTCACGCCGCAGCCGCACAACGGATGCCGTCCGCCCAAGCGTCGCCGGGTCTAAGGGGAGATAGACAAATGGCTCGTTACACCGGCGCAGACTGCCGCCGTTGCCGTCGTGAGAAGGTCAAGCTGTTCCTCAAGGGCAGCAAGTGCGATGGGCCCAAGTGCCCGTTCGAGTCGCGCCCCTTCCCGCCCGGCCAGCACGGCCGCGGTCGCACCAAGGAGTCCGAGTACCTGCTGCAGCTTCGTGAGAAGCAGAAGGCCCGTCGTATCTACGGCGTGCTGGAGAAGCAGTTCCGCGGCTACTACGAAGAGGCCAACCGCAAGTCGGGCAAGACGGGTGAGGTTCTGCTGCAGATCCTCGAGTCGCGCCTCGACAACGTGGTCTACCGGGCCGGCCTGGCCAAGTCCCGTGACCACGCCCGTCAGGTCGTGAAGCACGGTCACTTCCTGGTCAACGGCAAGAAGGTCGACATCCCGTCGTACCGCGTCACCGAGCACGACATCGTCGAGGTCCGGGGCAAGTCCCGCGAGCTCACGCCGTTCGTGGTGGCGCAGGCGGAGGCCGGCTCGCGCGGCGTTCCGGCCTGGCTGGAGGTCATCCCCAGCCAGTTCAAGGTTCTCGTGCACTCGCTTCCGGCCCGCCAGGTGATCGACACCCAGGTCCAGGAGCAGCTGATCGTCGAGCTCTACTCCAAGTAGTAGTGCTCTGGCCGGTGCGGCATCACGCCGCACCGGCCGCCGTTACGCGTGGCGTCAAATAGTGGGCGCCCAACGTATAGGAGTTCACCAGTGCTTATCTCTCAGCGGCCGACTCTCACCGAAGAGTCGATCAACGAGACCCGCTCCCGGTTCACCATCGAGCCGCTCGAGCCCGGGTTCGGCTACACCCTCGGCAACTCGCTGCGTCGTACGCTGCTCAGCTCGATCCCGGGCGCGGCCGTCACCAGCATCAAGATCGATGGTGTGCTGCACGAGTTCACCACGATCCCCGGTGTCAAGGAGGACGTGGTCGAGCTGGTCATGAACGTCAAGGACCTGTGCGTCTCGTCGGAGCACGACGAGCCGGTCAGCATGTACCTGCGCAAGCAGGGCCCTGGCGACGTGACCGCCGGCGACATCCAGCCCCCGGCCGGTGTCTCCGTGCACAACCCGGACCTCAAGCTCGCGACCCTGAACGGCAAGGGCCGGCTCGACATGGAGCTGACCGTCGAGCGGGGCCGGGGTTACGTCACGGCGGCGCAGAACAAGAACGCCGGCGCCGAGATCGGCCGCATCCCGGTCGACTCGATCTACTCGCCGGTGCTCAAGGTGACCTACCGCGTCGAGGCGACCCGTGTCGAGCAGCGCACCGACTTCGACCGTCTGATCATCGACGTCGAGTCGAAGGCGTCCATCTCGCCGCGGACCGCGCTGGCGTCGGCCGGTTCCACCCTGGTGGAGCTGTTCGGCCTCTGCCGCGAGCTCGACGAGACCGCCGAGGGCATCGACATCGGCCCGTCGCCGCAGGACGCGCAGCTCGCTGCCGACCTGGCGCTGCCGATCGAGGAGCTGGACCTGACCGTCCGCTCCTACAACTGCCTCAAGCGCGAGGGCATCAACTCCGTCGGTGAGCTCATCGGGCGCACCGAGGCGGACCTGCTCGACATAAGGAATTTCGGGCAGAAGTCCATCGACGAGGTGAAGATGAAGCTCGCCGGGATGGGTCTGGGGCTGAAGGACTCGGCTCCGAACTTCGACCCGGCTCACGTCGTGGACTCCTACGGCGACGCCGATTACGACACTGACGACTACCGCGAGACCGAGCAGCTGTAACTGAGACTGCCTCGGCAGCTCGGATAGACATCAAGGAGCACCAATGCCCACGCCCACCAAGGGTCCCCGCCTCGGGGGCAGCCCCGCGCACGAGCAGCTGATCCTGGCCAACCTGGCCACGGCGCTGTTCAAGCACGGCCGGATCACCACCACCGAGACCAAGGCCAAGCGGCTGCGCCCGCTGGCCGAGCGCCTCATCACCAAGGCCAAGCGGGACGACCTCGCGGCTCGCCGCGACGTCCGCAAGACGATCGGCGAGCGGGACACGTTCGTGGCCCTGTTCGAGCAGATCGCGCCGCGCTTCGCGACCCGTCCCGGTGGCTACACCCGGATCGTGAAGGTCGGCCCGCGCAAGGGTGACAACGCTCCGATGGCGATCATCGAGCTGGTCGAGGAGCTCGAGGTGGCGGCGCCCGCGGCGCCCGCGAAGGCTGCCAAGGCCCAGGCCAAGAAGGCTGCGCAGGAGGACAAGGTCGCCGTTCTGTCCGGCGAGGCCGACGAGGCTGCCGACGAGGCCGCTGACAAGGCCTGACGTTCCACCGGTCGGAGCTCCTCTCCCGCTGCTCACGCAGCCGGGAGGGGAGCTTCGCCGTTTCCGCAGGCCTCCGCCTGCGTGGACGCCGTCACGGGGCCGATCCCGGGCGGCAGAGGAGGAGTGGGAGATGGCGCGGGTACGGCTGGACGTCGGTTACGACGGCACGGACTTCTCCGGCTGGGCGGCGCAACCGGGTCGGCGTACCGTCGCCGGGGTCTTGCTGGCCGAGCTGGAGAAGGTGTTCGGGCCCGGCAACCCGGCCGGCCTGACGGTGGCGGGTCGCACCGACGCCGGGGTGCACGCGACCGGCCAGGTGTGCCACGTCGACCTGCCCGAGGATCGCTGGCGGGCGCTCGCCCCGACGCTGGTGCGCCGGCTGGCCGGGCTGCTGCCCGGGGACGTGCGGGTGTGGTCGGCCCGCGAGGTTCCGGCGGACTTCGACGCGCGTTTCTCGGCACTGTGGCGCCGTTACGAGTACCGGGTGACCGACACCGAGGCGGGCCCGAGCCCGCTGCGCCGTCGCGACACCCTGTTCTGGCTGCGCCGGCTGGACCTCGATCGGCTCAACGCCGCCGCGGCAGGGCTGTGCGGGGAGCACGACTTCGCGGCCTTCTGCAAGCGCAAGGAGCACGCGACCACGATCCGGCACATCACCACGATGTCGTGGCGGCGCGAGCCGGACGGAGTGCTGGCCGCCACGGTGCAGGCCGACGCGTTCTGCCAGGCGATGGTGCGCAGCCTGGTCGGGGCGATGCTGACGGTCGGGGACGGCCGGCGGGAGCCGGACTGGCCCGCGTCCCTGCTGACCCGCACCGAGCGCGTCAGCGACGTACTGGTCGCCCCGCCGCACGGGCTGAACCTGATCGCGGTGGGCTACCCGGACGAGGCGGAGTTCGCGGCCCGCGCCGAGCAGACCCGCAACCTGCGCGGGGTACCCGCCGGCCTGCGTACGGCCGACCCGGCCCGGCAACCCGCCCACGACGCGCCCTGACGAATCGGCAGCTCGCAACAGCGCAGCTCACAGGCCCATTGACGTTAAGAAGGGCACCTTCTACAACGCATAGCGATGTGAAGGTGCCCTTCCTTCGCTCAGCCGGCGGAGGTGGCGGGGGTGCCGGCGGTGGTGATGGGGTCGCTGGCGCGGTCTTCGAGGACCTTGCCACGCAGGTAGAACTCGATCACGTCGAAGAGGATCTGCTTGGCGAACGGGTCGCCGATCGGGATCTCGCCGCCGTCGGATCGGGCGATCACGCAGTAGACCAGGTAGTGGCCGCGGATGTTCCAGCCCGCGTGGGTCGAGGCCAGCGCCAGCGGCTTGGTGACGCTGTTCTTGGCCTGGCGGTCGGGCGCGTAGCCGAGGAAGCGCCCCTTGCCGTCGTCGACGATCGGCTTGATCGCCTCGTACGCCTTCTCCGCGTTGGCGACCGTGTCCAGGTTCACGATGCCGCCGGTGACCAGGTAAGCCCCGTTGGGCGAGCGCATCGTGCCGCGCACCACCTGGGAGCAGCCCAGGTCCGTGATCAGTTTGCTGATCTGGCCGCTGGCGGCCGCCCGGCAGTCCGTGAGCACCTGCGGCTTGATGACCGCGTACACCTCGGTCGGCTTCTTCGGGTCGATGACGATCTGCTTGCCCGGGAAGACCTCGTTCGCGGTGAGCGGCTTCGGGTCGACCTTGCGGGAGGTGATGTCGATCGGCGTGGCGGTCGGCGGCGGCGAGGTGTTGGCCTGCGCGCCGGTGCCCTTCTTCTCGTCCAGCACCATGAGGAAGGAGCCGACGCCGCACACGGTCAGCACGGCCAGCACACCGAGCACGCTCAGCGCCTTCTTCCAGCGGCCGGACATGTTCGGGTTCACCGCGAGCCGCTGCCAGCCGGCGGCCACGCCGGGCTCGCCCGCCGCGGCCGGGCGTGGCCCGGTGCGCCGCGGCGGAGGTGGCGGGGGAGGCGGGGGCGCGATGGTGGGCCGGGTGGGCGGTGACGGCGCCACCCGTACCGGCATCGCCGGGTTCGGCGCGGTCCGCGGCGGCATGCCGGGACGCTCGGGCACGATGCCTGGGGAGACCGGGGTCGCCGGCGGCGCGGAGCGCTGGCGGGGCTCGGTGACGTTACGGCGGGGCGGGGCCCCTGGCGGGCTGGCTGGAGGAGCGCCTGGCGCGAATCCGCGTCGCATGGTGGGCGGAGGGTCCTCGACCCCCCGCGGGCGCGCCAGCGCGCCGTTGCGGGCGCCGGGAGGCTCGCCGGGCACGTTGCGCCGGGGCGGCTCACCGATGCGCGGCTCGCCACGGCGAGGCGGCTGGTATCCCTGCGGTGCGGCCGGGGTCCGGGGACCCGGCGCGTGGCCGGGTCCGTCGGGGCGACCGGGCTGCTGCGGCGGCATGGCTCGGCCGCCGGGGCGGCCGGGCACCGCGCCGGGATGCTCGCGTGGGGGTTTGCGCTCCACGAACCCGTCGAAGCGGTCGGGGTTCTGCGGCGGTTCGGGTGCGCGGCGGCGGCCGGTCACTCCGGCGGCTCCGCCTCCGGCGGCTCCTGTCCGGCTTGGTGACTCAGAGTCATGGGCACTGTCGCGTAGTGACCCGTGCCGACCGGCGCCCGTATCCCCGGGTAAGCGGGGACCGGGCGTCTCTCGGTCGCGCGGGTCACGACGGGAAGATGGCGGCCAGTCCCCCGAACCGGCGCCGTAGCCGTGAGCCATGTCGCACAGCGTAATGGACGACACAGTCGCCAATAACCCTGCGGCCGTCGAGTCCGTCCGTTCGGGGGAGAATATGCGGGTGGGCGAGCATTACTTCACTGCGGAGCCGGGCGCGTCGGCGCGCCCGCGCGAGGTCGTTTTCACCATCGAGGGACAGGAGTACGACCTGGTAGCAGCGGGTGGTGTGTTTTCTGCCACACGGCTCGACCCCGGCACGACGGTGCTGCTGAAAAAGGGCGAACTGCCCACGCCGGAAGCCGCCGGAAAATTCTTGGACCTCGGCTGCGGGTACGGCCCGATCACCATGGTGCTGGCCACCAGGGCCCCGCGCGCCGAGATCTGGGCCGTCGACGTCAACTCGCGTGCCCGCGACCTCACCGAGGAGAACGCGCAGCGGCTGAAGGTGGCCGACCGGGTGCACGTCGCCGAGCCCGACGGGGTGCCGGCGGAGGTCGAGTTCGCGCAGATCTGGTCCAACCCGCCGATCCGGGTGGGCAAGGAGGAGCTGCACCAGCTGCTGCTGCGCTGGCTGCCGCGGCTCGCCCCGGACGGCACGGCCTGGCTGGTCGTCGCCAAGCACAAGGGTGCGGACTCGCTGCAGCAGTGGCTCGGCGCCCAGGGCTGGCAGGCCGACCGGCACGCCAGCGGGTCGGGTTTCCGGGTGTTGAAAGTGACTCGCCCTCGGCCTGCCTGATCAGGCACTATTCCGGCGTGGGATACGTGGATGTGGCCGGCGTGGCGTACACGCTGCCGGATGGGCGCGAACTCTTCTCCGACGTGTCGTTCCGCGTCGGCGAAGGGGCCAAGGTGGCGCTGGTCGGCCCGAACGGGGCGGGCAAGACGACGCTGCTGCGCATGGTCTCCGGCGATCTGCCCGTGACCACGGGCGGCATCGCGCGCTCGGGCGGTCTCGGGGTGATGCGCCAGTTCATCGGCATGCTGGGCTCCTCGGCCGCGACCGGGGTGCCCGGCGGGGCCGAGATGACGCTGGCCGAGATGGCGCTGGGGCTGGTCGAGCCGCGCCTGCAGGCTGCTGGTGCGCGCCTGGTCAAGGCGGAGCAGGCCATGCGGGTGGCGGATTCGCGCGGCAAGCTGACCAGCAGCGCCCAGCAGGCGCAGCTGCGCTACGCGGAGGCGCTGTCGGCGTTCGGCGAGGCCGGCGGCTACGAGGCCGAGGTGCTCTTCGACACCGTGGCCACGCTCATCCTGGACCTTTCCTGGGACGAGTGCCGGGACCGGCCGGTGCGCACCCTGTCCGGCGGGCAGCAGAAACGCTTCGCGCTGGAGCTGCTGCTGCGCGGCACCGACGAGGTGCTGCTGCTCGACGAGCCGGACAACTTCCTCGACGTGCCCGCCAAACGCTGGCTGGAGCAGCGGCTGCGTGAGTCGAAGAAGTCCGTCCTCTACGTCTCGCACGACCGGGAGCTGCTCAACCAGACCGCTGACCGGGTGGTCGCGGTCGAGGGCGGCAGCGCCTGGACGCACGTCGGCTCGTTCGCGGCGTGGCACGAGGCGCGGGTCGCCCGCCACGACAGCATGGAGGAGCGCCGCCGCCGCTGGGACGAGGAGCACGAGAAGCTGCGCACGCTGATGCTGATGTACAAGCAGAAAGCGGCCTACAACGACGGCCTGGCCTCGCGATACCAGGCCGCGCAGACCCGGCTGCGCAAGTTCGAGGAGGCCGGCCCACCGCCGCTGCCGCCCAAGGACCAGCAGATCCAGATGCGGCTCAAGGGCTCCCGCACCGGCAAGCGCGCGGTCATCTGCGAGCAGCTGGAGCTGGAGAACCTGACCTTCCCGTTCGACCTGGAACTCTGGTACGGCGACCGGCTGGCGGTGCTCGGCGCGAACGGCACCGGCAAGTCCCACTTCCTGCGCCTGCTGGCGCAGCAGGCGCACGGCGGCGAGGACTCCGGGCGTTCGGCCGACGGTGCGACCCACGCGAAGGTCAAGCACACCGGCGTCGTACGCCTCGGCGCCCGGGTCGTGCCCGGCCACTTCTCGCAGACCCACGACCGGCCCGACCTGGCCGGCAGGGAGCTGCTCGACATCCTGTGGCGCGGCGACACGCATCGGCCGTCGCTGGCCCGCGAGGCCGCGTACAAGGTGCTCGATCGCTACGAGCTGGCCAAACAGGCCGAGCAGCGCTTCGGCACGCTCTCCGGCGGCCAGCAGGCCCGCTTCCTGGTGCTGCTGCTGGAGCTGAGCGGCATCACCCTGCTGCTGCTCGACGAGCCCACCGACAACCTCGACCTGGCCAGTGCCGAAGCCCTGGAACAGGGCCTGCTCGGCTTCGAGGGCACCGTCGTCGCGGTCACCCACGACCGCTGGTTCGCCCGCAGCTTCGACCGCTTCCTGCTGTTCCAGGCCGACAACGAGGTGGTGGAGACTCCCGAGCCCGTCTGGGACGTGCGCTGATCCCCCTTACCCGGGGGTCAGCGCGGGGCGAGGTGGAAGGCGCGGCGGTAGGTGCGCGGGGGGACGCCGCGGCGGCGGGTGAAGTGCTCGCGCAGGATGCCGGCGGAGCTGAAGCCGACCCGCCGGGCCACCTCCTCGACCGGCAGGTCGGTGGCCTCCAGCAGCTCTTCGGCGCTGTTGAGCCGCTGCGCCAGCAGCCAGGCGTGGGGCGTGGAGCCGGTGGCGTCGGCGAACCGGCGCAGGAAGGTGCGCCGGCTGGCCAGCGCACGTGCGGCCAGCTCGTCGACGGTGATCGGGCGGTGCAGGTTGTCCCGGGCCCACGCCAGCACCGCGCCGAGGCGCAGATCCTGCGCGCCGTCGGGGACGGGCGCCGCCACGTACTGCGCCTGACCGCCCTCGCGGTGCGGTGGGATCACCAGGTCCCGGGCGATGTCGTTCGCGGCCGCCGCACCGTGCTCCCGGCGGACCAGGTGCAGGCACATGTCCAAACCGGCCGCCGCGCCCGCGCCGGTGACGACCGGGCCCTCGTCCACGTAGAGGACGTCGGAGGCCAGGCGCACCGCCGGATACCGGGCGGCGAAGTCGGCGGCGAACCGCCAGTGCGTGGTCGCCCGCCGTCCGTCGAGCAGGCCCGCCTCGGCCAGCGTGTACGCCCCGACGCAGTGGCCCGCGACGATCGTGCCGCGGGCGTATGCGGCCTGGAACGCGGTCAACGCCGCCGCGGGCGGGGGCTCCCGGAAGCGGCCGCCCGGCAGCGCCAGCACCAGGTCAGCGGTGGCCAGCCGGGCGAGCCCGGCGTCCACCTGGACCTCGAGTCCGAGGTCGGTGCGCACCGGGCCGGGCCGGTCGGTGCAGACGGCGAAATCGAAGCGGCCGGTGAAGACCTCGCCGACGAGGCCGAGTGCGAACGCCGCCACGCCCTCGGGCGCGTACGCCGCCACCGACCGGAATGCCATGCCCGCGATGATGGCACGTTTCCGGCGATCGGTGGCATCCGTGCCACTCGTCATGATCGGCATCACCCGCGACGATGATCATATGAACGACGCACCCCACGGCCGTGCCGCCGCCCTCCACATCCTGGCCACCGGATACACCACTTCGACCGGCCCCGGCGTGGCCGCGACCGTCTCCCTGGTAATCGACGGCGACCTGCGCATCGTGTTCGACCCGGGCATGGTCGCGCACGCCTCGGTCATCCCCGACGCGCTCGCCGCACTCGGGCTGACGCCGTCGGACGTCACCGACGTCGTGCTCAGCCACCACCACCCGGACAACGTCCTCAACGCCGGGCTGTTCACCGCGGCGCGTATGCACGACCACAAGGCGATCTACCGGGGTCACGAGTGGACCGACCGGGACGCCGAGGGCTACGCGTTCTCGGACTCGGTACGGCTGATCAGCACGCCGGGCCACAGCCATGAGGACATCACCCTGCTCGTCGGCACGCCGGAGGGCGTCGTGGCGCTCGCCGGCGACCTGTGGTGGCGGGCGGACGGGCCGGCCGACGACCCGGTCGCGCCGGACCGTGCTCAGCTGCGCGCCAGCCGCGAACGGGTCCTGGCCGCGGCCGATCGCGTGGTCCCCGGCCACGGCGCGCCGTTCACCCCGAACGGCACCACGCCCCGATAGACCGCCCTGTGCACAACTCCTTGCCCGGGTCAGGTTTCTGCAGCTGGGACATACCTGCCGAGTGACTTTGCTCTGCACCCAAAGCTTTGCTCTGCACCCACCGGCGCAACGGCCGCGCGTTCCGTTGCGCCGGCGGGTGCAGAGCAAGCGAATGGGTGCAGAGCAAAGTCAACCGAGGGGTATGTCGCAGCCGGCGGAACGTGGCGGGTGCGACCGGTAGGCCGCGGCACCGGGCACGGCGCCCGGTGCCCGGTGCCGCGGCGCGGGCTGCGCCCTGCCGCGGGTCAGCTCAGGCCGTTGTGGATCGCGGTGGTGAGCTCGCCGGTGGGGGTGTCGCCATCGAGGGACCAGGCCATGGTCCCGCCGAGCCCGTTGGCTTTGACGTACGCCGTCTTCTGGGCGATGACCTGCGGGGTGTCGTAGGACCAGAGGGCGCTGCCGCCGTACTTCCAGGACGCGCCCGCGACCGGGTCGTAGAAGACCGTGCCCTGTTTGGCGATCACCTTCTTGTAGTCTTCGACGCCGTCCTCGTAGGTGCCCCGAGCGGCGCCGCTCGCCGGCTGATACAGGCCGTTGGCGGTGCTGCCGACGCCGGTCCAGCCGCGGCCGTAGTACGGGATGCCGACTACGATCTTGTTCGCCGGTGCCCCCTGGGCGCGGTAGGTGTCCACGGCCAGGTCCACGCTGAACGGCGACGACGGCGTGGAGTAGAGGTTCGCCTGGTGCCCGGTGACCGGGTCCCACGCGCCGACCAGGTCGTATCCCTGCACGGTGGCGAAGTCGAGGTAGGAGAACAGCGGTGCCGTCTCGATCCCCGCGTTGATCTTCGCGGGGTCCGCGGGCAGGAACGCGCTGAGCGAGTAGGTCCGCCCGACCTGGGCGCCGTACGCGTCGAGCTGGCTGCGGAACTCGGCGGCCAGCAGCGTGTAGTTGTGCTTGTCCTCGGGCCGCACCACGTTGCCGGTGTTGCCCTCGGACGCGGGCCACTCCCAGTCCAGGTCGAACCCGTCGAACACGCCGGCCGCGCTGCCCGCGCCGCCGTGCGGCGAGGTGCCGATGAAGGGCAGGTTGCCCTTGATGAACATGTCGATGCAGCTGGCGACCATCGCCTGGCGCGAGGCCGGGGTGAGCGCGGCGTCGGAGAAGTACTTGGACCAGGTCCAGCCGCCCAGCGACAGCTGGATCTTCAGGTGCGGGTACATCGCCTTGAGCTTGCGCAGCTGGTGGAAGTTGCCGGCCAGCGGCTGGCTCACCACGTCCCCGACGCCGTCGACGGACTCGCCCGACTTGAACCGCTTCTGGTAGTCGGCCCAGGCGTCGCCGACGCCCGCCTCGTTCGCCTCGAAGCAGCGGCCGTCGGCGCCGACGTTGGCGAACGCGTAGTTGATGTGTGTCAGTTTCGCGGCCATCCCGGAGGTGTGCAGGTTCTTCACCAGGAAGTTGCGGCGGTAGATGCCCCACTGGACGAAGTAGCCGACCTTGACGTATCCGGCGGCCGCGGCCGCGGCGCCTTCGGCGGGTGCGGGTGCGGCCTGAGCTGGAGTGGAGGCGACGGCCGCGGTGCTGCCCAGGATGAGGGCGACGAGGGCGAGGCGGGTTCTCATACCAAGTCAAGGTAACTGTAAAGACTTTTCACAGAATCAGGGTTCTGGATGAGGCGATGTAGACGGCGCCTGTCACGGGAGGGCGCAGCGCATTCACCGATGAGAATCGATAGGGTATGCCCATGGCGCTGGGGAGACTCCATCTGATCACCGACGGCAGGCCCGGCCGGGACCCGGTCGCGCTGGTGCGGGCCGCGTTGCGCGTGGCCACGGCGGACCTGGTCATCCAGTTCCGGCCGGCGGACGACTGGACCGACCGGCTCGCGTACGAACTTGCCAGTCAGATCGTCGCGCTGTGCCGCCCGGTCGGGGTTCCGGTGCTGGTCAACGACCGGCTGCATGTCGCGCTCGCCACGGGAGCCGCCGGTGGCCACGTGGGTGCGGACGACCTGCCGGTGTCGGCGGCCCGGCGGCTGCTCGGCCCGGCCGCGGTGCTCGGCGCGACCTCCCGCCTGCCCGCGACCGCCTTGCGCGCGGTCGGCGACGGGGCGGACTACCTGGGTGTCGGCCCCTGCTACGCGACGTCCACGAAGGACAGCCTGCCCGTGTCGATCGGCCCGGAAGGCCTGCGCGCGGTGGCACGACAGTGCGCGGGCACCCCGATCATCGCGATCGGCGGCATCACGGCCTCCCGCGTGCCCGAGCTGCTGGCCGCCGGAGCCCACGGCGTCGCCGTCATCGGTGCGGTCTCCGACGCCGCCGACCCCACCCAAGCCGTCGCCGACCTGCTCACCGCCGTCGCCTCCTGACCCACCCCACGCCCCGGACTCCCCCTGACCGGGCCGCCGGGCCTCGATCGCACGCAGTTTCGGGGAAGCTGCCGAATCGCGGTGTCTCAAAGCGACAGTTTCCCCGAAACTGCAATGCCCTCAGGCCTTCGCGCTCACCAGCCCACAGTGGCGCGGGTTGGGTCGGCGGGGAGTGTGGCGAGGGTCGCGGTGGGCGAGGTGTGGGTTGCCTCGGGGTGCGGACGGGGTTACGCTCCCGGCAGTCGTCACGGACGGCAACACCTACGTAACACGTGAACCACATTGAACCAAGAACCCCACGGGAGCCCGGTGAACCGGGCTGAGAGGGGAGCTGATTCTCGCTCCCGACCGTAGAACCTGATCCGGGTAATGCCGGCGCAGGGAGGAGGCCGCGGTGGCACCCCTTTCCGTATCAGTCGTCGGTGGCGGCATCATCGGGCTCAGCGTCGCCTGGGAGTGCGCCCGGCGCGGGCACACCGTCACCGTGCACGACCCCGATCCCGGCCGCGGCGCGTCGCACGTCGCCGCGGGCATGCTGGCCCCGGTCGGGGAGTCGTACTTCGGCGAGCGGGAGCTGACCGAGTTGCTGCTGGAGTGCGCCCGGCGCTGGCCCGCGTACGCGGCGGAGCTGGCGGCGGCCAGCGGGCACGAGCTGGGGCACCGGACCGAGGGCACGCTGCAGGTCGGGCTGACCGCCGACGATCTCGCCGAGCTGCGTCGGCTGTGGACGCACCAGCGGGCACTGGGCGCGGACGTGGTCGCGCTCGACGGCGACCGGTTGCGCGAGCGCGAGCCGCTGCTGCACCCGCGGGCGCGGGGTGTGCTCGTCGAGTCCGACCACCAGGTGGACCCGCGTCGGGTGGTGGCCGCGCTGCGCGAGCTGGTCCCGGTGCGCCGGGAGGCCGTACGACACCTGTCCGAGCTGGATGCCGATGTGGTCGTGCTCGCTGCGGGCTGCGCCAGCGCCGCGCTGGGCGGGCTGCCGGTGCGGCCGGTGCAGGGCGCGGTCCTGCGGCTGCGCGGCCAGGCCGCGCCGCGCCACGTCATCCGCGGGTACGCCGACGGCAAGGCCGTCTACCTGGTGCCCCGCCGCGACGGCGAGGTGCTGGTCGGGGCGACGGTCGAGGAACGGGCCGACGGCCACGCCACCGCGGGCGGCGTACGCGACCTGCTGCGGGCCGCCACCGACCTGGTGCCGGAGCTGGCCGAGCACGCGCTGGTCGAGGTGTCGGTCGGGCAGCGCCCCGGCACCGCCGACAACGGACCGATCGTGGGCGAGCTGGCACCGGGTGTGCTGGTCGCCACGGGCCACTACCGGCACGGCGTGCTGGCCGCCCCGTACACCGCGTCAGCCGTCGCCGACCTGGTCGACGGCGGTGCGCTGCCCCCGCTGTGGGAGCCCTTCACCCCTGCCCGCCTGACCGCCGGAGGTATCGGATGATCACCGTGGTCGTGAACGACACGCCCCGTCCCACCAGGCGCGGCGAGACCGTCGCCGACCTGCTGGCCGTCCTCGACGTGCCGTCCCGCGGCGTCGCGGTCGCGGTCAACGGCGAGGTGGTACGCCGCGCCGACTGGCCCGCGCACCGGCTGCTCGACGGAGACCGGGTCGAGGTCCTCACCGCGGCGCAGGGCGGCTGAGCGGCATGGACGACAGGTTCGTCCTCGGGGGTGTGGAGTTCGGCTCCCGGCTCATCCTCGGCACCGGCGGGGCGAGCAGCCTGCAGTCGCTGGAACAGGCGCTGCTGGCGGGCGGCACCGAGCTGGTCACCGTCGCGCTGCGGCGCGTCGACCCGAACACCCCGGCGGGGCTGCTCGACGTGCTGGAGCGCTGCGGCGTACGGCTGCTGCCCAACACGGCGGGCTGCTACACGGCCGCCGACGCGGTGCGCACCGCGCACCTGGCCCGCGACGCGTTCGACACCGACTGGATCAAGCTGGAGGTGATCGGGGACGAGCGCACGCTGCTGCCCGACGCCGTCGAGCTGCTGCGGGCGGCCGAGCGGCTGGTCGACGACGGGTTCACCGTGCTGCCGTACACCACCGACGATCCGGTGCTGGCCCGGCGGCTGGCCGACCTGGGCTGCGCCGCGGTGATGCCCGCGGGCGCGCCGATCGGGTCGGGCCTGGGCATCTCGAATCCGCACCACATCCAGCTCATCCGGGAGGCCGTACGCTGCCCGGTCATCCTCGACGCCGGGATCGGCACCGCCAGCGACGCCGCCCGCGCCATGGAGCTGGGCTGCGACGCGGTGCTGCTGGCCAGCGCGGTGACCCGGGCCGCCGATCCGGTGGCGATGTCCACCGCGATGCGGCACGCGGTCATCGCGGGACGCCTCGCGTCGCAGGCCGGTCGCATCCCGGTGCGCCGCCACGCGCTCGCCTCCACGCCTGCCGAAGGGCTCCCGACATGGTGACCGGGCGACGTTCCGGCGCGCTGCCGGAACGCCCCGGAGCCCCGGTGGCACCGCCGGGGCGTGGACAGACCCGTGGCGCCGCCCGGCCGGGCGAGGTGACGGGGGAGTCCGCGCCGGGCGGCGTCACGCTCACCGGCGGTGGTCCCGGGACGGTGGGCGGGGTGGTCGTGGTGACCGATCGCCGCCAGGCGGCCCGGCCGCTGTCGGACGTGGTCGCCGCGGCCGTCACCGCAGGCGCGCGGATCGTGCTGCTGCGGGAGAAGGATCTGCCGCGTGTGCAGCGACTGCGGCTGGCGGTGGCGCTGCGCGGGCTGCTGCGCCCGGTCGGCGGGCTGCTCATCGTGGCCGGTCAGGACACCCTCGACGGCGAAGCGCTGCATCTGCGCGCGGGCGCGGTCGCGCCGCTGGGGCGGCCGCGGCTGCTGGGCCGCTCATGCCACGACGGGGCGGAGCTCGACCGGCTGTCCACCGAGGACTACGTGACCCTGTCGCCGGTGTACCCGAGCCGGAGCAAGCCCGGCTACGGCCCGCCGCTGGAACCCTCCGGGCTGCGCCGCCTGGCCGCCCGCGCGGGCCGTCCGGTGCTGGCGCTGGGCGGGGTCGAGACACCCGAGCAGGCCGCGGCGTGCCGCGCCACCGGGGTCGCCGGCGTCGCGGTGATGGGCGCGGTGATGCGGGCCGCCGACCCCGCATCGGTGTACGCACGGCTGCGCGCCGCGTGGGACGGCGTGTGCGACGGATCATCCCGCGACGGCGGGAGAGTGCTGGCATGAGCGAGCGCCGCGAGCTGATCAGCAGACTCGGCGATGCCGCCGACGAGCGCAGCGAGGAGAAGACATGAGCGAACACATCGCACGAAACGGGTGCCCACACCGTCCTGCCGTCGCCGGGTGCCCCGGGGGTACGCCATGACCACCACCCCCCGTCTGGCGCTCACCATCGCCGGGTCGGACAGCAGCGGCGGCGCGGGCATCCAGGCGGATCTGAAGACCTTCGCGGCGCTCGACTGCTACGGCGCGAGCGTCATCACCGCGGTTACCTCGCAGAACACCAAAGTGATCACGGACGTGCACCCGATGCCGCCCACCGTGGTCGCCGCGCAGCTCGGCGCGATCCTCGACGACATGCCGGTGGCGGCCGTGAAGGTCGGCATGGTGGCCAGCGGGGAGATCGCGGCGACCATCCGGGCCCGGGCGCGCAACGGCGAGCTGCCGAAGATGGTGCTGGACCCGGTGCTGACCGCGTCGACGGGGCGGCGGCTCGGCGTGGTCAGCGCGATCGAGCGGCTGCTGCCGTACGCGACCGTGGTGACGCCCAACATCGACGAGGCTTCGGCGCTGGTCGGCTGGCAGGTCAGCACCCCGGCGGACATGGCGGGCGCGGCGGCGCAGATCGCCTCGCACGGCCCGGCGTGCGTCGTGGTGACCGGCGGCGACCTGGGCGGTCCCGAGGTCGTGGACGCGGTGTGGACCGCCAACGGGGCGCGTTTTCTGCGCTCGCCGCGCGTGGAGACCCCCAACGACCACGGCACGGGCTGCACCTTCTCGGCGGCGATCGCAGCCCGGCTGGCGCACGGCTACCCGATCGACGACTCGATCGCCTACGCGAACCGCTATGTCCGTTCGGCGCTGCTGGCGGCGCTGGACTGGCGGCTCGGCAGCGGAGCCGGTCCGCTGAACCATTTTCCCCGCCTGTAGCACAAGGAGGCAGCATGAGGCGCAAGGTCTACGTGCCGGGGTCCCGCCCCGACATCCAGGTGCCGTTCGCCGAGGTCGACCTGACCGACGGCAGCACCCCGGTCCGTCTCTACGACACGTCCGGCCCGGGGGTCTTCGACCGCCTGCCGCGAGCGGACTGGGTGGCCGACCGAAAGCTCCACGGCGCACCGGTGACCCAGCTGGGCTGCGCCCGGGCCGGGATCACCACGCCGGAGATGGAGTTCGTGGCCCTGCGCGAGGGCGTCGCCCCCGAGCTGGTGCGGGACGAGATCGCGGCCGGCCGGGCCGTGCTCCCCGCGAACGTCAACCACCCCGAGGTCGAGCCGATGATCATCGGTAAGGCGTTCCTGGTGAAGGTCAACGCCAACATCGGCACCTCCGCGGTCACCTCCGACGTGGCGGAGGAGGTGGAGAAGCTGACCTGGGCCACCCGCTGGGGCGCCGACACGGTGATGGACCTGTCCACCGGCCCGCGCATCCACGAGACCCGAGAATCGATCATGCGCAACTCGGCGGTGCCGATCGGCACCGTGCCGATCTACCAGGCGCTGGAGAAGGTCAAGGGCGACCCGCTCAAGCTGACCTGGGAGATCTACCGCGAGACCATCGTCGAGCAGGCCGAGCAGGGCGTGGACTACATGACCGTGCACGCGGGCGTGCTGCTGCGCTACGTGCCGCTGGCGGCGGACCGGGTAACCGGCATCGTGTCCCGTGGCGGCTCCATCATGGCGGCCTGGTGCCTGGCCAAGCACCAGGAGAACTTCCTCTACACGAACTTCGAAGAGCTCTGCGAGATCTTCGCGAAGTACGACATCACCTTCTCCCTCGGCGACGGGCTGCGCCCCGGCTCGATCGCCGACGCCAACGACGAGGCGCAGTTCGGCGAGCTGCGTACGCTCGGCGAGCTCACCGAGATCGCTTGGCGGCACGACGTGCAGGTGATGGTCGAGGGTCCGGGACACGTGCCCATGCACAAGATCAAGGAGAACGTGGACCTGCAGCAGGAGGTGTGCCACGAGGCGCCCTTCTACACGCTCGGCCCGCTGACCACCGACATCGCCCCGGCCTACGACCACATCACCAGCGCCATCGGCGCCGCGATGATCGGCATGTACGGCACCGCGATGCTCTGCTACGTCACGCCCAAGGAGCACCTGGGGCTGCCGAACCGCGACGACGTCAAGGCCGGGGTGATCGCGTACAAGATCGCGGCGCACGCCGCCGACCTGGCCAAGGGGCACCCCGGCGCGCAGGCGTGGGACGACGCGCTGTCCAAGGCGCGCTTCGAGTTCCGCTGGGAGGACCAGTTCAACCTGTCCCTGGACCCGGAGACGGCGCGCTCCTATCACGACGAGACGCTGCCCGCGGCCGCCGCGAAGACCGCGCACTTCTGCTCCATGTGCGGCCCGAAGTTCTGCTCCATGCGCATCAGCCAGGAACTGAAGGAGTACGCCGCCAAGGGCATGGCCGACAAGTCCGCCGAATTCGTCGCCTCCGGCGGCCAGGTCTACCTCCCCCTCGCCTGACCCCCTTTGTCGCAACTTTTAAAGACTCGCGGCCTCACGAGTGGTGTGAGGCCGCGAGTCTTTAAAAGTTGCGCGAGGAGCGGGGCGGGCCGCGGGGGCGCGCCGCGGGGTGGGGGTTAGAGGACGCCGGGGCGGCGGGGGGCCAGGGCGACGATGGAGGAGGCGATCAGGCCGACCACTACGGCGATCATCGCGCCGAGGTAGGCGTCGGCCTGGTCGGTGAGGGCGCGGGAGATGCCGGGGCCGCCGATGACGTACGCCATCGCGACCGGCAGCGGCCCGACCGCCCCCGACAGCGCGATCAGCAGCCGCGACCGGCCCGCGTGCCGGGCGATCAGGGCGCAGGCCAGCCCCACCAGCAGGGCGATGACGGGCATCGAGAACGACGCCCGGGGGATCGGCTGCAGGCCGCTGACGTCGAGCACGCCCAGCCGCATCGGGTCGTAGTACGCGCCCATCGCGTCGCGGTTGCGGCCGAACTCGGTGGTGTCCAGGTAGGACAGGATCGCCAGCAGCCACACCGCGCCGGTGCAGGTCCACAGGTTGGCGGCGAGCGGGATCCGGCCCACCGCCAGCAGCGCCGTGAACAGGCCCGCGACGACTCCGGCGGTCACCGCGATGGCGGCGGTCAGCTCCGGGTCGAACGTCGCGCTGAGCCGGGCGTACTGCACCGGTTGCAGTGTCATCGGGAAGGCGGCCGCCGCCGCGCCCAGCGCCGCGGCCAGGGCGGTCCCGATCCGCACGGACGCGCCGATGCGCCGGCGGTCCCGCAGGGCCAGCCCGGCCGCGAAGGTCGCCCCGCCGGCCACGGCCACGATGGTGAACCACACCACCCAGGTGAGCTGCAGGTTCCAGTCGTTGTCGGTGCCCGCGGTGAACTCGCGGTCCAGCCGGAGCACGTCGAGTCCATAAACGACGCCGAACTGGGCGGCCCCGACCAGCGCCGCCATGCCGAACGCCGCTGCCAGCAGCCTTCCCCAGAAACGCATCACGCGGGGACCATACGTCCGTTGGCGGTTTCAGTCCACCGGCAGTCGGTAGCCACGTTTGACCACCGTCTGGACGAACGCGGGATCGCCGAGACCGGCCCGCAGCCGGGCCACGGCCATCTCGACGGCATGCTCGTCGGCGCCGCGCGGCAGCGCGGGCAGCAGCGAGGCCCGCGAGCGCACCTTGCCCGGCATGGCGGCCAGCGCCCGCAGCACCGCCATCGGGGCCGGGGCCAGCGGGCGCAGCTCGCCGTCCACCATCGCCGCGTGGCCGCGCAGGGTCAGCTGGTGCTCGGCGACCTGCAGGGTGACCGCCCGCCGGGGCAGTTCGTCGGCGATCGCGCGGACCAGCGCGCCCAGCCGGGCCCGCGCCGGGGCGATGACCGGGATACCGTGCCGGATCAGCGGGGCGGCCGTCACCGGCCCCACGCACGCGGCGACCACGTCGGCCCGCAGCGCCTCCAGGACCGCGTCTCCGCCCGGCCCGGCGGCTGCCAGCAGCGCGCCGACGGCCGGGGCCGAGGTGAAGGTGATGGCGTCGACCAGGCGGTTGGACACGAGGTCGACCAGCCGGTGCAGCGGCGCCGAGTCCAGCGGCGGCGCCCAGCGGTAGACCGGCACCTCGATGACTTCGGCGCCGGCGGCCCGCAGCGAGGCGCAGAACTCCGGCTGCTGGTCGCCGTGCAGCTGCACGGCCACCGTCTGCCCGCCCACGCCGCGCTTGAGCAGGTGGGCCAGGCACTCGTCGCAGCTTTCCGAGTCCGGTGACCACTGGTCGTGCAGGCCCGCCGCGCGCACCGCGCCGCGTGCCTTCGGGCCGCGGGCCACGATGTACGCCTCGGCCAGCACCGCGCGCAGCGGGTCGGCCAGGCCCCAGCCCTCGGCGGCCTCCAGCCAGCCGCGCATGCCGATGCCGGTGTTGGCGACGACCACGTCGGGTGGCGTGTCCAGGCAGCGCCGGGTGGCCTCGCGCAGCTGGGAGTCGTCGTGGAGCGGCACGATACGCAGCGCGGGGGCGATGACGACCCGCGCGCCGCGCCGCTCGAGCAGCGCGGCCAGCTCGTCGCGCCGCCGGTCGGCGGTGACCCCGACGGTGAAACCCGCGAGTTCGGTCATGATCGGGCCTTTCCTGCCGGGACGAGCCGGTCGTGGCCCGGCTCCTCGACGACCTCGCTGTGCGCGGTCATGGCACGCCCACGCTCAGCCGTGCCGAGAACGGCACGGCTGAGCCCACTCATGACCTCGCCGGGTGCGGTCATGGTCTTTCCACAGCCACTTCGACCGTGTCCCCGTTGCAGCGGATGAGGTACGTCGGCACGGCCACCCCGCTCACGTCCAGGCACTCGCCGGTACGCAGGTCGTACACCTGCTTGTGCAGCGGGGACGCGACGGTGGGGGCGTCCCCGCGGGTGCCGACGATGCCGCGCGACATCACCTGCGCGCCCGCGATGGGGTCGCGGTTGCCGATGGCGTAGAGCTCGCCGGAGAAGGTACGGAAGATCGCGATCTGGACGCCGTCGACGAGTGCGGCGACGCCGCGTTCGGCCTCCAGCCGGGCGTACGAGCAGATCGCCGTCCAGGTGACGGTCATGGTCGCCGTGGTCATCGGGCACCTCCCAGGGTTACCGGCACCGGACCACGGGCAGGGATCTTCTGCCCGCGTTCGACCTCGAAGCTGATGTCGGGGTCGGGTGTGCCCGGCGCGTTGACGAACGAGACGAAGCGTGCGAGGCGCTGCGGGTCCTGCAGGGTGGCCTGCCACTCGTCGGCGTATGACCCGACGTGGCGGGCCATCTGCGCGTCGAGTTCCTCGCACAGTCCCAGCGCGTCGTCGACGATGACGGCGCGCAGGTGGTCGAGACCGCCCTCCATCGCCTCCAGCCAGGCGGCGGTGCGCTGCAGCCGGTCGGCGGTGCGGACGTAGTACATGAGGAACCGGTCGATGGTGCGGATCAGCTCCTCGGTGCTGACGTCGGTGAGGAACAGGTCCGCGTGCCGGGGCCGGAATCCGCCGTTGCCGGCGACGTACAGGTTCCAGCCCTTCTCGGTGGCGATGATGCCGAAGTCCTTGCTGCGCGCCTCGGCGCACTCGCGGGCGCAGCCGCTGACCGCGGACTTGAGCTTGTGCGGGGCGCGCAGGCCCCGGTAGCGCAGCTCCAGCTCGATGGCCAGGCCGACGGAGTCCTGCACGCCGTACCGGCACCAGGTCTCGCCGACACAGCTCTTCACCGTGCGCAGCGCCTTGCCGTACGCGTGTCCGGACTCGAAGCCCGCGTCCACCAGCCGGTGCCAGATCTGCGGCAGCTGCTCGACCCGCGCGCCGAACAGGTCGATGCGCTGGCCACCCGTGATCTTCGTGTAGAGCCCGAAGTCGCGGGCCACCTCGCCGATCACGATCAGCTTCTCCGGGGTGATCTCGCCGCCGGGGATGCGCGGCACCACCGAGTAGGTCCCGTCGCGCTGGATGTTGGCGAGGAAGTGGTCGTTGGTGTCCTGCAGCGCGGCTTCCTCGCCGTCGAGGATGTAGCCGTTGTTGACGGCGGCCAGGATCGACGCGATCGCGGGCTTGCAGATGTCGCAGCCGCGGCCGGTGCCGTACCCGCCGACCAGCTCGGTGAAGGAGCGGATGTTGCGTACCCGGATGATGTCGAACAGCTCCTGGCGCGAGTACGTGAAGTGCTCGCACAGCGCCTTGGACTGCACCACCCCACCCGCGGCGAGCAGCTGCTTGAGCAGCGGAATGCACGACCCGCAGCCGGTGCCCGCCTTGGTGCACGTCTTCAGGCCCGGCACGTCGGTGCAGCCGCCGGCGATCGCGTCCGTGACGTGGTCCTTGGTCACCGCGTGGCAGGAGCACACCTGCGCCGTGCCGGGCAGTTCGGCCTTCGCCGACCCGTCCCCGGCCGGGGCGAGCAGCGCCAGCGGCGGCGCGGGCAGCGGCCCGCCGAGCGAGGCCCGCAGCGTCGGGTACGCGCTCGCGTCGCCCACCAGGATGCCGCCGAGCAGCGTCTTCGCGTCGTCGGTGAGCAGCAGCTTGGCGTACACGCCGGTGACCTGGTCGGTGACGACCACGTCGAGCCCGTCGGCGAACGGGGCGCCGAAGCTGGCCACGTCCACCCCGAGCAGCTTCAGCTTGGTGGAGGTGTCGGGGCGGGCCATCGTCGCCTCGCCGCCGGTCAGCCGGTCGGCGACCACCTCGGCCATCGCGTAGCCGGGCGCGACCAGGCCGTAGCAGACCCCGTCGGTCTCGTCGAGGGACAGCGCCGCGCACTCGCCGATGGCCCACACGGCCGGGTCGGCGGTCGCGCACGCGGCGTCGACCACGAAGCCGCCGCGCGGGCCGCGCACCAGCCCGGCCGGCTCGGCCAGCTCGTCGCGGGGCCGGATGCCCGCGGCGACCACGACCACGTCCACGTCCAGCGAGCCGCCGTCGTTGAACAGCATCCGGTGCACGCCGCCCGCGTCGCCCTCCAGGCCTGCGCAGCCGCGGCCGGTGTGCACGGTGACGCCCAGCGCCTCGATGTGCCGCTTCAGCACCGCGCCGCCGCCCTCGTCCACCTGCAGCGGCATCAGCCGCGGCGCGAACTCGACGACGTGCGTGGTGATGCCGAGCATCTTCAGCGCGTTCGCGGCCTCCAGGCCGAGCAGGCCGCCGCCGAGCACCGCGCCGATCCGGCGCCCGCCGGCGGTCGCCCACTCCTTCAGCGCCGCGAGGTCGTCGAGGGTGCGGTAGACGAAGACGCCGGGCAGATCGCTGCCCGCGATCGGCGGCACGAACGCCCGCGAGCCGGTGGCCAGCACCAGCGCGTCGTACGGCGTCTCGCCGGACGCACTGTGCACGACCCTGCGGTCGCGGTCGATCCCGGTGACGGCCTCGTTCAGTCGCACCGCGACCCCGTCGGGTGCCCCGCCCAGGTGCAGCGCACCGGCGTCGTAGTCGTCGAACCAGGCCGACAGCCGCACCCGGTCGTACGCCGGGCGGTCCTCCTCGGCCAGCACGGTCACCGACCAGCCGGGATCGGCCCGCTCCGCGAACGCCTCCAGGAAGCGCTGCGCCACCATGCCGTACCCGGCAACGACCAGCTTCTTCGTCATGCCCTCACCTCGCTGCGCTCGGCTCCGGCATTTTCCGGCCTCATGATGAGCTCACTGCGTTCGCTCATGATCAGGACACCCCCACACTGTCTGAGGTGGACAGCCACCCGACGATGCCGTCAACCGCGTCCTTGCAGCTGCCGCAGCCGGTGGTGGCGCGAGTACGGGCGACGACGTCGTCGAGCGAGCGGGCGCCGGAGCGCCAGCAGCGCACCAGCGCGCCCTTGGTGACCGTGTTGCACTGGCACACGGTGGCGTTGTCGGGCATGAGCGCGGGCGTGGTCGTGGCGACCGGCGCCTCCACGCCGCCCAGCGACCGCCCGAGCAGGAGCGCACGCCGGTCGCGCGGCACCAGGCCCTTGCGGTCGAAGAGCTGGATGACCTGGCCGACGCTGGGGTTGTCGCCCAGCATCACCGCGCCGGTCAGCCGGTCGTCGCGGATGACCAGGCGGGCGTACGTGCCCCGGGCCGGGTCGGCGAAGCTGACGTCCTCGCAGGCGGGGTCGGGTTGCAGGCTGCCCATCGCGGCGAGGTCGATGCCGGAGGCCTTGAGCCGGGTGACCGGCGAGCTGGGCACGTACACCGCGTCGGGGTCGGCGCCGGTGAGCCGGGCGGCCAGCACCCTGGCCTGCTCCCAGGCCGGGGCGACCAGCCCGCCGACGACCTCGCCGAACTGCGCGCAGTCGCCGATGGCCGAGATGCGCCGGTCGGAGGTGGCCAGGCACTCGTCGACGACGATGCCGCGCTCCACGCGCAGCCCCGCCGCGCGGGCCAGGCCGGTCTCGGCGCGCACCCCGCAGGCCAGCACCAGCAGGTCGGCGCGCAGGTTGCGGTCGTTCAGACGCAGCGTCACACCGTCGTCGTCGGCGCTCACCCCGGTCGCCGACGACGCCAGGTGCACGGCCACGCCCAGCTCGGCGAGGGTGCGCACCAGCACCGCGCTGGCACCCTGGTCGAGCTGGCGCTCCATCAGGTGGCCCACGCCGTGCACGACCTCGACGGCCAGCCCGCGTCCGGCCAGCCCGCGGGCGGCCTCGAGGCCGAGCAGCCCGCCGCCGAGCACGAGCGCGGTGCGCGCGCCCTGGGCGGCGTCGAGGATGCGCCGGCAGTCCTCCAGCGTCCGGAACGTGGCGACACGCGGGTGCGGCTGCTCCAGTCCCGGGATCGGCGGCGCGATCGCCTGCGACCCGGTGGCCAGCACCAGGTGGTCGTAGCCGAGTTCCTCGCCGTCGTCGAGGGTGATGGTGCGGGCGGCGCGGTCGATGGCGGTGACGGCGACCCCGGTCCGGGTCTTCACCCCGTGCCCGGCGGCCTCGGTCAGCGTGATGTCGGCTTCGCCGTGCTTGCCGGCCAGCACGCTGGACAGCAGGATGCGGTTGTAGGCGCGGTGCGGCTCGGCGCCGAGCACGGTGACCTCGACGCCGGAGGCGGCGGACAGTTCCGTCGCCAGCCGGGCGCCGGCCATGCCGTACCCGATGACGATCACGTGGTTGGGGGAGGTGCGGGGTCGGTCGGCGGGCGGCATGGCCGTGCCATGCCGCGAGGTGTTGCCAGGGTTCATGGTGTCACCGGCTCGATTCGTACGGCACAGACCTTGAACTCCGGCATCCGTGAGATCGGGTCCAACGCGTCACCGGTGAGCGAGTTGGCCCGGCCCGTGCCGGAGTAATGGAAGGGCGCGAAGAGGGTGTCGGGTCGGATCGTGGTGACGACGCGGGCGGGCGCGATCATCTCGCCGCGGCGGCTGAGCACCCGCACCGTGTCGCCGTCGTCGATGCCGAGCCGCTCGGCCAGATCCGGGTGCAGCTCGACGAACGGCCCGCCGGGCAGCGCCGCGATGCGGCGGGTCTGCGCGCCGGACTGGTACTGCGCCAGGACCCGCCCCGTGGTGAGGTAGAGCGGGTACTCGGCGTCGATCTCCTCGGCCACCGGCCGGTGCTCCACCGCGACCATGCGGGCGCGACCGTCCGGGGTCGGGAAGCCTTCTTCGAAGAGCCGCGGCGTGCCTGCCCGGTCCGCCGCGGGGCACGGCCAGAAAACGCCGTTCTCGGCGTCCACCCGCTCCCACGTGACGCCTGCGTAATCGGCCACCCCGCCGGCGGTGGCCCGCCGCAGCTCCTCGAAGACGGCGTACGGATCGGCGGAGAAACCGCCGGACCGCTCGCCACCGGCGACGGAGCGACCGTCCCCGGTTCGGCCGAGCCGGAAGGCCAGCTCGGCCATCACCGCCAGATCCGTCCCTGTCCCTGGCGGTGGCTTGCGGAGAGCCCGGCGCCGCAGCACCCGGCCCTCCAGATTGGTCATGGTTCCGTCTTCCTCGGCCCACTGTGCCACGGGAAGCACCACATCGGCGATCGCGGCGGTCTCACTGAGCACGAAATCGCAGACGACCAGCAGGTCCAGCGACTTCAGCCGCTCGGTGATGCGGGCCGCGCGGGGCGCGGAGACCACCGGGTTGGAGCCGAACACCAGCATCGCCTTCGGTCCGCCGGGTTGCCCGAGCGCGTCGAGCAGCTCGTACGCGGACAGGCCGGGACCGGGCAGGCTGTCCGGGTCGACGCCCCACACGGCGGCGACGTGCGCCCGCGCGGCCGGGTCGTCGATCTTCCGGTATCCCGGCAGCTGGTCGGCCTTCTGCCCGTGCTCGCGGCCGCCCTGGCCGTTGCCCTGCCCGGTGAGGCAGCCGTAGCCGGAGCCGGGGCGTCCCGGCAGGCCGAGCGCCAGCGCCAGGTTGATGAAAGCGGTGACCGTGTCGACGCCCTTGGCGTGCTGCTCGGCGCCGCGGGCGGTCAGGATGATCGCGCGGTCGGCGGCGGCCAGCGTCCGCGCGGTGGCCTCCAGGTCGGCGACGGGCACTCCGGTGAGCAACTCCACCCGGGCGGGCCAGTAGCCGGCGACGGTCTTGCGGACCGCGTCCCAGCCGGTGGTGCGCTCGGCCAGGTAGGCCGGGTCGGTCAGGCCCTCGGCGACCACGATGTGCAGCAGGCCCAGGGCCAGCGCCAGATCGGTGCCGGGGGTGGGCTGCAGGTGCAGGGTGGCGGCGCGCGCGGTCGGGGTGGCCCGCGGGTCCACCACGATCTGGGTGCCACCGTGCTCGCGCTGCTCGGTGAGGTAGCGCGCGAAGGGCGGCATGGTCTCCGCGACGTTCGCGCCGATCAGCAGCAGGGTGTCGGCCTCGGCGATGTCGGCCATCGGGAACGGCAGCCCGCGGTCGATGCCGAAGGACCGGTTGCCGGCGGCCGCCGCCGAGCTCATGCAGAAGCGGCCGTTGTAGTCGATGTTGGCGGTGCGCAGCGCGACCCGGGCGAACTTGCCCAGCGTGTACGCCTTCTCGTTGGTGAGCCCGCCGCCGCCGAACACGGCGACCGCGTCGCGCCCGTGCGCGTCCTGCACCCGGCGGATGCCGTCGACGATGAAGTCGTACGCCTCGTCCCAGGTCGCGGGCTGTCCCTTGATCAGCGGGGTGGTCAGCCGCTCCGGGTGGTCCAGCAGCTCGGCCGAGGTCCAGCCCTTCTGGCAGAGCCCGCCTCGGTTGGTGGGGAAGTCGCGGGCGGCGACCTCGACCCGCCCTTCCGGGGTCTCGCGCAGCGTCATGCCGCACTGGAGTGCGCAGTAGGGGCAGTGGGTGGCGACCTCACGCGCGGACCCGAGCACCGGCAGGGCGGTGACTCGAGTGGCGGGTGGGGCCGATGGCGTCATGTGCGAAATCCTGCGGGCCGGGAGTTTCGCTGCGACGTCCCTTGTGTTTCCAACCTGCTAAGAGCGGCGCACGTCCTGCACGAAAGCGCTGTTGGTGACGGTGCCCACACCGAAGGGTGCGAAGGACTGGGCGTTTTACGGGCTCGGCCGTCCAGCGATGGCGATGATCGTCCGAATGGTCGATTATCCCATCCCGGCGCTTACGGTTACGATGACGTCACAGTGCGTGAAAGTGCTCAGAACGGGCCATTTTCACTCACGCAACTGACATGAAGAACAGGATGACTCGTGGTCACACCGGGCGTAATCTAATCGGCATGACTGCCAAAGTGACGCTGTCCTTCACGGACGAGACGATTGAGGAAGCGCGCCGGTACGCCGAGCGCGACGGGCTGTCGCTGTCGGCTTGGATGGATCAAGCCGCGCGGGAGAAGGCCCTCAGGGAGTTGTTCACCGCGCATGCCGACGTGGTGCGCCGGGCGGGCACCGACCGGCTGGAGAAGAACGCGCTGGACGATGAGCGCGAAGTCGAATTGGTACGCCTGGAACTGTCAGGACGGGGGCGGCGTGCTGCGTAGAGGCGAGATCTGGCGTATCGACGGGGCCCGGGAAAGGCTCGGCCTGGTCATCAGCTCGGATGTGTACAACAGCACCGATGTGCCGATCGTCATCGTCGCGGAGGTCGTCGAGGAGGACGAACTCCGCGACTCGCCGCTGGCGGTGCCGATGGGCGAGCTGATCATCATGCCCGACCGGGTGTCGTCACCCATGAAGAAGTGGTTCACCGACATGGTGGACGTCGTCGACACCGACACGATGCGCAAGGTCGGCCGGGCCTTGCGCATCATCCAGGACCTCTGAGTCCCCAGGAGCCCGTCGGAGCGGCCGCTCGATGTCATCCGCAGCGGAGCGGAGGATGACGCCGATCAAGGCCGCGTAGCGGGCGACGCATATTTCAGTCCTCGTCCTTCGGGCACTGCTCCCGCATCGAGGTGTGCAGCGGGGTGAACAACTCCGTCAGCTGCACCAGCTGCGGCGGGGTCAACCGGTCGATGAAGATCGAGCGCACCAGCTCGACGTGATGCGGCGCGACCCGCTGGATCGTCTCCCACCCCTCGTCGGTGAGCACGGCGAACTGCCCCCGCCGGTCGGACGGGCAGCTCTGCCGGCGCACCAGCCCGGCGCGCTCCATCCGGGTGATCTGGTGTGACAGCCGGCTCTTCTCCAGCAGCATCGCCTGTGCCAGCTCCGACATGCGCAGGCGCCGCTCGGGCGCCTCGGACAGGGACACCAGCACCCCGTAGTCGGTCCCCGAGAGGTCGTGCTGTGCCATCCCGCGCTCGAGCTCGGCCAGCACGAGCTTGGCGGTGAGGATGAAACTGCGCCACGCCTCCTGCTCCTGGCCGTTCAACCAGGAGACCTCTTTCGTCTGCGTCGCGATGGTCACCATGAACCCACCCTAGAGGGGTGGGGACAGGCGTCCCCACCTCTCATCGTCTCTTGTCAGGCAGTCGTTACGACATCGTCGTAGTCGAGCCGCGGGTTGCGGTCGAACCACGCGCCCTCGCCGGGCTTGCCGATGTTCACCACGGCCAGCACCTTGTGCTCGCCGTCGGCGAAGAACTCCTTCTCGATGCCGGTCGCGTCGAAGCCGGTCATCGGGCCGGCGGCCAGCCCGGCCGCGCGTACGCCCAGGATGAAGTAGCCCACCTGCAGCGCGGCGTTGAACTGCGCCGTGTGGGCGCGGGCCGTGTCGTCACCGGTGAACCAGTCCCGCACGCCGGGGGCGTGCGGGAAGGTGCGGTCGAACTTGTCGTGGAAATTGGTGTCGGCGGCGAGGATCGCGACCAGCGGCGCCGCGCCGGTCTTCGCCTTGTTGCCGTCGGCCATCTGCTCGACCAGGCGCTCACGGGCCTGCTCGGAGCGCACCAGCACCACCCGCAGCGGCTGCATGTTGAGCGAGGTCGGCGCGTACTTGACCAGGTCGTAGATCGCCCGCACCTGCTCGCCGGTCACCGGCTCGTCGGTGAAGGTGTTGGCGGTGCGTGCGCTACGGAACAGCAGCTCCTGCGCGTGGTTGTCGAGAACGAGCGACATTGTGTTTCCTCCGAAGTCGGTCTGGCTCTGTCAGCCACCTGTCACCAACTTTGGTGAAAGTTCAACTATTTCGCAAGTAACGACGCTGTGGCGTATCCGACACCGTTCAGCCCCATGATCAGCGGATTTGCCAGGCGAGTGGGCGTATCCGCGCTCAAGATACGCACGCCTGCCCGGCAAGTCGGGTGATCATGGGGGGTGCCGGTCACGGCCGACCGAAGATGTCGTGGGAGCCGATGCGGCGCCAGATGATGTGGGGACCCGGCTGCTCGGGCAGCTCCGCGCCGTACTGGAAGGTGGCGCGGCCGTCCGGTGCCCAGGTCAGCTCCCAGATGTCGGGGTGGCCGGCCATCTTCTTCACTCGCGGCCCTTTGCGGAACTCCCCGGTTCGCAGGTCGTCCACGAAGCTTCCGACGGCCTGGCGGAAGAGCGCCTTCTCGGCCTCGGTCAGCCGCTTGTAGTCGTGGAAGAAGCTGTCCAGTTGGTCGTGTGTCGGCATCAGGCGTCGTCCAGTGCGGCGAGGAACTCCTCGTCACTGCCGTATCGGGTGTATCGCCCGGCCGTGAGATCGGCGTCGGCCTCTGCTTCGCGCGCCTGCCACCGCGGCGAGTGGAACCACTCCTGGTCGCGGGGGACGAGCGAGGCCGGTGTCCTGGTCGTGCTGTACCTCGCTCATTCCGAAAGTCTGACAGGCAGAAAGTCCATCCGAAAGCAGGCAGGAAAATGCCCCGACCCCGGCGGCGCAGGGGTCGGGGCGGGAAGGGCAAAGGGTCAGACGCCCGCGTGGGCGAGGCTGGGCGCCTGCGTCACGAGGACGCGCCGACGCAGGTAGCACCACCAGGTGACGGCCAGGCAGGTGCCGTACATCACGGCGAACCAGCCGAAGGCGGTGCCGATGCCGCCGGTCGCGTTGATCGAGTCGCTGATGGCCCGGGGCAGGTAGAAGCCGCCCAGTGCGCCGACCGCGCCGGCGATGCCCAGGGTGGCCGCCGACTCCCGCTTCGCGGTGGCCAGGTCGACCGAGGTGGCCGCGAAGATCGCCGGGATCATGCGGTAGGTCGACCCGTTGCCCGCCCCGGCCGCCGTGAAGAGCAGCAGGAACGCGCCGAGGAAGCCGGCCATGCTCTTGGCCTGGACCGCCGTGATGACGCCGTAGGAGCCGAAGCCCATCAGCACGAAGCAGGCCGCGGTGACCCGGGCCCCGCCGACCTTGTCCGACAGCCAGCCGCCGAACGGACGGGACAGCGAGCCGACCAGCGGGCCGGTGAAGGCCAGGGTGATCGTCGCCGCGCCCAGGTGGGCGGTGGGCGCCTGCGGGAACTGCAGCTTGAGCACGAGCGGGAAGGCGGCGGAGTAACCCAGGAACGAGCCGAAGGTGCCGATGTAGAGGAACGACATGATCCAGGTGTGCGCCCGCTTGACCGTGGCGAACTGCGCCTTCAGCGGCGACTTCGCCACCTCGAGGTTGTTCATGAACAGGCGGGCGCAGAGCGCGGCGGCCAGCACCAGGGGCAGCCACATCAGTCCGCCGTACACCAGCCCGAACGACAGCGCGATCGGCACCACCAGCTGCATCACGCTGATGCCGAGGTTGCCGCCGGCCGCGTTCAGGCCGAGCGCGACGCCCTTCTCCCGCTCCGGGTAGAAGAAGGAGATGTTGGTCATGGAGGAGGCGAAGTTGCCGCCGCCCAACCCCGCGGTCGCGGCGATGAGCAGCACCGCCCAGTACGGCGGCTTGGCGGTGACCGCGAACACCATGCCCGCGATCGGGATCAGCAGCAGCAGCGCGCTGATCATGGTCCAGGTGCGTCCGCCGAACCGGGTCACCGCGAAGGTGTACGGGATGCGCATCAGCGCACCGATCAGGTTCGGCAGCGCGACCAGCCAGAACTTCTGGTCGACGGTGAACGGGAAGGCGGTGGCCGGCATCGCCACCACCACGACGCTCCAGAGCGTCCACACCGAGAACCCCAGGTGCTCGGCGAAGATGGAGAAGACCAGGTTCCGCCGGGCGACACGGCGGCCGGTGGAGGCCCAGAACTGCGGGTCCTCGGGGTCCCAGTTGCTGATCGCGGCGGGCTTCGATGCCGGCGGCGCAGGCGCGATGGCGGTCATGGCCAGCAAGTTACGAACATGTGATTGCCATGATGTTCCGATGCCCGTACCCGTGGTGTGAACCCTGCCGCACCGCGCGACCCCGATCGCTGTGAGCGGAGGCCGCGAAAACGGACATCGAACGGCATACCACAGGGCAAGCAGGCCGTTTTGACCTCGCCGGGAGGCACCGGGTATCGTTAGCGGCTGTTGTGCGAGAGGTGGCGCCGAGCCGGTAGTCCTGATGCTCAGGTAGGCTTGTCGTTCGCGCGCCGGTCCGTTTGCGACCGGCCGGCATCGCAGAATCCGTTGATCGTGGGCAGTTTCGCCCGCGGTCACACAGACCTACGACGAGACAAGGTAGACCTGTGCGTACGTACAGCCCGAAGCCGGGTGAGATCGAGCGTCAGTGGCACGTTATCGACGCTTCTGACGTCGTGCTGGGCCGGCTCGCCACCCACACCGCCAATCTTCTGCGCGGTAAGCACAAGCCGACTTTCGCGCCGCACGTCGACACCGGCGACTTTGTGGTCATCATCAACGCCGGCAAGGTTGCCCTGACCGGCAACAAGCGCGCGACCAAGATCGCTTACCGGCACTCCGGTTACCCGGGTGGTCTGAAGCAGATCGGTTATGACGAGCTGCTCACCAAGCGCCCCGAGAAGGCGATCGAGCTTGCCGTCAAGGGCATGATCCCCCACAACAAGCTGGGCCGTCAGATCATGTCGAAGCTGAAGGTCTACGCTGGCGCGGAGCACCCGCACGCGGCTCAGCAGCCGGTGCCGTTCGAGATCAAGCAGATCGCGCAGTGAGCGCGGACGAAGGAATCACCATGACCGACACTTCCGTGCCGACCCAGGCCGTGGTCGAGGCTGAGGCTGAGGCCTCGGTCGCCACCGCCGTCGCTGTCAAGCCGGCCACCCCGAAGTTCAAGGGCGACCGACCGATCCAGACCGTTGGCCGCCGCAAGCAGGCCATCGTCCGGGTGCGCCTGATCCCCGGCTCCGGCAAGATCACCTGCAACGGCCAGGAGCTGGAGAAGTACTTCCCCAGCAAGGTCGCGCAGCAGTCGGTGCGGGAGCCGCTGGTGACCGCGGAGAAGACCGAGGGCCTCGACATCATCGCCAACCTGCGTGGCGGTGGCATCAGCGGCCAGGCCGGCGCGCTGCGTCTGGCCATCGCGCGCGCCCTGTGCGAGCTCGACATCGACGACCGCCCGGCGCTGAAGAAGGCCGGCTTCCTCACTCGTGACGCCCGCGTCACGGAGAGCAAGAAGTACGGTCTCAAGAAGGCCCGTAAGGCCCCGCAGTACTCCAAGCGTTGATCGCTGTCTTCTGATCGGCCGGGCACGCTCCTGCTTCACGGCGGGATGGCGTGTCCGGCCTTTCGACTTTGGCCCCTGATCCGGGGCCGGGTCGGCCCAACCCCTCCTTTCGCACCCCACAGAAAGGGCCACCGAATGGCACGCCTTTTCGGCACCGACGGCGTACGCGGTCTGGCCAACGCGGACCTCAGCCCCGAACTCGCACTCTCGCTGGCTGTCGCCGCTGCACACACCCTGCCCGACCCCGATCGTGAGCAGCCGCCGCTGGTGGTGGTCGGCCGCGACCCCCGGGCCAGCGGGGAGATGCTCGAGGCGGCCGTGGTCGCGGGCCTGGCCAGCGCCGGCGCGAACGTGGTGCGGGTCGGCGTGCTGCCGACGCCCGGCGTGGCGTACCTGACCGGCGAGGTGCGGGCCGACTTCGGCGTGATGATCTCCGCCAGTCACAACCCGATGCCGGACAACGGCATCAAGTTCTTCGCCGCCGGCGGGCACAAGCTGACCGACGAGCAGGAGGACGCCATCGAGGCCGCGCTCGGCGCGACCTGGACGCGTCCCACCGGAGCGCAGGTCGGGCGCGTGCACGACCTGCTCGACGGCGCCGAGCACTACACCACGCACCTGGTGGAGGCGACCGGGCACCCGCTCGCGGGGATCAAGGTCGTGGTCGACTGCGCGCACGGCGCCGCCAGCGACGTGGCGCCTGAAGCGTTCCGCGAGGCCGGGGCCGAGGTGATCGCCATCAACGCCGAGCCCGACGGGCTCAACATCAACGACGAGTGCGGCGCGACCCATCTCGGTCCGCTGAAGGCGGCCGTGCTCGAGCACGGCGCGCACCTGGGCATCGCGGTCGACGGCGACGCCGACCGGTGCCTGGCGGTCGACGCGTCCGGCGCCGAGGTGGACGGCGACCAGATCATGGCCATCCTCGCGCTGGCCATGCGCGACGCCGGCACGCTGGTGAACGACACCCTGGTCGCGACCGTCATGAGCAACCTCGGGCTGCGCATCGCCATGCGCGAGGCCGGCATCACCCTGGTCGAGACGAAGGTCGGCGACCGGTACGTGCTGGAGGAGCTGCGGGCCGGCGGGTTCAGCCTGGGCGGGGAGCAGAGCGGCCACGTCGTGTTCACCGAGCACGCGACCACGGGCGACGGCGTGCTCACCGGCCTGCGCCTGCTGGCCCGCGTGGCGCAGACCGGCAAGCCCCTGGGCGAGCTGGCCGCCGTGGTGAACCGGCTGCCGCAGGTGCTGATCAACGTACGGGTGGCCGACAAGGCCGTGGCCCGCGCACCGGAGATCCTCGCCGCGGTCGCCGCGGCCGAGGCCCAGCTCAGCGGGACCGGCCGGGTGCTGCTGCGCCCGTCGGGCACCGAGCAGCTGGTCCGGGTGATGGTCGAGGCGTCCGGCGAGGACATCGCGCGGAAGATCGCCGAGGACATCGCCGCCGACGTGCGGGCGGCCAGCCCGGCGGTGTGACCGTCTCCATCGCATGAATCAGGGCGTCCCCGAACGGGGACGCCCTGATTCAGTTCTGCGGTGTCAGCCGGCCACGAACACGCTGATGCAGGTCGCCGACGTACCCGTGCCGTCGCGCTTCTGCCGCTCGGTGCCGTCGACGGAGATGGAGCAGCCGGTCACGTTCGAGTCGCTGCCCGTCGAGCGGAAGGCGATCACGGACAGGCCGAACGAGTCGCTGTTCAGCGTGAAGTTCTTGGTCCACGGCAGGGTCACCGTCTCGCTCTGCGTATTGCCCGGCCCCTCCGAGTACGTGATCAGCGCCTGGCCGGTGCCCTCGACGGCATAACGCACCGAGTGCGAGCCGGTGGCGTCGCCGGTCGCCACGCCGACGCTGGGGATCATGTTCGGCAGGTCCTCGATCGCCTCGCCGGCCTTGTAGAACAGGTAGTAGCCGCCGACGCCGCAGACCGCGCACAGCAGCAGCACGACGCCGAGGATGATGCCGACGATCATGCCGGTGTTGCTCTTCTTCGGCGACTGCACCGGCGAGGCCTGGTAAGCGGGAGCCCCGTAGGGCGGCTGCGGCTGGTTCGGGTTGTACGGGGGCGGCGGCGGCTGGTTCGGGTTGTACGCAGGCGGCTGCGCCTGGTTGGGGTCGTACGGAGGGGGGTAGCTCATGGGTTCTTCTCCTGGCTGCGCTCGTCGGCGGGGGAGGCGGCGCGTCGGGCCGCCGGGGACCCGCTCCGCTTGCTCACCCGCGGATGGTAGGCCCCCGGCGCTCACCGGTCACAGGGTGAGGCTGCAATCCGTCACTTATCGGGCAGGCCGAGGTCCGTCCAGGTTGCAATCAAATCCGGTGCTTGATTGACCGGGTTCCGAACATGCAATGTGAGCGAAACTCCGCTAAGGTAACGGGCATGTGCGGGATCGTGGGATACGTGGGCGGCCAGCAGGCGCTCGGTGTGGTGTTGGACGGGCTGCGGCGACTGGAATACCGGGGTTACGACTCCGCCGGCGTCGCCGTGCTGGCGGACAGCCGGCTGCTGCTGGCCAAGAAGGCCGGCAAGCTGTCGAATCTGGAGAAGATGCTGGCCGAGGCCGCCGAGGCGGACCTGCGCGCGGGGACCACGGGCATCGGTCACACCCGCTGGGCCACCCACGGCGGTCCCACCGATCGCAACGCGCACCCGCATCTGTCGGCCGACGGCCGCGTCGCGGTGATCCACAACGGCATTATCGAGAACTTCGCGAAGCTGCGGGCCGAATTGCAGGCCGAAGGCATCGAGTTCGCCAGCGACACCGACACCGAGTGCGTCGCGCACCTGCTGGCCAGCGAGCTGGCCGGGATCGCCGGCAGCCCGCAGGCGCTCGCCGACGCGATGCGCCGGGTCTGCGGCCGCCTGGAGGGCGCGTTCACCCTGCTGGCCGTCGACGCGCAGGCGCCCGGCGCCGTGGTCGGCGCGCGCCGCAACTCCCCGCTCGTGGTGGGTCGCGGCAACGGCGAGAACTTCATGGCCAGCGACGTCAGCGCGTTCATCGAGCACACCCGGGAAGCGATCGAGCTGGGCCAGGACCAGGTCGTGCTGATCACCGCCGACACGATCGAGATCACCGACTTCGCGGGCAACCCCGCCGAGGGCCTCGACTACCACGTGGACTGGGACGCGCGGGCCGCCGAGAAGGACGGCCACGCCTGGTTCATGCTCAAGGAGATCGCCGAGCAGCCCCAGGCCGTGGCCGACACGCTGCGCGGCCGCATCGGCGAGACCGGCGAGATCATGCTCGACGAGGTCCGGCTCACCGACCAGGACCTGCGCGACGTGGACAAGGTCTTCATCGTCTCCTGCGGCACCTCCTACCACGCCGGCCTGGTCGCCAAGTACGCGATCGAGCACTGGACCCGGATCCCGTGCGAGGTCGAGCTGGCCAGCGAGTTCCGCTACCGCGACCCGGTGCTCGACCGCTCCACGCTGGTCGTGGTCATCTCGCAGTCCGGCGAGACCATGGACACCCTGATGGCGCTGCGGCACGCCAAGGAGCAGAAGGCCCGGGTGCTGGCCATCTGCAACACCAACGGCTCCACCATCCCGCGCGAGTCCGACGCCGTGCTCTACACCCACGGCGGCCCGGAGATCGCGGTCGCCTCGACCAAGGCGTTCCTGACCCAGCTCGCCGCCTGCTTCCTGGTCGGCCTGCACCTGGCCCAGGTGCGCGGCGTGAAGTACGCCGACGAGGTGGCCGCGGTCGTCGCACAGCTGCAGGAGATGCCCGCGAAGATCGAGAAGGTGCTGGCCGGCATGGACCCGGTCCGCGAGCTGGGCCGTGAGCTGGCCGACAACAAGGCGTCCACGGTGCTGTTCATCGGCCGTCACGTCGGCTACCCGGTGGCGCTGGAGGGCGCGCTCAAGCTCAAGGAGCTGGCGTACATGCACGCCGAGGGCTTCGCCGCGGGCGAGCTCAAGCACGGCCCGATCGCGCTGATCGCCGGGCCCGCCGACGACGAGTCCGGCAACCCGGTCGGCCACGGCACGCCCGTGATCTGCATCGTGCCCTCGCCGGCCGGTCGCGGCCTGCTGCACGACAAGATCGTCAGCAACATCCAGGAGGTGCGGGCCCGTGGCGCCCACACCATCGTCATCGCCGAGGAGGGCGACGACGCGGTGATCCCGTACGCCGACGTGCTGGTGCGGGTGCCGCGCACGCCCACGCTGCTGGCCCCGTTCGTGACCACGGTGCCGTTGCAGGTGCTCGCCGCGGCGATCGCCGACGCCCGCGGACACGACGTCGACCAGCCCCGCAACCTGGCCAAGTCCGTCACGGTCGAGTAGCCACGAGCTGTCCCGGCCCCGGCGGCCTGCCTGTCACGGCAGCCGTCGGGGCCGGTCCATGTCCGCCTGACCCGGCAGTCCTGCCGCTGTCCGTGTGCACCCGTCACGGCGGCACGCAGGGGCGTCCGGCGCTCACCTGTCAGGGCAGAGGGCCGGTGCCGGTGCCGTGCTCGCCGGTCACGACCTGGGCCAGGCTCTGCAGAGCCGGGTTGTTCTCGTCGAAGTAGCGGCCGTGCGCGTCGAACGGGTCGGTGCCCGCATTCGACGCGAACACCCGCGCGCCGAACTGCTCCGACGACGGGTCGACGCCGTGCCACAGGTCGGCGTTGCCGCGTACCACCGCGTCCGTGGCCGAACCCGCGAAGATGAACGCGGGCCCGCCCAGCGCGTCGAGCGCCAGCTCGCCCGTCGAGGACGCGTACAGCACGATGTCGTTGCGGGCCGTGGACGCCCACACGTGCCCGGGGCGCCCGAGGTCGGCCGCGCTCTCCACGCCCATGCCGGGGCTGCCCAGGGCGACGATCTCGTCGGCGACGACGGTGCCGTCCCGTTCGGCCACTCCCACCGCGAGGCTGCCGTAGGAGTGGCCGATCAGGCTCAGCCGTGCGGGATCGCCCTCGTGCGCGGCGGACAGCCCGGCCTGGAACGAGCTGAGGTCGCCGCGAGCGGCCAGCGCGGCGCGCTCGCTCATCGCGTCGATGCCGTCCGGCGGGTCGTAGCCCAGCCACATCACGGTCGCCGTGGTGGCGTCCGGGGCCACGGCCGAGGCACGCGCCTGCAGTGCCGCGGCCCGGTCCACCTCACCGGCGAACCGGTCCAGCGAGGTGCCCACGCCCGGCACGTACGTGGCCACGTTGTCGCTGCCGTCGGGGTCGCCGAAGGCCACCACCACCCGGCCGTCCCCGCTCGGGTCCAGCCGCAGCAGGTAGGTCCGGACCGGAGCCTGGTCGAGCCGCTCGGCGAGACCGGTCAGCGCGGTCAACCGATGCTGCGCGCCCGGTTCCGGCGGGTGGGCCGCGACGGCGTCGCGCAGCCGGTCCAGCTCCCGGTCGAGCAGCTCCCGGTTGGCGCGGTCGCGCACCGCGGCGGGCACCCCGTCGAGCCGGCCCAGCTCCTCGGGCCGCATGGCCACCAGCCAGGCGCGCTCGGCCTCGGTCAGCCCGGCCCACCAGCGGGACACGTCCGCCGGCGTGCCGCCCGCGGGCAGCGACACCGGTGTGCCGGACCACGCCTGCCCGGCCGCCTTGGCCAGCGCGGTGAGGCGGCGGGCGGTCTCCTCGTCGCTCGCCCGTGCCTCCCGCACCACCGCGTCGATCTCGGCGGAGACCCGCACCGCCAGCGCCACCTCGGATGCTCCGGGCGCTCGGCCCGACGTCGGGACCGGGCTCGCCCCGCCACGCGGCGAAGCGGCATCACGCCCGGCGAACTCCGCCGGAACGTAGCCTCTGCCGCCCGGGACCTGCCCCGGGCTCTCCGGGGCGGCGCCCCGACCGCCGGACGTTTCCGGCGGACCGCCCCGCGGCATGTCCGGCACGACGACGCTCACCTGCCCGTCCCCGGACACCTGCACGGCGGTGCCGCGCACCGAGGACAGCGCCTCGGCCAGCCGCCGCTGCAGCAGCCGGATCCGCTCGGCGTGCCGCCACAGCAACTGGTCGACCTCGAGCAACGCCGGGGGAGCGGTGGCGATCCGCCGGGCCAGGGCCGCCCCGGACTCGCGGGCCGCGACGGCGGCGGTGCCGCCGTGCCAGGCCTGCTCCTGCCGGGCGAGCTGTCGCCCAAGGTCGTCGTGATGGTCGTCGAGTTCCCGGCTCAGCCGCCGCCAGGCGGCGGCGCTGTCGACCCAGCGCGCGGGATCGGCGGCCAGTAGCAGCGCGTACGAGACGGTCATCGGCGCGCACCCGCCGCGGCGATCTTGCGGGCCAGCCCGGAGTCGCGATCGGCATAGCTCAACCCGGCCACGCACAGCCGCTCCCCGAAGGCGGTCAGGTCGTCGGAGAAGGTGGCCAGGTAGGCACCCACCTCGTGGGCCAGCCCGACCTGCGCCCCGCTCACGGCCCAGCCCGACGGCCCGCTGGTGAGGCTGGTGGCGTGCGGCACCTCGCCCGCCACCGCCTCGGCCAGCCGGGCCAGCCCGCCACCCAGTCTGATCAGCTCGTCCGGCTCGACGTGCACCGGCTCGGGCACTGTTCCGGAAGGGTTCTCGGCATCCATACCCGCGATGCTTCCCGTCCCGCGGCGACCGCGGCCAGCCCTGTGGATAACTCGGAGCCCGGTTGCCCACAGGTTGTCCACAGCCCTTGTCCACAGGTGACGGCGCTGGTAGGGAGCCTGTGGACAACTGCCGGGTCAGCCGCCGTGAACCAGCCGGCCGGCCACCCAGGTCAGTTCGGCGTGCGCGCCCCCGATCTCCGACGGCGGCCCGGCGAACGGATCCCGGTCGAGCACGGTCAGGTCCGCCCGAAGGCCCGGCGCGATCCGCCCCGAGTCGTCGAAGTGGTTCACGTACGCCGAACCGGCCGTGTACGCCGCCAGCGCCGAGTCCAGGGAGATCGCCTGCTCGGGGCCGAGCGGCGGCTCGTCGAACCGGTAGCCGACCCGGTTCACGGCCACGTGGATCGCGCGCATCGGGTCGGGGTCGGACACCGGCCAGTCGCTGCCCGCGGCCAGCCGGCCGCCGCCGCGCTGCACCCCGCCGAACGGATACTGCCAGGTCGTGCGCTCCGCCCCCAGGAACGGGATGGTCAGCTCGTCCATCGCGGGTTCGTGCACGGCCCACAGCGCCTGCATGGTGACGGTCAACCCGAGCTCGGCGAACCGGGGCACATCGGCGGGGTGCACCACTTGGACGTGGGCCACATGGTGGCGCAGCGGCGAGCCGGCGACCGGCCGCACCGCGTCCAGCACCTCGCGGGTGGCGCGGTCGCCGATGGCGTGGAAGTGGACCTGGAAACCGGCCGCGTCCAGCGCCGGCACCACCTCGATCAGGTGGGCCGGGTCGACCCGGGAGAAGCCGCGGCGGTCGGTGGCGCAGCCGCAGCCGTCGAGGTACGGCTCGAGCATCGCGGCGGTGAAGTTCTCCGCCACCCCGTCCTGCATGATCTTCACGGTCTCGGCACGGAAGTTCGGCCCGCCCGCGCTGCGTGCCCGCTCCCGGCGTGCCCGCAGCTCGTCGAGCTGCTCCAGGCCGCGCGAGGGCTCCCACCACAGCGCGCCGCGCACCCGTGCGGTGAGCAGCCCCTCGGCGTCGGCGGCCAGGTAGGCCTCGAACGCGTCCGGCCAGCCGCCGTAGTCGCCCAGGATGGCGTCCTGCCAGGCGGTCACCCCCAGCGCGTGCAGCCGTGACTGGGCCAGCAGCAGGGCCTGGCGGATCTCGGCCGCGTCCGGCCGCGGCGCCACCTCGCCGACCAGCTCCATCGCGCTCTCGTGCAGTACCCCGGTGGGCTCGCCGTGGGCGTCGCGTTCGATCCGGCCGCCCTCCGGGTCGGGCGTGTGCCGGTCGATCCCGGCCAGCGCCAGCGCGCGGGAGTTGCACCAGGCGCTGTGCGCGTCGCTCACCGCGAGGTAGACCGGGCGGTCCGGGACCACCCGGTCGAGCATGGCCCGGTCCGGCTGGCCGCCGCCGAAGGCGTCGTACGACCAGCCCGCACCCATCACCCAGGCACGGTCGGGATGGGCCTGGGCGTACCGCGCGACCTCGCCCAGGTAGGCCGCCGCGTCGTGCTGCTCGGTCAGCTTGCAGCGCAGCAGGTTCAGCCCGGCGAAGACCGGGTGCACGTGCGCGTCCTGGAAGCCCGGCAGCAGCAGCCGTCCGGCCAGATCCACCACCTCGGTACGCTCCGTGACCAGCTCTTTCACCGCGTCGTCGGGGCCGACGGCGACGATCACGCCGCGATCCACCGCCACGGCGGTCGCGCCCGGCGACCCGTACACGTTCCCGGAGCGAAGTACCAGATCCACACCTGAGACCTTAAGGTCAACACGTGATTGTCTCGGTGGGCAACGACGTCGTCCTGGTCGACCGCTTCGCACAGGCGCTGCGGCGCACCCCGAATCTGACCGAGCGCCTGTTCACCGAGGCCGAGCGCACCACCCGCAGCGGCAACCCGCGCTCGCCGGAGTCGCTGGCGGCCCGGTTCGCGGCCAAGGAGGCCGTCGCCAAGGCACTCGGGGCGCCGGCCGGTATGCAGTGGCACGACTGCGAGATCGTCGTCGACGCCGACGGCCGCCCCTGGCTGACCGTCTCGGGCACCGTGGCCGCGGTCGCCGCCGAGCGCGGCGTCGAGCGCTGGCACCTGTCCCTGTCGCACGACGGCGGCATCGCCTCCGCCGTGGTCATCGCCGAGGCGGGACTGTGAGCGCGGCAGGCAGGCCGGGCATGTTCGAGCAGGCCGACCCGTCGACGCGCGCCGAGGCGGTCCCGGCAGGCATGCCGCCGGCCGACTGGGCGGCCCGCGCCAGGAACGGCTTCGCCGGGCCGTTCGTCCCGGGTTCGGGCCCGGCCGGACGGCGCGCCGGGCGACACTCAGGCGCAGACGAGCGGAACGGAGTCCCCGCATGAGGTCGGTCTACCGGGTGGCGCAGGTGCGGGCCGCCGAGTCCGCGCTGATGGCGACGCTGCCCGCGGGCACGCTGATGCAGCGCGCGGCCGCGGGGCTCGCCCGCCGCTGCGCGGTCACCCTGCGCGGGCTCGGCGGGGTGTACGCCTCCCGGGTCGTGCTCCTGGTCGGCCCCGGCGACAACGGCGGCGACGCGCTGCACGCGGGAGCGCTGCTGGCGCGGCAGGGCGTCCAGGTCGGCGCGCTGCTGAGCGATCCGGACCGCGCACACGCCGAGGGCCTGGCCGCGCTGCGCGGCGCGGGCGGCCGGGTGCTGGCCGGCTGGCCGAAACAGCTCGACCTGGTCGTCGACGGGCTGCTCGGCATCGGCGCGACCGGCGCGCTGCGCGGCACCGCGCTGACCCTCGCCGAGCAGCTCGCCGAGCTGGCCCCGCGCCCGCCCGTGATCGCGGTGGACGTGCCGTCCGGGGTCGCCGTGGACACCGGTGACGTGCCCGGCACCGCGATCCGTGCCGACGTCACCGTCGCCTTCGGCTGCCTCAAGCCCGCGCACGTGGTCGGACCGGCCGCGGTGCTGGCCGGGCAGGTGGAACTCGTCGACATCGGGCTGGTTCCGTACCTGATCGGCGACCCGGCGCTGCGCGTCGCCGACACCGCAGACATCGCCGGCTGGTGGCCGCACCCCGGCCCGATCTCGGACAAGTACACCCGCGGCGTCGTCGGGGTGGCGACCGGTTCGGCGGGTTATCCCGGTGCCGCCCTGCTCTCCCTGTCCGGGGCGCTGGCCGGACCCGCCGGGCTGGTCCGTTATGCCGGTTCGGCGCACGAGATCGTGGTGCCCGCGCACCCCAGCGTCATCGCCGCGCCGCGCGTCGCCGAGGCGGGCCGGGTGCAGGCCTGGGTCTGCGGCAGCGGCCTCGGCACCGACGAGCGGGCCGCGGCCGAGGTGCGGGGCGTGCTGGCCGCGCCGGTGCCCGCCCTGCTCGACGCGGACGCGATAACCCTGCTCGTCGACGGCTCGATGGCCGGCGAACTGCGCAGCCGTGACGCGCCGACGGTGCTGACCCCGCACGATCGGGAGTACGCCCGGCTCGCCGGAGCCGACCCCGGCGAGGACCGGGTCGCCGCCGCCCAGAAGCTGGCCTCGTGGACCCGCTCGGTGGTGCTGCTCAAGGGCGACCGCACCGTCGTGGCCGGACCGTCCGGCGAGGCCTGGGTCAACCCGACCGGTACGCCCGCGCTGGCCACCGGCGGCACCGGCGACGTGCTGTCCGGCCTGCTCGGCTCCCTGCTCGCGGCGGGGCTGCCCGCGATCCGCGCGGCGGTCACGGCGGCCTACGTACACGGGCTCGCCGGTCGCATCGCCGCCGAATCCGGCCCGGTCACCGCCGTCGACGTAGCAGCGTCCTTACGCGCCGCGGTCGCCTCCCTCACCCGCACCCCCACCGGCACCGCCCCCGTCCGCCCCACCTGACCCCCGTCCGCCCCACCTGACCCGCGACCAGGCCCGCCACGCCCCGCAGCCCTGCCCGCGGCCGACCGCGCCCGCCGGGCGGTACTGCAGTTTCGGGGAAACTGCAGTAATCCAGGCGGGAGTTCGTGCAGTTTCCCCGAAACTGCGACCGCGAGGTGGGTTATCCACAGGGGGTGGAGCGGGGTTCGGGGTTTTGGGGCAGGGTGTGCGGGGTGTCTCGGATTCCGCGGCGGCCGCGCCAGCTCGTCAACAGGATCTTCTCGGCGCAGGAGGCGGTTGAGCGGGGTGTCGTCACGCTCGGCGAGCTGCGCAGCGCCGCGTGGCGTCCGGTCTTCCGCGGTGTGTATGCCGACGCCCAGATGGCCGTTTCCCACATGGCTCGATGCGAGGCCGCCACTCGGTGGCTCCTGCCCGCGGTGGCCGCCGTCGCCGGGCGGTCCGCAGCTGCGTACTACGGCGGGCCGATGCTCCATGAGAACGACCCGGTCGAGGTGATCACGCCACCCGCCTGCCGATTCGGGCCGGTACGAGGCCTCCACGTGCACACGACCGAGATCGACTCTGCCGAGCTGGCGACACATGGCGGGCTACGCGTCACTTCGCCGTTGCGTACCTGCTGGGACCTGGCGCAGTGGTGCGACCTCGACGAAGCCGTCGCACTCATCGACTCGCTGCTCGGCAAGGGCGTGGTCAAACAGGCGGAGCTGGAACGGTATGCGCTGGGCCGCACCGGGCGGCGGGGCGGGAAGCGCTTCGTCCGCGCGGTCGGCCTCGCCGATCCGGGTGCCGAGTCGCCACCGGAGTCCCGGACCCGGGTCGCCCTGGTGCTGGCAGGAATGCCACGACCGGTCACGCAGCACGTAGTCGAAGACCATGGCCGCTTCGTCGCACGCGTCGATCTGGCCTGGCCGGAGTACCGCGTCGCAGTCGAATACGACGGTGTCTGGCATGCGGAAGCGAGGCAGTTCCACCGCGACCGGCAGCGACTCAACCGCCTGGTCGGCCAGGACTGGATCGTCCTGCACCTGACCGCGCAGCGCCTGCGTGACGACCTCGACGGCTTCACCGCCGAGGTCCGTGCGGCTCTCCGCACCCGCGGCTGGCGCGCCCGCTGACCCGGCACCCCCGGGTGTCCTTGCACTTTCAGGGAAAGTGCAGCTACCAGCCGCTGGATTCGTGCAGTTTCCCCGAAACTGCAGCCGGAGCCCAGCGCCCCGCGCCCCACGCCCAGCGCCCCGCGGCGGAGCGCGGGCGTCATGCGGGGTCAGGCGTGTTCGGCGGCGGCTTCCGACAGGGTTGCGACGCGGTCGGTCCAGTCGCCGGCGTGGGCGATCAGCTCGATCACGCGGGCTTCGTCGTCGCGGCGGTCGATGCGGACTTCGAGGTAGGCGTCAGCGAGCTGCTCGACCATGCCCTCGCCCCACTCGACCAGCGTCACCGAGTCCTCGACGGAGGCATCCAGGTCCAGGTCGTCGACCTGCGCGCGGGGGTCGGTGACGTTGCCCAGCCGGTACGCGTCCACGTGCACCATCGGCACCGTGCCGCCCGCGGCCCGGTCCGGGCGGTGCACCCGGGCGATGACGAACGTCGGCGACGTGACGTCGCCGAGCACCCGCAGCCCGCGCCCGACACCCTGGGCCAGCGCGGTCTTGCCGGCTCCCAGCGGCCCGGACAGCACGACGAGGTCACCGGGTCGCAGTACGGCGGCCAGCCGTACGCCGAAGTCGCGGGTGTCGTCGACGGTCTTGAGGATCATAGAAGCTCCAGCTCGTCCAGGAAGGTGATGAGCGCCTGGTTGACCTCGTCGGCGTGCTCCAGCATCACCACGTGGCCGCTGTCGGGGATCAGCACCAGCTTCGCGTGCGGCAGCAGCCGGCAGATCTCCTCGGAGTGGGACACCGGGGTGATCAGGTCGGCGTCGCCGACGACGACCATGACGGGCACCTGGTTGAGGGCGCGCAGGGCCGGGTAGCGGGCGTGGCTGTTGATGGTGCGCAGGTAGCGGGCGACGGTTTCGGTGGTGGTGCGGGAGTTCATCTGCTCCACGTACGACACGAGCGCGGCGCTGGGCGTGTCGCCGCCGAAGCCGTACCGCCGGGTCAGCAGCCAGGCGAGGTCGGTGCTGGCCTGCCGGGCCTTGTCGATCATCGGGCCGGTGAACCGGGCCGCGCCGGTGAGCAGGGCGAGCAGCGGGCCGCTGGTGCGGTTGAGGATGTCGGGCAGGTTGCCGTAGCTGACGCCGTCGAGCTGGCCGCCGGAGGTGGCGATGAGCACGGCGCCGGCGACCCGGTCGGCGAACAGGTCGGGGTGCTGCTCGGCGCAGGCCATGATGGCCATGCCGCCCATCGAGTGGCCGACCAGCACGATCGGGCCGACCGGGGTGGTGGCCTTGATGACGTCGTAGAGGGCGTCGCCGAGCGCGGGCAGCTCGTATTCGCCCTCGGTCAGCGCGCTGGACAAGCCGTGGCCGGGCTGGTCGTAGAAGACCATGCGGTGCTCGCCGAGGGCGTCGAGGGCCTTGCGCTGGAAGTGGTAGGTGCCCTGGTCGAGGCAGAACCCGTGGACGAAGATGATGGTCGGCTCGGGCGGGCCGGGCTTGCCGAACTCGACCGTGATCCCGTCCACCGGTTCGACGATCTCCACGTGCAGCTGTACGCCGTCGTCGGTGGTGACGGTCAGCGTTTCGTCGTAGGGCAGGCGGCCGAAGGGCTCGTCGGCGAACGGGTCGGTGTCCTGGCGGCGGGTGCGCTTGACGACCAGGCGCTCGACGGCGACACCCGCCGCGACACCGGCCGCCGCGACACCGATGACCGCGCCGATCAGCCCGGCCTTGCGGCGGGTGGCCGCCGGTTTGTCCTTGGCTGCGGTCTTGTCCTCAGTCGCCGCGTCGCTCATGAGATCACCCCGCCGATGTGCCTGCCGTGCCCGGCCGGGTGCGGCCGTGGATGACGCTCGCTCACGCGGCATCACCGCGGTAGACCCGCGGCACCCGGGTGCTGCCGAAGCGCGTCACGATCTCGTAGTTGATGGTGCCGACGGCCTCGGCCCAGTCGTCGGCGGTGGGTTCGCCGTCGTCACCGGGCCCGAACAGCACCACCTCGTCGCCCTCGGCGACCTCGGCGTCGCCGACGTCGACCACGAACTGGTCCATGCAGACCCGCCCGGCGATGGTGTACCGGGCGCCGTTGAGCAGCACCGGCCCGATGTTGGAGGCGTGCCGGGGCACCCCGTCGCCGTAGCCGAGCGGTACCAGCGCCACGGTCGACGCCCGCTGCGTGACGTACGTGTGCCCGTAGGAGACGCCCTGGCCGGCGGGGACGCGCTTGGTCAGCAGCACCCGGGCGTGGGCGGTCATCGCCGGGCGCAGCGAGGCGCGCGCGGCGGGGTCGTCCAGCGGGGACAGGCCGTACGTGGCGATGCCGGGGCGGACCAGGTCGAAGTGGGTGTCGGGCCGGGTGAGCGTCGCCGCGGAGTTGGCCATGTGGCGCAGCTGCGGCTCGACGCCGAGGCGCTTGGCGACGTCGAGGGCGTCGGTGAAGCCGGCCAGCTGGCGGTCGACGGTCTCGTGGCCCGGTGCGTCGGCGCAGGCGAAGTGGCTCCACACGCCGATGACCTCGACGTATCCGTCGGCCTGGGCCTTGCCCGCGGTCTCGACGAGCTGCGGCCACTCCGGCGCGGCCGCGCCGCTGCGGGAGAGCCCGGTGTCGATCTTGAGGTGGATCCGGGCGGCCCGGCCGGCCTCGCGCGCGCCGGCGGTCACCGCCACGAGCTGCGACAGGCTCGCGACACTGAGGTCCACGTCACGCCCTATAGCTCGGCCGACCGGCTGGCCGGGCAGCCACAACCAGGCCAGCACCGGCGTGGTCAGGCCCGCGTCGCGCAGCCCGAACGCCTCGTCCAGGGTGCAGACGCCGAGCCAGGTCGCGCCGCCGGACAGCGCGGCCCGCGCCGAGGCGACCATGCCGTGCCCGTATCCGTCGGCCTTGACCACGGCCATCACCTCGGCGGGCGTGCTCGACCGCAGTGTGCGCACGTTGGCACGGATCGCGTCGAGGTCCACCACGACCTGGGACTGAGCGTCGGCCTGCCACATGAGTCCCAGCCTACCCAGCAGTACGCCGTGGATCTCCGAGGGCCGCGCCCGGTCCCACGTGGTGCCGCGGGGCAGGCGCGTTCCGCGGCAGCGGAAGTCGATCAGGAAGTCGAGCCCACGACACGCCGCCGAACCTCTGAACGTGGCGCCGGGACGCGCCACGTTCTGGCCACAGGTTCATGATCATCATGATCGGGTGGTGGGCACAGTAGGGTGGGGGGCGTGTTGGTGCTGGTGTTGGATACCGCTACGCCTGCGGTGACGGCGGCGCTGGCCGAGGTCCACCCGTCCGGGCACGCCGTGCTGGCGCAGCGGGCGACGGTGGACGGCCGTGCGCACGGGGAGCTGCTCGCTCCGCAGATCGACGAGCTGCTGGCCGAGGCCGGGGTCAAACCCCGCGACCTCGCCGCGGTGGTCGCCGGGGTCGGGCCGGGCCCGTTCACCGGGCTGCGGGTCGGCCTGGTCACCGCGGCCTCGCTGACCATGGCGCTGAACATCCCCGCGTACGGCGTCTGCACGCTGGACGCGCTGGGTCTGCGCACCGCGGGCCGGGCGCTGGTGGCGACCGACGCGCGGCGGCGCGAGGTCTACTGGGCGGTGTACGCCGACGGCAGCCCGCTGACCGGCCCCGCCGTGGACAAGCCCGCCGACGTCGCGCCGCGGCTGGCGGAGTTCGCGGTGACCGCCGCGGTGGGCGAGGGCGCGGCGAAGTACGCCGACGTGCTCGGCCTGCCCGCCGGTGCGGCGCTCTACCCGGAGCCGTCGGCGATCGTCGAGCTGGCCGTGCAGCGGGTGCGCGACGGTGCGCCGAGTGAGCCGCTGACGCCGCTCTACCTGCGCAGGCCCGACGCGGTCGAGCCGTCCGCCCGCAAACCCGCGCTGTCCGCGAGCGAGCGATGAAGATCGAGCGGCTGCGCTGGTGGCAGATCGAGGATCTGCTGCCGGTCGAGGCCGACCTGTTCGGCGCCGAGGCGTGGACCGCGGCGATGTTCTGGAACGAGCTGGCCAACGGCCACCACTACCTGATCGCCACCGAGGACGACGGCACTGTGCTCGGATACGCCGGGCTGGCCGTCGGCCAGGGCGAGGGCTGGGTCAACAACATCGCGGTGCGCCGCGACGCGCAGCGGCACGGCATCGGCCGGGCCCTGCTGGAGGCGCTGCTGGCCGAAGGGCGGCGGCACCAGGTGAAGCAGGTGCTGCTGGAAGTCGCCGCGGACAACGCGCCCGCGCAGCGGCTGTACGCCGCCTACGGCTTCGAGGTGATCGGCATCCGCAAGGGCTACTACCAGCCCAGCAACGCCGACGCACTCGTGATGCGCCGGGAGGAGCCGTGACCCGGTGGGGCAAGGACGACACATCAGAGCGCAGCGAGCGAGCCATGGGGTGCGGGCAAGCTTGCGCCGCCGACGAGCGCAGCGAGGAGAAGGCGTGAGCAGCGAACCCCTGGTCCTGGGTATCGAGAGCAGCTGTGACGAGACCGGCGTCGGCATCGTCCGGGGGCACACTCTGCTGGCCGACGCGCTGGCGTCGAGCGTGGACGAGCACGCCCGTTTCGGCGGGGTGGTGCCGGAGGTGGCCAGCCGTGCGCACCTGCAGGCGCTGGTGCCGACGCTGCACCGGGCGCTGGACGAGGCCGGGGTGACCCTGGCCGACATCGACGCCATCGCCGTCACCGCCGGTCCCGGTTTGGCCGGGGCGCTGCTGGTCGGCGTCGCCGGGGCCAAGGGCCTGGCGCTGGCCACCGAGAAGCCGGTCTACGGCGTGAACCACCTCGCGGCCCATGTCGCGGTCGACACCCTGGAGCACGGCCCGCTGCCGGAGCCCGCGATCGCGCTGCTGGTGTCGGGCGGGCACTCGTCACTGCTGCGGGTCGACGACCTGGTCCGCGGGGTGACGCCGCTCGGCGCGACCATCGACGACGCGGCCGGTGAGGCCTTCGACAAGGTGGCCCGGCTGCTGGGCATGCCGTTCCCGGGCGGCCCGCCGATCGACCGGGCGGCCCGCGACGGCGACCCGCTGGCGATCACCTTCCCGCGCGGCCTGACCGGGCCCAAAGACCTGGTCGAGCACCGGTTCGACTTCTCCTTCTCCGGGCTGAAGACCGCGGTGGCGCGCTGGGTCGAGGCGCGCGAGCGCTCCGGCGAGCCGGTGCCGGTCGACGACGTCGCGGCGAGCTTCCAGGACGCGGTCTGCGACGTGCTGACCCGCAAGGCCATCGACGCCTGCCGGACCCAGGGCATCGACACGCTGGTCATCGGCGGCGGCGTGGCGGCGAACTCGCGGCTGAAGGCGATGGCGGCCGAGCGCGCGGCCAAGTACGGCATCACCGTGCGGGTGCCGCGGCCCAAGCTGTGCACCGACAACGGGGCCATGGTGGCGGCGCTCGGCGCACATCTGGTCGCCGCCGGAAACGCACCGTCCAAGCTGGACTTCGCGGCCGACTCCGCGATGCCGTTGACGCTTGTCGGGGTGTAGCTTTGCCCGGTGCTGAGGGCGACGACGTGATCGTGCGTATGTGGGAGGTGCGCGCGTATCCGCGCACCTTCACGGATCTGCTGACCTGGGTGTGCGACGAGGCGGTGCCCCGGCTGGAGGTGGAGCCGCTGCACATCTCGAGCGAGGTGTTCTCCTCCACCGACCTGCGCGTCGTGGTGATCTCGCGCTGGCGCGGCGAGCCCCGCCCGCTGGCCGACCCGCCCGAGGGCCTGGCCGCCCGCTCGCCCCACGTCTGGGACTTCGCCCCCGTCGACCGCTGAGGCCAGGTTCGCCGTCTGATGTCGAGATCTGCGCTCCCACCGCGGGAGGTGACACGAAACGCCGATCTTCCCGAGTGCGGCGGCGTGGCGTGCGGCCGGGGTGGTCACCCCCGGTGACGATGAGGGCCACCCCCTGGCCAGGTGGGGTGCGCATGATCTCTCGTCGGGGTGTGCTGCTGGGCGGTGGCGCCGTGGTCGTCGCCGGGTTGTTCGGGCGGCCGGCGAGCGCGGAGGGCCCCGCGAGCGATCCGTTCACGCTGGGGGTCGCCTCGGGGGACCCGTGCCCGGACGGCTTCGTGCTCTGGACCCGGCTGGCGGTGGCGCCGATGTCCGACGACGGCCGCGGGGGCATGGCCGAGCGGGCGTACGAGGTCTGGTGGCAGGTCGCCCACGACGAGCACTTCACCCGGCTGGCCGCGTCCGGCACGACCTGGGCGGAGCCGTCCTGGGCGCACAGCGTGCACGTCGAACCGTCGGGCCTGGCGTCCGGCCGGGAGTACTTCTACCGCTTCGGCGTCGACCGCTGGATCTCCCCGGTGGGCCGCACCCGCACCGCGCCGACCCGCAGTTCGCTGCCGACGGCGCTGGACCTGGCCTTCCTGTCCTGCGCGCAGTACGAGCACGGCTTCTTCACCGGCTACCGCCGGATCGCGGAGTCCGAACCGGAGCTGATCGTGCATCTGGGCGACTACGTCTACGAGTACGCAGCCCGCGTCTACAACGCCCCGAGCGGCAACGTGCGCGACCACGCCGGACCGGAGACGCAGACGCTGGCGAACTACCGGCAGCGCTTCGCGCAGTACAAGCTGGACCCGGACCTGCAGGCGGCGCACGCGGTCGCGCCGTGGCTGGTGGTGTTCGACGATCACGAGGTGGACAACAACTGGGCGGGCCCGGTGCCGGAGCGGCCGAACCCGCGCTTCGCGACGCGCCGCACCGCGGCGATGCGGGCGTACTGGGAGAACATGCCGCTGCGTAACGCCCGGCAGCCGCGCGGTACGGCGCTGCCGCTGCACCGCCGGGTGCGCTGGGGCCGGCTGGCCACCTTCCACCTGCTCGACACCCGCCAGTACCGCGACGACCAGGGCTGCGGCGACGGCTACCGGGACTGCCCGGCGGCGAGGGACCCGGCCCGCTCCATCCTCGGCGCGCCGCAGGAGAAGTGGCTGCTCGACGGGTTCCGGCGCAGCGGCGCCACCTGGGACATCCTGGGCCAGCAGGTCTTCTTCTCGCAGCGCGACCGGGATCCGGGGCCGGTGCTGAGCACGAGCCAGGACGCCTGGGACGGGTACTCGGCCGCGCGGCAGCGGGTGGTGCAGGGCTGGCTCGACGCGAAGGTGCGCAACGCGGTGGTGCTCACCGGGGACGTGCATGCGCACTGGGCGGCCGACGTGAAGCTGGACTTCGCCGACCCGCACGCGCCGGTGGTGGGCTCGGAGCTGATCTGCACCTCGCTGACCACGGGCGGCGACGGGCTCGACTCGGACCCGGCGACGCATCCGTTCCTGGCCCACAACAAGCACCTGCGCCTCTACAACGGCCAGCGTGGCTACGTACGGGCCACGGTCACACCGGCCGAGCTGACCGCCGACTTCATGACCCTGCCGTACGTGCACCGCGCCGGGGCGCCCGCCCAGCGCAAGGCGGGTTTCGTGATCGCGGACGGGGTGCCCGGCCTGCAGCGGCGTTACCTGCGCCCGTTCACCGGGCCGCAGGCGCTGTCACCACAGGAGCAGGCGGACCGGACGGTGTGGGCGGAGACCGAACGCCCGTGACGATTTACGGGCCGAGCGGAGGTGCCGCGAGCGTCCCACACTCCGGTAGCCTCTGCGCGTGCTGGACATCCGGAGGGCGCGTCGGCGTGGCGCGATCCTGTTCGACCTCTACGAGACCCTGATCCCGGATCGGACACCGGCGCAGCGCGACGAGGTCAGCCGACGGATGGCCGGGGCGCTGGGCGTGGATCCGGACCGGTTCGCCACCCTGTTCCGAGGCACGGTGCTCGCCCGGATGCGCGGTGAGTTCGGCACGCTGGGCGAGACCATCCGCACGCTGGCCTACCGCCTGGGCGGCGAGCCGACGGACACGGCCGTGCGCTTCGCCGAGGTGGCCCGGCTGCGGTTCACCCGGGAGCTGCTGTGGCCCTCGGCCACCGTGCTGTCGGTGCTGGACGGGCTGCGCGCGGCGGGGCACCCCCTGGGGCTGGTCACCAACTGCTCGACGGAGACCGTGACGCTGTGGCGGGAGCAACCGCTGGCGACACGCTTCGACGTCGCGGGTTTCTCCTGCCTGCTGGGGGTGACCAAGCCCGATCCGGTGCTGTTCCTCAAGGTCTGCGGCGATCTGGGCGTCCCGCCGCAGGAGTGCGTCTTCGTCGGCGACGGGCATGGCGGCGAGCTGGCGGCCGCCGCGGCGCTGGGCATGCGGGTGGTGCGCACCGTCGAGCACGCCGACAGCGACCCGCACTGGACCGGGGAGACCATCCCTCGTCTGGGTGACCTGCCGGCCCTGCTGGCTGCCTGAACGCTGGAAAATCGCTGGCGCCCGACCGGGCGGGCCTAGTAAGGTCAGCGCCGCTATGCGTTCCTTACCTCTGGCCGATCCCGGCACCCCCGACAGCAGGTCAGCCTCCCGGTATCTGTGGTGGCTGGCCTCGCACCAGTTCCGGACCCTCGGCTTCGGCATGTTCTTCGGCATCACCTGGATGCTGGTGGGTGCGCTGATACCCATGGTCATCGGCAAGGCGATCGACGCCGGCATCACCACCAAGGACACCTCCGCCCTGGCCCGCTGGGCCGGGGCGTTCCTGCTGCTGGGGCTGGTGCAGGCGGGCAGCGGCATCATGCGCCACCGCAACGCGGTGTTCAACTGGATGTCGGCGAACTTCCGCACCGTGCAGGCCGTGGTGCGGCACGCCAACCGGCTCGGCGCGACGCTGCCCAAGCGCATGGCCACCGGCGAGGTCGTCGCCATCGGCGCCGCCGACACCAGCCACATCGGCAACGCCCTCGACATCACCGCGCGCGGCTCGGCCGCGATCGTCAGCCTGATCACCGTCACCGTCATCCTGCTGACCGCGTCGGTCAAGCTCGGCCTGGTGGTGCTGCTCGGCGTGCCCCTGCAGATGGCCGTGGTGAGCCTGCTCATCAAGCCGCTGCACCGCCGCCAACAGGCGTATCGCGACCAGCAGGGCGCGCTCACCGGCCGGGCCGTGGACATCGTCGCCGGCCTGCGCGTGCTGCGCGGCATCGGCGGCGAGCAGGTCTTCGCCGACCGCTACCGGACCCAGTCGCAGCAGCTGCGCGAGGCCGGGGTTCGGGCGGCGCGCATCGACTCGCTGCTGGAGTCGATCCAGGTGCTGATGCCCGGACTGTTCCTGGCCCTGGTCACCTGGCTCGGCGCGCGGCTCGCGGTCGCCGGGGAGATCGGACCGGGTGACCTCGCGGCCTTCTACGGATATGCCGCGTTCCTGGTCATGCCGATGCGCACGCTCGCGGAGATGCTGGAGAAGATGACGCGCGGCCACGTCTCGGCGGGCCGGGTGCTCAGGGTGCTGCGGCTCGAACCGGAGATCACCGCCCCGGCGTCACCGCGGGCCCTGCCCGAACACGGCACGCTGGTGGACGTGAAGTCCGGCCTGTCCCTGCGGCCTGGCGTGCTGACCGTGCTGGCCGCGGACCGGCCCGAGGACGCCATCGAGATCGCCGACCGGCTCGGCTGGTACGCCGAGGGCGAGGTGACCCTGGGCGGGGTGCCGCTGTCCGCCGCGACCCGGGACGAGGTGCGTGCGCGCATCCTGGTCGCCGACAACAACGCCCGGCTGTTCAGCGGCCCGCTGCGCGAGGAGCTGGACCCCACCGGGGCGGCCGGCGACGAGCAGATCATGTCGGCGCTGCGTACGGCCAGCGCGGAGGAGATCCTCGACGCGCTGCCTCCGCAAGTGGCTCGTCCCGGCGGCCCGCCTGGACGGCGGACCCCCGAGGACTCCCCACCAGCGTCCGGGCTGGCCGCGTTCGTCGCCGAGCGCGGCCGGGAGTTCTCCGGCGGCCAGCAGCAGCGGTTGCGGCTGGCCCGGGCGCTGCTGGCCGACGCGCCGATCCTGATCATGGTCGAGCCGACCAGCGCCGTCGACGCGCACACCGAGGCCCGGATCGCGCGCCGCATCGGCCCCGCCCGCCGGGGTCGCACCACGCTGCTCGCCACCACCAGCCCGTTGCTGCTGGACCAGGCCGATCACGTCGTCTTCGTCGACGACGGCAAGGTCATCGCCGAGGGCACCCACCGCGAGCTGCTGACGAGCGAGCCTCGCTACCGCGCCGTGGTGACGAGGAGCGTGGACGCGTGATCGAGCGCATCGGGCGGGACGATGGGCCGCGGCAGCGAGCAGGCACGAGCGCCGCGCGGGCGACAGGCACCGACGTGAACGGGCAGGAGACAGCATGAGCAGGGTGCAGCTGCCGGTCGCGGACGCAGCCGCGGTGCGCCGGTATGCCCGGCAACTGCTCGGCCGGCATCCCGCCGCGCTCGCCCGGGTGGTCGTGCTGCACGGGCTCGCCGCGCTGGCGGGCCTGGTCACGCCCTACCTGCTCGGGCGGCTGATCGGCGGCATCGGCAGTGGCATGACGCTGTCCGCCGTCGACGGCATCGCCCTCGCGCTGGTGACGTTCGTACTGGTGCAGGCGGTGCTGACCCGGTTCGCCGCGTTCTCCTCGGCGACGCTGGGCGAGCGGGTGCTGGCCGAGCTGCGCGAGGAGTTCGTCGACCGGGTGCTGGCCATCCCGCTGTCCATCGTGGAGCGGGCGGGCACCGGCGACCTCGTCACGCGTACCAGCCGGGATGTCGCGCAGCTGTCGCACAGCATGCGCCGCGGCGTACCGGAGACGCTGATCGCCCTGATCACGCTCGTGCTGACGGCGGCCGCCCTGGTCTGGCTGTCGCCGCTGATGGCGCTGCCCTGCCTGATCGGCGCACCGATCATCGTCGGCGGCGCCCGCTGGTACCTGCGCCGCGCGCCCAAGGCCTACCTGCGCGAGAACGCCGCCTCCTCGGAGGTCATCGACGGGCTGACGGAGACCTTCGACGGTGCGCGCACCACCGAGGCGCTGCGCACCGGCGCGCGCCGCATCGCCCGCACCGACCACGACCTGCGCGAGCAGTACCGGGCCGAGCGGGGCACGCTGCGGCTGCGCACCTTCTTCTGGCCGATCGTGGACCTTGGCTTCACGCTGCCGGTGGCGGCCACGCTGTTCCTGGGCGGCTGGTTCTACATCAAGGGCTGGGTGCCGCTGTCCGTGGTCGTCACGGCGGTGTTCTACGTGCAGCAGCTGATCGAGCCGATCGACCGGCTGCTCGGCTGGGCCGACGAGCTGCAGGTCGGCGCGACGTCGCTGGCCCGCCTGCTGGGCGTGGCCGAGATCGCCGACGACCGCGAGGTCACCGGCGTACGCCCCGACTCGGAACGGCTCACCGCGACGGACGTGCGCTACGCGTACACCGCCGGCCGCGACGTGCTGCACGGCGTCGACCTGTCCATCGCGCCCGGCGAGCGGCTGGCCATGGTCGGCCCGTCCGGCGCGGGCAAGTCGACCCTGGGGCGGCTGCTGGCCGGCATCGACGGCCCGCGCACCGGCACCGTCGCCGTCGGCGGCGCGCCGCTGGTCCAGCTGCCGCTGGAGGAGCTGCGCGGCCACGTCGCGCTGGTCACCCAGGAGCACCACGTCTTCGTGGGCACGCTGCGCGACAACCTGGCCCTGGCCCGGCCGGACGCGTCCGAGGAGCGGCTGCGCGAGGCGCTGGCCGCCGTCGACGCCCTGGACTGGGTCGACGAGCTGCCCGAAGGCCTCGACACCGAGGTCGGCGGCGGGCGGCATGAGGTCTCGCCCGCGCAGGCACAGCAGCTCGCGCTGGCCCGCCTCGTGCTGGCCGACCCGCACACGCTGGTGCTGGACGAGGCCACCTCGCTGATCGACCCGCGTGCGGCCCGGCACCTGGAGCGCTCGCTGGCCGCGGTGCTGGACGGCCGGACCGTGATCGCGATCGCGCACCGGCTGTTCTCCGCCCACGACGCCGACCGGGTCGCCGTGGTCGAGGACGGCCGCATCGCCGAGCTGGGCTCGCACGACGAACTCGTCGCGGCCGACGGCTCCTACGCCGCCCTCTGGCGCTCCTGGCAGTCCTGACCGGGGCGTCCGCGCATGGCTTTCAACAGACGTTGGCCTATCTGGTCGAGTTCGATCTTCGAAAACTCGATGAGATAGGCCAACGTCTATCAAGCGGGCACGGGAGGGGCGGGCGTGCCGGTCAGGGCCGCGTGCACCGCGTCGGGGCCGCCGAGGCGGGTGGCCAGGGCGGGGGAGAGGTAGAGGGACTCGACGGTGCGGGTGTGCCTGCCGTTGAGGGTGGCCTGCGAGGAGGTGCCCGCGTCCAGGTGCAGGTGGAGCAGGCCCAGGTCGGCCGGTAGCGGGTCGCCGTAGCTGCGTTCGCCGGTGCTGCCGTCGCGGGACAGGCCGTCGTACGACAGCAGGAACGACGTGCCCCGCCCGACCGCCTCGCGCAGTCGCGCCACGAAGGCCTCGCGCGGCAGCCCGGACATGTACCGGTGGTCCCGGGCCTGGCTCACGCCCTGGTAGGGCGGGTCGAGATAGACCACGTCCCCGGGTAGCGCCCGGCTCAGCACCTCGGCGTAGTCGGCGGTGTGCGCCCGGCAGCCGGCCAGCACGCGGGCGGTGGCGGCCAGCCGGCTGCGCATCGCGGCCGGGCGCGCGCCCAGCCGCCGACGGTCCGGGCCCTGGTTGAAGCCGCCCTCGCGGTTGTAGCGCACCGCCGCCTTGACGCAGCGGGCGAGCAGATAGAGCAGGCAGTGCGGCTCGTGGGTCTCGTTGAAGCGGGTGCGCACCGCGTCGTAGTACGCCTTCGGGTCGCTCAGTTGCTCGTGCCACAGCCGTTCGTAGTCGGCGGCCAGCGCCAGCGGCTCGGCCAGCACCCGCTGCCACAGCCGCATCAGCGGCTCGTTCACGTCGCTGATCTCGGCGGTCTCACCTATGCGCAGGTGGCGGGCGGCGATGGCGACCGCGGCCGACCCGGCGAACGGCTCCAGCAGCCGGGCGGTGTCCGGCGGGAGCAGCGGCACGATCGCGTGCGCGAGCTGCCGTTTGCTGCCCTGGTAGGGGATCGCGTGCGGGACGTCGGCGAGGCCGGGCAGGCGGCGGGGCGGGAAAGGGGCCGGCACAACCATCCATTGTGCTGGATGGTTTGTGCTACCGGCCGGTATTCACCCCAGCGGGTCGGCGAGCAGCTGCTCGAAGGCGAGCTCTGCGGCGCCGAGCAGGGCCGCGTCGCCGCCCAGCTTGGGGGTGCGCAGCCGGACGTGCTCGCGGGTGGCGGGCAGGCCGATGCTGTTGAGCCGGCTGCGCACCTGCGCCGCCGAGGCCAGGTACACGTCGCGCAGCGTGCCGCCGAAGATGACCAGTTCCGGGTTGAAGATGTTGACCAGGTTGGCCACGCCGAAGCCGAGCCAGTCGCCGACCTGGCGTACCGCGACCTGGGCGGTGGCGTCGCCGCGCGCGGCGGCCTCGACCACGGCCAGCACCGCTTCGCTGCCCAGCGCGGTGTCCCGGCCGGCGGCGCGCAGCAGCGCATGCTCGCCGATCTCGGTCTCCCAGCAGCCGCGGGAGCCGCAGCCGCAGGGGCGGCCGTGCGGGTTGACCACCATGTGGCCGACCTCGCCGCCGTATCCGCCGTGCCCGGTGACCCGGCGCCCGCCCGCGATGATGCCCGCGCCGACGCCGACGTCGCCGTACATGTAGATGATGTTGTCGCAGCCCACGGCGACGCCGCGGGTGTGCTCGGCGAGCGCGCACAGGTCCGCCACGTTGCCGACGGCGACCTGCGGCAGCAGGTCGGGCAGCCGGTCCTGCAGCGCGTGCCCGAGCGGCTCGTCCAGCCAGCCCAGGTGCGGTCCGAGCCGGACCAGGCCGTCCTCGCGGCGGACCAGCCCGCACACGGCGATGCCGGCTCCGATGCACCGGGCCTGCGGCTTGACCTGCTCGGCCATCTGCGCGACGAACTCGGCCACGGGACGTACCGCCTCGATGGCCTCGCCGCGCGGGCGCGGCGCCTCCCGCTGGTCCAGGATGACGCCGCCCAGCCCGATCCGCGCCACCCGGACCCGGTCCACCTCCACGCTCGCGGCGTAGGCGTAGACCAGTTCCGAGGACGGGCGCACCACCAGCGACGGGCGGCCGGCCCGGCCGGTCTCCCGCGGCGCCTCCTCGCTGACCAGGCCGACAGCGGCCAGGTCAGCGGTGAGGGCGCCGATGGTGGAGCGGTTGAGACCGAGTTCGGAGGTGAGCTCGGCGCGGGAGATAGAGCCGCGCACGTGCACGAACCGCAGCAACGCGCCGAGGTTCTGCCGCCGGATCTCCTCCTGGCTCGGTCCCGCTCGCATGATTCTCCCGTTTACTGGCGTACGTCGGTTCAGCTGCTCGCGGCGGAACGCCTGCGCGAGAAAGCGTCCACGCTCGCCGCCAGCAGCAGCACGATGCCGGTGGCGATGTACTTGTACGCCGAGCTCCAGCCGACCAGACCCATGCCGTTGATGATCATCGTGATGACCAGGCCGCCGAGCACCGCGTCGAGCACCCGGCCCTTGCCGCCGAAGAGGCTGGTGCCGCCGATGACCGCCGCGGCGACCGCGTACAGCAGCACGTTCGAGCCGCCCGTGTTCGGGTCGACGGAACGCGCCATGCTGGCGGCCAGGATGCCGCCGACCGCTGCCATCGCCGAGCAGATGACGAACGCGGAGATGCGGATGCGGTCCACGGCGATACCGGCCCGGCGGGCCGCCTCGCGGTTGCCGCCGACGGCGTAGATGTGCCGGCCGAACGCGGTGCGGCGCAGCACGAACGTCCACAGCAGCAGGAGCACGCCGACGACGGGTACCACGATCGGCACACCCTTGAGCGAGAACAGCGCGTTGCGGCTGCGCTCCTCGTTCAGCACCGCGACCACGAGGCCCACCAGGACGGCGAGGCCGATCACGCGGAAGGCCACGACCTGCCACAGCAGCGCGGGCAGCCCGCGGCGGCGGCGGTTGCGCTGCTGGATCAGCTGGGTGGTGGCGAAGCCGAGCACGGTCAGCGCGCCCAGGGCCCAGCCGACCATCGGCGGCATGAACTCGTTCTCCAGCGAGATGATGACCTCGTCGCGGACCGAGATGTTGGTGCCCTCCTTGAGCAGCCACAGCACCGTGCCCTGGAAGGCCAGGAACGCCGCGAGGGTGACCACGAAGGAGGGGATGCCGACCTTCGCCACCAGGAAGCCCAGCAGCAGGCCGATCACGACACCGGTGACGACCGCCGCGGCCACGCCGACGTACCACGGGAAGCCGTGCGTGGTCAGCAGGATCGCCAGCACCGCGGCGCAGACCCCGGAGGCGTAGCCCGCGCTGAGGTCGATCTCGCCGAGCAGCAGCACGAAGACCAGGCCCATGCCGATGACGACGATGGGCCCTGCCTGCGTCAGCAGGTTGGCGAAGTTGAACGCGGTGAAGAAGGACGGTTGGGCGACGGAGAAGATGACCGACAGCACGATCAGGCCGAGCACCGCCGGCAGCGCGCCCATGTCGCCGCCGCGCACCCGCTGGCCGTAGTTGCGCAGGTAGCCCCAGAGGCCGCCGTCGTCCTTGGCCGGGGTGGCGACCTTGGCCGCCTCGTACGAATTCGTGGTGGTCGCGCTCACGCTGCGGCTCCTTCCTCGGCAAGGCCCAGCGCGCCGCTGCGGCCGGAGGTGATCAGCTCGACCACCTGCGAGTGGGTGACGTCCGACGTCTTCACCTGGGCCGCCATTCGTCCCAGGTAGAGCATCGCGATCCGGTCGGAGACAGCGAACACGTCGTTCATGTTGTGCGAGATCAGTACAACGGCCAGACCGTTGTCGGCCAGGCGGCGGACCAGCTCCAGCACCTGCTGGGTCTGCGCCACGCCGAGGGCGGCCGTCGGCTCGTCGAGGATGACCAGCTTGCTGTTCCAGAGCACGGCCTTGGCGATGGCCACGGTCTGCCGCTGGCCGCCGGAGAGGCTGGCCACCCGCTGCCGCACCGACTTCACGGTACGTACGGACAGGCTGGCCAGGGTCTGCTGGGCGAGCTGCTCCATGGTCGGCTCGTCGAGGATCATGCCGCTGCGCCGTTCGCGGCCCAGGAACATGTTCTGGACGATGTCCAGGTTGTCGCAGAGAGCGAGATCCTGGTAGACGATCTCGACGCCGTGGCTCGCGGCGTCGCGGGGGTTGTGCACGTGGACCTGCTTACCCTCCATCAGGTATTCGCCTGAGTCGATGGGGTAGATCCCGCCGATGCACTTGACCAGCGTTGACTTGCCGGCGCCGTTGTCGCCGACGAGTGCGGTTACCTCGCCTGGGTGGACCGTGAAAGCGACGTCCCGCAGCACCTGCACCGGGCCGAAGCTCTTGTTGATCCCACGCAGTTCGAGTAGAGGGGTTCCCATCCGGGCGCTCCGTTCGAGGGGTTACTGCCTGTTCCACAGACGTGGTCCCCGGGGTGCCTTGCGACCCCCAGGGACCACATTCTGGTTGAGCGTGCAGGTCAGCTGATGCCGGCCTCGGTGCACTTGGCCGCGAAGTCGGCGGTGCACAGCTCTGCCTTGGTGACGTAACCGTCGGTGACGACGTCCTTCACGTTGTTGAAGTAGATCGCCTGCGGCTCCAGCAGGACCGAGGGCACGTCCTTGCCGGTCTCGGAGTCCTTGGTGGTCTGCGAGACGGACTTGGTCTGACCCTGGGCCAGGGCGATCGCCAGCTCGGCGGTCGCGGTGGCCTCCTTCTTGACGGCCTTGTACACGGTCATGCACTGGTCGCCGAGGAGGATGTTCTGCAGGCCCTGCACGGTCGCGTCCTGGCCGGTGACCGGGACCTTGCCGTTGAGCTTGTTCTTCTTCAGGATGGAGATCGCCGCGTTGCCCAGGCCGTCGTTCGCCGCGAGCACGCCGTCGATCTTGCCGTTCGCCTTCGTCAGCATCTGCTCGAAGATCACGCCGCCCTGCGCGTTGTCCCAGTCCGGCACGGCCTGGTCGTCGACGAGGGTGTAGTCCTTGGCGTCGTACTTCGGCTTCAGCACCGACACGCCGCCCTCCTTGAAGAGGGTCGCGTTGTTGTCCGTCGGCGAGCCGTTGAGCTGCGCGATGGCCGGGTTCTTCACGTTCTTCTCAGTGAGGCACTTGACCAGGCCCTCACCCTGCAGGCGGCCGACCGCGACGTTGTCGAAGGACACGTAGTACTTCGCGTTGCCGCCCAGCGTGAGCCGGTCGTAGTCGATCGTCGGAATGCCCTGCGCCGCGGCCTTGTCCAGCACGGCCTTGCCGGTGCCGGAGTCGAGGTTGACGATGACCAGGACGGTGACGCCCTTGGTGATCATCTGGTCGGCGAGGCTCTGGAACTGGGTCTTGTCACCCTGGGCGTTCTGAATGTCGTACTTGACATTCGCGGCCTTGAAGGCCTCTTCCAGGTACTTGCGGTCCGCGGTCTCCCAGCGGGCCGAGGACTTGCTGTCCGGCAGGATGACGCCGATGTAGGGCGTCTTCGAGTCGCCGGGCTGGGCGTCTTCCGCACAGGCGGCCAAACCGGTGACGGCCATCAGGCCGGTCATGGTTACAGCCAGGATCCCTTTGCGCATCGTTGCTCAAATCCTCTCGGATTCAGGGGTGTGTATTCAGGTGGTGCGGGCGGCCCCGCCGGGTTCCGGGACCAGGCGAGTCCAACAGCGTTCATCAGTGCGTGAGGCCGGTCACACGGGGTTTTGTTGTGTGCGACAACGTATGCGCAACAAATACAAACGCGCAAGCCCAAGGTTTGTTGTTGGCAATAACAATTCAGCAACGTCCCCGTAACCCGCCCGCTCGCTGCCCTTTCCCGGCCCGCAGATCTTGGGCGATGACAGGTCACGAGATGCCCAATCCCGGCAATTGGACACGCCTTTCGCGCAGGACAAATATGATCTTGGCGGCGGCGGCGGCGGTTCGGGCGGCGGCGGTGGGCGCGGCCGGTCGCGGCTCGAGCCTTCGGCTCGGCGGCTGCCGCGCGCAGGCCGCCCTCGGGCGCCGCGAGACTGCCACAAAGCGGACATGATCGTGGAGCCTGCGGGTGATGATCCGTTTTTGTGGACGCTGACTGTCCCTATGGGGGCATCCAGCGTCCACAAAAACGGATCATCAAGGAGAACGGCGAGGTGTCGGTCGGGCCAGGGCCGTGACCACGCGTGGGCGCCGGTGCGTCCCGGCGCGGGTCAGGTGCGCGCGATGGGGGCGAGGGTGGCCGAGGTGAGGCGGACCAGGTCGGTGGGGGCCAGGCGGAGTTGGAGACCGCGCTTGCCGGCCGAGACGTAGATGAGGTCGCCGTCGAGGGCGGACTGGTCGATCACCGTGGGCAGGCGTTTGCGCTGGCCGAGCGGGCTGATGCCACCGCGGACGTACCCCGTGGTCTTCTCGGCCAGGTCGCGGTCGGCCATCGCCGCCTTCTTGCCGCCGGCCGCCGTGGCCAGGGCCTTCAGATCGATCTCGCCGGTCACCGGCACCACGGCCACGGTGAGCGCGCCGTCCACCTCGGTGACCAGCGTCTTGAACACCCGTGCCGGGTCGGCGCCGATGGCGTCGGCGACCAGTGCGCCGTAGTTGGGGGAGTCCGGCGAGATCTCGTACGGATGCAGCGTGTGCTTCACCTTCTGCTTCGTGAGCAGTGCTGTCGCGGGCGTCCCCTGGCTGGCCACGCCGCGATGCTACCGCCGCCTCCCGCCGGGCCTCGGCTCACCCGCCCGCGCGTCCCACCCCGCTGCGCCGCCGGGCCGCCCGTGTGCCCACCGGCCTGGCCGCCCCGCTGCTTGCGCCGCCCCGGCGTGGCGCTCGGTGATCACGGCGGCAGGGTGGGGGTACGCCGTCGCCGCACGTCCGTAAGTTCATGATCAACCGGGCGGGGCGACCGGGGTGGCGAGGATGGCGAGGGGGGTGGTGGAGGTGCGGGTGAGGAGGAGGGAGGCGGGGTTCGGGCCGGTGAGGCGGAGGTCGCGGCGGAGTTGTTCGACGTCGAGGGCGCTGCCGCGTTTGAGGATCTCGAGGCGGCCGACCTGGCGGTCGCGGAGGGTGGCGCGCAGGCGTTTCAGGGAGAACGGGAGGACGTCGTCGACGGCGAAGCAGCGGCCGAAGGGGGAGGCGATCGGGGTGTCGGACCAGACGTACGCGATGTTCGGGTCGGCGAGCCAGCCGTCGTGGGCGGCGGCGAACTCGGCGACCAGGTGGCTGCGGACCACCGCGCCGTCGGGGTCGGTGACGTAGCGGCCGGGTGGGGCGACCGGGGCGGCCTGCTCGCCGGTCCCGGTGAGTTCGTACGGGACGCCGTCGCGGAACACGGTGGCTCGGCGCGGCGTGCTCGCCAGCGGGCCGCACCAGGCGGCGGCCTCGACCACGTCGCCGTCGACGGAGACCAGTTCCAGCTCGCAGCCCGCGGGCAGCAGCGCCTGGTCGATGCCGGGGGCGAGTTTGAGCACGGTGCGCGGCACCCGCTGCGGCAGGGACACCACCCAGTCCCAGGGCGGTGAGTAGTCCTCGGGGCGGAACACGCGCCGGCCGCCGCTGCGCCGGGCCGGGTCGCAGAACACCGCGTCGACCTGGCTCAGGTCGAAGTCGCGCGCGTCGCCGCAGGTCACCGTCGCTTCGGGGGCATTGAGCGCGGCGCAGGCGGCGGTCAGCGGGTCGGCGTCCACGCCGTACGCCCGGATGCCGGTGGCGGCGACGGCGCGCAGGTCGGCGCCGAGGCCGCAGCCCAGGTCGGCGAGCGCCGTCGTCCCGGCGGCACGCAGCCGGGCCGCGCGGCGTTTCGCGACGATCTCGCGGGTGGCCTGTTCCAGCCCGGTGCGGGTGAGGAACACCTGCCCGGCGTCGGCGCCGAACTTGGCCGACGCCCGGCGGCGCAGCGCGACCTGGGTGAGCGCGGCGGCGGCCAGGCCCGGCGGCACGCCGCGGGCCCGCAGCGCCGAGGCGGCGGCCAGCTCGTCCGTCCCGGCCAGCTCCGCGGCCAGGTCCAGCGCCGCCACACCGTCGGGGGTACGCAGCTGCGCCAGCTGTTCGAGATCCACGGCCTCATTCTGGCAGCGACGCCGGCGGCTCCCGGCGACGGCGGCTCCCCGCGGTGGCCTTGCACGACCTCGGCGGCTCTCGGCGTCGGCGGCTCTCGGCGGTGGCCTTGCGCGACCTCGGCGGGCTCTCGGCAGCGGTCCGGGCCGCCTCGGACGGCGTCGGCGGGCGGATCGACGACGTCACAGTCGGCCGCGACACGCCCCCGCTGAGCGCTGGACACCAGGTGAATCGGATAATTCACCTAGTGGCGGCTGGCACTCTCCTTGACTGAGTGCTAGACGCGGCATAATGTTCGGAGTTAGCACCCTGCCATGCAGAGTGCTAACGCATGACCCGCCCGGCGACGCCGACACCCGCGACGACGGCTGCGTTCGGGCAAAGACTTGACCAGAAGACAACACCCGGGTCTCGTGCCGCGAGAACCCGGGGCTATACCCCAGGAGGGTATGCTCGTGACTACCGCGACGAAGGTTGCGATCAAGCCGCTCGAGGACCGGATCCTGGTCCAGGCGAACGAGGCTGAGACCACCACCGCGTCGGGCCTCGTGATCCCCGACACCGCCAAGGAGAAGCCGCAGGAGGGCACCGTCCTCGCTGTCGGCCCCGGCCGCGTCGACGACAAGGGCACCCGCATCCCGGTGGACGTCAAGGTGGGTGACAAGGTCATCTACTCGAAGTACGGCGGCACCGAGGTCAAGTACGCCGGCGAGGAGTACCTGCTGCTCTCCGCCCGCGACGTCCTCGCGGTCGTCGAGAAGTGATCCGTGCGATGCCCCGGCACGCCCTCGCGGGCGGGCCGGGGCATCGTGACGTTTAAGGGAGACGATTGATGCCTAAGATCCTTGCCTTCTCCGACGAAGCGCGGCACCTGCTGGAGCACGGTGTCAACGCACTCGCCGACACCGTCAAGGTCACGCTCGGCCCCAAGGGCCGCAACGTGGTCCTCGACAAGAAGTTCGGCGCGCCCACGATCACCAACGACGGCGTCACCATCGCCAAGGAGATCGAGCTGTCGAGCCCGTACGAGAACCTGGGCGCGCAGCTGGTCAAGGAGGTGGCGACCAAGACCAACGACGTCGCCGGTGACGGCACCACCACGGCCACCGTGCTGGCCCAGGCGATGGTCCGCGAGGGCCTGCGCAACGTGACCGCGGGCACCAACCCGGCGGGCATCAAGCGCGGCATCGACGCGGCCGTCACCAAGATCAGCGACGCGCTGCTGGCCAAGGCCACCCCGGTGGCCGACAAGTCGGACATCGCGCAGGTCGCGACGATCTCCGCGCAGGACTCCACCATCGGTGAGCTGATCGCCGAGGCGATGGACAAGGTCGGCCGGGACGGTGTCATCACCGTCGAAGAGGGCTCGACCATGACCACCGAGCTCGACATCACCGAGGGCATGCAGTTCGACAAGGGCTTCATCTCGCCGCACTTCGTCACCGACCCCGAGTCGGGCGAGGCGGTGCTGGACGACCCGTACATCCTCATCACCACCAGCAAGATCTCCTCGATCGAGGAGCTGCTGCCGCTGCTGGAGAAGGTTCTCCAGACCAGCAAGCCGCTGCTGATCGTGGCCGAGGACGTCGACGGCCAGGCGCTGAGCACGCTGGTGGTGAACTCGATCCGCAAGACCGTCAAGGTCGCCGCGGTGAAGGCCCCCGGCTTCGGCGACCGCCGCAAGGCGATGCTGCAGGACCTCGCCGTGCTCACCGGCGGTGAGCTGATCGCTCCCGAGCTGGGCTACAAGCTCGACGGTGTCACCCTGGAGCAGCTCGGCTCGGCGCGCCGCGCCGTCATCACCAAGGACACCACCACGATCGTGGACGGTGGCGGCTCGCAGGACGAGGTCGACTCGCGCGTCTCGCAGATCCGCAAGGAGATCGAGGCCTCGGACTCCGACTGGGACAAGGAGAAGCTGGGCGAGCGCCTGGCCAAGCTGTCCGGCGGCATCGCCGTCATCAAGGTCGGCGCCGCGACCGAGGTCGAGATGAAGGAGCGCAAGCACCGCATCGAGGACGCCATCGCGGCCACCCGTGCGGCCGTCGAGGAGGGCATCGTCCCCGGTGGCGGCGCCGCGCTCGCTCAGATCGTCAGCGTGCTCGACGACGACCTGGGCTTCACCGGCGAGGAGAAGGTCGGTGTCTCGATCGTGCGCAAGGCGCTGGTCGAGCCGCTGCGCTGGATCGCGCAGAACGCCGGTCACGACGGCTACGTCATCGTGCAGAAGGTCCAGGCCAGCGAGTGGGGCACCGGCCTCGACGCGGCCAAGGGCGAGTTCGTCGACCTGGTCAAGTCCGGCATCGTCGACCCGGTGAAGGTGACCCGCAACGCGGCCATCAACGCCGCGTCGATCGCCGGCCTGCTGCTCACCACCGAGTCCCTGATCGTCGAGAAGCCGGCCAAGGCGGAGCCCGCGGGCAACGGCCACGGCGGCCACGGCCACGGCCACTCGCACGGCCCGGGCTTCTGAGCCTGAGCAGCTGACCTCGACAGCGGGTCCCGGCTTCGGCCGGGGCCCGCTGTCGCCTTTCCGTCCTTTGTGGCATGCACGTTGGTCGATAGGGTCCCTGGCATGACAGGGCGCGGGATGCTGCGATACTTCGGCCTGGTGGGCCTGGCCTACCTGGTCGCGACGCTGGGCACCGGCCTGACCGACTACCTGACCGCGGCCGAGGTGAGCCGGACCAAGGCGCTGGTCATCTCCGGCAGCGTGGGCCTGGTCGTGGCGCTGCTGCTGGGCATGATCGACCTGGCCAAGAGCGGCAGCTCCCGGGCCGTGGCCATGGATCCGCCCGGGATACCGGCGGGCAGGGTCCCGCCGCCCGGCGGCTACACGATCCCGACACCGGCCGGCCGATACCCGGTGGACGGCCCCGGCGCGAGCTATCCCGGCGGTTACGGCGGCACTTTTCCGGCAGGCGCCTCGGCTCCGGCAGGCGCCGCAACGGCTCCGGCTCGGCGGCGCGGCGGTGTCGGGCTGGTGCTGAGCGCGCTCCTGCTGCTCGGCCTGTGCGCAGGCGGCGGCTATCTGGCCACCACGGCGGTGCAGGCCGGGGTGCAGAAGCTGAGCGAGTTCGCGACCCCGCCGTGGATCAACAAGCGGAACGAGCAGGGGCAGGAACGGCTCGCCGCAGAGGTGTCCAAGACCGGTGGCCCGCTGACCATCACCGTGCTGAGCGTCGAGGTCACCAGCCAGGCCACCAAGGTCAAGATCCGGGGTGAGAACACCGGCGGGGATGCGCTGACGCTGCCCACGTTCGGCCGGGCCCAGCTCACGGCCGCCGGTGAGACGCTGCTGCCGGACCCGGGCGCGAGCACCTGGCCGGAGACCGTGCCCGCGGGCGGCGAGGCGACCGGCGTGATCGTGTTCGACGGCGTGCTCGGCGCGGACACCGACTCCGTGCGCTTGTCCTTCAGCGTCATCCACGGCAGCTTCGACGCCCCGCCCAACATCGCCGTCGACATCCCGCTCCAGTAGCCCGACGCTCGCTCGCTCGGCTCGGCCTGCAGTTTCGGGGAAACTGCGGGTTCGCGTCGAGGCAAGGCTGCAGTTTCCCCGAAACTGCAGCGCGACCGGAGATCCGCGGCGGCGGGGGCGGCGATGGCGGCGATGGCGAACGGTAAGGCATCGGTAAGGCGTCGGGCGATGTCGTTCGGGGCGGGTTCGGAGCAGACTGGCACCCGTGGTGAGTCGGAGCAGGGCGATGATCGCGGGCGTGGCCTCGGCCGCGGTGGCGGTGGGGCTGGGCGAGCTGGTCGCGGTGTGGACAGGCCCGCGCAGCGCGCCGCTGATCGCGGTCGGCGGCACGGTGATCGACGCGGTGCCGGAGCCGGTCAAGGGCGCAGCGATCAGCGTCTTCGGGGTGTACGACAAGGTCGCCCTGCTGGTCGGCACATCGCTGCTGCTGGCGGGCTTCGCCGCGCTGGTGGGCCTGGCCGCGCGGCGGGACTTCCGCTGGGGCGTGGCCGGGATCGCGCTGTTCGGCGTGATCGGCGCCGTGGCCGCGCTGACGCGTCCGAACGCGGGGGCCGCCGCGGTGCTGCCGTCGCTGCTCGGCGCGGCCGCCGCGGTGGGGGTGCTGCGCATGCTGCTCGTCTCGGCCGCACACGCCGAGGGCGTCGAGGGCCCGGCTGCCGGGCTGCCTGACGGCCCGGTCACCGCGACCAGGCCTGTGGACGGGCGGCGGCGGTTCCTGCGGTTGAGCATCGCCGGGTTCGGCGTGGCGCTGGTCTCCGGCTACGTCGGGCGGGCGCTGGCCGCCCGCAAGGACGTGCAGCAGGCCCGTGCGGCGATCACCCTGCCGCCGCCGGCCACGCCCGCGCCCGCCCTGCCCAGCACGGTCGACCCGCCGGCGTCGGGCCTGTCCGATTACGTGACCGGCAACGATGTGTTCTACCGCATCGACACGGCGCTGATCGTGCCGCAGGTGGATCCGGCCGCCTGGCAGCTGCGCATCCACGGCCGGGTGGCCCGGCCGATGACGCTGAGCTTCGAGCAGCTGCTGGCCCGTCCCATGATCGAGCGGTACATCACGCTGGCCTGCGTCTCCAACGAGGTCGGCGGCGATCTCATCGGCAACGCCCGCTGGCTCGGCGTGCCGCTGAAGGACCTGCTGGACGAGGCCGGCCCGCTGGACGGCGCCGACCAGGTGGTCAGCCGGTCGGTGGACGGCTGGACCTGCGGCACGCCCACCGCGGCGCTGCGTGACGGCCGCGACGCGATGCTGGCGGTGGCGATGAACGGCGAGCCGCTGCCGGTCGACCACGGCTTCCCGGTGCGCATGGTGGTGCCGGGCCTCTACGGCTACGTCAGCGCCACCAAATGGGTCACCGAGCTGGAGCTGAGCTCCTTCGCCGACTTCGACGCGTACTGGGTGCGCAAGGGCTGGGCCGCGCAGGGGCCGATCAAGACCGAGTCCCGGATCGACACCCCGCGCGAGGGCGGCGCGGTCACCGCGGGCACGGTCGTGGTCGCCGGGGTCGCGTGGGCCCAGCACCGCGGGGTCACCGCGGTGGAGGTGCGCGTCGACGACGGGCCGTGGCAACCCGCCGATCTGGCCGGCACCGTGTCGCCGGACACCTGGCGGCAGTGGACCTTCCGCTGGGACGCCGCGCCGGGCGAGCACACGCTCGCCGTGCGCGCGGCGGACACCAGTGGGCAGGTGCAGACGGAAGCCCGTGCCGATCCGTTCCCGGACGGGGCGTCAGGCTGGCACACGGTCAGCGTGCAGGTGCGCTGACGTCCTCGGAGAGACGGGCCTCGAGCCGCTGCACGTCGACGCGCTCACCGCGTCGGTCGGCGCATTCGCGCCAGCCCAGTTGCAACAACTGGTGCCGCTCGTGCTCGGTGAAGCCACCCCATACGCCGTATGGCTCGCGGGTGGTCAACGCATGCGCGGCGCATTCAGAGCGGACCGGGCAGCGATTGCATACCTGTTTCGCCGCGCTTTCGCGGCGGCCCCGAGATGAGCCTCTTTCACCATCGGGGTGAAAGAACTGCAGGCTGTCACGGCCTTTGCACGCGCCGTGATGCTGCCAGTCCCAAACGTCGGCTATCGGACCGGGAAGTCTGCGGAAGTGAGCCATCTGACCTCCTAGGGGATGGGAGGCTTGTGTCCAAGCGAAGAGATTTAGGCAACGTCAGCACGTTACTCCGCGTACGTCCACTTGTCGCCATCCAGTGGATGATCAGGTAGTGCTGGACCGAGATTTCGACGGAATCCCCGGAAAGTGCGTAATGATCTGGGTGTCTCGTGGTCTTCTTCGCAGGAGAGAGGGGGATCACCGTGCAGACCGTTCTCGTATGCGTCCGCACCGCCGCGGCGGCCGCGACCATCGCCTCGTGTGCCGAGCGGCTGGGGGTGGCCGCGGGAGTGCGTACCGTGACCAGCGCCGCCGAAGCGATTGCGCAGCTTGCCGCGTTCCCGGCCGGGATCGTGCTGGCCGACACCGCGCTCACCCGGCCCGATACCGTGGGATTCACCCGAAAGGTGATGACCGCGGTGCCGCACGCCCAGCTGGTGCTGTTCGGCCCGGAGGAGCCCGCCGCCGCGCAGGCCGCCATCCGGGCCGGTGCCAGAGGGCTGATCGGCGGGACCGACCCTGATCCGGTGAGCACCGCCGCCAAGGCGCTGCTGCTGGTCAGTAGGCCCGCCACGCGCACCGCCGACGCCATCCGGCCCGCGGTCAGCGGGGTGATGGCCGGTGCCTCCCGTGCGCCCGCCGGAGCCGGCCGGGCCATGCCTCCGGCGGGTCCGGGCATGTCGGTGCCGTACGCCAACCGCGGTTCCGGCACCGTCTCCTCCGCGGTGGTGCCCGCCCAGCGCGGCGACCTGCCGGGAGAGGCTCCGCCCGGCGGCGCGGTGCGCCCGGCCCGCTCGGTCACCCTGACCGAGCGCGAGCTGCAGGTGCTCCGCGGGATGGCCGACGGCCAGAGCAACGCCGAGATCGGCCGCGACCTGTTCGTCTCCGAGGACACCGTCAAGACCCACGCCCGGCGGCTGTTCCGCAAGCTCGGCGCGCGGGACCGGGCCCACGCGGTGGCCGCGGGCTTCCGAGCCGGCCTGGTCTTCTGACCGCAGCGCAGCGAGTCCCGGCGCGGACCCCCTCCCGCGCCGGGACCCGCCGTGCACAGGCCGTCCCCGGAGCACCGACGAGCCCGGCCGCCGAGGCACCCGGCCCGGGACACGCATCAGGCCGTGTCGCACACCGCGACACGGCCTGATCGACGTTCGGGAGGGCTACTCCTCGACCATGTCGTCCACGGCGTCGGCGTAGCCGCGGGCGTACTCCCAGGTCACGTAGTGGTCCGGGTCGGGGTCGTAGGCGGGCTCGTGCACCCGGGGGCGCCCGGAGTCGAGCAGGTGGCGCAGGTTGCCCCGGAGCAGGTCCCAGTCGAAGTAGTGCGGCTCCCGGCAGTCCTCGCAGTCGACAACGAGGCCGCGGATGCCCTTCGGGGAGAGCAGCACCTGGTAGACCTCGAGCTCGGCGAGGTCGGCGAGCAGGTCGGCGCGCTCCTGGGTCGAGAGCTCGCCGTACGCGTCGCCCTCGGGGTCGTCCAGGCCGGCCGTGGGGTCGGTCGGGTCCCCGTGGAAGGGATCAATGGGCTCGTCGTGCTGCACCCCTTCACGTTAGACCCCTGAGCGCGGGAGCGGGGGCATGAGTCCCCCGCGCGTCAGCGACAGATCTCCATGAGGTGGGCCACCTCGGGTGTGGGCGAATTCGGGCCAGGTCGCACGCTGGGTACGATTCATTGGAGCCCGATCACACCCACATGCCCGCGCTCCGGACCCAGGGGGACAAAAAGATGGATGCCGCCCGCGAGATTCCACTCGGCCTCACCTTCGACGACGTCCTGCTGGTGCCCGGCGAATCGGATCTGATCCCCAGCCAGGTGACCACTCAGACCCGGCTGACCAGGAACGTCACCTTGCAGATCCCGCTGGTGTCGAGCGCCATGGACACGGTCACCGAGGCCCGGATGGCGATCGCGATGGCCCGCCAGGGCGGCATCGGCGTGCTGCACCGCAACCTCTCGGTGGAGGACCAGGCCGCTCAGGTCGACCTGGTGAAGCGGTCCGAGTCCGGCATGATCACCAATCCGGTGACCTGCTCGCCCGACGACACGCTGCGCGACGTGGACGCCATGTGCGCGCGCTACCGCATCTCCGGCCTGCCGGTCACCAACGCCGACGGCACGCTGGTCGGCATCGTCACCAACCGCGACATGCGCTTCGTCACCGACATGTCGGTGAAGGTGCGCGAGGTGATGACCCCCATGCCGCTGGTCACCGCGCCGGTGGGGGCGTCCAAGGAGCAGGCGCTGGCGCTGCTGCGCGAGCACAAGGTGGAGAAGCTGCCGCTGGTCGACGAGACCGGCCGGCTGCGCGGGCTCATCACCGTCAAGGACTTCGTGAAGACCGAACAGTTCCCGCTGGCCACCAAGGACGGCGCGGGCCGCCTTCGGGTCGCCGCCGCCGTGGGCGTCGGCGAGGACGGCTACAAGCGGGCACGCGCGCTGATCGAGGCCGGCGTGGACGTGATCATGGTGGACACCGCGCACGGCCACAACCGGGCGGTGCCGGAGCTGGTCGCGCTGCTCAAGAAGGAGGCCGGCGAGGTCGACATCGTCGGCGGCAACGTGGCCACCTACGCCGGCGCCAAAGCGCTGGTCGAGGCGGGCGCGGACGCGGTCAAGGTGGGTGTCGGGCCGGGCGCCATCTGCACCACCCGGATCGTGGCGGGCGTGGGCGTGCCGCAGATCACGGCCATCATGGAGGCGGCCCGGGCCTGCGGCCCCGCGGGCGTGCCGGTGATCGGCGACGGCGGCATCCAGTACTCCGGCGACATCGCCAAGGCGATCGTGGCCGGTGCGGAGACCGTCATGCTCGGGCAGGCGCTGGCCGGCTGCGAGGAGAGCCCCGGCGACCTGGTCTTCATGAACGGCAAGCAGTTCAAGGCGTATCGCGGCATGGGCTCCCTCGGCGCGATGATGGCCCGCGGCCCGGCCGCGCAGTCCTACTCCAAGGACCGCTACTTCCAGGCCGACGTCACCCAGGCCGACAAGCTCATCCCCGAGGGCGTCGAGGGCCAGGTGCCCTACCGCGGCACCCTGGCCACGGTCGCCCATCAGCTCGTCGGCGGCCTGCGCCAGGCCCAGTTCTACTGCGGCGCGGCCGACATCGGGCAGCTGCGTGAGCGCGGCCAGCTGGTGCGCATCACCGCGGCGGGGCTCAAGGAGTCCCACCCGCACGACATCCAGATGACCGTGGAAGCGCCGAACTACCACTCGCGGTAGCGTCTGCGAAGCTGAAGAGAACCGCGGAGAGGATCCACTGTGCGTGACATCGTCGAGATCGGCATGGGGAAGACCGCCCAGCGCGGCTACCACCTGGATGACATCGCGATCGTGCCGAGCCGCCGTACCCGCGATGTGGACGACGTCTCGACGAACTGGCAGCTCGACGCGTACAAGTTCGGCATCCCGTGCGTGGCGCACCCGTCCGACGCGATCATGAGCCCGGCCAGCGCGGTCGCGCTGGGCCGGCTGGGCGGGCTGGGCGTGCTCAACGTCGAGGGCCTGTGGACCCGGTACGAGGACCCGCGCAAGCAGCTCGAAGCGCTGGCCGAGGCCGGCGACGAGGAGAACCTGACCGCCCGGCTGCAGCAGCTCTACGCCGCCGAGCCGATCAAGCCGGAGCTGATCGCGGAGCGGGTGCGTGAGATGCGCGCGCTCGCGGGCGACGGCAACGTCACCGTGGCGGTGCGGGTGTCCCCGCAGCACACCCTGGCGCTCGCCCCGGTCATCCTCGACTCGGGCGTGGACCTGCTGGTCATCCAGGGCACCATCGTGTCGGCGGAGCACGTCTCCACGGTGGACGAGCCGCTGAACCTCAAGGAGTTCATCGCCGACCTGGACCTGCCGGTCATCGTCGGCGGCTGCACCAATTACCAGACGGCGCTGCACCTGATGCGCACCGGCGCGGCGGGCGTCATCGTCGGCATCGGCGCGGACCACCTGACCACCAGCGAGGCCGTGCTCGGCATCCGGGTGCCGATGGCCAGCGCGATCGCCGACGCGGCGGCGGCGCGCCGCGACTACCTGGACGAGACCGGCGGCCGGTACGTGCACCTGATCGCCGACGGCGACCTGCACACCTCCGGCGACATCGCCAAGGCGCTGGGCTGCGGCGCGGACGCGGTCATGCTCGGCGCGCCGCTGTCGCTGGCCGAGGGCATGCCCGGCAACGGCCTGTGGTGGCACCCGTCGGCCAGCCACCCGAAGCTGCCGCGCGGCTCGATCGGGCTGACCCCCGAGCCGCTCGGCTCGCTGGAGCAGCTGCTCTACGGCCCGGCGACCGACCCCGACGGCCTGCTGAACCTGTTCGGCGGCCTCAAGCGGGCGATGGCCAAGTGCGGCTACCGCGACCTGAAGGAGTTCCAGAAGGTCGGCCTGCTGCTCGACAACTGAGCCCGGCATCTGTTCGACCGAAGCCCCGCCGCTGCCGTTCGCGCAGCCCGGCGGGGCTTCGTGCAGGTTGAGCGCCGAGTCGCCGTACGGCGTCGGCGGCGGCGGTTAGGGTGGATGCTCTACGGCGGGAGGTCGCATGGTCAGGCGTACGTGGGTCGTGGCGGCGGCGGTCACGGCCGCGCTGCTGGGTGGGTGCTCGGGTCCGACCCGGCCCCTGTTCGTCGAAGAGCAGCCCTTCCCCGACCCGGTCTCCGTGCCGGTCAACCTGGCCGGCGCCGGCGACCCCTACTTTCCCGGCTACGGCAACGGCGGCTACGACGTCTCGGCGTACGACCTGAAGATCAAGTATGAACCGCAGACGGACAAGCTGGCCGGCGTCGCCACGGTGACCGCCACCGCCACCACCGAGCTGTCGAAGTTCCACCTCGACCTGCACGGCCTCGTCGTCGACAAGATCACTGTGGACGGCGCGGCGGCGACCTCGACCCGGCAGGGCGACGAGCTGGTCATCACCCCGGCCGCCCCGGTCGGGACCGGCAAGCAGTTCGTCACCGTCGTCACCTACGGCGGCGTGCCCAAGGCGATCACCGCGCCCGACCTCGGCATCACCGGCTTCCTGACCACTCCCGACGGCGCGTTCACCCTCGGCGAGCCCGAGTCGGCGACCACCTGGTTCCCGGTCAACGACCACCCCAAGGACAAGGCGCTGTACGCCATCGAGCTGACCGTGCCCGGCGACCTCGACGCCATCAGCAACGGTCTGCTCGAAGGCAAGTCCACCAAGGACGGCTGGACCAGCTGGCGCTGGCGGGTCACCTCGCCGATGGCGCCCTACCTGGCCACCTTCGTGATCGGCGACTACCGCACGGTCGAGGGCACGCACAAGGGCAAGCCGGTGCTGACCGCGATCGCCGAGTCGCTGCCCAAGGGAAACATCGACGAGGCGATGGCGCAGACCACCGAGATCACCGACTTCCTGGAGCAGTACTTCGGGCCCTACCCGTTCGACGCCTACGGCGGCATCGTCATCGACGACGAGCGGGTGCGCTACGCGCTGGAGACGCAGACCCGGCCGGTCTACTCGAACGCGTTCTGGAGCCGTGGACAGAACACCATCGTGGTCGCCCACGAGCTGGCCCACCAGTGGTTCGGCGACAGCGTGTCGGTGGACCGCTGGGAGCACATCTGGCTCAACGAGGGTTTCGCGACGTACGCCCAGTGGATGTGGGGCGAGAAGATCGGCGTGTCCACGATCCAGGAGGAGTTCGACTCCCGGTACGACGACCCCGGCAGCCGGATCTGGGACATCGCCCCCGGCTCGCCCGGCGCCGACAACATCTTCTCCGGCAGCGTCTACGACCGGGGCGGGATGACCCTGCACGCGCTGCGCAAGCTCGTCGGCGACGACAAGTTCTTCGAGATCCTGAAGACCTGGGCCGCCGAGCAGCGCGACGGCAACGCCAACACCAGCGAGTTCATCACCCTCGCCGAGCGCATCAGCGGCCAGCACCTGGGCGACTTCTTCCAGAAGTGGCTCTTCGAAACCGGCCGCCCGGCCCAGTGACCCCCGGGCTCTGCGCCCGGCGCGGGCGTGGGCCGCACCAGCGGGCAAGGGTATGTGTATTCCGACGGCGAGTGCTCGTTTCGGGACGCTGAAGCGTCCCGAAACGAGCACGCCGCACCGGCATACACGCCGGGAGCCGGAGCCGCGTCTATGCCTGCTGCCACCGCCGCGCCGAGAAGTGCGGACCGAAGGTGACCTCTTCCGCTTAGTTAACTGGCCGGTAATAATCTCGCCATGCGCTACGACGTGGTGGTGATCGGCTCCGGGTTCGGCGGGAGCGTGGCGGCGCTGCGGCTGGCCGAGAAGGGTTACTCGGTGGCCGTCCTGGAGGCGGGTCGGCGCTTCGCCGACCAGGACTTCCCGAAGACCAGCTGGCGGCTGCGGCGTTTCCTGTGGGCCCCTGCATTGGGCTGCTACGGCATCCAGCGGATCACTTTGCTGCGTCCGGACAAGGGACACGACGGTGCGGGTGTGCTCGTCCTGTCAGGCGCGGGCGTCGGCGGCGGCTCGCTCGTCTACGCCAACACGCTGTACCGGCCGCTGGACGCGTTCTATCAGGACCCGCAGTGGCGCGACATCACCGACTGGCAGGCCGAGCTGGCCCCGCACTACGACACCGCGGAGCGGATGCTCGGGGTGACCGTCTACGACCGGACCACTCCGGCCGACGAGGCGATGCGCAAGGTCGCCGAGCGCATGGGCGTCGGTGGGACGTTCCATCCCACCCCGGTCGGCGTCTTCCTCGGTATGCCGGGCCAGTCCGTGCCGGACCCGTACTTCGACGGCAAGGGGCCGGCGCGGGCAGGCTGCCTGCACTGCGGCGAGTGCATGACCGGCTGTCGCCACAACGCGAAGAACACGCTGGTCAAGAACTACCTGTGGCTGGCCGAGCAGGCCGGTGCGCAGATCTTCCCGATGTCTACGGTCACTGCCGTGAAGCCGCTCGAGGGGGGCGGCTACCGGGTCGAGCTGGCCAGGACCGGGGCGCGGTTCGGCCGTCGTCGTCGGGCGGCCGGCGGCGGCGTGCTCGAGGCCGGGCAGGTGGTGTTCGCGGCGGGCGCGCTGGGCACGCAGCGGCTGCTGCACAGCATGAAGGCCTCAGGTGACCTGCCGAAACTGTCGGACCGGCTGGGCGCGCTGACCCGGACCAACTCCGAGTCGCTGGTCGGCGCGACCGTGCTGCCGGGCCAGGCCCGCAAGCGGGGGCTGAAGTACACCGAGGGTGTGGCGATCACGAGTTCGTTCCATCCGGACGAGCGGACGCACATCGAGCCGGTGCGCTACGGCAAGGGCTCCAACTCGATGGGGCTGCTGCAATCGGCGCTGACCGACGGCGGGCCGGGTCGCGGGCGGCGCTGGGCGGCTGCGATGTTCCGGTGGCCGTTCGCCTACCTGCGGGCAATGTCGGTGCGCGACTGGTCCAACCGCACCATCATCGCGCTGGTCATGCAGTCGGCGGACAACTCGCTGACGGTGCGGCTGCGGCGCGGAGGCCTGCGCTCGACGCAGGGCCACGGCGCGCCGAACCCGACGTGGATCCCGGCGGGCAACGAGGCGGTGCGCCTGCTGGCCGAGGAGATCGGCGGGCTGCCCGGCGGGGCGCTGCCGGAGGTGCTCGACATTCCGCTCACCGCGCACATCCTCGGCGGGGCCGTCATCGGGGCGGACGCCGAACACGGCGTCGTGGACCCGTACCAGCGGGTCTTCGGGCATCCTGGGCTGCACGTCGCCGACGGCGCCGCGGTCGCCGCGAACCTGGGCGTGAACCCGTCACTGACCATCACCGCGCAGGCCGAGCGGGCGTTCGCGGCGTGGCCGGCGAAGGGGGAGCCGGATCGGCGGCCGCCGCTGGGCGAGCCGTACCGGAGGCTGGGCTGACCCGCCGACGGCCCGTTCGCGGAAGGAGTGGATCAGGTTTGGGCGCGGGACCACCTCCACAGGAACGGTCCGCCCGCATAAGGTGATCGCCATGGGGAGGATCTTCACCGCTCGTATGACGACGGTCGCCGTGCTGGCGCTGGCGCTGGCCGGGTGCGGCACGGCCGCGCGGCCCGAGTTCCAGCCGGCCGCGTCGCCGCAGCCGATGCCGTCGGTGGAGCCGTCGGCCGACGAGCCGTCGCCGTCCCCGTCGGCCAAACGGTCGCCGAAGCCGGCCAAGAACGCCGCCGTGCTGGAGCGCGGCGAGGGCACCTTCACCACCGCCGCGGGCAGCTCGCCGGTCGTCGGCGACGCCGGCACCCTGCGCCGGTATCAGGTGCAGGTGGAGGAGGGCATCACCGCGTTCGACCCGGACGGCTTCGCGGCCGTGGTGGATGAGGTGCTGGCCGACGAGCACAGCTGGATCGCCTCGAAGAAGTGGCGCTTCCAGCGGGTCACCGCGGGCGCGAGCGCGAACTTCCGCATCATGCTGTCCACGCCCGGCACCACCGACCGGCTCTGCGCCAAGGCCGGACTGCAGACCAACGGCATCTTCTCCTGCCGGTACGGCGACAATGTGGTGATCAACCTGCGGCGCTGGACCAACGGCGCGGACGGGTTCACCGACATGGACGTGTACCGGCACATGGTCATCAACCACGAGGTGGGCCACTTCCTGGGCAAGGGCCACGTCAACTGCCCCGGCAAGGGCAAGCTCGCGCCGGTGATGCAGCAGCAGACCAAGTCGCTGCAGGGCTGCAAGCCCAACCCGTACCCGTACCCGGACGGGGTCCACTACGTGGGGTGACCTGCGTCGCACCCTAAGATTGACTGCATGACGACGCCTCGCCCCGTCCTGGTGGTTGACTACGGTGCCCAGTACGCCCAGCTCATCGCCCGTCGGGTGCGGGAGGCGCGGGTCTACTCCGAGATCGTGCCGCACTCGATGCCGGTCGAGGAGATGATGCGCAAGAACCCGGCCGCGATCATCCTTTCCGGCGGCCCGTCCAGCGTGTACGAGCAGGGCGCCCCGCAGGTCGACGCGGGTCTGTTCGACCAGGGCGTGCCGGTGTTCGGCATCTGCTACGGCTTCCAGGCGATGGCCGCGGCGCTGGGCGGCACGGTCAGCCACACCGGCCTGCGGGAGTTCGGCGGCACCGTGGTCGACGCGCAGCCCGAGGCGGGCGTGCTCTTCGCCGGGCTGCCCGCGCGCCAGGACGTGTGGATGAGCCACGGCGACTGCGTCAGTGCCGCCCCGGCCGGCTTCACCGTCACCGCTGCCTCGCCCGGCGCACCGGTCGCCGCGTTCGAGGACGTCAGCCGCGGTTTCGCCGGGGTGCAGTTCCACCCCGAGGTCGCGCACACCCCGTACGGCCAGCGCCTGCTGGAGAAGTTCCTGCACGACGTGGCCGGCATCGAGCCGACCTGGACCATGGGCAACGTCATCGACGACCAGGTGGCCGCGATCCGCGCCCAGGTCGGCGACGCCGAGGTGATCTGCGGCCTGTCCGGCGGTGTCGACTCGGCGGTGGCCGCGGCGCTCGTGCACAAGGCCGTCGGCGACCAGTTGACCTGTGTCTTCGTCGACCACGGCCTGCTGCGCGCGGGTGAGGCCGAGCAGGTCGAGCGCGACTACGTCGCCGCGACCGGCATCAAGCTCAAGGTGGTCGACGCGACCGAGCGTTTCCTCGGCGCGCTGGCCGGGGTCACCGACCCGGAGGCCAAGCGCAAGATCATCGGCCGGGAGTTCATCCGGGTCTTCGAGGCGGCGGCCCGCGAGATCGCCACCGCGGGCGACGTGCGCTTCCTGGTCCAGGGCACGCTCTACCCCGACGTGGTGGAGTCCGGCGGCGGCACCGGCACCGCCAACATCAAGAGCCACCACAACGTGGGCGGCCTGCCCGACGACCTCAAGTTCGACCTGGTCGAGCCGCTGCGCATGCTGTTCAAGGACGAGGTGCGGGCGCTGGGCGCGAGCCTGGGCCTGCCGGAGGAGATGGTCTGGCGGCACCCGTTCCCGGGGCCGGGCCTGGCCATCCGGATCATCGGCGAGGTCAACCGGCACAACCTCGACATCCTGCGCGCGGCCGACCTGATCGCCCGCCAGGAGCTCACCGCGTCGGGGCTGGACCGCGACGTGTGGCAGTTCCCGGTGGTGCTGCTGGCCGACGTGCGCTCGGTCGGCGTGCAGGGCGACGGCCGCACCTACGGCCACCCGGTGGTGCTGCGCCCGGTCTCCAGCGAGGACGCGATGACCGCCGACTGGTCGCGTCTGCCGTACGACCTCATCGCCCGGATCTCGACCCGGATCACCAACGAGGTGCGGGAGATCAACCGGGTGACGCTGGACGTGACGAGCAAGCCGCCGGGCACCATCGAATGGGAGTGAATCCCGCTTTCTGCTGATCGAGGCCTCACCCTTACCGGGTGGGGCCTTTGATCACTTCTGGGGTAGGCCGAACGGCCGGTGCAAATCATTTCATAACGGTGGAAACATGATCGTAAAATCGGACATCTTGTCGTGATCTTCTCGCCGGGGGAGAATGGTTTCTCGTGACCACCGCGCTGGAGCCGTTGCGGCGGATCGCCGCCTACGCCGTCATCACCAACGAGACCGGCCAGGTACTCCTGGTCCGGGCCTCCATGCAGTCCGGTACGCCGGGCGTGTGGTCCCTGCCTGGCGGGGCAGTGGACCACGGCGAGCATCCCAATGACACCGTCGTCAGGGAGACCGCCGCCGAGACCGGGTTGAGCGTGGCCGTGACCGGGCTGCGTGACGTCCTGGCCGACATCCGGGCGCTGCCGCACCGCGGCGTCACCATCCACACCGACCGCGTCATCTACGCGGCCCGGGTTCGCGGCGGCGCGCTGCGGGAGCGCGTCGACCAGCCCACCGACCTGGTGCGCTGGCTCAGCCCCGAGGAGGCGGCCCTGCTGCCGCTGCGGCCGTTCACGGCGGGCGCGCTGGGCGTCACCGAGGCGGCGATCGACCTGCTGCCCGACGAGGTGCCCGACTTCCCGTCCTTCTTCGCCGCACCGGGCCCGGACGGGCTGCACCGCGCGCAGCGCTTCGCGGCGTACGCCGTGGTCACCGACCGTATGCAGCGGGTGCTGCTGACCCGGATCGCGGCCAACTACCCGGGTGCGGGCAAGTGGCACCTGCCCGGCGGCGGCACCGACTACGGCGAGCAGCCCGGCGTCGCCCTGATCCGCGAGCTGGTCGAGGAGACGGGCCAGCGCGGCCGGCTCGGCGAGCTGCTCGGGGTGGCCAGCCACCGCGACCCGGCCTCGCTGGGTCCGGAGGGCTACCCCATCGACTGGCACGGCGTGCGGGCCTTCTACCGGGTCCGCGTCGACCGGGCCACCAAGCCCAAGGTGTACGACGTCGGCGGCTCGACCGCCGAGGCCCGCTGGGTCACCAAGGACGAGCTGGGAGAACTCGGCCCGGAGGACGTCACCGAGGTCACCGCCGAAGCGCTGAAGGCGGCCTCGCTGGACCACCAGGTGGGCTGACCGGCCGTGTCGTGGGCGCCCGATAGCCTGTCGTGGTGAGCGGGCGCAGCGAGCGGATCATGATGCTCGGTCATGCCGCCGACGAGCGTCAGCGAGGAGAAGGCGGTTCATGATGCTCGGTCATGCCGCCGACGAGCGTCAGCGAGGAGAAGGCATGGAGAAACGGCGGCGCATCGGGGCCTACGGCATAGCGCACGACGAGCGGGGCCGGCTGTTGCTGGTCCGCTCGTCGGCCAGGTCCAACTTCCCGGGCGTCTGGTTCCTGCCCGGCGGCGGCCTGGAGCACGGCGAGGACCCGGCGGCGGCCGTCGTCCGCGAGTTCCGGGAGGAGACCGGGCTGACCGCCCGGATCGCGGGCCTGCGCGAGGTGACCTCGGATCTCGTCGAGTTCCCGTGGCGCGGGGTGCTGCTGCACCACGACCGGATCATCTACGACATGGCGGTCACCGGCGGCGAGCTGACGGTGGAGACCGACGGCACCTCCGACCTGCCGGCCTGGATCGAGCCCTCCCGGCTCGGCTCGCTGGACCTCATTCCCTTCGCCTCCCGCACGCTCGGCCTGGAGACCGACGGCACCGCCACCGGGCAGCGGCCCGCCCGGCCCGACGAGGCAGGGGAGACCGGCCCCGACGGCCGCGACCTGGGCGGTGCCCGCAAGGTCGCCCGCTTCGGGGCGTACGGCGTGGTCACCGACCCGGCGGGCCGGGTGCTGCTGTCGCTGATCGCGGAGAACTACCCGGGCGCGGGCAAGTGGCACCTGCCCGGCGGTGGCACCGACTTCGGCGAGACCCCGGCGATCGGCCTGGTCCGCGAGGTCTTCGAGGAGTCGGCGCAGGTCGGCGAGGTGACCGAGCTGATCCGGGTGAACTCGACGCACAACCCCGCCGCGATGGGCCCCGAGGGCGAGCCCTACGACTGGTACGTCGTGCGCGCCGTGTACCGGGTCGTGGTGCCGGAGCCCACAGTGCCGTCCGTCACCGAGGCGGCCGGCGGTTCCACCGCGCAGGCCCGCTGGTTCACCCCCGCTGAACTGGCCGATATTCCGCTGACGGAGTCGGCTCACCGAGAATTGCGACATATTTCCTGATTGCCGCTGTCGGGTAGACTCGGATGCTGACAAGACGAACAGCCCCCGGAGCGCTTGTGCCCTCCGCGGGCGTATTGCCCCCGTCAGCAGGGACGGCGCATGAAGATCGCGCCGGGTATCGCCAAGGCACACGGACGTGTGCGATGGTGTAGGCCGCAAAAGCCGGTCGGTCCGCTGAGGCGGCGGAAAGGAACCGAAACCGGTATGGAGGGACGACACGTGCCGAGAGCCTTATGGCGTCGGCGTCGCTTGACGGACAGCCCGCGACCCGCGGGCCGCCAGTGGACCGGCCGCTTGCGTGCCGGTGGCTCCTTCGCCCGGCAGATGCTGCTGGTGCCGGTGGGCCGCCTGCGCAAGGCTGATCACTCCGTTGCGACGAGCACCGCGCTGCCTGGCCTTGACCCGGTCGAACTGCGCGCCATCGAACAGGCCGCCACGGCCGAGCCGGTGGAGCAGCCGACCCCGACCACGATCCCGCTGCTGCCGGGCGAGCGCACGCTCGACCGCCGCATCAAGTTCGCCCTCGTACAGGCCTGCACGCTGAGCAGCCTGCTGCTCGGCATGACCGCGATCTTCCTGGCGGTCACCCGGAACAACCCGATGTACGGCGCGCTCTGCCTGCTCGCCTGCATCACCTTTGACGGCCTCGACGGCGCCCTGGCCCGCAAGTTCGGCGTGGCCAGCCCGTTCGGCGTGCAGATGGACTCGCTGGGCGACATGACGTCGTTCGGCGTCGCCGCACCCGTCGTCGTGTTCGCCACGCTCCAGGGCACCGTGCCCACGCCGGTGCTCATCGCGGCCTGCGCCATGGTCGCCTGCTGCGCGGCGGTCCGGCTGGCCCGGTTCAACGTCTCGCCGAAGGACGGCCGCTTCTTCTGCGGCGTGCCGACCACCATGGCGGCGACCGTGCTGGCGGTGACCGTGCTGCTGAAGACCACGATGGGCAGCGCGCTGCCGGCCGGGGCGATGGTGTTCGGGGTGGTGCTGCTGGCCATCGCGATGGTCTCCAGCTTCCCGTATGCCAAGCTCGCGAAGGTGGTCAAGCTGCCGCCGACGCTGTTCCTGCTGCCGCTGGTCGGCCTGGTCTGGAACACGCAGGTCACCTTCGGCCTGCTGGTGCTGGTCTACCTGCTGAGCGGCCCGATCATCTGGGCCCGCCAGCGCAAGGCCACCGCCCGCATCGCCTGATCACAGATCCACACGGCGCCGCCCCGGTCCACTGGACCGGGGCGGCGCTCTGTTCGTGCTCCGCGCTGGGCGGGGCCACGTGCCCGGGGCGGGCGGCCCGGCACCGCCTCCGTCGCGTCGCGTCGCGCGCTTTCGATCGACGTTGGCCTATCACATCGACTTTGATCTACGTACGGTCGATGTGATAGGCCAACGTCTATGCAAAAAGCGGACCGGGGCCGCGCCGCAGCGTGCGGCTAGGCCCCGGTCCAGGGAAGCAGCGAAGGTCAGCGCAGGCGGGCGATGACCGTGGAGCCGCCGGAGACGCGGTCGCCGGGGGCGACCAGGGCCTCGGCCTTGTCCGCGGGCAGGTAGACGTCTGTGCGGGAGCCGAACCGGATCAGGCCGAACCGCTCGCCCTTGGCCAGCAGCGCGCCGATCGGGGCCCGCTGCACGATGCGGCGGGCGATCAGGCCGGTGCGCTGGGCGACCACGACCCGGCTGCGATCCGGCGTCTCCAGCACGGTGTACGCGGCCACGTTGTGCTCCGCCTCCGGCTTCATCGCGTTGGCGTACCCGCCGTCCTCGACGAAGTAGTCGACGACCTTGCCGGCCACCGGGGCCCGGTTGACGTGCACGTCGAGCACGGACAGGAACACCGCGATGCGCAGGAACTCCTCGTCGGCGAAGCGCTCGTCGTAGATGTGCTCCACGCTGAGGACCCTGCCGTCGGCCGAGGCGACGACCGCGCTCGGGTCGGCGGGCACGTCGCGCTCGGGGTCGCGGAAGAAGGCGGCCACGGGGGCGGCGAGCAGCGCGGGCAGCACCCACGCCTTCGACTTCGGCCGGGTGGCCTTCAGGAACGCGGCCGCGCCCAGCGCGATGCCGGCCGCCGCGACGCCGTTGGAGTCGATGTTCATGGTGCCGAACAGCGGCACGCTCGACGGGCGGAAGGCCGGGCCGAGCTTGGCGGCCACGGCCGGGTCGACGTCGGTGAAGCGCAGGCGGTGCACGCGCACCGGCGGGGTGTTGCGCAGCACCAGGTCGGAGCCGATGCCCTGGCGGGCGGCGATGCGGTCGAGCTCGTCGGTCGCCCCGCCGGACAGGCCGGGCAGCGCCACCGCGGCGATGATCAGCAGACCGCCCTCGGCGACGTACTTGCTGAGCTGCTCGACGGTGTTGCGCGCCTCCTCGCCGGAGCCGACCACCGGCTCGGCGACGATGACCAGGTCGGCGGCCTCGGCCGCGGTGAGGTCGTCGACGACCTTGACCCGCTCGGCCAGGAAGCTGCCCAGGGTCGCCAGGTGTCCCGCGACACTCGTGTCGGCCGCGACCACGGTGAGCTTGTCGCCCGGCAGCAGCGCGTCCAGCGCCTCGGCCAGCACCAGCGAGTCCGCGGACGCGCCGACCAGCAGGGCGGTCTTGGGGCCGGCGTGGCGGGCCAGCTCGGTGGTCAGGGTGCGAGCGGCCCGGTCGCCGATGCGGATCTTGCCGAGCGGGCCCAGCGCCGGGGTGCCGGGACGATCGGTCGGGTGTTGGCTCATCTGAGGTTGCTCCTCGTCGTCGTCGACCGGTGGTTCACCGGTCAGCATAGAGCGCCCCCCACCGCGGGCTCGCGCGGTGAGGGGCGCTTGGTGAGGTGGTGCTCAGTCGGCGCGCTCAGGCTCCGGCTCAACGGCGGGGGTCTCGGCCGCCTCCGGTGCCGGCTCGACCGCGGCCGGTTCGGTGGGGCGCCGGGGCGACAGCGCCCCGAGCACGGCCAGCACGCCCAGGATGATCAGGCCGCCGGCGATGAACCAGCCCAGCGAGGGCAGTTTCACGGTGGTCAGCTCACCGACCAGGAAGGCGCCTGCCACGAGCAGGAAGATGAGGCCGAAGAACAGCGAGACCGAATCGGTGCGGTGGTTCTTCACCGGATCACCTCCGCGTGACCGAGGTTGACGTCGAGTTCGAGGTGCAGCTTGCCGGGGCCCGGCTTGCCGTCGTCGCCGAGGCTGGTCTGGGTGTCGCGCTGCCCGGCCCCGCTGATGCTGCGGCCGAAGACGTCGGCGTCGGCGAGGTTGACCTTGGTGACGACGGTGACGTCGACGTCCGGCGGCAGGATGACCTTCAGGCCGCCACCGGTGATCTGCGCGGTCACCTGCACGTCCTTGCCGGTCAGGTCGAGCCCGGTCAGGTCGAGGGTGGCTTCGCCGAAGCGGTGCTCGTACCGGTCGTGCAGCTCGTCCATCGTGGTGGGCATCCAGGTGACGCTGCCGGCCTGGGTGCGCTCGCGGCTCCAGTCGCTGCCCGCGGCGACCATCGGCAGCACCAGGGCGAGCACGATGCCGATCAGGATGTAGCCGCGGGCCCGGCCGAACCAGGCGCCGATGACCAGTCCGAGACCCACCACGGCCAGCGCGGTCGCCACGTAGATGCTGCCCGGCACGGAGCGGCCGGTCATGTCGACCATGGCCAGGCCGCCGAGCGTGACCATGGCCAGCCCGAAGATCAGCCGGCCGAGCCGGGACGGCTCCCGCTTCACCTTGAGCGGTTTGAGCGGGGGCGGCGGGGGCGGCGGCGCGGCGGGTGCGTACGGCCCGTGCGGGGCGAACGGGGGCCGGTAACCGGTGGGCTCCCCCGGCGGCACGGGCACGGTCACCGCGGAGGGCACGGGTGCGGCGGCCGGCACGGTGACCGGTGCCGCCGCGTAGTCCGGGGGCAGGTAGGTCGCGCCGGGCCGGCTGCGCGGCGGCTGGCCGCCGGTCGTGTTGCGGCTCACCACGAGCGCAGCGATGACCAGCCCGATCGCGGCGATGACGGCAACCTCGAAGCTGTCGGTGACCGCGCCGATCATGATCACCGTGAGTACGCCGATCACCAGCGTCAGCGTGGACGAGGTGCCCGAGTAGCCGCGGCCGAACAGCGCCTCGACCGGCGACGAGGAGTCGCCCTCAGCCGGGGTGAGCAGCCAGGCCGCCAGGTAGATGACGATGCCCACACCGAACACGGCGAGCACGCCGATCAGTACCCGCCACAGCAGCGGGTCGGTCTTGGTGGCGCGGCCCAGCGCGCCGCACACGCCGGCCAGGTACCGGCCGTGCCGCGGCCGGATCAGGCCGTACGGCGCCGCCCAGGAGACATAGGGGGAGGATTCGCCCGGGGGAGGGGGTGGAGCCTGCGCCGCGGGCGGAGCCTCCGCGGAGGGCGCCGCGCCGGGGGGCGTCGGGGTCTCATCGCTCATGCTGTCGATAGTCCCGCTGAGCTGGCCTGACCTGCCTCAGGCGGCGACCCTGAGCGGACCCTGAGAATGTGTGGCGGCCCATCTCCGGGGCCTCACCCGTGGGCGATGGCATCCACCTCGTGAAACCATCGACCCTGTGCAGCCCTCCGTGCCCGACTTCCCCCGCCTGACCCGCTCCCGTTCCGACCGCCTGGTCGCCGGGGTGGCCGGGGGCATCGCCGCGAACGTACGGCTGTCACCCACGCTGATCCGGATCGCCTTCGTGCTGCTGCTGCCGATCAACGGCCTGGGCGCGCTGCTGTACGCCGCCTTCTGGGCCGTGCTGCCCGCCGGGCCGGGGGAGACCCGGCCCCGCTCGCTGCTGCGGCTGGCCCCCTTCGTGCTGGCCGGGCTGGCGCTGATGACGATCAGCACGCTGATCAACCACAACGGCGGCATCGGGATGACCGTCGGCTGGCTGGTCGCCCTGGTCGCGGTCGGCGCGGGCATCATCTGGCACCAGAGCGACCCGGACCGCCGCCAGCGCTGGTCCGACGAGTCGCCGTCGGCGCCCTGGCTGGCCGCCCTCTCCGACGGGGACCGCAGGATCTACCTGCTGCGTTTCCTGGCCGGCGGGGTGCTGGTCGCGGTGGGCATCCTCGGGCTGGTCTTCCTCTACTCCCCGGTCGCCAACGTCTCCTGGGCGGACATGTGGCGGGCGATCGCGTTCGCGCTGGTGGCGCTCGCCGGGGTGGGCCTGGTGGCGGCGCCCGTGCTGTGGCGCACGCTGACCGCGCTGCGTGCCGAGCGCGAGGGCCGCATCCGCGAGCAGGAACGCGCGGAACTGGCCGCGATGGTGCACGACCAGGTGCTGCACACGCTCGCGCTGATCCAGCGCAACGCGGGCGACCCGGCGGCGGTGCAGCGCATCGCCCGCGGCCAGGAGCGCAGCCTGCGCAACTGGCTCTACCAGCCAACCGGTTCGCCGACCGAGCACTTCGCCGCGGCGCTCCAGCAGGCGGCCGCGGAGGTGGAGGACACCTACGGCATCGCGGTGGAGGCGGTGGTGGTGGGTGACCGCATGGTGGACGACAAGGTTTCCGCGATCGTGGCCGCGGCGCGCGAGGCCCTGGTCAACGCGGCCCGCCACGCCAAGGTCAAGACCGTGTCGTTGTACGCCGAGGCGGAGCCGACCATGCTGAGCGTGTTCGTCCGCGACCGCGGCACCGGGTTCGACCTCAACGGCGTCGAGGAGCGGCGGCACGGCGTCCGTGGTTCGATCATCGGGCGCATGTCGCGGCACGGCGGCCAGGCGGAGATCCGCAGCGAGGTCGGCGAGGGCACCGAGGTCAGGCTGACCATGGCGGTCACCTCGCCGAAGGAGCCGAAGGAGACGCCGGCATGAGCGGGCGGCGGCAGGCACGACAGGCATCGGGCATGGGCGAGCGCAGCGAGGAGCGGTCATGAGCGAGCGCAGCGAGGCAATCGTGTGGCACGGGTTGGCTCAGGCATGTGACGAGCGCAGCGAGGAGCAGGCATGAGCGAGCGCAGCGAGGGAATCGTGTGGCACGGGTTGGCTCAGGCATGTGACGAGCGCAGCGAGGAGCGGGCATGAGTGAGCGCAGCGAGGGAATCGTGTGGCACGGGTTGGCTCAGGCATGTGACGAGCGCAGCGAGGAGCGGGCATGAGCGAGCGCAGCGAGGCAGCGGACATGAGCGGGCAGCGGTTGCGGGTGTTCCTGGTCGACGACCACGGGATGTTCCGGGCGGGCGTGCGGGCCGAGCTCGGGGCGCACGTCGACGTGGTCGGCGAGGCGGCGACGGTGGCCCAGGCCGTGTCGATGATCGGCTCCGTGGTCCCGGACGTGGTGCTGCTGGACGTGCACATGCCGGACGGCGGGGGCCGCGCGGTGCTCGACGCGGTGCGCAAGACCCAACCGCAGGTGCGTTTCCTGGCGCTGTCGGTCTCCGACGCCGCCGAGGACGTGATCGGCCTGATCCGGGCGGGCGCGCGCGGCTACGTCACCAAGACGATCTCCCCGGACGACCTGGTGGACGCGATCCGGCGGGTGGCCGACGGCGATGCGGTCTTCTCGCCCCGGCTGGCCGGGTTCGTGCTGGACGCCTTCGCCGCGCGCCCGGATGCGCCCGTGGCCGACCCGGAGCTGGATCAGCTGACCAACCGGGAGCGCGAGGTGCTGCGGCTGCTGGCGCGGGGGTACGCGTACAAGGAGATCGCCAAGGAGCTGTTCATCTCCATCAAAACGGTGGAGACCCATGTCTCCAATGTGCTCCGAAAGCTGCAGATGTCCAACAGGTATGAATTGTCGCGTTGGGCCGCAGATCGACGCCTCGTGTAACTCTCGGTATCGCCCACAGGCTGGGATGCCAGTTACCAAAGTGTTTCGTTCCTCGATCGACTTCATGATCAACAGGCGCTATATCCGCTGGTCAAAAAGCTAGGTCGAGATGTGAAAATTTTCTTGACGGGATATCGGCGTCGTCCCGTATCGGTAACGGGTTGGTATCAGGCCCTTCCGGCGCGTGCTCGCGGGGTGCGAAAGTGTGGCCACCTCACACCCCCTCGTGAGACGCCTGAGGAGGCACACGCATGCGTGGGATTACCCCATGGAAGGTGGCAGTCGGTCTGACCGCTGTCGCCCTGGCCGCGGCCGGCTGCACCAACGAGCCTGGCACGACGCCGCCCCCCGCTGACGGTTCGTTCATCATGAGCTGGACCGAGCCGCAGAACCCGCTGGTCCCGTCCGGAACGTCGGAGACCGGCGGCGGTACCATCATCGACGCCCTGTTCACGGGTCTGACGAACTACGCTGCGGCCGACGCGAAGACCGAGATGGCCAACGCCGAATCGATCAAGTCGACCGACGGCGGCACCACCTGGACCGTCAAGCTCAAGTCGGGCTGGAAGTGGCACGACGGCACCCAGGTCACCGCGAAGAACTACGTGGACGCGTGGAACCACGCCGCCTACACGCCGAACGGCATGGTCAACGGCACCTTCTTCGCCGACATCAAGGGCTACGCCGACGTCACCAGCGTGGACCCGGACGACGACGGGCCGAAGCCGGCCCCGAAGCCGGCCAAGGACAAGATGGACGGCCTGAAGGTCATCGACGAGACCACGTTCGAGGTGACCCTGGGCGGCCCGTCGAACCTGTGGCCGATCAAGGTCGGTTACACGGCGTTCATGCCGCTGCCCGACGCGTTCTTCAAGGACCCGGCCGCCTTCGGCGCGAACCCGATCGGCAACGGCCCGTTCAAGATGAACGGCTGGACCAAGAACACCGAGCTCAAGGTCACCCGTTTCGACGACTACCAGGGCGCGGACAAGCCGAAGGTCAAGGACGTGACGTTCCGCGTCTACACCGACGACGCCGCGGCTTACGAGGACGTCAAGAACGGCACCATCGACTTCCAGCAGCAGGTCCCGCAGGCGAAGATCATCGGCGACCTGTACAAGGCGGACTTCCCGTCGGCCAGCAGCAACAAGGCGATCTCGGTGTCGTCCTTCATCGCGTTCCCGAGCTGGCTGCCGGGCTACAACGACCCGAAGGTCCGCCAGGCCCTCTCGATGGCGATCGACCGCAAGCTGATCGTCGAGAAGATCTTCAACAACACGCGCATCCCGATGAACGGGTGGGTCAACCCGAACATGGAGGGCTACAAGGACGGCTCGTGTGGCGAGTTCTGCACCTTCGACGCCGCCAAGGCCAAGACCCTGTTCGACTCGGCGACCACCAAGCCGACGGAGATCTCCCTGGCCTACAACGGTGACGCCTCGCACAAGCCGTGGGTCGACGCCGTCTGCAACAGCATCCAGACCGCGCTGGGCGTGCCGTGCGTGGGCAAGCCGTTCCCGACCTTCGGTGAGTTCCGCACCCTGGTCACCACCCAGAAGATGACGGGCATGTCCCGCGCCGCCTGGCAGGCTGACTACCCGCACATCGAGAACTGGCTGAACCCGCTGCTCAAGACGGGTGCCTCGTCCAACGACGGCAAGTTCTCGGACGCGGCCTTCGACGCCAAGCTGAAGGAGGCCGACGGCACCGCCGACCTCCCGGCCGCCACGAAGCTGTACCAGGACGCCGAGGCGATGCTGCCGGCGCTGATGCCGACCATCCCGCTGTGGCACACGTCGCAGCAGACCGTGTGGTCCGCGAAGCTCGCGACCGTCACCATCAACACCTTCGGCGAGCTGGACCTGGCCACCGTCACGGTCAAGTGAGCTAGGCACCGGATATGAACCGGCGTGCCGGGCCCTCGCGGGCGCGGCACGCCGGCGGTCCGACCCCCATGCCGTGGCGGCGACGTCGCGGCGTGCGGGGTCGGCCCTATCTCGGCGAGGCTCAGTGAGGAGTAGTCATGGGGCGATATGCCCTCCGCCGGTTGCTGCAGGCGATCCCTGTGTTCATCGGCACCACCTTTCTCATCTGGTTCCTGGTGTGGGGACTACCAGGTGACCCCTTCGCAGGCCGCTGCGGCGAGAAGCAGTGTCCCGCGGCGTACGTCAACTACATGACGGAAAAGTTCGGGCTCGACGACCCGCTTCCGGTGCAGTACCTGAACTACCTGAAGAACCTGGCCACCGGGAACTTCGGCCAGACGTTCAACGGCATCGAGATCGGCGAGCTGCTCGCGCAGGCCTTCCCCATCTCGATCAAGCTGGCGCTGGTCGCCGTCGCGGCCGAGGCGCTGATCGGCATCACCGCCGGCGTGCTCACCGGCCTGCGCCGGGGCAGCTTCCTCGACAACCTGGTGCTGGTGTCGACCCTGGTCCTCATCGCCCTGCCGATCTTCGTGATCGGTATCGTCGCGCGCTATGCGTTCGGCCTCGCCTCGGTGTCGCCGGAGGCGCCGTGGCACGAGCTGATCATTCCGGGACTCATCCTGGGCAGCGGCTCGCTGGCCTACATCACCCGGTTGACCCGGGTGAACATCGTGGAGAACCGCCGTGCCGACTACGTGCGCACCGCGGTCGCCAAGGGCCTGTCGCCCGGTCGTGTCACCGGCGTGCACCTGCTGCGCAACTCGATGATCCCCGTGGTCACCTGGCTCGGCCTCGACCTCGGTGCCCTCATGGGCGGTGCGATCGTCACCGAGGGCATCTTCAACATCCGCGGCATCGGCGGCCTGCTCTTCGGCGCCATCAGCCGGCGGGAGTCGGGCATCGTCGTCTCGATCGTGGCGATCCTGGTGCTCGTCTACCTCATCGTCAACCTGCTAGTCGACCTTCTGTACGGGGTCCTGGACCCGAGGATCCGCTATGAGTAGCCCGGAAGTGGCGACCGCCACCGCCGAGGCCGCCGTGGCGCCGGTGACCCCGGCGCCCGCCGAGCCCCCACGCAAGGACAAGCCCCGCAGCCTGTGGACGGACGCGTGGTACGAGCTGCGGCGCAAGCCGCTGTTCGTGATCTCCGCGATCATGATCACGATCTTCGTGCTGATGGCCGCGTTCCCATGGCTGTTCACCTCTGTCAGCCCGACCGAGGCCGACCTGAACCGGAGCCTGACGCCGCCCGACTTCGGCGCGTGGTTCCAGTTCGGCAAGGGCGGGCAGTTCGGATACGACCTGCAGGGCGCGGACGTCTACGCCCGGACGATCTACGGCGCCCGCGCCTCGATCGTGGTGGGCCTGTCCGCGGTGATCGGCAACATGCTGCTGGGCGGCTTCTTCGGCATCCTGAGCGGCTACCTGGGCGGCTGGACGGACGCGCTGCTGGCGCGGTTCGGCGACATCTTCCTGGGCCTGCCCTTCGTGCTGGGCGCGCTGGTCATCCTGTCGACCTTCGCCCCGGTGCAGAGCAGCCCGAGCGCGTTCCGGATCACCAGCCTGGTGATCGTCACGTTCATCACGCTGGGCTGGCCCTCGTTCGCCCGCATCATGCGGGCCGCGGTGCTGTCCACCAAGCAGCTGGACTTCGTGCACGCCGCCCAGGCGCTGGGCGCCCGACCGGGCCGGATCATCCTCCGGCACGTGCTGCCCAACGCCGTCGCGCCGATGGTCGTGGTCGGCACGATCACGCTGGGCGCCTACATCGGCGCCGAGGCGACCCTGTCCTTCCTCGGTGTCGGCCTGCGTGAGCCGGTCGTCTCGTGGGGCATCATGATCGGCGAGGCCCGGCAGCTCATGGAGGCCGCGCCGTACATGATGGCCTTCCCGGCCGCTTTCCTCGCCATCGCGGTGCTCAGTTTCGTCATGCTCGGCGATGCCGTGCGCGACGCCCTCGACCCGAAGCTGCGTTAGGAGGCGACGTGAGCGACATCAAGGTGAAAACGGCGCCGGTGCTGGGCGTCGACGGCCGCTCCGCCGGCCATCTGCTCGAGATCGACAACCTGCACGTGGAGTTCCGCACCCGGGACGGCATCGCCAAGGTCATCAACGGCGTGTCGTACCACGTGGACGCCGGTGAGACGCTGGCGGTGCTCGGTGAGTCCGGGTCCGGCAAGAGCGTCACGGCGCAGACCATCATGGGCATCCTCGACACCCCGCCGGGCTTCGTCACGGACGGCGCCATCCGCTTCCGCGGCAAGGACCTGCTCACCATGGGCAAGGACGAGCGCCGGCTGGTCCGCGGCGAGGGCATCGCGATGGTGTTCCAGGATGCGCTGTCGGCGCTGAACCCGGTCTTCACGGTCGGGTTCCAGATCGCCGAGCTGTTCCGCAAGCGGCGGGGCATGAGCCGCGCCGACGGCTACAAGCGTGCCGCGGAGCTGCTGGACCTGGTCAAGATCCCGGCGGCGAGTGCGCGCCTGCGGGACTTCCCGCACCAGTTCTCCGGCGGCATGCGCCAGCGCGTCATGATCGCCATGGCGCTGGCGCTGGACCCCGAGGTGCTGATCGCGGACGAGCCCACCACGGCGCTCGACGTGACGGTGCAGGCCCAGATCATGGACCTGCTGGCGGAGATCCGCCGCGACCGGAACATGGGCATGATCCTGATCACCCACGACCTCGGCGTGGTCGCCGACGTCGCGGACCGGATCGCGGTCATGTACGCGGGCCGGATCGTGGAGCAGGCCGACGTGCACGCGCTGTACGGCAAGCCCTGCCACCCGTACACGCTGGCCCTGCTGGACTCGCTGCCGCGCCTGGACCTCAAGGGCCAGGAGCTCAACACCATCAAGGGCCTGCCGCCCAACCTGCTGCGCATTCCCTCGGGCTGCGCCTTCCACCCGCGGTGCAGGATGGCGCGCGACATCTGCTCGGCCGAGCGCCCGGCGCTCGTCGAGCTCGGCGGTGTCCGGTCCAGCGCCTGTCACTTCGCAGAGGAGCTGTACGGCCGTGAGTGAAGTGATCCTCGAAGTACGCGATCTGGTCAAGCACTTCCCGATCCGCCAGGGCATCCTCTTCAAGCGGACCATCGGGCAGATCAAGGCAGTGGACGGCGTCTCGCTCGACCTGCACAAGGGTGAGACCCTGGGCATCGTCGGCGAGTCGGGCTGCGGCAAGTCGACGCTGGCCAAGCTGCTGATGAACCTGGAGAAGCCGACCTCGGGCGAGGTGCGCTACCAGGGGCGGGACGTGCTGCGGCTCAACCCGGCCGATCAGCGCCGGCTGCGCCGCAACATCCAGCTGGTCATGCAGGACCCGTACACCTCGCTCAACCCGCGGATGACCGTGGGCGACATCGTCGGGGAGCCTTACGAGATCCACCCCGACGTCGCGCCCAAGGGTGAGCGGCGCCGCAAGGTGCAGGAACTGCTCGACGTGGTCGGCCTCAACCCCGAGCACATCAACCGCTACCCGCACCAGTTCTCCGGCGGCCAGCGCCAGCGCATCGGCATCGCCCGCGCGCTGGCTCTCAAGCCCGAGGTCATCGTCTGCGACGAGCCCGTGTCGGCACTCGACGTGTCGATCCAGGCTCAGGTGATGAACCTGCTGGACCAGCTGCAGAACGAGTTCAACCTGTCGTACATCTTCATCGCCCACGACCTGTCGGTGGTGCGCCACATCGCCGACCGCGTCGGCGTGATGTACCTCGGCAAGATGGTCGAGGTCGGCACCGACGACGACATCTACATCCGGCCGACGCACCCGTACACGCAGGCTCTGCTGTCCGCGGTGCCGGTGCCGGACCCCACGGCGCGTCAGCGCAAGGCGGTCATCCGGTTGGAGGGCGACGTCCCGTCGCCGGCCAACCCGCCGTCGGGCTGCCGCTTCCGTACCCGGTGCTGGAAGGCACAGGAGATCTGCGCGACGGAGCCGCCGCTGCTGCAGATCCGCCCCACCTCGGGGCACCCGAGCGCATGCCACTTCGCGCAGGAGAAGGACGTGGTGCACGCAGGGTAGGAGTGTCTCCCGGTGGCGAGCGGTCAGGTTGGGTTTGAGCCTCCGGCCGGACCGCCCGCCACCGGGTCAACATAGAGCAGGGCACCGTCCGCGTAGCGGGCGGTGCCCTGTGCATACGGGCCCAGCCGCAGCTCACCGCTTGCGGCTCGCGCTTTACATAGACGCTGGCCTATCACATCGAGTATTCGTAGATCAAACTCGATGTGATAGGCCAGCGTCTATTAAAAAGCGGGCGGGCGGCCTGAGTGGTGGGGCTGATGGGGCGGCCCGGGTCAGAGGGGGCCGCGGCCGGCGCGGAGGATGAGCAGGGCGAGCTGGGTGCCGTCGGGGCCTAGTTCGGCGCGGAAGCGGTCCATGATCTCGCGTTCGCGGCTGAGCACCAGGCGGGTGCCGCCCGAGGCGACGCGGGTCTTGCCGACCTGCTGCGAGATCGCGGCACGTTCCTTCCACAGCGCGATCAGGGCGGCGTCGATCTGGTCGATGCGCTCACGCATCGACGTGATCTCCGTGGCCGCCTCCGGCGCGGTGGTGCCGGTCTCGTTGGCGATGGCGCTCATGTGGGACTCCTCAGTGGGATTGTCGCTCACCAGTGGCCGGGACAAGGCGAAAAGCCCCGGGCTCTGGGAGCCCGGGGCTTTTCGTGAGGTCTGTGTGCTCAGGCGCGACCTACGACTGCCGGGTTCCCGGTGCCATAGGTAAAGTAGAATGCCTGGTTGATCACGTTGCCAAGTATGCCATGGATACCTGGCTGCGCAAGCACGTCGACCATCATGTGAGACCTCGATCTATCCGCGCGGCGCTCAGCCGAGCTTGGTGATGCGGTTGGCCGGCCCCGGGGTGACCGGGCCCGTGGCCAGGTGCGCCACCAGCGCGTCGACGTCGAACCCGGGCGCGTAGACCCGGCCCGTGCCCGCGGTCAGCGCCGTGAAGTTGTCGCCGCCGTTGGCCAGGAAGTCGTTCGTCGTCACCTGGTAGGTCGCCGCCGGATCGATCGGGGTGCCGTTGAGCACCAGGTCGGAGACCCGGCTGCCCAGCGGCAGGGTGCTGTTGTACGAGTAGGTGAAGCCCGCCGAGATCTGGAGGATCTTGGTGGTGTTCTGGCCGGCCTGGCCGGCGAACTGCTGCTCCAGCACCGCGTCGAGCTGCGCCCCGGTCAGCGACTGGGTCACCACCAGGTTGTTGAACGGCTGGACGGAGAACGCCTCGCCGTAGGTCACCTGGCCCGCGGTCTCGCCACCGGGCGAGTTTGAGAAGGTGAGCGGCGCCCGGATGCCGCCCGGGTTCATCAGCGCGAGCTGTGCCCCGGCGGAGGCGGTCCAGGCAAGCTGGGCGTCCGCGATGACGTCGCCGAGCGGGCTCTCCCCGCTGGGCGCGACGTCGCGCACGATGTCCGCGGAGATGCTGCCGACGACCCGGTTGGCCAGCGGCGCCACGGCGGTGCGGTACTTGTCCGCGATCGTCTTGGCGGCCGGGTCGACCAGCGCGGGGTTGCGCACGAACACGCCCGGCGCGGTGGTCTGCCAGGTGCCGTCGGCGTTGCGGACACCGTTCTCGACGACGACGTTGTGCGCCTCGATCGAGGTGAAGGTGCGGCTGCGCCGGTCCATGTTCAGCGTGATGTCGGTGACCAGCTGGCCGTTGGTGCCGGCGCTGGTGACGACCACGGGCTTGCCCGACTTGTTGGGCAGCTGGCACGAGTAGAAGCGGTGCGTGTGGCCGGAGACCACGACGCCGATCTCGTCGCGCAGGCCGGCCACGATCGGCGAGATCACGCCGGTGAAGCCGTCACAGGTGGAGACGTTGCCGGTGGCGCCCTGCTGGCCGCCCTCGTGCAGCAGCAGCACCTGCGCCTTGACGCCGAGCAGGCGCAGCAGGCCGCTCCACAGGTTCGCGGTCTCGACCTCGTCCCGGAAGTCGACCGTGGTGATGCCGGCCGGGTTCACGATGCCGGGGGTGCCCTCGAGCGTCATGCCGATGAAGCCGACCGGCACGCCGTCGATGATCTTCACATCGACCGGCGGGAGGATCGGCAGCTTGGTGCGCTTGTCGGTGACGTTCGCGGCGAGGTACTGGAACTCCGCGCCGTCGAAGCCGTCCCCGGCGAAGCAGCCGTCGACCGGGTGGCAACCGCCGTGCTGCATACGCTTGAGCTCGGTGACGCCCTCGTCGAACTCGTGGTTGCCCACCGAGCTGACGTCCAGGCCGAGCTCGCTGAGCAGCTCGATGCTGGGCTCGTCGTGGAACGCCGCGCTGACCAGCGGGGTGGCGCCGATCATGTCTCCCGCGCCGACGGTGACGACCTCCTGGCCGGCCGCCTCGCCCTCGGCGCGCAGCTGCTTGACCCAGTGGGCCAGGTATTCGACACCGCCCGCGGGGGTGCCCAGCACCGCCGCGCCGCTGCCGGACGGCGGGTCGATCGCACCGTGGAAGTCGTTGAACGCGAGCAGGTTGCCGTACGCCGCGTGGTCGGCCGGAGCCGCCGCGGCCATGTTCACGGACACGGGCGTGAGCTGGTTCCACGCCGGAGTCGAGGAAGCGCTGGACCCGCTGCTCAGCGGGATCGTCGCGACAACGGCCAACGCCAGCGCCGGTAGCGCCAGGTGCCGCATAGTGCCTGCCCAGCCCCGAGAACGGGGGTGATTCATGGGGGGCCTCCAGAGTAGGCATCGCGCGGGGGTGCGCGATGATTTATGAAGGCATCCTTGCGTATGCGTTTCCGCCGCGCCACCGCCCATCGGTGACACCTGCACGACCGTCTCGCTACCGGCCGGTTTCGCGCTCACCGGCGGCGGGCTGGGTCGATGTCGGTGGGGGCGCATAGACTCTCCAGACGATGCAATCGCTCTTCGATCTCCCCGAGATGACGCCGCCCGGGGGGACGCCCTCCGCCGTGAAACCGCCCGCCGAGAAGGCCTCCGGCGGCTCCTGGCCGTCCCAGGGTGACCGGGCCCCCACCGAGTCCGCGCCGCGCGTCGCGGCGCTCCTGGAGGGCCTCAACGAACCCCAGCGGGCGGCGGTGACCCACGAGGGCACGCCGCTGCTGATCGTCGCGGGCGCGGGCTCCGGCAAGACCCGGGTGCTGACCCAGCGCATCGCCTACCTGCTGGCCGCCCGCGGGGTGCACCCCGGCGAGATCCTGGCCATCACGTTCACCAACAAAGCCGCGGGCGAGCTGCGGGAACGGGTCGCGGCTCAGGTCGGCGGCCGGGCCCGGATGATGTGGGTGTCCACCTTCCACTCGGCCTGCCTGCGCATCCTGCGCGCGGAGCACGAGCACGCCGGCCTCAAGTCGACCTTCTCGATCTACGACGCGGACGACTCGCGCCGGCTGATGCAGCTGGTCGCGCGCGAGCTGGACCTCGACCCCAAACGCTACCCGCCGCGCAGCCTGGCCGCGCAGGTGTCGAACCTCAAGAACGAGCTGATCGACCCCGAGGCGTTCAGTCCGCACGGGCCCGCCGAGCGGGTGCTCGCCGAGGCCTACACGCTCTACCAGCAGCGGCTGCAGCAGGCCCACGCGCTCGACTTCGACGACATCATCATGCGCACCGTGCACCTGCTGCAGGCCAAGCCCGAGGTGACGGAGAAATACCGGCGGCGCTTCCGCCACGTGCTGGTCGACGAGTACCAGGACACCAACCACGCCCAGTACACGCTGGTCAAGGAGCTGGTGGGCGATACCGGCGAGCTGTGCGTGGTGGGTGACGCGGATCAGTCGATCTACGCGTTCCGCGGCGCGACCATCCGCAACATCCTGGAGTTCGAGCGGGACTACCCGCAGGCGCGCACCATCCTGCTGGAGCAGAACTACCGGTCCACGCAGACCATCCTGTCCGCCGCGAACGCGGTCATCGACCGCAACAGCGACCGCAAGCCCAAGCGGCTCTGGAGCGACCAGGGCGCGGGTGAGCAGATCGTCGGCTACGTCGCGGACAACGAGCATGCCGAGGCCGACTGGGTGGCCCGCGAGATCGACCGGCTCACCGACGCCGAGTCGGCCCGGCCCGGCGACGTCGCGGTGTTCTACCGCACCAACGCGCAGTCCCGCGTCTTCGAGGACATCTTCATCCGGCTCGGCCTGCCCTACAAGGTCGTCGGCGGGGTGCGCTTCTACGAGCGCAAGGAGGTCCGCGACGCGCTGGCCTACCTGCGGGCGGTGTCCAACGAAGACGACACGGTCAGCATGCGCCGCATCATCAACACCCCCAAGCGGGGTCTCGGCGACCGTGCCGAGGCCGTGGTGGAGGCGCTGGCGGCGCGCGATCGGGTCTCCTTCGGCGCCGCGCTGCGCCGGGCCGCCGAGGCGCCGGGCATCTCGACCCGGGCGGTCAACTCGATCGGCGAGTTCCTGGCGATGATGGACTCCGCGCGTGAGCTGGCCCGCACCGCTCCGCCGGAGCAGGTGCTGGAGCTGCTGCTGACCGAGTCCGGCCTGCTGTCGGAGCTGGAGGAGAGCCTGGACCCGCAGGACGAGGGCAGGGTCGAGAACCTGCAGGAACTCGTCAGCGTGGCCCGGGAGTACGCCGAGCGCACCGCCGCGGCCGACGAGACGCCCACCCTGGCCGGCTTCCTGGAGCAGGTCGCGCTGGTGGCCGACGCCGACCAGGTGCCCTCGGACGATCCGGAGCACCTGGGCGTGGTCACGCTGATGACCCTGCACACCGCCAAGGGCCTGGAGTTCCCCGTGGTCTTCCTCACCGGCCTGGAGGACGGGGTCTTCCCGCACCTGCGGTCGCTGGGCGAGGTCAAGGAGCTGGAGGAGGAGCGGCGGCTGGCCTATGTCGGCATCACCCGCGCCCGCCGCCGGCTCTACCTGTCCCGGGCGGTGACCCGCTCGGCGTGGGGGCAGCCGCAGTACAACCCGGCGTCGCGCTTCCTCGAGGAACTGCCGCCCGAGCTGCTCGACTGGAAGCGCACCGAGGGGGCGTACACCTCCTGGGGCTCTCGGGGCGGCGGCATCGGCGGCCGGGAGCGGGCGCAGGAGCGGGGGAGCGGCACCTTCGTGGGCGGCACTGCGCGCGCGGCGGCGCTCGCCAGCAGGATCGGCATCGATCCGAGCAAGCTGGCCACCGCGAGCGACCTGGCCGCGGCGCCGTCGCTGTCGGCCGGTGACCGGGTCAACCACCAGCGCTACGGCCTGGGCCGGGTGCTCGCGGTGCAGGGCGCGGGAGCGCGGGCCCAGGTGCAGGTCGACTTCGGCGACCAGGTGCTCTGGCTGGTGCTGCGCCACGCCCCGCTCGAGAAGATCTGAAGCCGCGCCGTCGGGCGGGGCGAAGATCGCTGTTTCTGGTCAGATCGTGGGGTGGGACTGCACTTCTGGACCCGAAACAGCGATCATGCATCCTTCGTCCGCCTGAGCGCGGAGACACGTGTGGCCCGGATCGTGAGATCCGGGCCACACGTATTCGGGGGGAAGGGGTTTTCGCTGGGGGACGCGGTGTGCGCGGGTGGCGCACACCGGCGTCCGGGATGGGTGACCTGAGGGGAGCGGGCTCAGCAGCTGATCGGCACGCCGCGGGCCTTCAGCCACGCGCTCGGCTCGATCTGGTTCCACATGCCCTTGTGCACCTCGAAGTGCAGGTGGGGGCCGGTGGAGTCGCCGGTGGAGCCCTCGTAGCCGAGCAGGTCGCCGGCCTTCACCTTCTGGCCGACCTGCACCGCGTCGCGGCTCATGTGGGCGTAGTGGGTGAAGTAGCCGTCGCCGTGGTCGACGACCACGGAGATGCCGTAGCCGCTGAAGGCCCAGCCGTTGCTGAACACGGTGCCGGGACCGACCGCGCGGATCGGCGTGCCGGCGGGCTCGGCGAGGTCGACGCCGGCGTGCAGGACGCCCCAGCGCTGACCGAAGCAGGAGGTGACCTGAGCGCCCGGCATGGGGCTGCCCCAGGTGGGGCGGGCCTCGACCGGAGCGGCGGCCTTGGCCTTGGGCACCGAGGTGCCGGCCTTCGCCTTGCTCTCGGCGGGCTGGGCCGCCTTGGGTGTGACCGCCTTGGGCGCGGCCTTCGGCGCCGCCTTGGGCGCGGCGACCTGAGTCTTCGCCGTGGTGCGCGCCGCGCGGTCGGCGCGTTCGGCCGCGGCCTCACGGCTGACCGTGGACGTCGCCGCCACGGGGGTGACCTCGGTGGGTCCGTTGTCGATGTTGGCTGCGACCAGGCCTACAGACGCGATGCCGGCCAGTGCCGCGATGGCCACGACATGACGCGAGCGGCCGCTGAGGCCGCTTCGGATCTTGTCACTGACCACGTCGTACTTGGCGCGGGCTGCCTTGAGGAGTTCGGTACTGCTGCCTTGCATGAGGTGGGAACCTCCGGGTCTACGTTGACACGGGCTCGAGCTATGTTGCCTGGTCAGACCCGCTTTGGCTAGCCCGGTCATCGGGCGAATCGGACACTCCGGCAGGTAGCACGCGGGAGTTATGTCCTCTTTACGTACCCGGGCCTACCCTGAGTCCCGTCAGGGTCGAGTGATCCGCGCCACTGGATTTCGGTGACCGGGGCCACCTCCTGGGGTGGCTGAACACGACAAAGCCGCCCGGATCTTGCGATACCGGGCGGCTTTGTGGAGGAAAATCAGCTCACCGAGCCGTCGTAGGCCTGTTCGATCTCCAACTCGAGGTCGACACCGTGCGACTTGAACCACGCGAGGGGGTTCACCGCCACGTCGTTCACGTGGATCTCGAGGTGGATGTGCGGGCCGGTGGAGTGGCCGGTGCTGCCGGAGATGGCGATGATGTCGCCCGCCTTGACCCGCTGGCCTGCCTTGACCCGGACGCTGCTGTTGTGGCCGTATGTGGTCTTCAGGCCGTTGCCGTGGTCGATGATCACCTGGTTGCCGTAGCCGCCGTTCCAGCCGGCCAGCACGATGATGCCCTCGTGCATCGCGGCGACGGGGGTGCCCTCGTCCACGGCGATGTCGACGCCCTTGTGCGCCTTGCCCCAGCGCTGACCGAACAGGGAGGTCAGGCGGTAGTCGTGGGCCGGCAGCACCCAGGCGTTCGGGGACTGGGCGATCGAGGTGCTGAGCGAGCGGTCCTCGCCACGGCCTGCGCGTTCGGCGGCCTCGAGGCGGGCGCTGCTGAGTTCTGAGGCGGAAGTGTCCCCGACGAGTGCGTCGGTCTTCGCGTCCTGGATGCCGGCTCCGGCGCCGAAGGCGACAACCCCTGCGCCTACGAAAGCGGTCGTGACTACAGCTAGGTATCTGCTGCGGGGCGGGGCGGGAGCCCGTCGGCGGCCGCGGTAGCGGTCGCCCTCCCGTAACAGTGTTGGCCTGTATTGCACGTACAGCCTCCGTCATCGGTGGCGCCGCCGGAACTGCGACGCTCTGTCACCCACTTTTGGATGGCACTCTTTGGTTGGCAACCGGTGTTTCTGGTTGGCACTGCGGCACAACTTAACCAACCCGTAGGGGTAGGCACAAGCTCCTGTCCGCCATCTTCTCGCTATGAGTGCGACTGTCCGGCCCGAGTTGCCCGATAGCGCCATTATTTGTCCGTAAATGCGATACCTACGGAGAGTAGCGACGCGCGGGGCAGCGCGTATATATAGGTGTCGCGTACAGAGACCGCTGGACCGCTGGCGGTGACCGCCGGCGAGTGGGTTACCGTTCGTTAAGGTCAGTACGGCGGAGAGGTGAGCACTGATGGGCACTCGTATTCGCGTGGTCGTCGCCAAGCCTGGGCTCGACGGGCACGACCGTGGCGCGAAGGTGGTGGCCAGAGCCCTGCGCGACGCGGGTATGGAGGTCATCTACACCGGCCTGCACCAGACCGCGGAGCAGATCGTGGAAACCGCGATCCAGGAGGACGCCGACGCGGTCGGCCTGTCCGTGCTGTCCGGCGCACACATGACCCTCTTCCCGCGCGTGGTCGAACTGCTGCGCGAGCGCGGCGCCGGCGACATGGTGGTGTTCGGCGGCGGCATCATCCCCGACGCGGACATCCCCGAGCTGGAGCGGCTGGGTGTGGCCAAGGTGTTCACGCCCGGGGCGACCACCCATGCCATCGTGGACTGGGTGCGGGCCAACGTGGCGACCGCGCAGCCTGCCTGACCTCATATTCTTTGGGAACATCCCGCACCCCCGCGCCGGACCGGCCCGGGGGTGCGTGCGCGCTCCGGACGACTCACGGAAACGCAAAAAGGGAGGAGCCGGACGCACCCCTCACACGTCCGGCTCCTCTATGCACGATGCCCCGCCGCCACCCCTCGACCGACAGGGCATCGGCCGTTTGTGTCATCCTGCCTCAGCCGTTCCGGCCTCAGCTCTCTGACATCAGACTCAACGATGGCCCGCGGCCGGGGTTACGGCCTTTCGCGGGGTCACCGAGAAGAGTGACGGGCTGCTAGGTTCACGCGCCATGACCAGCCCTGACAACCTGGCGGGCACGCCCGTCCCCGCCACCGTCCCGACACTGCGGCAGATCGTTCCGACAGACCTGCCGGTCACGGTGCGGCTCTCCGGCGTCAGCCGGCACGTGTTCACCCACCGCCGCGGGGAGGTGGTGCTGGTCGTGCTGGTGGCGCTGATGCTCCTGCCCGCCGCCGGCTACCTGCTGATGAACCCCGGCGAGACCGTGCACAGCAACCGGTACGGCGACATGAACGGCGGACTGCTGGGCGCGGGTGCGCTGCTGCTCGCCGTGGGCCTCGCGGTGGCACTGCCCGTCTCCGTGCTCCGGCAGCAGCGCCAGCTGCAGCTCGCGGCCGACGCGCACGGCGTGTACGTCCGGCCGTTCCTGGACAAGGCGCGGGTGCTGCACCTGCCGTGGGCGGACGTCGAGTCGATCTACGTCCGCCAGTGGCACGGCCCGCAGCTCTGTGTGAAGCCCCGTGACACCCGTATCGAGCCGCAGTTCAACCTCAACCAGCGGGGCGACGCGGGCAACCGGGCCGGTGCCGCCGTCGCGCAGAAGCGCAGGATGAAGAAGCTGGGGACCAACATCCACGTGCCGATCGCCGCGGCTCCCGGCACCCCGGCCGAACTCCTGGCGGCGCTGCGGTACCAGGCCGGCGGCCGGGTGCCGGTGGAGATGTCCGCCTGAGTCCGGGCACGCTCGCCCGGTGTGCAGTTGGGCACACCGGGCGGTCGTGCCGATACGTTGTGCTGACCGACCGTTAGGCTGCGCGGAAGGCCCAGCCAGCGGAGGATGGGCAATGGTCCCTACGCGTCGCAGCGGGCGTCCAGCCCGCGACGCCATGGGCTGGACAACGAAGAGGTATCGGTGGACCTGTACGAGTACCAGGGGCGCGATGTCTTCGAGAAGCACGGCCTGCCCGTGCTCGCCGGTGGCGTCGCCGAGACCCCTGAGGAGGCCCGCGCCATCGCCGAGCGCCTGGGCGGCCGGGTCGTCGTCAAGGCGCAGGTGAAGGTCGGTGGCCGCGGCAAGGCCGGTGGCGTGAAGCTTGCCGCCGACGCGACCGAGGCGTACGACCGCGCGAACGACATCCTTGGCATGGACATCAAGGGCCACACGGTCCACAAGGTGATGCTGGCCGAGACCGCCGACATCGTCGAGGAGTACTACTTCTCCTACCTGCTGGACCGGGCGAACCGCACCTTCCTGTGCATCGCCAGCGTCGCCGGCGGCATGGAGATCGAGACCGTCGCCGAGGAGGCCCCGGAGAAGGTCGCGAAGATCGCGATCGACGCCAACCGCGGTGTCGACGAGGCGCTGGCGCGTGAGATCGTCACCGCCGGCCACTTCCCGGCCGAGGTTGCCGACCAGGTCGTGGACATCGCGATCAAGCTGTGGCAGACCTTCCGGGCCGAGGACGCGACCCTGGTCGAGGTCAACCCGCTCGCCAAGATCAGCTCCGGCAAGGTGCTGTGCCTGGACGCGAAGGTGACGCTGGACGAGAACGCCGGCTTCCGCCACGCCGATCACGAGGCGCTGGAGGACAAGGCCGCGGTCGACCCGCTGGAGCAGGCCGCCAAGGCCAAGGACCTCAACTACGTCAAGCTCGACGGCGAGGTCGGCATCATCGGCAACGGCGCGGGCCTGGTCATGTCCACGCTCGACGTGGTCGCGTACGCCGGTGAGGAGTTCGGCGGGGTCAAGCCCGCGAACTTCCTCGACATCGGCGGCGGCGCGTCCGCGGAGGTCATGGCGAACGGTCTGGAGATCGTGCTGTCGGACCCCGCGGTCAAGAGCGTGTTCGTCAACGTCTTCGGCGGCATCACCGCGTGCGACGCGGTCGCCAACGGCATCGTGCAGGCGCTGGCCATGCTGGAGAGCCGCGGCGAGACCGTGACGAAGCCGCTGGTCGTACGCCTCGACGGCAACAACGCCGAGGCCGGTCGCGCGATCCTCGACAGCGCGAACAACCCGCTCGTGCAGCGGGTGGACACCATGGACGGCGCGGCCAAGCGTGCCGCCGAGCTCGCCGCAGCGGGGAAGTGAACTGACATGGCTATCTGGCTCACCAAGGACTCCAAGGTCATCGTCCAGGGCATGACCGGTTCCGAGGGCTCCAAGCACACCCGTCGCATGCTGGCCGCGGGCACCCAGATCGTGGGTGGCGTGAACCCCCGCAAGGCGGGCACCTCGGTCGACTTCGACGGCACCGCGGTGCCGGTGTTCGGCTCGGTCGCCGACGCCATGAAGGAGACCGGCGCGGACGTCACCGTCATCTTCGTGCCGCCGGCGTTCACCAAGGACGCCGTCGTCGAGGCGATCGACGCGGGCATCGGCCTGGCCGTCGTGATCACCGAGGGCGTGCCGGTGCACGACACCGCCGCCTTCTGGGCGCACGCGGTCGAGACCGGCAACAAGACCCGGATCATCGGCCCGAACTGCCCCGGCGTCGCGTCCCCGGGCGCCAGCAACGCGGGCATCATCCCGGCCGACATCTCCGGCTCCGGCCGCATCGGCCTGGTGTCGAAGTCCGGCACGCTGACCTACCAGCTCATGTACGAGCTGCGGGACATCGGCTTCTCGACCGCGGTGGGCATCGGCGGCGACCCGATCATCGGCACCACCCACATCGACGCGCTCGCGGCCTTCCAGGACGACCCGGAGACCGAGGCCATCGTCATGATCGGTGAGATCGGCGGCGACGCCGAGGAGCGGGCGGCCGAGTTCATCAAGGCGCACGTGACCAAGCCGGTCGTCGGTTACATCGCCGGCTTCACCGCCCCGCCCGGCAAGACCATGGGCCACGCGGGCGCGATCATCTCGGGCTCGTCCGGCACCGCCGACGCCAAGAAGGCGGCACTGGAGGCGGCCGGGGTCAAGGTCGGCAAGACGCCGTCGGAGACCGCGCGCCTGATGCGTGAGGTCATGTCCGGCCGCTGACGCCGTACGCACGTGAAACGGTGGGCGTCCTCCCGATCGGGGAGGACGCCCACCGTGCTTTTCGGTCAGTAGCCGCGGTGGTTGGACATGCTCCCGCTGAACGCGCCCGCGACGCAGGCCAGGATCACGCCGATCACCGCCAGTGCGGTGAACGCGATGCCGAGCCAGAAGGCGACCTTGCCCAGCGTCTGGTCCACGCCCCGCTCCCGGGCCTCCTTCATGGACAGCCAGCCGAACAGGATGCCCAGCGGCGCGCAGCAGAACACGGCGGTGACGATGCCGATGATGCCGTAGATCAGCGGCATGTCCTTGCCGCCGCCCGGCGGCGGCGTCGCGCCGTACGGCGGTGGTGGTGGCGGCACCGGCGGCGGCGGTGGCGGCGGGTTGAGCGGCGGTGGCGCCGGTGGAGGGGTCACCGGTGGCGGCGGCTCATATGGCGGCAGCGGGTCGTTCGTCATGGGTTTCCCCTATCCCGACTAGTTCAGTTGAACTTCATCCCGCCGCTGGAGTAGCGGATGCCGTAGATGATGTTCCAGATGATGCCGATGACACCGACGGCCATCGCGATGTAACCCAGCGTCGGTTTCTTGCCGACCTTCTTCGCCTCCTGCACCGACAGCCAGCCCAGGACCAGGCCGATGATGCCGCAGCAGCACAGGCCGAGCACGATGCCGAGCACGCCGTACAGGGTCACCCGGTCGCCGCCCTTCGACGGCATGCCCGACGGCGTCCCGTAAGGCGGCGGGCCCGGTGGCGGTGGCGGCACCGGCGGCGGTGGAGGCGGCGGCGGCACTGACGGCGGTGGCGGTGTGTAGGTCACGACAAGCCTCCTCGATGAACGACCTTGTTCGCAGCGTATCCCTCCTAACTCGCATATCGGGTCGAAATGGCCACGGGGTAGGGTTCATAGTCAACCCGGCTCGTTTGTGGTTAGGTAGCGCCTGATGACGGAGCAAGGTGAGTCCCTCGGCGTGCAGCCTGAGCTGCGGCGCGCTGCGCCCGGCGAGAGTTTGGACGCATACTCGCGGTCGCCCTCGGACGGTCCGCGTCCCGCTGTACCGGACACCCGCGAACCCGGCTCGAACCCGTCCGAACGCGATGCCGCCGCACCGGCGGCGGCGCGCGGCGACACGCCCGGCGGCGCGGCCGAACCGGACACCGGCGCGAGCCCCGGCGTCGACACCACCGCACCGGACGGGCCCCCTCCCGCCGTCGAACCCGATCCGGACCGTGCCGCCGCCTCCGTCGAGGCCGAACCGGACACCGGCGGGTTCGCTGACGACGGGGCGCTGGCCACCCGGGACACCGTCAAGATCGATCTGGCGCAGCTGGCGGCGCGGGAGACGGTCAAAATCGACGTCGGCCGCCCTGTGCCACGGGAGCCGCTGGACGACGAGATCGCCACCATGGAGACCGTGCTGCTGCCGCGCGGCCGCCCGGCGGGCATGCTGCGCCCGCGGGGCGCGCCGCTGCCGGTGGCGGCGCTGGTCAACACGGGCTGGGCGGCGCTGCTGGTGCTCGGGCCGCTGATGCTGCTGACAGTGGCCGCGCGGGCCGCCGAGGGAGCCGTGGACTGGGGGCTCTCGCTGCGCCTGGTGCTGGCCGCTTGGCTGCTCGGCCACGGCGTGCCGATCACCGTGCCGGTCAATGGGCAGCTGGGCACGATGGAACTGGCGCCGCTCGCGCTCACCGCGTTCGCGCTGTGGCGGGTCAACCGGGCCGGGGTGCACACGACCCGGGCGATGGGAGCCCAGGGCAGCGGGTCGATCCGGCACGCGGTGCTGGGCACACTGGCGGTGGCCGCGGTGTACGGCTGCTTCGGTGTGCTCGCCGCGGCGCTGGCCGACGGGCCGGGACTGTTCGTGACCCCGTGGCGGGCCGGACTGCACTTCGTGGTGCTGGGCGCGGTGGCGGGCGCCATCGGGGTGCTGCGCAGCGGCGGGGTGCTGCGCCGGCTGGCCCGGCAGACGCCGGTGCTGCTGCGCGACGGCGTACGGGCCGGCGTGGTCGCCGCGCTGCTGGTGCTGGCGGTCGGCGCGGGCGCGGTGGGCCTCGCGGTGGCGATGAACGGCGCGCAGGCCACCCACGACCTCGCCGGGTTCTCCACCGGGGTGCTCGGCCAGGCCGGGCTCACCCTGCTGAGCCTCGTGTACGGGCCGAACTTCGCCGTCTGGGCGGCGTCCTACCTGCTGGGCCCGGGGTTCGCCGCGGGCACCCTGCCGCTGACCCACCTGCCGGTGTTCGCCGGGGTGCCGACCGGCCCGCTACGGGGCCTGGGGTGGCTGCTCACGGTGCTGCCGCTGCTCGGCGGCGTGGCCGCGGCGGTGCTGATGGCGCGGCGGCGGCTGCGGCCGCGCCGCTCCCGCCTCGGCGACGTGCTCACGCCCCAGCCGCGATGGCTGCGGATGTGCGGCTCGGCGCTGACCGCCGGAGTGGTGGCCGGAGCGCTGCTGGCCGCGGCCGCGTACGCATCGGGCGGGGTGCTGCCGGTGGCCGGCCCGGTGCGCACCGGACCGGTGGTCTGGCAGGTCGCGGCGATGGCGGCGCTGGTGGTGGCGCTGGGCGGCCTGCTCGGGGTCGCCGGGTTCTGGGCGGTGCGCGGTCTGCGGAAAGAGACCGACGGGCGGCCCGCCGTGCGGACCGCCCGTCAGCTGGTGCAGTGACGGCTGATCACATGCCCGCAGCGCCGTTGGCGCTGAGCACGAAGACCTGCAGGCCGCAGCAGATGCAGCCGAGGGCCCAGCCGATGCCGCCGATGATGAGGGCGAGCTTCGACCACTTCTTGGACTCGGCCGCGGCAGCCTGGGCGCCCGCGTAGTCGCCCGCCTGCAGCAGCGGGTTGACCTTGTTGGCGTTGATGATGGCCGGGATGGCCAGCGGCCAGAACAGGAAGATCGAGACGATCGACATCGTCAGATTGTTGTCGATCTGCGGCTGCGGCTGCTGGGAACCGTAGGTCATGGAGACTCCAGGGGTGTCGGGGTGGTGGCTCGGAGTGAGCCGTTGCCAAACGTGCGGAGTCTAATGGCAAGCTGTGACGGATGTGACTGGTGGGACAGCTGATATCAGCTGTCCCACCAGTCGACACAAGTGATCAGTTGAACTGCTGGTACTGGTCGTAGATGCGGTCCTGCCATCCGGTCGCGATACCGCAGATCGCGGCGATCATGGCGATGACGCCGAGCGCGATGGCGACCCAGCCGAGCCACGACATCGAGGCCGCGCCCTTCTTCACCTTGTTGAGGTGCATGGCGCCGAGAATGACCGCCGGAATGCCGCCGATGAACGGGGCACCGTTGATCCAGGGGCAGCAGCAGCACCCGGTGCCGATGATGCCGCAGGCCAGCGCGATCCAACCGAACAGGTTGTTCTGCCCGCCCGCCTTCTGATAGACGGTGCCCTGGGCGGGACCCAGTGGCGGTGGTGGTGGCGGCGGCCCTCCGATCGAGGGCGGTGGCGGTGGCGGCGGTGGCGGCGGCAGCGGGGTGCCCCCTGAGCTGTACACCGTTCCGCCGCCCGAGCCGTAGGGATCGGCCACCGGGGGAGGCGGGGTGGGCGCCGGGAACGGCTGCTCTGCGGGCTCGGGCCAGCCCGGCGGCGTGGGCGTGCTCGCCCCGATCGACGGCGGTGGCGGCACCGGCGGCATCGGTGGCGGCGGTCCCGGCGGGGTGGGCGGCGTCGGCGGCGTGGGTGGCGTCGGCGGTGTCGGCGCGGTCGGGTCGCTCATGGCGGCCGGCGGCCCGAACTCCGGCGCGGGCGGCGGGTTGAACGGGTTGTCCACGCTGCCCGGCGGCTCCGGCCAGACGCCCCCGGCGGTGCCGGGGGAGCCCGTCGTCGGCGCGGCGGGCTCCGGCGCGGACGGCGGCTCCGGTGCGGACGCCGGGCTCGCGGACGGCGGCTCCGGCCCGGCGGCCGGGGAGACCGGTTCGGGACGCCACGTGGCGCCCTCGGGGGGTGCGGGAACCGGCTCGCTCGGTGGCGGCGGCACATCCGGCGAGGGCGGGGCAGGCGGCTGGTCCTCGCGCGGCGGCTGCGGCGGCCAGGACGGCGGCTCCTCCGGCGTCTCCGGTGGCTTCGGCGGTTGCGTCAAGATCGGCTCCTCGCGTTCGGCAGAGCGTGCGGGGTGACGGCGCCCGGCTGGCCGGGCGGGGTCGACACGTTCTGGAATGCAGTTCTTCGCCCAATATCTACTTTATTTGCGGGTTTGTCGGGCAAAACGCCGTAAGTGCGCCCCACACCCGACGCGAGCAGCGCCTCGGCTGCCCGATAGGGTGCAGAGGTGACCGCTCGCCTCGTCGTCCTGGTCTCCGGTTCCGGTACCAATCTCCAAGCCCTGCTCGATGCCTGCGCCGACCCCGCGTACGGGGCGGCCGTCGTCGGCGTCGGCGCGGACCGCGCCGGCATCGCGGGCCTGACCCGCGCGCAGGCTGCGGGAGTGCCCACCTTCGTCGCCCGGGTCCCGGACTTCGCCACCCGCCAGGAGTGGGACGAAACGTTCACCGACCTGACCGCGGCGCACCAGCCCGACCTCGTGATCGGCGCGGGCTTCCTCAAGCTGGTGGGCAAGGCGTTCCTGGACCGGTTCGGCGGACGTTATGTCAACACCCACAACGCGCTGCTGCCGGCCTTCCCGGGCATGCACGGCCCGCGCGACGCCGTCGAGTACGGCGTGAAACTGGCCGGGGCGACGCTGCACTTCGTGGACGGCGGCGTGGACACCGGGCCGATCATCGCGCAGGTCGCGGTGCCGGTGCTCGACGACGACACCGAGGACACCCTCTCCGAGCGCATCAAGGACGCCGAGCGCGGGCAGCTGGTCGAGTACATCGGCCGGATGGCGCGCCACGGCTGGACCGTCAACGGCAGGAAAGTGATCGTCGGCTGAACGGCCCTGTTCCCGTGCCGGGATCGGCGGGGAATGGAACGCGACAGCGTGCGGCGAGCGGACCACGGGGTCGGCGGCTCAGGCCGGCCCTGAACGTAGCGAGGAGAAGGCATGAGCGAGCCTGGCGAGCGAATCATCAGGCTGGTGGCCCATGCCTTCGACGAGCGGAGCGAGGAGAAGGCATGACCACGGGTGAGCGCAAGCCCATTCGACGCGCGCTGATCAGCGTGTGGGACAAGACCGGGCTGGAGGCCCTCGCCGCGACGCTGCGGCGGCACGGTGTCGAGATCGTCTCGACCGGCAGCACGGCGCAGCAGATCGAGACCAGCGGCTCGCCGGTCACCCGGGTCGAGGAGCTCACCGGCTTCCCGGAGACCCTGGACGGGCGGGTCAAGACGCTGCACCCGCGGGTGCACGCGGGCCTGCTGGCCGACGTACGCCTCGACACGCACCGTGCGCAGCTCACCGAGCTCGACATCGAGCCGTTCGACCTGCTGGTGTCCAACCTGTACCCGTTCACCGAGACGGTGGCCTCCGGCGCGTCCATGGACGAGTGCATCGAGAAGATCGACATCGGTGGCCCGGCCATGGTGCGCGCGGCGGCCAAGAACCACGCCAACGTCGCGGTGGTCACCTCGCCGGCCGACTACCACCTGATCGCCGCGGCGCTGGAGTCCGGCGGTTTCTCGCCGGCCGAGCGCCGGGCGCTGGCGGCCCGCGCCTTCGCCGACATCGCCGACTACGACATCGCGGTGGCGAACTGGTGCGCCCAGGAGCTGGCGCCCGCCGAGCCGGCCGCGGCCGACGCGTTCCACTGGCCCGAGTACGCCGGTCTCGGCGTGTGGCGCACCAACGTGCTGCGCTACGGCGAGAACCCGCACCAGGCGGCGGCGCTGTACATCGACCCCGCCGCCGCGCCCGGCCTGGCCCGCGCGCAGCAGCTCGGCGGCAAGGAGATGTCCTACAACAACTACATCGACGCCGACGCCGCCTGGCGCACCGTGCACGACTTCGAGGGCGTGCACGCCGTCGCGGTGATCAAGCACGCCAACCCGTGCGGCATCGCGGTGTCCGCGGTGTCGGCCGCCGACGCGCACGCCAAGGCCCACGCGTGCGACCCGGTCTCGGCGTACGGCGGCATCATCGCGGTCAACAGTGAGGTGACCGCGGAGCTGGCCAAGCAGATCGCGGAGATCTTCACCGAGGTCGTGGTGGCTCCCGCGTACGCGGACGAGGCCGTGGAGATCCTGACCGCGAAGAAGAACCTGCGCGTGCTGCTCGCCCCGCCGTTCCGGCCGAACAAGGTCGAACTGCGGCAGGTGTCCGGCGGCATGCTGGTGCAGACCCGCGACGACTTCGGCGCGCCCGGCGACGACGCGGCCAACTGGCGGCTGGCCACGGGCGAGCCCGCTTCGGCGGAGCAGCTCGACGACCTGGAGTTCGCCTGGGGTGCGATCCGGGCCGTCAAGTCCAACGCGATCCTGCTGGCCAAGGACGGGGCAAGCGTGGGCGTGGGCATGGGCCAGGTCAACCGGGTCGACTCGTGCCGCCTGGCGGTCTCCCGGGCCGGTGACCGGGCCCGCGGCTCGGTGGCCGCCTCGGACGCGTTCTTCCCGTTCGCCGACGGGCTGCAGATCCTGCTGGACGCGGGGGTGACCGCGGTGGTGCAGCCGGGCGGCTCGATCCGCGACGAGGAGGTCATCGCCGCGGCGAAGGCCGCCGGGATCACCCTCTACCTCACGGGGTCCCGCCACTTCGCCCACTGACAAAGACGAAGGAAGGGCACCTTCTTAACGGACGTCCGTTAAGAAGGTGCCCTTCCTTCGCTTTAGCCCTTGCGGGGGTGGGCTGGCGTCAGCCGACTACCTGGCGCAGCTCGGCGAAGTGGCACGCGCTCGGGTGCGGGTCGACGCCGCGGCGGATGAGCAGCGGCTCCTCCACCGAGCAGCGCTCCTGCGCCTTCCAGCACCGGGTGCGGAACCGGCAGCCCGACGGCGGGTTGGCCGGGGACGGCACGTCGCCGACGAGCCGGATGACGTCGCGGTGCGCGCGGGCGTCCGGGTCCGGCACCGGCACCGCGGACAGCAGCGCCTGGGTGTACGGGTGCGTCGGCCGCTCGTAGATCTCCGCGTCGGTGCCGACCTCGACCATCTTGCCGAGGTACATCACGCCGACCCGGTCGGAGATGTGCCGCACCACGGACAGGTCGTGCGCGATGAAGATGTAGGACAGGTTCAGCTCGCCCTGCAGCTTCTCCAGCAGGTTGATGACCTGGGCCTGGATCGACACGTCCAGCGCGGACACCGGCTCGTCGCAGACGATGATCTCGGGCTTGAGGGCCAGCGCGCGGGCGATGCCGATGCGCTGGCGCTGGCCGCCGGAGAACTGGTGCGGGTAGCGGTTGATGTGCTCGGGGTTGAGGCCCACGAGCTCCAGCAGCTCCTGCACCCGGCGCTGGCGGTCGCCCTTCGGCGCCACCTCGGTGTGGATCTCGTACGGCTCGCCGATGATGTCGCCGACGGTCATCCGCGGGTTCAGCGAGGTGTACGGGTCCTGCATCACCATCTGGATGTTGCGGCGCATGCGGCGCAGCTCGGAGCCGGACACCTTGAAGATGTCCTTGCCCTTGAGCATGGCCCGGCCCGCGGTCGGCGTCTCCAGCCGCATCAGCAGCTTGGCCAGCGTCGACTTGCCGCAGCCGGACTCGCCGACGATGCCCAGTGTCTCGCCGCGGTGCAGCTCGAAGCTGACCCCGTCGACCGCCTTGACCGCGCCGACCTTCTTCTTGAAGAGGATGCCCTGGGTGATCGGGAAGTGCTTGACCAGGTTCTCGACCCGCAGCAGCGGCTCGCCGGCCGGGCGCACGCCCGCGACGTTCTCAGCGGAGTGTGCCATCGAGCATCTCCTTCGCGAAGTGGCACGCGCTGGTCCGGCCGTGGCCGAGGTCCAGCGAGAGGGGTGTTTCGGTGGTGCAGACCGCCTTGGCGTACTTGCAGCGCGGGTGGAACGCGCAGCCCGTCGGCGGGCGCATCAGGTTCGGCGGCAGGCCCTTGATGGTGGCCAGCTCGGTGCCCTTGGAGTCGAGCCGCGGGATCGAGTCGAGCAGGCCCTCGGTGTAGGGGTGCGCCGGGTGCTTGTAGACGTTGCGCACGTCCGCGTGCTCGACGATGCGGCCCGCGTACATGACCGCGATGCGGTCCGCGACGTCGGCGACCACGCCCAGGTCGTGCGTGATCAGGATCAGGCCCATGTTGAGGTCGCGGCGCAGGTCACCGAGCAGGTCCATGATCTGGGCCTGCACGGTCACGTCGAGCGCGGTGGTCGGCTCGTCCGCGATGAGGACCTTGGGGTCCATGGCCAGCGCCATCGCGATCATGACGCGCTGGCGCATACCGCCGGAGAACTGGTGGGGGTAGTCCCTGATCCGGGCCCTGGCGGCCGGGATCTTGACCAGGTCCATCAGCTCGACCGCCCGGTTGAGCGCGTCCTTCTTCGACATGCCGGCGCGGGTGCGCAGCGTCTCGGAGATCTGCCAGCCCACCGGGAAGACCGGGTTGAGGGCGGAGAGCGCGTCCTGGAAGATCATGGAGATCTCCTTGCCGCGCACCTGCCGGCGCTTCTCCTCGGGCATGGCGAGCAGGTTCTCGCCCTTGTAGAGGATCTGGCCGCTGGGGATCTTCGCCGGCGGCATGTCCAGGATGCCCATGATCGCCTGCGCGGTCACCGACTTGCCGGAGCCGGACTCGCCCAGCACGGCCAGGGTCTCGCCCGGGTCGAGGTGGTACGACACGCCGTTGATCACGCGGGCGACGCCGTCGCGGGTGTGGAACTCGACGAACAGGTCCTTCACCTCGAGCAGGTGGCGACCGCCGCCGACGGTGGGAGGGGAGCTGACGTGGATGTCGGTCATGAGGTCACCGCAGCTTCGGGTCGAAGGCTTCGCGGATCGTGTCGCCCAGGATGATGAAGGCGAGCACGGTCAGCGCGAGGAACGTCGAGGGCACGGCCAGCGGGATGAAGTTCTCCCGCATGTACAGGCGCGCGTGGGAGATGTCGATGCCCCACGACTGGCTCGGCGGCTGCAGGCCGACGCCCAGGAAGGACAGCGTCGCCTCGGCGGCGATGAACGAGCCCAGCGCCATCGTGATGATCACGATGAACGGCGCGAGCGCGTTCGGCAGGATGTGCCGCCACATGATCCGGCCGCTGCCCGCGCCCAGCATCCTCGCGGCGTGCACGTAGTCCTGCTGCTTCGCCGTGATCACCGAAGACCGGATGACCCGGGCCGCGGTGGTCCAGCCCAGCAGGCCGAGCACCGCGATCAGAGCGATCAGGCGGACGTTCGGGCCGCCACCGGCGTTGCTGACGCGCTTCATGAACACGATGGCGGCCAGCAGCAGCGGCAGGCCCAGCACGATGTCGATGACGCGGGAGACGAGCACGTCCCACCAGCGGCCGAAGTAACCGCCGGTGACACCGAACAGCATGCCCAGCAGGCCCGCCACCAGCGCCGCGCCGAGGCCGACCAGCAGCGAGTTCTTCGTGCCGTACACGGACTTGGCGAAGACGTCGCAGCCCTGCACGTCGTAGCCGAAGATGGCGGTGCCGGACGGCGGCCCCATCCGGTTGCTCAGCGAGCAGGCGGTCGGGTCGCCGGAGGTGAACAGCGACGGCCAGGCGGCCATCAGGGCCACCACCGCGGTGATCACCAGTGCGACCCAGAACAGGGGCCGGCGGCGCAGCTCGCGCCAGGCGTCCGCGCCGGCGCTGCGTGGCTTGGACACCTCGAGGGTGTGCGGCTGGCCGGGCGCGTTCGGATCGCCGGCCGGTCCGGGGGTGGCCGTGTGCAGCTCGGTCGCGGCCACGGATTCGAAGTCACTCATTGTCAGGGAACCTCTTACTCGTACCGGATCCGCGGGTCGAGCACCGCGTAGAGCAGGTCGACGATCAGGTTGGCCACCAGGAAGATGACCACCAGCACGCTGACGATGCCGATGATCAGAGGGGTGTCCTCGGTCGTCAGCGCCTTGGAGAGCTGGTAACCGACGCCCGGGATGTTGAAGACGCCCTCGGTGACGATCGCGCCGGCCATCAGGCTGCCCAGCTCGACACCGAGGAAGGTGACGATCGGGATCAGGGAGTTGCGCAGCACGTGGATGCCGATGACGCGGCGGCCCGGCATGCCCTTGGAGCGGGCGGTGCGCACGAAGTCGGCGCGCAGGTTCTCGCTGACCGAGGCACGGGTGAGCCGCATCGCGGTGGCCACCGACAGCGAGCCGAGCACGATGCCGGGCAGCAGCAGATCCCACAGGGAGGCGTCGCCGCCCGCGGTGGTCGGGAAGATCTTCCACTGGATGGTGAAGAGGTACTGCGCCAGCGGGGCCAGCACCACCGAGGGGATGCCGATCACGATCAGGGTCAGCACCAGCGTGGTGTTGTCGAAGATGCTGCCGCGCCGGATGCCGGCGATCACACCGGCGGTGACGCCGAAGAGGATCGTGACGACGATCGCGATGACGGCGAGCTGGATCGTGATGGGCCAGGCGTCGGCCAGGACGTCCTTGATGGGGCGGCCGACCAGCGTGTTGCCGAGGTCACCGTGTAGCAGATCGGTTATGTAGTTCCAGTAGCGGACGAGGAAGGGCTGGTCGAGCCCGTACTCCTTGGTCAGCTGTGCGCGCAGGACGTCGTTGACCGGCTTCTCGCCGGCCAGTGCCTGGATGGGGTCGCCTCCGGTCCAGTACATCAGGGCGTAGACGATGAACGTGGTGGCGAAGAACACCATGATCATCTGGAGGAAGCGCCGCACTAGGTAGCGGAACATCGTCGAATTCTTCTCTCACCAGGCAGCCCGATTGGTACGAAATATCCGTGTTCTTCGTACCATGGCGCTGCGGTCGACGTGGTGGCGGTGCGCCGGTGTCGAGCCGGGGCTCGGGCGGCGAGGGGGTCTGGGCGAAGTGGTGGTGCCGGCCCGAGGGGACCGGCACCACCACCGTCAGTCGACCGTCAGCGTCAGCTGACCATCTGGATCTTGTTCAGGTCGACCCGGTTGAACAGGTCCATCTGCACGTCCTTGACGTTGGTCGAGTGACCGAAGACGTTCTGGCCGAAGCGCAGCGGAAGCACCGGCATGTCCTGCGCGAGGATGTCCTCGGCCTCCTGGTACTTCTTGATCGCCTCGTCCTGCGTCGCCGCGGCCGAGCCCTCCTTCAGGAGGTTGTCGAACTCGGGCTTGCTGTAGCCGTAGTAGTTCGAGGAACCACCGGTCGAGTACAGCGGGCCGAGGTAGTTCTCCATGGACGGGTAGTCCATGACCCAGCCCATGCGGAACATGCCGATTTCCTTCTTGGCCTTGGCCTTGGTCAGCAGGTCCGCGAACTTCGGCTCGGGGGTGCCGACGCACTCCACGCCCAGGTTGGCCTTCAGCTGGTTGCAGGTCGCGTCGACCCACTGCTGGTGGCCACCGTCGGTGTTGTACGTGATGTTGATCGTCTTCGGCCCGTCGTTGGCCTCGTACTGCTTCTTGGCCTCGGTCGGGTTGAACTCGCACGCCGCGCCACAGGTCTTGTCGCGGTAGCCCGCGACGACCGGGGAGACGAAGGAGTAGGCAGCCTTCTGCGAACCCTGGAAGACCTTGTTCGCGATCTCCTCGCGGTCGATCGCCATGGAGATCGCCTTGCGGACCTCGGGCTTCTCGAAACGCTTGTCGAAGGTCGGGAAGGCCAGCACCTGCAGGGTCGACGCCGGGCTGGTCTGGTAGCGGTCACCCAGGTCGCCGGGGGCCGTGGACAGGCTCTCGGTCGGGATCTGCTTCACCACGTCCAGGTTGTTGGCCTGGAGGTCGGCGTACTCGGCCTGGCTGTTCTGGTAGATCTTGAAGACGGCGCCGCCGATGGTCGGCTTGGTGCCGGCGAAGGCGTCGTACTTCTCGACCTCGACCTGGGCGTCGTGCTGCCAGGCGCCCTTGATCTTGAACGCGCCGTTGCCGATCGGGGCGTCCTGGAAGTCCTTCTTCACCACGAGCGGCGAGGCGGCGGGGTCCTCGAACGCCGCGTTCGGCAGCGGGTAGAACGCCGTGTAGCCCAGCATCGACTTGAACTCGCTGAACGGCGCGGCCAGGGTCACCGTGAAGGTCTTCTCGTCGACCTTCTTCAGACCGCTCAGCGTGGTCGCCTTCGGGGTGGCGGCGTTCTCGGCGGTGACGTCCTTGAACCCCTCGACCTTGTCGAAGAAGTAGGCGTTGTTCTGCTTGTTCGGGCTGTACGCCGCGTAGTTCCAGGCGTTGATGTAGCTGTCGGCGGTGACCGGCTCGCCGTTGTGGAACGTCCAGCCGTCCTTCAGCTTGATCGTCCAGGTCTTGTTGTCGGTGGTGCTGATCTCCTGCGCGGCGACCTCGAACGGCTTGTTGGCCTCGTCGAAGTCCACCAGCGGCGCGAACAGCGCGGCCAGCACCTGGGAGCCACTGGTCTCCGAGGTGTTGGAGGGGGAAAGGAACTGTGGTTCGGCGATGCCGATGGAAACCACACCATTGGGGTTGGCGCTACCCGAGTCGCTGCCACCGCTCTTGCCACAGGCCGACAGGCCGAGAGTGACAGCGAGCGGGAGAGCAGCCCAGGCTGCGAGCCTACGGACCTGCATTGAGCCTCCTCATCTCCTACGTCGCACCTCACAACGGCAGGCTGACCAGCCGTTGTCACGCAGTGCAACGTCCGGCAAAGGTAGGACGAAGCTCGGCCCGGCACCAAACCCATGGGTTGCAGATTCGCAACAGTCTACGGGGAGAGTGCTTGCGGATCCTGTCCCTACTCTGGTATTAGAGTGCCGCCTGCCATATGGGCGGAACTACGCCAGTATGCCCGATTCGAAGCGTGACCGAGGCAATAGCCGCCGGTCACATAGTGAGACTCACGAGCGCCCGGTTTGATCCCATATGGCGTCCCGGATGCTGGAAGATCCTGCAACCAGGACCACGTGGTGATCTATCCCACTGTTACCCACAGTTAGTTCCGCAGCTAAAGGGCTAAATGATCGACGGCGGTCATCGCAGTCGCTAGCCCCCAGCGCACCATGATCCTCGGATTTGCCTGGCAAACGGGCGTATCGCCGCGGCGCAAACGCCCCATCGCCCGGCAAGTCGGTCGATCATGGGGGACGCTCGCCGGGTTCCTGACGGATCCTTGGCGCGGGATGTCCTGGTTTCAGACGTTCGAAGTGGTGATGGCAGGATCGACGACATGACGGCGACGATCCTCAACGGCACCGAGACCGCGGCGGCGATCAAGGCGGATCTGCGAACGCGGGTGGCCGCCCTGCACGCCCGTGGCATCACGCCTGGCCTGGGCACGGTGCTGGTCGGCGACGACCCCGGCTCGCAGTGGTACGTCAACGGCAAGCACCGCGACTGCGCCGAGGTCGGCATCGCCTCGCTGCGCCGCGACCTGCCCGCCGACGCGACCCAGGCCGATGTGGAGCGCGCCGTCGCCGAGCTCAACGCCGACCCGGCGTGCACCGGCTACATCGTCCAGTTGCCGCTGCCCAAGGGCCTGAACGAGCAGCGGGTGCTGGAACTGATCGATCCGGACAAGGACGCCGACGGGCTGCACCCGGTCAACCTCGGCCGGCTGGTGCTGGGCGTGCACGCGCCGCTGCCGTGCACCCCGCGCGGCATCGTCGAACTGCTGCGCCGCTACCACGTGCCGATCTCGGGCGCCGAGGTCTGCGTCGTCGGCCGCGGCGTCACCGTGGGCCGCCCGCTGGGACTGCTGCTCACCCGGCGCACCGAGAACGCCACGGTGACCCTCTGCCATACCGGCACCAAGGATCTGGCCGCGCACACCCGCCGGGCCGACATCGTCGTGGCCGCGGCGGGGGTGCCCGGCATCATCACCGCGGACCTGGTCCGTCCCGGCGCGGCCGTGCTCGACGTCGGCGTGTCGCGGATGGAGGGCCCGGACGGCAAGAAGCACATCGTCGGAGACGTGCACGCGGACGTCCTCGACGTGGCCGGGTTCGTATCGCCGAACCCCGGCGGGGTGGGGCCGATGACCCGGGCCATGCTGCTCACCAACGTGGTCGAGAAGGCCGAGTCGGCGCTCTAGCCCACACTCGCCGCACCCGACCGGCCGTCGATAGACGGTGCGGACTATGGTGCGGATCGTTACACCTTCGTCACAGGACTGTGCTGGTCACCACCAGACATCCGCCAGCAGGGAGTATGTGCCAATGGGCAAGAAGGTCACCGTCGTCGGCGCCGGTTTCTACGGCTCGACCACCGCGCAGCGGCTCGCCGAGTACGACGTCTTCGAGACCGTCGTGCTGACCGACATCATCGAGGGCAAGCCCGAGGGTCTCGCCCTGGACCTCAACCAGTCCCGCTCCATCGAGGGCTTCGAGACCAAGGTCGTCGGCGCCACCACGGGTGTCGACGGCTCGGGCTACGAGGCCATCGCCGGCTCCGACATCGTCGTGATCACCGCCGGCCTGCCGCGCAAGCCGGGTATGAGCCGCATGGACCTGCTCGGCGTCAACGCCAAGATCGTCCGTGGGGTGGCCGAGCAGGTCGCCAAGCACGCGCCCAACGCCGTCGTCATCGTGGTGTCCAACCCGCTCGACGAGATGACCGCGCTGGCCCAGATCGCCACCCAGTTCCCGAAGAACCGGGTCATCGGCCAGGCCGGCATGCTGGACACCGCCCGTTTCACGCACTTCGTCGCCGAGGAGCTGAACGTCCCGGTCGGCTCGGTGAAGACGCTGACCCTGGGCTCGCACGGCGACACCATGGTGCCGGTGCCCTCGCGCTGCACCGTCGACGGCAAGCCGCTGTCCGAGCTGCTGCCCGCTGACAAGATCGAGGAGCTGGTCACCCGCACCCGCAACGGCGGCGCCGAGGTCGTGGCGCTGCTGAAGACCGGCTCGGCGTACTACGCCCCGTCGGCCGCCGCCGCCCGCATGGCCAAGGCCGTGGCGGAGGACTCCGGCGAGGTCATGCCGGTCTGCGCCTGGGTCGACGGCGAGTACGGCATCTCCGGCGTCTACCTGGGCGTCGAGGCCGAGATCGGTGCCACCGGCGCCCGCAAGATCGTCATCACCGACCTCACCGAGTCGGAGCTCGCCGGCCTCAACGAGGCCGCCGCAGCCGTCCGCGCCAAGCAGTCCGACGTAGCCGGCCTCTGACGAAAGGAAGGGCACCTTCACATCGCCATGCGTTGTAGAAGGTGCCCTTCTTAACACCTGACAGGCGCTGACCTGCGGGAACGGTCGGTTTTGAGGCGCGGGGAGCGATCCGTCACGACGGTAGGCAGGTCGCCGGGCGATCGGACGTCGGCCACACATAGGGCAGGTCGGCTGGGACGTCGCCGAAGAGCGGCCGGTAGAAGACGTCGTCCTTGCGCAGCAGCGCCGATCGATGACTGAGATGGAACGCCTCGTCGCCGAGCCATGGGGGCAGGTCGCCGGTGGCGGCGAGCGTGCTCTGGTCGCGTACCGCCGAAAGCCCGCAGGCGGCGGTCAGGTCCGCGGCCAGCGTCGCCGCGCAGGTGTCCGACCGGCCCGCCGCGCACCAGACAGCGCAGGTCTCCAGGCCGTAGCGGACCAGGGCCTCCTCGTACCCGGCCCACATCTTCACCGCGGGATGGTGCCGCCAGCCGTACCCGGGCATGGTGAGCCCGCGTAACACCTGGATGGTCTCCACCCGCTGCTTGCCCAACCGGAGCGGGTCGAGCGCCGCGGCGCTGGCGGCGAAGTCCGGATAGGGCAGGAACGTCTGCACGACGATGGATACCCGCAGGTCAGGCGGGGCAAACCGCCGGGGTGGGGCGGAGCCGCGCGGTTGTCGGACACGGGCACTATGGTGTCCGGCATGGCATTGGACCTGCTCGACCTGCTGCCCGCTGAGTGGCGCGACGTGATGAAGCCGCACCTGGACCTCGACGCCACGGCGCGGCTGTCCTCCTTCGTGGAGAACGCCTACGCCACGGAGACGGTGTACCCGCCGCGCGAGGACCTGTTCACGGCGTTCCGGCTGACCTCTCCCGCACACACCCGGGTGCTCGTCCTCGGCCAGGACCCGTACTTCAAGCCGGGCCAGGCGCACGGCCTCAGCTTCAGCGTGCGTCCCGGCGTGACCGTGCCGCCCAGCCTGCGCAATGTGTACAAGGAGCTCAAGGACGATCTGGGCGTCGAGCCGCCGCGCAACGGCGACCTGACCGGCTGGGCGAGCCAGGGCGTGCTGATGCTCAACGCCGTGCTGACGGTGGGCGTCAAACCGGGCAGCCACGCCAACCAGGGCTGGGAGGCGTTCACCGACGCCGCGATCAAGGCTGTGAACGACTCGCCTTACCGGGTGGTCTTCGTACTGTGGGGGTCCTACGCCCGCAAGAAGGCCGCGCTGGTGCGCAACCCGCAGCACGTCGTGCTGGAGGCCGGCCACCCGAGCCCGATGAACCCGAAGGGTTTCCTGGGCAGCAAGCCGTTCTCGCAGATCAGGGCCGCGCTGCAGGATGCCGGCCGCGGCGAGATCAACTGGAGCTGACGACTTCCCGCGCCGCGGCGAGGCCGGTCTCCGGGCGCCGCGGCGCGGCAGGTCAGTGCAGGAGCAGCGCCACCGCGAACGGCCATTTGCGCGGTCGCGAGCAGGACACCGGCGGAAGTGGGTGCCGGTTGTCGGTCGTCACGGCGGGCAGCGTAATGGTGCGGTACAACTCGCGCGGTTCCGTGACGTGGGGCACCGACCCTGGCAGTTGCGGCAGGTCGATCCTGCAGTACGCTCGTACTGCTAAACGTGACCGCCGCCCGGCCCTCTGCAGCCGGACGCCAGAGGTTAGAGGAGCGCCTGCGCGATGGCGAAGATCAAGGTAAACAACCCGGTCGTCGAGCTCGACGGCGACGAGATGACCCGGATCATCTGGAAGCAGATCCGGGAGCAGCTGATCCTGCCCTACCTCGACGTGGAGCTGGAGTACTACGACCTGGGCATGGAGCACCGCGACGCCACCGACGACCAGGTGACGATCGACGCCGCCAACGCCATCAAGCGGCACGGCGTGGGCGTCAAGTGCGCCACCATCACCCCGGACGAGGCCCGCGTCGCCGAGTTCGGCCTGAAGAAGATGTGGAAGTCGCCGAACGGCACCATCCGCAACATCCTCGGCGGCGTCGTGTTCCGCGAGCCGATCATCATGAGCAACGTGCCGCGCCTGGTGCCGGGCTGGACCAAGCCGATCGTCATCGGCCGTCACGCCCACGGCGACCAGTACAAGGCCACCGACTTCGTGGTCCCCGGCCCGGGCAAGGTCACCATCACGTACCAGCCGGCCGACGGCTCGGCGCCGATGGAGCTGACCGTCGCGGACTTCCCCGACGGCGGCGTCGCCATGGGCATGTACAACTTCGACGAGTCGATCCGCGACTTCGCGCGTGCCTCGCTGCGTTACGGCCTGGCCCGCAACTACCCGGTCTACCTGTCGACCAAGAACACCATCCTCAAGGCGTACGACGGCCGCTTCAAGGACATCTTCGCCGAGGTCTTCGAGACCGAGTTCAAGGCCGACTTCGAGGCCGCGGGCATCTCCTACGAGCACCGCCTCATCGACGACATGGTCGCCGCGGCCATGAAGTGGGAGGGCGGGTTCGTCTGGGCCTGCAAGAACTACGACGGTGACGTGCAGTCCGACACCGTGGCGCAGGGCTTCGGCTCGCTCGGCCTGATGACCTCCGTGCTGATGACGCCCGACGGCAAGACCGTCGAGGCCGAGGCGGCGCACGGCACCGTCACCCGGCACTACCGCCAGTGGCAGAAGGGTGAGAAGACGTCGACCAACCCGATCGCGTCGATCTTCGCCTGGACCCGGGGCCTCGCGCACCGCGGCAAGCTGGACGGCACTCCGGAGGTGACCGCGTTCGCGGACACGCTGGAGCAGGTCATCATCGAGACCGTCGAGGGCGGTGCGATGACCAAGGACCTCGCGCTGCTGATCTCGCGCGACGCGCCGTGGCAGACCACCGAGGAGTTCATGAACACCCTCGACACCAACCTGGCCCGCCGCCTCGCCGCCTGATTCTCCGGCGGTTCCGGCGGGAGCCGTCTCCTGACCCGCCTGCGATCGTTTGACCAGGTGAAACAGCAGAAAAATCCCGCCTGAAAGTCCCTTCCCAAACAGTGCCGACCCGCAGTCCGCGGGTCGGCACTGTTTTGCGCTCACGGCCTCGGCTTGATCGCTGTCTCGTGTCGAAAAGTGAGGCCGGACTGCACGTTCCGACACGAAGCGGCGATCATGCGTGCCTCCCCGCCGCGCTGGGCGTGGGTCAGGGGGTATGGAGCCAGACGGGGCCGTCGGGGGTGTCGCGAAGTTCGACGGAGGCTGCGGTCAGCGCGGCGCGTACCCGGTCCGCTGCGGCCCAGTCGCGCTGCTCGCGGGCCTTCTCCCGGAGCCCGATCAGCGCCTCCACCAGCGGCGTGAGCAACGGGGTCGGGTCGGCGGTGCCGGCGAGCGCGCCGAGCCGCACGATCATGCCTCGGAGCAGGCCGTGCGCGTGCTCGCCGGAGTCCGAGGTGAGCGTGTCCGCACCCCAGTCGGTGATCGCCTGCTCCAGTTCCAGCACCGCCGCGACGCAGCCGTCCGCGTCGCGTCCGGCCAGCGCCGTGGAGAAACGTGCCTCGGCCTCGTCCGCCGCTTCCCGCAGCGTCGCCGCCACACCCGGCGCTCCGCCGCTCCTCACCACGATCCCCGCCCGCCCGCCGCCCTCCGGGCCGACCGCGCCGAGCGTGCCGTCGGCGTTAAGAAGGTGCCCTTCCTCTACGTATTCCGTTAAGAAGGTGCCCTTCCTTTCTTCGGTGGGGAGGGGGAGGACGGTGCCGGTGGGGTAGGTGGTGCTGCGGCCGTGGCGGCGGAGGGTGACGGTGCCGTTGCCGAGGACGGTGGCGGTGCGGGCGTCGAGGTCGCAGACCAGGGCGGTGTGCTCGTCGACGCCGATGATCACGGTGTCGTCGGGGAGCTCGCGTTCGAGGTGGGCCAGCCGGGGTTCGCCGAGGTAGCAGAAGCGGGTGTCGTGGTGGCCGCCCTCGGCGTTGTCGTAGTGCGGGATGACCACCGCAGGCACGCCGGTGAGCTGCTCGAACAGGTTCAGGCCGGGCTCCCAGTGCGGCTCGGCGCCGGCCTTGTAGATCTCGTACACGGGGATGGTGTGCGAGCCGAGGGTGAGCGCGGCGGCGCTGGCGAAGACGAGCACGTCGGCCTGGACGAGCAGCGACGGCAGCTCGGTGTCGCGCCACTGGCGCAGGGCGTACGTCGGCGAGCCCGGCCCCGCGAAGATCCAGCTCGCGCCGCGCAGGACGGCCAGCGCGCGTTCGCGGTCCAGGCCGGGGGCGGGACTGCGGCGCCAGGAGACCACGTCCACATCGCGTCCGACACTCTGCGCGAAGTAGCCGACGGCCCGCGCACTGATCTCGTCCGCGTTGAGCTGGAACCCGTACGGCGTGTCCAGCAGGGCCGCCCGGGCTCCGTCGCGCAGTGCGGCGAAGAACAGCCGATGCGGCTTGATCATGGTGGGGGTGGTCTCGCCGGATCCCATGATCACCAGCAGCTTCGTCACGCCGTCTCCTTCCGTCGGCCGCCGCGGCCGGGGCGGGGCGTGACCAGGGTGCGCAGGTCAGTGGTGATCATGTCCGGGTGCTGGGCGTGCAGGTCGTGGTCGCCGCCGGGATACCAGCGCACGCTCGCGTCGGGTAGGGCCGCGGCGGCGCGCCGCACCGTCTCGGCGCGTTCGTCCTGGGGCCCTAGCGCGGGCAGCAGCAACGTGGGCACGGCGACCAGCGGCAGGTCGGGGCCGGGCGGGTCGTCCCACATCGAGCGCAGGATTTCCAGGTGGTGCGGGATGGCCAGCCGCCGCTCCATGGTGCCGTCGGCGCGGATCCGCATGTTCGCCAGCGTCGCCTCCCGGGCCGTGTCCGACCAGTCGGGGTGTGCCGAGTCCAGCCACTGCCGCATCGTGGCGGCGGGCCGGCCGTCGATGTCCTGCGGGCGCAGTGTGCGCTCGCAGGACTCCCAGTCGGGGAAGGCGGCGTGCAGGTCGATCCAGCCGCCGTCGACCAGCCCGAGCGCGCCGGGCAGTTCCGGACGCTTGGCGGCCAGCCGGACCACCACGTTGCCGCCCCAGGACTGGCCCACCACCACCGGGCGGCGCAGGCCCAGCGCGGTGATGACAGCGGCCAGGTCGGCGGCGGCGGTGCCGGTGTCGTAGCCGGACTCCGGCGCATCCGACTCGCCGTGCCCGCGCAGGTCCACCGACCAGCACGGATGACCGGCGTCGGCGAGCGCCTCGGCCACCTCGTCCCACAGCCGGGCGTTCGACGACAGCCCGTGGACCAGCAGAAACGGCGTCGGCTCTGCCGGCCGGGCGCCGGGTCCGGCTGCGCCGTCATCGACCGGTTCCGTCGTGCCTGGCCCGCTCGCGCCCTGGTCGGCTGAGACCGGGTCCGTCGTGCCGGGCCTGCTCGCGCCCTGGTCGGCTGAGACCGCGTCCATCGCGCCGGGCCTGGCCGCGGCACGGTGGCGCAGGCGCAGCCGGACGCCGGGTTCGACTTCGACTTCGTGGACCTCGGTATCGTTCACATGTACGAACTTAGAGGGAAACCGCCCTGAGCGCAGCAGCCGCCTGCTCCGGCGCGATGTCGTTGACCCACGCGCCCATCGCGGACTCCGACCCGGCCAGGTACTTCAGCTTGCCCGGCGCGCGCCGGGAGCTGATCAGGCGCAGGTGCAGGTAGCCGAGGTCGCGGTCGGCGTGCACGGGCGCCTGGTGCCAGCCGGCGATGTACGGCATGGCCAGGCCGAACAGCCCGTCGAGCCGCCGGGTGATCTCCGACCAGAGCGGCGCGCACGCGTCCAGCTCCGCCTCGGTGAGCGCGGCCAGGTCGGGGACCTGCCGGTGCGGGGCGAGGTGGATCTCGTACGGCCAGCGGGCCGCGTACGGCACGAACGCCGTCCACAGCTCGTTCGACGCGACGATCCGCGCGCCGTCCTCGCGCTCGCGGGCCAGCAGGTCGGCGTACAGGTTGCCGCCGTGCTCGTCCCGGAACCGGCGAGCCGCCTCCAGGTAGCGGCGGGTGACCGGGGTGACGTACGGGTACGCGTAGATCTGCCCGTGCGGGTGGTGCAGCGTCACGCCGATCTCGACGCCCCGGTTCTCGAAGCAGAACACCTGCTCGACGCCGGGCTGGGCGGACAGTTCGGTGGTGCGGTCGGCCATCGCGCGCAGCACGGTGCGCACCCGCGACACGGGCAGATCCTTGAACGACGCGTCGTGCTGCGGCGAGAAGACGACGACCTCGCAGCGCCCGGCGTCACCGGAGAACGAGGGGAAGCGGTTCTCGAACACCACCACGTCGTAGTCGTCGGCGGGCACCTCGCTGAGGAACGCGCCCGTCGTCGGGCAGAGCGGGCACTCCTCGGTCGGTGGCAGGAAGATGCGGGTCTGCCGGTGCGCGGCGACCGCGACCCACTCCTCGGTCAGCGGGTCGAAGCGCAGCTGCGCGGGTGGAGGCGGCGGGGGCAGCTCGCGGCTGTCCACCATGGCGCGTACGGCGTCGTCGTGCTCGTCGAAGTAGATCAGTTCGCGGCCGTCGGCCATCGTGATGCTGGTGCGCTTCATCCGGTCATCTCCACAACGGTGAACTCGCTGACGTCCACGGGCGGTTCGACGTCGGTTATCAGCAGGTCGACGGCGCTGAGCGGGACGATCGACGCGATGCCGAGCGTCTCCCACTTGGTGTGGTCGGCGAGCACGACCAGGCGGCGGGTGGCCGCGATCAGGGCCCGGTTGGTCTCGGCTTCCAGCAGGTTCGGGGTGGTCAGCCCGGCCTCCACACTGAGCCCGTGCACCCCGAGGAACAGCTGGTCGACGTGCAGGTCGCGCAGCGAGGCGACGGCGATCGGGCCGACCAGCGCGTCGGACGGGGTGCGGGTGCCGCCGGTGAGCACCACGGTCTGGTCGGGGCGGCCCGAGCGGTAGAAGACGTCGGCGACCGGGATGGAGTTGGTCACCACGGTCAGCCCGGGGATCTCGACCAGGCGCTGGGCCAGCCGCACGGTGGTGGTGCCCGCGGAGAGCGCGATCGCGCTGCCGGGGGCGACGTGGGCGGCGGCGGCCTCGGCGAGCTTCGCCTTCTCCGTGCGCTGGCGTTCGGCCTTGGCGGCGAAGCCCGGCTCGTCGGCCACGCCGGACGGGGGTGCCGTCGCCCCGCCGTGCACCTTGACGACGAGGCCGCGCTCGGCGAGCACCTCGAGGTCGCGCCGGATGGTCATGTCGGAGACGCCGAGTTCGGCGACGAGGTCGGCCACCCGCACCCCGCCGGAGCGGCGTACCTGGGCGAGGATCGCCTGCTGGCGCTGCGGGGCGAGCATCCCGTCTCCTCACCTGTGGCTCCGAGGAGCCTAAGTCACCGAAATCCAACAAGGTTCAACACCGTATCGTACGCGGACGCGCACGGGCAACGGTGGAACCTGAGGATCGGTGCAGGTGTGCTGTGGGAACGCGGTCAGATGCCGTGCCCGCGCCGGTGCAGCGCGGTCAGCACGGTCTCGACCTTGACCGCCCCGCTGAGCGCTGCAAGTGCGATCGCGGCCCGCGGCTCGCGCCAGTTGTTGCGCACCGTCTCGCGGGTCCAGCGCCAGGCCTGCCGCTTGTCTCCGGCCGCCGCCGACCAGCAGGCCAGCTGGCCGTAGACCCGGGCCGCGCCGGGCCGGCAGCCGGAGATCTCCGGGTGGCGGGCCATCATCCAGCGCAGCGAAGAGATCTTGGTGCTGTACTCGTACGCGTAGAAGCTGCTGCGGCCCCAGAGCACCCGCACCAGCGGCTCGTCGACGTGCACGATCGGGTGCCGGCGGGCGGCCCGTAGCAGCAGGTCCCAGTCCTCGTTCTGGCTGCCCGGGGCGTCCTCGGAGACCGGGCCGATGACGCCGGACTCCAGCAGCGCCTCGCGCCGGGCCAGGAAACCCGATGAGTGCAGCATCGACATCCGGGAGCGGGCCAGGTGGTCGACGGTGACCACGTCGGTGCCGGCCAGCCGCGGGTGGGCGACCCCCTCGAACTCCACCTCGATCGCACACGTCGCGAACTCCGCGTCCGGCGTGCGCACCAGGGCGCCGACCTGGCGGCGCAGCTTGCTCGGGTGCCATACGTCGTCGTCGTCGCAGAACGCCACCAGCTCGGTGTCCAGCGCGGCGATGCCCGTGTTGCGGGCCCCGGCCAGTCCCATCTGCCGCCAGTTGGCCAGCACCAGCACCGGCCGGTGGTCGGTGCAGGCCAGCTCCAGGTCGGGCTCGGCCTGGTCGAAGACCACGATGACCCGCACGGGGCCGGGATAGTCCTGTGCGCGTACCGCGTCGAGGGCCTTGCGCAGCAGCTCCGGACGATTGCGGGTGGGGATGACCACACCGACCGCGGGCCAGTCGCCGCGTCCCGCCGGCGCGGTGTCCGGGGCCGTGCCGCCTGCCGCCGATCCACCGGCCCGGCCACTTCCGGCCGTCATGCTGCCTGCCGGGGAGGCGGCGGCGGGGCGGGCGCCGCGAGTGCCGTCGAACCGGCCGGTGTTGACTTTGATCTTCATCGGTGCGCTCCCACGATCTCAGCGGTACTGCTCAGCGGGTAGCCGTACGCCCGCAGCAGCGGCGCGCACACGGCCCCGACCAGGGCGCGCTGGCGCGGCGGCAGCTGCCGGCGCCAGGCGTCGTCACGGCGCAATCCGATGCGCCCGACCGTGAACCGCATCGGGTTGCCCGCGGCGCTGTGGCCGAGGGACAGCTCGACGGCGTCGTCGGAGACGAAGCCCAGGTCCATCACGGACGGGTCCAGCCCCATGAACGCGGCGATGCGTTGCACACTGTTGCGGGGCCGGGCCAGGAACTCCTCGTAGCGCACCCGGCGCACGGCGACGCCGCGCCGGCGCAGCAGCCCGAAGGCGGCGTTGTGCGCGTTCCACAGCAGCGCGCTGCGGGTCGGGGCGTATCGCGTCATGTCCTCGGCGCCGTCGGTCTCCGGCCGCGCCACCGTCTTGGTCCACGAGTACGCCACCCCGCGGGCGTCGCGGACCACGTGCAGCACCCGCAGGTCCACCGCGTCCGACCAGCGCAGGCAGTGCGCCAGCGCGCTGTGCTTGGAGGAGTCGATCACCACGCTCGCCCCGGAGACCTCGGCTGCCGCGGCGTAGATGCGCGCGTAGTAGTCGGCGTACTCGGTGACCAGTGCGGTGAAGTCCTTGGCGAGCCGGCTCGACCCCGCCAGTCGGGGGATGTGCCGGGTGCGCTCGACCAGGTCGCGCAGCGCCAGGATGCGGTGCACGTCCACCCGGTGCCAGCCGCCGAAGGCGGCGATGCCGACCCGCTGCCAGAAGTCGCAGCCGCTGAACCGCTCACCGCAGCCGCAGCGCTCGTCGTCGCGCAGGTCCCGCTGCCACAGGTGGACGATCTCGCCCAGGGCGCACACGCCGGGCAGCTCGCCGAGCACGCGCTCGATCAGGGTCGTGCCGCTGCGGCCGAGCCCACCGACGAAAAGAACCCTGGTCGTCATACATCCCCCACTGCGGCATGCCGGTCCGCGACGCGCCTCGTGCGGTATAACGACCGAACAGAGTTATTGGTCTGTATTGTCTGAATTCGTGGCTTTTACGGGGACAATTTATGGGCGAAAGGTCCACCTCGCCGGCACCTGGTTCGACGCCGTCACCGAGGAGGCCGTAGCCGAAAGAGTGATCGCCGCCCTGGAACGCGGCGACGGGGGCCGCATCCTCACCCCGAACGTCGACATCATGCGGCTGGCCTCCGGTCGCGGCGTGCGCGCCGCCGAGGTCCGCGGCTTCCTCGAGGACGCGACCATGGTCGTCGCCGACGGCATGCCGCTGGTCTGGGCCAGCAAGCTGTCCCGCACCCCGCTACCCGAACGGGTGACCGGCTCCGGTCTCATCTGGAGCCTGTCCGCCGCCCTCGGCCGCGCCCGCCGCTCCGTCTACCTGCTCGGCGGCACACCTCCCGACGAGACCGGCACCGACGGCGCGGTCAAGGCCGCGGCCGTGCTCGCCGCCGGCTGCCCCGGGCTGCGCATCGCCGGTCAGGTCGCCCCGCCGTTCGGCTTCGACCTCGACCCGGACGCCTGCGCGCAGGTGTACACCGACGTCATCGAAGCCAAACCCGACTTCGTCTTCGTCGGACTGGGCTTTCCCAAGCAGGAGCGCGTCATCTCCGACCTGCGCGCCGAGCTGCCCTTCACCTGGTTCATCGGCTGCGGCGCCGCGATCGGCTTCGTCGCCGGGGAACTGCACCGTGCCCCGATCTGGATGCAGCGCAGCGGCCTCGAATGGGCCCACCGCCTGGCCCAGGAACCCGGCCGCCTCGCCGGCCGGTACCTCGTCCACGACCTCCCCTACGCCGCCAAACTCCTGGCCACCGCCGCCCTCCGCCGCCGGTAACCACGCCCCCTCGTCGCCCCGTCGCCCCGCCGCCTGCCGCCACGCCCCCGTCGCCAACTCTTGAAGAGTCGCGGCGTCCGCGAGTGGTTGAGGCCGTATGTCTTTAAGAGTTGCGGCCGGAGGTCAGCGTCAGCGCCCGGGTGTGGGGCGGGTGAAGTGGGGGTCCCGGGCGGTGGTGCGGAAGGCGGCCAGGGGGGCGGGGTCGGGGCGGAGGGCGAATTCGCCGGCGGGGGTGCGGTTGTCGGGGTTGGACTCGAAGTAGAGGACCGCCTTGATCTGGGTGTTGCGGCGGAAGACGGTGGTCGCATCGCGGAGCCAGGCGGCGCGCTGGGTCGCGGTCCAGGCGCGGGAGACGCCGTACTCGCCGATCATGATGGGGTGGGGGCGGGCGGCGGCCCAGCGCAGGAACGGTTCCAGCAGCTTGCCCAAAGGGACCAGTTCGGAGCCGGCGTACACGTCGACGCAGGTCCAGTCGACCTGGTCGTCGCCGGGGTAGAAGTCCTGGGCGCGGCCGGAGGCGAAGCCCTCCTCGGTCGGGCACCATACCCAGGACACGTTGTCGGCGCCCTCGGCAGCGAACAGGGCGCGGGTGTGCCGCCAGGCGGCGACGTACTCGTCCGGCGAGCCGACCTCGGCGACCAGGTTGGGCCGGTCCATCTCCCAGCGCAGCCGCAGCAGCACGGGCACGTCCAGCTCGCGCGCCTGGCGGGCGTGCTCGCGGATCTCGTCGTCGTGGTCGCCGAGGACCACCTCGGCGCTAGGCCCGCCGGTCCAGCTGAACATCAGCGTCGTCCCGGACTTCAGGAAGGTCCGGTCGGAGCTGGTGCCGAACTCCTCGCGCAGGCGGCGGTACGTGTTGACGACGTCGAGCCGGCGGCCCAGCTCCTGCTCGAACTCGGCGACGCCGGTGACCCGGCCGGCCTGGGTGAGGCTCTCGGGGCGGACCCACGCGCCCAGCAGCGCGCCGGTCGCGGGGGCGGCGACCGGCCCGCCCGCCGCGGCGGGCGCGACGGGGGAGCCGGGCGGCGGGGACACCGCGATGCCGCGGTCCACCGGGGGAGGGGAGCCGCACGTGGCCAGCGTGGCGACGGCGGCCACCCCGGTCAGGATCCGCAGCAGGCGGGCCATGTCAGTCGACGGTCCGGGTGCGGCGGGCGACGTACAGCACGTTCACGGCCCAGGTGCCGCCCCAGCCGGTGCGGGCGACGAAGTCGTCGACGAGCTTGGCCAGGGTGCGCAGCCCGCGCCGCCCGTACCAGCCCTGCGTGAACAGCGCGAAGCCGCGCTGCTCGACGATGGTGAAGCCGTGCCGGTCGAGCAGTTCGGCGACCTCGGTGTGGTCGAGCTCGGCGAACCAGGGCGAGCCGGTGTGCCGGGCGTGGCGCAGGTGGCGCAGCGAGTGCCGGTTGCCGTGGTTCTCCACCACGAGCAGGCCCGCGTCGTAGTTGGGCAGCACCTTCGCGGCGAACGCGATGGCCCGCTCGCGTACGTCGTTGTCGACGTTGAGCAGCAGCCGGAAGATGGTGACCAGGGCGGGGACCTCGGTCGGCACGGGGTCGGGCACCTCCCCCTCGGCGGCGACGTGGTGCAGTTCGGCGTACGCGCCCACCTCCTCGGCCTTGGCCAGCATCGCCGCCGACGTGTCGTAGCCGTGCGCGCCGCGGACCAGGCCGTGCAGGATCCGGATGGCCCGGCCCGTGCCGCAGGCGAAGTCGTGCTGCACGGGGCGGCGGTAGGGGAACGCCCGTTTGGCGAGCCGGCGCAGGTAGGCGCGTTGGCGCCGATTTATCGCCGAGGCGTAGCTGTCCGGGGCGTATACGACGTGCTCGTATTTCTCGACCGTCGCCTCGTCCTGGAAGATCTCGGTGTAGTCGGCGCGCATGCGGTTCGTGTTCCTTTTCTTCTCTGAGTGGTGCTGTCGGTGCTCTAGCTCCGCTACCCCTACGGAGCGGCCTTGATGTTGTTGCGGCGACCGGGACGGGCCGCGGCGAGCAGTGCCGGGAGTGCCAGCCGGTCCTGGAAGCGGCGCAGCCCGCCGAAGTAGACCCCGGCGGCCAGCACCAGGGCGGCGCCCGCGCCCAGCGGCTGGCTCGGCATGACCAGGCGCGCCAGCCAGGGCAGCACGCCGAAACTGCCGGCGGCCAGCGCCATCGCGGTGCGCGTGCCGGGTCCGAACGGGTGCAGCCGCAGCGAGGTGGCGAGCTGGGCCAGCGGTAGCAGGTTGTTCACCGCGACCGCGGCGGCCAGGCCGATCGCGGCGCCGACCACGCCGAGCCGGGGGATCGCGACCAGGTCGATGGCGACCATGGTGACCAGGGCCAGCAGTACGTTCATCAGGTTCCAGGTGGTGCGCCCGGCCATGGACAGCACCATGTCGACCATTCCGCAGCCGGTGCTGATCAGCATCGCCGCGGCCAGCACCCGCACCGCGGGGGCGGCCGAGGTGTAGGACGGGCCGAACAGCCCCAGGTACAGGTCGGCGTAGCAGGCCACGATGAGGTGCAGCGGCCAGCTGATCATCACGAGCCAGGCGGTGGCCGTCTGGTAGAGCCGCAGCGCACCCTCCCGGTCGCCGACGGCGAGGGTCTCGGCGAGCCGGGGCTGCACCACCTGCGCGATGGAGCCGTTGGCGAGCTGTCCGAGCACGACGAAACGACCGGCCACGGCGTACGCGGCAGCCGGGGCGAGTCCGGCCAGCCCGGCGACCATGAGCACGTCGACCCGCTGCAACGCGGTCTGCGCGGCGTTGGCCAGCGCGCGGGGGGCGGTGTAGCGCCAGAACGCGCGGCCCACGGTGCGCCCCTCGATCCGCGCGGCGGCCCGGTCGCGGCGGGTCAGCGTCGGCTCGGAGTGCCAGCGCCGCCACACCAGGAAGCCGGCGATCGCGGCCCCCGGCACGTACGGCAGCACCCAGGCCAGCGCCCAGGTGGACGGCGGCGAGACGATGTCGGACAGGGCCAGCACGGCCAGCGAGCCCACGCACAGCAGCTGGGTGGCGGGCCGCATGATCTTCTCGAGCAGCACCGTGGGGCGCATCATGCGGTAACCGCGGGTCGCCGCGAGCAGCGCCTCCGACAGCGCCGCGACCGGCAGGAACAGGGCGAGCATGGTGAGCGGGGCGGCGTACTCGGGCACGAAGTGCGCGGCGGTGAGCCATACCGCGATGCCCAGGGCCAGGCCGAGCACCGCGACCGGAACCAGCCCGCTGCGCAGGCACGGTCCGATCAGCTCGGGCCGCCCCTGGGCCCGCAGCCGAGCCGGCCAGTAGACCAGCGCCGTCGTCGTGCCCAGCCGGGCGACGCCGCCGACCAGTACGAACGCCGCGGTGGCGGCGAAGAAGGAGCCCGCCGCCGACGGGCCCAGCCCGCGGGCGACCAGCCAGGTGACGCCGACCCCGGCCACCGCGGCCAGCGCCGCGCCCGCGAGGTTGGCCACCCCGCCCCGGGCGAACCCGGAGATGCCGCTCGGGTCGTCCGGCGGGTTCCCGCCCGTCTGGGTCCGCGTGGGCGCGGCCTGGTGCGGCGGCCCCACCGGTGCGGCAGGCGGTGTGCTCAGCCGGCCGGTCACGGGCGCACCTCGCCGCGTTCGCGGACGTTCGGGCACGTCCGGCTGCTGACGATCATGCGCGCCAGCTCGGCTTGTGGCCCAGCCAGCCGGCGAGCTCGGCGTCGTGCGGCGCGTAGTGCGCGGTCAGCTCGGCGCGCAGCCGGGCCGGCATCGGCGCGCTGCGGGGCCGGGCGTTGTGCTGCTCGAACTCGGGGTAGCTCAGCTGCGGCAGGCCGAGGAACGCGAGCACCTCGTCGTAGGTCGGCCGCGGGTCGGCGAAGAAGCGCTCGCTCTCCACCACCAGGATCCGGTCGCGCCCCACCTGCTCGGACAGTCGCCGCAGGTAGACGGCGTACTCGCCGCGTGAGCGGTAGCCGTGGTGCTGGTGCGAGAAGGAGTAGGCGTGGTGGTCGGCCAGCAGCCGCTCGCGCTGGCCGCGCAGCCGGGCCGGTTCCAGGTCGAGGGCCTGCGCGAAGTCGGTGACCGTCTCGAAGCCCCGCGCGACCTCGTGCGCGTGCTGGGAGTAGGCCCGCTCCACCGGGTCGCGGACCAGCACGATCAGTTTGACGTCGGGCAGGTCGCGGGCGATGCGCGCGCCCGCGTGCGGGTGGTAGAGGTAGTACGGGCTGGACTCGAAGGTCTGCGGCGGCACGCCCAGTTCCCGCTCGACGCGGGCGGCGGTGCGGCGGAGCGGGAAGTGCCCCTGATACCAGGCCCGGCCGCGGTGGTAGCTGGTGTCGAAGTAGTGCACGCCCTTGTGCAGCACCGCCTTGAGCACGGCGGGGTGCGCGGCGAGCGCCCGGTACAGCGAGGTGGTGCCGCACCGCTGACCACCGCAGATCAGGAACGACGGCAGCATGCGCGCACCCGAGGTCATCCAGCCGACCGAACGGGAGCCGATGTGGACCACCCGCTTGACCGACTCGGGCACGTTCGACGTCTTCACTGGCTCTCCATGGGCGGGTTGGCGCGGGTCCTGCTCCGGATCTTGCGCAGTCGGCGCCGCCAGGGCGACATCGACCGCACAGGATCCGGAGCGGGGATCATCTAGAGGGACCGGACCTTGCGGATCAGGACCGGCAGCAGCCAGGTGCCGGTCACGCCGAGGCGGGCGCCGGCCTCGGCCTGGCGGTCGCTGAGGTATCGGGTGGCGAGGTCCACCAGGTACAGCAGCGCGACGATCTCGGCGCTGCCGGGTGCCACGTCGAACGGCGCGAGCAGCGCCGCAGCCTGCCGCACCGTGGACTCGACCGCGGTCTGCGCGTCGACCCCGTCCTGGATCTGCCGCTGCAGCTCGAAGTGCACGGCGTCGAAACCGAGCGGGACGCCGGGGGTGAACCGTTCCCAGTCCCAGATCAGCAGCGCCCCGGCGACGTTGGCCATGTTCCACGGGGCCCAGTCGCCGTGCCACGCGCCGTAGCGCAGGTTCAGCTCGGCGGCGTGCTCGACCAGCGTGCGCGCGGCCTCGAACAGCTGCGACACCTCGGTCGCGGCCCGGCCCGAGCCCTCCGGGGTGTCGGCGACGAGCTGGCACAGCCGGTTGCGCAGGTCCGCCCAGTACGGGCTGGTGGCCAGCCAGCCCTGGGTGAGTCCGCAGGCGCCGGCGACCTCCGCCATCGCGCGCTGCAGGCGGGCGCCGGACAGCGGCACCCGCGGCTCCCATACCGGCAGCGCGGACTGCACCAGCACCTGCATGCCCCGCCACTGGCCGGCGTGCAGGATGCTCGGCACCACGATGTCGGGCAGCTGCACGTGGGAGAGCGCGGACAGGGCCGCGGTCTCGGCGCGTACCAGCCGCCGGGTGAGCGGCCCGACCCCGAACTTGGCGAAGCCGATGGTGCCGCCCCGCGGGTCGAGCAGCTGCAGCACCGGCTTGCGGTTGGCCCGGACGGGTCCGATATGGATGCTGACCTGCAGCGGGGTGCCCAGCGCCGCGGACAGGAAGTGGTCGACGGTGTCCGTCCCGCCGTCCGGGGAGGTCAGCCGGACCCGGTCGCGGATCAGCGTGGACCACGCGCCCGAGCGCAGCGCCATGGCGACGGCGTCGCGCTTGAGCCGGCCCAGCCGGCCCTGCGGCTCGCTGAAGCGGCGCACCGCGGCGGCGGCGACCCGGCGTGAGCCGGCGGGCACCAGCAGCTTGCACCGCCGGGCGTCGGGGATCGCGAGGTACTCGACCACGCGGCGGCCCTCGGCGGCGGTGGAGCAGCCCGGGTAGAGCAGTTCCAGCACCTCGCGCAGGTACTGCCCGCGCAGCTGCGCGTCACCGGTGTCGACCTGCCCCGCGGCGGTGCCGATCGCCGTCACGGGGTGTGCCCGTCTTCGCTGCTTCGCACGTCAGCTCCTCCGCTGGTGTCCGTTATGTCCCACGGACTCAACGGAGCTGGACGCGATCTGGAAGCGGGAGTTGCGCCACAGCACCACATATCCGAGGAACGTGAACGCCAGCGGCGTGACGAGCGAGTTGTACCAGAGCGCGGCGATGAAGGAACCCGCGATGGCGGCCGAGGCGGCCAGCCCGAGCGCGGAGCGGTCACGGCGGAAGCGCCACAGTGCGTATCCGAAGAAGCCGAAGTAGGTCAGCGTGCCGGCCAGGCCGTGTGCGTACAGCAACTGCCACAGCTGGCCGTTGCCGCCGACGGTGAAGTTGCCGCAGCGCTCGCAGGCCGCCGACTCGCCGACCGCGATCGACTGCCGACCGCCCTGGGTGCTGCGGGTCGATCCGAAGCCGAGCACCGGTGACTCGGCCGCACCGGACACGGCCCGCTCGGTGAGGAACATGCGCACCCCGTTGGACTTGCCGTTGTCGAGGCGGCGCTCGATGACCCCGCCGAGCGGGGTGGTGGCCAGGGCGACGGCCAGCCCGGCCAGCACCACGCCCAGGGCGACGAGTGCCCGCAGCCGTCCCGCGAGTGCCTGACGCACCGCGATGAAGACCGCCGTCGCCCCCAGGCCGATCCACAATCCCCGGTTCAGCGAGTGCACCACCGGCACCACCGAGACGGCGAGCAGGCCGACGGCCAGCAGCCGGGTGCGCGGCCGGCTCGGGTAGGCGAACACGGCGGCCACGAACCACACCACGAGCAGGCAGAAGTTGTTGCCCCAGGTGTTGGTGTAGCCCCAGGGCGCGGCCGGGCGCGGCAGCGGGTCGCCGACCAGGTCCATGATCTGCGCGGCGTACGGGTGGACCAGCGACTTGACGAAGCCCTTGCCGCGGACGCCGTCGGGCAGCAGCAGCTCCACCGGCGAGGTGAACTCGAAGTGCCCGGCGAACGTGCCCAGCAGCCCGCCTGCCACGGTGACCGCGAACATCCAGCCGAGCAGGTTCACCAGCCGCCGCTGCGGCAGCACGGCCGCGGACAGGTTGCCGGCGTACACCAGCAGCACCGTCAGGGCGAGGTGCTGGACCAGCTTGTAGACGGGTGCGGTGATGCGGTCCGCGAAGGTCGCCGTGAGCGTGCCCTCGGGGTCCACGTCGAGCACGCCGAACCCGACCACGGTGACCGTGCAGAAGGCCAGCCACAGCCAGAACGCGGGCGGCAGCCGGACCGGCAGGCCCTGCGTGTGCCGCCGGTAGAGCTGCCAGGCCATCGGCACCGCCATGAGCGGGAAGATCAGCACGCCGAGACCCAGCGCCCACCACAGCGGATAGAGCGCCAGCAGCGAGGTCAGCGGCCAGGCAGGCCCGAACAGCAGCCGGGGGCGGGCCGTCGCGGCGGCCGGCGTGGCGACGCCGTCCGAAACGCCGGCCCGGAGGGCGAGGCTCATTGCCGGTGGGCCTCGTCCAGCTCGGTCAGGGCCGAGGCGTCCAGCGGGGCCAGCATGATGGTCTGCTCGTCGGCGTGCGGCTTGTGGCCGTTCGCGACCGCCTCGACGGGCTCCTCTTCGCCGCCGAGCAGCGGGCGGCCGGCCGGCTCGATGGGCGTGGTCTCGCCGGCGGCGGCGGACGTGGTGCGGCGGGCCCGGTGCGGCAGCCGCGGCATCATCACGCCACCCAGCAGCGGCGTGCCGACCCGGCGCAGCTGCTCGGCGGCGTCGGCGACCTCGGGACGGCTGGTGCGCCGGGTCTCCACCGCGAGGATCGCGGCGTCGGCGAGGCTGGCCAGGCTCTGCGCGTCGGCGCTGGCGGAGGTGGAGGGGGCTTCGACCACCAGGTAGTCGGCGTGGGCACGCAGCGTGGTGATGATGTCGCGCAGGGCGTGCGACTGCAGCATGCCTGCCGCAGTGGCGGTGCCGCCGGTGGTGATGACATGCAACGAGGGGGTACGCGCCGCGCGCTGCGTCGACTCGGCCAGGCTGACCCGGCCGGCCAGCACCTCGGACAGCCCCGGGGTCGGCGCGACGCCGACGAGCCGGGCCAGCGGCGCGGCCTCGGTCAGCGAGTCGGGCAGCTGCGCGCCGATGAGCACGACCTCCGCGCCGGTGCGCGACAGCGCCGCGGCGAGGTTGGCGGCGACCAGGGTCGCGGCCGGGCCGCGGCTGGCGCCGGTGACCACGACGACCTGCTCGCCGGGGCGGAACGCGGCGACGACCTCGTTGCGCAGCCGGTTGAAGGCCCGCCCGCCGGGGCTGAACGGGGTGAAGATCTCGGTGCAGCCGGTGCCCTTGCCGGGCACCGCGCCGAGCACGGCCACGCCGCTGCGGACCAGGTCACGCCCGGCCCGTACGCGCCGGTCGAGCCGCTCGCGCAGGGCCGCCACGCCCAGGCCGGCCAGCAGCCCGAGCAGCGCGCCCGCGGCGTAGTTGACCGCCGCGGTCGGCTTCACCGGGCGGCTCGGCACGCGGGCCTCGCGGATCACGGTGCCGGCGCTGACGGTCTCGGTGGCCAGCTGGTTCACCTTGTTGTTGAGCTGGTTGATCTGGGTCACCGTGGTGTCGCGCTGGCTGTCCAGGGTGGCGTAGTTCGAGCTCTTCGGGCTCGCGTCGGAGAGCTTGCCGTTGATCTTGGTGAGGTCCTCGGTGAGGTCCTTGATCTTGTCGCGCAGCGCCGCGGCCTGGCGTTCCAGCTCCGCCTTGGCGTTGCCCTCCCGGTTGGCCAGGTAGGACTGCGCGAACGCCTTGGCCCCGGCCTGCGCCTCCTCGGGCGCCCCCGCCGCGTAATTGATCTGGAGCACGGCGGTGTTCGGCGGCACCTCGACCGAGACCGCGCCCGCGAGCACGTCGACGTCCTCGCGCTGGAGCACCTTGGCGGCCCCGGCGACGACCGCGGTGGAGCGCATCAGCTGCGCCTCGGTGTCCAGGTTGATCTCGTCGCGGGTGCGCCCGCCGGCGACGTTGGCGTCCAGGCCGGCCGGTCGCACCAGCACCGACGCCGTGGAGACGTACTCGCGCGGCAGCGATTCGTTGTACGCCGCACCCGCGGCGGTGCCTGCCAGTGTCAGCAGTACGGCGATCCACCAGTGACGGGCGATCAAACCCAGGTAGTCGCTCATGTCGTACGACGAGGGGGGTGGCCCGGCGTATGTCGCGTCCACGGCGTGTGGCCCTTCTCCGGCGTTGTTGCGTCCGGTGAGGTCAACGGTCCGGCGGTAACGACGTAACTCGGCATATCGGCCGATACACCGCGAACTACTGTTGGTGCAGGTGAGAGGGCCTGTCGGTAACTAAGCGTCAGTAAGCGCGTTCTTCGGCGAAAAGCTCGCAAACAAGACACAACGGTTATGATGCCCCTGAGGGTACGCAGAATCGGACAGAAATCTGAGTGCCTGCTTTCGGGGGAAGGGGCGACCTGATGAACAGGACGCGTTTCGGCATCGCGGTCACCGTCACCATGTCCACGCTGGCCTCGGCCGTGCTGCTGGGTCTGGTGGCGGGGCGGTTGTCCGCGCCACCGACGCGGGTCACCGTGTCCGAGGACTCGTACACGATGAGTACCCAGCCCGGCGTCACCGCCGGCGGCCGGCTCTACCTCACCGCGGGTGGGGTGGGCGGCGGTGCGGCGGTCAGCTACCTCAAGTTCGACGTCAAGCTGCCGACCGGCCGCCAGCCGAAGAAGGTCTGGCTGTGGCTCGGCCGGCACAGCGGCCCGCTGCCCCGGCTGGTCGAGCTGACCAGCGTCCCCGACACCCGCTGGCGGGAGGGCACCCTCACCGCCGCCACCGCGCCGCGGCTGGGCAGCGTGGTGGGCAGCGTCGCGCCCGGCCGGTTCGACCGGGCAGTCGCCTTCGACGTCACCCGCGTCATCCGCCGTTCCGGCCGGTACGCCTTCGCGGTCACCGCGCCGAGCAGCACCGAGATCGCCCAGTTCGTGGCGGGTGAAGCCGGTGCCGAGAGCACCACCACCGGCCCGCCGACCATCACCTTCGAGTGGCAGGCGCCCGCCTCGCCGACTCTGCCGCCGCTGGTCGACCAGCCCACGATCGCGCCGAGCCCGTCCGGGACGCCCGAGCCGGAGCCCACCGTGACGCCGTGGCCGGGCACGACGTTCGACCCGAGCGCGACGCCCATGCCGTCCACCGCGCCCGAACCGTCGATCCCGGCCGACCCGGTGACCGACCCGAGCCCGGTGCCGACCGGCACCTACGCCACCGACCCGGTCTACGAACCCGAGCCGAGCCTGCCGGACCCGAGCGCCGCGCCGACCGACCCGGGCCAGCCCGGCGATCCCGGCCCGTCGACCGGTCCCGAGCCCGGCACCGAACCGGTCCCCAGCACCGAGCCCGGCCAGCAGCCCAGCCCGGACCCGGCCACCGAGCCGAGCCCCGATCCGGGCACGCAACCCGGTGACCCGGGCACGGAACCGGGACCCGGCACCGAGCCCAGCGCGGGCCCCGACCCGGGCACCCCGCCAGGCCCCGACCCGGGCCCCGGCACCGAACCCGGCCCTGCGCCCGGCCCTGGCCCTGGCCCGGGCCCCGACCCCGGCCAGCCCGATCCCGGCACCGAGCCGGGCCCAGAGCCGAGCCCCGGCTTCCCGCCGGTGACCGACCCGACCGAGCCGCCCGTGACCGACCCGACCGAGCCGCCGGTCACGGACCCGACCGAGCCGCCCGTGACTGACCCGACCGAGCCGCCGGTCACGGACCCGACCGAGCCGCCCGTGACCGACCCGACCGAGCCGCCGGTCACGGACCCGACCGAGCCGCCCGTGACTGACCCGACCGAACCGCCGGTCACGGACCCGACCGAGCCGCCCGTGACTGACCCGAGCCTGCCGCCGGTCACCGACCCGACCGTCCCTCCGGGCACGGACCCGAGCACGCCGCCGGGCACGGACCCGAGCGCGCCGCCGGGCACGGACCCGAGCGCGCCGCCGGGCACGGACCCGAGCGCGCCGCCCAGCACCGACCCGAGCGCGCCGCCGGTGCCGGACCCGAGCGCGAGCCCGACCGTGCCGCCGGCCTCGCCCTCCCCGTCGACGGACCCGAATCTGCCGGTGGACTGCGTTATCGGGCAGGCCCTGGTGCCCACCTGCGGGGCGCTCTGGGGCGTCGCGCCGGGCGCGCACACCTCGCAGAACCGCATCCAGGCGCTGTACGAGTTCGAGCGGCGCACCAACCGCCGACAGGTCGTGTACCACGCGTACCACCGCGGCACCTCGCTGTTCCCGACCCCGGAGGAGCTGTCCATCACCAAGGACGCGCTGCACAAGCGGGTGCTGTTCCTCAACTGGAAGCCGCAGGGCGTCAGCTGGGCCGGCATCGCCCGGGGCGACGGGCGCACCGAGGCGTACCTGGACCGGCTGGCCGTACACATCCGCGGCTCGCTGCAGGACCAGTTCTTCTTCACGATGAACCACGAGCCGGAGAACGACGTCAACCCGCGGCCGGGCTCCGGGATGACCGCGCAGGACTACGCGGCGGCCTTCCGGCACGTCGTCACCGGGCTGCGGGCCCGCGGCGTGAACAACCTGGTCTCGGTGATGTGCTACATGGCGTTCGTGCCGTGGAACGTCAAGGACTGGTTCGAGGACCTGTATCCCGGTGACGACGTGGTGGACTGGGTCGCCTGGGACACCTACGCCTACAGCGACCCGGGCTACGGCTACGGCGACTTCGCGGAGATGATGAACCGCAAGTCGGGCAGCCGCAAGGACTGGCCGGGCTTCTACAACTGGGCCGCGACGTCCTTCCCGGACAAGCCGCTGATGCTGGGCGAGTGGGGGGTGTGGCACTCCCGGTCCAACCCGCAGCACCAGGCGCGGTTCTTCGACTCGGCCCGGCTGCAGCTGGAGCTTTTCCCACGGCTGAAGGCGCTGGTCTACTTCGAGTCGCCCAGCGCCGAGGAGGGCCGCAGCTCGATGATCGACATGACCTCGACCGGGCTGGCGTCGTTCCAGCAGTTCAGCAAGCATCCGGCGTTCGACATCACGACCGGACCCGTCGGCTACTGACCCCGATCGTGACGGCCCGCCCTGGTGGCGGGCCGTCACGCTGTTCAGCTGCGAGGGTTGATCCAGCCTTCTTCGCCCAGGTAGACCAGGACGCTGTCGACGGCGTCGTCGATGGTGCCCTCCGACGTGTCGAGCACCAGCTCGGCGTCTTTCGGCACCTCGTACGGGTCGTCGATGCCGGTCATCCCGGTGATCTGACCGGCCCGGGCGCGGGCGTAGAGGCCCTTGCGGTCGCGCTGCTCGCAGACCTCGATCGGGGTCGCCACGTGCACCAGCACGAAGTCGGCCCCCGCAGCGGTGGCCATGGCGCGGGCGTTGGCGCGGGCGCTGGCATACGGCGCGATCGGGCAGCAGATGGCCATGCCCCCGTGGCGGGCCGTCTCCGCGGCGACCCAGCCGATGCGGCGGATGTTGAGGTCGCGGTCGGCCTTGCTGAAGCCGAGCCCGGCGCTCAGCTCGCGGCGTACGACGTCGCCGTCGAGCACGGTCAGGCTGCGCTCGCCGGTCTCCAGCAGCGCGTCGGCCACGCCGCGGGCCACCGTGGACTTGCCGGATCCGCTGAGACCGGTGAAGAACAGCACCACGCCGCGCTGGCGGCGGGGCGGGCGGGCCTTGGACAGCTCGCGGGCCACGGCGGGCGGGGTGTGCCACTCGGGCAGCGGCAGGCCGTCGTCGAGCAGCCCGGAGATCTCCTCGTCGGTGAGCGCGATGCGCTCGAACCGCTCGGGGACCTCGTCGCGGTCGCGCCACTGGCCGTCGCGGCTGTCGTAGACGAGCTCGCGCGGGACCAGCACGCGCGGCCCGCCGCCGGACATGGTGGTGGCCGTGCCGAGCAGGTGGGTGACGCCGTACGCGGCGGCGACCCGGGCCCGGATCAGGGCGTCGGTGACCTCGTTGCCGCGGCCGGTCAGCGGGATGGCCACGATCACGGGCTCGTTCATCCGGTCGCGCGCGGCCAGCACGCAGCGCACCAGCGACTCGGAGGTGAGCCCGTCAGGGCCGGGGTGGCCGACCGGCACCAGCACCACGAGCTCCGCGTTGAGCTGGCGGGCGGCATGGTTGAGCTGGGCGAGCTGCGGGCGGTGCAGCGGCCGGTCGGCGAAGTAGCCGAGCACGCGCTGCGCGGTGAGCAGTGCCCGGACGTGGTCGGTGGGCAGCCGCAGCCGGTCGAACGGGGCCCGCCCGCCGTCGCCGTACGCGGTGACCGGCCCGGCGACGCCGCACCAGCCCTCGCGGGTCGGCCACACCTCGGCGACGTCGAGCCGCGCGATGGGCGCGCCCTCGGCGTCGGTCAGCACCAGCGGCGGGGCGTCGGCGACGTCGATGCCGTCCAGCATCCCGGCCGGCACCTCCAGCTTCACCTGCAGCGGCCAGGGGCGACCGTCGACGAGCCGGGAGGTGGCGGCCACCGACCGCAGGTCGTCCCGGCCCAGGAAACCACCGAGCGGCGCATATGCCCCGGCCAGCAGCAACTCGAGGTCGGACAGCTCGGTCGGGTTGGGGGTCCACGTGGGGGCACCACGCAGCGCCTCGTCGCCGATCACCCGTTCGCTCCGCTCGCTCACGTCTGCTCCTGCCTCCCCAGCGCCGGCACCGCAATCGCGACGCTCCGCTGTCGCCCATGACCGACAGGTGACAAGTGTGGCAGCAGCGCGCACCGCGGTCGAGTGCATCACGCCCATGATGAGATCGTGCCGCGGTTTCGGCGAAGTAACACCTGCCGATATGTCCGGTAGGTGCAACTTCGCCGAAACATTCGGTCCATTCAGCCTGTGTTTCGCATCCCGGCGGCGATGCCGTTGACGGTGGTGAGCAGTGCCCGCTCCAGCGTCGGATCGGTGGTGGGGGCGCGGCGGCTGCCCGGCGCGGTGACCCCCGCCCGGCCGGCCAGCCCGGCGTCGCGATACTGGCGCAGCAGCGCGACCTGCAGGTGGTGCAGCGGCTCCAGGTAGGAGTCGCGCACCCCGAGCGTACGGTTCAGCACCGGCTGCGACTCCAGCAGCGCGGACTCGCCCGTGATCGCGAGGACCTCGGCCACGCTGCGCTCGTACTCGTCGGCGATGCTGTCGAAGATGGGCAGCAGCGGGTCCGGCACCAGCGCCTGCACGTAGCCCCGAGCGATGGTGAGGTCGGTCTTGGCCAGCATCATCTCCACGTTGGACAGGAACGTCCCGAAGAAGTGCCAGCGTTCGAACATCTCCCGCAGGTCGTCGCCCAGGCCCGCCTCGCGGGCGGCGCGCAGGCCGGTGCCGACGCCGAACCAGCCCGGCACGATCTGGCGGGACTGGGTCCAGCCGAACACCCACGGGATGGCGCGCAGGCCGCCCAGGCCCGCGCCGGAGTCGGGCCGCTTGGCCGGGCGGGAACCGATGTTCAGCGCGCCCAGCAGCTCCGTCGGCGTCGCCGCCCAGAAGTACTCCGGCAGCTGAGGGTTCTCCACCAGCTCGCGATACTTCACGAAGGCGGCGTCGGAGACCACGGTCATCGAGCTGTCCCACTTGGCCAGCGCCTCGTCGGGCTGGCGGGGCGTGGTGTGCAGCAGCGTCGCCTGCAGCACCGCGGCCACGGTCAGTTCCAGGTTCTCCCGGGCCAGCGCGGGCAGCGTGTACTTGTCGCTGATGACCTCACCCTGCTCGGTGACCTTGATCGCGCCGTCGAGCGTGCCGTACGGCTGGGCCAGGATCGCCTCGTGGGTGGGGCCGCCGCCGCGGCCGACCGTGCCGCCCCGGCCGTGGAACAGCCGCAGCCGTACGCCGTGCTTGGCGGCGACGTCGCGCAGCGAGCGCTGCGCCTTGTGGATGGCCCACTGGCTGGTGGTGATGCCGGCCTCCTTGTTGGAGTCGGAGTAGCCCAGCATCACCTCCTGCACGTCGCCGCGCGCCCGCACCAGCGCCCGGTACGGGGCCAGGCTGAGCAGCTCGTCGAGGATCTGGCCACCGGCCCGCAGCTCGGCCACCGTCTCCAGCAGCGGCACGAAGCCGATCGAGGCCCGGGGCGCATGGGGGTCGACCAGGCCCGCCTCGCGTGCCAGCACCGCCGCGGCCAGCACGTCGTCCACCCCGCGGGTCATCGAGACGATGTACGACTCGACGACGTCCTCGCCGAAGCGCTCCTGCGCGGTGCGGATGGTGCCGAACACGTCGTAGGTCTTGCGGGCCGAGTCGGTCAGCGGGCTGTCCGCGCTCGACAGCGGCCGCCGCCCGGTGAGCTCCTTGGCCAGCAGCGCGATGCGCTCCGCCCGGCTCAGCGAGGCGTAGTTGGTGACCTCGCCGACCTGCGTGAAGAGCTGCGCCAGCACCGCGTGGTGCGCGTCGGCGTGCTCGCGCACGTCCATCGTCGCCAGGTGCAGGCCGAACGCGCTGACCGTGCGGATCACCGAGGCGAGCCGGCCCACCGCGGTGAGCTGCCCGGCGTTGCGGGCCAGCGAGGCCCGCATCAGCTCCAGGTCGGCGACCAGGTCGCGGGTGCCGCGGTAGTCGCGGCCGGGCACGTGCTCGGTGCCGTGCGCCAGCCGGGCCCGGGTGTTGGCGAGCTTCGCCCGGATGCAGCGGGCCTTGAGCCGGTACGGCTCCTCCGCGTTGACGCGGCGGAAGCGCTCGTTGACCTCGCCCAGCGCGTCCAGGTCCTTGGCCAGGCTGGCGGACAGGTCCAGGGACACCCCGCGCAGCCGGCGCGACACCGAGACCTCGTTGATCAGGTGCTCCAGCGCGTTCTCCACCGCCCGGATGCCGTGCTCGTGCTGCAGCAGCAGCACGTCGCGGGTGACCGTCGGGGTGACGTACGGGTTGCCGTCGCGGTCGCCGCCGATCCAGGTGCCGAACGTCAGCGGGCGGGTGGTCGGCGCGGTGTCCACCCCGAGGCGCTTGAGCGTCTCGGCGAGGTCGTCGAGCACCTGCGGGGCCGCGTCGTCGTAGAGGTCGCGCAGGTAGTAGACGGCGTTGCGGGCCTCGTCGGTCGGATCGGGCCGGTCCAGCCGCAGCTCGTCGGTCTGCCACAGCAGGTCCAGCAGCTCCGACAGGCGGCGGTCGTTGAGCGCGGTCTCGCCGTACAGGGCGGACGCGGCGAACTCGCCGTCGAGCTGGTCGGCGACGCCGCGCAGCTTGGTCAGGATCGAGCGGCGGGCCGCCTCGGTCGGGTGCGCGGTGAACACCGGCCGGATCGCCAGCCGCCGGGCGGCCGCCGCGATCTCGCTGGCCGGCACGTTGCGCTCGGCGATCAGCTTGGCGGTCGAGTCCAGCCAGCCGCCGTGCACGGCGCGGCGCCGGCGCAGCTCGCGCGCCCGGTGCACCTGCTCGGTGATGTTGGCCAGATGGAAGTAGGTGGAGAAGGCCCGGGCCAGCAGGGTCGCCGTGGACACGTCGAGGCCGCCGAGCTTCACGGCGGCGGTGTCGGCGTCGCTGCGTACCAGCGCCCGTACCTCCTCGACCAGGTCGAGCAGGCCGCGGCCCTCCTGGCGGGCCAGGGTCTGGCCGAGCAGGCCGCCGAGGCGGCGGATGTCCGCCCGCAGCGCGGCGTCGGCGCCGTCCGGGTCGCCCGAGGCGCCGTCGACGTCGGGGTGATAGGTCAGCTCGCTCACCGCGCTGTTCCTTCCGTGGGTACGAAGGACGGCGCTGTCCTGCGGTGGATGCTACTGCCCTGGTGGCCTATGCGGCGGTGTGACGCGGGCCATCCCATTATTCGCGATCATCTCCGCCCCACTCGCCGTCCCACTCCATGATCGCCCGATTTGCCTGGCACTTGTGCGTATCTTCAACGCGCATTCGCCCATGTGCCGGGCAAGTCGAGCGATCATGGGCGCTCGCGGAGGGTCAGGCGACGTGGGTGCCCCAGCCGCCGGCGGAGTCGACGATCTGGCCGGTGATCCACTCGGCTTCGGGGGAGCAGAGCCAGCCGACGAGTTTGGCGGTGTCGGCCGGGGTGCCCCAGCGCTTCGTGGGGAAGCGGTCGCGCACCCAGGCGTGGGTCTCCGGGTCGGCCCAGCCGGTGTCGTTGGGGCCGGGGTTGACCGCGTTCACGGTGATGCCGCGCCCTGCCAGCAGCACGGAGAAGTCGCGGGTCAGGTACTCGATCGCGGCCTTGCTCGCGGCGTACGCCAGCTCGCCGGTCATCGGGCCGAGCCGCTGGCCGGAGGTGAACAGCACGATCCGGCCCGGTCGGGCGTCGTCGTGCGCCGCGGCGTACGCCTGCACCAGCAGCATGTTGGCTCGCACGTTGACGGTCAGGTGCCGGTCGATCTCGGCCGCGGCCAGCTCGCCCAGCGGCGTCGACGTCGAGTAGGTATGGCAGGAGACCAGCGTGTCGATCGCGCCGAACCGCTCCACCGCGGCTGCGACCAGCGCCTCCGGCCCGCCGGGCGCGGTCAGGTCGAACGGCTGCCAGTGCACGTCGGGTCCGAGTCCGGCGGCGAGGTCGGCCGGGTCGCCGCCCGACAGTCCCTGCTCGCTGTCGTACGACGGATAACCGGTGATCATGACGCGATACCCGTCGGCCACCAGCCGCCGGGCCACCGCCGCACCGATGTTGACACTGCGCCCCACGCCGGTGACCAGCGCGACGGGTCGATATGCAAGATCGTTTGTCATCGAAGGAACCTTAGGGGCATCGAAGGTGCGGGGCAATGCTGTTTGTCGCCGCCGGCGGGAAGCTTGGCGGTAGGACGGCGCTGCCGGGTGCGGCCTCGATCGTGTGAGGCGTTTGTGCAGCCGGCGGCGTGTGCGGCAGAGATCCGGCAGGGTTCGGCAGCGGGTGCGCGGTCGTCCGGCAGCGCGATCCCGCACGATCGTCGTCGTCAGCCGCCCCGAACGGTCGCCACCTGCGCAGACGGGTTTGCCGGGCGGTATCTCCCCAAGGAAAGAGGAACCCCCATGCGTCGTGCGCTCGCGGCCGTATTCCTGAGCGGTGCGCTGCTCGCCACCGCCGCCTGTGGCACCGAGGCAGCCCCGGAGGCCGCGGCCCCCGACTACTCGGCCAACACCAAGACCGTCTGCACCGCGCTGGAGGACGTGCTCTCCGGCCGGACGCTGGAGAAGGACACCACCGACGCGCTGGCCAAGGCGATCAAGGGCAAGAAGACCGAGGCCGAGATCGAGAAGGCCTCGATCGCCGTCATGAAGGGCGTCTTCACCGACTGGGCGACGGACATCGAGGCGGAGGCGGCGAAGGCCGAGGACCCGCAGCTCGAGGCCGACATCAAGGGCTTCGCCGGCGCGCTCAAGGCCGAGGTGAACAAAATCAAGGTCGTGGACGACGCCGACAAGGTCATGGACGGCGCCGCCGTGACCGCCGCCGGCGAGAAGCTGGACAAGTACTGCGCCTGACGGCAGGCTCCGCGTTCCGCCCGCGAACCGCGCCCGTCCGCACCAGGACGGGCGCGGTTCGCGTCTGGTGATCCGGCCCGGTGCCAGCTGCCGAGTCCGGCACGACCCGCCCGGCCGGCCGCGACCGCGTCAGGGGCGTAAACGGGTCGGGGGTCAGGAGTAGGCTCGACGACGAAACCCCGTACCTGCCTGGTTGCGGGGCTTTCGCCGTGGTTTGCCATGGCCCGTGCGCACCGGGCGGGAAGGCGCTTACCCGTGAACCTCACCGGACTCCTCCAAGCGGCTTCGGCCGATCCCGCGCTGGCCCGGGCCACCGAACTGGCCCGCACCGAACCCCAGCTCGACCTGACCGCCCCCACGTCGGCCCGCCCGTTCCTGGTGGCGAGCGCGGCCCGGCAGCGGCCGGTGCTCGTGGTGACCGCGACCAGCCGGGAGGCCGAGGACCTGGCCGAGGCGCTCGCCGAGTTCCTCGATCCGGCCATCGTGGCGGTGTACCCGGCCTGGGAGACGCTGCCGCATGAGCGCCTGTCGCCGCGCTCGGACACCGTCGGCCGGCGGCTGGCCGTGCTGCGCCAGCTCGCGCACCCCGAGGGCCGCCCGCTGCGGGTGGTCGTCGCGCCGGTGCGCAGCATGCTGCAACCCCAGCTCAAGGGCCTCGGCGACCTGGAACCGATCGACCTGCGGCAGGGCACGGTCGCGCCGCTGGACGAGCTGACGCACACCCTGCACGATCTCGCGTACGCCCGGGTGGATCTCGTCACCAAGCGCGGCGAGTTCGCGGTGCGCGGCGGCATCCTCGACATCTTCCCGCCGACCGACGAGCACCCGTCGCGGGTCGAGTTCTGGGGCGACGAGGTGGAGGAGATCCGCACCTTCGCCGTGGCCGACCAGCGCACCATCGCCAAGGTCGACCGGCTGTGGGCGCCGCCCTGCCGGGAGCTGCTGCTCACCCCGGACGTGCGGGAGCGGGCCGGCCAGCTCGCCGCCGAGCACCCCGGCCTGGAAGAGATGCTGACCAAGCTGGCCGAGGGCATCCCGGTCGAGGGCATGGAGTCGCTGTCCCCGGCGCTGCACCAGGGCCGGGACTCGATGCAGCTGCTGCTGGACTGCGTGCCGGGCGACTCGCTGGTGCTGCTGGCCGACCCCGAGCGCATTCGCACCCGCGCCCACGACCTGTTCCGCACCTCGGAGGAGTTCCTCGAGGCCAGTTGGGCGGCCGCCGCCGAGGTGGCCGGGGTCAAGGCCCCCATCGATCTCGGCGCGGCGACCTTCAAGACCCTGGCCGAGGTACGACAGCACGCCGCGCAGTTGAACATGCACTGGTGGACGGTGTCCCCGTTCGGGCTGGTCGCCACCGAGAAACCGGTCGACGAGCCGTGGCTGGACACCCCCGACGTGCACGTCGCGCCGGACACCGGGGCGGTGCTGACCTGGTCCGCGACCCAGCCGCCGGTGTACCACGGGGACACCGCGAAGGTGATCGCCGACGTGAAGGGCTGGCTGGCCGACGGCTGGCGGGTGGCGCTGATCTTCGAGGGCCACGGCCCGGCGCAGCGTTCGGTCGAGGTGCTGCGCGACGCGGGTGTCGGCGCGGTGCTGGCCGAGCAGATCGCCGAGCTGCCCGAGCCGGGGCAGGTAGTGGTGAGCTGCGGCCGGCTGCGGCTGGGCCTGGTCGACGAGGCCGCGAAGCTCGCCGTGCTGACCGGGGCGGAGATCTCCGGCGGGCGCGGCACGGGCAACCGCGAGCTGGGGCGGATGCCGTCCCGGCGGCGCAACACCATCGACCCGCTGGAGTTGCGGGCCGGCGACTTCGTCGTGCACGAGGCGCACGGCATCGGCAAGTACGTCGAGCTGGTCCAGCGCAAGGTCAACGGCGCGGACCGGGAGTACCTGGTCATCGAGTACGCCGCCAGCAAGCGCGGCCAGCCCGGCGACCGTCTGTTCGTGCCGACCGACGCCCTCGACCAGCTCTCCCGCTACGTCGGCGGCGAGCAGCCCACGCTGCACAAGATGGGCGGCGCGGACTGGCAGAAGGCCAAGGCGCGCGCCCGCAAGGCGGTCCGCGAGATCGCCGCGCAGCTGATCCAGCTCTACGCCGCCCGGCAGGCCGCGCCGGGCCACGCCTTCGGCCCGGACACCCCCTGGCAGCGCGAGCTGGAGGACGCGTTCCCCTACCAGGAGACGCCCGACCAGCTGTCCGCGATCGAGGAGGTCAAGTACGACATGGAGAAGCCGGTCCCGATGGACCGGCTGATCGCGGGCGACGTCGGCTATGGCAAGACCGAGATCGCGGTGCGGGCGGCGTTCAAGGCGGTGCAGGACGGCAAGCAGGTCGCCGTGCTGGTGCCGACGACGCTGCTGGCGCAGCAGCACTTCAACACGTTCTCCGACCGGATGGCGCAGTTCCCGGTGGTGCTGCGGCAGCTGTCGCGTTTCGCCACGCCGAAGGAGGCCGAGGAGACGCTCAACATGGCCGCCGAGGGCCGCGCCGACATCATCATCGGCACCCACCGGCTGATCCAGAAGAGCACCCGGTTCAACAAGCTCGGCCTGGTCATCGTCGACGAGGAGCAGCGCTTCGGCGTCGAGCACAAGGAGCGGCTCAAGGAGATGCGCACCAACGTGGACATGCTGACCATGTCCGCGACGCCGATCCCGCGCACCCTGGAGATGTCGATCACCGGCATCCGGGAGATGTCCCAGATCACCACGCCGCCGGAGGAGCGCCACCCGGTGCTCACCTACGTCGGGGCGTACGACGACAAGCAGGTCGCCGCGGCCATCCATCGTGAGCTGCTGCGCGACGGTCAGGTGTTCTACCTGCACAACCGGGTGGAGACCATCGACAAGGCGGTGCGCCGCATCCGGGAACTGGTGCCCGAGGCGCGGGTCGTCGCCGCGCACGGCCAGATGGGCGAGGACGCGCTGGAGAAGGTGATGGTCGGCTTCTGGGAGAAGGAGTTCGACGTCCTGGTCGCCACCACCATCATCGAGTCCGGCATCGACATCCCGAACGCGAACACCCTCATCCTGGAGCGGGCCGATCTGCTCGGCCTGGCCCAGCTGCACCAGATCCGGGGCCGGGTGGGCCGCGGGCGCGAGCGCGCGTACGCCTACTTCCTCTACCCACCGGAGAAGCCGCTCACCGAGCACGCGCACGAGCGGCTGGCCACCATCGCCCAGCACACCGAGCTGGGCGCGGGCATGTACGTGGCGATGAAGGACCTGGAGATCCGCGGCGCGGGCAACCTGCTCGGCGGCGAGCAGTCCGGCCACATCGAGGGCGTCGGCTTCGACCTGTACGTGCGCATGGTCGGCGAGGCGGTGGCGCAGTTCAAGGGCGGCGGCGTGGCCCAGGAGGAGGCGCCCGAGGTCAAGATCGACCTGCCGATCGACGCGCACCTGCCGCACGACTACATCGACTCCGAGCGGCTGCGCCTGGAGATCTATCGCAAGCTCGCCTCGGCCCGTGATGAGGTCGCGCTGCAGGAGGTGGTGGCGGAGCTGACCGACCGCTACGGCGAGCCGCCCGCACCGGTGGCCAACCTGGTCGCGGTCGCCAAACTGCGGATGACCGCCCGGGCGTACGGCCTGACCGAGATATCGCTGCAGGGCAAGCACGTGCGGTTCGGCCCGCTGGAGCTGGCCGACTCCAAGCAGCTGCGGCTCAAGCGCTACCACCCCGACTCGGTCTACAAGACGGCGAACTCGCAGGTCAGTGTGCCGACGCCGATGACCCGACGGGTCGGCGGCGAGCCGCTGCGCGACCAGGCGCTGCTCGACTGGTGCGCCCAGCTGCTGAAGGACGTGCTGGGCTGATGGGCCCGCGGTGGACGGTCGTGGACACGCCCATCGGGCCGCTGAGCTGTGCGATCGACGACATCGGGCTGTGTACGGTGCAGTTCGGCGCGCTCGACGTGGTGCAGGACGTCGACCCGCTGCTCGACGACATCGCTGAGCAGCTGCGCGCCTATTTCACGGGCGAGCTGGTGGAGTTCACCCTGCCCGTGTCGATCCGCCGCGGCAGCGACTTCGAGCGGGCGGTCTGGGCGGAGCTGTCCCGCATCCCGTACGGCGAGACCCACACGTACGGCGAGGTGGCCCGCGCGGTCGGCGAGCCGGACGCGGCCCGCGCCGTCGGGATGGCCTGCAACCGCAACCCGGTGGCCGTGGTGGTCCCGTGCCACCGGGTGGTCGGCGCGGGCGGCAAACTCGTCGGCTTCGGCGGCGGCCTGCCCCGCAAACGCCAACTCCTCGAACTCGAAGCCCGCGTCCGCATGGAACACGACTGGCTCGCCTGACCCGCCTGCGGCCTCCGGCCGATCGCCCGTCCTCATGATCGCTCGACTTGCCCGGCACATGGGCGAAAGCGCGTCCAAGATACGCACAGGTGCCAGGCAAGTCGGATGATCATGGGGGCGGGCGGCCGCGGATGCGGCCACCCCTTCGGCGTGCGGGGCTCGGGCGGGTCAGGCCCGCTTGCGGTGGGTGACGGCGGCGATGGCGGCCCAGCCGAGGGCGAGCACGGCGAAGCCGTAGCCGAAGGCCGGGTAATCGATCGGTGGAGCGCCGATGAAGAAGTCCTGGACCCAGGTCGCGCCGGCGGTGGCTGCGGTGGCGACGGCCGCGCCGAAGACGGCGGCGACCAGGGCGAGGGCGAGTCCGGTCGGGGCCTTCGCGGCGGTGACGCGCTCCGGGCCGGCCTGCTTCGGGATCAGGCCCTTCCCCCCGCGGGACCCGGCGAAGGCGAGGAAGACCAGGTCGATCGCGATCGCGCCGGCCAGCAGCAGCAGCGGCGGGATGGACTTCGGGAAGCCGGTGCCGGCCAGCAGCCCCCAGACGACCACGCGGTATGCCAGGTAGGTGGCGGTGATGGCGGTGGCGGTGAAGCGGGCACCGACGAAGGCGCGGGCGGCGACCAGGGTGAGCAGTGCCGCGCCGGTGATCCAGGCCGGGTAGACCCAGGAGTCGACGGGCAGCGCGAAGCCGGTCACGGCGAGCTCGTCGACGGGGCGGCCGATCTGGTCGGCGGCGAACTTCAGCAGGATCGGTTCGGCGGTCGGTGCGCCGGCCTTCCACGACTCCAGTGAGAGCACGCCGTACTCCTGGTGCTGGCTGGGGAACAGGACGTTCTCCAGGAAGAAGCCCCAGATGAAGGCGCTGATCACGGTGCGGGTCCGGCTCGGCGGGGTGGAGATCCAGTAGCCGCGGGCGACGCCGAGCAGCATGAACGCGGTGCCGATGTACAGCAGGGCGTGGCTGGCGCTCCAGGCGGTGATGTCCAGTCCGTTGATCTTGTGGTTCAGGATGTCGATCGGGATGGCCACCAGGAACGTCGCCGTGCCGCCCACCATCAGGCGCTTCGCGAGCCTGTCCACGCCCACGTCGTGGTAGGCCTGGAACAGCACCAGCGCCACCACGATGACCGTGCCCGCGGTGTTCAGCAGGTGCGGCGGGGCCAGGTCGTCGCGCAGCCACTTGAAGTGCCACGACATGTCCCAGGTCGAGCCCAGCATCTTCAGCGCGAAGGCGACCAGCCAGAGCCGGTAGACGGCGGCGACCACCGCGGGGCCCTGAGCTGCGTCGGGCCCGCTGCGGGCCAGGCCCACCCAGCCCGAGGTGGTACGAGGAAGCGTCTGCGTCGTCACGGGCGGAATTCTGCCGTGTCGGAGGGGGTCTACGCGCCCTCCGAACACCTGAATCCACCCTGAGATCTCCCCGAGTCGCCGTTCGTGAGAGAGTGGCGGCGTAAGCGCCTGTCACTGGAGGATTCCGTGCGCCGTCTGACCGCCGCGGCCGGCATCGCCGTCGCCATGCTGGCCCTGACCGCCTGCCGGTCGAATCCGAGCGTCGCCGCGTACGTGGGGGACACCACGTTCACCGAGGACCGGGTGACGCAGCTGATCGACCAGGTCAAGGCCGTCCCGAACATCGACCCGCAGAATGTGCCGGACCGCTTCCAGGTCGTGCAGCTGCTCGTGCTCGAGTCGGTCTGCAAGCGCGCGGCCGCCGACCTGAAGGCGACGCTGCCGCCCGTGCAGACCCAGGCGGGTCAGCCCGAGCTGGCCGGCCTGCAGCAGAGCCTGCAGAACTGCCGCGAGAACCTGCCGGTCAAGGCGGTGCAGCCGACCCCTGAGGAGCTGCGCGAGGTCTACGACAACGGCGTGGCGGTGGGCGCGATCAACGGCGACGACCCGGCGAACAGCTTCGACAAGGTCGCCCCGCAGCTTGCCCAGAGCGGTGAGCTGGGCAACGCGCTGGCCCAGCGCAAGCTGCTGGCCGACGCAGCGGCTGCCGGGGACATCTCGGTCAACCCGCGCTACCGTCCGATGAACTTCGCCCTGCTGAGCTTCAACCAGGGCCCTGCGCTCAGCGTCGGCCTCGGCCAGCCCGCCGACGCCGTCCAGGCGGCTCAGCCTGCGGCGGACACGCCGGCCACGCCCCAGCCCCAGCAGTGACGGAGACCCGCCGGATCGTTCTTCTCGTCACCTCGCCCCGGATGCCCGCAGGGCTGCTCACGGCAGCCGCGTGGGACGTGGTGCGGGCACATCCCGTGCTGGCCGGAGCCGAGAACGAGCAGACCACCGCGCTGCGCGCCGCGGGCGCGGCGGTCACCGTCGTCCCGGCGGCGACCGCGACGACCCTGCTCGACGCCGCGCAGCCGGTGGCCGTGTGGCTGGCCGGGCCGGGCGGGGACGAGTTCCTCGCCCGTGAGCTCGGCCTGCGGCTGGCCCGTGAACCCGGCCTGGCCGAGCTGGAGCTGATGTACGGGTCCTGGGATCCGCCCGGCGCGCGCCTGCTCGACGCGGTGGCGGTCACCGACCGGCTGCAGAGCAGCGACCCGTGGCGCCGCGAGCAGACCCACCGCACCCTGGCGAAGTATCTGCTGGAGGAGGCGTACGAGGCCTACGACGCGATCGTCGCCGGAGACCACGCGGCGGTGCGCGACGAGATGGGCGACGTGCTGCTGCAGGTGCTGTTCCACGCCCAGCTGGCCCAGGAGCTGCCCGAGGACGAACGCTGGAACGTGGACGACGTGGCCGGGGACTTCGTGGCGAAGATGGTGCGCCGCAACCCGCACGTCTTCGCGGACACTCCGGCCGAGGACGTCGACGAGATCATCGCCAACTGGGAGCGCATCAAAACCGAGGAGAAGGGCGGCACACGCGCGCCGCTCGACGGGGTGACCTGGTCCCTGCCCGCGCTGACGCTCGCGGCCAAGCTGCTCACCCGCGCCCGCCGGCACGGCCTGCCCGAGCCCGCGCCGTCCGAGTCCCTCGGCGGCCGCCTGCTGGCACTGGTCGTCGGGGCCGGCGAGGACGCCGACGCCGAGGCCGCCCTGCGCGAGGAACTGCACCGCTACGCCGACTCCGTCGCCGACGAATCCTGAGCGGCCCCGCCGCGCTCACACGCTGCGCGCCGCGCGCCGCGATCGTTCGACTCGCCCGGCGAGTGGGCGAAAGGCCGGTCAACATACGCACAGGTGCCTGGCAAGTCGAGCGATCGAGGGGGCGGCAGGTACGTTGAGCCGATGACGCTGGAGTTCGCCCCGCTGGCGGAGCACATCGCCGACGCACTGCTGGAGTCGTCACCCGAGCTGGCCGCCTCGGCCGGCGATCATCGCTTCGACGACCGCCTGCCGGACCTGTCGCCCGACGGCACCACCGCCGACGTCGCCATGCTGCGCGACGCGGCCGCCGCGCTGTCCCAGGTGGACGCCGACCTGCTGGACGACGAGGAGCGGGTCGACCACGCCATCCTCAGCTCGCTGGTCGACCGGCAGCTGTTCGAGCTGACCGAGGTGCGCTCGCACCAGTGGAATCCGCTGCGGCACAACCCGGGCGCGCTGCTGCACGCGCTGATGGCACGCCCGTTCGCACCGGTGGAGCAGCGCCTGTACGCGCTCGCGGGCCGGCTCACCCAGGTGCCCGACGCGCTGGCCACGGCACGGACGGTGCTGCGCGACGCGCCCCGAATCCACCTGGAGACCGCGGCCGGGCAGTTCGCCGGCACCGCCGCACTGGTGCGCGAGGAGCTGCCGCGGCTGCTGCTGCAGGAGCCGGGGCTGGCCGAACAGATGCAGCTGGTCGCGGCGAACGCGGTGCTGGCGCTCGACGACTTCGCCGCCTGGTGCACCACCCAGGCCGAGCAGGGCGTGGGCCGCGATCCGCGGCTGGGCCGCCGGCTCTGGGAGGCCAAACTGTGGCACACCCTGGACACCGAGCTGGGCGCCGCGGAGGTGCTGAAGCGGGCACAGGAGAACGTCGAGCGGGTCACCGCCGAGCTGCGCGAGGTCGCCGTCGAGCTGGTCGGCGGCAAGGCCGACGACGAGACGGTGCGCCGGGCGCTGGACCTGATCGCCGCCGAGCACCCGGACAACACCTCGATCGTGGGGCTGGCCTACCACGCGGTCGAGGAGACGACCGCGTTCGTACGCGAGCACGACCTGCTCACCCTCATCGACGATCCGCTGGTCATCGAGGAGATGCCGGAGTTCTCGCGGGGTGTGGCGGTGGCCTACTGCGACCCGCCGGGCGCGCTGGAGACCGCGGTGGTGCCCACCTTCTACTGCATCGCGCCGACCCCGGCGGGCTGGCCCGCGCAGCGGGTCGAGTCGTTCTACCGCGAGTACAACGACCACGCCATCCGCAACCTCACCGTGCACGAGGCCATGCCGGGGCACTTCCTGCAGCTGGCGCACGCCCGCCGGTACCGGGGCAGCACCCGGGTGCGGGCGCTGGGCCGCTCCGGCACGTTCATCGAGGGCTGGGCCGTCTACGCCGAGCAGGCGATGGTCGAGCGCGGGTACGGCGGCCTGCCGGTGCGCGCCACCCAGCTGAAGATGCAGCTGCGGTCGAGCATCAACGCCATCCTCGACCAGCTGGTGCACTGCGAGGATCTGAGCGAGGCAGACGGCATGGCGCTCATGCTGGAACGCGGCTTCCAGGAGGAGGGCGAGGCGGCCGGCAAGTGGCGGCGCGCGCTGCTGTCCTCGGCGCAGCTGTCGACGTACTTCGTGGGCTGGGCCGAGGTGGCCGAGATCGCGCGGTTGCGACCGGCCGGGGTCACCCCGCGTGAATGGCACGACCGCATGCTGTCGTACGGCTCGCCCGCACCCCGCCACCTGCGCACACTGCTCGGCCTGTGAGGGTTTGCGCGGCACCGGGGAGATGGGGGAGGCTGTCGCCCATGCGAAATACGGCTCGTCCCGGCACGCCGCGTGCCACGCGACCCTCCGTATTTCGACACGCCGTGCTCGCCCCGCTGCTCGGCGCGCTGCTCGTGCTCACCGGCTGCCAGGCCATCACCGACGACGGCGTCGCGCCCGACCGCGCCCGGCTGCTCGGTGACATGGCGGCGCAGCTGCAGCGCGCCTCGCAGCGGCCGTACCACGCGGAGTATCTGCTGGCCGGGGGGACGCGGGGCGAGATCTCGCAGCAGACCGGGCCGGCGCGCGCGGTGTACGCCTACCCCGGTGGGCGGCTGGTGATCGACCCGGACGGGCAGACCTCCTGCGTCACCGCGGTCCGCCCGGCGCGCTGCCAGATCCGGCCGCTGCCCGGCCCCGGCCCGGCCGCGCACACCGGCTACAGCGAGGTGACCCGGCACGGCCTGGTCACCGCGCCGATCGTCACCGATCTGCTGCAGGCGGCGCAGCTGCAGTCGCAGGCCGAGGTGGAGGCGCACGACGTCACCCTGGCCGGCCAGCAGGCGACCTGCCTGGAGGTGTCCGGTCTGTCCGACGCCGAGGCGGGCGGGTTCAGCGTGTGCGTCACGGCCGCGGGTGTGCTGGCCAGTTTCGCGGGCGTCGTCGGCGGGGTGGTCGTCGACCAGGCACTGACCCGGGTCACGGCGTCGCCCCCGGCGGAGGTCTTCGAGCTGCCCGAGGGGGCGCGGGTGGTGGACCACCGGCCGAAGAGCCCGGCACCGTGACGGGTCGATAGGCTGCCTTTGTACGCACCGGCCGCTCCGGCCAGGGGATGTCATTGCCGACGACCATGCCAGTGAGCGCACACGAACGAGGGAGCACACGTGGCCACCATTGAAGGCTTCGTAGCCCGGGAGATCCTCGACTCCCGCGGTAATCCGACCGTCGAGGTCGAGGTCGGTCTCGACGACGGCACCATCGCCCGCGCCGCGGTGCCCTCCGGCGCCTCCACCGGCGCCTACGAGGCACTGGAGCTGCGCGACGGCGACAAGAGCCGCTACCTGGGCAAGGGCGTCGAGAAGGCCGTCGCCAACATCGAAGACCAGATCATCGACCAGCTCATCGGGTACGAGGCGAGCGAGCAGCGCCTCATCGACCAGAAGATGCTGGAGCTGGACGGCACTCCCGACAAGTCCGTGCTGGGCGCCAACGCGATCCTGGGCGTCTCGCTCGCGATCGCGAAGGCGGCCGCGAAGAGCGCGGAGCTGAGCCTGTTCCGCTACCTCGGCGGCCCGAACGCGCACCTGCTGCCGGTGCCGATGATGAACATCATGAACGGCGGCGCGCACGCGGACTCCAACGTGGACATCCAGGAGTTCATGATCGCGCCGATCGGCGCGCCGAACTTCCGCGAGGCACTGCGTTCCGGTGCCGAGGTGTACCACGCGCTCAAGAGCGTGCTGAAGAAGAAGGGCCTGTCCACCGGCCTGGGCGACGAGGGCGGCTTCGCGCCGAACCTGCCGACCAACGCCGCGGCGCTGGACCTGATCGCGGAGGCCGTGCAGGCCGCCGGCTACACCCTGGGCAGCGACATCGTGCTGGCGCTGGACGTGGCCGCGACCGAGTTCTTCGACAACGACGTGTACACCTTCGAGGGTGTCGCGAAGTCGCGCGAGGAGATGATCGCGTACTACGCCAAGCTGGCCGAGTCGTACCCGATCGTGTCGATCGAGGACCCGCTGGCCGAGGACGACTGGGCCGGCTGGAGCGCGATGACCGCCCAGCTCGGCGGCAAGCTGCAGATCGTCGGCGACGACCTGTTCGTCACCAACCCGACCCGCATCGCCCGCGGCATCGCGGAGAGCGCGGCCAACGCGGTGCTGGTCAAGGTGAACCAGATCGGTTCGCTGACCGAGACGTTCGACGCCGTCGAACTGGCCCACCGCAGCGGTTTCCGCACCATGATGAGCCACCGCTCGGGCGAGACCGAGGACACCACCATCGCCGACCTCGCGGTCGCGATGGGCTGCGGCCAGATCAAGACCGGCGCACCGGCCCGTTCGGACCGCGTCGCCAAGTACAACCAGCTGCTGCGTATCGAGGAGGAGCTGGCCGACGCGGCCCGCTACGCCGGTGCGGCGGCATTCCCGCGGTTCACCGCGGGAAAGTAAGCAACAGCCGGATTTCAAGCGACTGCGCGGGTTCGTGACGGTGTCACGTCGCAGGGCCTAGCATGTGATCGAAGCTCCTTTCATGCGACACGTACGGCGTGGAAGGGGCTTCGATCATCGCGCAGGGGGGAGGGGTGATGCAGCGGCGACAGCCTGGAGGGCAGGGGCCGGTGCGTCGCCCCCGGGACGGGTCGGGACGCGCACGCGGCACCGCCGCCGTCCGCACCCGTGAGGGCGAGCGTTCGCTGAGCCGCCCCGCCGCCGCCCGCCGCGCCGCCGCCGCGGGCGCCGCCAAACGCACCAGCGCCCCGAACCCGCACGGCCTCACCGGCCGGGCCACCGCGCTGCTGGTGATCCTCGCGGCGCTGGCGCTGGGCTACGCCTACCCGGTGCGCGTCTACCTCACCCAGCTCGGCGAGATCGACGCGATGCGGCAGTCGCAGCTGGAGCAGCAGGAGCGCATCGCGGGGCTGGAGCGGCAGGCCGAGAAGTGGAAGGACGACGAGTACATCAAGGCTCAGGTCCGCCGCCGCTTCTTCTGGGTCTACCCGGGGCAGACCCCGCTGATGCCGATCTGGGACCCGGACGGCAAGACCGACCAGGACCAGACCCCGAAACCGCCGCCGCCCGCCGAGCCCGACAGCTGGTACGGCAAGCTCTGGACCCGTTTGGACCCGGAGCCGGAACAGAAGAACTAGGAGCCCCGATGGATCGCGACCTCGTGCCCGCGCCGACGCGGCAGGAGGCGACCGAGTCCGATCTCGCCGCGGTCCGGGCACAGCTCGGCCGGCCCACGCGCGGCACCCGGGCGGTGGCGCACCGCTGCCCGTGCGGCAAGCCCGACGTGGTGGAGACGGTGCCCCGGCTGCCCGACGGCACTCCCTTCCCGACGCTGTTCTACCTCACCTGCCCGCGGGCGACCGCGGAGTGCAGCCGGCTGGAGTCGGCCGGGCTGATGAAGGAGATGAACGAGCAGCTGCGCGAGGACCCGGAGCTGCGCGCGGCGTACCTGAAGGCGCACGAGGACTACCTGACCCGCCGCGAGGCGATCGGGCACGTGGCGGAGATCGAGAACGTCTCCGCGGGCGGCATGCCGGACCGGGTGAAGTGCCTGCACGTGCACCTCGGCCACGCGCTGGCCGCGGGCCCCGGCGTCAACCCGTTCGGCGACGAGGTCATCGCGCTGATCGAGCCCTGGTGGACGGCGGGTCCCTGCGTTGAGTGAGCTGACCGTACGCAAGGCGCGCACCGCCGACGTGCGGGGTATCCGCCGCCTGATCGACACCTACAGCGGCGAGCGCCGCCTGCTCAGCAAGGCCACCGTCGCGATATACGAGGACGTCCCCGAGTTCCGGGTGGCCGTCGACGACGACGGCTTGGTGGTCGGCTGCGGCGCGCTGCACGTGCTGTGGGAGGACCTCGCCGAGATCCGCACCGTCGCCGTGGACGCGACCTGGCGCGGCCGCCGCGTCGGCCACCAGATCGTCGAAGCCCTCCTCGACGACGCCCGCGAGCTGGGCGTACGCCGCGTCTTCGTGCTCACCTTCGAGACCCGCTTCTTCGCCTCCTTCGGCTTCACCGAGATCGACGGCGCCCCCGTCCCGCCTCCCGTCTACGAGCAGCTCCTGCGCTCCTACGACGAGGGCGTGGCCGAATTCCTCGGCCTGGAACGCGTCAAACCCAACACCCTCGGCAACACCCGCATGCTCCTGCATTTGTAGAAGGAAGGGCACCTGCACATCGCTATGCGTAGAGGAAGGGCACCTTCTTAACGCCTGTAGGGTGGTGACGTGGGAGATGCCGTCGCCGCGATCGACTGTGGCACCAACTCGATCCGCCTGCTGATCACCGCCGATGGCCGGGATGTCGAGCGCCTGATGCGCATCGTGCGCCTTGGCGCGGGGGTGGACCGCACCGGCCGCCTCGACCCGGCGGCGATCGAGCGCACCCGGGTCGCGCTGGTGGAATACCGCGCGCTGATCGAGTCGCACGGCGTGAGCCACATCCGTATGGTCGCCACCAGCGCCACCCGCGACGCGGCCAACGCGGCTGACTTCCACGACATGGTGCGGGTCACGCTGGGGCAGCCCGCCGAGGTCATCACCGGCACCGAGGAGGCAGCGCTCTCCTTCGGCGGCGCCGTGACCGGGCTGGACGGCAGCGGTCCCTACCTGGTGGTGGACATCGGCGGCGGCTCGACCGAGTTCGTCCGGGGGCGCCGGACGGTGGACAGCTCGATCAGCATGGACATCGGCTGCGTACGCATGACCGAACGCCACCTGCCCGCCGACCCGCCGACGGCCGCGCAGCTCGACGCCGCGGTCGCCGACATCGACGCTGCCGTGTCGCACGCCCTGGGGCACGTCGGCACCGCGCCGGCCACCCTGGTCGGGGTGGCGGGCACGGTCACCACGCTGGCCGGCATCGCGCTGGGCCTGGACCACTACGACCCCGCTCGGATCCACCACTCGGTGCTGCCAGCCGCGGCGGTCGAGCAGCTCGCCGCGGAGCTGTCCGCGATGGACCACGCCACGCGGGCGGCGATCCCGGTGATGCACCCGGGCCGGGTGGACGTGATCATCGCGGGCGCGCTGATCCTGCGCGAGATCATGCGGCAGACCGGCTTCAGTGAGATCGTCGTCTCGGAACACGACATCCTCGACGGCATCGCCGCCTCCATCCACCACTGAGCAGTACTTTCCTTGTCGAAGGTAGTGCGCTGCTTGTGGTACTGCGCATCGCACACTACTGTGCTCAGCGTGGATACCACCCAACTGCTCAAGGGGGTGCTCGACCTGGCCGTGCTCGCCGTGCTGCGCGACGACGACGGCTACGGGTACGACATCCTCCGCCGGCTGCGCACCGCCGGGCTGACCGAGATCGGTGACGCCTCGGTCTACGGCACCCTGCGCCGGCTGTTCGCGGCCGGCTATCTCACCACCTACGTGGTGCCCTCCGAGGAGGGCCCGCACCGCAAGTACTACGCGCTCAACCCGGCCGGCCGCACCCAGCTCAAGCAGGGCGGCGATGTCTGGCGCGGGTTCGCCTCCACCATGAACACCCTGTTGAGGGAGTCGGCATGAACGAGCACCGCGAGCGAATCATGAACGTCGGCGATGCCGCCGGCGAGCGCCGCGAGGAGAGGGCATGAGCGAGCACCGCGAGCGAATCATGAGCTCTGGACATGTCGTCGACGAGCGCAGCGAGGAGAGGGCATGAACGTCGAGATCGCACAGTATGCGGCGCAGGTCGGCGCGGCCCTGTCCGACCTGCCGGAGCAGGCCCGTAACGACCTGCTGGAGGACCTGCCGGCGCATCTGGCCGAGGTGGCGGCGGAGATCGAGGCCGAGGGCGGCGGTGCGACGCTGACGGAGCGGCTCGGGCCGCCCAGCGCGTACGCCGCCGAGCTGCGCGCCACGCTGGGCCACACGGGGGGTCCCAGCCGGCCGGCCGCCTGGGCGGGGCGGGCGGTGTCGCGGGTGCGGGCACGCTGGGGAAGGCTGGACCGCCGGCTCGGTCCGGTCATCGGATACGAGCGTCTCGGCGAGTTCCTGGCGCTGCTGCGCCCGGCCTGGTGGGTGGTGCGCGGCTGGCTGGTCGCGATGCTGGTGGCGCAGCTGTGGCGCGACGGCGACGGGCTGGGCCTGCTGCCGCGCTTCGAGGGCAGCACCGTGCTCGGCCTGCTGGTGCTCATCGCCTTCGTGGTCGGCTCGATCTGGCTCGGTCGGCGCACCACGGCGGCCCCGCCGGCCCGCCGCCGGACTCGGGTGGCGCTGGGCGCGGCGACGGCCGTCGTCGTGGTGTTCGGACTGGGGCTGTGGGTGGCGGCGGATGACCGGCTGATGGGGTCGTTCTGGCAGGAGTCGACGCCGACGTCCTGGGTGTCCGACCCGTACAACCAGGTCAACGACATCTTCGTGCTGGGTCCGGACGGGCAGATCATCCAGGGCGCGCGGCTGGTCGACCAGGACGGCAGCCCGGTCGTGCTCGGCTACTGTGCACAGCGTTTCGGCTGGGAGGGCCCCGGCGGGGGCGGCCGGGGCTGGGAGTGGCGGGTCGTGTACCCGTCCTGTCCCGACCTCAGCGCACCGCAGCTGCCGTGGGTGGCCGTGTCGCCGGCACCCCTGCCCTGGGAAACGCCGTCGCCGTCCGTCGCGCCGGCACCGTCGCCTTCGCCTTCGGGCGCGGTGTTGCCGTCACCGTCCCCGAGTGCGTCCGCGGGACCGGCTCCCACCCGTTGAGTCGGTGAGGGTCAGCGAGGGGTGAGCGGCTACGGCACAATGGCCGCACCGCCACCCCTCGATCGTGAAGGCCCATTCATGTATGAGCAGCCAGGTCCGCAGGTGCCCCCCGCTCCCTACGCGGTTCCGGGGCCGCCGCCGCGCAAGACCGGCCGGATCGTCGCTATCGTCGTGGCGGCGGTGCTCCTGCTGTGCTGCTGCGGTGGCGGTCTTTTCGTGGCACTCAGGCCGGACGCCCTGGGCGGCTTCGCCAAGGACATCGTGGACGCCGTGAACAGCGATGTGGCCAACGCGGAGGTCGGCGACTGCGTCAACGACTTCGCGAAGGTGGAGGACGCCCGGATCGTCGATTGCGCGTCGACGGACGCGGCCAACAAGGTCGTCGGTGTCGTCGACGACGTGACGGAGTCGGAGTTCACCGCCAAGGAGCAGGCGCTGTGCAACGCGTTCCCGACGTGGGAGCAGGTCGTCTGGATCGGCAAGAGGGGCGGTAACGGCGACGTGTGGTGCCTGGCGCCGCACAAGAGCTGAGCCCGCCGTGGCGCGCCGTTCGCTGAACGGCTGAGGTCGCGGTGCTGACTCGGCGGTCCTTCTTGTCCGTCCGGATGGCATGCGAAGAGCGCTCACCTGCGGGGTCGCGAAGATTCTCAGCTGACGCTAAGGTGACGCGGTCTCCGTGACCGTACGTGAGACGTAACGCCCCCGCCGCGACTCGTTCCGGACGAGGGCACCCCTCGGAAGGAAAGAACCACATGAGCGAGCAGGTAACCCCGGCGGTCCAGGAGACTGCGGAGCCGTCGAAGGCGAAGTCCGCCGCGGCCAGCGCCGGCAAGAAGATCCTCGGCTACGTCGTCGGCCTCGTGGTCCTCGGCGGTGGCTATCTGGGCTGGCAGTACCTGTCCGGCGACCTGGCCATCGCCAAGGTCGGCGACTGCGTCAACGACTTCAAGGTCGTCGACGACGCCAAGGTCGTGGACTGCACCTCCGCCGACGCCGCCAACAAGGTCGTCGGTGTCATCGACGGCGTTTCGGAGTCGGACTTCACCGCCAAGCAGCAGACGCTGTGCGCGGCGTACCCCACGTGGGAGCAGATCGTGTGGATCGGCAAGAAGGGCGGCAGCGGCGACAGCTGGTGCCTGGAGCCCATCAAGAAGTGAGCCGGTTCACCGTGACGTGAGCTGAGCTCGCGCCCGGTATACCACCTTCGCGGCGGCGTGGTGAGTTACGACCATAAGTCGTAACTTTCGCCACGCCGCCGTCGTCTTCCCCGGTACCGTCCGGTGTGGTTGGCTACCCGGAACGCCACGACTGTGCGACCAGCCAATGACGACTGACCGTCAGGAGGACGACCGATGGGTGAAATGGTGGATTACCCCAGCAACGGGGGTACCAGTGAGGGCTACCTCGCGCTGCCCAAGAGCGGCAGCGGACCTGCGGTCATCGTGATCCAGGAGTGGTGGGGGCTGGTCCCGCACATCATCTCGCTGGCCGACCGATTCGCCGAGGCCGGATTCGTGGCACTCGCGCCCGACCTGTATCACGGCGCGCACACCACCGAGCCCGACGAGGCCGGCAAGCTGATGATGGGCCTGGCCATGGACCAGGCCGCGAAGGACATCGCGGGCGCCGCGTCGTACCTGGCCGGGCGGCCGGAGACCACCGGCGGCGTGGGCGCGGTGGGCTTCTGCATGGGCGGCAGCCTGGCGCTGTGGTCCGCCACGGTCAGTGACGAGATCACGGCCGCGGTCGGCTTCTACCCGGCGCTGCCGTGGGAGCGCATGGCCCCGCAGTGGTCGAACTACCAGGGCAAGACCGCGATGATCCACTGCAGCGAGGAGGACGGCACCTCCGCCGCTCCCGGCATCAAGACCGCCCGCGTCGCCATCGAGGAGGCCGGCGGCACCTGCATCGTGCACGACTACCCGGGCACCCACCACGCGTTCGTCAACGACGACCGGCCCGAGGTGTACAACGCCTCGGCGGCGGCCAGCGCCTGGGCGCGCACGGTGGAGCTGCTGCGCACCAAGCTGTGACCTCGGCCGACGGCTCGCCCCGGCGGCCCGCCGGGGCGGCCCGCAGGCTGTCCGCGACCGCCGCCGAGCTGGCCGCGCTCGACGAGGAGATCTCCTGCTGCCGCAGGTGCCCCCGGTTGGTGGCGTGGCGGGAGGAGGTCGCCGCGACCAAGCGGGCCGCGTTCCGCGACGAGGAGTACTGGGGACGGCCGGTCCCCGGCTTCGGCGCGGCCGACGCCCGCATCCTCATTCTCGGGCTCGCCCCGGCGGCGCACGGCGGCAACCGCACCGGGCGCATCTTCACCGGCGACCGCAGCGGCGACGTGCTGTTCGCGGCGCTGCACCGGGCGGGCCTGGCCAACCAGCCCACCAGCGTGTCCCGTGACGACGGGCTGCACCTGACCGACGTGCGCATCGCGGCGGCGGTGCGCTGCGCGCCGCCCGACAACAAGCCGACTCCGGTCGAGCGCGACACCTGCGCCCCCTGGCTGCATCGCGAGGTCACGCTGCTGCGACCCACTCTGCGGGTGGTGATCGCGCTCGGCGCGTTCGCGTGGGCGGCGTGGTGGCCTACGCTGTCCACGGTGTACGGCGTCAAGCCGCCGGTGCCGCGTCCCAAATTCGGGCACGGGGCCGTCTTCCTCCCGGAGGGCGGCGCCGGCAGCTCGGAGCGGGGGCCGGCGCTGCTCGGCTCGTACCACGTCAGCCAGCAGAACACCTTTACCGGGCGGCTCACACCCGCCATGCTGGACGACGTGCTGAGCCAGGCCCGGCACCTCGCCGGCCTCGACTGAGTCGATCTCACTGAGTCGACTCGACGTGTCGGGGCCGCCGACCTGGCGCCGGTGATGGAAAGCGATATTCGGAGCGGGGAACAATGGGAGCGTTGCGTCGCTGGTGGCCGCTGCTGGCCGTGGCCGCGCTGCTGATGCTCGCGGCCGCGACGGCCTCGGTCTCGGTGCTGCCGATCGGCCGGGCCGCGCCGGAGCAGTCCGCGTCGCCGAACCCCACCCCGACCGCCTCGCCGTCGCCGTCCCCGCGGTCGCCGTCCCCGTCGCCGTCGGCGCCGCCCGAGGACACCGCCGACTCCGGCTGGCTGGGCGTGGTCGGGCTGGGCATGCTGGCGCTCATCGGGGCGGCCGTGCTGATCGTGCTGCTCAAGGCGGCCGCCAAGTCGACCACGAAGTTCCGCCGCCGGGCCATCCGGGAGAAGCCGCCGGTACGCCTCGCGCAGCTCACCGACGAGGAGCAGGTCGTCGCGGCGCTGGACGCGGGCCTGTTGGACCTCGACGACGACGCCGCCGATCCGCGTACCGCCGTCATCGCCTGCTGGGTGCGCCTGGAGCAGGCCGCCGCGGCGGCGGGCGTGCCGCGCCTGCCCGACGACACCGCCACCGACCTGGTCGTACGCATGCTCCACCGCCGCCACCTGGACGCCGGGGTGCTCAACGGCTTCGCCGACGTGTACCGCCGCGCCCGCTACGCCACCCACCGCGTCGACGACGACATGCGCCTGCAGGCCAGGGCCTCCCTGCACCGCCTGCGCGACGAGCTGACCGCCGGCACCCGCAGCGAGGCGACGGCATGAGCGGCGTACGGATCATGAGCTGCGGACATGTCCTCGACGAGCGCAGCGCGGAGGCGACATGAGCCAGCATCGGGAGCACGACGACTTCGTGGACGGCGACGTCGACGAGGGCGCGACCCTGCACGACCTGCTCGGCGGGTTCAGCCGTCCGGAGCAGCCGGTCGCGGCCCGCCCGCCCCGCCCGAAGGCGACGCGCTGGTTGAGCCTCGCCGGGTTCACCATCGCCTGGACCGCCGCGGGCTGGCTCACACTCCAGGTGTTCAGCCTGAGCATGCCGTTGCCGCTGGTCTTCGCGGTGGCGCTGACCGTGGTCGGGGTGTGGCGGATGGCCCGCTCGCTCAAGGCGCCGCTGCCGCCGCGCCGCGCGGGCCGGACCGCCGCGGACGATCAGTCCGAGGTCACCGACGGGCTGCGGCTGGCCGTGGCCCGCTGGGAGACCATCCTGGAGTGGAGCCACACCGACGCCGCCCGCTTCCAGCGCCGCGTGCAGCCGCGCCTGGCCGAGGTGGTCGACGAACGGCTGCGCCAGCGCCACGGGGTCAACCGCGCGACCGAGCCCGAACGCGCGCGTAGGCTGCTCGGTGATCCGCTCTGGACGCTCCTCACGGTGCCGGCCAAGCGTCCGCCCAGCCCCCGCGAACTCGATGTGATCGTCAATGCCTTGGAGAAATTGTGAGCATGCAACCGATCCCCGCCGCTGAGGTGGGCAAACTCGCCCAGCAGGTGCTCGACCGGGTCGGCACCGTGATGGTGGGCAAGCGCGATTCGCTGGAGCTGGTGCTGGCGGGCATCCTCGCCGGCGGCCACGTGCTGCTGGAGGATCTGCCCGGACTGGGCAAGACGCTGACCGCGCGCACCTTCGCCCAGGCGCTGGGCCTGGACTTCCGCCGCCTGCAGTTCACCCCGGACCTGCTGCCCGCGGACGTGACCGGCTCGTTCCTGTACGACCAGCGCACCCACGACTTCACCTTCCGGGCCGGGCCGGTCTTCACGAACCTGCTGCTCGCCGACGAGATCAACCGCACGCCGCCGAAGACGCAGGCGGCGCTGCTGGAGGCGATGCAGGAGAAGCAGGTCTCCGTCGAGGGCGTGACCTACCGCCTGGAGGCCCCGTTCCACGTGCTCGCCACCGCCAACCCGATCGAGTACGAGGGCACCTACCCGCTGCCCGAGGCGCAGCTGGACCGCTTCATGCTGCGTGTCTCGTTCGGTTACCCGGAGGCCGACGAGGAACTGAACGTGCTGCGGCGGCGCATGGTCCGCCGCCAGGAGGAGTCCGAGGTCGAGCCGGTCGTCGACGCGCCCACGCTGCTGCGCATGCAGGCGGGCCTGGAGCAGATCGAGGTCGAGGACTCCATCTGCCGCTACCTGGTCTCGCTGGCCGCGGCCACCCGCGAGCACCCGGCGGTGCTGGTCGGCTCGTCGCCGCGCGGCTCGCTGGCCCTGCTGCTGCTGTCGCGGGCCCGCGCCGCGCTCGCCGGGCGCGACTACGTCATCCCCGAGGACGTGAAGGGGGTCGCGCTGCCCGCGCTGGCGCACCGGATCACGCTGCGGCCGGAGATGTGGCTCAAGCGCATCGACCCGGTCTCGGTGGTGGCCGAGGTGCTCGCCGCGACACCGGCCCCGGTCAGCGGTGCGCTGCCGAGCCATGCCGCGGCCCCGGGTCAGCGGCCGACCCCCGGTCGTGGCCGCCTGAGCGAGTTAGAGGACGAGCTGCTGGACCCGCCGTACCGGTCGACCGGGCTGCGGGGCTGACGTGTCCCAGGGAGCCTCCCCCGAGGGCGACCTGGAGCCCGTCGCGTCCACCGACACCGGCGACAACTGGGCGCCCACCCGGGCGCTAAGCCGGGCGGTGCTGGTGGCGGGGCTGCTGCTGGTCGCCGCCGTGCTGCTGGGCCGCACCGATCTGGTGATCCTCGCCGCGCCGCTGGCGCTGAGCGTGGCGTTCGCGCTGGCCAAACGGCCGCGCACACTACCGGGCCTGCGGCTGTCCACGGTCGAGTCGTTCCCGGTCGAGGGCGGTGACCTCGGCGCGACCGTCGAGGTGGAGAACCGCGACGTCACCGGGTACGACCTGACGGTGGTGCACCTGCAGCACTCGCCCTGGCTGCGGCTGGAGGGCGGAGCCGTGGATCCGGGCGCGGGCCGCCGCGGGCGTGGCGGCAACCGGCCCTACGTGACCCTGGTGCCGCGCGGCGTGGCCACGGCGGTCGAGCTGGCCGGACCGGCGGTGCGCTGGGGGCGGCACTGGCTCGGTCCGGCGTCGGCGCACGCGGTCGCCGCGGACGGGCTGCTGGTCAGCCGGGCCGTGGTCACCGGCGCGCTGGGCGTGAAGGTGTACCCGCTGACCGACCCGTTCAAGGCCGACGAGGCGATGCCCCGGGCGGCCGGCCTGGTCGGCCAGCACCGCTCGCGGCGGCCCGGCGAGGGCGGTGAGCTGGCCGGGGTACGCCAGTTCGGGCCCGGTGACCGGCTGCGCCGCGTCGACTGGCGGGTGTCGCTGCGCACCGAGCGGCTGCACGTGGCGGCGACGCTGTCCGACCGGGACGCCGAGGTGGTGGTCCTGCTGGACCTGCTGGCCGACGCGGGCCGCTCCGGCGGCATCGGCGGTGCCTCCTCGGTGCTGGACCGCTCCGTGCGCGCGGCGGCCGCGATCGCCGAGCACTACCTGCACCGCGGCGACCGCGTCTCGGTGCTGGAGTACGGCGCGCAGGCCCGCCGGCTGCGCCCGGCCAGTGGCCGGCGGCAGTACCTGACGGTGCTGGAGTGGCTGCTGGACGCCCACCCGAGCCCGACCGCGCAGGAGCGCGGCGGCGCGCAGCTCGCCGCGGGCATCTCCGCGGCGGCGCTGGTCGTCGTGCTCACCCCGCTGCTGGACGCCCGGTCGGCGTCGATGCTGGCCGGCCTGGCCCGCTCGGGCCGCTTCGTGGTGGCCGTGGACACGCTGCCCTCCGATCTGACCTCGCCGCCCGTGAACACCTGGAGCGACGTGTCCTACCGGCTGTGGAAGGCCGAACGGGAGAACACCATGGGTCAGCTGGGCGAGCACGGGGTGCCGGTGGTCGCCTGGGCGGGCGCGGGCAGCCTGGACGCCGTGCTCCGGGACGTGTCGCGGCTGGCCGCCGCGCCGAAGGCGGTGCTGCGGTGAAACAGCTGCTGACGCAGGTCCGCGACCTGGGGCGGATCACCGGCGGCCCGCTGCTGGTGCGCGGGATCGTCTTCGTGGCGGCCTTCACCGGCCTGCTGCTGGCCGCGCCGGGCGGGCTGCCCGCGCGGATGATGCTCGGCTTCCTCGCCCTGGCCGCCGTGCCCGCGATCGCACCGGGCGGGGTGGCGGTGACCCTGGTGATGCTGGCAACGGTCGCGATGTGGCTGGCCGACACGATGCTGTTCCTGGCCGAGCCGTCGATGGGGCGGCTACTGGGCACCGCGGCGGCGCTCTACCTGCTGCACAACGCGGCGGCGCTGGCGGCCGTGCTGCCGTACGACGCGATCGTGGACAACCAGGTGCTGCTGCGCTGGGCGGTGCGCTCGGCGCTGGTGCTCGGGGCGGCCGGGGGGCTCACCATCGTGCTGGTGACGGTGCTGCCGGGCATGTACATCACCACGCCGACGGTGGCGCTGGTGGTCGGCCTGGCCGTGGTGGCGGCCGCCGTGGCGCTGCTCACTCGGTTGGGCAAGCGGCCCTGATCAGGGCGGCGTGACGGCCGTCGCTGTCCGGGATCACAGGCATCGGCGCTGATCAGGGCGATGCCACAGCGGTAGCGTGAATGCGTGAAGCCTGTACGGATCCTGGTGGTGGGTGCCGGCCACGTCGGCCTCTATGCCGCCCTACGCCTGTCCAGCAAGTTGCGCTCGACCGAGGCTGAGGTCACGGTCGTCGACCCGCAGCCGCACATGACCTACCAGCCGTTCCTTCCTGAGGCAGCGGCAGGCAACATCTCCCCCCGGCACACTGTGGTGCCGCTGCGGCGGGAGCTGCGCGACTGCAAGATCGTGCACGGGGCGGTGACGAAGGTCGAGCACTCCCGCAAGGTCGCCACGGTGCAGCCGGTGGTCGGTCCGTCCCGGGAGATCCCCTACGACCACATCATCGTCGCGCCCGGCAGCGTCTCCCGCACGCTGCCCATCCCGGGTCTGCGTGAGCACGCGGTCGGCTTCAAGACCATCGGTGAGGCCATCTGGCTGCGCAACCACGTGCTGGAGTGCCTGGACATCGCGGCCGCCACCACCGACCCGCAGACGCGGCAGCGGGCGCTGACCTTCGTGGTCGTCGGTGCCGGCTTCGCCGGGGTCGAGGCGCTGGGCGAGATGGAGGACATGGCTCGCGACGCGCTGCGCTACTACCCGGAGCTGAAGGCCGACGACATGCACTGGGTGCTGGTCGAGGCGACGCAGCGGGTGCTGCCCGAGGTCGGGCCGCAGATGGGCGCGTACACGGTCGAGGCGCTGCTCAAGCGCAACATGGACCTGCGCCTGGGCACCCGGCTGGAGTCCTGCGTCGACGGCGTGGTGAAGCTGTCGGACGGCGGCGAGTTCGCCGCGGACACCATCGTGTGGACCGCCGGCGTCAAGGCACACCCGATGATCGCCGCGACCGACCTGCCCCGCAACGCGCAGGGCAAGCTCACCTGTGACCCGACGCTGCGGGTCGTCGACGGCGACCAGGTCGTCGAGGGGGCATGGAGCTCCGGAGACTGCGCGGCGGTGCCCGACCTGACCGCCGCCGCGGGCGAGATGTGCTCGCCGAGCGCGCAGCACGCGGTGCGCCAGGCGCGCCTGCTGGCCGACAACCTGGTCGCCACCGTGCGCGGCAAGGGCATCCGGGAGTACCGGCACAAGCACGTCGGCTCGGTCGCCAGCCTCGGCCTGCACAAGGGCGTGGCCCATGTGTACGGCTTCAAGGCCAAGGGCTGGCCCGCCTGGTTCATGCACCGCACGTACCACATGAGCCGCATCCCGTCGCTGAACCGCAAGGTCCGCGTGATCGCCGACTGGACCCTGGCCCTCTTCCTCAAGCGCGAAGTCGTCTCCCTGGGCGCCCTCCACCAGCCCATGGACCCCTTTGCCCAGGTCACGCAGCCCACCCAGCAACCCTGACCCACCCGGGCGGACCCAAGATCCGCCCGGGGCCAGGCCAGGCCCCCTCCGCAACTCTTAAAGACTCGCGGCCTCCAGGACATCTGGAGGCCGCGAGTCTTTAAGAGTTGTGCCCGGTGGCCGGCGCCCGGTGCCCGGTGGCGGGGGCGGGTTACCAGGTGCGGGGCCAGTAGAGGACGTCGGCGGAGGGGGTGCCGGGGCCGAGGAGGGCTTCCAGGGTGCGCTGGAGTTCGGCGTGGCGGGGGTGTCCGGGGGTGAGGACGACGCACGCGGCGTTCCACTTGGTGAGGTCCTTGCGGGCGTCCAGGCGGTGGTCGTCGTTGATCGCGGGGACCACCCCGGTGCGTGCCACCTCGGACAGCACCCAGGACGTCGTCCGCTTCTCGATGCCCATGGTCGCCTTGCCGTGCGGCCCGTGCGGGCCGATGAAGAAGCCCTCGGGCAGGGCGAACGCGGTCAGCGCCGAGGTCGCGTAGCGCATCGGCAGGGGCTGTTCCGGGGTCGGCAGCGGCACCGGCACGATGACGTCGCCGTCGCCGGCGCACTGTCGCCACAGGCCGTCGGCGAAGAACGCGGGCACCGCGGGCCGTTCGGTGGTCGGCAGCGGGGTTGGGAACAGCGGCAGCAGTGCCGCGGCGACCAGCGCCGGGACGCCCACCCGTACGCCGCGCAGGTCCGAGTGCGCGGCCTGCCGAAGCGCCACCACCAGCAGCACGGCCAGCAGCGGGATCGCGGCCAGGGCGAAGCGCATCGGCAGCGCGCCGTCCACCACGGGCAGATGCATGAGCAGCCGGTACGGGCCCGGCAGCGGGGTGCGCTCGTTGTGCAGCATGACCTGCGGGCCGAGCGCCAGCGCGCTCATCGCCAGTGCACCCGCGCCGCAGGCTGCCGCGAGCGCGTTGCGGCGCAGCCACACCAGCAGCCCGAGCGACAGCAGCACCAGCGGCCAGCCCAGGAACGTGTTGTATTCGGCCGGGCCGGTGGTCAGCTTCGCGGCCGTGTCGTCGCCGGCCAGCGTCAGCGGCGAGAACGCGGTGAACCCGGCCAGGTCGGCGGAGAAGTAGTAGGGGCTGAACACCCCGTCGGAGACCGACTGCGGGCCCTTGAACTGGACCCAGAGCGGATACGCCAGCAGCGCCATCGCGACCGCGACGGCGATGGACAGCCCGGCGGCGAAGCGGGCCAGCACCGCCCGTGGCGGCCGGGTGATCGCCACGTAGGTCACGGTCACGATGACCAGCGCGAGCGCGGTGAGGAACAGGGTCTCCTCGCCGATGAACACCTGCAGGCTGACCAGCACACCGAACAGGACGCCGCACCCGATGAAGCGACGCGGCCGGGCGGTGCCGGAGCGGGCCGCCCGGGCCAGCTCCACGACGCACCACAGCATGGGCGGGATCAGCCACTGCGCGGTCATGTGCAGGTGGCTGTTGGACTGCGACACCATGCCCGGGGCGAAGCCGCAGAACGCCGCGCCTACGGCGGCCGCGGTCCGGCTCGCGCCGAGCGTGCGGTGCAGCAGCAGGTACCAGGCGATCGCGGTGCCGGCCAGGTTGAGCGCGACCAGCAGGGCGAACGTGGTGGCTGCACCGAACGCGGCGGTGACCGGGGCGAGCAGGCCGCCGAGCAGGATGACCGTGGTGTTGGCGAGCAGGTTGACGCCGTACGGCGCGTTCAGGCGGTCGGTGACGAGGGAGAAGTCACCGCTCCACAGCATGGTGTCGTGCGCCAGGAACCACTCGTAGAGGATCTGGTCGGGCGGGTTCAAGGCGAGTGTCCGGATGTCCGGGTCGGGCCAGAGCCCGAGGGTGAGCCAGCCGGCGAGGGCCAGGAAGGCCAGGCAGACGCCGACGTCGCGGGTCCACTCGTGCCGCCGGGCGGGCCGCCCCACCGCGGACACGTCCTTACCACCCCGTTGGCCAGGCAGTACGGCGTCTTCCGGGGTGGTGGTGAGGGCGGGCGCGGTGCTCGTCACGCGCTTGACCCTAGCGCTTCGGTTGCGCCCGTGGCCTGTCGGCCGCTGTGCTCACGTTCTCCGGATAGCGACAACGGGCGTGCTTCGGGCCGGGGGGAACCGCTACCGTGGCAGGGCACAGCTACGTGCGGTACGCGCCCGGGTGGTGGAACGGCAGACACGGTTGCCTTAAAAGCGACTGCCGAAAGGCGTGCGGGTTCGACCCCCGCCCCGGGCACCAGCAGGGTCTGCCGTGCTGGGCGCCGGTGTGCCGAATGGCATTGCCACGGACCCGTCGCCGAACGCGCGAATGGCGTGGCGAAAAGCTTCAGAAATAGTGACGCGCTCCGATCGCCTGCCACGGGGGAAGCGGGCGATTGGAGCGCGTTGTGGACGAGCATAGCGAGCGCCCGACGGTCTGTCACCCCTTGGTCGCCTGCTTTTCGCGCCGAGTTCTCCGAGACGTGGTAACGGTCGATGGCCGCGCTGTTGCGACGTGAATTCGCAGGCTTTTCATAAGGTTTCATTAAGGATCGGGCGCGGTGATTGTCCCGGGCCCGGTGTCATCCACGGCCGCAACCGCATCGACGTGGTGCCGGGAGCGATCGGCGTGCCGTCGGCGGGGGAGCAGTCGCGCCGATCGTGGACGTGGGCGGCCGTGTCGTCGCCCGACGTGACCTCCGACACCAGGGCAGGGCCCGTCGCCTGCGAAGCGTCCCGAAAACTGTGATCTCCGGGCGTGCGCCGATCCGCTACTCTGTCGGCACATTCCCTGTAGAGGAGGCGAGACCCGCTGTGAAGAGTTCCAACCCGGTGCTCAGCCGCATCAGTGCGGCGGCGCAGCAGCCCCGGTACACCGTGCCGGGCCAGGGCGCCCCGGCGGGCTACCCGGCGGGCGGCGGATACCCGGAGGTGGTCCAGTCCGGACACGTCGACCGGATGACCATCGACGACGTCGTCGTCAAGACCGTGACCCTGCTCGCCACCACCGCGGTGGTCGCGGCGATCACCTGGACCGTGGTGCCGTTCGAGGTCATGCGGCCGGTGCTGTACGCGTCGATGTTCCTCGGCGTGATCGTCGGTCTGATCATCTCGTTCGCCCAGATCACCAACGCTGCGGTGATCGTCGGATACGCGGTGATCGAGGGCATCTTCCTCGGCCTGATCAGCAAGGCCTACGAGTACCTCTTCGACGGCATCGTGCTGCAGGCGGTCATCGCCACGCTCTCGGTGTTCCTCGCCATGGCTGCGCTCTACAAGATGAAGATCATTCGGGCCACCCCGAAGTTCATGAAGATCGTCATCGGTGCGGCGGCCGGCCTCGGCGTCGTCATGCTGGTCAACTTCGTGCTCTACCTGTTCACCGACTCGGTCGGCCCGCTGCGTGACGGCAGCCCGATCGCCATCGGGTTCAGCCTGATCTGCATCGTGGTCGCGGCGCTGATGTTCGTGGTCAACTTCAAGCAGATCGAGGACGGCATCGCCGCCGGTCTGCCGCGCAAGTACGGCTGGCTGGGCGCGTTCGGCATCCTCGTCGAACTGGTCTGGCTCTACCTGGAGATCCTGCGCCTGATCTCCTACTTCTCGGAAGACTGACCGGAGCGCCCGACCGGGCGCACCGACGACCGCCGCCTTGGGGACTGCCCCGGGGCGGCGGTCCGTTTTCCGGGCCGGGACAATCGGGGGCGTGAGCATCGAGCAGCTGACGCGCGCCGTCGACCTCCTGGCCAACCAGGTCGGACACTGGACCCCCGCGCGCTGGCGCGACCAGGGTGAACAGCTGCACAAGCTGGTGCAGCGCCTCGCCGACCAGGCCGCGGACCTCACCGGCGCGCCGCGCCGCGATGTGCCCCGGCTGTCCGATCTGGCCCTGCCGGACCAACTCAAGGTCGTCGTCGCCGACCTCGTCGCGGCCGCACCCCCGCCGGACGTCACCAGCACCGCCGCCGAAGAGATCGCCGCCCTCCGCCACACCCTCACCTGACAAAGGAAGGGCACCTTCTTAACGGAATACGTAGAAGAAGGTGCCCTTCTTAACGGCTCACCCGCAGTGAGCTGCGGGTTGGGATGGGCGGGTCAGCTGAGGCGCTCGATGACCATCGCCATGCCCTGGCCGCCGCCGACGCACATGGTCTCCAGGCCGATGCTCTTGTCGTGCCACTGCAGGTTGTTGATCAGCGTGCCGGTGATGCGGGCGCCGGTCATGCCGAACGGGTGGCCGACGGCGATCGCGCCGCCCATCACGTTCACCTTCTCCAGCGGCAGGCCCAGCTCCCGGTACGACGGGATGACCTGGGCCGCGAACGCCTCGTTGATCTCGGCGAGATCGATGTCGTCGATGGTCATGCCGGCCCGCTTGAGCGCCTGCCGGGTCGCCTCGACCGGGCCGATGCCCATGATCTCGGGGCTCATCGCGGTGACGCCCGTGGAGATGATCCGCGCCAGCGGGTTGAGCCCGAGTTCACGAGCCCGGCTGCCGCTCATGATCACGACCGCGGCCGCGCCGTCGTTGAGCGGGCAGCAGTTGCCCGCGGTGATCCGCCCGTCGGGGCGGAAGACCGGCTTGAGCCCGGCGGTGCCCTCCAGCGTCACTCCCGCGCGGGGGCCGTCGTCCTGGCTGACCACGGTGCCGTCGGGCAGGGTCACCGGCGTGATCTCGCGGGCCCAGAAGCCGTTCTGGATCGCCTGCTCGGCGAGGTTCTGCGACCGTACGCCGAACGAGTCCATGTCCTCGCGGGTGACCCCGTGCAGCTGGGCCAGGTTCTCGGCGGTCTGACCCATGGTCAGGTAGATGTCGGGCAGTTCGCCGGCCTCGCGCGGGTCGGTCCAGTCCGGGGTGCCGGCTCCGGCGCGCTGCGCGGAGCGGGCCTGGGCCGCGTCGAAGCGCGGATTGTTCCAGCTCCCGCCGACGGCCGCGGCGGCGTCCGGGGGCAGCCAGTCCGAGTTGCCCCGGGCATACCGGGACACCATCTCGACGCCCGCCGAGATGAAGACGTCGCCCTCGCCCGCCTTGATCGCGTGGAACGCCATCCGGCTGGTCTGCAGCGAGGACGCGCAGTAGCGGGTGACCGTGGCGGCGGGCAGCGAGTCCAGGCCGAGCAGGGTGGAGACCACCTTGCCCATGTTGAAGCCCTGCTCGCCGCCGGGCAGGCCGCAGCCCAGGTAGAGGTCGTCGATCTCGGCCGGGTCCAGGGCTGGGATCTTGTCCAGGGCGGCCTGGATGATGGTGGCGGTGAGGTCGTCCGCGCGCAGGTCTTTCAAGGAGCCCTTGCCGGCCCGGCCGATGGGGGACCGGGCGGTGGCGACGATGACAGCATCTGACATGAACGAACGTTAACTCGCCGGTAACTTGCCCCACCAGACCGGGTGAGAAAGTCATCATCCGCGCTGGCCTGATCGCTCGACTTGCCGGGCAGGTGGGCGAACGAGGGCACAAGATACGCCCATCTGCCAGGCAAGTCGGACGATCTTGGGCGGCTCGCGCGGCGGGCGGTCAGGGGAGGCGGGGGGTGACTCCGGCGGCGTGGGCGACGGCCGGGAGCAGCGCGTACGCCCAGACCCGGTACCCGTCCGCGGAGGGGTGGTAGCGGTCGACGGACAGCGTGTTCGGGTCGGCGCGGAACACCGGGCCGGTTTCGGCGGCCAGGTCCACCACGGCACCTCCGGCGGCGTGCACCGCGCGCACCTGGGCCCGCGCCACCCGGCGGCCCAGGAAGCCGACGACCTGGCGCAGCGGCGGCGCGATGGCGCGGGCCGCCCCCAGATCAGGGCAGGTGCCGACGACGACCTCGACCCCGGCCTCGCGCAGCCGCCGCACCGCCGCGCCCAGGTAGGCCGCCGCGTCCGCCGGGCGGCGCAGCGTGATCGCGTCATTGCCGCCGACCAGGATCACCGCGACGTCCGGCCGGTCGCCCAGCAGGCAACGGGCCACCTGGGTGGCCAGGTCCGACGAGCGGGACCCGGCGACGCCGACGCTCGACAGCGCGACGGCCTGCACCGGCCCGCCCCTGCCGGATTCGCCGCCGGACAGCAGCGCGGCCAGCTGGCCGCCGACGGTGTCGGCAACCCGGTCCACGCCCACGCCCAGGGCGGCGGAGTCGCCGAGCATGACCAGCCGCAGCGGGGTGGCGTTGTCCGCGCCCACAGTGGTGCGCAGCGCGAGGCCCAGCCCCGGCTTGGCGTACCGGCGGCTGCGCGCCACCACCGCCTCGGCCGCCAGCAGCGCCGCGCCGCCCACCGTGCCCGCGATGAGCGTGATCGCGGCGGCCTTCCCGATCCTCCGTGCCACGGAACTCATGCCTGCTCCACTACGTTCGCCTGGTCAGCCAGGCCGGCGGGGGCCTCGCCCTGGCGGACGACCTCCCACATGCGGCGGCGCAGCTGCGCCCACCGGCCGGCCGGGCCGCGATCACGGCCGTCGACGCGTACGCCGCTCACCTCGGTGCCGGCGTGGCGCGCCGCCTCGACCGCGGCCTGTGGCAGCGACCGTACCCCGTCCACGGCGGTTCGTGCGCCCGCTTCCACCCGCTGTGGCCCGGCCGGGCTGCGCAGGGCGGCCACCACCGTCGGCAGCAGCACCGACGCGGCCAGCGCGTAGCCCTCCGCGGACGGGTGAAAGCGGTCCCGGGCGAACAGCCGGTGCGGCTGGGCGGAGAACGTCGGCCCGAGCAGTTCACCCAGGGACACGGTGCGGCCCCCGGCCTCCACCACGGCGACGGTCTGCGCCGCGGCGAGCTGGCGGCTCCAGGTGCGGGCCAGCCAGCGCAGCGGTGGCCGGATCGGCTGCACCGCGCCGAGGTCGGGGCAGGTGCCCACGACGACGGTGGCGCCGGACTCGCGCAGGCGCCGCACCGAGTCGGCGAGGTGGCGCACGGAGGCGGCCTGGCCTGCCCGGTGGGTGATGTCGTTGGCTCCGATCAGGATGACCGCCAGGTCGGGGCGCAGTTCGAGGGCTTCTTCCACCTGGTGCACCAGCATTCCCGAGGTCGCGCCGACCACGGCCAGGCTGTGCAGCCGCACCGGCCTTTCCAGACGCCGGGACAGCCCGGTGGCGATCAGCGCGGCCGGGGTCTGCCGGGCTCGCAGTGCACCGAAGCCGGCGGCCGAGGAGTCGCCGAGCATGGCCATGTGCACCGGCTCGCCGCCGAACCGGCCGCCGTAGAGGCCGTCGGAGCGCGGTGGCGGGGCCTGCGCGATGGGGATGGTGCGCCGGGCCGCCTCCACCTGGCCGAGCAGCACGCCGACCGTGGCCAGGCCGACCGCGGTCAGCGCGCCTCCGCCGTAGACGGCCAGCCGGGCCAGATCCCTGCCGCGACGGTGTGCCGCCGTGGCGCCCAGCGCAGTACGCTCGCTCATAGTGAACCCGCCTCACTCGGGAGACCCGTCGGGGAATCCTCTCTGAGGCTCCTACGTACCCAGCGGATCGTCAGCTGGTAACGCTCGCTCATGCGAGAAAGGTAGCGCTCTTCGGTTGCGCGCGGATGGAGGCGAGATGGGACGCACATTGCGTCGTACCGCAGCGTTCACGGCGTTGTGGAAGGCACTCATCACGGGGAACGGCAGCAACGCCAGCCTGGCGGACCGGTTGGGCGCGATGCCGCGCATGGTTCTGGCCACGGTTCGCGGACGGTACGACGGCCTCGCCCGGCTCATGGCGATCAGCGCGGCCACGCTGTACGTGGTCTCCCCGGTCGACATGGTCCCCGAGGCGTTCCTCCTGGTGCTCGGCCTGGCCGATGACGTGATCATCGTCAGCTGGATCGCCGGGGCCCTGATCAGCGAAACCGACCGCTTCCTGATGTGGGAGAACGGCGTCAAAGCGCCCGTCGGCGGTCCGATCATCGACGGCGACGTCGCTTAACGGTGATTCAACACCGGTCTAGGCTTGACGCGTGCGCTACTACGAGAACGTCGTCGAGCTGATCGGTAACACCCCGCTGGTCAAGCTCCGGAATGTCACCGATCCAGGCGGCCCCACCGTGCTCGCCAAGGTCGAATATATGAACCCGGGCGGCTCGGTCAAGGACCGGATCGCGCTGCGGATGGTCGAGGCGGCGGAGCGGGACGGCCTGCTCAAGCCCGGCGGCACCATCGTCGAGCCGACGAGCGGCAACACCGGGGTCGGGCTGGCGCTGGTCGCCCAGCTCAAGGGATACAAGTGCGTCTTCGTCTGCCCCGACAAGGTCAGCGAGGACAAGCAGAACGTCATGCGGGCGTACGGCGCGGAGGTCGTGGTCTGCCCGACCGCGGTCGCGCCCGAGGACCCGCGGTCCTACTACAACGTCTCGGACCGGCTGGCCCGCGAGATCCCGGGCGCGTGGAAGCCGAACCAGTACTCGAACCCGAACAACCCCCTCTCGCACTACGAGCAGACCGGTCCGGAGCTGTGGGAGCAGACCGACGGCCGGATCACGCACTTCGTGGCGGGTGTCGGCACCGGCGGCACCATCAGCGGCATCGGGCGCTACCTCAAGGAGGTCTCCCAGGGCCGCGTGAAGATCATCGGCGCGGACCCGGAGGGTTCGGTCTACTCCGGCGGCACCGGCCGGCCGTACCTGGTCGAGGGCGTCGGCGAGGACTTCTGGCCGGAGACCTACGACCGGACCGTCTGCGACGAGATCGTCGAGGTCACCGACAAGGAGTCGTTCGCGATGACCCGGCGGCTGGCCCGCGAGGAGGGTCTGCTGGTCGGCGGCTCCTGCGGCATGGCCGCGGTGGCGGCGCTGAAGGTCGCCGAGCGGGCCGGGCCGGACGACGTGGTCGTGGTGCTGCTGCCCGACGGCGGCCGGGGCTACCTGTCGAAGCTGTTCAACGACGACTGGATGGCGCGCTACGGCTTCCTGCGCACGGACGAGCACGGCGCGACCGTCGCCGACATCCTGACCGCCAAGTCGCATACCAAGGGCGCGCTGCCGGAGCTGATCCACGTGCACCCGACCGAGACCGTGCGTGACGCCATCGACATCATGCGCGAGTACGGCGTCTCCCAGCTGCCCGTGCTGAAGGCCGAGCCGCCGGTCGTCACCGGCGAGGTGGCCGGCGCGGTGGCCGAGAAGGACCTGCTGGACGCGCTGTTCACCGGCGCGGCGGCGCTGCACGACCCGCTGGACCGGCACGTCGGCCCGGCGCTGCCGATGATCGGCGGCGGCCAGCCGGTGGCCGAGATCGTGGCGCTGCTGGAGAAGGCCGACGCGGCGATGGTCCTGATCGACGGCAAGCCCCGCGGCGTGCTCACCCGCCAGGACCTGCTGGCCCAGCTGGGCTGATTCCGACCGTGGTGCGGAGTTCCTGTGGGGAGCTCTGCACCACGGTGCCCGGCCGTGGCTTTCGAGGGCGGCCGGTTCTCCGGCCCGCTCGGCGACGCGAAGCGGCCGCGGGTGAACCCGGCCGCCCCCTGGGCATGGCCGGAACCCGCAGGCGCAGCCCCGGGTCGAACCGTCATGCCGGTGTGTCGGAAGTGCCACTTTCACGATCGACGTGCGGCGGCGGGCTACCCTCCGGACATGCGGAGGCCGAACGTGCTGAGCCGCTGGGTGCGCCGGATGAGCGGCGTGCCGGGACGAGCCGTGCGCGGGGTGCTGCTGACGCTGCCGCTGGCCCTGGTGCTCGCTGTCGCGCCCGCCCGCGCGGGCGCGCCGGCCCCCGACCCGCTGGACCTCGAACGGTCGACCGCACTGGCCGCCTGTGCGCCCAACGTCGACCTGCGCGACCCCGATGGCCTGCCGCTGCCCCGCCCGCTGGCGCGCGGCGCCCGGGTGCTGCTGTACCTGCGCCAGGACCAGACGAACGTGCTCACCATCCGCTCGGGCGAGCTCAACCGGATCGCCGAGCTCATTCTCACCACGCCGCCCACCGAGTCCGCGCCGCTGCTGGTGAACGTGGACACCCGGCTGGTCGACGATCGGCTGGCCTGGGCCGTGCCCCGGGTCACCGACATCGGCGGCGGCCCGGTCGACAGTGTCGTGTGGCACTTCCCCAGCGCGATACGCATCCTCCTGACCGGCCCGCCGGCACCCGGCGTGATCTTCGCTCCGCGGGCGGAAATGCTCGTCGCACCGAGCCCGCCGCCCTCGCCGAGCCCCACGCCCAGCCCGTCGGCCGGGCCCAGCCTGTCGCCCGCCGCCACGCCGTCACCGACCGGACCCCGGGCCTCCGCCGGTCCGGCCGGAGCGCCATTGGTCGCGCCGGGGCCGCTGCCGGTCGCAGCCCGGCCCGTCGGGGTGCCGGCGGTGTATGCGGTCCGCGAGGCGCCCGTCCTGCCGGACGGCCTGGACTGCGCCCCGCCGCCGTCGGCCTCGCCCAGCCCGTCCGCCCCCGCGGAGCCCAGTCTCGCGCCCGGGGCGGGCGTTCCGGAGCCGGGCGCAACCGGCTCCGCGGCGGCGTCGGCCAAGCCGGTGGCCGAGCGCCTGATGGCGCTGGCGTCACGCCCTGTTACCTGGTTCGGGGTCGCCGGGATGCTGGTGGGGCTGGCCCTGCTTATCGCAGTAATCGCTGGTAGCCGGGCGCGTCGCCGCTTCCGTTAGCCCGTTTCGGCGGCAGTCGCACAGCCTGTGCGACTGCTCTGCTTGTGCCGAGTGTTGACTAAGCGTACGGAAGCGGCAGTGCTACCGAGGGGAGAGTGGATCGTGGTCACCGTCGACCATGCACCACCCACCGAGACCAGCCACATCGAACCCTCCGACATAACCGACCACCTGCTGTGGCGCGACGCGCAGCAGATGCTGGAGCGGCACAACAGACCTGACGACGACCATCTCTGCAACTGGTGCGGTCAGCATTGGCCGTGCCCGCCACGAAAGCTGGCCGAGCGCGCGGAAGCCGCGGCCAGCCGGAACTGGCGGGAGGCCTGGACCGTGCGGCACGACATCAACGGGATGCGCTCATTGCCCGCCTGGCGCGCCGACCTTGGCGAGCGTGGCGGCTCCATCATGCGAAACGGCACCCGCAGGAGCCTCTTCGACTAGCCAACCACAGGGTGTTCCGATGCCCCGCCGTCCCCCGGCACGTGGTCATCGGGCCCCGTCCCAGCGGCGACGCCGTTGCGCTCCGCCAGCGTAGGCGTGCCGCGTGCATCTGTACGGCTGATCGGGAGTCGACATGCCTCCGTCGACTCCAAGCGCCTCCGGCCAGGCGTTTCTCCCCAGTCGTGCGGGTGCGTCAGTGGGCGAGGGTACGTGATCTCCGGTTCCCCGCAGTCCGGTCACGTACCCTCGCCCCGACTCGGCTAAGGCGAGAACTTCCAGACCAGCAGCAGATAACCGCCGCAGTACGCGGAGACGAGCGCTTGAGGTGGACGTCGGCCGCGGCGGGATGGCCCTCAGCCGCGATGTGGACATGGTGCCCGGCGGCGGCACGGTTGCCCAGCAGGCCGAAGGCGTCCTTCCCGGTCAGGTGGGCCCAGCTGAACAGGACGACGAGGCCGCTGGTGCGGGCGGCATGCCACGAGCGCGGGCCAGGCGGCGGCCGCCGCGACGAGCTTAGGCCGTCGCGGTCACCGGCGAGGTGGTACGGCGATCCGGGCCAATTCCTCGGCCACCACGATCTCCCCGTCGAAGTACGCCGCGGCCTCATGGCCGAAAACGGCGGCATCCGGGTGGCGCTGGGAGAAGTGGGTGAGCACGAGCCGCCGTACGCCCGCCTCGGTGGCGATCCGGGCCGCCTGCGCGGCCGTGAGATGCCCTGCCTCCGCCGCCAGCGCGGCCTCCGACTCCAGGAACGTCGACTCGATGACGAGCAGGTCGGCGCCCTCGGCCAGCTGGATCGCGGCGTCGCACCAGCCGGTGTCCATCACGAAGGCGACCACCTGCCCCGGGCGCGGCTCGCTGACCTCGTCGAGGGTCACCAGCCGACCGCCGGCCACCACCGTGCCCACGCGCTGCAGCACGCCGACGTCCGGGCCGTGCACACCGAGCGCGGCCAGCCGCTCCGGCAGCATGCGGCGGCCGTCGGGCTCGGCCAGGCGGTAGCCGTACGACTCGACCGGGTGTCGCAACCGGCGTGCGCTGAGCGTGCCGAACGGTCCGGTGGCCAGCACGCCGTCCCCCTCGACCGGGCACTCGGCGAGGCGGGCCTGGTCGTGGAAGTGGCTGGCGTGGCGCAGCCGCTGCAGGAACTCCGCGCCGGAGCCGGGGAAGTGGACCGGCACCTCGTGCGGCACCCGGTCCAGCGACAGCCGCTGCACGATGCCCGGCAGACCGAGGCAGTGGTCGCCGTGGAAGTGCGTGATGCAGATCCGGGTGATGTCGCTCGCCGCGGCCCCGGCCAGCAGCAGCTGCCGCTGGGCGCCCTCACCCGGGTCGAACAGCAGACCCTGGTCGTCCCAGCGCAGCAGATAGCCGTTGTGCGCGCGCTGGCGGGTGGGCACCTGGCTCGCCGTGCCGAGCACGATCAACTCCCGGCTCACGGACGCCCCCACGTGGAGATCGTCTTCACCGGGGGAGGGTACCGCGTGCGCCGGACACGCCCAGCGTTCTTCCAGCAAGGGCCGAGGCAACGCCGACGTCACGTGCCTAACGTCGCCCGCACAGGGCCGCCCAGGGGTAACGCCCGCACAGGGCCACCAGGGGTAACGCCCGCACAGGGCCACCAGGGGTAACGCCCGCACAGGGCCACCAGGGGTATCGCCCGCCACAAGGGGCATCAGGGGTAGGGGGACGAGGCGATGGGACACGATCACGAGGGCCAGCGGGTGAGCCGCCGGTCGATCTTCGCGGGGATCAGCTCGATCGGGCTGGGCAGCCTGCTCGCCGCCTGTGGTGACGGCACGCCCGCCACGACGACCAGCGGGGAGGCGGTGTCGCCGGATGCGACCACGTCGGCGGACCTGACCGGCCTGTTCGCCGACGCCAACACGTGCCGGCTGGCGCCGTCCACCACGCAGGGGCCGTACTACTTCGACGCGGACAAGATCCGCAGTGACATCCGGGAGGACCGTGCCGGCACCCGGCTGCGGGTGGTGCTGAAGGTCCAGGACAGCGAGCAGTGCAAGCCGCTCACCAACGCGGTCGTGGAGATCTGGCACTGCGACGCGGCGGGCCTGTACTCCGGCGCTGAGTCGCTGTCCTCGGGCGGCGGCGGGCAGCCCGGCGGCGCCCCGCCCAGCGGGGCACCCGGCGGTGGCCCCGGCGGGACGCCACCCAGTGGGGCACCCGGCGGGACTCCGCCCGGCGGGAACGCGCCCGGTGGCGCGAACGGCGGCGGCGCGAACGACGGCATGGCCGACCTGCAGCCGGTCGACGACCAGCGTTACCTGCGCGGGGCCCAGGTCACCAACGCCGACGGGATCGTCGAGTTCACCACGATCTGGCCCGGCTGGTATCGCGGCCGCACCGTGCACATCCACGCGATGGTGCACGTCGGCAGTACCCGGGTGCTTACCACCCAGCTGATGTTCGACGAGGCGCTCAACACGAAGGTGTTCGCGGCGGCCCCGTACGCGTCGCACACAGGGCGGGACACGTTCAACGACGGCGACGGCATCTTCCAGAACACCATGCTGCTGAAGGTCACCGAGGACGGTGACGGCTACCTCGGGGTGCTGGTGCTGGCCGCCGACTCGGACTCCGACGGCAGCTGAGCCGTTCGCGGGCGGTCAGGGGATCGGCCGGGCGTATCGCACGACCGGCACGACCGCGGGGCCGATCGGGGTGGTGCGGGTGACGCCGTCGGCGGCCCAGCCACCCCGCTCGTAGAAGCGCCGGGCCCGGGTGTTGTCGCTGACGACGTACAGCAGCGCCTGGTGGTGGCCGAGGGCGGCGAACCCGGCCAGGCAGGTGTTCATCAGCGCCAGCCCCACGCCCGAACCGATCGCATCCGGGTGGACGTGGATGGCGTTGAGCATGCCGGTGCCGACCGGGGCCTGTTCCTCGGCCCCGGCGGGACCCAGGTAGCAGAAGCCGACCACGGCACCGCCGCGTTCGGCGAGGTGCAGGCGGTGCGTGCCCGCCTCGGCGGCGTACCGCCGCGCCCACTTGTCCTGCTGCACCGCGACGGTGATCTCCGCCAGCTCCTGCGGCGTGAGCAGTTCCCGGTACGCCGACCGGCGGCTCAGGGCGTGCAGCTCGCCGATCGCGGCCACGTCCTCGGGCGTGCCGCCCCGGCGGATCGTCAGCGTCATGCCGGGAACGCTACTGCCTGGTGAAAGCCATGTCCGGCCCGGCCGACGTCATCTGGATCACCAAACGTCAGAGGGTGCGGACCTCGAATGCGGCATCGACCGACATCGACCCGAAGGTGCGGGCACATCTCTCACCCGCCCGGCCCGGCCGACCGTCCACATGATCGTCCGACTTGCCCGGCAGCTGTGCGTATCTTGACCCGTCTTTCGCCCACCTGCCCGGCAAGTCGGACGATCATGCGAGCGCGCTTCCTGGGCGGGAAGAGGGGTCGGGGTCCGGAAGCGCGGGCGTGGTTCTACGAAAGTTTCGGAACCAGGATGCGGGCTCCGAATTCGACGGTGTGGGCGACAAAGTGGCTCACAACCCTTGTCTCCGAGCGGGATCAGGGTGCTAGGGTGCGATGGCTGATGCCTCAGTGGCGAGGTGTGAATACCGGAAACTACCGGAAGTTCAGTCATTCCGGGTGGAAGACAGGCAGGGCGATGTCGACCCACAAGGACGCCGCCATCGCGGCCGTGACCGACCTCGGACCCGACGACCAGCCCTGGCGGGACCCGACCGTGCCGGTCGAGCGGCGGGTCGACGACCTGATCCGGCGGATGACCCCGGCCGAGAAGATCGCCCAGCTCTACAGCGTGTGGCCCGGCGCGGGCTCGGACGGCGACGACGTCGCGCCGTACCAGCAGGACATGGTCGAGGACGGGTTCGACTGGCAGACCCTGATCGCCGACGGGCTCGGGCAGCTGACCCGCCCGTTCGGCACCGCCCCGGTCACCCCCGCCGAGGGCATGGCCCGGCTGGCCGGACTGCAGGAGGCGATCGTCGCGTCCGGACGCTTCGGCATCCCGGCGCTGGTGCACGAGGAGTGCCTGACCGGGTTCACCACCCACGGCGCGACCATCTTCCCGACCGCGCTGGCCTGGGGCGCGACGTTCGACCCCGACCTGGTCGAGCGCATGGCCGCCGCGATCGGCCAGGGCATGCGCGCGGTAGGCGTGCACCAGGGCCTCGCCCCGGTGCTCGACGTGTCCCGCGACGCCCGCTGGGGGCGCACCGAGGAGACCATCGGCGAGGACCCGTACCTGGTCGCCACGGTCGGCACCGCGTACGTGCGGGGCCTGGAGTCGGCCGGGATCGTGGCCACGCTCAAGCACTTCGCGGGCTACTCCGCCTCGCGGGCCGGGCGCAACTTCGGCCCCGTCGCGATGGGACCCCGCGAGCTGTCCGACGTGATGCTGCCGCCGTTCGAGATGGCGGTGCGCGACGGGGGCGCGCGCTCGGTCATGCACTCGTACGCCGAGATCGACGGCGTGCCCGCCGCCGCGGACCGCAGGCTGCTCACCGACCTGCTGCGCGGCGCCTGGGGCTTCGACGGCACCGTCGTCGCCGACTACTTCGGCATCACCTTCCTGCACTCGTTGCACGGCGTCGCGGGCGACCTCACCGCCGCCGCCGGGCTCGCGCTGGCCGCCGGCGTCGATGTCGAGTTGCCGATCGTGCGCTGCTACGGGCGGCCGCTGGCCGACGCCGTGCAGGACGGCGCCATCTCGATGACGCTGGTGGACCGGGCGGTGCGCCGGGTGCTGCGGCAGAAGTGCGCGCTCGGCCTGCTCGACCCGGGCTGGACGCCACCGCGCCCGGACACCGTCGACCTCGACCCGCCCACCACCCGTGACCTGGCCCGGCAGCTCGCCGAGCAGTCGGTGACGCTGCTGGCCGACGGCGGGGTGCTGCCGCTGCCGCCGACCGCCTCGATCGCCGTGGTCGGGCCGCTGGCCGACGACGCCGACGGCATGCTCGGCTGCTACACCTTCCCGCGCCACGTCGGGCTGCACCACCCGGACCTGCCGCTCGGCGTGTCCATTCCCACGGTGCTCGAGTCACTGCGCGCCGAACTGCCCAAGGCGACGCTCACCCACGCCGCGGGCTGCGCGGTCGACGGCACGGACACCGCGGACATGGCGGCCGCCGTAGCGCTCGCCGAGCAGGCCGACATCTGCGTCGTGGTGCTCGGCGACCGGGCGGGCCTGTTCGGCAAGGGCACCTCCGGCGAGGGCTGCGACGTCACCGAGCTGCGGCTGCCCGGCGTGCAGGAGCGGCTGCTGGAGGCGCTGCTCGACACCGGACGGCCGGTCGTCGCCGTGCTGCTGTCGGGCCGCCCGTACGCCCTGGGGGAGTGGATCGACCGGTTGGCCGCCGTCGTGCAGGCGTTCTTCCCCGGTCAGGAGGGCGGGCCCGCGGTGGCCGGCGTGCTGGCCGGCCGGGTCAACCCGTCGGGGCGGTTGCCGGTCGGCGTGCCGCGGCACCCGGGCGGGCAGCCCGCGAGCTACCTCATGCCGCCGCTCGGCCACGCCACCGAGGTGAGCACCGTCGACCCGACGCCGCTGTTCCCGTTCGGCCACGGGCTGTCGTACACCAGCTTCGCCTGGGCGCCCGAGCCGCTCGCCGACCAGGAGTCGACCTGCCCGACCGACGGCGCGGTGCGGGTGGCGCTGACGGTCCGCAACACCGGCGAGCGGGCCGGCACCGAGGTCGTGCAGCTCTACCTGCACGATCCGGTCGCCCAGGTCACCCGGCCGGTGCAGCGGCTGATCGGGTACGCCCGGGTGGCGCTGGAGCCGGGCGCGGCTCGCCGGGTGGAGTTCACCGTGCCCGCCGACCTGGCCGCGTTCACCGGCCGCGACGGGCGTCGCATCGTCGAGCCCGGCGACCTGGAGCTGCGGCTCGGCGCGTCCAGCGCCGACATCAGGCACACCGTGCGGGTACGCCTGCACGGCCCGGAGCGGGTCGTCGGCCACCTGCGGAAGATGACCTCCGCGGTCACCCTCACCGATGTGGAGGGGTGAGCGGCCGCGCCTCCACCATCCACACACCACCGCGTCACGAGACGTCCCCCGATCCGGACTGCTGATCCGTGCCGTCACCTCGAAAGTCGGGTGCAACCGGCGGCCACCGGAGAACGTGTTCTGGGCAGTCCAGGACAGACGTCCTGCACCGACACGGGGAGGAAATCATGTCGATGTACCTTTCGCGTCCCGCCGCCGCCCTCGCCGCCGCAGTCCTCGCGGCCGTCCTGCTAGGCGCCTGCGGCAGCGGAACGGGAACCGGCCCCTCGGCGAACCCGGCCGGCACGCCCGCAGCGACGACGCCCGCCGCGCCTTCGACGTCCGCGTCACCGGTGCCCCCGCCGCCCGCCGACGCGCTCCTGCTCGGGCCCACCGGATACGGCAGGTTGCGGCTCGGCATGACACAGGCCCAGGCTGCGGCCACCAAGCTGATCACACCGCTCGCCGGCAAGCAGAGCGGCTGCTATCGGTACGCCCACCTCGTCGGTTCGCCCGCCACGGGGGAGCATGACATCGCGGGCCGGCTGTTCTTCTCCGAGACGCTCGGCCTGGCCGCCATATATGCGTACTCGGGCGTCAAGACGCCCGAGGGGATCACCGTGGGCAGCACATTCGACGAACTGCGCCGGGCATACCCGTCCTGGGAGTCTGTCAGCGGGGACAAGGATGGCCGCGGCTACGTGAGGGTGCCGGGCAACGCTGAGGCGATCTACCGGATCGAGGTCGGGGCCGGGAAGGTCATCCAACTGTCCGTCCAGCTGCTCAACCAGGACTGCTACGAGTGATCCGTCGCGGTGGTCGTCGCCGGGCGCGGCGGCCACGCACGTCCGGCCCCAGAGTCTCTCACCAGACCCGCCTGGGTGTCCTGCTCAGATCATCGGTTCCTCAGTGTGCGCGCCCAGTCTGCGAAGTCCGTGCGTAGCGCAGCCAGGTGTTCCGGGCTGACCTGGTACTCCGCGAAGTCGGTGTCGGTGATCCGTTCGAGCGAGCGCAGGGCGGTGGCGAAGACGCCCACGTCGAACCCGGGTCTGCCTGGCGCGCTAGCTCGATCAGGGTCTCCCGCGAATATCGGCCGCTGCTGATCGCCGCCTCGACGTCCAGGAAGTCGCGGGACTCGGCACGGCTGAACAACGCGCACATCTTGTTGGCGACCGCGTCATCGGGATGCAGGACCGGGCCGACCAGAGAATCCACCGGGGCATGGGCTCGCCAGTCGACTGCCATCTCGAGCTTGTCGGGTTCCGTGCTGCCGCGTTTGGTCAACAACAGCCGGGCGAAGACGTCATTGCGGATGGCGCTGGCCACGTCGTAGTCGCTCGCCTCGAAGGCGGCGATCACCTCGTCGACGGCGCGCGTGAAGTCCGTCCGCTCCCGAGAGTCGGTGAAGAGGTCCACGTCGCTGCTGAGACGGTTTCCCATGCCGTGAGCTTGGACCGCGTAGCCACCGGCCAGGGCGAATCCGTACCTGCCGGCTGAGGCCAGAGCTATCTCGGTGATCTCGCGATGGCGGGCTTCCACGACCGGAGTTTATGCGATGTCGACTGATGTCCTGGTCGTGGCGAGGTCCGGAAATTGGCGCTCCCACGCGGAACGGACCGGTGCGGGCAGCCAGATCGTCTCCCACAGTGACCTCAGCGCCGCCTCGTTGAGGTATCGGTGCAGGTCGTCAGGTGCTGCCGCTTCATTGATCACGGTTCGGTAGAGATCCATGATCCGTCCCGGCTCATCGAGGTCGTATCGCACACTGCCCGACCACTTCAGGTGGCGGGGAAGCGACACGATCCCAGACGTCGGCCCCATGAGCAGGTCAAGTCCATCGGGCAGCACGACAGGCTTGGCGTATCGCCCTCGTGCACGAGATGACGTTGCGGCCACGGACTCCACCTCCCGACGGAATCGTATCGCCCTCGCATGGCATCCGAACTCACCGCGAGGGCTCGAACTCGCGGGTGATGGTGCCGGTCGGCGCGTTGCCTTGGGCGAGGCAGGCCGAGCCGGACAGGACACAGGTCTGTCTCGGCCCGCCTCGGACACGCGCGGGTCAGGCGTCGGTCTTCGCGACGCCGATCGGGCAGCTCATGCCGTTCGGCCCGATGCCGCAGTACCCATCGGGGTTCTTGGCCAGGTACTGCTGGTGGTAGTCCTCGGCGAAGTAGTACTCGCCGAGCAGCGCGATCTCGGTGGTGATCTGGCCGTAGCCCTCGGCGGTCACCACCGGCTGGAACGCGTCCCGCGAGGCTTCGGCCTCCTTGAGCTGTTCCGGCGTGGTGGCGTAGATCGCCGATCGGTACTGGGTGCCGATGTCGTTGCCCTGGCGCATGCCCTGGGTCGGGTCGTGGTTCTCCCAGAACACCCGCAGGATCTCGGCGTACGAGATGACCTCGGGGTTGAAGACGATCTCCACGGCCTCGGTGTGCCCGGTGTAGCCGGAGCAGACCTCCTGGTAGGTGGGGTTCGGCGTGATGCCGCCGGCGTAGCCGACCGAGGTCGAGTACACGCCGTCCAGCTTCCAGAAGAGGCGCTCGGCGCCCCAGAAGCAGCCCATGGCCACGACGGCCACCTGCATGCCGTCCGGCCAAGGTCCGGTCAGCGGGGTGCCCAGCACGTAGTGCCCGGCCGGCGCCTCGATCGGGGTGTCCCGGCCGGGCAGGGCCTCGGTGGCGTTGACGACATCGAGCTTCTTGTGGCGAAGGAACATGTCTCCAGTCTGCTCCTCTACGCTGGGGGAATGTCTTACGGGTTTGAAACGCTCGCCATCCATGCGGGCCAGGAGCCGGACGAGCGCACCGGCGCGGTGATCCCGCCGATCTTCCAGACGTCGACCTACAAGCAGGACGCGGTCGGCTCGCCGCGGCTGGGCTACGAGTACTCCCGGTCCGGCAACCCGACCCGGGACTCCCTCCAGGAGTGCCTGGCGGCGCTGGAGGGCGGCTCGCGCGGACTCGCGTTCGCCAGCGGCCTGGCCGCCGAGGACACGCTCATCCGCACGGTGTGCAAGCCCGGCGACCACGTGATCATTCCCGATGACGCGTACGGCGGCACGTTCCGCCTGTTCGCGAAGGTGGCCGAGCGGTGGGGCCTGTCCTGGACCGCGGCCCGGATCTCCGACGTCGACGACGTGCGGGCGAAGGTGACCCCGCACACGAAGATGATCTGGGTGGAGACGCCGACGAACCCGCTGCTCGGCATCGCCGACATCGCCGGGTTGGCCGCGGTGTCCCGTGACGCGCACGCGCTGCTGGTGGTCGACAACACCTTCGCGAGCCCGTACCTGCAGCAGCCGCTGGCGCTGGGTGCGGACGTGGTGGTCCACTCGACCACGAAGTACGTGGGCGGGCACTCGGACGTGGTCGGCGGCGCGCTGGTGCTCAACGACCTGGCGCTGGCCGATGCGCTGAAGTTCCACCAGAACGCGATGGGCGCGGTCAACGGCCCGTTCGACGCCTGGCTGACGCTGCGCGGGGTGAAGACCCTGGCGGTGCGCATGGAGCGGCACTGCGACAACGCCGAGAAGGTGGCCGAGTTCCTGACCCGGCACCCGAAGGTCAAGCAGGTGCTCTACCCGGGCCTGCCCGAGCACCCCGGCCACGAGCTGGCCACCAAGCAGATGCGCCGGTACGGCGGCATGATCAGCTTCCGGATGGGCGACCCCGCGGCAGCCGAGCGGGTGTGCAACACGACCAAGGTGTTCACGCTGGCCGAGTCGCTGGGCGGCATCGAATCGCTGATCGAGCACCCGGGCAAGATGACGCACGCCAGCGTCGCGGGTTCCGAGCTGGAGGTCCCCGCCGACCTCATCCGCCTCTCCGTCGGCATCGAGACCATCGACGACCTGCTCGCCGACCTCTCCACCGCCCTCGGCTGACGCCCCGCGCCGGCCCGCCGGCCACTTCAAGATCGCTGTTTCGTGTCGGGAACTCGGGTAGAACCGCAGTTCCCGACACGAAACAGCGATCTCTGCTTTCGCGGGCGAGCCCGTTCAGACCGGCCGCCCGGGCGGGAGGATGCGGTCCGCCTCGATGGAGTAGTTGTCGCCGTAGAGGCGGAGTTTGTCGCCTTTGCAGGTGTACTGGTCGGGGGTGATGGTGGTGCTCAGGTTCTCGCGGTCGCGGACGCTGCCGTTGACCTTCCACGTAGTGGTGCCCTTGGCTGAGGCGTTGCTGTAGTTGATGGTCTCTTCGTCGGCCTCGTAGTTCAGGCGTGTCGTGCCGTTGTGGATCACTTCGTAGCGGTCGCCGTTGCGGGTGCCCTTGCGGGTCACCCTGTCCACGGTGAGCAGCGTGCCGTCCGCGCGGTAGTCCAGCAATGTGCCCGCGCCGGTCAGCTGCACGGTGATGCCGAACAGGTCGGCGCTGGCGGTGTAGGAGGTCTCCCGCCACTGTCCTATCAGGCATCGCGCGGGCGACATCGGTGCCGGCGACGGCACCACCGCGACCGGACTCGGCGACGGCGAGGTCGACGGGGATGGCGGCGCGACGGGAACGGGACGGGTCAGCAGGTAGGCGGCAGCGGCCCCGCCCAGGCACACCACGAGCACGACGACCAGCAGGACCGCTCCGACGGCGATAGCTGCAGTCCAATCACGATCCTGCTGTTGTGGCTGCATCTGCCCAGCATCGCCAATGAATTCCGTTGCGGCAAGGCTCCTGTTGCTCACGTCGCGTCACCGCACTCCATACTGGAGCACCGGTTGTGGGTCACGATGTGGTGGAGGAATGAGATGGCGGACACCTGGGTCGGCGCCACCGCCAAGCAGATCGCGCGAGCCGTGCGACGCGGTGACACGTCGGCGACGCAGGTCGTGGCCGATCACCTCGACTACCTGACCCGCACCGACCCGGTGGTGGCCGCGTTCCGTACGGTGCGGGCCGCGGAGGCGGCCGCCGAGGCGGAGAAGGTCGACGACCAGAGCGAGATGGCCAACCTGCCGCTGGCCGGGGTGCCGATCGCGGTCAAGGAGAACACCCCGGTCGCGGGGCTGCCGACGTGGCACGGATCCGCGGGCGCGCGCCAGGCCGTGGCCGAGGAGGACCACGAGTTGGTACGCAGGCTGCGCGGCGCCGGTGCGGTGGTCCTCGGCACCACCCGGATGCCCGAGCTGGGGCTGTGGGGCGTGACCGACGACGACAGCGCGGTGACCCGTAACCCGTGGGCGCTGGACCGTACCCCCGGCGGCTCCTCCGGCGGCTCGGCCGCCGCGGTCTCCGCGGGCCTGGTGCCGATCGCCCACGCCAACGACGGGCTGGGCTCGATCCGCATTCCGGCGGCCTGCTGCGGTCTGATCGGGCTCAAGCCGGGCCGGGGCGTGCTGCCGGTGAACCTGGGCGCCGACGACTGGTTCGGCCTGGTCGAACACGGCATGCTGGCCACCACGGTCGCCGACGCGGCGCTGGGCTTCGCGGTGCTGGCCGGGCGCACGCCGCAGCCGCTGAGCCAGCCGGGCCGGCTGCGCATCGCGGTGTCGCTGCGCTCCCCGGTGGCCGGGGCGAGCGCCGACGAGGCGAACCGGGCGGCGATGGGCACCGCCACCCGGCTGCTGGCCGAGTGCGGCCACGACACGCTGACCGCCGACCCGGCGTACTCGACCTCGATCGGGCTGCGCGGTCTGGCGACCTGGTTCGCCGCGGCGTACCGCGACGTCGAGGCGGCCGGGATCGACCGGTGGAAGCTGCAGAAGCGCACCCGGCGGCACGTCTCGATGGGCGGCTGGGCTTGGCGGCGCGGGTACGTGCGTGACCAGGACCGCGAGCAGTTCCGCCAGCAGTGCCTGGACTTCTTCGTCGACAACGGGGTGGACCTGCTGCTCACGCCCGTGCTGGCCGGGCCGCCGCTGAAGGCCGCCGACTGGCACCGCCGCGGCTGGCTGGCCAACGTGGTGGCCAACGTGCGCAACGCGCCGTTCGCCGCGCCGTGGAACATCACCGGCTTCCCGGCGATGACCCTGCCCGTCGGGGTGCGCCCGGACGGCCTGCCCGCCGCGGTGCAGCTGGTCGGCCCGCCGGGCACGGAGCTGCTGCTGCTCGCGGTGGCGGGCCAGATCGAGCTGGCCGCGCCCTGGCGGCGGCACGCTCCGGGCTTCCCGCGCCCGAACTGAACCGGCCGCGGGCGGATGCCCGGTGTGATCACGGATCGTGACGGACGTCACCACGGTTAACCCACCCTGACCAGGCCTGACTGCCGAAGGTGCGCGGCGTTCGGTTACCCTCCGTGGGCCCTCGACCCTGGAGAACGCCGTGCCCTGCCCCCATTGCTCCGCCGACAACCCGGCGACCGGCAGCTACTGCCGTAGCTGCGGCCTGGACCGCAACGCGCCGCTGATCTGGCCGCAGGCGAAGGTGTACGCAGTGCGCGGCATCGGCCTGGCCGCGGCCGTCGCGGTCGGGGTCTCCGCCGTGCTCACCGTGCTGGGCGCGGTGCTCGCACTGGTGCCCGGGGCGATGGCGGAGCAGGCCCGCGCCGACCGGGACACCGACCTGCTGCAGAACGCGTACCTGGTCGAGCTGGCGATCACCGGGGTCGACGTGCTCGGCTGGCTGGTCGCGGCCGTGCTGGTGATCATCTGGCTGTACCGCGCGCGGGTGAACATCGACGCGTTCCCCGAGGCCGTGCCCAGGCTGGCCCCGGGCTGGGCGATCGGCGGGTGGTTCGTCCCGTTGGCGAACTTCGTCATCCCGTGCCAGGTGATGCACCAGGTCGCCGCCGCCAGCCTCCGGCACCGCCGGATCGGCCTGTTCACCGGAGTGTGGTGGGCCGGGTACGTGGTGAGCGTCGGCACCGCGCAGATCGCCGGCCGGATGGAGCCCGACGGCTACTCGATCGACGCACACGTCGCCTACTTCGAGGACATGTTCACCTTCGGCATGGTCGAGGCCGTGGGCACCGTGGTCGCGGGCTTCTTCCTGGTCAAGCTGATCCTGTCGATCAGCAGGGCGCAGGCTGCGCGGATCGGGCGCGGCCGGGCCGCGAACGTCCCCGTTTCCGTGGCACCCGTGCCGAGTGGCACGATCGTCCTGTGACACCTGAGCTGGTCAGCCTGGCCGACATCGAGGCGGCGCGCGAGCGCCTGCGGTCCGTCGTACGCACCACGCCGATCGAGCCGTGCCGGCCGCTGTCGGCGAAACTGGGCGGGCCGACCTGGCTGAAGTGCGAGAACCTGCAGCGCGCGGGCTCCTACAAGGTGCGCGGCGCCTACGTGCGGATCTCGCGGCTCAGCGAGGAGGAGCGGGCGCGGGGTGTGGTCGCGGCGAGCGCGGGCAACCATGCGCAGGGCGTCGCCCTCGCGGCCGGGCTGTGCCGGACCAAGGCCACCGTGTTCATGCCGATGGGTGCGCCGCTGCCGAAGGTCGCGGCGACCAAGGGGTACGGCGCGCGCGTCGAGTTCGCCGGCAACACCGTCGACGAGGCGCTGGTCGCGGCACAGGAGTTCGCCGAGCGTACCGGCGCGGTCTTCATCCACCCGTTCGACCACCCGGACGTGATCGCCGGACAGGGCACGGTCGCGCTGGAGATCCTGGAGCAGCGCCCGGACGTGCAGACGATCATCACGGGCATCGGCGGGGGCGGCCTGATCTCCGGGCTCGCCGTCGCCGCGAAGGCGCTGCGCCCGGACATCACGATCATCGGTGTGCAGGCGGCCGGCGCGGCCGCGGTGCCGCCCGCGCTGCGGGCCGGGCGGCCGGTGCGCCTGCCCAGCATCGCCACGATCGCCGACGGCATCGCCGTCGGCCGCTGCGGCGACCTGACCTTCGCGCACATCAGCAAGCTCGTCGACGAGGTCGTCACGGTCACCGACGAGGAGATCTCCCGGGCCCTGCTGATGCTGCTGGAGCGCGGCAAGATGGTCGCCGAGCCGGCCGGCTCGGTCGGCGTCGCCGCGCTGCTCGCGGGCCGTGTGCAGGTGCGCACCCCGGTCGTCGCGGTGGTGTCGGGCGGCAACATCGACCCGCTGCTGATGCTCCGGGTGATCGAGCACGGCCTCAGCGCCGCCGGACGCTACCTGCACGTCAACGTCCGCTGCGCGGACCGCCCCGGCCAGCTGGCCGCACTCCTCACACTGATCGCCGAGCAGCGCGCCAACGTGCTCGACGTGGCCCACCAGCGCCACGACCCCCGCCTACACCTGGGCGAGGTCGAAGTCGAACTCTCCGTCGAAACCCGCGGCGCCGAACACTCCGACCAACTGGTCAGCGCCCTACGCGCCGCCGGCTACGCGGTAGACGTCGACAACGCCTTCGGCTGACCTCCGAGATCGCGACGGTCTTGCGCGAACTGTTGGGGATACGCCCGATTCGGGTGTGTCATCCTCACCGCCCACGCAAGATCGTCGCGATCTCGGGGTGGGCGGAAAGGTCAGGACCGGCACCGCGTGGGCGGGTGCCGGTCCTGGGTGGGTTTCGGGGGCGGGGTCAGCCGCCGAAGGCTTCGAAGGAGACGACGGTCACCTTGATGTCCACGCCGCTGGGGGCGGTGTAGGTGACGGTCTGGCCCTTGCGGGCGCCGAGGATGGCCTGGCCGAGGGCCGACTCCGGGGAGTACACGGTCAGGTCCGTGGTCGCCGCGATCTCGCGCGAGCCCAGCAGGAAGGTCTCGGTGTCCTCGGTGTCGTCGTCGAAGTAGATGACGACGACGTTGCCGACGGAGACACTGTCGCCGCGGGGGGCCTCACCGACGTGGGCGAGCCGCAGCAGCTCCTGGAGCTGGCGGATGCGACCCTCTGCCTTGCCCTGCTCCTCGCGGGCGGCGTGGTAACCGCCGTTCTCCTTGAGATCGCCCTCCTCGCGGCGGGCGTTGATCTCGGCGGCCATCGCGGGCCGGGCGGCGATGAGTTCGTTCAGCTCGGACTGGAGCCTGTCGTACGCGTCCTGGGACAGCCAGGTGGCATCAGTCGTGGACACGGGCGTTCTCCTCAGGTCTTGCGGGTTCTGGGAATCGTTCCGGCGGTGCCTCGCCGATCCCGCGTGGCAGTGTTACCTACCTCATTGAGCGCGATGGGCGAAGTTACCAACCTACCAGCGACTCACGCCGGGTGGCAGCCCTTAACCTCGCCGGTCACCGGGCGTCCCGTCGTCACCAGGCGATGCGTCACCATGGTGCGCTCCGGGTCGGGACCCGGCCGTACGGTGATCTCTTCCAGGCCGACCTCGGTGCCGGTCTTGTCCCGGGCGCGAATCAGGCAGACCGCGGTCCCGTCGGCCGGCAGCCGGATCAGGAACGTCACCGCGACCTGCGCGTCGGTCACCTCGTCGAACGCTGTCACCGACGCTGTGTAGTCTCCGTCACCGTACGCCCGGTAGAGGCGGGCCCCGATGAACGTCATGGCCAGGAAGGTCAGCACGGCGAGCACGGCCACGGTCGAACGGGAGGCGCGGCGCTGCTCACGGCGGCGGCCGTAACGCCCGGCCGGCCACGGCGCGTGCTCGGCCACCGGGCCGGCGGCGGTGTCGGTGGAGGTCTCGGTCACCGGTGGGGGTCCTTCGTGTGGCGCGTCAGACGCGTGAGGAACACTGTCAGGGTCGATTCTCGCACGTGGGGAGAGCACGGTGACGCAGCGGCTGCGACTGATGGCGGTGCACGCGCATCCGGACGACGAGTCGTCCAAGGGTGCCGCGACGATGGCGCGGTATGTCCGCGAGGGTGCGGAGGTGCTGGTCGTCACGTGTACCGGTGGCGAGCGTGGGGACGTGCTCAACCCGAAACTGGACCGCCCGGACGTCTGGGAGAACATCGCCGAGATCCGCCGCGCGGAGATGGCCGCGGCCCGCGACATCCTCGGCGTGGACCAGGCCTGGCTCGGCTTCGTCGATTCGGGCTGGGTCGAGGGCTACACCCACGACGACCCGTCCGGCCTGCCCGAGGGCTGCTTCGCCCGGGTGCCGGTCGAGGAGGCGGCGGCGCCGCTGGTCAAGCTGATCCGCGAGTTCCGGCCGCAGGTCCTGCTGACCTACGACGAAGAGGGCGGCTACCCGCACCCCGACCACATCCAGACGCACCTGGTCAGCATGGCCGCCGTCGAGGCGGCCGCCGACCCGGAGCGTTACCCGGACTTCGGCCCGGCGTTCGACGTGCCGAAGGTCTACTACCACATCAGCTTCACCAAGCTGAAGTTCTCGGCGCTGCACGAGGCGATGGAGGCGGCGGGGCTGGAATCGCCATACGGCGAGCGGCTCAACGACGACTGGGTGGGCGACAAGTCGCCGCGGATCACCACCCGGGTGCCCTGCGGCGAGTTCTTCGAGCTGCGTGACGACGCGCTGCGCGCGCACGCGACCCAGATCGACCCGGACGGGCCCTGGTTCCGCGCGCCGCTGACCGTGCAGCGCGCGGCCTGGCCGACCGAGGACTATCAGCTGGTCAGGTCGACCGTGGCGACCGCGATTCCCGAGGACGACCTGTTCGCCGGCGTACGCACGCCGGCGGGAGCGGATAGGTGAGGCACATGCTGGAGTTCCTGGCCGACAACAACTTCGGCGACACCCGGTCCGGCGACGGTCTCGCCGGACCGATGGCGCTGCTGTTGATCCTGCTCCTGGCCGCTGCAACGGTTTTCCTGATTCGCAACATGAATCAGCGGCTGAAGCGGTTGCCCGAGACGTTCGATTCGGCGAGCATGAGTGACGGTGCGCGGACGGACTCGCCCGTCACGCCGGACCCTCGCTGAGGCGGACCGAGGGAGTCGGACACGGCCTGTCGCGTCAGGCGGAGAGCACGTCGTCTTCAGACGGAGACGGTGGGCCTCCGCTTCAGGTGCGCTCGGACAGGGGGCACGGATGGGCAGGTGGCTCACGCGGGCGGCGGACGGACTCTACCGCTGGTCCGGTGCCTCCTCGCTGACGTCGCGTGTCCGTATTGTCATAACGTGTCTCGTCGTCACCGCGGTCCTGGTCGCGGGCATCGGCGCGATCCTCGGCGTGCGCGATGGTGACCTCGGCCAGTTCGGGCTGCTCATCGGACTGATCACGCTGGCCCACCTGTTCGGCCTGCGGATGCGGGTCGGTTCCACCACCATCGACGTCGACTGGGGCGAGGCCGCGCTGATCGTCGGCTTCATCCTGGTGCCGGTCTCCTGGATTCCCGCCGCGGCCGGCATCGGCGTGCTGCTGGCCAAGCCGGTGGTGTCGCTGGTCTCCGGCAATCGCACCAGTCCGATCGAGACGGTCCGCGCCGCCGCGTCGTTGACCCTGTCCGCGGCCGTCGCCGCCCTGGTGGTCTGGGCCGGCGGCGTGCCGGTGGTGCCGATGTCGGCGCAGGCCGCCGCCGTGGTCGTGCTCGCCGCCCTGATCTACCTGCTCAGCAGCGCCGTCCTGCTCGCCGTGCACCTGGCGGTGCGCGACGGGCAGAACATGATCGGGGTGGTCTGGCAGGCGCTGCGCGGCACCCCCGTGATGATCGTCGGCAACGTCGCGCTCGGCCTGGTCGCGGTCCGGCTGTGGGGCAGCAGCTGGTTGTGGGTGCTGCCGCCGCTGCTGTGGCTGCTGCACCAGCTCTACGTGCACCGGGTGCACGAGGACGAGGAACGCCGCACCTGGCGGGCGTTCGCGCTGGCGAGCCGTTCCCTGCACCGCTTGGACGAGCTGGCTGTGGCGCAGGAGGGCCTGCAGGCGGCCCGTTCGCTGTTCCCGGTGCGGGCGGTGGAGCTCACCGTGCTCGGCTCGCAGACCAGATACCGCAGCAGCCTGCGTACCGGCGACGAGGTCCAGGTCGAGCCGGTGTCGGACGTGCCGCCGGCCGACGCCGGCTGGGCACCCGCGGTGACCCGGGTGCTGGAGGTGGCCGGCGGTCGGGTGGGCGTGCTCACCCTGCGGCTGCTGCGCCAGCGCGCCTGGGGGCCCAACGACCAGCACCGGCTGGCCGTGTTCGGAGACGCCCTGGCCGCCGCCCTGCACGACGCCGCGACCCACAACGCCCTGCGCGAGCTGCGTGAACGCGCCATGTACGAGTCCCATCACGACCCGCTGACCCGGCTGCTCAACCGCGACGCGCTGATGGACCGCGGCGACGCGGTGCTGCGCGGCCTCGACGCCCGCATCCCGGTCGCCCTGCTGTTGCTCGACATGGACCACTTCAAAGAGGTCAACGACACCCTGGGCCACCTCGCCGGGGACGAGCTGCTGCAGACCGCCGCCTCGCGGCTGTCCGCCGACGTCGACCACGGCGAGCTGCTGGCCCGCCTCGGCGGCGACGAGTTCGCACTGCTGGTGACCGACCTGCCCGGATTGTCCGCCGAGCACGACGAGGTCGACCGGCTCAGCGCCGCGAACCTGGTCGCCCAGCGCCGCGCACGCATGCTGACCGCGGCGCTGGCCAGCCCGACCGAGGTCGCCGGGGTGACCCTGTCGGCCGAGGTCTCGGTCGGCGTGGCCGTGGCGACCGCGGGCGAGTTCGACCTCACCGAGCTGCTGCGCCGCGCCGACGTCGCGCTCTACCAGGCGAAGGAGTCGGGTTCGCGGGTCGCCGCGTACGACCCGCACCGCGACCGGACCAGCACCGACCGGCTCGCGCTGGTCGCCGAGCTCCGCGCCGCGCTCGCCACCGACGACCAGCTCCACCTGGTCATGCAGCCCGCGGTCGACCTGGACACGGGTGCGCCGTCCGGGGTGGAGGCGCTCATCCGCTGGCACCACCCGCGCCGCGGTCTGCTGCTGCCCAAGCACTTCGTCCGCGCCGTCGAGGCCAGCGACCTGCTCGGGAGGTTCACCCGGCACGTGCTCGACCAGGCTCTGACGCTGGCAGCCGAGTGGACCCGCCAGGGCCTCGACGTGCCCGTCGCCGTGAACCTGTCCCCACGCAGCCTGCTGGACCCGCAGCTGCCCGCGGACGTGGACGAACTGCTGCGCCGGCACGGCATGCCGGCCTCCCGGCTGGTCCTGGAGATCACCGAGACGGTGGTGCTCAGCCCACTGCCCATCACCGACCAGGTGCTGCGGGAGCTGCGCGCGCTCGGGGTGCGTTTCGCCGTGGACGACTTCGGCACCGGCTTCTCGTCGCTGACCTTCCTCACCCGGATCGCGGTCGACGAGCTGAAGGTGGACCGCACCTTCGTCGCCCGGATGGCGGACTCGCGACAGGCCGCCGCCATCGTGCAGGCGGTCGTCGACCTGGGTCGCCAGCTCGGCCTGCGGGTGGTCGCCGAGGGCGTGGAGACGGCCGACCAGCGGATCGCGCTGCGCCGCCTCGGCTGCGACGCCGGCCAGGGCTTCCACTTCTCCCACCCATTGCCCGCCGACGAGATCACCGAAGCCCTGCACACCCTCACCCAGGCCGCCCGCCCCATCCGTCCGCTCCGCGCCCGCCCGCACACCGCCTGACCGGAGGATCGAGGGCGGGCTATTCGTCGGGTTCGGGGGGATTGCGGGCGATATCGTGATCACGTGCCGGTGCAGACCACTGAGGTCGATCTCTTCTCGGTCCTGTGCTGCCTCGCGATCATCGTGCTGGGCGTGGTTCTGGCGCTGACGATGATCGGGCGGCGGAGGAAGCGTGACCAGGGGACGGCGAAGGCCGCCCCGCACCAGGCGGGCCCGGTCGATCCGTTCGCCGCGTACAGCACCACCCAGCTGTCCACGTACGCCAACGGACAGCTGGTGGCCGTGGACAACGCGGTGCGCACCAGTGAGCAGGAACTCGGCTTCGCCACCGCCCAGTACGGTGCCGCGGCCGTGACGACGTTCGCCACCGCGGTCGCCTCCGCAAAGGAGGATCTGTCTGCGGCGTTCCGCATCCGGCACCAGCTCGACGACGAGATCCCGGAGGACGACACGACCCGGCGGCAACTGCTGCGAGAGATCGTCGACCGCTGCGGCGCGGTGGACCGGCGGCTGGACGCCGAGGCGGACGCGTTCGAGAAGCTGCGCGCGATGGGTGCCAACGCCGAGGAGCTCGGCCAGTCGCTGCTGGCCCGCGCCGGCGAACTGCGCGACCGGCTCCCCGGGGCGCAGGCCACGCTCACCCGGCTCACCGACCGCTACACCGACGGCGCGCTCATCCCGGTGGCCGGCAACGTTAGCGAGGCCGTCGCCCGGCTCGACTTTGCTGACGAGCAACTGCGACAGTCCGCCACCGGGCTCGCCGCGGGCGACCGGGGCAAGGCGGCGCTCGCGCTGCGCGGCGCCGAGCAGGCGGTCGGCCAGGCGGGCAGCCTGCTGGACGCGCTCGGCAAGTCCGCTGCCGACCTGGACACGGCCGGGCAGAACGTGACCCGGCTGCTGGACGAGATGCAGGGCGAGGTCGCCGCGGGCAAGGCCGCCATGCAGGCCGCGGGCGGGGCGGGCGGCGCGGACCAGATGAACCTGGCGGCCGCGGTGGCCCGCGCGGACCAGGTCGCCGGGGACGTCCGCACGCAACTGGCCAACCCGCGGACCGACCCGCTGGGCATGATGCGCCGGCTGGAGGGCGCCGCGTCCGGACTGGCCGAGGCCATGGGCGGCGTACGCGACGCGGCCAACCGCACCGAGCAGGCCCGCCGCCAGCTCGACCAGGCGCTGCACGCGGCCCGCGCGGCGGTGGACTCCGCGACCGGTTACCTCACCACGCGCCGCGGCGCGGTCGGCACGACCGCCCGCGCCCGGCTGTCCGAAGCACACGCGTTGCTGGACCGCGCCGAGAGCGGCGGCGACCCGGTCGCCGCGCTGGCCGCCGCGGAGCGCGCGCACGACCTCGCCGCGCAGGCCATGGACTCGGCCCGCGACGACATCGAACGCTGGTCGTTCCCGTCCGGCTACGGCGGTCAGCCCGCCGGCGGCCGCGTGATCATCGGCGGTCCGGGCGGCTTCGGCACGGCGGCGGCGGGAGGGATGGGCGGGGCCGTCCTCGGCGGCATCCTGCTCGACAGCGTGCTCGGCGGGGGCGGCATGGGCGGCTTCCGCATCGGCCTCACCAGCGAGGGCGGCCAGTCCGACGGCGGCGCGACGACCCCCGGGGCGCCGCCGGTCCAGGGCCGGTTCGGCGGCCCCAGCACGTGGATGAGACCAGAGAAGCAATGACAGGGGGAAATTGACCATGGCGGCACAGTCGATCCTCGGGCGCATCACCCAGATGGCCCGCGCCAACATCCACGCCATCCTCGACGACGTGGAGGATCCGCAGCAGATGCTCGACCAGATGGTGCGCGACTACACGGCGAACATCAGCGAGGCGGAGAACGCCGTGGCGCAGACCATCGCCAACCTGCGCCTGCTGGAGGCCGATTCGGCGGAGGCGACGAAGAACGCCGCCGAGTGGCAGACCAAGGCGCAGGCGGCCAGTGCGAAGGCAGACAAGGTGCGCGCGGCCAATCCCGCCGACGCGGACAAGTTCGACAACCTGGCCCGGATCGCGATCGGCAAGCAGATCGCGTACGAGAACGACGTGAAGAGCTTCGGCCCGATGATCGCCGAGCAGACGCAGGTCACCGACCAGCTCAAGCAGGGTGTCACGCAGATGCGGGGCAAGCTCGACGAGCTGCGCCGCAAGCGCGACGAGCTGGTCGGCCGGGCCAAGGTCACCGAGGCGCGGGGCCGGGTGCAGGCCTCGGTCAACAGCATCAACACGCTCGATCCGACCACCGAGATCAGCCGCTTCGAGGAGATGGTGCGCCGCGAGGAGGCCCGGCTCAAGGGGCACGAGGAGTTGCAGGCCTCCAGCCTGGACGCCCAGTTCGAGGAGCTGTCCGCCTCGTCGCGTGACCAGGAGATCGAGTCCCGCCTGGCCGCCATGAAGTCCGGCCGCTGACGTCACGTCGCCGCCCTCCGGTGGTCGCGATCTCGGGAGGATCGCGGCCACCGGAGGTCCGTGTCCGAACGCTCCCCACCGCTGTCAGCGGTGCGGTGTCAGCGACCAGTGAACGGGCGGCCGGCGTGGACGAGGGTGTGCCAGAGCTGCTTGACGTACTGCAGAAGCTCGTCGGGCGTGCCCCAGGTGGACCAGGACTCCGGGCGGCAGAGCATGTCGGCGGCGGCGCGGCCGACGAGCTCGGCGTCGAACGTGCCGCGCGGGCCCGCGTACCGCGCGCAGACCTCCGCGGCCAGCGGCGGGATCGCCGGGCCGCGGAAGTCCGGTCCCACCTCGGCGGCCGTCAGCTCGAACCCGGCGTGCCACTCCAGGTCGATGCCGAGCCGGGCGGCGAGACCGGTGAGCAGATCGCCGGACGGCGTGCCGCGGAAGCTGGGGTCGAGCACGAGCGCTTCGGCGTCCACGGCGAGGTCCACCGGGCCGTGGACCTGCACTTCGAGATAGTCGTCCAGGGCGCGGCCATGGTCATCCGCTGCGGCCGCTTCGGTGAGTCCGCGCAGCACGGTGAGCGGGTCGACATCGGGGCGGCCGAGTGTAACGCCGGTCTCGCAGGCCTGCTCGACGAGCCCGGCCAGCACGGGTTCGAAGGCGGCGAGCGTGCCGACGTCGGCGGGGCCGAGGTGGCTGTCGCCCACGGTGACCGTGCAGCGCGCGTTCACCGACGGGCGCAGCCGCACGTGGCAGGAGCCGAAGCGGGGGCATGCGCCGTCCGGGTGGCCGAGCAGGTTCAGGCCGCCGTAGAGCGGGCGCTCCGCGGGCGGCACGCTGGGGCCCTGGTACGCCCCGCCGAACAGCGACTCCTCCCAGCGGTCGCGGTCGCCGGTCAGGAAGGCGGTACGGCTGCCGTTGGAGACGCCGGTCTCGAACTGGCTCCGGTAGCGGCCGTCGGCGGCCATCGACGCGGCGACCGTGCGCCCGTCGGCCAGCAGCCGGTCGGGATGGAAGTTCAGGGTGACCCGTCCGTGCGCGGCCACGGCCGCCAGGAGTTCGGCCAGGTCCGGCACCTCGCCGAGTCGTTCCAGGGCGCGGTGCCGATGCCGTGCCGCGACATCGGTCAGGTACGCGAGCGCAGCCAGCTGCGCGGCGGTCAGTGCTGTCTGCGTGTCCTGGAAGGTCGCCCCAGTCATGCCTGCGACCTCATCACACGGTCGCCACCGGCGGTAACGCGGTATACGAGCGCGCCGCCCGCCTCACCGAGACCCCCCGTCGACCGGGACTTCGGGGTGCGGACCAAGGTCGGTGAGGTGCAGTTTCGGGGAATCTGTGCCTATCGCGGGCGGCGATCGTGCACTTTCCCTGAAACTGGCGCACGGGATTCGCGACGCGGTGGTCAGTGGCGACAAAAGGGGCACCGGGGCACGGTGCAGGGCGTTGTGAGAGGGTGGGACGTGTGAACCGACTCGGGGACGCGACCTCGCCATACCTGCTGCAGCACGCCGACAACCCGGTGCACTGGTGGCCGTGGTGTGACGAGGCGTTCGAGGAGGCCAAGCGCCGGGACGTGCCGGTGCTGATCTCCGTCGGATACGCCGCGTGCCACTGGTGCCACGTGATGGCGCACGAATCGTTCGAGGACGCGGTCGTCGGCGACGTCATCAACGAGAACTTCGTGGCGATCAAGGTGGACCGCGAGGAGCGCCCCGACGTGGACGCGGTCTACATGTCGGCGACGCAGGCGATGACCGGGCAGGGCGGCTGGCCGATGACGGTGTTCGCCGCACCCGACGGCAAGCCCTTCCTGTGCGGCACCTACTACCCGAAGGTGCAGTTCACGCGGCTGCTCGAGGCGGTCACCGAGGCCTGGCGCGACCAGCGCACGCAGGTGCTGGAGCAGGGCGAGGCGGTGGTCGAGGCGATCGCGCGCAACCCGATCGAGGGCGGCGGCGAGATCACCAAGGAGCTGCTGGACCACGCGGTGGAGCGGCTGCGCGCCGACTACGACAGCGTGCGGGGCGGCTTCGGTGGGGCGCCGAAGTTCCCGCCGCACATGCTGATGCTGTTCCTGCTGCGCCACCACCAGCGGGCCAAGGACGCCGACGCGCTGGAGCTGGTGCGGCACACCGGCGAGGCGATGGCCCGCGGCGGCATCTACGACCAGCTCGGCGGCGGTTTCCACCGGTACGCGGTGGACGCGACGTGGACCGTGCCGCACTTCGAGAAGATGCTGTACGACAACGCGCTGCTGCTGCGCGTCTACAACGAGATCTGGCGGCTGACCGCCGACCCGCTGGCCCAGCGCATCGCGACCGAGACGGCGATGTTCCTGGTCAACGACCTGCAGACGGCCGAGGGCGGGTTCGCCTCGGCGCTGGACGCCGACACCGACGGCGTGGAGGGCACCACGTATTCGTGGACCCCGGCGCAGCTGACCGAGGTGCTGGGCGCCGACGACGCCGCGTTCGCGGCGGACCTGTTCGGGGTGACCGGGGCCGGCACGTTCGAGCACGGCACGTCGGTGCTGGTGCTCAAGCGCGACATCGACGACGTCGCGCCGGACGTGCAGCAGCGCTGGGAGCGGGTGCGCGGGCTGATGATGGCGGCGCGCCGGGAGCGGCCGCAGCCGATGCGCGACGACAAGGTGGTCGCAGCCTGGAACGGACTGGCGGTCACCGCGCTGTGCGAGTTCTGGCGCAACTACACCGAGGTCGGCGACCTGGCCGACGTGGAGAACGTGGACTTCCGCGCGATCGCGCTGGAGGCGGGCGAGCTGCTGCTGTCCACGCACGTCGTGGACGCTGGTGGGGAGTCCTCGGCGGTCCGCCGTCCAGGCGGGCCGCAGGGACGGGCCACCAGCGGAGGGCGGCTGCGGCGGGTGTCGCGGGATGGGGCGGTCGGGCAGCCGGCGGGCGTGCTGGAGGACTACGGCTGCGTGGCCGAGGCGTTCTGCGCGCTGCACCAGGTCACCGGCGACGGCCGCTGGCTGGAGGCGGCCGGTGCGCTGCTCGACACGGCGGCCGAGCGCTTCCGGGACGGGCAGGGCGGCTTCCACGACACCGCCGACGACGCGGAGCAGCTGGTGATCCGGCCCGCGGACCCGACCGACAACGCCACCCCGTCGGGGCTGTCGTCGCTGGTCAACGCGCTGCTGAGCTACGCGGCGCTGAGCGGCGAGCCGCGCTGGCGGGAGATGGCCGAGCGGGCGCTGTCCACGGTCGTGCCGCTGCTGGCCCGGCACCCCCGGTTCGCCGGGTACGCCGCCGCGGGGGCGGAGGCGCTGCTGTCGGGGCCGTACGAGATCGCGATCGCGACCACCGACCCGGAGACCGACCCGCTGCTGCTGACCGCGATCGAACACGCACCACCCGGAGCGGTGATCGTGGCGGGTCACCCGGACGCGCCGGGAGTGCCGCTGCTGGCGGGCCGGACGATGGTCGGTGACCAGCCCACGGCGTACGTCTGCCGGGGGTTCGTCTGCGACCGTCCGGTGACGACAACTGTCGAACTGGCGACAATTCTCGGCTGATAGCACGATATGAGCGGCCAAACGGACAATCCTGGCTAGGCTGAGGCTTCCCCCGACGACCGTGGCGTGCCCGCTGCTCCGCAGTGCGACGCCACCGTCGCTCAGCCTTCCCTGAGGAGATGGTCGCGTGGCCGGTCTCGCCGCTCTGCTGAGCTTCGGCTCCGATCGCAAATCCACCGACACGCTCACCGCACTGTCCCGCGCGCTCGCACCGCGCGGCTCCGAGGAGGCCCGCGGCGTCTGCGGCTCCGCGAAACTCCTGGTCCGCGCCGCGATGCCGATCGTGCACCGGCTGGACGTCACCACTCTGATCGTCGACGGCATCGTCGAGCTGAGCACCCTGGCCCACCGGTACGCCGAGCGGGGGCCGCTGGGCCTGGTCGGCGGGGCCGACCCGTACACGCTGATCATGGCCGATCCGGATGGTCTCGTGCTGGCCCGCAACGGCGACGGCCCGCCGCTCTACTACGCCCGCTGCCGCGGCGCGGTGCTGGTCGCCAGCGAGCCCGCCGCACTGCTGGCCGCGGGGGTGCCCGCCCGGCCCGACCCGGAGACCGTCGCCCGGTTCCTGGCCGTCGGCAGCTGCGACGAGGGCGCGGCCACCTTCTTCGACGGCATCCGCCGGGTGCTGCCGCACCAGGTCGTCGAGATCTCCGCCGGGCACACCGACGGCTGGGTGGTCCGCGCGCACCCGCCGGTCCGGCACCGGGGCCACCCGATCACCGGTCGGATGGCGCTGCTCGGCGCGGTCGGCGAAGGGCGGCTCGGCGTGCTGCTCGGCCCCGGCCTGCCCGGCGCGGCGGTGCTCGGCGCGGCGCTGTCCGAGCGCGCCGAGCCCCGCGGGCTGCCCGTGTACTCGGTGAACTTCCCGGGGCTGCCGGCGGACTCGTCCGCGTACGCCTCGGCGCTGCTCGGCCCGCTGCCCGACGCCAGCGTGCGGCACCGGGCGCTGCCGTTCTTCGCCGACGAGATCGACGTCGACGGGTTCCTCGCCGACGTCGGCGAGCCCATGCCCGACCTGTCCTCGTACCTCGCCTGGGCGGTGGCGCGGGCGACCGGGGGCGAGATCGACGCGCTGCTGGGCGCGGGCGGCTGGAGCGGACCGGTCGGCCACCTGCCGCGCCTGGCCGACCGGGTCGCCAGCCGCTACGGCGTCGCGCTGCGGTTCCCGTACCGGGACCTGGAGACCACCGACGAGGCGCTGCGGGCCGAGCTGCGCGGGCTCGCCGAGCGCACCCTGCCGCCGGTGTCGTTGCGGGCCGCCGGGGCCGCCCCCGCCGCCGCGTCGCTGGAGCCGCCGCTGCGGGAGATCCTGCTGAGGCTGCGCGCCGAGATGATCAGCGCGCTGCTGTATCCGCGCCACGGCGCGACCGACCACGACGGGCTCGCCGTCATGCAGCACCTGCCGACCGCGCACGAGGCCGACGTGGCCCGGTTGTGGCGTCGTTACCTGCTCGAGCGCTGGCTGACCACGGTCCTCGCGCCGTACGAACGCACCCCCGACGTGCCCGTGGCCCGCCCCGCGCCCGGACCGGTCGTGATCGCCGCGGCGGGGCAGGACTGGACCACCCACGCCGTGGTCACCGAGCCCATCACGGCCGGTGACCGCATCGCCGACAAGTTCGCCTGGTACGTCGCCGAGTTCGCGCACGGCGCCGACAAGTCCGCCCGACAGGCGCTGCGCCGCCCCTGGCACCTGCTCGTCGCCGCGAAGCCGGTCGCCGTGGCCCAGGGCCTGTCCCGGGCAATCTGGGAGATCGAGCCCGGCTCGTACGCCCGCGCGCTGGTCCGGCTCGCCGGGCCCGCCGTCGGGCTGGCCGACCCGTGGAGCATGCAGGTGGCGCTCGACCACGGCGGCCCGGTCCGGCTCGGGCTGGCGGTGCTGAGCGCCCGGCTGGGCCGCCGCGCCTGGGCCGAGCGTTTCGCCGGGCCGCTGGTCCGCTCCGTCTGCCCGCCCCGCGAGCAGGCCTGCCCGCCCGCGCACCTGGCCGTGGTGCCGCCGCCCCGCGACGCCGACCGGGTCGCCGAGCAGATCGTCGCGGCGCTGCGCAAGACGCTGCCCGACGACGTGTACGCCATGCTGGCCGGCTGCGCCGTCGTCGGCGCGGGAGACGGCGGCATGCGTCTGCTGGGCTGGTCACAGCCCGGTGAGCCGCCCGCCGGGCTGCTGGAGCGGCTGTGCGAGCGCAACCCCTTCGGCCAGGGCGACGAGCGCACTCCGCTGGTGCTGGCGCTCGCCGCGCCGCGCCGCGTGGCGCAGTCCACTGGGCGTAAGGGCGCGAAGGCTTCGGCACGTCGGCGCTGATTAGACTCCTTGCCGATGGACACTCGCACCGGCCTCCCCGTCGTCGGCATGATCGGCGGCGGCCAGCTCGCCCGTATGACCCACCAGGCGGCGATCGCCCTCGGCCAGTCCCTGCGGGTGCTGGCCAACGACGTCGACGAGTCCGCGGCCCTGGTCGCGGCCGACGTCCAACTGGGCAGCCACACCGACCTGGACGCGCTGCGCACCTTCGCCAAGTCGTGCGACGTGGTCACCTTCGACCACGAGCATGTGCCCGGCGAGCACATCCGCGCCCTGGTCGCGGCGGGCCACAAGGTCTTCCCGGGGGCCGACGCGCTGCAGTTCGCCCAGGACAAGCACCTGATGCGCCGCCGGCTGTCGGAGCTGGGCGCACCGGTGCCGCGCTGGGCGCCGATCGCCTCGGCCGCGGAACTGGTCGAGTTCGGGCTGCCCGCGGTCGTGAAGACGGCCCGCGGGGGATACGACGGCCGCGGCGTTTTCGTCGTCAACGACGTCGAGGAGATCATCGACCTGCTGGCCAGCGGGGCCGAACTGATCGTCGAGGAGAAGGTCGAGCTGCGCCGCGAGCTCGCCGTGCAGGTCGCCCGCTCGCCGTACGGGCAGGTCGCGGTGTACCCGGTGGTCGAGACGGTGCAGCAGGACGGCATCTGCGTCGAGGTGCTCGCCCCCGCCCCGGACCTGCCCGAGGACGTCGCGCTCGGGGCTCAGGAGCTGGCCATCCGCATCGCCAACGAGCTGGGCGTGGTCGGCCTGCTGGCCGTCGAGCTGTTCGAGGTCGCCCCGCGCGTCCCGGGCGACGCGCCGCGGCTCGTCGTCAACGAGCTGGCCATGCGGCCGCACAACTCCGGGCACTGGACCATCGAGGGCGCGCGCACCTCCCAGTTCGAGCAGCACCTGCGGGCGGTTCTGGACTACCCGATGGGCGACACGTCGCTCGCCGCGCCCGCCGTCGTCATGGCCAACGTGCTCGGCGGCCCCGAGGGCGGCATGTCGATCGACGAGCGGCTGCACCACCTGATGGCCGCCGAGCCGGGCGTGAAGGTGCACCTGTACGGCAAGCAGACCCGGCCCGGCCGCAAGATCGGGCACGTCACCGCGCTCGGCGACGACCTGGCCGACTGCCGCGCCCGCGCGGCCCGCGCCGGCCACTGGCTGACCTACGGAAAGGCTCTTGAAGCATGAGCGAGCGCAGCGAGCGAATCATGGGGCCCGGCTTCCACGCCGGGACACAGCGAAGCGGAGTTTCGGCATGAGCGAGCAGACTCCCGCGCCACTGGTCGGGATCATCATGGGTTCCGACTCGGACTGGCCCGTGATGAAGCCTGCCGCCGAGGCGTTGGCCGAGTTCGGCGTGTCTTATGAGGTCCGGGTCGTGTCCGCGCACCGTACGCCGCAGCTCATGATCGACTATGGGCAGACCGCCGCGGACCGCGGCATCAAGGTCATCATCGCGGGCGCGGGCGGCGCGGCTCACCTGCCCGGCATGGTCGCCAGCGTGACACCGCTGCCGGTGATCGGCGTGCCGGTGCCGCTGAAGTACCTCGACGGCATGGACTCGCTGATGTCCATCGTGCAGATGCCCGCGGGCATCCCGGTCGCCACCGTGTCGATCGCGGGCGGCCGCAACGCGGGCCTGCTCGCGGCCCGCATCCTCGGCGCGCACGACGCCACCCTGCGCGCCAAGCTCACCGACTACGCCCACAGCCTCACCGAACTCGTCGCCCAGAAGGACGCCGCCCTCCAGGCCACCCTCTGACCGGTCCCTTTCGCAAACCGCCCATATCGCTCGCGGTTCACCGCTCACCCGTCCCATGATCTGTTTTTGTGGACGCTGGACGCCGCTATGACAGCACCCAGCGTCCACAAAAACAGATCATGACCTGACGGGTCGGCGGCTGCCGCTCGCACCGGCGTGACGATTGGGGCCATCGGCGCATTTCGCCGGGCGGTGCCTCCGAAGCCGGCGCGATCAAGATCGCCGGACCGCTCGCGGCCGTTGATCGCTGAACTTGCCAGGCACCTGTGCGTATCTTGACCGCTGATACGCACAAGTGCCTGGCAAGTCCGATGATCATGGTGCACCGCGCGCCCGGACCGCCCGCCCGCCCGGACCGCGAGCCCGGACGGCGAGCCCGGACCGCGAGCCCGGACGGCGAGCCCGGACCGCGAGCCCGGACGGCGAGCCCGGACCGCGCGGCCGCAGTGGAGCGCAGGGCCAGGTCAGCGGAATTGTTTGTAGCGGTCGGCGGCGCGGCGGCGGCGTTCGGAGTTGGCGCCGAGGACGATCAGGACGATGCCGCCGACGAGGACGCCGAGCCAGGTGGTGCCGACCAGGGTCAGGGCGTGCAGGGCGGCGATGACGGTCACGGTCGCGCCGATCGCCACGGGGGCCTGCTGGCCGTACCGGGAGCCGATCACCAGGGTGAGGATGGCCGCGACCAGCAGGCCGACCTCGCGGATCGGGTTGGTGTCGGTGACCAGCACGACCACCACGGTCGGCCCGAAGCCCGCGATCAGCGCCGGCCCGTACGCGGCCCAGCTGCCCAGCTGTGGGCGCTGCCGCAGTTCGAGCAGCCCGACCGCGAGCGCGAGCAGGGCGAACGGCAGCGTGTACGCCTCCGGCAGCGCGATGTCGGCGCTGCGCATGATGAGCCACCAGGCGGCGATCTCGCTGCCCGCGGCGGCCCAGAACAGCACCCGGCGCTGCCCGGTGGGTCGGCCTGCCCGGGTCGCCGCGATGCCGAGCACCGCGCCCCAGCCGACGAGTAGCGCCGCGACCTGCGATGGAGCACGTACGGCCAGGGCCAGGGCGATCACTCCGGCGGTGTAGCCGGCCCACTCGACCGCGCTGGCCTCACGCAACGCCTCGGGGCGGGTGAATCGCGGGTGCAGCGCCGCGCCGACGATCAGGATCGCGCCGACGCCCAGCACGCCGAACGCCGCCCATTCCGGCTTGGCGCCGATACGCAGGCTGACGGTCAGCACGAACAGCTGCGCGGCCAGCGCCGCGCCGAGCCAGCCCAGGATGCGGGCGCGCTGGCTCTTGCCGCCGAGCGCGGCCACGGCCCCGACGGCGACCGCGCCGCCGAACGTGAAGATGGTCAGCCCCGGGGTGGCCAGCGCTCCGGCCAGGCCCGCGCCGCCCGCGATGAGGCCCAGCAGCAGCACCGCGACGCGGGCGGCGCGGACCGGGCGGTCGACGTCCTCGCCGGACGGCGGCTCGGTGAGCGCGACGCTGAGCATGCAGACCGTGAACACGCCCAGCCCCGCCAGTACGCTCGCCGGCCAGGCCAGCCCGAGGCCGGCTGGGGCGATCAGCAGCGTCACCGCCGCGCCGGGCACCACGACGGAGACGGCCCGGGTGGGGCCGCCGCCGAAGCCGACCGCGGCGATGCCCGCGGCGACGGTGAGCAGCACCGCGGTCAGTACCGCGGCGACGTCCGCGGCGACCGTGGTGGCCGCGGGCGGGCCCTGCCAGATCGCGTTCAGGCTGTCGTACGGGCGGACCAGCGCGGTATGCAGCGCGGGGGCCAGCGAGGCGAGGGCGATGAAGGCCGGTGCGGCGGCTGCGGCGGCCGCCATCGCGCCGGGGTACGACGGGAAGCGCCGGCTGCGCTCGATCAGCTCCTGGCGGGAGTCGAACCCGACGCGCCAGCGCTGCGGGCCCTCCTTCGGCACCCGGCGCGGGATCGGCACGGCAACCCGTTCGGGGGTGAGGCCGAGCTGGTCGCGGGTGGTGGTGCGGAGTAGTTCGGCGAGCACCACGAGCAGCACCGCCGCGGCGGCGTACACCCCGGCGGGATGTCCGTTCGCGAGCGCGAGCAGAGCGATCAGCGTGCCGGAGACGGCCACGCCGACGGTGCCCCAGCCGAGGTAGGGCGCGGCGGGCCGGCGCGCCGCGGCCAGCGCCGCCAGCCCGATGCTGGTGCCGCCGAGGGCGGCGGTGAGCAGTACGTCGGGCTCCTTGCCGGCGCTCGCGGCGAACGCGGCCAGCGCTGCCGGGCCGGCCAGCAGCACGGCGAGCACGCCCGCCCCGCCGAGCACGTCCAGGTGCGCGGGCGGCCGCGCACCGGCCTGCTCGGCCTGCTGGGTCATCAGCACGGCCATCAGCACGAGCGCGGCCCCGACGAGGGCGATCATGCCGAGCGCCGCAGCGGTGGTCCACGGGCGCACCAGGCTCGCGCCGAGCGCGTGCAGCGCGACCGCGGTGGCCACGGCGAGGCGGGTGTATCCGGCGCGGGCGTCCTCGGCCACGGCCGCCGCCAGGGCGTACCCGGTGGCGATGGTCAGTCCCAGCACGATCGGCGCCCACCAGGGCCAACCCAGCGCGGCCGGGGCCCCGACGGTGGCGAGGATCGCGGCGACCGCGGCCGCCTGGTGGCTGCGCGGCGGAGGCAGCACCACAGCCGCGGCCACGGCGAGCACCACCAGCGCCGCAGGGGCCTGCCAGCCGAACTCCACCCCGCCGCCGACGGGGGCCAGGTTGGCGGCCCACAGCTCGCCGGGCAGGGCGAGTGCCTTGATCCCGCCGGCCAGCGCCGGGTAGCCCGCGATGAGCACGAGGATGCCGCCGGCCATCGCGCTGCCGGCGACGGGTCCGCGGCGCAGCTCCTGCGGGAGCAGCCGGACGGCGACGCCCACCGCGAGCACCAGCAGCGCCGACAGCACCAGCCAGTACGACGGGGCGACCAGGTGCGCCACCCGGGCCAGGGCGGCGATCAGCGCGGTGGTGACCGCCGCGGCGGCGAAGTCCGCGCCGTCGAGGGCGCGGTCGGCCCGGCGGCCTGAGTCGATGGACGGAGCCAGGGCCAGCAGGATCGCTGAGACCAGCAACAGTGCGCCCAGCCCGGCATCGAGCACGCCCGCCCCGGCGGTGCCGAACGCCGCCCCGGCCACGGCCAGCGCGCCCAGGCCGGCGCCGAGCGAGAGCGGGGTGCCGATGCGGCGGTGCGCGACCAGGCGGGCCGCGACCAGGGCCAGGGTCGCGGCACAGGCGAGGAACGAGGCGGCGAGCGCGACCTGCTCCCCGGCCGCCGGGAAGACGGTGAGCACCCCGGTGCCGACCGCGACCGGCGCGGCGAACGCGGCAGCCCCGGCCGCGGCGTCGCCGAGCAGCCCGGTGGCCGGGGGCGCGGGCAGCACCCGCTGCGCCGCCGCGAGCAGCACACCCGCCAGGGTGTACGCCACCATCAGCCCGGCGGTGGACCAGGTGTGCGCCAGCGCGACACCGACCGCGGTGGCGCCGACCAGGAACGAGGCGACCAGGTGGGCGCGGGCCGCGCGCGGGGTGCCGGCGGCCCAGGGCGCGCCCTCGGCGGAGCCGATCCCAGCGACGCCGATCCCGGCGGCCAGCATCGCGATCGCGGCGGCGGCCAGCAGCCACTGGGTGGCCACCCAGTCCAGCCCCAGTGAGGCCGGTGCGGCCAGCGCGGTGAGCGCCGCGCCCGCCACGACGGTCTCGTGCCGCCAGGCGACCGGCAGCGCCAGCGCGGCCGCGATGGTGAGCAGGGCGATCGTGGCGACCAGCGGCCAGCCGGGGTGCCCGGCCCGCTGCGCGATCTCGGCGGCGAACCCGGTCACGTCGGCGCTGCCGAACGGCCACGCCGCGGCGACCGGAGCGAGCGCCGCGCGCAGCGCGCTGCCCGCGGTGAACAGGCTGATCACGATCAGCGCGAGGGTGGACGCCAATTGCGGGCCGCGCCGGGTCGCCTCCGGGATGGCCCGTACGCCCAGGCCGGTGATCGCCACGGCGGCGGCGATGACCAGCAGCGCCCGGTCGGGCAGGGCGACCACGGCGACCCGGGCCGCGGAGCCGATGACGGCCAGCACCATGGCCCCGGCGGCGAGTTCGTTCAGCGGTGCCCGGCGCAGCATCAGCGCACCGACCAGCGCCACCCCGACCGCCAGCAGCAGCGTCGCCGAGGCGCGCAGCACCGACGGCACGGTGTCGGCGGTGAGCAGGGCGGCCACGGCGTACACGGTGGCGGCGGCGATGGCCAGCCCGTGCAGCACCCAGGCCAGTTCGCGCAGCCAGAACGCGGAGCGCCGGGTCGCCGTGGCGGCGGTCTCGGGCCGTCGCATGAAGGTGGCGATGCCCTCCGGCAGCCCGGCGGTCCGGGCGGTCGCGGGCCGGGCCACGGTCGGCGCGCCGTCGCCCGAGGCGTCGGGATCGGCCGCCGCGGTCGGTGCACCTGACGTCGTGGTCTGCGCGCCCGCGCCCGCGGAAGCCGGGGTGGCCAGGCGCGGGGGCGGGCCGGAGCGGGCGGGGGCGTTGGCCAGCTCGACGGCGCGGGCGAGCACGGCGTTCTGCGCGGCGACCACGGTCAGCACCACGGCCCAGCCGGCCGGACCGTTGATCAGGTCGTACACCAGCAGCGGCAACACCGGCTGGATGGCGATCACCACCCCGTACCGCGGGATGGTCAGGCCGGTGGCCCGGTGGTAGAGGTACGCGATCGCGGCGGTGGCGGCGAAGACCAGCCCGGCGACGACCGCCAGCGACGTGTCGATCAGGCTCAGCTGCGCCAGCAGGTATCCGTCGACCGGCAGCAGGGCCAGACCGACCGCGGCCAGCGCCTCGGCGGTCGCCGACAGGCCGCCCCGGACCAGGCTCGGCGCGATGCCGAGCAGCAGGGCGGTGGCCAGCGCCAGCACGGTGAGGCGGATGCCGGGGGCGACGTTGCTCAGCGCGACGGCGGCGAACACCACCGCGGCGATGCCGAGCAGCAGCGAACCCAGCGCGAGCATGATGTTCTGCACCGAGCGCGCGGACGCCTCCGGCGGCGGCTCGGGCAGCGGCGCGACCCGGGGGCCGCCGTCCCGCCGCACGGTGCCGTCCGGTCGTGTCGTGCGGTCGCGGGGCACCGTGGGCGCCTGCCGCGGCACGCCGGGATCGCCAGCGGCGGTGCCGGAAGTCGGTGTGCCCGGGTCCTGCGCGCCAGGAGGGCGCGGGGAGCTCTGTGTGCCGGGAGCCTGCGCGCCGGGTGGGCGGGGGAGCCAGCGGCGCTGCTTGGGCGCGGCCTTCTTCTGCCGCTGCGCCTCGGCGTGGGCGAGGATGTCGCGCTGGTACAGCGCCGCCTGGAGCTTGCTGCTCAGCTTCTTGCGCTCGCCGGACAGGCGCAGGTCCTCGGCGTTCATGTCGGCGATGGCCTTGTTGAGCCGGTTCACCTCGGCCGCGAGCTGCTCAGGGGTGTTGCCGCAGTGCGGGCAGCGCACGGAGGGGTCACGTTCCCGGCCACACATCGAGCACGTGCTGGTGGCCGCAGCCATGGCTACCTCCGACTCCCGGCACGTCACCGGCCGCTGGTGGGGAGTCCTCGGTGGTCCGCCGTCCAGGCGGACCGCAGGGACGAGCCACTAGCGGAGACGACGCGGCGTATGGATCCACTCAGCAGCAGCATGCCTAATAGGAGTGACCTTTGAAAAGCCCCATTTCAGTCAGCTAGTGGCTCGACGGGACGCGCGGCGCGTCACGCATGCGAAAGGGCCCACCCGCGATATGCGGATGGGCCCTTCTCACGTGGTGCGGTCAGACCGTCGGGCGGCCCAGCGCGCGCAGCGTCCAGCCCGCGGACTTCCAGGCGGTCGCGTCGAGGCAGTTGCGCCCGTCGACGACCAGCTTGGTGGCGGCGACCTCGCCCAGCGCCACCGGGTCGGCGTTGCGGAACTCGGCCCACTCGGTGAGCACGCAGACCAGGTCGGCGTCGGTGACGGCGTCCACCATCGACTTGGCGTACTCGACCTCGGGCAGCGCCCGCTTCGCGTTCTCCATGCCCTGCGGGTCGTACACGTGCACCGCGGCACCGGCGCGGGACAGCATGCCCGCCACGGCGAGCGCCGGCGCGTCGCGTACGTCGTCGGAGTTGGGCTTGAAGGTCGCGCCGAGCACGGCGATCCGTGCGCCGGACAGGTCCGGGCCGGCCGGGCCGAACTTGCGGCCGAGCAGGCCGGCGGCGAGGTTGAGCACCCGCTGACGGCGGCGCAGGTTGATCAGGTCGACCTCGTGCAGGAAGCGCAGCGCCTCGCCGGCGCCCAGCTCCTGGGCGCGGGCCTGGAAGGCGCGGATGTCCTTGGGCAGGCAGCCGCCGCCGAAGCCGACGCCCGACTGCAGGAAGCGGTTGCCGATGCGCGGGTCGTAGCCGAGTGCGCGGGCCAGCTGGGTGATGTCACCGCCGGCGACCTCGCAGACCTCGGCCATCGCGTTGATGAAGGAGATCTTGGTGGCCAGGAAGGAGTTCGCGGCGACCTTGACCAGCTCGGCGGTGGCGAAGTCGGTGGAGACCACCGGCACCTCGCGGTCCTCGGTGGCGGCCAGGTCGAAGACGCCCTTGTGGGCGGCGTGCAGCAGTGAGTTCGACCACTCGGTCTTGGTGGCCACGACGATGCGGTTGGGCCGCATGACGTCGTCGACGGCGAAGCCCTCCTGCAGGAACTCGGGGCTCCAGGCGACCTCGACCGCCAGCTCCGGGCGGGCGTGCTTGGCGACCAGCTGCTCGACCCACTCGGCGGTGCCCACCGGCACGGTGGACTTGCCGACGATCAGGGCCTTGCGGCTGAGGTGCTGGGCCAGGTTGCTGACCGACGCCTCGACGTAGGTCAGGTCGGCGCCCAGGCCGCTGGCGCGCTGCGGGGTGCCCACGCAGATGAAGTGCACGTCACCGAAGTCGGCCGTCTCCTGGTACGACGTGGTGAAGCGCAGCCGCCCGGCGGCCAGGTTGCGGCGCAGCATCTCGTCGAGCCCGGGCTCGTGGAAGGGCACCTCGCCCTTGCCCAGCTTCTCGATCTTGTCGACGTCCACGTCGAACCCGATGACCTCGTAACCGAGTTCGGCGTAGCAGATGGCGTAGGTGGCTCCCAGGTAACCGGTGCCGATGAAGGTCAGTCGGGGCCGGGCGGCGCCTGACGGCGGGGTGACCGGGGCAGGCTGGCTCGCGTACGGGAGCGTCACGCTTCTCGTCTCCTTGATCCGCAAGGGGTGGGGGTATCAGGTTTGAGCAGTTGAAGAGCCTACGCCCTAGACCACCCCAAAGAAAGTTTACCGGCAGGCGCTGGACGAGCTCGGCTGATCGAGCGTTAAGCTACCGACCGGTACGCCCCATATGAAAGCCGGTTCAGAGGAGGTCTCGGGTGTTCGCGCTGTATCAGCTCTCCGAGGAGCACGTGGCGATCCGCGACGCGGTGCGTGAGGTCTGCGACGCCAAGGTCGCCCCGAACGCCGCCGAAGCGGACGAAACGAGCGAGTTCCCGCAGGCCAGCTTCGATGCGCTGCGAGCCTCGGACTTCCACGCCCCGCACATCCCCGAGGAGTACGGCGGCGCGGGCGCGGACGCGCTCGCCACCGCGATCGTCATCGAGGAGGTCGCCCGCGCCTGCGCCTCGTCCTCGCTGATCCCGGCCGTGAACAAGCTGGGCACCATGCCGCTGCTGCTGGCCGGCTCGGCCGAGCTCAAGCAGCGCTACCTGCCGAAGGTCGCCTCCGGTGAGGGCATGTTCTCGTACTGCCTCTCCGAGCCCGAGGCCGGCAGCGACGCGGCGGCCATGACAACCCGGGCAGTTCGTGACGAAGATCACTATATTCTCAACGGCGTGAAGCGCTGGATCACCAACGCCGGCGTCAGCGAGTACTACACCGTCTTCGCCGTCACCGAGCCCGGCATCGGCGCCAAGGGCATCTCCGCCTTCGTGGTCGAGAAGTCCGACCCGGGCGTCAGCTTCGGCGCGCCCGAGAAGAAGCTCGGCATCAAGGGCTCGCCCACCCGCGAGGTGTACCTCGACAACGTGCGCATCCCCGCCGACCGGATGATCGGCGAGCCCGGCACCGGCTTCGCCACCGCCATGCGCACCCTGGACCACACCCGGGTCACCATCGCCGCGCAGGCGCTCGGCATCGCGCAGGGCGCGCTGGACGCGGCCCTGGACTACGTCAAGGAGCGCCGCCAGTTCGGCAAGCCCATCGCGGACTTCCAGGGCGTGCAGTTCATGCTCGCCGACATGGGCATGAAGCTCACCGCCGCCCGCGAGCTCACCTACGCCGCCGCGGCCCGCTCCGAGCGCGGCGACGCCGACCTCACCTACTTCGGTGCGGCCGCCAAGTGCTTCGCCTCCGACGTGGCCATGGCCGTCACCACCGACGCGGTCCAGCTGCTCGGCGGCTACGGCTACACCAAGGACTTCCCGCTGGAGCGCATGATGCGCGACGCCAAGATCACCCAGATCTACGAGGGCACCAACCAGGTCCAGCGCATCGTCATGGCCCGCCAACTGCTCAAGGGCGTCATCTAGTCCGGCGAGGGCGACGGCGGCAGACACGGACACAGCACTGCTGGAACGCGGAATTCAAAAGCTGCAAACGCGGAAAATACTGGCTGCGGATGCGGAAGAAGCCTAGGTTGGCGGCGTGGATGGATCGCTCACGGGCTTGGCCCAGGGCGTCACCCGTTCGGGTCCTCGGCGGCCGTGACCGTCATCGACTCGAGCATGGGCGCGCCGAAGGTGGTCACCATCGCCACGTCGGAGGCGTCGCGGCCGCGCCCGATCAGGATCCGGCCCTTGCGTGGACGGTTGTTGCGCGGATCGAACGTCCACCACCGGTCGCCGAGCCACACTTCCATCCAGGCCGCGAAGTCCATCGGTGCCGGGTCTGGGGGCACGTCGAGGTCGGGCAGGTAGCCGAACACGTAGCGGGCCGGGATGTTCAGCGCCCGGCAGAACGAGATGGCCAGGTGGGTGAAGTCGCGGCACACCCCGAAACCCGAGGCGTTGACGTCGGCAGCGGTCGAACGCGCGTCGCTGGTGCCGTACCCGAACGTCAGGTGTCCGTTGACGTAGTCGCAGATCGCCTGCACCCGCATGTGGTCGGCCGGGAGGGCGCCGAACCGCGACCAGGCCTCGTCGCCGAGCATGTCGGGCAGGCAGAAGCGGCTGGGCAGGGTGAAGATCAGCACGTCGTCGGGCAGCTCGTCGGGCAGGCGTTGCGGTGCGTTGCCTGCGGTGTCCTCGGTGGCGTCGGGCACCAGCGCCGTCGCCTCGTAGCGCACCGTGCACCGGCCGGCGGGCAGCACCAGCCGGGTGCAGGGATTGTCGTACAGGTCGACGTAGCTGCGCACGTTGAGCTGTGGCTCCAGCGACCAGGCGCGGGCGATGACCGAGACCGGCCCGGTTCCCCTGGGCTCGATCTGCAGCACGGCCGGGGTGTCCACGGCGGACTGATAGACGAACTCGCAACCGACCCGTACCCGACGCACGTTCATGTCCCACCCTGTGTCCCGAGTGTTCCGGCGTCACACCTGTCAGTGCATTGTCACATCCAGATATTTCGGTCGAGGTCGGCTGGTCAGCGGCGGTCCGTGCGGCGGGCGGTGTCGGCGCGGACCTCGCGGGTGGCGGTGAGCAGCGCATCTGCGGCACGCGAGAAGTAGTCGAACAGCACCGCCAGTTCCTCGGGCCGGTAGCCCTGGAACACCTCGCCGAGCCGCTGCCTTGCCGGGCCGACGATGGTGTCCACGTCCAGCTTCGGCACGGGCTCGACCAGCACCCGGCGGCGGTCGGCGGGGTCGGCGATGCGGCGTACGTGCCCGGCGCGTTCCAGCCGGTCGATGAGCCGGGTGGTCGCGCCTGTGGTCAGCCCGGTGCGCTCGGCCAGCTCGCCGGAGGTAAGCCGCCCGGCGAGGTTCAGCGTGCTCAGCGCGGCCCAGTCGGTGGGGTGCATGCCGGCCGCGTCGGCGGCGGCCTGGGCGTGCGCGGTCATCGCGTCGAGGTAGCGCCGGAACGTCTCGTGTGCTCCCTGCGGCATCCCGGCGGGCGGCGTGGCGTCGGCCATGGCGTGGCGGCTCCCTCTGCGCTAATCTCTGCATGAGTGCAGATATTGCACGCCTGCAGTTTCTGCGTGTCCGGAGCCCATGCTAGGCCCGGCCGACCAGGGAGGAACATGTGAACCACCCCGACCGCACCGCCGACCTGGTGGCGATCGAGCGGCTACTGGCGTCGCTCGCGCACGCCTGGGAGGCCGCCGACGCCGATGCCTTCGGCCGCGCCTTCACCGCCGACGCCAGCTACGTGACCTTCGTCGGCACCGTGTATCGGGGGCGCGAGGACATCACCGAAAGCCACCGCGCGCTGTTCCAGGCGTTCACCAAGGGCACCCGGCTGGCCGGAGAGACGATCGCCACCACGTTCCTCGGCCCGGACACCGCGGTGGTCGTCGGCCGCGGCGACACCTACAAAGGACGACGCCGCCCCGCGCTCTCGAAGATCCAGACCTACACGCTGGTACGCGAACCCGACGGCTGGCGGGTCGCCGCCTTCCACAACACCCGCCGCCGCTCGCTGATGGAAACGATCCAGTTCCGCTTCGCCCCCGGCACCCGGCCCGCTGTCCGCTGACGGCGAAAGTCCGGTGCGGACGAAGGCGGTTGGCGAGGACGTGCGGCGGGTATCCGCCTGGCAACGTCAGCCGTACTGAGGAAAGGCTCCCATGACACAGACCGAATGGGTCGCGGACAGCCGCGCCGCCGGACAGGTCGTCGTCGCGACCTACGACACCTACGCCGAGGCGGAGCGGGCCGTCGACCACCTGTCCGACAACGGGTTCCCGGTCGAGCGCACCGCGATCGCCGGTCGCGGGCTCAGCCTGGTCGAGCAGGTCACCGGTCGGATGACGACGTGGCGTGCCGCCGCGCACGGCGCGGTGAGCGGAGCCCTGCTCGGTGCGCTGTTCGCCTGGCTGTTCGGCTTCTTCAACTGGGTCACGCCGCTGATCTCGCTGCTGCTGCTCATCCTCTACGGCGCCGGGTTCGGCGCGGTCGCGGGCGGGTTGTTCGGCCTGGCCGGGCACGCGCTCACCGGCGGCCGCCGCGACTTCTCCTCGGTGTCGGCGATGCAGGCCGACCGCTACCAGATCCTGGTCGACGCCGCGGCCGCAGACGAGGCGATCCGCCTGCTCGACGAGGGCGGCATCGCCGGCCGCGCCTGACCGAGCGCATCCTGGACCGGACGGCTCCCGATCGCCGCAGTGCGGACGGGAGCCGTCCGGCTTTGTCCCTGATGGAGTAATCGATTACTGGATCGCTGACAAGCAGCTCCACTGATATCTGGTCGGGACTGGTGAAAGCGCTTTCCGTTGGTCTAGACTCCGCGACCATGCCCGTCTTCAGTGTCACGCCGGACGCCCTAGAGCTCGACGGCAAACCGTTCCAGGTGCTCTCCGGGGCGATCCACTACTTCCGGGTGCTGCCCGAGCAGTGGGGCGACCGGCTGCGCAAGCTGCGGGCGATGGGCCTGAACACGATCGAGACCTACGTGCCGTGGAACCTGCACGAGCCGCGGCCGGGCGAGTTCGACTTCGGCGGCCGGATCGACCTGGGGCGCTTCCTGGCCGAGGCGGCGGAGGCGGGGCTGTACGCGATCGTGCGGCCGGGCCCGTACATCTGTGCGGAGTGGGACAACGGGGGGCTGCCCGCCTGGCTGCGGGCCACCGAGGAGATCCCGCTGCGCTGCCACGACCCCCGGTTCCTCGAACCGGTCGACCGGTTCTTCGACCGGCTCGTCCCGCACCTGGTGGAGCACCAGGTGACGCGGGGCGGCAACGTGCTGATGGTCCAGGTCGAGAACGAGTACGGCTCGTACGGCTCGGACCGCCGCTATCTGCGCCATCTCGCCGACGGTCTGCGCGCCCGGGGCATCGAGGTGCCGCTGTTCACCTCCGACGGCCCGACCGATCTGATGGTCACCGGGGGCACGCTCGACGACGTCTACGCCACGGCCAACTTCGGCAGCCGCCCGGCCGAGCGCTTCGCCGAGATGTCCGCGCTGCGGCGCTGGCCGTCGTTCTGCATGGAGTACTGGAACGGCTGGTTCGACCACCACGGCAAGGACCACCACGTGCGGCCCGCGGCGGAGGCGGCGGCGACGCTGGCCGAGATGGTGGACGCGGGGGCGTCGGTCAACCTCTACATGGCGCACGGCGGCACCAACTTCGGCTTCCTGGCCGGGGCCAACGCGGTCGGCGAGTTTCTCGACGACGTGTACCTGCCCGACGTGACGTCCTACGACTACGACGCGCCGCTGAGCGAGCACGGGGCGCTGACGCCGAAGTACTGGGCGTTCCGGGAGGTGCTCGGGCGGGGCGTGGAACTGCCCGATCCGCCGTCGGAGCAGGCCGCGACGCTGCCCGCAGGCCGGGTCGAGCTGCCCCAGCGCCTGTCGCTGCTGGACTGCCTGGACGTGCTGTCCACCGGCACCGTGCACAGCGCCGTCCCGAAGACCCTGGAGGAGCTGGGCCAGGCGTACGGGCTGGCCGTCTACCGCACCCGGATTCCCGGGCCGCGGACCGGCCACCAGCTGCGCGTCAAAGGGCTGCACGACCGGGCGCTGGTGCTGGTGGACGGATCGCCCGCCGGGGTGCTCGACCGCAACGGCCCGGTCGGGCTGCCGGTGCCGGTCGACGGCGACGGTGCCGACGTGACACTCGTCGTGGAGGCGATGGGCCGGGTCAACTACGGCCCGCTGGTGGGGGAGCGCAAGGGCATCGTGGGCGGGGTCTTCCACGGCCAGCAGTTCCTGCACGGGTACGAGATCGACCCGGTGCCGCTGGACGACGTCTCGGTGCTGCCGTGGGGGCGGGCGACCGGCGCGGCCGGGCCGGTGTTCCACCGCGGCGTGCTGCGCGTCGACGAGGTACGCGACGCGTTCCTCGCGCTGCCCGGCTGGCACAAGGGCTACGTCTGGGTCAACGGCTTCAACCTGGGCCGTTACTGGGAGAAGGGTCCGCAGGTCACCCTCTACGTGCCGTGGCCGCTGCTGTGCGAGGGCGACAACGAGATCGTCGTGCTCGACCTCGACGGGGAGCCGGTCCAGCCGGTGGTCGAGCTACGCGAGCAGCCCGACCTGGGGCCGACGGCGACGTACATCGCTGCCTGACCGGAACCGCCCGATCCGCCGAGCAAGCAACGGGCAGCCAGGACCGGCCTCGGCCGACGCGGACCTGCCGCGGGCCGAGGCCGGTCCGCGGCGATCGCCGGGCGACGGCTTACCGAGCCGAAGGTGCGGGTCAGGACTCGACCAGCGGGGTGTCCACCAGGTGCTCGGCGAGGAACCAGGTCTGCAGCTCGCCGGTGCGGATCACGTCGGAGACGAGCAGGTCGTTCGTGCCGTCGTCGCCCATCTCGTCCGCGCGCTTGGCGGCGTCGTGCGCGGCGATCAGGATGGCCTCGTGCGCCTCCAGCAGGCGGGAGATCATTGCGGGCACCTCCTCGACGCCGTCCGGCGGGCGCTTGATGACGGTGATCTCCGCGACGTGGCGCGGGTCGCCGATGGCCACGCCGCCGAGGGTCTGCACCCGCTCGGCGATGGTGTCGATGAGTTCCAGCTGCTCGCCCGCGTGCTTGTCCAGCAGCAGGTGCAGTTGGTAGAACGTCGGGCCGCGCATCAGCCAGTGGTGCTTCTTGTAAAGGCTGTAGAGGATCTGGGAGTCGGCGAGGCACTGGTTGAGCCGCTCGCACGAGTACATCCGGGCGTCATGGGACAGGCCCACCGGGAGCTGGCGTACGGTGCCGAATTCCTGGATCTGCACCCCGTTCTGGTGCAGCATGGGCTGGCTGCCGCGGGTCGCGGCGGACTTGGCGGGCGACTTGGTGGGCATCGATGTTCCTCTCGTTCCGGCCGCGCCGGCAGGGCCGAACGCAGGCTCACCACCAGCAGAAATGCCGCCCCGATGGGTACGCGGCACACTGTGGCCAGTCTTTCAGGAGCGGCCTTGGGCGGGCTGCCGGTTGCGGAACTCCGCCGCCGCTGCCTTCGAGCTGTACCACCGTGCCGGGAGCCGGAACATGAAGATCGAACGCTTTCGCGGCTGATTTGCTCTTTGAGCGGAATTTCGGCGATGCCGAGGTCTTCCCGCGCGCGCGGAGTAAGGATGTCGGCATGGCGGCAAAGTATGAGCAGGGCACTCCGAGCTGGGTCGATCTGGGCACTACGGACCTCGACGGCTCGGTGGCCTTCTACGAGCGGCTGTTCGGCTGGACCGACGAGGACCTCGGCCCGGACGCGGGCGGCTACCGGATGTTCCGCAAGGACGGCCGGCAGGTCGCCGGACTGGGGCCCGCTACCGACGCCGGCCGGGGCAGCTCGTGGACCACGTACTTCGCCGCGATGGACGCCGACGACATCATGGCGAAGGTCGCCGAGCACGGCGGCACCGTGATCGTGCCGCCGATGGACGTGATGGGCCAGGGTCGGATGGCGGTCTTCCAGGACCCCGAGGGCGCCTTCTTCTCGGCGTGGCAGCCGCTGGCGTTCTCCGGGTTCGAGCTGGCGAACGAGCCGGGCAGCGTCACCTGGAACGAGCTGATGACCTCCGACATCGACGCGGCCAAGGTGTTCTACCAGGAGGTCTTCGGGGTGAGCATGCGCGACGTGTCGATGGCGGAGGGCATGACCTACACCCTGCTGGAGGCCGAGGGGCGGGCGGTGGCGGGCGCGCTGCCGATCGACGCCGCCTGGGGCCCGATGCCGTCGCACTGGTCGGTGTACTTCGCGGTGGACGACTGCGACGCGGCGTACGCCAAGGCCCTGGAACTGGGCGCGACCAAGGTCATGCCACCCGAGGATTCGCTCGCCGGACGGTTCGCCATTCTGAAGGACCCGCAGGGGGCGACCTTCTCGATCATCAAGAACAATCCCGACTTCTCCATCTGAGACAGCCCCGCGGGGACTCAGCCGTTCGGCACTTCGGTGGTTATCGTTTCGTCATGGCCGTGCCGAGACTGTCCGTCGTCATCCCGATGTACAACGAGGAGGCGGTCCTGCCCCTGCTCGTGAGCCGGCTGCGCCCGGTGCTCGACGGGCTGGGCCGGACCTACGAGGTGGTCGCCGTCGACGACGGCAGCCGCGACGCCACCGCCGCCATGGTGACGCTGATGCGGGCGAAGTGGCCCGAGCTGCGGCTGGTCCGGCTGCGCCGCAACAGCGGGCACCAGGCTGCGCTCACCGCCGGCCTGCACCGCTCGCGCGGCGACCACGTGGTCACCCTCGACGCCGACCTGCAGGATCCGCCCGAGGTCATCGCCGAGATGCTGGGCCTCGCCGAGGCGCAGAGCCTGGACATCGTCTACGGCGTACGCGGCGACCGGGCCAGCGACACCGCCTTCAAACGCGGCACGGCCGACCTGTACTACCGGCTGATGCGCCGCATCGTCGGCAACCGGATGCCCTCGGGCGCCGGTGACTTCCGGCTGCTCAGCCGGGCCATGGTGGACGCGTTGTGCAGCCTGCCCGAGCAGGCGCCCGTCTACCGCCTGCTGGTGCCGTGGCTGGGCTTCCCCAGCGGGCAGGTCGTCTACACCCGGGAGAAGCGGGCCGCGGGGACCAGCAAGTACCCGCTCGCCAAGATGATCAACCTGACGGTCGACAGCGTCATCAGCTTCACCGCGGCTCCGCTGCGGCTGGGCATCTGGCTGGGCGTGCTCGGGGCCGTGGCCTGCGTCATCGCCGCGGTGAAGGTGCTCGTGGCCTACTTCCAGGGTGCCGTCGTGCCGGGTTGGACCTCGCTCTCGCTGGTGGTGTTGTTCCTCGGCGCCTGCCAGCTCATCTGTCTGGGCCTGCTGGGGGAGTACGTGGGCCGGATCTACCGTGGCATCCAGGCCCGGCCGGGGTATTTCGTGGGCGAGGACTCGCTCGCCGAGGCCGACCGGCGGGTCGACGGCAGGCCGGAGCCCGATTTCCGCGACGAGCCGGTGCGCCCCCGCCGGGCGGCGGCCGCCGGCGACGCGCAACTGCGCCGACCAGGCTGATCCGTCCGCCCACTTTCGATCAGGAGCCGGATTGCCTTGGGACACTTAGGAAATCTAACTGTTAGGTCTCTTGACTGAAGTGCCGCTCCCGCGTGAAGGTTCGCATGGACGAACGATGGGAGTGCATATGCTCAGAACACTGCTCCGCCCGGGCATCGCCGGGGCGGTCGCCCTGGCCCTGGGCGCCGGCTTCCTGGCAGCTCCGGCCACCGCGGCCGGCAGCGCCCCCAAGCCGGACGCGCCGAAGAAGGTGATCTCCGCCTACTTCACCAACTGGTCCGTCTACGGGCGGGGTTACTTCGTCAAGGACATCCCCGCCGACAAGCTGAACGTCATCCAGTACGCCTTCGGCGTGCCGACGTTCAACCAGGCCACCGGCGCGGTCGGTTGCGACGTGCTCGACCCTTGGGCCGACTACCAGCAGGTCTACTGGGGTCCGGAGAACACCGTGGACGGTGTCGCCGACACGTATCCCGGCCAGAACGTCTACGGCAACTTCAACCAGCTGCGCAAGCTCAAGGCGGCCAACCCGCACCTGAAGATCGAGATCTCGCTCGGCGGCTGGACGAAGTCGACCTGGTTCTCCAGCGTTGCGAAGACCCCGGAGCGCCGCCAGGCGTTCGTGGCGGCCTGCATCGACACCTTCATCAAGGGCAACCTGCCGACCGGTGGCTGGCCCGAGGACGCGGGCGGCATCGGGGTCGCGAAGGGCATCTTCGACGGCATCGACCTGGACTGGGAGTACCCGACGGCCAAGGCCGACAACAACGTCGACTACGGCCCGGAGGACCGGCACAACGCCACGCTGCTGGCCCAGGAGTTCCGCCGCCAGCTCGACGTACAGGGCCGCGCCGACGGCAAGCACTACCTGCTGACCGCGGCGCTGCCCGCGGCGAAGAGCTCGACCAAGTACTACGAGCTGCGCGAGTTCTCGAAGTCGATGGACTGGGTCAACATCATGACCTACGACTTCAACGTGCCCGGCGGTTCCGTGGCCGGGCCGAGCACGCTGTTCACCCGCGACCCGCGCGACCCCGAGGCCGACGACTGGACCTGGAACACCGTCGGCACGGTGGGCTACTACCTCGCCCAGGGGGTGCCCGCCAGCAAGATCGTCGTCGGCGTGCCGTTCTACGGCGTGCAGTACATCCGCAACCCCGACGGCCTCTACAAGGCGTTCGACAACACCGGCATGAACCCCGATTCGCTGATCTGGGACTCCAAGCCGCAGCCGTCGTACCACGACCTGGTCGACGTGTCGGGCATCCTGACCCCCGCGGGGGCCGGCGCCAACGGGTGGACCCGCAAGTGGAACCTCCTCGCGGGTGAGCCCTACCTGTGGAACCCGGCGGCGGAGCACGTGCTGGCCACCGGCACCGTCACCGCACCGACCACGATCGTCTACACCGATCCGAAGTCGCTGGCCGAGCGCACTGCGCTCATCAAGTTGCTCGGCCTGCGCGGCGCGATGGCGTGGGAGCTCAGCCAGGACTCCGACGACAACGCGCTCATCGGCGCGCTGGGCCCGGTCCTGAACTAGGTCGCGGCGGGGCGGCGGGTCCGGGTCACCGGCCCCACCGCCCCGCCGTTCCCGTGGGCTAGTCCCGACAGCTCAGCAGGGCTCACGATCGGTTCTTGTGTGCCACCGGGTCGGGTGAAATTCGATACCACCTGCGTCCCATCTCGTTGAACCCTCTGTTCGTTGTGATGCGGATTCATGCATTTCGTGCCTACGACCCATTGACACGGCCCACTCGGTGCTGTCTGCTCAGGCGGGTGTGTGGAGCCGGGGCGTTACCGTCAGCCTCGACGTTCGTTGACATGTGGGTTTCGCCGGGCGGGAACTGTGGCCATCCCGCGCTTCCGCCTGTGGCCACGGAGCGAAGGGCACGATGAACAAATCGGCGGCGGCCGTGAAGGCGACCCGCACATCCGCTCCCGCGTTCGACGTCAAGCGGCGCTACAACGCCGACTTCGACTGGGATGGGTTCAACTCCGACTGGTACTGCGCGCACAACTATCTGAGCCTGCGTGACGACGACACCGCGATCATGACGAGGGTCGGCGAGTTCTTCCAGCAGCATCTGAAGCCGTCCACCGCACAGCGGCGCGGCCTGGACGTCGGCAGCGGTGCGAACCTCTATCCCGCGATGTCGATGCTGCCGTTCTGCGAGGGTGTCGACCTCCGGGAGTTCTCGCGCTCGAACGTGCGCTGGCTCAACACTCAGATCGACCGGTACGACACCTATTGGGACGAGTTCTGGGACGTCTATCGGGCGTTGCCCGCCTACCAGAACGTCACCAATCCGCGAGAGGCGATGCGCAAGGCCGCGAAGGTCGAGCGGATGAGCATCTTCGGATTGCCGGAACGCGAATGGGACATGGGCACCATGTTCTTCGTCGCGGAGTCGCTCACCTATGACCCGAGGGAGTTCTGGCGGGCCGTCGAATGCTTCGGCCGGGCGCTCAAGCCGGGTGCTCCTTTCGCGGCCGCTTTCATGGCCGATTCCAAGGGCTACAAAGTGGACAAGACTCAGTTCCCGGCCGTTGCCGTGGACATTACCGACGTGAAAGACTGTCTATCGGTGGTGTGCGATGTCATCGACATCGACCTGGTGGAGACGAAGAAACCGCTGCGCCGTGGTTACGGCGGCATGATCCTCGCGACGGGAGTCGCACTCAGCTGACGGAACGGCGGACGGGCGGCCATGAAGATCCAACCACGTCAACAGCTGCTGGAGATCTGGCGGGCCGCGGCCCGCAACTCCTACGTCGACGGCGAGTGGGTGTGGGGCGGCGACAACCGGTGGGATTCGATCAAGGACGCCGAGCAGTTGCTGTGCGTCATGCTGCCCGCGACGGAGATCCCGCGTTTCCGGCTGGACCAGCCGGACCAGACCGAGGACGACGTCGCCAAGGCGATGGAGGCGTTCGGCAACAAGCTGCGCATTCCGCAGGTGCTGGTCAAGGCCCTCATCGAATATCACCGCAAATATTCCGACGGTGACGGCCGGCCGATCTTCCCCGGCGGCTCGTATCTGGCCGCCCGGGATCCCGCCGAAGAGCTGGCGGAGGACCAGGTCTCGCTGGACGTCGTCGAGTCCTTCGCCCTGTCGATCACCCTCACCCTGGCGACGCTGGGCTTCGTCGGCGTCTACCGCAACTCGCTGGCACCCGGCAGCTACCAGCAGCATCAGCAGGACGAGCTGGACGAGCTGGTGAGCCTGGCGGGCAAGCGCCTCACCGAGGCGATGGTGGGCCTGCTGCGCAGCTTCACCGTGTTCACCTACGAAGCCGCGGGCACCCATGGCCAGCACCTGATCCGGACGATCAACCAGTCCAACCTCTCGGACAATCGGCTGGTCACCGACCTGCGCGAGGCGCTGCGCCCGACCATCGCCGGTCTGCGCGACCTGACCGTGGGCATCGAGCAGCTCAACAACCTGGAGTCGCCCGACCAGCTGTTCGAGTGCGGTTGGTCGTGGGGCATCATCCGCGGCGCACCGCAGGTCGACTTCGTCGACAGCTCCGGCACCCAGCGGGCGGGATACGCCTATGACGCGCCTTACCTCTACTTCACCGTGCAGGCGCTCGACGGCATCGCCGACCTGTTCTCCGCCCGCACCCGCCTGCTGCGCCTGCTCGACGACGAGCAGCTGCGACTGGCGGCGGCACTGCAGCTGCGCTGGGAGCTGACGCAGAACTACTGGTCGGTCATCGCGAGTTTCGGCGCCGGCCGCTGGCCACTGGAGGACCTGCCCTGGCGCACCACCGACGGTGACGAGTCGGACTACTTCAGCCTCCTGGTGACCTCGATCGCCACCCGGGGCCTGCTGGAGGATCGGGACAGCGACGCCGACCTGGGCCGCCTCGGACGCATCCTCTCCGAACTCGCCAACCGGGCCCGGATCACCCGCCGCCCCATCGCCGCCGACACGGCGCTTGCGCTGCACCATCCCGGTGTGGCCATCGGGCTGGACGGGCCGACGGAGGGGCCGCTGCTGAACTGGGTCGCCGCCGACTTCGCGCCGCTGCTGCTCAAGCGGACCATCCGCATCGCGCGGAACCTCAGCGACGTCCAACTGCGGGGGCAGCTGCTGACGCTGGCCGACGAGATCTGGGAGCACCTGCTCAAACGTCGCATCCCGCATGGGCGCAGCCGGGGCCTCTGGGACCAGCCGGCCGGGGCGTTCGCCCCGACAGCAGCGGGCGTCCTCGAGCTCTCCGACGTCGATACCAGCCGACTGAGCTGGCACCACACGGTGCGGGTGGTGGAGAGCCTGGTGTTCGCGGCAGATCTCGCCCGCACCGATCCGCTGCGCAGCGACGAGCTGCTGGGCTTCGCCGGGGAGCTGCTGGCCGAGGCCGAGCACCTGTTCGACAAACAGCAACTCGTCGGTTCGGCCGAGACCGGGCTCAACATGCGCAACGCGATGCAGGCGCTGCGCACCCGGCTGCGGCATGCCCGTGAGATCACGGTCGAGCGGCCGGGCACCACGGTCGCTCTGGTGCTCGACGTCTTGCGGGAGCTGGACAGTCTGACGGAGGCACGGCGCGACGTGACGGGAGCGTCCTGACCATGCTCGTCTTCGCGACCTCGGACAAGGGCGGCACCGGGAGGTCGGTGACCAGCAGCAACCTCATCTACCGCCGGTCGCTGCAGGGCAGCGACGTCTGCTACCTGGACTTCGACTTCGGCTCGCCGACCGCCGGAGCGATCTTCGCGATCGCCGATCTGGCGCGCGGCACCCGTGCCAACGGGCTCCACTCCTACCTGCGCAACAAGGTGTCCTGGCCGCTGCGGGTCGACGTCTGGGGCGAGTCGGACCGGCTGAGCCTGCGCGGCCGGCCGGACGGTGCCGGGCAGCTCTGCCTGATCCCGGGGGACAGCGGCGGGGCCGAGTTCGCCGCCGACCCGGCGATCGTCGAGCGGTGTGTACGGCTGATGCTGCGGATGGAGGAGGAGTTCGACATCACCCTGGTGGACCTGAGCTCCGGGCGGTCGTACGCCACCGACATCGTGCTGGCCGCGCTGGCCGCACCGCAGCTGCGCGGGGTGGTGACCCGCTGGCTGGTGTTCCACCGGTGGACGCGCCAGCACATCATCGCCGCGTCCGGGCTCGTCTACGGCGACCGGGGGATCGTCGAGATGGGGGCGGCCCGCGGGCACGACCCGGAGCGGTTGCGCCGAGCCGTCAGGTTCGTCCGCACCGCGGTGGTCGACCCCAGTTCGGAGCAGCTCTCCGGGCTGCGTCCGGCGCAGATGGAGTGGTTCGAGGCGTACAACAGCGAGCTGCAGCGCCTGGCGGGCACCGAGCGGATGGGCCACGCGGTGACGCTCGGCTCGGTGCCGCTCGAGCCGGTGCTCCAGTTGCGGGAGCAGCTGATCTCCGACGCGGACACGGTGACCAAGCAGATCGCCAACACGGCGACGGTGGAGGCCTTCGACAGCATTGCGAAGCTGCTCACCGACGACGCTGTCTGGGAGGGCGCGTGACCGACCTGGAGATCGTGTTCCAGGAGAGTGCGGCCACCCCGAAGCTCGACGAGGTGCCGCTGTCGCATCTTTCCATCGAGCTCGGGCACCTCTACATGGAGGACTTCAAGGCGGGATACCGCCGCCTGGTGGAGCTGTTCGCCAGGGTCAGGCCATGGGCACAGGCTGCCGAGGAGGTGTGCCGTGCGCAGTGGGGTCCCAAGGCGCGGATCAGCACCTGCTTCCTGGTGGACGACTACTTCTCACCGTTCGGTTCGCCGGCCGAGCTGGTGCCGCTGCTCCAGCGGGCGGCGGCGGAGTCGAATCTGGTCATCGACTACCTGGCGCGGGAGTCGGCCTGCGCGAGCGCGGGTGACGTCGAGCCGGCCCGGCTGGTCGAGGGCCGCCTGGTGGCCGAACCGCCGCGGCAGGCGAACGGCAGCCGCCCGCCCGTCACCGAGACCGGCTGGCTGAGCAACGGCGAGCGGTCACCGCACGCGCTCGTCGCCGAGGCGATGGAGGCCGTCGAGCCCTGGCGGCCGCCTCGCCAGAACCTGCCGAACAACCATTCGATCTTCATGGACGTGGAGTTGTGGGACGCGCCGCGGGGCGAGCGCCGCTGGTCGTGCCCGATGCTGGCGGCCGTGTGGCAACTGCTGCGGCTCGGCCTGCTACGGCACGAGGGGCAGGCGGTGGCGGTGCCGCAGCATCCCTCGGACCCGCTCGGGGCCACGTGGCAGGAGCTGCCGCCGGTGCTCAGGCTGCGGCCGGACGCACGCCCGTTCTTCGCCTACCGCACCTTCTCCGCGCTCAGCACCCGTTTCCTTCCGATCGAGGGAGCGGTCCGGGCCATCCTCGACCAGGTCTCGGTCGACCCGGCGGTCAACGGCCTGGCGATCGCACGCGCGGCGGACGAGGGCCGGGCGCTGTCCGCGGACATCCTCGACCGGATCGACTACGCCTTCGTCAACGGCGCGTCCGCGCCCCTCAGATGATCGGTGTGGCGATCTTCCAGAGGTCGTTGAAGCGGTCGATGTTGCGCTGCACCTTCGACTGGTTGGTGATGAGCTGGGTGCTCGCGATCGTGGCTCGGCTCGGCTCGGTGACGGGCGCCGACGGCGACGTCTGGTAGCTGACGGAACCGTCGAAGATGATGAAGTCGAAGATCGGCGGGATGAACTGGCGGGGGAACAGGGTCGGGTCGAGCGCGCGTACCTCGATCTTGATGTCGTCGTGCATGCCCACCACCCGCCGGAAGTTGATGTCCTCGCGCAACTCGGGGCGGTCCAGGATGAAGATGCGACGCACGCGGACGTTGCGCCGTACGGCGTCGCGCTGCGCCTCGAGGTAACGCTGGCCGAGATCGCTCTGCCACAGGCTCCCGTCGAAGTAGTCCTGTCCGCCGACGTCGAGCGTCGTGCTGATCGCGTCGAGTGAGTGGTTGACGTGTTTGGTGAGGCCGAGCAGCCAGTCGCGATCCTCGCCGTCGTAGGTGAGGTCGCCCGAGTCGCCCAGCGTCTTGAGCATCTCCGACAGTCGCTGGATCTCGGTCTGCGCGAGGTCGAACACGAGCTGCGGGTTGGGCTTGATGCGCACCGAGTTGCCGACGAGCTGGGTGATGGCGTCGGTCTTCAGCGCCGAGGCCTCGACCAGGCCGAACAGCTTCGTCGCCGCGTTGATCTTCTGGAAGCCCTCGTCGATGCGCGCCTCGTTCACCCTCGAGTGCCGTTCCAGCTCCTCCTCCATCGTGTCGAGCCGCTTCTCGACGTCGTAGAGGAACTGCACCACGAAGGCCACGCCGGCGACGAAGAGTGAGGCGCCGAAGCCGACCAGGACCATCGGCTGCGTGCCGAGCACCTCGAACAACCAGGTCGCGACGAAGGTGATGCAGAAGAAGGCGAGGCTGATCAGGATCTTGGTCGGTGTGCGGTTGCCGGGTGGGTTGCGGTCGGCCATGGGTCCCCCTGTCACGCACGCCGGGCGGATGCCTCGATCACGGCCAGCGCCAGCTGGTCGCGCACCCGGTCGACGTTCGTCTGCCACTGTCGGGTCATGCCTGGACGCTGCTCGAGGCCGTGCCAGATCGGCTCCCACACGACGTCGACACGGGCCGCGGGCATCCACAGGTGCAGCAGGTAGTCCAGAGCCGGCGCGAGCCGCTCGATCACCTGCTGCCGCCCCGCCGTGCCGGCGGGGGTTCGGCCGACCAGCGACAACAGTGTCGTGAGCAGCCAGTCGTGCAGGGCGATGTCTTCACACAGGACGGCGGCGGCCGGCGCGTCCGTGCCGATGCGGGGCAGCCGTGCGGTGCGGGTGGTGCCGTCGACGAGGCGGAACTCGACGGCCCCGCCGTCGGCGACGGCCCAGCGCAGGCCGGTGCGCGCGGACCGGAACGGCGCCGCCCGATCGATCCGCGGCGACGCCTGGACCTGGTCGATGACCCGGCTGCCGATCGCCCCCAGGTCGAGCAGGTCGGTGTGCCGGCCGCCGCCGTGCAGGTGGCCGCCGGCGATGTCGAGGTGCTCGGACTTGCCGAGCAGTTCCAGGACGCCGGGGCGGGAGAGGTAGTGCGACCACGGCCGGCGTCGGTGGCCGTGGCCCGGCACGACCGTGGCGTACGCCGAGCCCTGCAACACGTGCCCGCCGGTGAGCACGGCACTGGACGTGATCGTGCCGACCGCGCGCACCCGCGTCACGCCGGAGTGCCGGCCGGTGCCGGACACCGCGGGCAGGTCGCAGTCGACCCCGGTCAGCTGCGGAGGGGACACGGCGTATCCGATCGGCCGCTCCGACCGGCGCACTCGTTCCCCGACAGTCAGGGCGAGCAGTTCGGCGCCGGTGCCGGGGGTGACCGCGGTGGAGTGCTGCAGCAGTGCGGTGTGTACCTCGCCGATGACGACCGTGGTCGCCTCCCTGGTGGTGGCCAATGCGCACTCCCGCCCCGTGACAAAAGTGATCGACTGATTTCACTCCATGCTCGTTGGGCGTGGCAAGACGCCTGAAGGACACAATAGACCGAGCGTCTGATCTCAATCACGGAGCGTCACTCATTGCACGAAAGGCAGTCCTTACATTGCTTGATGTAAGTTAATCTAATCAAATGGTGGCTCCTTCACGGCAAGAAGCGGTCGTCATCGGGGCGGGCGTATCCGGTCTCACCACGGCCGTCCGCCTGGCGGAGGCGGGTGTGCGGGTTCGGGTGGTCGCAGCGAAGCGGCCGGCGCAGACCACCTCGGCTCTCGCCGGTGCGAGCTGGGGTCCGTACATGGTCGAGGACGACCGGGTGGTGGATTGGAGCAGCGCCACGCTGCGTGAGTTCGAGCGCATCGCGCCGCAGGGCGGATGCGGTGTGCGGTTCGTGCGGGGCATGGAGGCGTCGCCCGATCCCGTGGACCCGCCGGACTGGGCGACTGCTCTTAGTGACTATCAACTTTGCGACAGATCAGAGTTGCCCGCGGGCTTCGTGGTGGGCTGGTGGCACACCATCCCCCTCATCGACATGCCGGTCTATCTGAGATACCTCAGCGCCCGGCTGGAGGCGCTCGGGGTCACCGTGACCGAACTCGCCCGGCCGCTGCTCGGCTTCGCCGAGGTGCAGGCGCCCGGCGTCCTGATCAACTGCACCGGGCTGGGCGCCCGGGACCTGACCAAGGATCCCGACCTGCAGGCCACCCGGGGCCAGCTGGTGGTCGTCGACAACCCCGGGATCGACTGGTTCTTCCAGGACTCCGCCGACCACGGCGACCTGACCTACTTCCTGCCCCACGGTGATCATGTGGTGCTGGGCGGCATCGCCGTCGGCCACCCGGACGATCGCGTCGAACTCCGGCGCGAGCCGGACGTGGAACGGGCGATCATCGAGCGCTGCGCCGCCATCGAGCCCCGGCTGGCGGGGGCCACCGTGCGGGGCGGCCGGGTGGGTCTGCGCCCCAACCGCGTCTCCGGGGTGCGGGTCGAGGTGGACCGCTCCGGGGACCGTACGGTGATCCACAACTACGGGCACTCCGGGTGCGGGGTGACGCTGTCCTGGGGGTGTGCCGACGAGGTGGTGGCGCTGCTCGCCGGGCTGTGACCGGGCGCCAGGTGAAAACCGCTGGTCGGCAGGGGAGGTCGGCGACATATCCTGGGGCCCGTCATGACATCGCAGTCCGAGTCCGCGCCGCTCCGCAACAGGCCGCCCCGCAACCCCAGCCAGCTCACCGAGCTGCGTAAACGCGTCGACGAGCTGATGGCGCAGGATCGCCGCAGGCTCGGCCGGCGCCTCGACGGCGTACGCCGGGCCAAGCCCGGACCGGCGCTGGACGCCACCGTGGCGCAGATCACTGCGGCCGTGGTGACCGCCGAGGAGAAGCTCGCACTGCGGGTCGCCGGGGTGCCCGCGGTCACCTATCCGGCCGAGCTGCCGGTCAGCCAGAAGCGCGACGACATCGCCGACGCGATCCGCGGCCACCAGGTCGTGATCGTCGCGGGCGAGACGGGCTCCGGCAAGACCACCCAGATCCCGAAGATCTGCCTGGAGCTGGGCCGCGGCGTGCGCGGGCTGATCGGCCATACCCAGCCGCGCCGGTTGGCCGCGCGTACGGTCGCCGAGCGCATCGCCGAGGAGCTGGCGACCCCGCTCGGCGGCGTGGTCGGCTGGAAGGTGCGGTTCACCGACCACGTCGGCGACCAGACGATGATCAAGCTGATGACCGACGGCATCCTGCTGGCAGAGATCCAGCACGACCGGATGCTCTCGATGTACGACACGCTGATCATCGACGAGGCGCACGAGCGCAGCCTCAACATCGACTTCATCCTCGGCTACCTCAGGCAGCTGCTCCCGAAGCGGCCCGACCTCAAGGTGATCATCACCTCGGCGACCATCGACCCGGAGCGCTTCGCCGCGCACTTCTCGACGGCCGTCGTCGGCGGCGAGCCGGAGCCCGCCCCGATCGTCGAGGTGTCCGGCCGGACGTACCCGGTCGAGGTCCGCTACCGGCCGCTCGTCGTCGAGGGCGACGAGGAGGACGGCGACGAGGAGCGCGACCAGATCCAGGCCATCTCCGACGCCGTCGACGAGCTGGCCATGGAAGCGCCAGGGGACGTGCTGGTCTTCCTCAGCGGTGAGCGGGAGATCCGCGACACCGCGGAGGCGCTGCGCAAACGCAACCTGCGGCACACCGAGATCCTGCCGCTGTACGCCCGGCTGTCCACCGCCGAGCAGCACAAGGTCTTCCAGCAGCACACCGGGCGGCGCATCGTGCTCGCGACCAACGTCGCCGAGACGTCGCTGACCGTGCCGGGCATCAAGTACGTGGTCGACCCGGGCACGGCCCGCATCTCCCGCTACAGCAACCGGCTCAAGGTGCAGCGGCTGCCGATCGAGGCGGTCTCGCAGGCCTCGGCCAACCAGCGCAAGGGCCGCTGCGGGCGCCTGTCGGACGGCATCGCGATCCGCCTGTACGACGAGGCGGACTTCATCGGGCGGCCGGAGTTCACCGAGCCGGAGATCCTGCGTACCAACCTGGCCTCGGTCATCCTGCAGATGATCTCGCTGGGGCTCGGCGACATCGCCGCGTTCCCGTTCATCGACCCGCCGGACCGCCGCAACATCGCCGACGGCCTCGACCTGCTGCACGAGCTGGGTGCGCTGGAGGCCCCGGTGCGCGGCGAGCCCGGCAAGCTCACCCCGCTCGGCCGCAAGCTGGCCCAGTTGCCCGTCGATCCGCGCCTGGGCCGCATGGTCCTGGAGGCCGACCGCAACGGCTGCCTGCGCGAGGTGCTGATCATCACGGCGGCGCTGTCCATCCAGGACCCGCGCGAGCGCCTGGCGGACAAGCAGCAGGCCGCGGGTGAGAAGCACGCCCGCTTCGCCGACAAGGACTCCGACTTCGTCGCGTTCCTCAACCTGTGGAACTGGATCAAGGAGCAGCAGCAGGAACTGTCCTCCAACCAGTTCCGGCGCACGTGCAAGACCGACTTCCTGCACTACCTGCGCATCCGGGAGTGGCAGGACCTGGAGTCGCAGCTCCGCCAGGTCGTCAAGGGCATGGGCTTCACACTGAACACGGTGCCGGCCGACCCGCAGCGGATGCATCAGGCGCTGCTGGCCGGACTGCTGTCGCACATCGGCATGTACGACCCGGAGAAGCGCGACTTCATCGGCGCCCGCAACGCGCGGTTCTCGCTGTTCCCGGGCTCGTCGCTGTTCAAGAAGTCGCCCAAGTGGGTCATGGCGGCCGAGCTGGTCGAGACCTCGCGCCTCTGGGGCCGCATCGCCGCGAAGATCGAGCCCGAGTGGGCCGAGAGCCTGGCCGAGCACCTGGTGAAGCGGCAGTACAGCGAGCCGCACTGGGAGAAGAAGCAGGCCGCGGTGCTGGCGTACGAGAAGGTGACCCTCTACGGCATCCCCATCGTCGCCAAGCGGAAGGTCAACTTCGGCCGCATCGACCCGGCGCTGTCCCGGGAGCTGTTCATCCGCCACGCCCTGGTCGACGGCGACTGGGAGACCCACCACGAGTTCTTCCACGCCAACCGCGACCTGCTGGCCGAGGTGGAGGAGCTGGAGCACCGGGTACGCCGCCGCGACATCCTGGTCGACGACGGCACCCTGTTCGACTTCTACGACGAGCGCCTGCCCGCCGACATCGTCTCCGGCCGCCACTTCGACAGCTGGTGGAAGAAGGCCCGCCACGAGACGCCGGACCTGCTCAGCTTCGAGAAGTCGATGCTGGTCAACGAGGCCGCGGGCGGCGTCGACGAGGACGACTACCCGGACGCCTGGCAGCAGGGCGAGTTCGAGCTGCCGCTGACCTACCAGTTCGAGCCGGGCGCCAACGCCGACGGCGTCACCGTGCACATCCCGCTGCCGCTGCTCAACCAGATCACCCCGGCCGGATTCGACTGGCAGATCCCGGGCGTACGCGAGGAGCTGTCCGTCGCGCTGGTGCGCTCGCTGCCCAAGGCGATCCGGCGCAACTTCGTGCCCGTGCCCGACTACGTCAAGGAGGCGCTCGCCGGGCAGAAGCCCGACGGGCAGCCGCTGCTGGCGCTACTGGAGCGGCAGCTGCGCGCGATGACCGGCGTGGTGGTGGCCCGCGAGGCCTGGGAGCCCGACAAGGTGCCCGACCACCTGCGGATGACCTTCCGGGTCGAGGACGAGCAGGGCAGGACCCTCGCCGAGGGCAAGGATCTGGCCGAACTCAAGCGAAAGCTGCGGGACAAAGCGCAGGCCGCGGTCGCCGCGGCGGCCGACGACATGGAGCAGCACGGGCTGCGCGCGTGGACCATCGGCCCGCTCGCGAAGATCGTGGAGCGGCAACGAGGCGGCTACGCCGTCAAGGGCTACCCGGCCCTCGTCGACGAGGGCGACAGCGTCGGTGTCGGCGTCTTCGACAGCCCCGGCGAGCAGTGGACCGCGATGTGGCGCGGCACCCGGCGGCTGGTGCTGCTGGGCGCGCCGCCGCCGCTGAAGTCGCTCCAGGGGCGGCTGTCCAACCAGGCGAAGCTGTCGCTGAGCCGCAACCCGCACGGCAGCGTCGCGAAACTGCTCGAGGACGTGGTCACCACCGCCGTCGACAAGGTGATCATCGAGTCGGGCGGTCCGGCCTGGGACAACGACGCGTTCGCGGCCCTGGTCACCAAGGCGCGGGCCGACATGCCCGACACGATGTACGAGATCCTGCAGCAGCTGGAGCCGATCCTGTCGCTCGCCTACGACATCGACCGGCAGCTCAAGTCGATCACCAATGTGCTGCTGGTGCGGTCGGTGGCCGACATCCGGGCTCAGCTCACCGGGCTGGTGTACCCCGGGTTCGTGGCCGCCACCGGGCTTCGCAGACTGCCCGACCTGGTGCGTTACCTGCGCGCGATCGAGCAGCGGCTGGCCAAGCTGCCCGGGGCGCCCCAGCGCGACCGGGAACGGCTGCTGCTGATCGAGGACGTCCAGCAGGAGTACGCCGACGCTCGTGCCTCGGTCCGGCCCGGCGCACCCGGCTGGGACACCCTGGCCGAGGTCCGCTGGATGATCGAGGAGTTGCGGGTCAGCTACTTCGCCCAGTCGCTCGGCACGCCGTATCCGGTCTCCGACAAGCGCATCTACCGCGCCCTGGCGACCGTGCCCGCCTGACGTCGAGGGACCGCGCCCGGCGGACATACGACGTAGCGGCCCACGACTTTTGTGATGTGGCCACATCACAAAAGTCGTGGGCCGCGTGGGTCAGTCTCTCTCCAGCTTGATGGTCTGCTGGTCGGCGGGCGGGGTGAGCATGACCGTCGACTCCTCAGGCAGCGGCGGCGGCACCGGGCTCTGCGGAGCCGGCGGCGCGCTCGGAGCAGGCGGCGTGGCCGGGGACTGCGCGACCGGGGCAGCGGTCGGCGCCGGAGGAGTCGGCTGGGTCGCAGCTTGTGCGGCGACCGTGGGCTGGGCGGCGGGCTGGGCCGCCGCGGCGGCGACGGCCGACTCGGTCGCCGGGGTGCGGCGCGGCAGCGGCGGGGCCTCGCCGGGCGGAGCAGCCACGACGGGCGCGGCTTTCGGCGGGGCCGCCTTCGGCGGTGCGGCCTGCGGTGGCGCGACCGGTGCCGGGGGCACGTTCACCGTCGGGATGCTCTGCGGCGTGGCACGCGGGTAGTGCAGCGACGGCGGCGGCACATCGGGCAGACCGGTGTACCCGGTCTCGCCGGGCACGCTGGTGAACGCCCGGGTCTGGTCCGCGGGCACGGCCGGGCGTCCCTGCTGCGGGTATGCCGCCAGCGCGACGGTCTCGTCGGCCAGCCGCTCGTGCTTGCGCCAGCGGCGCGGGCTGACCACCGTGGCCAGCAGCGGCACCGCCAGCACCAGGCCGAGGCCGGACTGGCCGACCGCGCCGCCCATGTGCACGTCGAGCATCGCGAACGTGTCGGCATAGGACTGCGACCAGCCCGCGGCCCACCCGCTCATGCCGAGCATGCCCAGCCCGGCCAGGAACGGGCCGACCGGGGACAGCCGGACCATGATGAGGATCGCGTAGAGGATGCTCGCCAGCAGCAGCGCGCCCGCGGCCACGGCGGCGTCGAGGACCGCGGACGGCGCACCGCCGGACACCCACATGGTCTGGAAGGCGCTGAGTCCGGTGCCGGTCAGCAAGAAGATCGCTGGAGCGAAGACGAGCGCGAGCAGAAACGATCCAATGTGGCGCATCCATGCCTCCGGGGTCAGACCTTGGTTGGCGCGCTCCAGGATGGCGTATCGACGCCGCTCGCCTCTGCCGGGGTCCGCAAGTCCGCGAAGCCGTTGAACGAGTCGCGGTCTGCCAGCGTGTTCTCGTGGCGGTCGGCGGCGGACGGGGCGAGCATCTCCGGCCAGGTCGGCTCGGTCGCCGCGGCCGGGCGCGGCCAGCTGCGCCAGCGCTGCAGGCTCAGCACGGCGATCAGCAGCATCGTCCCGATCAACCCCAGCACGCCGCTGGACACCGGGCTCAGGGGGACGATGAGGGTGCCGGAGACCTCCAACAGGTCAGGAAGCATCTGCTTGGCCGCTTCGGGCCGGACGATGAGGAAGGCGGTCGCGCCGACGTAGCTCGACGCCACGAACAGCGGTCCCACGGGGGACACCCGCAGGCTTCCGACCAGGCCGAGCAGCAGGCCGACGGCGGCGAACAGCACCAGCCCCAGCCATAGCGGACGGTGACCGCCGATCTGCGCGGCGTCGAACATGACGGCCTGTCCGTAGGCGACGGCGAACCAGGCCAGGGGCGTGATCACAATTCCGGCGAGAAGGCTCCATACATGGCGCATGTGGCGCTACCTTACTGAAATCCCGCCGTGCGTCAACCGTTCGGCCGAGGGCGTACGGTGAACGGCGTGATCGACACTCCGCCGCACGGCCATCCGACCGCGTTCTCGCGGGTCACGTTGAGCCGCATCATGACGAACCAGGACGTCAACCTGTACGGGACCGTGCACGGTGGCGTGATCATGAAGTTCGTGGACGACGCGGCGGGCGCCGCCGCGGCCCGGCACTGCGGGTTCAACGCGGTGACGGTCGCCATCGACGAGATCACGCTCATGGTGCCGGTCAAGGTCGGCGACCTGGTGCACGCCAAGGCGCAGGTCAACTGGACCGGTAAGACCTCGCTGGAGATCGGTGTGACGGTGCTCGCCGAGCGCTGGAACGAGGCCGACCGCGAGCCCGTCAACGTGGCCACGGCATACCTGGTGTTCGTCGGGGTCGACGCCGAGGGCAACCCGCGTGCGGTGCCGCCGGTGCTCCCGGAGAGCCCCGACGACGTACGCCGCTCCCACGAGGCCGAGATCCGCCGCGAGCACCGGCTCGCCCGCCGCCAGGCCATCGACCGCCACCGCGCCGGCTGAGCCTGACGATCGGACGCTGATGGCGGCGCGGCCCATGGGCGGGCCGGATGCGGTGTGCCCGGACCCAGCGCGGGGACCGCGGGCCAGGTCGGAGAATGATCCTTCGCGCCATGCGGCAGGATGCGAACAGCGAGTACGACGATGTTTCGCGGGAGAGGATCATGATGACTGAAGCGCTGTGGACCCCACCGGCCGACATCAGACAGCACTCCCGCATCGGCGATTACCTGGGCTGGCTGGCGCGCGAGCGCGGGCTGGCCTTCGGCTCCTACGACGAGCTGTGGCGCTGGAGCACCACGGACCTCGCCGGCTTCTGGTCCTCGATCTGGGACTACTTCGAGGTGATCGCCCATGACCAGCCCACGGATGTGTTGGCCGACGCCACCATGCCGGGGGCGGAGTGGTTTCCCGGCGCGACGCTGAACTACGCCGAGCACGTGCTGCGTATGCCGGGCATCGGCGACGACGAGCCCGTGGTGCTGGGCTACTCGCAGACCCGCGAACCGGTCATCCTCACCGCCGCGCAGCTGCGCGAGCAGGTCCGCCGGGCGCGGGCCGGGCTGCGCCGCCTCGGGGTCGGCGAGGGCGACCGGGTGGCGGCATACCTGCCGAACATCCCGGAGACCGTGGTGCTGATGCTGGCCACGGCCAGCCTCGGTGCGATCTTCTCGTCCTGCGCGCCCGAGTTCGGCACCCGCAGCGTCACCGACCGCTGGCAGCAGATCTCCCCGAAGGTCCTGGTCGCCGTCGACGGCTACCGGTACGGCGAGAAGCTCATCGACCGGCAGGGCGAGGTGGCGGCCATCCAGGCGGCGCTGCCGTCGCTGGCGCACACCGTGCTGCTGCCGTACACCCAGGGCCGGATCGGCCTCGGGGAGCTGGCCGCCGACACCGACGAGCCGATGGAGTTCACCCCGGTCCCGTTCGCCCAGCCGCTGTACGTCCTCTACTCCTCCGGCACCACCGGCCTGCCCAAGCCGATCGTGCACGGCCACGGCGGCATCCTGCTGGAGCACCTGAAGATGCTCGCCCTGCACCACGACCTGGGGCCGGGCGACCGCTACTTCTGGTTCTCCACCACCGGCTGGATGATGTGGAACTACCTGGTCTCCGGCCCGGCCGTGGGCGCGGCGATCGTGCTGTTCGACGGCAACCCGGCCGCCCCCGACCTGGGCGCGCTGTGGCGGCTGGCCGAGGAGGCGGGCATGACCTACTTCGGCACCTCCGCGCCGTACCTGCTGGCCTGCCGCAAGGAGGGCATCGTGCCGCGGGGGATCGCGGACCTGTCCAAGCTGCGCGGGCTGGGTTCGACCGGGGCGCCGCTGCCGCCCGAGGGCTACGTGTGGGTGTACGAGAACGTCAAGCCCGACCTGCTGCTGATCTCGCTGTCCGGCGGCACCGACGTGTGCACGGGCTTCGTCGGCGGCACCCCGCTCAACCCGGTCTACCCCGGTGAGATCGCGGCCCGCTGCCTCGGCGCGAAGGTGGAGGCGTACGACCCGACCGGCCACCCCGTCGACAACGCGCTCGGCGAGCTGGTGATCAGCGCGCCGATGCCGAGCATGCCGGTCGCGTTCTGGGGCGACACCGACGGCTCGCGTTACCGCGAGGCGTACTTCGACGTGTTCCCCGGCGTCTGGCGGCACGGCGACTGGATCACCGTCACCGACCGCGGCACCTGCGTCATCACCGGCCGCTCCGACGCCACCCTCAACCGCGGCGGCGTACGCCTCGGCACCGCCGAGTTCTACTCGGTCGTCGAGGGCATGGCCGAGGTCGCCGACTCGGTGGTGGTGCACCTGGAGGACGACGAGGGAGGCGCGGGCGAACTGCTCCTGTTCGTGGTCCTCCAGCCCGGCCTCGACCTGGACGACGCCCTCAAGTCGAAGATCGCCCGCGAGCTGCGTACCGCGCTGTCCCCCCGGCACATCCCCGACGTGATCCACCAGGTCGCGGCCGTCCCGCGCACCCTGTCCGGGAAGAAGCTCGAGGTCCCCGTCAAGCGCATCCTCACCGGCACCCCGGTCGAGTCCGCCGCCGCCAAGGGCGCCCTCGCCAACCCCGACTCCCTCCTCGCCTTCGAACACCTCGCCAAGCAACGCTGACCGCTCCCACGCCCCGTTTTTCATAGACGTTGGCCTATCTCATCGAGAGTGATCTACGTTTTTTCGATGAGATAGGCCAACGTCTATTGAAGTGGGGGTGCGCCGCCCCCGCCATCGCCGCGGCGGGGGTTGGGGTTGATCAGGGGATGAGGCGGGCTCGTTCCGTGGCGGCGCGGGTGTCGAGGATGCCGGGGGCGGTGCGGTACGAGAGGACCAGTGACGCGCCGGCGGCGATCGGGGCGGTCAGCCAGTCGAGCGGGCGCGGGTGCGCGCCGATGTCGATCAGTACCCGGTCGCCCTTGTCGATCTCCAGCTCCTTGGCGCGGGCCAGGGATCGCTCCGCCAGTTCGGCGTGCGTGATCGAACCACCGCCGCCGGGCAACCCGACCAGCGAGGGCGCGCCGGGGTCGGCGGCCGGGCCGCCGTAGAAGTCGCCGTGGGCGCGGGCCGAGCTGACCCAGTCCGACACGCCCGGCGGCAGGCCGCGCAGCGGCAGCGCGAACGGGTGCAGGCTCACGGCGTACGTGTCGGGCGCGGCCGCGGTGCCCTCGGGCTCGATGAAGGCGACATCGGCGGGCACGTCCGCGCTGTGCGACACGGCCAGACCTGCCGTCCAGGCGGCCAGCATGATCGAGGCGGTCTGCCAGTGCGGGGGCAGCGAGATCGAGGCGACGCTGCCGGGGCCGAGCCCGCACCCGTCGACGAGCAGGTTCGCCGTCTTGGACACCCAGTTGGCCAGAGTCGCGCCGGAGAGCTCGGTACGCTCACCCGTCGCGTCGTCGTACCAGGTGAGAAGGGGTTTTGCCGGATCGGTGGCGACCGTCGCGGCGAAGAGCTGACCGATAGTGGACACGTGGTCAGGCTACCGACACTGCCGCGTCGTGGACCTTGCCATGGGGCATGTCGGGCGTAGTCTGAAGCGTGACTGCTGTGAAACAGCGCACAGTCTCACAACCGCAGAGCGGCGGTCGGCTGGGCTGCGCTGCACACCCCCACAAGGAGTGTTCACCGTGACGATCGCTCGCTCTCCCCGGGTGCTTGTCGACGCCACCAGCGTTCCCGCTGACCGCGGCGGCGTGGGTAGGTATCTCGACGGCCTGCTCGGTGCACTGGCCGACCATTCCGAGATCGACCTGGTCGTGGTCTCCCAACGGACCGACCAGGAGCGTTACGCCCGCACCCTGCCGCACGCGCAGGTCGTCGCCGCGCCCGCCGCGGTGGCCCACCGCCCGGCCCGGCTGGCCTGGGAGCAGACCGGCCTGCCGCTGCTCGCCCAGCAGGTAGGTGCGCAGGTGCTGCACTCGCCGTTCTACACCTGCCCGCTGCGGGCCAGCTGCCCGGTGACGGTGACCGTGCACGACGCCACGTTCTTCACCGAGCCGGAGCACTACGAGAAGTCGCGCGGCACCTTCTTCCGGTCCGCGATCAAGACCTCGATGCGCCGGGCCGAACGGGTCATCGTGCCCAGCAAGGCCACCCGCGACGAGCTGATCCGGCTGCTCGACGCCGACCCGACCCGCATCGACGTGGCATACCACGGGGTCGACCACACCGCGTTCCACGTGCCCGGCACCGAGGAGAAGGCACGGGTACGGTCCCGGCTCGGGCTCGGCGAGCAGTCGTACATCGCCTTCCTGGGCGCGAAGGAGCCCCGCAAGAACGTGCCGAACCTGGTCCGGGGCTGGATGGCGGCGGTGCGCGACCGGGTCGACCCGCCCGCGCTGGTGCTGGCCGGGGGTCAGGGCCACGACGACGAGATCGACCGGGTGGCCGCCGAGGTGCCCGCGCACCTGCGGCTGCTGCGTCCCGGTTATCTGCGGTATGCCGACCTGCCCGGCTTCCTCGGCGGGGCGGTGCTGTGCGCGTACCCGAGCCACGGAGAGGGCTTCGGCCTGCCGATCCTGGAGGCGATGGCCTGCGGCGCGCCCGTGCTGACCACGCCGCGGCTGTCGCTGCCCGAGGTCGGCGGCGACGCGGTCGCCTACACCGGCCAGGACGCCGACCACATCGCCAAGGACCTTGCCATCCTGCTCGACGACGAGGACCGCCGGTCCGCGCTCGGCGCGGCCGGCCTGGCCCGGGCGAAGGAGTTCAGCTGGAGTTCCAGCGCCGACGCGCACGTGACCGCCTGGCAGCGCTCGCTGCGGCATCAGCGTTGAGCAGCCCGCACCCCGCTCACTAGCAGGCGAATGCGGCTTGCGTCACGGGCGGGGTGCGCCGTTCGTTCGCATCTGTCAGGCAGAATGGGCGGATGCTGCACGCCGTAATTCCCGCAGGTGGAAGTGGAACCCGTCTCTGGCCGCTGTCGCGCGCCACGAACCCGAAGTTCCTGCACCCGCTGACCGGCACCGCTGAGACCCTCATCCAGGCGACCGTGGCCCGGCTCGCCCCGGTGGCGGCTCTCGGGGACACGTACGTGGTGACCGGCGTGGCCCACGCGCCCGGGATCGCGCGGCAGCTGCCTGATCTGCCCGATTCCAACATCCTCATCGAGCCCAGCCCACGTGACTCCTGCGCCGCCATCGGCCTGGCCGCCGCGGTCATCGCCCAGCGCGACCCCGAGGCCGTGATGGGCTCGTTCGCCGCCGACCACCTGGTCCGCGACGGCGCCCGCTTCGTCGAGGTGCTGCGCGACGCCGAGGCCGGCGCCCGCCGCGGCCTGCTGATGACCGTCGGCATCACCCCGACCCACCCCGAGACCGGGTACGGCTACCTGCAGTGCGGCGCGACCGTCGACGGCCCGGTCCGCACCGTCGACGAGTTCAAGGAGAAGCCCTCCCTGGACGTCGCGACCGAGTACGTGCGGTCCGGCCGCTACCTGTGGAACGCCAGCATGTTCGTGTGGCGGGTCGACGTCTTCCTCAAAGAGCTGCACCGCCAGCAGCCCGAGCTGCACGACGGGCTGATCCGCATCGCCGCGGCCTGGGACACCGACGACCGCGACCGGGTGCTCGGCGAGATCTGGCCGACCCTGCCCAAGATCTCCGTCGACTACGCGGTGATGGAGGGCGCGGCCGCGGCCGGGCTCGTCGCGACCGTGCCCGGCGACTTCGGCTGGAACGACGTCGGCGACTTCCACACCCTCGGCGAGGTGCTGCCCGGCGACGACGCCGGCAACGTGATCGTGGGCGACAGCGCCACGCTCGACGGAGGCAAGCCCGAGGTGCTGCTGCACGACTCCACCGGCACCGTGGTGGTGCCCCAGTCGGGCCGGCTCGTCGCCGCGCTCGGCATGCACGACGTGATCATCGTCGACACCCCGGACGCGGTGCTGGTCTGCCCGCGCGACCGGGCCCAGGACGTCAAGAAGCTCGTCGACGAGCTCAAGGAGCGCGGCGACAGCCGGATCTGACCGGGCCGTGGTTCGCCTCGACTGCCTAGGCTGATCTCCATGCGACTGGTGGAGCTGTCCGCGGCGGGCAACGAGGCGAGCGATCTGCTGCCCGTACACGACGAAGATCTTCTTGCCGAGCTGGGTGCCCGCCGGGCCTACTGGACCGTCCTCGACGAAGGGCCGGTCGAGCAGTGCCTGGCGCTGCTCGTCGAGCAGCACGACGGCGGCTGGCGGGCCGAGCACGTCAAAGCGACGGCGGGCGACCACGAGGGGCGCACCGAGGACGCGGAGGCGCTGGCCCGGCTCGACGGCTGGGTCTACGTGCTGGGCTCCCACTTCGGCTCCAAAGCCGGCCCGCTGCAGCCCAAACGGGCCTTCGTCGCCCGCTTCCGCGAGTCAACCGCGCCGCAACTGCAGATCATCAGGCACCGGTTCGCCCTGCACCGGGCCGTCAACGACGCCCTGGCCGCGCTGGCGGTCACCGGCCACCCGGCCGCCCCCGAACCCGTCCGCGACGTCGTACACGCGGGTTTCGTCGCCGAGGCCGTACGCCGCGGCACCGCCAAAGGCAAACACTGGACCAGCCAGCTCGCGCCCGGCGACCACCCGGTCAACATCGAGGGCGCCGCGTTCACCGCCCGCGGCACGCTCCTGGCCGGGCTCCGCTGGCCGGTCACCGCGGCCGGCGAGCCGATCCTGGTCGAGCTCACCGGCCTGCCCGGCCTGTTCAACGGCGCCGAAACCCTCGGCGTCGCCGGGGTCTACGCACTCACCGGCATCGGCCAGGGGCCGCTCGGCGTACGAGCGCTCGCGGCCCGCGAGGACGGAGCCTTCGACGTCGTCGTCGGCTCGATCGACGCCCTCGACAAGGGCTCCATCCTGCTGGAGCAGCACCCCGACGCCCGCGACGCCACCTGCCGGCACCTGCGCTTCGAGCTGCCCACCGGCACCGGCCCGGCGCTGGTCGCCCCGACGCTGATCGCCGACCTGGCCCCACTGCACCATGTCGAAGGCGTCTCCGAACGCGACGGAGCCCCCGTGTATGTGGCCGACGAAGACCACCGCATCGCATTATGGCTTTGAACTGGGGTTCCCAAGCCTCGTCCCACGTACGGAGCGGCCGGTCAGCCTGCCCCCCGGCAAGTCGACCAGCCGCTACCGCATCGCCCCGTACGCCCCCGTACGGCCGAGTTCGCGCCTCCATGGAGGCGCCGCCTCGGTTCCCCAGGCTGGGCCAAGGATCATCCACCGAACGGTGAAGGGTCTACGTCTTTCGGTTGTGACTTAAAGACCCAGGTCACCTCGGCCGGTAGAGTCAGCGCCGACCCCTAGCCCGGAGAGCCCATGCTGCGCATCCACTTCACCAGTGCCGACCTGGTCCGTACCCGGATCTCGTCGACGCCGGACCCGATGTGGGAACTCGCGCTCAGCATCCACCTGCTGCGATACCGCGGCACCGATCCGCTGCTGGGCGGCTGGAAGAACCGCATGATCACCGACCTGAAGCCGGGTGGTGCCCTTCGCGACCAGGTTGGTCTGCTGCTCGCGCTCAACCCGCCGGTCGGCTACTTCCCCGACTTCCTCACCCCGCCCGAAGCCGCCGCCGGTCTCGCGCCAGGACTCGAAGCCGTGCTGTCCACCCCCAAGGACCGGCTCCGCAAAGAGATCAACGCCCTGGGCGATGCGCAAGGCTCCCTCTCGGCCAACGTCGACGACGTCGGCGGCGGAGCCACCCGGGCCTTGGGCGAACTCGGCACCGCCATCAGCCGCTACCACGAGACGGCCATCGCACCCATGTGGGACCGCGTACGCACCGCCGTCGACGCCGACCGCGGCCTGCGCGCCCGCACCATGCTCGACTCCGGCACCGAGGGCCTGCTCAACACGCTCCACCCCACCGTACGTTTCGACGGCAGCGTGCTGGAGATCTCCGAATACCCGTCGGACCGGGACGTGCACCTCGAAGGACGCGGGCTGCAGCTCGTCCCGTCCTACTTCAAGACCCCCAGCAAGCCGGTCTGCCTGTTCGACCCGGAACTGCCGCCGGTGCTGGTCTACTCGGTCCACCACGAGGCACGAGCCGCGGTCGTACGCAGCCAGGAGGCGCTCGCGGCGCTGCTCGGGCGTACCCGGGCGGCGGTGGTCGAGCTGCTGTCCGACGGCAGCACGACGACGGAACTCGCGCGGCGGCTCGAGGTGTCCCCGGCCGCCGCCAGCCAGCACGTGGCGGTGCTGCGCGAGGCCGGTCTGGTGCACAGCCTCCGCGACCGCAACACCGTCCTGCACACCCTCACCCCGCTCGGCCACGCGATGCTCGCGGGCCGCTCACCCACGCCGTCGTGACCTGGCAAAGATCAGCGCGAGTACGGCAAGGACCGCCACGACCGTGACGAGCGCCCAGGGCCACCAGTTGGAGTCATCCGACGATGGCTGCTCGGCCGGGTCGGCGGTGGCTGATTGCGTAGCGGGTGGAGGCACGTTTGCCGTAAGGGCAGCTACAAGATCGAGCACGCCGTAGCCATATTGGGGATCCCGTCCATCGGGACCCTTGTCGATCGCGGTGGCGGTCACACGATGAGTGATCTCCGGGCCGGATAGGTCGGGGTGGGCCGCTCGCACAAGCGCCACCGCACCAGCCACGATCGCAGTGGAGCCCGACGTCCCAGTTCCTACAGACCAGAGATGGTTGATGTTGGTGCTGGTGACATCAACGCACGGAGCGGCGACGTCGATCCGAGAACTTCTAACGGATATCGGAGCATGATTGCCCTTCCGATCGACGCATCCGACGGCGAGGACCCCGGGGTAGGCGGCCGGATACTCGATCGCCGTAGCCAGGGGCGTATTGCCAGCTGAAGCGACGATCACGATGCCCTCGTCGACGGCTTCCTGCACGGCTTTTCGCATCTCCGCATCATCTCGGCTCATGCCGATGGAGACCGAGATGACATCGACGTGCTGTGCTGTGGCCCAACGGATCGCCTTGGTCAACTGTGTCGATTCGCCTGGCTCGAACTCAGTGAAGCGGACGGGGAGCACCTTCGCATCCGGTGCGATGCCGGCAACTCGGCCATGCGCCACAATTAGGCCAGCCATGGCTGTGCCATGCCCGGCAGAATCATCCCGCCCGTCACCGTCAGTACTGACGAGATCCTTGCCGGGGAGCACGGAACCACTCAAGTCGGGGTGCGTCGCATCCACACCCGAATCCAGAACCGCGACAGTGACACCGGCTCCACGGGAGGTCTTGTGTGCTTCCTTGGAGTGCAGGTATGCATGGAACCACTGGCCATCCGAGATCTCGTCGGCCCCGTATGAAGCGACGGGGGTTCCTGCCACTCCCGCGATCAGGAGGAGAGTTGCGACCACCCGGCCGATGCGAAGAGTCATCGTCATGGTGCTGGGGTCCCTCGACGGATTGTTACGACGGGCGCCTGCGCACTTGACTCCGGTTCAGTCCTCCAGGGCATCGCCGTCTGCGTAAACCATTGTCTGAAGTCTTCCTCGACCTGTTCCGGTGACGATCCTGCGGGCACGGTCGGGTTCGCCGGTTGGATGATCGGCGGCACACCGCCAGCCACCTCCCAGCGCGTATCGCCGTTGCGGCGGCCAGCCGAACCAGCACCTCCGCGATCGAGTTGTCCGCCAGGTCCCGCCATGGGCATGGGCATCAGCCCAGGCGCACCAGAGTTTGCCCCGCGAGCCGGTGTCGAGATCGTCGCTGCGCCGCCCGAGCCGGGCTGGGGAAGCGCGACAACGTAACCGTTCGGCCCGACTCCTGGACCTGGCAGGACGTACGCGCCGCCATAGGGGGCATACGGATTGCCCGGCGCGATGGGAAGCATCGATACAGGCTGCCCGGGTGTTGCCAGCACTGGAGGCAAGGACCCCTGCAGATCGGGAGACGGGGCACCCGATGGGTCGGTTATCAGTGGGGGATATCCCGGCAACGTTGGTGGCACCACCGGAGCACCCATGTCTCCGGCGACGACTCGGGCAGGTCGCGGACGACCGCCACCCGGCGGTGGCGGTGGCGGTGGCGGATTGTCTCCAGGCTCCGGTCCTCCGAGCATGGTCATCGGCTCGCGAAATAGCAGTACTGCAGGCATGACGATCGTGGACCGATGGTCGCGAATGGCGCGTTCAGTTGCATTCATGGTCTGTTCAGTGAGGTAGCTGAGCCGGGCGGCTTCGCGATCCCACCACTCAGGGCCACCGTCTTCCGTGGTCAGCTCCCAGTCCTCGACGACATTGTGCACCTCATGTTTAGCCTTGGCTGTGGCTGCCATGATGCCGTCAATGGCGAGTGCATTCTGAATGGCGGCCTCACCGTCCTCGCGCATCCAGGCGATCAGGCTGTCGATTCGTTTGAGTGCCACGGAAGCCGCTGGGCTGTGGTCCGCAGGCCACATGTGAGCGAGCGCCTCACGGTGCCTGGCCAACTTCTCCGCTTGTGCCATCAACAGGCTGGCCATTGCTCGGAGTGCCTTGACCTGTTCCCACCCTCGCGCGTCGTCCTCGTTGCGAAGCATGTCCCACACGCGCGGCGGGTCGACGGAGACCCAATTCGTCTGTCCCTGCGTGGGCCACATCTTGAGTGCGTCCTGCGCCCTGGCGACGTAGCCGCCCTCATCTCGGAGTATGCCCGGCTTGGTACTCACGGCAGCATCCCACGCGGTGGAGTCGGCGGATACTTCTCAGCCATCGCAGCCTTCTCTAGCTGTGTGATCGCCCTGTTCAGTTCGGTCTCGACCTCACTGATTCGCGCGGCCGCACGAGAATCGGCGTCTGCGTAGTTCTCCACGATGCGCTCGAGCGCGAGCACCAGACCTTCGGCGATCCGCAACTGGTATTCGCTGTTCCGGCGATGCTGCACAAGGACGTCGTTGACAGAGGCCCGAGCCGCCAGCCCTTCAGCGGACTGCAGGGCGAGACAGAAACGCGCTCCCCAACCCAGTCGGTACTGTGCGGCGGTCAGTCCCGGCCGCAGGCCCGCTTCCGTGTCGTGCCGCAGGTCAGCACGGACCTCGCGTAGCCCGGCCAGGTCGACGGTGAGCCGTTCCGGTGTGCGTCGTTCAGGCATGCTTCCCTCCCCAAAGAAGCGCGCTGTGGAGACGTTCCGGCATCAGTCGATCCACACCCGCCGGGTTCACGTCTGCGGGCAGGGTAACGGATCGACCACGTTGAGCACAGCCCTTACCGGGCCGCCTGTGGATAACCCGGCGGCACCCTGTGGATTACGCCTGGCCGAGGGCCTCCGCCCGCCCCTGCTCCCGCGCTTCCGCGGTGCCGAGCGAGAACAGATCGTGCTCCGCGTCCCGGACCAGCATCGGCACGACCCCGCTGCTGTCCCGCGTGGACGTGAGCAGCCCGCGTACGACCGCGACCGGCACCCGATCCACTTTGCCCTTCACCAGCTCCGCAGCCGCCGCCAGTTCGTCCACGATCGCCATCTGGGTGATCTGCAGCTCGTTGCCGTACGGGTCGGTCTCCCCGCGGTGGTCGCGCAGCGGCTCGATCCCCGCGCACCCGAGGGCGACGTCGGTGAGCCCGTTGCGCCACGGCCGCCCCATGGTGTCGCTGACGATGACGGCGACGTCGAGCCCGTACCGCTCCCGCAGGGCCTCACGCAGCGCGCGGGCGGACGCGTCGGGGTCGACGGGCAGCAGCACGAGCTGCGACCGGTCGACGTTGGAGTTGTCGATACCCGCGGAGGCCATCACGAAGCCGTGGTGGGTCTGCACGATCCGGGTGTGCCCGCGGGTGGCCACGGGCCGGGCGGTCTGCGAGCGGAGCACCTGCTCCCGGGCGGCTTCCCGTTCGGGACCGCCGACGGGCACCGAGGCCAGCGCACCCTCGGACTTCGACACGATCTTGCTGGTGACGACGAGGATGTCGCCGTCGGCGAGCCACGGGGCCGCGCCGACGATCAACTTGGCGAGGTCGTCGCCGGGCTGCACGTCCGGGATGCCCCGGACCGCGTGCACGCTGAAACCGTCGATCATGCTCGTCCTCCGAGTTCCAGGGCGGCGCGGACCATGGCGGCCGTGGCGTCGTCGTCGGTCATCCACAGGGGAACAGCGGCGACTCGTACGCCGGGGACTTCGGTGGCGGCGTCGGCGGTCTCGTCGACGAGCCAGCCGTCGAGCACACCGCCGTCGGCGCGGCTGCCGTAGAGGCGGCCGACGCCCTGGGCGGAGCATTCGACGTCGACGGCGGACAGGCATTTGTCGGCCATGCCGCGGACGGGGCTGCCGCCGATGATGGGGGAGACGCCGACGACGGGGGCGGAGCCGCTGACGAGGGCGTCGCGCAGGGCGCTGACGGCCAGTACGGGCGCGATGGAGACGACGGGGTTGCTGGGGGCGAGCAGCACGATGTCGGCGGCCTGGAGCGCGTCGAGCACGCCTGCGGCGGGTTTGGCGGTGTCGGCGCCGACGAAGCGGAACTGTTTGGCGGGCAGCGCGGCGCGGTGGCGTACCCACCATTCCTGGAAGTGGATGGCCTGGTCGCCGCTGCCGTCCTCGGTCGCGACCACGACGTGGGTTTCCAGGCGGTCGTCGGTGGCGGGCAGCATCGTGATGCCGGGCTGCCAGCGGTCGCAGAGCGCGGCGACGACGGCGGACAGCGGGTAGCCGGCGTTGAGCATGCGGGTGCGCACCAGGTGGGTGGCGATGTCGCGGTCGCCGAGGCCGAACCAGGTGGGCTCGGCGCCGTACTTGGCGAGCTCCTCCTTGACGGTCCAGGTCTCGCCGGCGCGGCCCCAGCCGCGTTCGGGGTCGATGCCGCCGCCCAGGGTGTACATGACCGAGTCGAGGTCGGGGGTGATGCGCAGCCCGTGCATCCACACGTCGTCGCCCACGTTGACGACGGCGGTCACCTCGTCGCCGGTGGCGCGGGCGTGTGCCCGCACTCCGGCCAGGAAACGCGCGCCGCCGATGCCACCTGCCAGCACCACGATCCGCATCTCGACATCCTCCCGCACCGCGGCCGGACGCCGAGGCCAGGGTCGTAGGCTGGCGAGCATGTCCAGCGAGGTCGTTGCCCAGCCGGTGGTCGGTTCCGCGGAGATCGGCCGTGCGCTCAAGCGTGCCGCGGCCGGACGGGCGCTCGACGTCGCGGAGGCGACTGCCCTGCTCAGCGCCTCGGGGGAGGCGTTCGACGAGTTGCTTGCGCTGGCTTCCGGGGTGCGCGACGCGGGCTTGCGCGACGCCGGGCGGCCCGGCGTGATCACGTTCTCGAAGAAGGTGTTCATCCCGCTGACCCGGCTGTGCCGTGACCGATGCCACTACTGCACGTTCGCGACGGTGCCGCATCGCCTGCCGGCGGCGTACCTGGACCGCGACGAGGTGCTGGCGATCGCCCGGCAGGGCGCGGCGCTGGGCTGCAAGGAGGCGCTGTTCACGCTGGGCGACCGGCCGGAGGAGCGGTGGCCGGCGGCGCAGCAGTGGCTGACCGAGCGGGGGTACGGCTCCACGATCGACTACCTGCGCGCGGTGGCGATCGCGGTGCTGGAGGAGACCGGCCTGCTGCCGCACCTGAACCCGGGCGTGCTGAGCTGGGCGGATCTGCAGCGGCTGCGGCCGGTGGCGCCGAGCATGGGCATGATGCTGGAGACGACCGCGACGCGGCTGTGGTCGGAGCCGGGCGGCCCGCACTACGGCTCGCCGGACAAGGAGCCCGCGGTGCGGCTGCGGGTGCTCGCCGACGCGGGCCGGGTGGGTGTGCCGTTCACCACGGGCATCCTGATCGGTATCGGTGAGACGCACGCCGAGCGCATCGACGCGATCTTCGAGATGCGCCGCAGTGCCCGCGAGTACGGCCACCTCCAGGAGATCATCGTCCAGAACTTCCGGGCCAAGCCGGACACGGCGATGCGTTCCACTCCTGACGCCTCGGTGCGCGACCTGGCCGCCACGGTCGCGGTGACGCGGCTGCTGATGGGGCCGGGCATGCGCATCCAGGCCCCGCCGAACCTGATCGACGCGTCGTTCGAGCTGCTGGTCAAGGCCGGGATCGACGACTGGGGCGGCGTCTCGCCGCTCACCCCGGACCACGTGAACCCGGAGCGGCCCTGGCCGCACCTGGACGAGCTGGCGGAGTTGACCAAGGCGGCCGGGTTCGAGCTGCGTGAGCGGCTCACGGTGTATCCGAACTACGTGCGCGGCGGCGACCGCTGGCTCGACCCGCGGCTGCAGCCGCACGTGCGGGCGCTGGCCGACGAGACCGGCATGGCCGTCGCGGACGCGCCCGTGGTGGGCCGTCCGTGGCAGGAGCCCGAGGTCGAGGGCGGCACCGGACGAGTCGACCTGCACCGCGAGATCGACACCGACGGCCGGGCCGAGGACCGGCGTGGGGACTTCGACACGGTGTACGGCGACTGGTCGGCCGTCGGGGCAGCGGTCGGCGGTGCGGGTCCGGCGGTCAGCGTGGGGGCGTTCGCGGCCGGGCTGCGGATCGCCCGCGAGAACCCGGCGGCGCTGCTGGAGCCGGTGCACGAGGAGGCGGCCCTCGCGCTGCTGCACGCCGACGGCGCGGGGCTGGACGAGCTGTGCCGCATCGCCGACGACGTACGCCGGGACACCGTCGGCGACGACGTCACCTATGTGGTCAATCGGAACATCAACTTCTCGAACGTGTGTTACGTGGGCTGCCGGTTCTGTGCGTTCGCGCAGCGTGAGCGCGACGCCGACGCATACCGGCTGAGTGTGGAGCAGGTCGCCGACCGGGCCGAGGAGGCCTGGCGCGACGGTGCCACCGAGATCTGCGTGCAGGGCGGCATCGACCCGCAGCTGCCCGTCTCGGTGTACCCGGACCTGGTCCGTGCGGTGAAGGCGCGGGTGCCGGGCATGCACGTGCACGCCTTCTCTCCAATGGAGATCGTCACCGCCGCGGCGAAGGCCGGGGTGTCCGTCGAGGACTGGCTGATCCGGCTGCGTGACGCGGGCCTGGACACCATTCCGGGCACCGCCGCGGAGATCCTCGACGACGAGGTGCGCTGGGTGCTGACCAAGGGCAAACTGCCCACGTCGGCCTGGGTGGAGACCGTCGAGGCGGCGCACCGGCTGGGCATCCGGTCCAGCTCGACGATGATGTACGGCCACGTCGACCACCCCCGCCACTGGCTGGGCCACTTCCGGGTGCTGGCCGGGCTGCAGGACCGCACCGGCGGCTTCACCGAGTTCGTGGCGCTGCCGTTCGTGCACACCAACGCCCCGATCTACCTGGCCGGCATCTCGCGCGCGGGGGCGACCTGGCGCGAGAACCGCGTGGTGCACGCGATGGCCCGGCTGCTGCTGCACGGGCGCATCCCCAACATCCAGTGCTCCTGGGTGAAATTGGGCGATGAGGGCACCGTGGCGATGCTGAACGGCGGATGCAACGACCTCGGGGGCACTCTCATGGAGGAGACGATTTCCCGAATGGCCGGATCGGCGCACGGTTCGGCCCGTACGGTGGAACAGCTGCACGCCATCGCCGAGGCCGCCGGCCGGCCCGCCCGCCAGCGCACGACAAGTTACGTGCGTTAGCAGCTCACTCCTGTCCGAAGGTAGTCAGCACCCTGCCGTCAAGTTCGACACGCCAGCAGAATTTCGCCACGACACGCCCGGCATGCCGTCACCGGTTTCGGGTCTGAATCGATAGGGCAGTGGCGGGACGGTGAGAAACCGAACCGAACGGCCCTGCCGAGCGTGTACCAGAGTTACCTTGACGGTGCACGTAGGACACGCGTGTAATTTTGCGTGGGGCTGGAGGTAGCGGCATCCACAAAACCGCCTATGTGGACAAACGCTCTCCAGGTGGGGGGTTGCGCCGGTCGTGAGCCGGCGCGCAATAAGGAGGCAGCGGAGATGGACGGTCGCCCCGTCGTGGCGGATCTGCTGGGCAACGCGCCCGAGTGGCAGGAGCACGCGCTGTGCTCCCAGACTGACCCGGAGGCGTTCTTCCCTGAGAAGGGTGGTTCAACCCGCGAGGCCAAGCGCATCTGCTCGCGCTGCGAGGTCAAGTCCGAGTGCCTGGAGTACGCGCTGTCGCATGACGAGCGCTTCGGCATCTGGGGCGGGCTGTCCGAGCGCGAGCGGCGCAAGCTCAAGCGCCGCGCGATCTGAGACTTTCGGCCGCTGCCGGGCCCGTGGGGGCGGGTCCGGCAGCGTTCCGGCAACACCTTCGTTCATGTGAGAGCTGTGCTACGCGAGGTCGTCGGGGTTGAGGCCCAGCAGGTTGGCGACCTGCTCCACGATCACGTCACGCACCAGCTCGCCCAGGTCGTCCCGATCCGAGGCCCGGAACTCCAGCGGACGCCGGTAGACCACGATCCGCGGCGGCACCCCGTGCCGTCCCGGCCGTCCCGGCAGCAGCCGCGCCAGCGGCACCCGCCCGTCCTCCAACACGTCCGAGTCGTAGACGTTGAGGTCGGGCGGCACGTCCTCGACCGCGAACTCCACCCCGGCCAGCTCGGTCGCGAACCGCGCCTCGAGCGACTCCACGGTGTCCAGCACCAGCTCGTCGAAGACCTCCGCCTTCGTCCTGGCCAGGGGCACGCTGGCCGGCACCAGCCGACCCCGCATACCCCGCCCGTGGCGGTCGCGGCGGCGGCGGGCGGCGGTGGGGCGGCGTCGGGCGGGACTGGTCACCCGGCAAATGTATCCCCGCGCGCCAGCACCGGGACGCGGTACGGGGCCGTGATCCTTCCCTCGGCGTGTCGCGGCGCAACCGGCGTGCCGGTGCGCGGCGGGGCGCTAACGTCACACGCCGTGAGGTCTCCACGGCGTTGCTCTCGTAACGGCTGCCCCCGGCAGGCGGTCGCAACGCTGACCTATGTCTATGCAGAGTCCACGGCCGTGGTCGGCCCGCTCGCCGCGTACCAGGAGCCGCACACGTACGACCTGTGCGAGCCGCACGCCCTGAGCCTCACCGCCCCGCGCGGCTGGGACCTGGTCCGCCACGACGGCGAGTTCGAACCCCCGCCCCCCACCACCGACGACCTGGTCGCCCTGGCCGAGGCGGTCCGCGAAGCAGCCCGCCCCGCCCCCCGCCAGCCCGCCCCCGAACCGCCCGGCCCGCCGACCCCCGGCCGCCGCGGCCACCTCCGCGTCATCCCCCCGTCTTGAGGCAAGGAAGGGCACCTTCCCATCGCTATGCGTAGAGGAAGGGCACCTTCTTAACATCTCGAGGCCGTCCAGCAGGGCGGACGTCCGCGTGGTCGCTCTGCAGTTTCGGGGAACTGCGGGAATCCGGGGTGGCTTTCGCGCAGTTTCCCCGAAACTGCATCACGCCAGGCCACGGCACGCGGCCGGGACGACGTCAACTCCGCCCGGTTGGTTGGTGACAGCGACGCCGACCTCAACGCAGTCGGCAAGAGGCTGCGCGACCTGGCGGGCGCCGTCGGTGCGGAGGCGCGAAGCCGTCGGCGGATGCGCACGTCAGGTGACGCCTACAGTCGGCGGATGCGTACGTGGGGTGACGCCTACTGTCGGCGGATGCGCACGTCAGGTGCCGGCAGCGGACGTATGCCCAGGTCAGCTGCCGGGAAGCGTTAATAAGGGCACCTTCTATAACGCGGAGCGTTAAGAAGGTGCCCTTCCTTGCAAGCGGTCGAGGGTGGCGACGGCGTGGAGGGCGGTGTTGATGCCGAGCCAGCGCAGGGGTTCGGGTTCCCAGCGGGGGGAGCGGTGGTTGACCCAGGGCAGGACCGTCAGCGTGGACTCGGTGCCGGTGATGAGATCGGCGAGGGTACGGCCGGCGAGGTTGGCAGCGGCGACGCCGTCGCCCACGTAGCCGCCCGCCCAGGCCAGGCCGGTGGACCGGTCGAGGCCGACCGACGGATGCCAGTCCCGGGCGATGCCGAGCGGGCCGCCCCAGGCGTGCGTGACCTTCGCGTCGTCCAGCGTGGGGAAGAGTTCGACCAGCGTGTTCCGGAGGGCCAGGTGCACCGAGGGTTCGCTGTCGAAGGACGGGCGCACCGCCGAGCCGAAGTGGTACGGCGCGCCCCGCCCGCCGAACGCGAACCGGTCGTCGGCGGTCCGCTGGCCGTAGATGACCAGTCGGCGGTGGTCGGTGAAGGTCTCCCGCCGGGCCAGTCCCGCCGTGTCCCAGAAGGACTGCGGCAGCGGCTCGGTCGCGACCATCAGGGAGTAGATCGGCACCACGGCGCGCCGGTGGCCGGGCAGGCCGGGCGTGTAGCCCTCGGTGGCCCGGACGACTACGGCGGCGCGTACGGTGCCGTGGCCGGTGCGCACGTGGCCGGGCGAGAGTTCCAGCACCCGGGTCTGCTCGTAGATCGTGGCGCCGCGCCGCTCGACGGCCTCGGCCAGCCCGCGTACCAGTCGCAGCGGGTGCAGCGCCGCGCAGTGCGGGGACCAGGTGGCCCCGCGCACCTCGGTCGCGCCGCAGCGCTCCCGTGCCGCGGCGCGGTCGAGCAGCCGCAGTTCGAACCCGTACGACGCGGCCCGCTCCGCCTCCGCGCGCGCCCCGCGCCACTGCGCCTCGGAACGGGCCAGGCCCAGCGTGCCGCCCTTGTCCCAGTGGCAGTCGATGCCCTCGGCGGCGGCGACCCGGCCGACCTCGTCGACCGTGTCGATCATCGCCTGCTGGAAGGCGACCGCAGCGGCGCGCCCGTGCAGCTTCTCCAGCTTCGGCAGCGGGGTGGGCAGCAGCCCGGAGCACCAGCCGCCGTTGCGGCCGGACGCGCCGAACCCGGTCTGCTCGGCCTCGACGATCGCGATCCGCAGCCTGGGGTCGGCCTGGCGCAGGTAGTACGCCGTCCACAGGCCGGTGTAGCCCGCGCCGACGATCGCCACGTCGACGTCGAGGTCGCCAGGCAGGCGCGGGCGGGGCGCGACGGCTCCGCCCGCGGTGTCGAACCACAGGGAGGTCACAGCAGTGACGACGCCCGGGTCAGCACGTCGCGCAGGATCTGCTCGATCTCGTCGAACTGCTGCTGGGTCGCGGTCAGCGCGGGGGAGAGCTGGATGACCGGGTCGCCCCGGTCGTCGGCGCGGCAGTACAGCCCGGCCTCGAACAGGGCCCCGGACAGGAAGCCGCGGATCAGCCGCTCGGACTCCTCGGCGTTGAACGTCTCCCGGGTGGTCCTGTCCTTGACCAGCTCGATGCCGTAGAAGTAGCCCTCGCCGCGTACGTCGCCGACGATCGGCAGGTCGTACAGCTTCTCCAGGGTGGCCCGGAACGCGGGCGCGTTCTCACGCACGTGGCCGATCAGGCCCTCGCGCTCGAACAGGTCCAGGTTGGCCAGACCGACCGCGCAGCTGACCGGGTGGCCGCCGAACGTGATGCCGTGGGCGAACATCTGCCCGTCGGCCAGGAACGGCTCGATCAGCCGGTCGCTGGCGATCATCGCGCCGAGCGGGGAGTATCCCGAGGTCATGCCCTTGGCGGTGGTGATGATGTCGGGCTGGTAGCCGTAGTACTGGGCGCCGAAGTACTCGCCGAGCCGCCCCCAGGAGCAGATGACCTCGTCGGACACGAGCAGCACGCCGTAGCGGTCGCAGATCTCGCGTACCCGCTGGAAGTAGCCGGGCGGGGCGGGGAAGCAGCCGCCCGCGTTCTGCACCGGCTCCAGGAACACCGCGGCGACCGTCTCGGGTCCTTCGCGCTCGATGGCCCGGGCGATCTCCTCGGCCGCCCACACGCCGAACGCCTCGTAGTCGTCGCCGTGCTCGGGGGCGCGGTAGAAGTTCGTGTTCGGCACCTTGATGCCGCCGGGCACCAGCGGCTCGAACTCGGCGCGGAACGCCGGGACGCCGGTGATGGACAGCGCGCCCATCGAGGTGCCGTGGTAGGCGAGGTAGCGGCTGACGACCTTGTGGCGCAGCGGCTGGCCGACCTTCTTGAAGTAGGAGCGGGCGAGCTTCCACGCGCTCTCCACGGCCTCGGAGCCGCCGGTGGTGAAGAAGACGCGGTTGAGGTCGCCGGGGGTCAGCTCGGCGATGCGGTCCGCGAGCTCGATCGCCTTCGGGTGGGCGTACGACCACAGGGGGAAGTAGGCCAGCTCGTGCGCCTGCTTGGCGGCCGCGTCGGCCAGCTCGGCGCGGCCGTGGCCCGCGTTGACGGTGAACAGGCCGGCAAGGCCGTCGAGATACCGCTTGCCGTTGCTGTCCCAGACGTAGGTGCCCTCGCCGCGGACGATCGTCGGCACGCTGCCCTCGCGGTAGGCGCCCATGCGGGTGAAGTGCATCCAGAGGTGGTCGGTTTCCTTGCCCATCGTGAGGCCTCACTCATCGGTACGTTGCGGCGTTGCCTACGGTTATCGCATACGTCGTCGAGATACAGCAACCCTCTCAGTGGTATTTTCGCACGACGGCTACGGATTTCGTAGTGCGTCGGCAACCTGGCCGACACCGTTGGGGTGGTAACGCGCGCCCCGGGTGGTTTGTGAGCTGCCGCACCTCAGCGGGCGGACAGCGGGGTGATTTGGGCAGAATTGCGGGTCACCCTGTACTCCTCCAGGCTCTCAGCCTGCCCAGCGGAAGGTGCCTCGATTGCGCGCTCGTCCTCTGTCGGCCCCGGCCCGCGCCCTGCTCGCGGCCACCACGGCGACCCCCTCGCGGCGGCGTCTGCTGCGCGGCGCCCTGGCCGGCGGTGCGCTCGCCGCCACCGGCGCCGCCCTGACCGCCTGCAGCCCGAAGGGCATGTCGCCCCAGGCCGGCGCGTCCACCCGGCCCGCCTGCACGGCCACCGACCTGTCCGCCAGTGAGCGCAAGGTGTCCTTCGGCAACTGGGTGCAGTACCTGGACGTGGACGAGAACGACGAGAAGCGCCACCCCACGCTGGCCGCCTTCAAGGCGCGGACCGGCATCGAGGTGTCCTACACCGAGGACATCAACGACAACAACGAGTACTACGGCAAGATCCGTGCGCAGCTCGGGGCCTGCCAGCCGATCGACCGCGACATCGTGGTGTTCTCCGACTGGATGGTCAACAAGTTCATCCGCAACGGCTTCGCGCAGGAACTCGACCCGGGCAAGACCCCCAACTACCGCCGCAACCTGCTGCCCTCGCTGAAGGCCCGCCCGTACGACCAGGAGCTGCGCTACGCGGTGCCGTGGCAGTCGGGGCTGACCGGTTTCGCGGTCAACACCCGGGTGGCCAAGGAGGTGCGCACCGTCGACGAGCTGCTCACCCGGCCCGACCTCAAGGGCAAGGTCAGCGTGCCGATGGAGATGCCGGACACGATGGGCCTGCTCATCGCGTCGATCGGCAAGAACCCGGCCGCCTTCACGCCCGAGGACTTCGACACCGCGCTGGAGAAGCTGCGCAAGGCCGTCGAGTCCGGGCAGATCCGCCGCTTCACCGGCAACGAGTACGTCCAGGACCTGGCCAAGGGCGACGTGGCCGCGGCGATCGCGTGGTCGGGCGACGCACTCCAGCTGGGTCTCAACGACGACAAGATCAAGTTTGTATCGCCCGACGAGGGCCTGCTCATCTGGTCGGACGCGGCGGTGATCCCGGTGACCGCGACCCACGCGGGCAACGCGATGACGCTGCTCGACCACTACTACGACCCCAAGGTCGCCGCCGAGCTGGCCGCCTGGGTCAACTACGTCTGCCCCGTGGCAGGCGCGCAGGACGAGATGGTCAAGATCGACCCAGAGCTGGCCGAGAACAAGCTGATCTTCCCCGACGCCGCCATGCTGGCCGGCGTGAAGGCGTTCGCCCCGCTCGGCGAAGCCGAGGAGAAGGAGTACCAGGCCAAGTTCTCCGCCGTCATGGGCGTCTGACCCCGCCGACCCGACCCGCCCGACCCACCCGTACATAGACGCTGGCCTATTACATCGAGTATTTGTAGATCAAACTCGACGTAATAGGCCAGCGTCTATGTAAAACGGGGCTGCGAGGCGCGAGCGCGGTGGCCGATGGGCGGGTCAGGCGGAGCCGGTGCCCCAGGAGTAGGTCTGCTTGCGGAGTTTGAGGTAGACGAAGACCTCGGCGCCGATCACGCCGTCCACGGCGCGCACCTCGTGCAGGATCTCCAGCAGGTGGTCGTCGTTGCGGCAGACCGCCTCCAGCAGGAGGTCGTACGAGCCTGCGGTGATCACCACGTAGTCGACCTCCTCGATCTCGGAGATCCGGTCGGCGATGCCCTCGAGGTTGCCCGTGGTCTTGACGCCGATCATCGCCTGGCGGCCCAGCCCCAGCTGGAGGGGGTCGGTGACGGCCACGATCTGCATGACGCCCGCGTCGATGAGCCGCTGCACGCGCTGTCGCACCGCCGCCTCGCTCAAGCCGACCGCGCGGCCGATGGTCGCGTACGGTCTGCGGCCGTCCTCCTGCAGCTGCTCGATGATCTGCTTCGCGATGTCGTCGAGTAGCGCGTGGTTGGCGTGGTTGAGTTGAGGGTGGCGGCGGCGGATGACACCGCGCGGCGCGGCGGAGTCGGCGGGCGTCGGCAATGAGGCCTCCTGGGGCGTACGCAGAGGGGGATCGCAGGGTGATGATCCGGCCCGCGCATCGTATCGCTACGAGGCAGACGATTCCGGCACTTGGCGGCCACCCTTGTAACGGAAACGTCATCAAGTCGCGATATTGGGTGCCGGAATCCGTAGTCCCACTCCAGATTCGCCACGGAATCCCTTGTCATGTGGCGCACGTCATGTCAGGATCGTCGCGCCACGGGTTGTTGAACATCTGACAGTGGGAGGCGATATGGCCGGCTTTTCGCCGAACGTGATCGGTGACCGGGTCGCCGACGGTACGTCGGGTGAGCGCTTCGCCGTGGTCGACCCCGCCGACGGTAGCACCGTGGCGGAGTACGGACTCGCTGGTCAGGAAGATGTGGAAGCGGCCGTGGCAGCCGCGCGGGCGGCTTTTCCCGGCTGGTCCGGCGCGACGCCGGGCGAGCGCTCCGGGGCGCTGCACCGGCTGGCCGCGCTGCTGTCCGAGCGGGCCGCGGACTTCGTGGCCGCCGAGGTGGCGCAGACCGGCAAGCCGGTGCGCCTGGCGACCGAGTTCGACGTGCCGGGCACGATCGACAACACCGCCTTCTTCGCGGGTGCCGCACGTGACCTGCAGGGCAAGGCGGCAGGGGAGTACTCCTCCGATCACACCAGCTACGTGCGCCGCGAGGCGATCGGCGTGGTCGGTTCGATCTCGCCGTGGAACTACCCGCTGCAGATGGCGGCCTGGAAGATCCTGCCCGCGATCGCGGCGGGCAACACCATCGTGCTCAAGCCCGCCGAGCTGACCCCGCTGACCAGCGTGATGTTCGCGCAGGCCTGCCTGGACGCGGGCATCCCGGCGGGTGTCGTCAACGTGGTCACCGGGCGCGGCCCGACGGCCGGGGCGGCGCTGGTCGCGCACCCCGACGTGGACATGGTCAGCTTCACCGGCTCCACCGCAGTCGGCCGGGGGATCGGCGCGACCGCCGCGGGCGCGGTCAAGCGCGTGCACCTGGAGCTGGGCGGCAAGGCCCCGTTCCTGGTCTTCGACGACGCGGACGTGGAGGCCGCGGCGCAGGGCGCGGTGGCCGGATCACTGATCAACTCCGGTCAGGACTGCACCGCGGCCACCCGCGCCTACGTGCAGCGGCCGCTCTACGACCGGTTCGTGGCCCGGGTCGCCGAGCTGTTCGAGGGCGTACGCCCCGGCGACCCGCGCGACCCGGCGACCGACATCGGCCCGCTGATCAGCCTCGCCCAGCGCGACCGGGTGGCGGGCTTCGTCGACCGGGCCCGCGCGGCGGGCGCCAAGGTCGTGGCGGGCGGGCGGGTGCCCGAGGGCCTGGCGCACGGCGCCTACTACGCGCCCACGCTGGTCGTCGACGCCGCCCAGGACAGCGAGATCGTCCAGCACGAGGTCTTCGGCCCGGTGCTGGTCGTGCTGCCGTTCGACGCCGATGATGAGGGTGTGGCACTGGCCAACGACACGCCGTACGGCCTGGCCGCGAGCGTGTGGACACGGGACGTCCACCGGTCGCTGCGGGGCACGCGCGAGCTGCGCGCCGGATGTGTGTGGGTCAACGACCACATCCCGATCATCAGCGAGATGCCACACGGGGGTTACCGTCGCTCCGGCTTCGGAAAGGACATGTCCACGTACTCGTTCGACGAGTACACCCAGATCAAGCACGTCATGTACGACACCACCGCGGTCGCCGCGAAGCCGTGGCACCGCACCGTCTTCAGTCAGTAAGTGATATCTGCGCCTGTACACCCCTCCGGCAGTGAAGGAACGTTCGATGGCTCGTCGTATACCACTCTCCCCGCAGGCCCAGGCAGTGCTGGCGGCCATGCCGTCGCGCCGGACCGTGCTGCGCGGGGCCCTCGCCGGTGGGGCGTTCGCGGCGGCCGGCGGTGCGCTCGCCGCCTGCGGCACCAAGGGCACCAACGGCAACACCGCCGGCCCGTCCGCCGGCCCGCTCTGCACCGTGGCCGACGTGTCGGCGACCGAGCGCAAGGTCGCATTCTCGAACTGGCTCGGCTACATGGACGAGGACGAGAAGAACGCCGAGGTCCACCCGACGCTGGTCGCGTTCAAAGCCAAGACCGGCCTCGACGTGTCCTACACCGCCGACATCAACGACAACAGCGAGTTCTACGGCAAGATCCGGACGCAGCTCGCGGCTTGCCAGCCGATCGACCGGGATCTCGTGGTCTTCACCGACTGGATGGCGGCCACGTTCATCCGCAACGGCTTCGCGGCCAAGTTCAACCCCGACAAGGTCGCGACGTTCCTGAAGAACCTGTCCCCGGCGCTGCGCAGCCGCCAGTTCGACCCGAACATGGAGTACGCCGCGCCGTGGCAGTCGGGCCTCACCGGCATCGGCGTGAACACCGCGGTGGCCAAGGAGGTGCGCACCGTCGACGAGCTGCTGACCCGCCCCGACCTGAAGGGCAAGGTCACCTGCCTCACCGAGATGCGCGACACCATGGGCTTCATGCTGATGTCCGACGGCAAGGACCCGGGCAACTTCACCACCGCCGACTTCGACGTGGCGCTGGAGAAGCTGAAGGCCGCCGTGGCCTCGGGGCAGATCCGCCGCTTCACCGGCAACGACTACGTGCAGGATCTGGCCAAGGGCGACATCGCCGCCTGCATCGCGTGGTCCGGTGACGTGATCCAGCTCGGCTTCGACAACGACAAGATCAAGCTGGTCAGCCCGGACGAGGGCATGATGCTCTGGTCGGACAACGCGATGATCCCGATCACCTCGCCGCACGCGGCGAACGCGATGGCGTTGATCGACTACTACTACGATCCGAAGGTGGCCGCCGAGGTGGCCGCGTTCGTGAACTACGTCTGCCCGGTGGCGGGCGCGCAGGAGGAGATGGTCAAGATCGACCCCGACCTCGCGCAGAACCCGCTCATCTTCCCCGACGCCGCGATGCAGGCGAAGATCAAGATCTTCAAGCCGCTGACCGAGGCGGAGGAGAAGGAGTACGCGGGCAAGTTCCAGGCAGCGATCGGGGCGTGACAGGTTGACCGACCAGGACCTCTGCATCGAGAACGTCACCAAGACGTTCGGCGGCTTCACCGCCGTCGACGATCTCACCCTGACCATTCCGGACGGCTCGTTCTTCGCGCTGCTCGGCGCGTCGGGCTGCGGCAAGACCACCACGCTGCGCATGGTGGCCGGTCTGGAGGAGCCGACCGCCGGGCGGATCACGCTCGGCGGGCTGGACATCACCCGGATGCGCCCTTACAAGCGGCCGGTCAACACGGTGTTCCAGAGCTACGCGCTGTTCCCGCACATGAACGTCGCGGACAACGTGGCGTTCGGCCTGCGCCGCAAGGGCGAGAACAGGGCGGACACCCGCCGCAAGGTCGCCGAGATGCTCGACCTGGTCCAGTTGGGGCAGTACGGCACGCGCCGCCCGGCGCAGCTGTCCGGCGGGCAGCAGCAGCGGGTGGCGCTGGCCCGGGCCCTGGTCAATCAGCCCGAGGTGCTGCTGCTCGACGAGCCGCTCGGCGCGCTCGACCTGAAGCTGCGGCGCCAGATGCAGATCGAGCTCAAGCGCATCCAGACCGAGGTCGGCATCACCTTCGTGCACGTCACGCACGACCAGGAGGAGGCCATGACCATGGCCGACACGGTCGCGGTGATGCAGGCGGGGCGGATCGAGCAGCTGGGTGCGCCGGCGGAGATGTACGAGTTCCCCGCCTCGGCGTTCGTGGCCAACTTCCTCGGCCAGTCCAACCTGATCAAAGCGGAGGTGACCGGGCAGGCCGACGGCCACGTCACGGTCGACGCGCACGGCAACCGGCTGGCGGTGCCGTCGGCCCGGTGCCGGGTCACCTCCGGCACGGCCCTGCTCGGCGTACGCCCGGAGAAGCTGCACCTGGCCGACGGCCTGGCCGCGGTGCCCTCGGGCCACGCGGCGGTGCAGGGCGTCGTCACCGACGCCTCCTTCACCGGCGTCTCCACGCAGTACCTGGTGCGCGCCCCCTGGGGCAGCGAGCTGACGGTGTTCGTGCCCAACTCCGGCATCGCGCACCCGGCGCTGCCCGGGGCCGAGGTGGCGGTGCACTGGTCGCCCGCGCACTCGTTCCTCGTGGGGAGCTGACGTGGCCGCCCTGCTGCCCACGGCGTCGGGCACGCCCGCCGCCGCCACCGAGATCCCGGTCGAACCGCCGGCCGGGATGCGGCGGCGGCGGTGGATCCCGTACGCCCTGCTCGCCCCCGGCCTGCTGTGGCTGGCGGTCTTCTTCGTGTATCCGGTGTTCCAGCTCGTCATGGCGAGCCTGTGGGACCCGAGCGGCTCGGTCGAGACCGGCTACACGTTCGCCTGGGCGTTCTCCAACTACGCCGACGCGTGGGAGATGTTCCACGTCCAGTTCCTGCGCTCGCTGTGGTACGCGCTGATCACCACGGTGGTCTGCGTGGCGCTGGGCTACCCGCTCGCCTACGCCATCGCGATCAAGGGCGGGCGCTGGAAGAACCTGATGCTGGTCGGCGTGATCGCACCGTTCTTCACCAGCTACCTGGTGCGCACCTACTCCTGGAAGGCGATCCTGTCCGACAGCGGGCCGGTGGTCGACTTCCTGAAGTGGGCGCACCTCCTGGCGCCGGACGGCCGGCTGCTGGCGACCGAGTTCGCGGTGATCGCGGGCCTGGTCTACAACTTCCTGCCGTTCATGGTGCTGCCGCTCTACGCCAGCCTCGACAAGCTGGACGTGCGGCTGCTGGAGGCGGCCCGCGACCTCTACCACGGGCCGGTGCGCAGCTTCTTCCGCGTGACGCTGCCGCTGTCCATGCCGGGTCTCATCGCGGGCACACTGCTCACGTTCATCCCGGCGGCCGGCGACTACGTCAACGCGCAGCTGCTGGGCGGGCCGAACACGCAGATGATCGGCAGCGTGATCCAGTCGCGCTTCCTGGTGGTCAACGACTACCCGATCGCGTCCGCGCTGTCGGTGATGCTGATGGTGACGATCCTGGTGCTGGTGACGGTCTACGTCAGCACCGCGGGCACGGAGGAGGTGGTCTGATGCACGGGTTCTGGCGCTGGCTCGCCGAGAAGTGGGTGCTGCTGCTCGGCTTCGTGCTGCTGGCCTACCTGTTCGTGCCGATCGCCGTGGTCATGCTGCTGTCGTTCAACCAGCCGGCCAGCCGCAACACGACCTACGTGCTGGACTTCGCCACGTTCCAGTTCACCTGGAACAACTGGACCGACATGTGCGGGGCGGCGGGCATCTGCGACTCGCTGATGCGCAGCATCTACGTGGGCCTGTCCGCGACGGTGATCGCCACCATCCTGGGCACTTTGATCTCGTTTGCCCTGGTTCGCTACCGCTTCATCGGCCGGGGCAGCACCAACACGCTGATCTTCCTGCCGATGGCCACCCCGGAAATCGTCATGGGCACCTCGCTGTTGACCCTGTTCATAGGGCTGCAGATCCCGATGGGCTTCTTGACGATCCTGATCGCGCATGTCATGTTCTGCATATCGTTTGTAGTGGTCACCGTGAAGGCACGGCTGGCCGGGCTCGACCCGAGGCTGCAGGAGGCGGCGATGGACCTGTACGCGACGCCGTGGCAGGCGTTCCGTCTGGTCATCCTGCCGCTCGTGCTGCCCGGCATCGTGGCCGCCGCCCTGCTGGCGTTCTCGCTGAGCTTCGACGACTTCATCATCACCAACTTCGTCACCGGCACCAGCGACTACACCACGTTCCCCATGTTCATCTGGGGCTCGAACCTGCGCGGCATCCCGCCGCAGGTCAACGCCATCGCCACCGCGATGTTCCTGATCTCGTTCGCGTTCGTCATCGCGGGCCAGCTGCGCACCCGTCGCCGCTCCGCCCGCCGCGCCGCGACGTCCTAGAACTCCTGACGGCCGCCGACCGGCCCCACGCCTGATTCGTGGGGAGCCGGCTCGGCGGCCGTTTGGTATTCCCAGACATTTCGTTTGTCTGGGGATTTACAGGGAAAAAGAAGCTGAAATCAGGCTTCCCGGTAGTAGAAGGAGGAGATCGGCTCATGCGGGCCAAAGGATCAAAACTGTGGGCGTCGGCGCTGTCAGAAACGTCGCCGACGCCGTACTGGACGGACCGGCCCTCCCGGCCGGCACCCGTGCCCCCGCTGACCAGCGCGACCACCGCGCAGCTGGCAGTCATCGGGGGCGGCTACAGCGGCCTGTGGACGGCGCTGCTGGCCAAGGAGCGCGACCCGTCGGCCGACGTGGTCCTGCTCGAGTCGGGGGTGTGCGGCCACGCCGCCTCCGGACGCAACGGCGGATTCTGCTCCGCGAGCCTCACACACGGGCTCGCCAACGGAGTCGACCGCTTCCCGGACGAGATCACCGAGCTGGAACGGCTCGGCCGGGAGAACCTCGACCAGATCGAGGACACGCTGGGCCGGTACGGCATCGACTGCGACTTCGAGCGCACCGGTGAGCTGGAGGTGGCCACCTCCGCGTACCAGCTGGACTGGCTGCAGGAGTCGGCGGAGCTGACCCGTGCCATGGGTTACCGCGCCGAGGTGTTCGACCGCGACCAGGTGCGGGCCGAGGTCGACTCACCCACCTACCTGGGTGGCTGGTGGGACCGCGACCGGGTGGCCATGGTCGACCCGGCGAAGCTGGCCTGGGGCCTGCGACAGGCCTGCCTGACCCTGGGTGTGCGCATCTACGAGGGCAGCCCGGTGCTCGGGCTGAGCAGCGGCCGCGACGGCCTGCTGCTGCGCACGCCGCACGGCGAGGTGCGGGCGGCTCGGGCCGCGCTGGCGACCAGTGCTTTCGGACCGCTGGTGCGCAAGCTCAAGCGCTACCTGATCCCGGTGTACGACTACGCCCTGATGACCGAGCCGCTCACCGCTGCGCAGCTCGGTGACCTGGGCTGGCGCAACCGACAGGGGCTGGGCGATTCGGCGAACCAGTTCCACTACTACCGGCTCACCGCGGACAACCGGATCCTGTTCGGCGGGTACGACGCGATCTACCACTTCGGCAACCGGATCGCGCCGACCCTCGAACAGCGCCAGGACACCTTCACCCGGCTGGCCGAGCACTTCTTCACCACGTTCCCGCAGCTGGAAGGGCTGCGGTTCACGCACAGCTGGGGCGGGGTGATCGACACCTGCACCCGCTTCTGCGCCTTCTTCGGCACCGCCTTCGGCGGCCGGCTGGCCTATGCGGCCGGCTACACCGGACTGGGCGTGGGCGCGACCCGCTTCGGCGCGCAGGTGATGCTCGACCACCTGGCGGGGCAGTCCACGGAACGCACCAGGCTGGACTTCGTACGGTCCAAGCCCTGGCCGCTGCCGCCGGAACCGCTGCGCTCGCTCGGCATCCAGCTGACCCGCTGGTCACTGGCCCGCGCCGACGAGCACCAGGGACGCCGCAACCTGTGGCTGCGCACGCTCGACCATGCCGGTCTCGGTTTCGACTCCTGACGCTTCCGTTCCGCCGTCCCCGGCCTGCGGGGATCCGGCAACACACCTGAATCAAGTCGTTTCGTGGCATCCGTTGCCACGTGTTGAAGGGACTTTTATGCGTATCCTGCTGGTCGGCGCCGGGGGCGTCGGCAGTGCAGCAGCCGCCATCGCCGCTCGCCGTGACTTCTTCCAGCTCATGGTGGTGGCCGACTACTCCCTGGAGCGCGCCCAACGGGCCGTCTCCGGGCTCGGCGACCGGTTCGTCGCGGCGAGGCTCGATGCCTCGCTGGCCGAAGACGTCGCCCGGTTGTGCCGCGAGCACGGCATCACGCACGTGCTCAACGCGGTCGACCCCCGCTTCGTCATGCCGATCTTCGACGGGGCCTATCTAGCCGGTGCGGACTATCTCGACATGGCCATGTCGCTGTCCCGGCCGCACCCGACCGACCCGTACACCCAGACCGGTGTGGTGCTCGGCGAGCAGCAGTTCGGCAAGGCCGTCGCCTGGGAGGCCGCCGACCGGCTCGCGCTCGTCGGCATCGGCGTCGAACCCGGCCTGTCCGACATCTTCGCCCGGTACGCCGCCGACCACCTGTTCTCCGAGATCGACGAGATCGGGGTACGGGACGGGTCCAACATCACCGTCGAGGGCTTCGACTTCGCCCCGTCGTTCTCCATCTGGACCACCATCGAGGAGTGCCTCAACCCGCCGATCATCTGGGAACGCGAGCGCGGCTGGTTCACCACCGCCCCGTTCAGCGAGCCCGAGGTGTTCGACTTCCCCGAGGGCATCGGCCCGGTCGAGTGCGTCAACGTGGAGCACGAGGAGGTGCTGCTCATCCCGCGCTGGGTCGACGCCAGGCGGGTGACCTTCAAGTACGGCCTCGGCACCGAGTTCATCGAGATCCTGAAGACCGTGCACAAGCTCGGTCTCGACTCCACCAGGCCGATCGCCATCGGCGGCGGCAAGTCGGCGGTCATGGTCTCGCCGCGCGACGTGCTCGCCGCGCAGCTGCCCGACCCCGCCACGCTGGGCTCCCGGATGAAGGGCAAGACCTGCGCCGGCACCTGGGTCAAGGGCAGGGGCCTCGACGGCCGGCCCAGGGAGATGTACCTCTACCACGTCGTCGACAACGAGTGGTCCATGCGCGAGTACGGCCACCAGGCGGTGGTGTGGCAGACCGCGGTGAACCCCGTCGTCGCGCTGGAGCTGCTGGCCGCGGGCGAGTGGAAGGGTGTCGGGGTGCTCGGCCCCGAGGCGCTCGACCCGGTGCCGTTCCTGGACCTGCTGACGGCGTACGGCTCCCCCTGGGGCATGCGTGACCAGCAGCCCTTTCGGGCGGTGACCCAGGCGGCCCGCGAGGAGATCGCCGCCTGACAGCCGTTCGGTGCTCCCTCGGGCATGTCCGCGCTCAGGCGGGATGTGCCCGAGGGAGCACGCGGCTGCCCCGGAAGTTCGTTGCTCCACCCGCGCCGCGGGCCTAGAGTGATCATCGCGCCTCCCGGTGCGCAGGCAGCGGATACTTCTGGCCCTGCAGGTTGCGGGTTCGAGTCCCGCGCGGATCTTCGGGTCCGGTAGCTCAATTGGCAGAGCAGCAGGTTGTGCCGCCGCCGACTTCTGATCTCGGGAGGCGTCCACGCGGCGCGCCCGGTGCGCCGGTGACGGATACACCATGGAGGCCGCTGGTGCGGCCTGTGAAGTGCTCCCGGAGACGGGACTCCGTCGCCCCCTCGATCTCGGGCCGCGCGGCGTCGGCGGCGGTATATGTACCCGGCGGGAATTCCGTTGCCGCGGCGGGCGGGCGGATCTAGGTTGGACCTGCGTCTCCCGGTGCGCAGGCAGCGGATACTTCTTAATCCATAGGGCGCGGGTTCGAGCCCCGCCTGGACCTTCGGGTCCGGTAGCTCAGATGGCAGAGCAATGGCCATTTCCGCAGCCGACATAGATCTCGGAAGACGAACACGGCACGCCCGGTGCGCAGGTTACGGCTACTCCGCTTATAACGGGGAGGTCGCGGGTTCGAATCCCGCTCGCCGTCCGTCAGGACGGCGGTAGCTCAGGGGCAGAGCACCAGGTCCCGGCGACGGGACCACCACGCCGTCACCGACTTGATCTCGGGCGTGCCGCGTTCCGCTGACTCCCGCCGCGCTTGCCGCCGCTGCCTGAACTGCAGTTTCGGGGAAAGTACGGGAAAGCCCGGGCTTCATCGTGCAGTTTCGGGGAAAGTGCGGCACAGCCAGGGCGTCGTTGCTCCGGTCGAGGTGAGCGCCGCGACGGGAGCGGGTGCGCGGCCGAACTGCGAAGGGGTCAGGACGGGCTGAAAGGCGCGACGACCGAGATCGCGACCGGGGCGCCGAGTGCCGCCCGCGAGTCGCAGGCGAGGCCGAGCGCCAACCCGTCGTGGATTCGCGCGGCCACCACCATCGACGGCAGCCCCGACACCGTCGCGGTCAACGTTGCGGCCGGGGGCAGCGGCATCGGGCGGCGCAGGCCGTCGCCGCGCAGCCCGACCCCGAGGGCCTTGCCGACGGCCTCCTTCAGGGTCCACAGCAGCAGGAAGTCCGCAGGGTGCCGGGCGACCCAGTCGGCCTCCGACCCGGAGAACCAGCGCCGGGCCAGCTCGGAAGCGGGGAGCGGGCGGATCGGCTCGACGTCGACGCCCACCGGGCCGAGTGCGGTGACGGCAACGGCCGCCAGGTTCGGGGTGTGGCTGACCGCCAGGTGCAGGCCGGGCATGCCGACCACGAACGGTCGGCCGGCGGGCTCGCGGCCGATCCCGATCACCTGAGGGTCGGCGTCGAGCACTTCGCCCACGGCGTGACGGGCCAGGTCGGCGATGTTCGCCGTGGCGGCGAGCCAGATCCGGATGCCCGACATGGCGACCACGATGGCACGAGCGGGCCCGTCGGCAAACCCGTTGCCCGCCAAGGCGTCACGCGCCTACATTGATCTCCGCACCTCCCGGTGCGTTGGCAGCGGTTACTTCTCTGGGTGAAGCCGGTTCGAAACCGGCAAGACCGCCGCCGGTCCGATCTCGGGAGGCGCGTCTCCCCTCCCGTACTCCCGGATGGGTTTCGCGCGCCCGAAAACCCCCGGGGGAGGGGACATCATGGCCAAGTTCAACCTGTCGACGCTGATCAAGCGCTCGGCCGGGGTGACCGCCGAGGGCGCGCCCGGATATGCCCGGGAGCCGAAGCTGGAGCTGTTCCTGCTGTCCGTGTCCAACATGGTCGGCGAGCAGACCTTCTACGAGCGCGCCGACGCCCGCGACAACCGGTTCCGTGAGCTGGTGGCGAAGGTCGCCGTCGTCGACCCGGCGTGGTTCGCGCGCTTCGTGCCGTGGCTGCGGCTCGGGGCCAACCTGCGCAGCGCCTCGGTGGTGGCCGCGTTGGAGGGTGCGAAGGCCCAGGTCGCGGCGGGTATCCCCGGTTCGCGGGCGATCGTGGACGCGGCGCTGCAGCGGGCCGACGAGCCCGGCGAGGCCCTCGCGTACTGGCTGTCCGCGTATGGCCGGGCGCTGCCCAAGCCGGTCAAGCGCGGTGTCGCCGACGCGGCGGTGCGCCTCTACCACGAGCGCAGCCTGCTCAAGTACGACTCGGACAGCCATGCGCTGCGTTTCGCGGACGTGCTGGAGCTGACCCACCCGAGCCCGCGCGACGCGGCCCAGGGGGAGCTGTTCCGGCACGCGCTGGACCGCCGCCACCAGCGGGACAACCCGATTCCGGAGGCGCTGTCCGTGCTGCGTGCCCGTGCCGCGTTGATGGCGCTGCCGGTCGAGCAGCGTGCCGCCGTGCTCGACCCGCAGACGCTGGCCGCGGCGGGCATGACGTGGGAGGCGCTCGCGGGCTGGCGGCAGGGCCCGCTGGACGCGGCGGCGTGGTCCGCGGTGATCCCGTCCATGGGTTACCTGGCGCTGCTGCGCAACCTGCGCAACTTCGACCAGGCCGGGGTGAGCGACGAGGTCGCGGCCGCGGTGGCGGCGAAGCTGTGCGACCCGGACGAGGTGGACCGGTCGCGGGTGCTGCCGATGCGCTTCCTGTCGGCGTACAACGCGGCGCCGAGCCTGCGCTGGGCGTACCCGCTGGAGAAGGCGCTGCAGTTCGCGCTGGGCAACGTGCCCCGGCTGGGCGGGCGCACGCTGATCCTCGTCGACACCTCGGGGTCGATGAACAGCACCTTCAGCCGGGACGGCTCGCTGCGCTGCTGGGATGCCGCGACGATGTTCGGCCTGGCGCTGGCGGCACGGGCGGCCGACGCGACAGTCGTGTCGTTCTCCCACGACACGAAGGTCTTCGACCTGCGTCCGGGCGAGTCGGTGCTCAAGGCCGTGCAGCGGTTCAAGGACGGCGGCTGGTTCTTCGGCGGCGGGACGTCGACCGAGCACGCGGTCCGCAAGCACCACGCGGGCCACGACCGGGTCGTCATCCTCACCGACGAGCAGGCGCACTGGCACGGCAGCGCCGACGTGGCAGCGGCGGTGCCCGCCCGGGTCCCGGTCTACACCTGGAACCTGGCCGGCTACCGCCTCGGCCACACGCCCGTCGCGGGCAAGCGCTACACCTTCGGCGGTCTCACCGACGCCGCCTTCTCGATGATCCCGCTCATCGAATCCGGCGAGTCCACCACCTGGCCGTTTTAGAAGGAAGGGCACCTTCACATCGCTATAGGTAGAGGAAGGTGCCCTTCTTAACGCGGCATAGGGGCTGAGCTGGGGCTTTGGGGGCGGACATCCGGGGCTGACTCAGGCGCGGCCGGTGCCGGGTGGCACGGTGAAGGGCGGGCCGCGTGCGGTGCTTTCGCCCTGGTCAAGCCGCGGGCAGTGTTAATAAGGGCACCTTCTATAACGCATAGCGTTAAGAAGGTGCCCTTCCTTTGTTTGGGTCAGGTGGTGGTGGCGAAGGCTTGGTCGAGGATGGTGAGGCCGCGGTCGAGGTCGGTGTCGGAGATGACCAGGGGTGGGAGGAAGCGGAAGACGTTGCCCCAGGTGCCGCAGGTCAGGGTCAGCAGGCCGGCGGCGTGGCAGGCCTTGTTCACGGCTCCGGTGAGGATCGGGTCCGGGTCCGGGGTGCCGGGCTTGTTGAGCTCGATGGCGATCATCGCGCCGCGGCCGCGGATCTCCGCGATCTGCGGATACTTGTCGGCGAGCGTGGTGAGCCGGTCGGTGAGTGTCGCGCCGATGCGCCGGGCTGCGGCGTTCAGGTCCAGATCGCGCATGGTCTGGATGGAGGCGAGCGCGGCGGCGCAGGCGAGGGGGTTGCCGCCGTACGTGCCGCCGAGCCCGCCGACGTGCACCGCGTCCATCACGTCAGCCCGGCCCGTCACGGCGGCCAGCGGCAGGCCACCCGCGATGCCCTTCGCCGTCGTGATCAGATCGGGCACCACCTGCTCGTGTTCGGACGCGAACCAGTCGCCGGTACGGCAGAAGCCGGTCTGGATCTCGTCGGCGACGAACAGCGCCCCGTTCGCCGACGCCCAGGACGCCAGTGCGGGGAGGAAGCCGGGCGAGGGCACCACGAAGCCGCCCTCGCCCTGGATCGGCTCGATCACGATCGCGGCCACGTTCTGCGCGCCGACCTGCGTGGTGATCACGTCGATGGCGCGGGCCGCGGCCTGCTCGCCGGTCAGGCCGTCGCGCAGCGGGTAGGACATGGGCGCCCGGTACACCTCCGGCGCGAACGGCCCGAAGCCGTGCTTGTACGGCATGTTCTTCGCGGTCAGCGCCATGGTCAGGTTCGTCCTGCCGTGGTAGCCGTGCTCGAACACGATCACCGCGGACCGCCCGGTGGCGTACCGGGCGATCTTCACCGCGTTCTCCACCGCCTCCGCGCCGGAGTTGAACAGCGCCGAGCGCTTCGCGAAGTCGCCCGGCGTCAGCTGGTTGAGCTGCTCGCACACCGACACGTACGACTCGTACGGGGTGACCATGAAGCAGGTGTGCGTGAAGCGCTCGACCTGCTCGCGTACCGCCGCGACGACCGCGGGGGCGCTGTTGCCGACGTTGGTGACGGCGATGCCGGCCGCGAAGTCGATCCACTCCCGCCCGTCGACGTCGGTCAGCGTGCCACCGCCGGCGCGGTCCACGTAGGAGGACAGCACCGAGCCGACGCCGCGGGCCACCGCGTCCACGCGGCGGGCGTGGATCTCAGAGGAGGCACTCAAGATCATTCTCCGATGTTGTGCATGACGTGCTTGACCCGGGTGTAGTCCTCCAGGCCGTACGCGGACAGGTCCTTGCCGTACCCGGACTGCTTGAAACCGCCGTGCGGCATCTCCGCGACCAGCGGGATGTGGGTGTTCACCCACACGCAGCCGAAGTCCAGCCGCTTGCTCAGCCGCATCGCCCGCCCGTGGTCGGCGGTCCAGACGCTGGAGGCCAGCCCGTAGCGGCAGTCGTTGGCGTAGCGCAGCGCCTCGGCCTCGTCGGCGACCTTCTGCACGGTGATGACCGGGCCGAACACCTCGTCGGTGACGATCTCGTCGCCCTGGACCAGGTCGGCGACGACGGTCGGCGCGAAGAACCAGCCCCGATCGCCGACGCGCTCGCCGCCGGCGGTGACCCGGGCGTGCGCGGGCAGCCGCTCGATGAAGCCGGTGACCTTGGCGAGCTGGTTGGCGTTGTTGAGCGGGCCGTAGAGCACGTCCTCGTCGTCGGGCGCGCCGGTCTTGAGGTTGCGGGCCTGCTCGGTGAGGGCCGCCACGAACGCGTCGTACGCCCCCTCGGTGACCAGCACCCGGGTCGCCGCGGTGCAGTCCTGCCCGGCGTTGAAGAACCCGGCGATCGCGATGCCTTCGGCGGCCGCGTCGATGTCGGCGTCGTCGAACACCATCACCGGGGCCTTGCCGCCCAGCTCCAGGTGGGTGCGCTTGAGTGCGGGCGCGGCCGACGCGGCGACCTCGGAACCGGCCCGGGTGGAACCGGTGATGGAGACCAGCGCGGGCGTCGGGTGCGCGACCAGGGCGCGGCCGGTGTCGCGGTCACCGCAGACCACGTTGAGCACGCCCGGCGGCAGGAACTCCGCGGCGATCTCGGCCAGCAGCAGGGTCGACATCGGCGTGGTGTCCGACGGCTTGAGCACCACGGTGTTGCCCGCGGCGATCGCCGGCGCGAACTTCCACACGGCCATCATCAGCGGGTAGTTCCAGGGTGTGACCTGCGCGCAGACGCCGATCGGCTCGCGGCGCACGTAACTGGTCATGTTCGCCATGTACTCGCCGGCCGAGCGGCCCTCCAGCAGCCGGGCGGCGCCGGCGAAGAAGCGGAGCTGGTCGATCGCGGGCGGCAGCTCCTCACTCGCGGTCAGGTGCAGCGGCTTGCCGGTGTTGCGGCTCTCCAAGGCGACCAGTTCGTCGGCGCGGGCCTCGACCGCGTCCGCGATCTTCAGCAGGGCCTTCTGCCGCTCGCTGGGCGTGGTGTCCCGCCAGACCTCGAACGCGGCGGCCGCCGCGGCCATGGCGTCCTCGACGTCCTGCTTCCCGGAGACCGGGGTCTCGGCGAGAATCTGCCCGGTGCACGGGTCGATGAGATCCGCGTAGCCGCCGTCCACCGGAGCTACGTACTTCCCGTTGATAAAGTTGGCCAATTTCTCTGTCATCGGTGGCATACGGCTATCTTCGCGACGAAATCCGTGTCGAGCAAGGGTCTTGAGCAACTGTTTCCGTGCGTTAGGGTGGGCATATGGCCGATCGGACCCCGTACTGGATCGCCGGTTCCCCGGAGACCAGTGATGATCTCGTTGTTGTTCGCAGTCCCTACGACGGGCGCGTGGTCGGTCAGACCGCCAACGCTACGCCTGAGCAGGTCGAAAACGCGGTAGCAGCCGCCGCGAAGGTGGCCGGTGAAGCCGCCCGGCTGCCCGCCGCGGCGCGCGCCGCCGCCCTCGACCACGTGAGCCGGCGGCTCGCCGAGCGGGGCGACGAGGTCGCCGCGCTCATCAGCGCCGAAAACGGCAAACCGCTCATGTGGGCCAAGGCCGAGCTGGGTCGCGCCGTGTCGACGTTCCGCTGGGCCGCCGAGGAGGCGCGCCGTTTCTCCGGCGAGCTGATGCGCCTGGACACCGACCCGGCCGCGGCCGGGCGGATGGCCGTGGTGCGGCGCTTCCCCAAGGGCCCGGTGCTGGGCATCAGCCCGTTCAACTTCCCGCTGAACCTGGTCGCGCACAAGGTCGCCCCGGCGATCGCGGTCGGCGCGCCGATCGTCGTCAAGCCCGCCCCGGCCACCCCGCTGTCCGCGCTGCTGCTCGGCGAGCTGCTGGCCGAGACCGAGCTGCCCGCGGGCATGTTCTCCGTGGTGCCGGTGCCCAACGAGCGCGCCGCGGCGCTGGTCGCCGACCCGCGGCTGCCGGTCGTTTCGTTCACCGGGTCCGGCCCGGTAGGCGCGTCGATCCAGGCCGCGGTGCCGCACAAGCACGTGACCCTGGAACTGGGCGGCAACGCCGCCGCGGTGGTCTGCGGCGACTACGCCGACCTGGCCTGGGCGGCCCAGCGCATCGCCCTGTTCGGCAACTACCAGGCCGGGCAGAGCTGCATCGCGGTGCAGCGGGTGATCGTGCACCGCGACCAGGTTCCGGCATTCGTTCCCCAGCTCGTCGAGGCGGTGCGGGGTCTCAAGACCGGCGACCCGGCCGCGGCCGACACGCAGGTCGGGCCGATGATCAGCGAGGCGGCCGCGGAGCGGGTGCAGGCCTGGGTGGACGAGGCCGTCGCGGCCGGCGCGAAAGTGCTGGTCGGGGGTACGCGTGACGGTGCGACGTACGCCCCGACCGTGCTGGCCGACGTGCCCGCCGACGCCAAGGTCGCCTGTGACGAGGTGTTCGGTCCGGTGCTCGTCGTCTCCACGGTGGACTCCGACACCGCCGCGTTCGCAGCGGTCAACGACTCGGCGTTCGGCCTGCAGGCGGGCGTGTTCACCAGCAACCTGCAGACGGCGTTCACGGCGCACGCGACACTGCAGGTCGGTGGTGTGATCGTCGGTGACGTGCCGTCGTTCCGCGCCGACCAGATGCCGTACGGCGGCGTGAAGGGCTCCGGCACCGGCCGCGAGGGCCTGCGCAGCGCCATGGACGACTACACCGACCCCCGCGTCCTCGTCCTGACCGGCCTCCAGCTTTAGTCGTGAATCTTGTGCGGTTGGTGTCGCTCCAGCGACACCAACCGCACAAGATCCGTGGTGGGGTCGGCGGATGTCTTCTCTGCGGTCCGATGCCGGTGGGTGGGAGCGGCAGGCATCCGTTCCGGTGCCTGATGCCGGCGAGATCGAGTGGCTCCTGTTCGAGCAGCGCGGAGTGATCAGCACCGCGCAGGCGCGGGCGCTGCTCAGCCCGGGCAAGGTACGGCATCTGCTGAGCACGGGCCGGTGGCGGCGGATCAGCCGTGGGGTGCTGGTCGCCGGAACGGCCGGGATAACCGAAGAACAGGCCAACTGGGCGGCGGTGCTGGCCGCCGGTCCTGGCGCGGTGCTGGCGGGGTTGGCCTCCGCGCGGTGCGGCGGGCTTCGCGGCAGGTTCCGGCGTGCGGTGACCGATGTACTGGTGCCCGCTCAGCGCCGCGCGGCCGCGCCGTCGTCGCGCGGCGCTCCGATCGACATGCCCGCGGTGCGTGTGCATCGCACCACGCTGCTGCCGGAGCAGGACGTTCAGGCCGGTCGGCCGCAGCGTACCTCGATGGCGCGGTCGGTGGTGGATGCGGCCGGGTGGGCGCTGGACGACGATGAGGCGCGGTCACTGGTGGCGGCCGCCTGCCAGCAGCGGCGGGTGCTGCCGGACGAGATCACCGAGGTGGCGCTGCGGCTGCCGCGCTTCCGGCGCCGGGCACTGGTGCTGGAGACGGCGCGGCTCGCGGCGGGTGGGGCGACGGCGCTGAGCGAGATCGACCTGGTCAAGTTGTGCGCGCGGCACGGACTGCCGGTGCCGGATCTGCAGGAGCGCCGCAAGGACGCGGCGGGGCGCAACCGCTACCTGGACGCGTACTGGCGCCGGTTCCGGCTGCACGTCGAGGTCGACGGCGCCCACCACATGGACGAGCGGCACTGGGCGGCGGACATGCTGCGGCAGAACGAGGTCTGGCTGCAGGGGGATCGGGTGCTGCGGTTTCCGGCCTGGTTGCTGCGCTCCGATCCCGCTCGCGTCGTTACTCAATTACGGGCCGCGCTCCGCGCCGCCGGGTGGGCTGAGTGAATCTTGTGCAGTTCGTGTTGCCAGGACGACACGAACTGCACAAGATCCAAAGGGTCGGTGTCCGCCCGAGCGGGGTACGTAACTTGCGGTGGTTAGGGTGAAGCAGATTGCTGAGGCTTAAGGAGATGTTGTGTCTGACCTGTCCCAGATCGTCAAGGCTTACGACGTTCGCGGCACCGTGCCGGACCAGCTGAACGAGCCGGTGGCCGGTGCGCTGGGCCGGGCGTTCGCGCAGACGCTGCGGGCGCTGGGGGAGGACCGCGGAACCATCGTGGTCGCGCACGACATGCGCGACTCCGGGCCGTCGCTGGTCAAGGCCTTCACCGACGGCGTACGCGCCGAGGGCATCAACGTGATCAACGCGGGTCTCGGCTCGACCGACCTGCTGTACTACGCGTCCGGCATCCTCGGCCTGCCCGGCGCGATGTTCACCGCGAGCCACAACCCGGCCCAGTACAACGGCATCAAACTCTGCTTCGCCGGGGCCAAGCCGGTCGGCCAGGCCAGCGGGCTGTCCGCGATCCGCGAGCGGGCGCAGGAGCTGCTGGACACGCGCGCCGAGATGCCCGCGCCCGCGGGTGACTTCGAGACCCGCGAGATGCTGGCCGACTACGCGGCGCACCTGCGCACGCTGGTGGACCTGAGCGGGATCCGGCCGCTGAAGGTGGTCGTCGACGCGGGCAACGGCATGGGCGGGTACACCGTGCCCGCGGTGCTCGGCGACGCGGTGCTGCCGGCGCTGCCGCTGGACATCGTGCCGCTGTACTTCGAGCTGGACGGCTCGTTCCCGAACCACGAGGCCAACCCGCTGGAGCCGGCGAACCTGGTGGACCTGCAGGCGGCGGTGCGCGAGCACGGGGCCGACCTGGGCCTGGCCTTCGACGGCGACGCCGACCGCTGCTTCGTGGTCGACGCCGAGGGCGCACCGGTGTCCCCGTCGGCGGTGACCGCGCTGGTCGCGACGCGGGAGCTGGCCAAGCACCCCGGGGCCGTGATCATCCACAACCTGATCACCTCGGCGGCGGTGCCGGAGATCGTGCGCGAACACGGCGGCGTCCCGGTCCGTACGCGGGTGGGGCACTCCTTCATCAAGGCGGAGATGGCGACCACCGGTGCGGTCTTCGGCGGCGAGCACTCGGCGCACTACTACTTCCGCGACTTCTGGGGCGCCGACACCGGCATGCTGGCCGCGATGCACGTGCTGGCGGCGCTGGGCGAGCAGGACGGCCCGCTGTCGGTGCTGGGCGCGCAGTTCGAGCGGTACACCTCCTCGGGTGAGATCAACTCGGTGGTGGCGGACCAGAGCGCGAAGCTGTCGCAGGTGCGTGCGCACTTCTCGGGCGAGGAGCAGGACGAGCTGGACGGGCTGACCGTGGCCTTCGGCGACGGCAGCTGGGTGAACCTGCGTGCCTCCAACACCGAGCCGCTCCTGCGGCTCAACGTCGAGGCACCGACGCCGGAGCGGATGTCGGAGCTGCGCGACGAGGTGCTGAAGCTGGTCCGTGGGTAGGCTGCTGGCGGAACGTGGGGAGTCGCTCGGCGCGCCGCGACGGCGGCGCGCCGGCACGAGCCATGTTCAGAGCTCAGCCAGCGATTTCTGAAGGAGCCCGACGTGTCGCTCGCCCCGCAACTGCTCGAAGTCCTCGCCTGCCCGGCCGAGGACCATGCGCCGCTGACCTACGACCCCGAGGCGCAGACGCTGACCTGCACCTCCTGCAGCCGGGTCTACCCGGTGCGGGACGGGCTGCCGGTGCTGCTGCTCGACGAGGTGCTCACCGCCCCGGCGGGTGAGTGATGGCCGGCCCGATCGAGGGTGCCGCGGGTGTGCGCGGCAACCGGTTCTTCGACGAGGCGCTGCTGGACAACGCGCCGGCGCTGGCCGCACGGGACCCTGGGGGCATGCTCCGGGCCATCGCGTCGGCGGGCGCGCAGGTGCGGGAGGCCACCACGCTGGCCGCCGAGACCGACCTGAGCCACCTCGCCGACGAGGGCCGGCCGCGGGCGGTCGTGGTGGTCGGTGCGGGCACGGCCGCGCGTACCGGTGACATCCTGGCCACCATCGCGGGGCCGCGCTGCCTCGTGCCGGTGCTGACCCACCGCAGCGTGGAGGTGCCGGGCTGGATCGGCGCGGCCGACGTGGTGATCGCGGTGTCGGCGTCGGGCCGGTCGCCGGAGGCGCTGGCCGTGGCCGAGGCGGCGGGCCGGCGGGGTGCGCGGCTGGTGGGCATCGGTGCGCCGGGTTCGCCGCTGCAGTCGGTGGCCGAGCGCTACCGCGCCCCGTTCATCCCGGTGCCGCGCCGCGGCGCGGCACGGGCGAACCTCTGGGGTCTGACGGTGCCGGTGCTGATGGCGGCCCGCGCGCTGGGCCTGGTCAAGGTCAACGAGGCTGACCTGGCCGAGACGGCGGTGCGCCTGGACCAGGACGCCGACCGCTGTCGGCCCACCGCGGAGACGTTCGTCAACCGCGCGAAGACGCTGGCCCTGAACATGGCCGGCTCGGTCCCGGTCATCTGGGGCGACTCGCCGCTGGCCGCGGTGGCCGCGGTGCGCTACGGCGACATGCTCTCCGCGAACGCCCGCTACCCGGTCGTCACCGACGCGCTCGGCGAGGCCGGGCGTGGCCGGGTGGGCCTGCTCGACGGTGTCTTCGGCGCGCTCGCCGCGCTGGAGCGGGACATCTTCGCTGATCCCGAGCTTGACGACGTGACGGCCGACCCCCCTCGTCTGCGCGTGGTGCTGCTGTGCGACGGTGGGCTCGCCGACGAGAACAGTGCGGCGCAGACGACGGACCGGCGAGCCGAGGTGGTGCAGGACATCGCGGCGAGGCGCGGGATCGAGGTGGACGTGCTCACCGCCGAAGGCGGATCGGCGCTGGAGCGGTTCGCCTCACTGGTCGCGGCGACTGACTTCGCCTCGGTCTACCTCGGCCTCGGGCATGGCCTGGATCCGATGGCGGTGCCGGCCGTCACGGAGCTGAAGGAGCAGTTGCGCAAGTGAGCGAGCGAAGCGGGCTCAACAACTACATGTGCGGAATGAGCGGGCGTCCCGGCGGGGCGTTCGCCGTCGGCCGGTGCACCGGGGCGTCGGCGTGAGCGCGTCGGGCGGCACCAAGGCGATCGTCGCGGCGCTGCTGGCGAACGTCGGCATTGCGATCACCAAGTTCATCGCGTGGGCCCTGTCCGGGTCGTCGTCCATGCTGGCGGAGGCGATCCACTCGGTTGCCGACTCGGGCAACCAGGTGCTGCTGCTGTTCGGCGGCCGCCGGGCCCAGCGGGAGGCGACGCCGCTGCACCCGTTCGGCTTCGGCCGGGAGCGGTACATCTACGCGTTCATCGTGTCGATCGTCCTGTTCAGCGTGGGTGGCCTGTTCGCGCTTTATGAGGCGTACCACAAGTTCCAGCACCCGACGGGCATTACGGAGTGGGAGTGGCTGCCGGTAACGGTGCTGCTGGTCGCGATCGTCCTGGAGTCCTTCTCGTTCCGCACCGCGATCATCGAGTCGAACGCGGTGCGCGGCAAGGCGAGCTGGAAGGAATTCGTCCGGCGGGCCAAGGCGCCGGAGCTTCCGGTGATCCTGCTGGAGGACCTGGGTGCGCTGGTGGGCCTGGTCTTCGCGTTGATCGGCGTCAGCATGACGCTGATCACCGGCAGCGGCTACTGGGACGCCGCGGGCACTATGATGATCGGCTTGTTGCTGGTGGTCATCGCGGTGGTGCTGGCGCTGGAGACGAAGAGCCTGCTGCTGGGCGAGTCGGCTACCGACGAGCACGTCAAGGCGATCGCTGCCGCCATCACGAACGGGCCCGAGGTGGAGCGCGTGATCCACATGCGCACCCTGCACCTCGGTCCGGAGGAGCTGCTGGTGGCCGCCAAGATCGCAGTCCGGCACGACGAGACCGCGGACGAGGTGGCCAGGGGCATCGACGCCGCCGAGGCACGGATCCGCGAGGCCGTGCCGATCGCCAAGGTCATCTACCTCGAGCCGGACATCTACTACCAGAAGGGCTGAGCGAGTGCGCCGCCTCCACAACCGCATCCGGCCCTACGCGTGGGGCTCGCGCGACGTGATCGCGCGGGTGCAGGGTCGGCCCGTGCCCAGCGAGGGCCCCGAGGCCGAGCTGTGGGTCGGCGCACATCCCGACTGCTCCTCCCTGGTGGGCGACGTTCCACTGGCCGACGTGATCGCGTCGGCGCCGGGCGACCTGCTCGGCGCCGACGCGCTCGACCGCTTCGGCGTGCGGCTGCCGTACCTGCTCAAGCTGCTGGCGGCGGAGCGCTCGCTGTCGCTGCAGGCGCATCCCGACGCGCGGCAGGCTGCTGACGGCTACGCGGCCGAGGACGCGGCGGGCGTGCCGCGCGGGGCCGCGCACCGCAGCTACGTCGACGGCAACCACAAACCCGAGCTGCTGGTGGCGTACACCGAGTTCGAGGCGCTCTGCGGGTTCCGGCCGGTGGCCGAGTCGGCCGAACTGGTCGACGCGCTCGGCATCATGGCGCTCAAGCCGGTGGTCGGCGCGCTGGCCGTGGGCGACCTGCGGGAGGCCGTACGCGCGCTGCTCAGCTGGCCGGCGGCCACTCGCGTGGATTTGGTCGAGCAGGCGGTGGCGGCGTCCGGGAACCTGCCGGACGGTCCGGCCGGCGGCGGTCCGCGCGGCCTGGTGCGGCTGCTGGCGCACGACTACCCGGGCGACGTCGGAGTGCTGGTCGCGCTGCTGCTCAACCACGTGGTGCTGGCCCCGGGGCAGGGCATCTGGATGCCCGCGGGCAACCTGCACGGCTACCTGCGCGGGGCCGGCGTCGAGATCATGGCGGCCAGCGACAACGTGCTGCGCGGCGGGCTGACCCCCAAGCACGTGAACGTCCCGGAGCTGCTGCGGGTGCTGCGCTTCGAGCCGCTGCGCGATCCGGTGCGCGACCCGGAGCCGGTGGCGCCGGGCGTGGACACCTGGTCCGTGCCGGTGGACGACTTCCGGCTGCACCGCATCCGGCTGGACGGCGGCGAGGCGGCGCTGGACCCGGCGGGGCCGCGTACCGCGCTGTGCCTGGCGGGGTCGGTGACGGTCGGCGACGCCTCGGGGACGACGGGGCTGTCCGGCGGCGAGGCCGCGTTCGGTGCCTCCGGCGGCGGCAAGATGATCTTCTCGGGTGCCGGAGAGGTGTATCTGGCGTCGCTGTGAGCGGCGCTTCTCTACAACGGACGCAGGGCGTGCCCGGTTGAAAATGAACCCCATTTCTCAGCCGGACAGGCCTTTTCGCGTATCCGAGGGCCGGTGCGACACGGCGAGGCGCACGACTTGAGGGTTCTGCTTGACACCGGAAAAGCGGAGTGTAGCCTTTTACTCACGCAGCGTTATCGGGATCATTCAGTCCGAGCCACGCGCGGGGGAACCAAACCGGGGGGAGTGTGGCCCGGTTCCTGAGGCGGAGGGTCCGTCCGGGGACCGGGCCACACGTATGACCCGGGCTCGACCCTCCGGAGGAGGCGGTTCCCGGCCCCCTGGGGGCGGAGAAGTAGGCTGTACCTCGCACTGGTCAGCCGACCGATTGGGAGTTCATCTATGGCCCGCACCCTTGCCCCCGGCGACTTCAAGGTCGCCGATCTATCTCTCGCGGCGTTCGGCCGCAAGGAGATTCAGCTCGCCGAGCACGAGATGCCCGGCCTGATGGCGGTACGCCGTGAGTTCGCCGCCGCCCAGCCGCTGGCGGGGGCGCGCATCGCCGGTTCGCTGCACATGACCGTGCAGACCGCGGTGCTGATCGAGACGCTGGTCGACCTGGGCGCCGACGTGCGCTGGGCCAGCTGCAACATCTTCTCCACGCAGGACCACGCCGCCGCCGCGATCGCGGTCGGCCGCGAGGGCACCGCCGACGCTCCCGCGGGCGTGCCGGTCTTCGCCTGGAAGGGCGAGACGCTCGAGGAGTACTGGTGGTGCACCGAGCAGATCCTGCAGTGGCCCGGCGGCGAGGGCCCGAACATGATCCTCGACGACGGCGGTGACGCCACCCTGCTCGTGCACAAGGGCGTGGAGTTCGAAGCGGCCGGTGCGGTGCCGTCGCCCGAGACCGCCGACTCCGAGGAGTACGCGATCATCCTCGGTGTGCTGCAGCGCTCGCTGGTGGAGGACGCCAAGCGCTGGACCACCATCGCGGCCGGCATCAAGGGCGTGACCGAGGAGACCACCACCGGCGTGCACCGCCTCTACGAGATGCAGCAGTCCGGCTCGCTGCTCTTCCCGGCGATCAACGTCAACGACTCGGTCACCAAGAGCAAGTTCGACAACAAGTACGGCTGCCGCCACTCGCTGATCGACGGCATCAACCGCGCCACCGACGTGCTGATCGGCGGCAAGGTCGCGGTCGTGGCCGGCTACGGCGACGTGGGCAAGGGCTGCGCCGAGTCGCTGCGGGGGCAGGGCGCCCGGGTGATCGTCACCGAGATCGACCCGATCTGCGCGCTGCAGGCCGCGATGGACGGCTACCAGGTCGCCACCCTGGAGGACGTGGTCGCCACGGCGGACATCTTCATCACCGCCACCGGCTGCAAGGACGTCATCACCGGCGAGCAGATGAGCCGGATGAAGCACCAGGCCATCGTCGGCAACATCGGCCACTTCGACAACGAGATCGACATGGCCGGGCTGGCGAAGACCCCGGGCGTCGAGCGGATCAACATCAAGCCGCAGGTGGACGAGTGGCGCTTCGCCGACGGCCACTCGATCATCGTGCTGTCCGAGGGCCGGCTGCTGAACCTGGGCAACGCCACCGGGCACCCGTCGTTCGTGATGAGCAACAGCTTCACCAACCAGGTCATCGCGCAGATCGAGCTGTTCACCAAGCTCGACCAGTACCCGCTGGGTGTCTACACGCTGTCCAAGCAGCTCGACGAGAAGGTGGCCCGGCTGCACCTGGACGCGCTGGGCGTCCGGCTGACCGAGCTCACCAAGCCGCAGGCCGACTACCTCGGCGTGGCTGTCGAGGGGCCGTACAAGGCGGACCACTACCGGTACTGAACCGGATCGGCGGAACGGAAGAAGGGCGCCCGAGCGGGCGCCCTTCTTCCTGTTTCGAGCCTGGTGAAGGCGCGGTCAGGCCGGGGCGGCCGGCCGCAGCGAGCGCGGGTCGACGGCCGGGCCGGTGGGCTGGCCGGGAATGAACGCCGCTGGGGGCGCGTGGCCGGCAGCGGGCCCGGCGAGCGTCGGGGCGGGCACGGGCGCGAAGAGCTCCGGCCAGAGCACGGCGTGGCTGGCCCGGTCCCGGGCCAGGCGCTGGGAGGCGCGGCGGTGCCGCTCGCCGATCACGCCCGCCAGGTACGCCCAGCCGGGGGTGTCGGGCGGAGCAGCCGGGGTGACGCAAGCGGCGATCTCGGTGGCCAGGGCGTGCCCGAGCCGGGTGCGGTAAGGCTCGCTGAGCCCGCGGCTGCGGGCCAGGAAGTGCCGTGCCGCCAGCGCCAGCTCGTCGTCGAGGCCGGTCAGGTCGAGGGTCGACGCCCAGCGCGCCAGCGGCGGCGGGGTCGTCGGGACCCAGCCCCAGCCCTCCGGAGAGCGGTCGTGGATGACGATGGTGCCCGAGACCACGTCGGCCAGGCGTTTGCCGCGTGGCGAGCCGGTCAGCACGATCAGGCTCACCGCCCAGTTGACGATCAGCAGCAGGCCCGGCCACTCCAGGGTCGCCCCGACCAGCGCGCGGGTGAACGACTGGCGCAGGGTGATCGGGCCGCCGTCGTCGCGTACCACGCGCAGGCCCATCGCGAGCTTGCCCAGCGACCGGCCCCGGGTCAGCACCAGCAGCAGGGTCGGGTAGCCCACGGTCGTCAGCACCAGGGCGATGATGTACGAGGCCTGGGTGCTGGCCGCGTCGCCGAGCCGGGTGATGCCGAAGAACGCCACCAGGAGCAGCACCAGCACGAAGAACAGCATGACCTGCGCGACGATGTCGATCAGCAGGGCGGGCACCCGCGAGCCGGCCCGGGCCAGCCGGACCTCCAGGTGCACGGCCTCGCCGCTGACCAGCCCCGCCGTGCTCTCCGCCGTATCCCGCCCGTGCCGCATCGGCACAGTGAATCACAGGCCCGCGCCCCGCGACTGTCCCCGCTAGGCTGCCGGTCGGCGGACAACCGGGGAGAGGACGAACGGGTGGACCTGGACGCGTACGTGGCCGAGCATCGCGGCGAGTGGCGGCGCCTGGAGGCGCTGAGCCGGCGGCGCAAGCCCACCGCGGCCGAGGCCGACGAGATGGTGCTGCTCTACCAGCGGGTCGCCACCCACCTGTCCGTGGTGCGCAGCCGCACCCCGGATCCGGCGCTGGTGGCCGAGCTGTCCCGGCTGGTGCTGTCGGCCCGCGCGGCGATCACCGGGGCACAGCCGGTGGACTGGCGCCGGGTGCCGCGCTTCCTCGTCCACGACCTGCCGCTCGCCATCTACCAGGCACGCCGCTGGTGGATCAGCGCCGCGGTCTGCTTCCTGCTGGTGGCCGGGGCGATCGCGGTCTGGGTCATCCAGGACCCCACCCTGCCGCGGGCCTTCGGGATGACCTCCGCGGAGATCGACAGCCTCGTCCAGCACGACTTCGAGGACTACTACAGCGAGCATTTCGCGCCCAACTTCGGCCTGCTGGTGTGGACCAACAACGCCTGGATCGCGGCGCAGAGCCTGGCCGCCGGGGTGCTGCTGCTCCCGGTGGCGCTGATCCTGTGGGAGAACGCGCTGAGCATCGGGCTGACCGGCGGCCTGATGATCGGCCACGGCCGGGCCGACGTCTTCTTCGGCCTGATCGCCCCGCACGGTCTGCTGGAGCTGACCGCCATCTTCGTGGCGGCCGGCATCGGCCTGCGGGTCGGCTGGTCGTGGGTCGTGCCGGCGCCGCTGCTGACCCGCGGGCAGTCGCTGGCCGTGGCCGCGCGGCAGGGCATGGTCGGCGCGGTCGGGCTGGTCGGCGTGCTCGCCGTGGCCGGGCTGCTGGAGGCGTTCGTGACGCCGTCGTTCCTGCCGTTGCTGGTACGGGACGCGATCGGCGTGCTGGTGTGGACCGCCTTCCTGGCGTACGTCTTCGTGCTGGGCCGCCGGGCCGAGCGCGCGGAGGAACCCGCGGTGGCGGGCGGGCAGGACGCGGTCGGCGGTCAGAGCCGGCCGGTGGCCTTCAAGGCGAGGTAGGCGTCGGTGACCTGGCTCGCGAACGTGTCGGCCGGGAAGTCCAGCACCTCGACGCCGTACCGGGCCAGCGCGCCGCTCAGCTTCTCCCGTTCGGCCAGCGCGCGGGTGCCCGCCGCCGCGGCGTAGACCTCGTTCGCGCCGTGCAGGGGGGTCGCCGCCAGCGCCGCCAGGGCCGGATCGTGCACGGCGGCGATGAGCACCCGGTGCCGGGCGGCCAGCCGCGGCAGCACCGGCAGCAGGCCCTCGCCGAGCGCGCCCGGCTCCAGCGCGGTGAAGACGACCACCAGCGAGCGCTTGCGCTCCCGGCGCAGCACCTCGCTGGTGATCAGCTCGAAGTCGGTCTCCACCATCGCGGGCTGCAGCGGGGCCACCGCGTTGATCAGGCGGGGCAGGGTGCTGCGGCCGTGTGAGCCGGCCACGACCGCGCGCACCCGGTGGTCGGCCGCGATCAGGTCGACCTGATCGCCGGCCTCCTGCGCGACCGCGGCCAGCAGCAGCGCGGCGTCCATGGCGGCGTCGAGGCGGGGCTCGTCGCCGACCCGCACCGCGCTGGTGCGGCCGGTGTCCAGCACGCACACGATGCGCCGCGAGCGCTCGGGCCGCCAGGTGCGCACCATGACGTCACGCCGCCGGGCGGTGGCCCGCCAGTCGATCGAGCGCACGTCGTCGCCGGGCACGTACTCGCGGAGCACGTCGAACTCGGTCCCCTGGCCCCGGCCCCGGATCGCGGTCGCGCCCTCGACGGTGCGCAGCTTTGCCAGCTTCTCCGGCAGGTGCCGGCGGGACGTGAACCGGGGGAGCACCCGCAGCGTCCACGGCGGCCGGTGATCTGCCTGGCGCACGGCCAGCCCGAGCGGGCCGTGGCTGCGTACGGTGACCTGCTCGGCGGCCCGGTCGCCGCGCCGGGTGGGGGTCAGCGTGGTGGTCAGGGTCGCCGCGTCGCCCGCGGCCAGGGCCACCGGGTGGGCGTACGGCCGCGCCCCGGCCGAGGGCACCCAGGCGTCGCGCACCAGCAGCCGGGCGTCGGCGCCGGCACGGTTCGCCACGGTCAGCGCGACATCGACGTCCTCGCCGAGCCGCACCACGGCACCGGTCGCCTCGCGCCGGACGGTGATCCGGCGCGGGTCGGCGGCCAGCGCCCAGTCAGCCAGCACGGCCGCCGCGACGAGCGCGATCAGGACGCCGCACAGCGCCCACGGCGGGATGCCGTACAGCGCCGACAGCACGCCGACGACCGGCGCGCACAGCGCGACCAGGAGGGCGGCACGAGCGGTGGGCACGGCGCGCTACCGCGGGGTGGGCACGGAGGCGAGCACGGAGTCGAGGACCGACTCTGCGGTGACCCCCTCCAGCTCCGCCTCGGGCGTCAGCCGCAGCCGGTGCCGCAGCGTGGGCCGCGCCATGACCTTGACATCGTCCGGGGTCACATGGTCACGGCCGCCCAGCCAGGCCCACGCCTTCGCGGTGGCCAGCAGCGAGGTCGCGCCGCGGGGCGACGCGCCCAGCTCCACCGACGGGGTGGCCCGGGTGGCCCGGCAGACGTCCACGATGTATCCCAGCACCGGCTCGGTCACGGTGACCCGGCCGACCGCCTCCCTCGCCGCGGCGAGCTCCATCGGGCCGGCGACCGCTTTGATGCCGACCGCACCCAGGTCGCGCGGGTCGAAGCCGCCGTGGTGCGCGCGCAGCACGCCCAGCTCCTCGTCGCGGGCGGGCAGCGGCACGGTCAGCTTCAGCAGGAAGCGGTCCACCTGCGCCTCGGGCAGCGGGTAGGTGCCCTCGTGCTCGATCGGGTTCTGCGTCGCGGCGACCATGAACGGCTCGGGCAGCGGCCGGGTCACCCCGTCCGCGGACACCTGGCGCTCCTCCATCACCTCCAGCAGTGACGACTGGGTTTTCGGCGGCGTCCGGTTGATCTCGTCGGCCAGCAGCAGGTTGGTGAAGACCGGGCCGGGCCGGAACTGGAACTCGGCACTGCGCGGGTCGTAGATCACCGACCCGGTCACGTCACCGGGCATCAGGTCCGGGGTGAACTGGATGCGCTTCATCTCCAGGTCCAGGGCCGCGCCGAGGCTGCGTACCAGCAGGGTCTTGGCCACCCCGGGCGGGCCCTCCAGCAGCACGTGCCCGCGGCACAGCAGCGCGATGACCAGCCCGGCGACGACGCCTTCCTGGCCGACCACCGCCTTGCCCACCTCCGCGCGCAGCCGGCCGAGCGCTTCACGGGCGGGCTCGGCGGTCTCGGTAGTCGACGGGTAGGTCACCGGGGCTCTCCTTCGTTGACAGGTCGTGCGGTCACGTATTCGACCAGGTGCCGCAGCTGGACGGCGCGGTCGTGCAGTTCGTCGTCGGTCTGCGGCGGCGGCCCGTAGAGGATCTCGCCGAGGCGTTGCGGATGGTCGCCGGTGCGCGCCTGCAGCGCCGGCAGCAGCGCCTCCGGGCCGGCGGTGGCGGGCAGGTTCAGCGCCGCGGCCAACCGGCGCCGGGCGGCGGCCCGCAGCGTCTCCAGCGCCGGGCCGCGGGCCCGGGCCCGCCGGTAGAGCCGGCCCCGCCCGGCCGCGGTCTCCGCACCGGGCACCACCACCGGCAGCGCCTCCGGCACGGGCGGGCCCAGCCGGCGGCCGCGCGCCAGCATGACCGTCAGCGTCGCGGCCAGCAGCGTCAGCACCACCCAGAACAGCCAGTCCGGGAACGGGCTCGGCCCCGTGGCGGACTTGGCCTCGTTGCCGCTGGGCGGGACGTAGTCGTCGTAGTCGTCCTCGGCCACCGGTGGCTTCGACGGCTTCGGCGGGACCGGCTCGCGCTCGTGCAGGTCCAGCCAGACCAGGGTGCTCTTCGCGCTGAGCAGGTCGAGTGCGAGCCCGGCGTTGTCGTGCTCACCGGCCCGCTCCGCCCGGAACGGATCGGCGCTACCGACCAGCACGAACTCCTTGCCGTGCTCGTACACCCGGACCAGCCCGCCGTCGTAGCAGCTCTCGACCGCGGCGGTGGCGTCCTCCAGCTGCCCGTAGCGGGTGCGCACCACCGCGGCGGGCCCGGCGTCGGTCAGCCTGCAGTCCGCGCCGCGCGCGGCCACCCCGGTCGCCCAGCGCCGCCCGCTCGTCCCGACCGACTCGACGGCCTCGGCGACCTGGGCGGCGTCGGGCTCGACCAGCACCACCCGGACGCGGTCGGGCAGCCAGCGCAGCCAGCCGAGCTGGCCGCGGTAGAGGAACCCGGGGCTGGGCACGAACAGTGTCGTGTCGCCGCGGGTCGGCCCGAGCGCCCGGAAGGCCTCGTCGCTGTCGGTGAACGTACGGATCGTCACGCCCCGGGCGCGCAACTGCTCGGCCAGCCCGGCCGCGCCGTCGGGCCCGTCGCCCGCGGGGGCCAGGTACGCCGGTTCGGACGGCGACGGCTCCTCGATCATGTGCACGCTGACCGAGTACACGATCAGTGCCAGCACCGGCAGGATCGGCAGTACCAGCCGCCACCGCCGGCGGCGTTGCGTCCGGGTCGTCATCGCCCACCTCGCACCAGCTCGTGCACGGTGGCCAGGTGGCCCCGCATCCGCTCGTCGTCCCCGGCGGTCGCCGGGCGCTGGGCGTACCAGATGCCGGAGAAGATCCCCGTCGCGCCCTGCAGGGCGGGACCCAGCTCGGGGCGGGCTCCGCCGGCGGCACCGGCCAGCTCGGTCACCGTCCAGCCGGGCACGTGCTCGACCACGCCCCGGTCGACGAGTTCGCGCACCATGGCGCGCAGCCGCTCGCGGACCGCTTCAGCCCAGCGGCCCTCCGCGGCGTACCGGTCGGCCTGGGAGAGGTAGACCTCCGGGGCCAGGGCGGGCAGTTCCTCGGCTCCGCCGTCGTCCTCCGCGGCAGGCCGGTCGTCGGCCTGCTCGACGTCACGCACCGGCTCGCCGGCTCGACGGCTCCGGCCCACCCGCCAGCGCGTGGGCAACCAGGCCGGGAAGGTGTACCACAGCACCCCGACGATGGCCGCCAGCAGCAGGAACAGAAATGCGGCCAGCCCGAACGGGATGACGTCGTCGAAGATCGCGACCGTCTCGTTCCACCATCGCATCAGCGTGCCGCCAGCATCTCAGGGCTGGGCTCGCGGTGCCGGGCGGCGCCGGTGAGCCACAGGTCGAGGCCCTCCAGCCGCACCCGCGACTCGATCAGCAGCGCGGCGTCCAGCGCCGCCAGGCTGGCGTACGCCAGTGCATTGGCGGCGACGATCATCGGCACCAGCAGCCACTCCGCCACGTCGCCCGGCAGGTCCAGATACGTCACCCCGGCGAGCAGGCCCAGGTAGAAGGCGAAGCGGATGAGCAGCCAGGAGAAGTAGCCGACGACGCGGACGGAGGCCGCGCGCATGCCACCGCGGAAGGCCAGCCCGGCCGCCCGCTTCAGCGCGCTCAACGGCCCGCGCCGCTCGATCGTCACCGCGACCGCGGCCAGGCCGAACAGCGGATACCCGAGCAGCCACACCGGGCCCAGGAACGCCCCGAGCGCGGCGGGCACCGCTGCGACCAGGCCCACCAGGGCGATCGCCTCGACCTCCCGCAGCCGGTCGCGCCACCGGAACCGCGGTACGGGCTTGCCGGTGACCGCCGAGACGGCCGCCCGGCCCGCCGCCGGTCCGAGGCAGCTGATGATCAAAGCTTCGAGGCCCGCGCCGATCGCGAGCAACAGCCAGTAACCGCTGCTCAGACCGGACGGGCCCGCACTGAGGTGGATGCCCAGGGTGAGCCGCCCGGGCACCAGCACCGCCTGCTCCAGCAGCGCGAGCACCGCAGCGGTCGCCAGCAGCACGACGGCACGGCGGCGCACCAGCTCGGAAGCGGTGTCCAGCAGCTCGCCCAGGGTCAGCGGGCGCAGCGGCAGCGCTTCGTCACGCGGCAGCCGGCGCGCGGCCGAGGGCGCGGCGCGTTCCAATCGTCGCTCCGAGGGGGTGTCGGCGGAACGTGGGCAGACCCCGGAGCGACGCGCGACAGGCGCGGCGTGCCGGGACCAGCCGTGTTCCGGGGGGTGGCGGAGGCCGCCGCCATCCTGGCACGGCGTGGCCACATACGTGGCCCCTACCCTGGCCGATCGGACGAGATCGGTGAAGCGGGTTCGTGTCTCGGCGGGTGGGATGGGATATTGGACGGCATGAGCGAGCCGATGATGCCGAGGTTTACCGCATGAGGGCGCGTGTCCTGGTGGTGGACGACGATCCCGCGCTCGCCGAGATGCTCGGCATCGTGCTGCGCAGCGAGGGCTTCGTGCCCGCCTTCGTGGCCGACGGCGAGCGGGCCCTGGCCGCCTTCCGCGAGGCGCGCCCCGACGTGGTGCTGCTGGACCTGATGCTGCCCGGCATGAGCGGGCTGGACGTGTGCCGCGCCATCCGGGCCGAGTCCGGCGTGCCGATCGTCATGCTGACCGCCAAGAGCGACACCGTCGACGTGGTGCTGGGCCTGGAGTCCGGCGCCGACGACTACGTGGTCAAGCCGTTCAAGCCCAAGGAGCTGGTCGCCCGGGTGCGGGCGCGGCTGCGCCGCGGCGAGGACGTGACCCCCGAGCTGCTGACCATCGGGCCGCCGGACAACCAGATCATCATCGACGTGCCCGCGCACACGGTGACCCGCAACGGGTCCGAGGTGAAGCTCACCCCGCTGGAGTTCGACCTGCTGGTGGCGCTCGCCCGCAAGCCGCGCCAGGTGTTCACCCGCGAGGTGCTGCTGGAGCAGGTCTGGGGCTACCGCCACTCGGCCGACACCCGCCTGGTGAACGTGCACGTGCAGCGCCTGCGCGCCAAGATCGAACCGGACCCCGAGCGCCCGGAGATCATCTTGACCGTGCGCGGCGTGGGTTACAAGGCCGGCACCAGCTAACCTTGCCTGACCGTGACCACCCCCACCCCCACCCCCATTGAGCTGCCCGAACCCCGCGAGGCGGGGCACGACGGGCAGCCTTCGGGCGTGCCCGGACGGGCCGCGCAGGCCCGCACCACGCTCAAGCGGCTGGTGAAGCAGACGGCCCGGGTGCCCGCACTGCGGCCCACGGCGCGGCGGCTGGCCCCCGGGCTGCGTCAGGCCCGCCGGATCTGGCGGCGCTCGCTGCAGCTGCGGATGGTCACCATCACCCTGCTCTGCTCCAGCGTGCTGGTCGGCGGCTTCGGCTACCTGATCGCCGACAGCAGCACGACGAGCCTGCTGACCGGGGCGGAGGAGGACGCGGAGGGCCAGTTCCTCAAGGGCGTCCGGGACGCCACCGACCAGCTCAAGTCCATGCCGAGCGCGGAGAGCCCGGACATGCCACGTCAGGTGGTCGGCCTGCTGGGCACCCTGGCGGGCCCGGGACAGGGCAGTGTCGTGGTGTCCATGCAGTTCAGCAAGGAGCGGGTGAATCTGCCGGGTGGAGGCGACGGGCTGTCCTGGCCGCAGGGCCCGAACCTCGACGAGGTGATCACCGACGAGCTCAAGGATTCGATCACCAAGACCGGCGACTACTACCACCAGTACGTTTCGGCCAACCTGAAAGACCCCGACACCGGACACGGCAGGACCCGCACCTACCTCGTCTACGGCTCCCCGGTGCCGGCGCCGAAGTGGACGAACGGCTCGGTCGAGCTGTACTACCTCTTCCCGGTGGACACCGAGGTCGAGGTGGCCGAAGACATCCGGTCGACCGTGAGTTTCGTCGGTGTCGCGCTGGTGCTGCTGCTCGGCATGGTCACCGCGCTGGTCACCCGAGCCACCGTCAGTCCGGTCCGGGTGGCGGCCCGCACCGCCCAGCGCCTCTCCGCCGGCCTGCTCGACCAGCGGATGGTCGTCAAGGGCGAGGACGAGATGGCGCTGCTGGCCGACGCGTTCAACCAGATGGCGGCCAACCTGCAGCGCCAGATCGTGCGGCTGGAGGAGATGTCCCGGCTGCAGCGGCGGTTCACCTCGGATGTGTCGCACGAGCTGCGCACCCCGCTGACCACCGTGCGGATGGCGGCCGACCTGCTCTACTCGCAGCGCGAGGACTTCGACCCGGCGTCGGCGCGCAGCGCCGAACTGCTGCAGGCAGAGCTGGACCGGTTCGAGGAGCTGCTCACCGACCTGCTGGAGATCAGCCGGTTCGACGCCGGCTTCGCGATGCTCGACTCCGAGCCGACCGACCTGGTCACCGTGGTACGCCGGGTGACCGAACGCCTGGCGCCGGTGGCCGAGCGGGTCGGGGTGAGCCTGGAGCTGGTGTCGCCGGATCCGCCGATCATCGCCGAGATCGACCCGCGCCGGGTGGAGCGGATCCTGCGCAACCTGGTGGGCAACGCGGTCGACCATGGCGAGGCGCGGCCGGTGACGATCACGCTGGGTATCGACGCACGTGCTGTCGCGATCACCGTGCGCGATCACGGGGTCGGCCTGAAGCCAGGCGAGGACAAGCTCGTGTTCAACCGGTTCTGGCGGGCCGACCCGTCCCGGGCACGGCAGACCGGCGGCACCGGCCTCGGGCTGTCGATCAGCCTGGAGGACGCCCGGCTGCACGGCGGCTGGCTGGAGGCGTGGGGGGTGCCGGGCCACGGTGCCCAGTTCCGGCTCACGCTGCCGGTCCGGGCCGGCGGCCGGCTGTCGGGTTCGCCGCTGCCGCTGGTCCCTGCCGACGAGGTGGTGGTGCGCCAGCGCGCGGACCGTCCGGAGGTGCCGGCATGAGGTGGCACACGTGGCGGGTGGCGCGCACGGGCCCGGCCGCCGGTCCCGGCCGGTCTGACCGAGGAGCGGGCATGAAGGAGCGGACCGAACGTGCCCGTACGGGCACGTCCTGGCTGGCGGGTGTGCTGGTGGCCGGATTCGCGGCGGCCGCCCTGGCGGGCTGCGGTATCGGCGTCGACTCCGGCGTGGTGCGCGACGGCGCCGGACCGACGGCCGCTCCGGGGCAGGCGCCGCCCGGGAGCTCGGGGCCACAAGCGCGCGACGCCGACGAGCAGAAGCCGAGCAAGCTCGTCAAGGACTTCCTCGAGTCGGCGGCCGGTGACCACGGGTTGCCCGCCACGCACGAGAACATCATGGACAACGTCGTACGGAGCTACCTCGGCCCGGCCACGCGGGAAGAGTGGAAGCCGAGCGGTGACGGAGACCTGACCCTCGTGCAGTTGATCGAGGATCCGACGGAGGTGTCGTCTCAGCACATCGTCCGGGTCAGAGTCCGCTACCTCGGTGTCCTCACCGTCGACGGACGCATCAACCCGCATGAGGGCGGCGAGAAGACGCTCACGTTCAAGGTCGAGCAGATAGGCCAGCAGGGTCTGTTCATCACCGATCTGCCGGCCGACCTCCTGCTGTCGCGGTCCGGCCTGCTGGGGTACTACGACCAGGTGCAGATCTACTTCTGGAACAAGGACGGCACCTCGCTGGTGCCGGATCTGCGCTACATCCCGAAGGCGCTGGAGCAGCGGGAGAACCGGCTGCTCGACTGGCTGTTGAAGGGACCCGCGGACTGGCTCAGCCCGGCGGTCCGTCCCCTGCCCGAGGGCACCAGGCGCTTGAACAACATCGTGAAGGACGATCAGAAACTGGTCGTCAGCCTGGCCGGTGTCGCCGACATGGCCGAGGTGGCCGTGCGCGACTCGCTTGCCGCGCAGCTCTACTGGACGCTGCTGCCCAAGGGTCAGCTGGAGCTGAAGGTCGAGTCGCGGGTCTACCCGACCTCGGGCAACTTCACGGCCGCCAACCGGGCGGTCGGCACCGGCGAGATTCGTGATCCGGGCCGCTATGCGGTGGACCGCGACGCTGGTGTGCTCCGGCGCATCAGCAGCCCGGAGGAGAGGGGCGCGCTGCCCCTGCACACCGAGTCCAACAAAAATGTGAAGTCTGCCGGGGTGGCCGCGCGGGAGGCGGCGTTCGCTCTGGTGCGCCAGGAAAAGGGCCGGGACCGGCTGTACGTCGGGCGCAAAGAGAGCGAGCTGCACCCGGTCGACATCGCTATCGATGGCGCGCCGCTGGGCATGCCGTTCTGGCTGGACCGGTCCGCCGAGGTCGTGCTGGTGCTGGGCAAGGGCAGCCTCTGGGCCGCCAGGATCGACGACCGCAAGGCGGTCAAGGTCGGGAGCGGGGGGAAGCCGATCACGGCTGCCTCCGTCGCGCCGGACGGCAGGCGGATCGCCTTCGTGAGCCGCAACAAGCTGTACATCGCCCCGCTGCTGCGGCAGGCGAACGCGGTGGGCACGTTCGCGATCGGTCAGGCGCGCGAGTTGCACACCAGCCTGACCGAGTTGCGCGGCGTCGGGTTCCTGCGGGAGGACACCCTCGTCGTCGCCAGCGCGGGATCGAAGATCCAGCTCGCCCACGTCTCCGTGGACGGCGTCGTGGAGGAGGTCCTCACGACCAACGTCAAGGCGGAGGTCTCCAACCTCGTGGGATACGTGCCCGACGCCCGGCGGCCGGAGCGTACGGGCAACGTGCTTCTCGACGTCGACGGCGAGGCCCACCAGGCGTTCGAGGGCGCGCTGCTGGCACCGCTCAGTGCCGGTCTCATCCTGCCTCCGGCGCCGGAGCCGACTGTCACGCCCTCGCCGGCCGTGTCGGGATCGCCGCAGCCCGCGCCGGAAGTCATCGCGTCGGCCGCCTGCTACGAGGGGTGAGCCGTGCCGGTCGGGGCGCTGTTGCAGGCACTGGTCGACCTGGTGCTGCCCGCGTCCTGTGCCGGGTGCGGCGAATCCGCTCAGCCGCTGCGCTATGAGGTGTGCGCGGACTGCGCACGGGTGGTCGAGTCGCTGCGCGCGGCACCGACCCGCCCTGACCCCGCCCCGGACGGGCTGCCCGCCTGCGTGGCGCTGGGCGCCTACGACGGGCGGCTGCGGGAGCTGATCCTCGGCTTCAAGGAGCGCGGCCGGCACCGGCTGGCCCGGCCGCTGGGCGCGCTGCTGGCTGAGGCGGTCGCGGCCACGGCGGCCCCGGGGCGCCCGCTGCTGTTGCTCTACGTCCCGGACACGGCCGAGGCGGCCCGGGCCCGCCACGGCGACCACATGCTCCGGCTGGCCCGTGCCGCGGCGCAGCGGCTGCGTGAGGCCGGTCGGCAGGCCGGCGTCGCCGCCCCGCTGCGCGCGCTGCCGAAGGCGGATTCGGCGCACCTGTCGTCGGCCCAGCGGGCCGCGGGCGCGGCGGGCGCGTTCGTGCTGCGGGGCGGGGCGGTGGAGCGGGCCCGGCGCGCCGCGCCCGGGTCCGTGACGGTCCTGTTGGACGACATCGTGACCACCGGGGCGACCCTGGCGGCCGCATCGGTGCTGCTGGACAGCGCGGGCCTGCGGGTCGACGCGTGCGTGGCGCTGGCCGCGACACGCCGTTACCTGCCGCAGCGCGCAATATAGCCGTAATCTTCGGATAATGGCTGGATCGATGCTGGGTGACGGCTCCGTGACGCGCGGTACCGAAAGGGCGAATCTCGTCAAAACAGTCTTGGTACAAGGGATGACGAGTGGCTGACAAGAGGCTAGCGTCAGAAGCCAACCACCTGATGGAGGTCACCGCTCAGCGGTGAACGAGAGCGTCGGAAGGGGCTTACAGAAGTGCGCCCCGGACACCAGTTGCCGGGGTGTTCCGCACTCGGACAGACCGTGGGAGGTCAGGCGTGGACATCGAGGTCAAGGGTCGTAATGTCGAGGTTCCGGATCATTTCCGGGTACATGTAGCCGACAAGCTGCAAAAAGTTGAGCGTTACGACCAGAAGATCATTGAATTCGACGTCGAGCTAATCCACGAGCGCAACCCGCGCCAAGCTGATTCCTGCCAGCACATCGAGATCACCTGCGTGACCCGCGGCCCCGTCATCCGCGCCTGCGGTGCCGCCAGCGACTTCTACTCCGCACTGGACGAGGCTGTGGAGCGGCTCGACCGCCGCCTGCGCAAGGCCGCTGATCGCCGCCGGGTGCACCGCGGCCGTCGCGCCCCGCTCTCCGTCGCCGAGGCCACCGCGAACTTGGCCCTGTTCGAACCCCCCACGGGCGGCACGGCCACCGCCACGCTCGCGCGCTCCGCCAACGGCGCGGGCGGGCCGATGGACGCCCTGGAGGACCAGGACCAGCCGTGGCACATCGTGCGGGAGAAGGAGTTCTCCGGTGAGCCGATGACAGTCGACGACGCCCTGTACCAGATGGAGCTGGTCGGGCACGACTTCTACCTGTTCCACGACAAGGACAGCGGCCGGCCCTGCGTCGTCTACCGCCGCAAGGCGTACGACTACGGCCTCCTGACGCTGGCCTGGTGAACCGATAGGCAGGCATCGGCCTGTCCCATCCCGAGGATGGGACAGGCCGATCCTTCGTGTCAGCGGTACTTCTCGGCGATCCGCACGTACTGGATGTCGTCGACGCGCGTGCCGTCCCGCGTGGGCAGCCGCGCCTTGAGCGTTCCCTCGAGCTCGAATCCGGCCCGCTCCAGCACCCGCCGCGACGCCTCGTTGTAGGGAAACGTCCCGGCGACCACACGCACCACACCGGCCTGCTCCATCGCCCAGTCGCTGAGCAGCCGGGCGGCAGCGGTGGCGAAACCCCGTCCGCGGAACTCCGGGCGCAGGGCGTAGCCGAGGATCGCCTGCTGCAGGAAACGCTCGTGGTAGTACAGGCCGATCTCACCGGCGAACGCACCGCTGTCGGCGTCCAGGATGACGCAGGTGGCGCGGGTGCCCGCCAGCCAGTCGGCCTCGGCGCAGGCGCAGCGTTCGCGCACCCCGTCCAGGGTGATCGGGCCGCCGACGTTGCTGCGGGCCACCTCCGGCAGCTCAGCCAGCGCGAAGTAGTCCTCGGCGTCGGCCGTTGTGATCCGGCGCAGCCGCACCCGTCCGTCGGTCAGTTCGCCGCCGGGGAGCTCGGGCAGGCCGGGCGGCACCGGGCCGGGCGGGTCGCCGGCCAGCCGGACGAACGCCACGTAGTCGCCGTGGGAGCCGTCGCGGCGGGTGGACGCGCCACGGCGTACACCCTCGCGGGTGAAGCCCGCCGCCAGCGCGACCCGCTGGCTGGCCGCGTTGTCCGGCACCGTGAACAGCTCCATGCGGATCATGCCCAGCGTGCCGAACGCCCAGTCGGTGATGGCACGGGCGGCCGCGGTGGCCACGCCCCGGCGGCGTGCCCACGGCGCGACCCAGTAGCCGACCTCGGCCTGGCGGCGGTCCTCCAGCAGGTGGCTCAGCCCGGCCCCGCCCAGCACCTCGTCGGTGACCGGATCGACCACCGCCCAGGACGCCCCACCCGTCTGCCAGTTCTCCGGCGATCCCTCGGTGATCCACCACCGGGCATGCTCCATCGTGTACGGCGCGGGCATCGCCGCCATGAAGTGCGCCGTCACCGGATCGTCGCAGGCCGCACGCAGCTGATCGGCGTCGCGGATGCGCCAGGGCCGCAGCCGCACCGTGCCGCCGTCGATCGTCAGCGGCTCACGCGGCCCGGTCATGCCTTCTCCTCGCTGCGCTCGTCGGCGGCATCACCGAGCCTGCTGATTCGCTCGCGACACTCGCTCATGCCTTCTCCTCGCTGCGCTCGTCGGCGGCATCACCGAGCCTGCTGATTCGCTCGCGACACTCGCTCATGCCTTCTCCTCGCTGCGCTCGTCGGCGGCATCACCGAGCCTGCTGATTCGCTCGCGACACTCGCTCATGCCCTCTCCTCGCTGCGCTCGTCGGCGGCATCACCGAGCCTGCTGATTCGCTCGCGACACTCGCTCATGCCTTCCCCTCGCCGGTGACCAGGTCCTCCCGGACCATGGCCGCGACCCAGGCGTCGCGGCGCTCGCCGCGGTGGGCGCAGCCGTTGCGCTGGACGCCCTCGTAGGCGAAGCCCGCCTTCTCGGCCACGCGGCGCGAGCCGTCGTTGCCGACGTACGCCTTCCACTCCACCCGGGCCAGGCCGAGCTCGCGGATGCCCCACTCGGCGACGGCGCGCAGCGCGGCGCTCATGTAGCCGTGGCCGCGGGCGTGCGGCGCGGTGAGGAATCCGACGTCGGCGACCTGCGGGTCACCGGAGACGCGCAGGTCGATCTGGCCCACGTAGGCGTCGTGGGCGTCGGCGATGACGAACGCGGCGCCCTGCCGGCGCAGCCACCAGCCGGGGGCGTAGTCGTTCACGAAGCCGAGCGCCTTCTCGTGGTCGTATTCGAGGGGCACCGTGGTCCAGCGCAGGGTCTCCGGGTCGATGCAGGCGGCCAGAACGCCCGGCGCGTCGCCGAGCTGCGCCGGGCGCAGGGCGAGCGCGGCGCCCCGGTCGGTGACGGTGTGCAGGACCGGTTGGGGGTCGTCGTACAGGTCGGTCATGGGCCTCACCCTGGCATATCCGTCCGCGGACCGGCACGCGGATTACCCCGTCAGACCAGCGCGACCAGTACGTCCCGCTGCTCGTCGACAAGCTGTCGGGGCAGCAGCTGGTGGTCGACGAGCTGGTCGACGGTAAGCAGCGGACCCGCCGCGGTGCGGTGCTCGACGATGCGCCGGGCCTGCTCCGGGCTGATCCCCGGCACCCGGGCCAGCACCTCGGCGGGCACGCCGTTGACGTCGACCAGACCGCCGTCGTCGTAGGCGGGCGCCAGGTCGGGGCGGCCGATGTGCAGGCGCCGGGCGATGTCGGGATGCTGGGTCATCAGCCGGCGCGCCTGCTCCCGGCGCACCCGCAGCTCGATGGCCTGCACCGCGGTGGGCGAGGGCCGGTGGCGCGGCTTGTCCAGACCCAGGAACACGCCCTGCGCGATGCCGCCGACCCACATCACCAGCACCGCCAGCATCGAGATGTCGTCGCTGGCGGTGACCTGCTCGGAGTCGGTGTCGACGGTGGTCCACGCGACCACGGCCAGGGCCAGGTAGACGGCGGCGCACAGGCCGATCCGCCAGCTGCGCCGGTACGCGGCGAAGAATCCCATCACCGCGAAACTGGCGAAGCCGCAGGACAGCAGGGGCACCGCACCACCGATCGCGGCGAGCACGATGCGCAGCGTGCCGGCCGTGTCCACCGGCCGGGCCGGGGGCTGTGGGTAGGGCGCCCAGACCGGCATGCTGTACGGCGTCCAAGCGCCGGGTGGCGCGTACACGGCGCCCGGGTGCCCCGTCGGTGGGAGCGGTAGCGGGTAGGGCGGCGGCGCGAAGCCGCCCGGCGGTCCGGCGTGTATGGCGGGCGCCGGCGCCCCGGCGTGCGCGAACGCGGCGGGGCGCAGCAGTGCCGGGTCGCCCTGCAGGATGGCCCGGTGCAGCTGCTGCAGCCGCTCGCCGGGCTCGACGCCGAACTCGTCGGCCAGCAGCGCGCGGGCGTCGCGGTACGCGGCCAGTGCCTCTGCCTGCCGGCCACACCGGTAGAGCGCCAGGATCAGCAGGTGGCGCAGCCCTTCCCGGAGCGGGAACTCGGCCACCAGCCCCACCAGCCGGGTCGCCGCGTCGACGTGGCGGCCCAGCTCAAGCTCCAGCTCGACCATCGTCTCCAGCGCCGCGGCGCGGCTTTCCAGCAGCCGCTCGCGGGCCGCGTCGAAGGCCGGGCCGGGCAGGCCGCCCAGCGGTTCGGCCCGCCACAGCGACGTCGCCTCCCGCAGCACCGCGACCGCCTCCAGCAGTCGCCGCTCGCCGCGCAGCGCCTGCGCGCGGGACACCTGCCGGGCGAAGACGTCCGTGTCGAGGCTGCCCGCAGGGATCGTGAGCAGGTAGCCGGCCGGGGTGAGCGTGATCAGGCCGCCCGGGTTGCGGGGCGAGTGCGCGGGGTCCAGCGCCCGGCGCAGGCCGGCGACGTACTTCTGCACGACGTTCGGGCCGTTCTCCGGCGGGTCGTCCTGCCACACCGCGTCGATGATGGCGGCGGGGGCGACCGGCCGGTTGGCGTGCAGCACCAGCATCGCCAGCACCGCCCGCTGCTTGCCGGGCCCCAGGTCGAGCTCCGTGCTGCCGTGCCACGCCCGCAGCGGGCCCAGCAGTTCGAAGCGCGGCGGCCGGTCGGTCACGGTCCCCTCCAGTCGGCTAACGCGGGCGACCGCAGGCAGGCGTACCTGCCCGCATGCTGCTGACCTGGACCGACGTGATCACGGCAGGCGGAGCGCAGCAGTCGGCAGCATAGCGGCAGCGCGGCGGCGGCTGGGGTGACCACCATGGTGATCGTGAGCGGTGCGGCCCGGCCCGGCGTCAGGGGGTACGGGGGCGGCCGGCTCGGCGTGCTGACGTCGTGGCGGCCGTCTCCCCGGCGACCGTGGTCCGGGCGCCCGCGAACGACTCCGTACGGCCGGGCTCCGGGCCTGGAGGTTTGTGACTTCGTGCCCGATTCTGCCGGATCGCTTCCCTGGGGGTGACGATTCGCCGTCCGATGCGCCTACGATGGGTCGGCAGACTGTCTAGGGAGCGTTGAACACCCGTGTCGATTTTCGAGAAGATCCTCCGTGCCGGTGAGGGGCGGATGCTCCGTCGGCTCAAGGCCATCGCCGACGCCGTCAACTCCATCGAGGAGAACTACGTCGACCTCAGCGATGCCGAGCTGCGGGCGCTGACTGACCAGTACCGGGAGCGCCTCGCCGACGGGGAGACCCTGGACGACCTGCTCCCCGAGGCGTTCGCCACGGTGCGCGAGGCCGCCAAGCGGGTGCTGCACAAGCGTCACTACGACGTGCAGATCATGGGCGGCGCGGCGCTGCACTTCGGCAACATCGCCGAGATGAAGACCGGTGAGGGCAAGACCCTCGTGTCCACCCTGCCGGCCTATCTCAACGCGCTGGCCGGCAAGGGCGTGCACGTCATCACGGTCAACGACTACCTGGCCCAGCGTGACGCCGAGTGGATGGGGCGGGTGCACCGCTTCCTCGGCCTGACCGTCGGGACGGTGCTGCCCAACCGCCCGTCCGACGAGCACCGCGCGGCCTACGACTGCGACATCACGTACGGCACGAACAACGAGTTCGGCTTCGACTACCTGCGCGACAACATGGCCTGGTCCGCCGCGGACATGGTGCAGCGCGGCCACGGCTTCGCGATCGTCGACGAGGTCGACTCGATCCTCATCGACGAGGCCCGCACGCCGCTGATCATCTCCGGCCCGGCCGAGCAGTCGCAGCGGTGGTACGGCGAGTTCTCCGCGGTGGTGGCCCGCCTGGAGCGCGGCAAGGACGGTTCGGGCGACTACGAGGTCGACGAGTCCAAGCGCACGGTCGCCGTAACCGAGCGCGGCGTCTCGCGGGTCGAGGACCGCCTGGGCATCGACAACCTGTACGAGTCGGTGAACACCCCGCTGGTCGGCTACCTGAACAACGCCATCAAGGCCAAGGAGCTGTTCAAGAAGGACAAGGACTACATCGTCTCCGACGGCGAGGTCCTGATCGTCGACGAGTTCACGGGCCGCATCCTGCACGGCCGCCGCTACAACGAGGGCATGCACCAGGCGATCGAGGCCAAGGAAGGCGTCGAGATCAAGCAGGAGAACCAGACCCTGGCCACGGTCACCCTGCAGAACTACTTCCGCATGTACGAGAAGCTCTCCGGCATGACCGGCACCGCGCAGACCGAGGCGGGCGAGTTCAACAAGGTCTACAACGTCGGCGTGGTGAGCATCCCGACGCACCGCCCGATGGTCCGCCAGGACAAGTCGGACGTCATCTACAAGACCGAGAAGGCGAAGTTCCAGGCGGTCGTCGAGGACATCGCCGAGCGCCACGCCACCGGCCAGCCGGTGCTGGTCGGCACGGTCTCCGTGGAGAACTCCGAGATCCTGTCGCAGCTGCTGCGCCGCAAGGGCATCCCGCACGCGGTCCTCAACGCGAAGTACCACGCCCGCGAGGCGGAGATCATCGCGCAGGCGGGCCGCAAGGGCGGCGTCACGGTGGCCACCAACATGGCCGGCCGTGGCACGGACATCCTGCTCGGCGGCAACCCCGAGTTCCTCGCTGCGGCGGAGCTGCGCCAGCGCGGCCTCACCGAGGAGGAGCACGGCGACGACTACTACAAGGCGCTCGAGGAGATCCTGCCCACCTGGGAGGAGGCCTGCGCGGCCGAGGCCGAGGAGGTCACCGGCGCCGGCGGCCTCTACGTGCTGGGCACCGAGCGGCACGAGTCCCGCCGGATCGACAACCAGCTGCGCGGTCGCGCCGGCCGCCAGGGCGACCCGGGCGAGTCGCGCTTCTACCTGTCGTTGCAGGACGACCTGATGCGGCGCTTCCGCTCCGGTGCGGTCGAGGCGGTCATGGACCGCTTCAACATCCCGGACGACGTGCCGATCGAGTCGAAGATGGTGACCCGTCAGATCCGTGGCGCGCAGACGCAGATCGAGGCCCAGAACGCCGAGATCCGCAAGAACGTGCTCAAGTACGACGAGGTCATGAACAAGCAGCGCCAGGTGGTCTACGCCGAGCGCAGGCGCGTGCTGAACGGCGAGGACCTGCACGACCAGATCGACACCATGATCGACGACGTGGTCGCGGCGTACGTCTCCGGCGGCACCGTCGGCACCGGCAAGGAGTACGCCGAGGACTGGGACCTCGACCAGCTCTGGACCAATCTCAAGCAGCTCTACCCGGTCACCGTCACGATCGAGGAGCTGGAGGAGGAGGCGGGCGCCGAGCGCACCACCTTCGACCACGAGTTCCTCGTGGAGCGGATGAAGCAGGACGCGCACGACGCGTACGACCGGCGCGAGGAGCAGCTCGGCCCGGAGGCGATGCGCGAGCTGGAGCGCCAGGTGCTGCTGGCCGTCATCGACCGCAAGTGGCGCGAGCACCTCTACGAGATGGACTACCTCCAGGAGGGCGTCGGCCTGCGGGCCTACGCCCAGCGTGACCCGCTGGTCGAGTACCAGCGCGAGGGCTTCGACATGTTCGCCCAGATGATGGAGGGCATCAAGGAGGAGGCCGTCGGCTTCCTGTTCAACCTGGAGGTCCAGGTCGAGCAGGCACCGGCCGAGCCGTCCACGCCCGGTGTGCCGCTGCCCGACGGCGAGTCGCACGTCGAGGTCCGGGCCAAGGGCCTGGGCCAGCGGCAGCAGCCGCAGCGGGTGCAGTACACCTCGCCGACGATCGACGGCGCCGCCGGCTCGGGCGCACCCCAGGTGCAGCAGGCTCCGGCACTCGGCATCGGCAACAGCGGCGGCGACGGCGGCCGCAAGCCGTCTCCCCGCAGCGCCGCCCGCGGTGCGGTGGCCGCCCCCGCGTCCCGCAACAGCCCCTGCCCCTGCGGCTCGGGCAAGAAGTACAAGCGCTGCCACGGCGCCGCCTGACCCTGACGACGATCTTGCGCGGCTGACCCCCCGCGAAGGGGCCATTCGGGCAAGATCGTCGAGGTACAGCGAAGAAGGACCGGCCGTCGGCCGGTCCTTCTTCGCTGTGGAGCCCGGGACGGACGACGCGGTGTCAGGGGTGCAGCCGCCCGCCCCGGGAGTCAGAGCAGCACCAGCAGAGCGGTGCAGCGCCAGCCCGTGGTGTCGCGCTCCAGGCGGTACGCCACCGACCAGGTGGTGCGTCCGTCGCTGAGCACGGCGGCGACCTCGGCGACGCCGGGGCGAGGTTCGCAGGTTCTGAGCTGGCGGCGGCGCACCGGGCAGCGTGGCGTTCCCGACGGCACGGCGCGGCGCAGCGCGGCCAGCCGACGCAGTCCGCGGGCCAGCTCCTCGAGCACGTCGTTGGCCTCGGTGACGCGCAGCAGCGGGCGCAGCTGGCCGGGGGAGCGGAAGCCGTTGAACAGCTCCAGGCACAGGTTCAGGAAGCGCAGGGCCGCGGTGTGGCACTCGGGCGAGGCCCCGGCGACGGCCTCCGGCGGGATGATCTCGCATGGCTCGGGCCGCACCGGCCGGTAGGTGGTGGGGCGCAGCTCGTCGTCGAACGGCGGATCGAGCGGGGGTGCGCGATGGATGCGGACGGATCCGGCCGGAACGGCGAGCGCCGTCATCGGGACCACCACCTTTGATCTTGAGTTTGCTTGAGTTTGCCTCCGTTTGACATTTGTAGCTGGCGAACGAGGGATCGGTCAATGCCAATCTTGCGATCTTGATGCGGTGGATGCCCGGGTCGGGGTGTCAGTCCTCGCCGCCGGACAGCGGGTTGTCCTTCACGTACTGCTGGGCCTCGTCGTAGAGCTGGGCGATGAAGTCCTCCAGCCGGGCCCGCTCCACCCGCCACTGACCCCGGCCGCCCAGCCGGATGGCGGGCAGCTCGCCTCGCCGGACCAGCGCGTAGATCTGCGCGGTGGAGGTGCTGAGCTCCTCGGCGACCTGCTCCAGGGTGAGGAAGCGGGACAGCGGCTGGGTCATGGCGGCGGATCTCCTGAAGAGGGGCTGATTCGTGCGGTTGCTTCAGTTTGCCATCGGATGGTGTGGCGCGGGGAGTCCGGTGTCGCCGTGCGAGACTGTGCGCAGTGGAACGGGGACGGAGGGGTCCGACGTGGCGAACGATCTCGTGAGGGTGTACCTGCCGGCGACGGTGCGGCTGGTCGCGGCGTTGCGCGAGGCCGGTGAGCTGCCCGGGGTGGCCGCGCACACGGTGACCCCGGCCCTGCGCGAGTGGTACGCCGAGGGCGACGAGGAGGAGCTGGAGTACGTCGCGTTCATGCGGGCCGCCCAGGACGCGCTGCGCCTGCTGCGCGACGACCCGTCCGCCCCCCGGCGACGTGTGGTGATCTCCGCCGACGTGCCCGCGAGCCAGGTGACCGTCGAGAACCGCGACCTGGGCACCAGCACGGTCCGGCTGAACGGCGCGGTGCGCCGCGCTGCGATCGCCGCGTTCCATGTGGACGAGGCCGAGGCGGAGCCGGTGGTGGCCGAGGCCGCCGAGGTCGTCGAGCGGGCCGCCGGCGGCGACCCGGACGCGCAGTTCACCGTCGACTCGGCCGAGGATCTGGACCTGCTGTGGTACGCCCCGGAGGAGCTCGACGAGCTCCTCCGGTGAGCCGGAGTCAGTCCCGGACGGCCTTCGGCAGCGTCCGGCCGTACGCGATGGTCGTGGTGATCGCGCCGACGAACAGCACGACCAGGCCGGTGTTCAGGCGCGACGCCGCGATGAAGGACAGGATCTCGGTGTCCGCGGAGATCTCGCCCTCGGCCAGCGAGAGCAGCTGGGCGACGCCCAGCCGGGTGCAGAAGTGGGCGACGATCAGCAGCAGCCCGGCGGACGCGCCCGCGGCCAGGTAGACCGGCCACTTCGGGGTGTCCCCGCTGCGCGCCGCCGCACGCCGGATGCGCCAGTACGCGACGAGTCCGGCGAGCAGCCCCGCGATGATCGCGGTGGTGCCTGCCAGCAGCCCGTTCGCCGAGTAGCGTTCGGCCGCGGTGTCTCCGCTGCCGAACGCGTCCAGCAGCGGCGTGGAGAACAGCGCCACCACGTTGAGGAAGACCAGCACCAGCAGCGTGGCGGACAGGCCCGCGGCGAGGATGCGGGCCGGGCGGATCGCGCCCAGTGCCCCGCCGAGCGCCCCGGCCACCCCGACGGCGACCGCGACCACACCGACGGCACGGGCCGACATGCCGTACGCCAGCAGGACGGCACCGCTGGCCAGCGTGCCGGTGAGCAGACCGGCGGCCGTTCCCACAACCCAGCGGCCGATGCCCCGCTCCGCCCACGGCTTGCGGCGGCCCAGCACGAGCGTGGACCACAGCCCCACCGCCGCCCCGGCGAGCAGGTTGGCCTGGATCACCTGCGGCAGCAGGATGGCCGCCATCACCAGGCTCCAGTCGCCCGCCTCGCCGGTGAACGCGGTCCGGTAGAAGAGCAGGGTCACCAGGAGCCAGGCCAGGGCCGAGAAGGCCAGCCAGCCGGTCGTGGACGGCGTACGCGGCGCCTCCGGCGCGGCGGGCAGCTTCGTGCCGGCCTTGCGCTGAGGGTGGGCGGACGTGGCGATCGCGGGCTCGGTCATCGTGGTCTCCTGTTGGGCGACAGTGGGCCTGCCGACGGCGTGGTGCTCGCCGCGGCGGCCCCGTGTCGGAAGGGCCTGGACGGCTGGCGCGGGGCCACCGGTGGAACCGGTCCGGCCGCCCGGCCCGCCGATCGCGCGGCAGGCCTGGACGAGCGGGGCTCCATGGTCCGGCGACCTAGCCTAGCCAGGCCGGAGGGGTGGGTAGGCTGGAGCGGTAGGGCGAGCCCGGTGACCTGGCCCGGATCGCGGCCGACCCGATGGTCGCCGAGCCGGTCATGGTCGAACGGATCACATGTCTGCCGCCGGGCCGGGCTGTGGCGGTACTTTGCGTGCAAGTATGCAAAGAACGTTGACGAACCTTCCGACCGGAGGAGCCATCGATGGACGCCGTATCCGTGGTGCCCGAGCCGCACAACGAGCCGGTGCACACCTACGCACCGGGCAGCGCTGAGCGATCCCGTCTGCACAAACGCCTCGGGGAGCTCGCCTCGGAGCAGCTCGAGCTGACGATGACCATCGACGGGCAGCAACGTATGGGTGGCGGCAACGCGATCCACGTCGTCCAGCCGCACAAGCACGCGCATGTGCTGGGAGTCACCCACAATGCCACCAACGCCGATGCGGTGGCGGCGGTGACGGCCGCGAAGAAAGCCGCCCCTCTTTGGCGTGATATGTCGTTCGACGACCGCGCCGCGATCTTCCTGAAGGCCGCCGATCTGCTCTCCGGCCCGTGGCGCGACACCCTCAACGGCGCCACCATGCTCGGCCAGTCGAAGACCGTGCAGCAGGCGGAGATCGACTCGGCCTGCGAGCTGATCGACTTCCTGCGCTTCAACGTGCAGTTCGGCCGCAAGCTGCTGGCCGAGCAGCCGGTCTCCTCGGCCGGGGTGTGGAACCGCTTCGACCACCGCCCCCTCGAAGGCTTCGTCTACGCGGTCACGCCGTTCAACTTCACCGCCATCGCGGGCAACCTGCCGGCGACCCCGGCCCTGATGGGCAACACGGTGCTCTGGAAGCCGGCGCACACCCAGCAGTTCTCGGCGCACTTCCTGATGCGGCTGTTCGAGGAGGCGGGCCTGCCCCCGGGCGTCATCAACATGGTCACCGGCGACGGCCTGGCCGTCTCCGAGGTCGCGCTCGCCGACCCGGACCTGGCCGGCATCCACTTCACCGGCTCCACCCGGGTCTTCCAGCACCTGTGGAAGCAGATCGGCGACAACATCGCCGGCTACCGCTCGTACCCGCGCATCGTCGGCGAGACCGGCGGCAAGGACTTCATCGTCGCGCACCCGTCGGCCGACCCGGCCGCGCTGGTCACCGCCATGGTCCGGGGCGCGTTCGAGTACCAGGGGCAGAAGTGCTCCGCCGCGTCGCGGGCGTACGTGCCCCGCTCGCTGTGGGACGCGGGGGTGCGCGACCAGCTCGTCGCCGACACCGAGTCGCTGACCTACGGCGACGTCACCGACTTCCGCAACTTCGGCGGCGCGGTGATCGACGACCGGGCCTTCGCCCGGCACGCGGCCGCGCTGGAGAAGGCGAAGGCGTCGGAGTCCTGCGAGATCATCGCCGGTGGCGAGGCGGACGACAGCGTCGGCTACTTCGTGCAGCCGACCGTGATCGTCTGCACCGACCCGGCCAACGAGGTGTTCACCACCGAGTACTTCGGGCCGATCCTGGCCGTGTACGTCTACGACGACGCCGACTTCGCCTCCGTGGTCAAGCAGATGGAGAGCGTGGCGCCGTACGCACTGACCGGTGCGATCTTCGCGCAGGACCGGCGGGCACTGGAGTGGATGTCGCACGAGCTGCGGTTCGCGGCGGGCAACTTCTACCTCAACGACAAGCCGACCGGTGCGGTCGTCGGCCAGCAGCCGTTCGGCGGCGGCCGGGCCTCGGGCACCAACGACAAGGCGGGCTCCTGGCACAACCTGATCCGCTGGATGTCCCCGCGGACCATCAAGGAGACGTTCGTCCCGCCGACCGACCACCGTTACCCGCACATGGACACCGACCACCCGCGTTCGTGACACGCTGATCAAGAAGGGACCGTATCGAGGGATACGGTCCCTTCTTTCGTATATGTCTGGGTTACCGTGACTGCGTGCAGAGCTTCGGGGAGCAGGGCGGACGCCTCACCTACGGCACCTACCTGCGGGTGCCCGAGCTGCTGGCCCAGCAGGTGCCGCAGTCCGCCCCGGCCGCCCACGACGAGCTGCTGTTCATCACCATCCACCAGGCGTACGAGCTGTGGTTCCAGCTGCTGCTGCACGAGCTGGCCGACGCCCGGGACCGGATGCTGGCGGGGGAGAGCTACCTGCCCCGGGTGCGCCTGGAGCGCTGCCACGCGGTCGAGATGCTGCTGGTCGGCCAGGTCGACGTCATCGACACGATGACCCCGCAGGACTTCCTCGCCTTCCGCACTTTGCTCGCGCCCGCGTCCGGGTTCCAGTCCGCCCAGTTCCGCGAGATCGAGTTCATCTCCGGCCTCAAGGACCCCGGATTCCTGGAGCGGCTGCGCGGGCTGGCGCCGGCCGAGGAGGAGCGGCTGCGCCGCCGGCTGGCCGAACCGACCCTCTGGGACGGCTACCTGGCGCTGCTGGCCGCGCACGGCTTCGCCGTCGGCTCCGACGAGGAGGTGCTGGCGGCGCTGGTGTCCATCGCGCGCGACCGGGAGCGCCACGGTGCGCTGTGGGACCTGGCCGAGGCGCTGATCGCCCACGACCAGGCGTGGTCGCTGTGGCGCGCGCGGCACGTGCTGATGGCCGAACGCCAGATCGGCGCGAAACCCGGCACCGGCGGCTCCGCGGGCAGCCCCTACCTCCGCTCCCGCCTGGACACCCGCTTCTACCCCGCCCTCTGGGCCCTTCGCGCCGCCCTCTGACCGCCGCGCCCGCTCCGCTCCCGCCGCGCCGGTCGCGTGTCCGATGTCGGCGCATGATCGCCATTTCGTGCCGATAGCTCGGGTCGGACTCAGCCTTCTGACACGAAATCGTGATCTTCACGGGGGAGGTTGTGGACTGAGCTGTGGATATGTCGGGTTTGGGGTGATCGGAGGGTGAGGGGGTGCGGGGTGGGGAGGGGGGTGAATGGGGCGACACGCCGAGGGGAGAGATATCGGGCGGTTTGTGTTATCCCGTCAGGCGGGACGTCTAGGGCAGGAAACGGACATATTCCTGTCTGATCAGACAGTCGGAAAGGGACTGTCCGGCGGGGAATGTGCACTGTGGATGGGCCGATATCCTGGACAGAAGGCTGTGAAAGTGGCAGCGTTGAGTCATGGCAGAGGTAGGAATCAACGCTACTGCGGCGGCCGTGCTCGGCCTGCTGCACGACGGCCCCATGACCGGTGGCCAACTGATGGCGGCGGCCGAACGTCGGCTCAGCCCGTACTGGTCCATGACCCGGTCTCAGGTCTACCGTGAACTGCCGGTCCTCGCCGAGCTCGGCTACGTCAAGCTCGGCAAGCCCGGCCCGCGGGCAAGCCAGCCCTACGCGATCACCGCGTCGGGCAAGCGCGCCTTCGCCCGCTGGCTGAACGAGGAGCCCGGCCGCGAGCTGGTGCGCAACCCGTATGCACTGCGTGTCGCGTTCGGATCCACGCACGCGACCAACCAGTTCGACTCGCTGCTCAACAGCGCCAACTCACATCACACCGAGGCGCTCGCGGAAGCCCGTGAGCAGGCCAAGGAGGCCAAGAAGGAAGGCGACGACTTCACCGCCGCAGGGCTGGAGTTCGCCGTCGCCTACCACAAGGCCGCATTGAACTGGCTGAAGACCGCCATCGCCAAGTAGCGCCTCAACGCTGGGCGAGGTGCGGTCGTGCCTCCTCCAGCGCGGAACGCAACGCGGCCGCGGCGGCAGGCGCCGCGCCGAGCGCGTCCAGTGCGAAAAGGCCCGCTCCCACCACCGGTGGCTGTGCCAGCACAGTCAACCGGGCCTTCGACGAGTGGGCCTTCACCCCCGCGTCCACGGCGTCCTGCAGCAACGGATGCCGGGCGCGCAGCACACCACCGCCCAGGACAACGGCATACGGTTCCTCCCTCAGCCCGAGCCGGTCCGCGGCAACCGTCACCAATGACGTGATCTCGGTCGCCTGACGCGCCACCACGCGCCGGGCGACCTCGTCACCCTGCCCGGCGGCGGCGAACAGCACCTCGCTCAGCCCGATCATCCGGTCCTCGCCGAGGCTGCCCAGGTGCAAGCCGGTGATCACATCGTTGACGGAGGCCTGCCCGAAGTGGGCCGCCACCGCCCCGGCCAGCGCCGTGGCCGGCCCACGACCGTCCTCGGCCCGCGCCGCATGCCACATTGCCAGCGAGGCCAGGTGCAGCCCGCCGCCCCAGTCGCCGGAGATCGGACCCAGCGCCGGGAACCGGGCCGTGCGCCCGTCGGCGCTGCGGCCCACGCAGTTGATCCCGGCCCCGCACACCACCGCGATCGCGTCCGGGCTGTCGGTGCCCGCCCGCAGCAACGCGAACGTGTCGTTGTCCAGCCGGTACGACTCCGCCCAGCCGGTCAGGGCGACCGCCTTCGCCGCCGCCTCGACCTCCTCGGACAGGTCGAGACCGGACAGGTAGACCTCGGCGCGGGTGATGGGCACGGACGGGGGCATCTCGGCCGCCCGCAGCGCCGCGCCGACCAGCCGGTCCAACAGCGCCACCGCCGTGTCCAGGCCGATGACCTGCGGGCACGAGCCCGGCCCGCGGACGTAGCCGTGCACGTGCCCGTCCGAGTCGGCGAGCACCACGTCGGTTTTGGAGTTCCCGCCGTCGACGGCGATGAACAGCTCTGCCGGGCTCATGCCTTCGCCTCACTGCGCTGGTCGGCGCGGCCGGTCCGGGTGCTCATCGGGCCCAGGCCAGGTGCTGAGCGTTGGCGGCGAGCAGGCGCAGGGTCAGCGCCTCGGCGTGCTCGTGCTGGCCGATCAGCGGGTGGGCGAGCAGCGCGGCGTAGACGCGGTCGCGGCCGCCGTGCACCGCGGCGCGTACGGCCAGTTCCTCGTACGCGGCGACGCCGGAGATCAGGCCGGACAGTTCGGGGGCGACCGGCGGGGCCTGGACCGCCACCGGGCCGTCGCGGTCCACCCGGGCGCTGACCTCGATCACCGCGTCGTCGGGCAGGAACGGCAGGTGCCCGCCGTTGCGCAGGTTCACCGCATGCACCGCGCCGTCGCCGGTGAGCAGTGACGTGATCAGGCCGACGGCGGCCTCGGAGTAGAACGCCCCGCCCCGCTTGGCGAGCAGGTCCGGTTTGGTGGTCAGGGCCGGGTCGGCGTACATCTTCAGCAGCTCGGTCTCCATCTCGGCGACCTTCTGCCCGCGCGTCGGGGCGTCGCGCTCCTCCCGCACGACCTCGTCGTGGGCGTAGAAGTAGCGCAGGTAGTAGGACGGCACGTTGCCCAGCAGGCGCAGCAGCGACGGCGGCAGTTGCACCGGCCCGGCCAGCTCGGCCAGGTGGCCGGCGAGCAGCTCGGGCAGCCGGTCGACGCCGTCGACGTACGCGGCGCGCTCCCAGGTGAGGTGGTTCAGGCCGACGTGGTCGAGGGTGACCGCGCCCGGCTCGACGCCCAGCAGCGCGGCGAACCGGCGCTGGAAGCCGATGGCCACATTGCACAGGCCGACCGCCCTGTGCCCGGCGTCCAGCAGGGCGCGGGTGACGATGCCGACCGGGTTGGTGAAGTCGACGATCCACGCGCCGGGTGCGGCCAGCCGCGCGGCCCGCTCGGCCACGTCGAGCACGACCGGCACCGTGCGCAGCGCCTTGGCCAGGCCGCCCGCGCCGGTGGTCTCCTGCCCGACGCAGCCGCATTCGAGGGGGAAGGTCTCGTCGCTGATGCGGGCGTTCTGCCCGCCGACGCGCAGCTGGATGACGACCACGGCGGCGTCGGCCAGCCCGGCGTCGAGGTCGGTGGTCCAGGTCAGCGTGCCGGGGTGGCCGTGGTGGGCCATCAGGCGGCGGGCGTACGGGCCGATGACGTCCAGCCGCGACCCGGCCGGGTCGATCAGGCACAGCTCGGTGACGTCGAGGCTGCCGGCCAGCCGGGCGAACCCGTCGACCAGCTCGGGCGTGTAGGTGGAACCGCCACCCACGACTGCGATCTTCATTGCTGCTCTTCCGGTGAGGGGACGGGTGGTTCAGGCGGGTGGCGTCGCGGGCTCAGGCGGAGCGCGGGGCGGTGCCGGGGATCGGCCGGGCGTTCAGCGAGTCGACCAGGGATTCGCGCACCGACCGCAGGCCCGAGTCCATGGCGCCGAGCAGCACCGCGTCGTCGGTCAGCGCGGTCACCTCGACCGGGGTGCGCAGCGGGGTGTTGCGGTGGAACGCCTCGGTGACCAGGTCGCGCAGCCGCGCGCCGCCGGCTTGGGCGACCTCGCCGGCCAGCACCACCAGCGGCGGATCGACCAGCGCGGCGACCACGGCCAGCACGACCGCGATCCGGTCGGCCAGCGCGGCGAGGAAGTCGGCCGCCGCGGGGGAGTCCGCGCCGACGGCGTCGGCGACCATCTCCTCCGGGGTGGCCCCGGTGAAGCCGTGCGCCGCGCCGAGCGCCGCCACGGCCGGGCCGCCCGCCAGGCTCTGCAGGTCGCGGGGCTGCCCGGGGGCGGCCAGGCCGAGCGGCACGTAGCCGATCTCGCCCGCCCCGCCGGTCGCTCCGCGCAGCAGCGACGCGCCCAGGTCGATGGCGCAGCCCAGACCCGCGCCCAGCCAGAGCAGGGCGAAACTGCCGCTGCCCGCGGCCGCGCCGCGGTGCCGTTCGGCGATCGCCGCCAGGTTCACGTCGTTGTCCGCCTCGACGGTCACGCCCAGCGCGGCGGCCAGCTCGGGGACCACCCCTGGGCGGCCCCAGCCGGTGACGTCGATGTGCCGGATGGCGCCCGTGCCGGGGTCGTACGAGCCGGGCACGCCCAGGTGCAGGTGGGTGACGCGGTCGCGGCTCAGCCCGGCGCGGGCGCACAGGTCGCCGGCGATCGCCCGCACCGTGCCGACCGGGTCGCCGTCGGCCGGGTCGCTGGGGTACGCCGCGCGGGCCAGCACCGCTCCGCTGAGATCGCACAGCGCCGCCTCGAACGGGGCGTGTAACGTCTCGCTCACGTCCCGTACCGAGATCGCCAGCACCGTCGCTGCGGCCGGGTTGACCGCGTAAACCTCCGCATTGGGGCCGGGACCGCCGCTGGTGTGGCCCACGACGACCGCCAGCCCCGCCTCGGTGAGCGTGCGCAGCACGTCGGAGGTGGTCGGCTTGGACAGGCCGGTCAGCTCCCGCAGCTCGCCGCGGGTGAGCGTGCCCCGATCTATGAGCAGCGCCATGGTCGCGCTCTCGTTCATGGCCCGGAGCAGCTTGGACGAACCGGCGAGCCGTGCCACGTGCCCTCCTCGCATAATAGGAAAGTAGGTTTACTATTGCTGCGACAGTGGCCGCTGTCAAGTCGCGGGAGCGCCCCGGAAAACCGTGCGGCCGGTGCCACTAGTCTTGTTGTCGTGACTGCCGACTACGCCGATCAGCTCAAGAACCTTGACGCGACCATGCGCAACATCGAGTCCGTGCTCGACATCGCCCGGCTGCGCCGGGACAAGGAGCGGCTCGAGGAGGCGGCCTCGGCCCCGGACCTGTGGGACGACCAGGCCAAGGCGCAGGAGGTCACCTCCCAGCTGGCGTACGCGACCGGTGAGATCAACAGGCTGACCAAGCTGCGCGGGCGGATCGACGACGTCGCGGTGCTGATGGAGCTGGCCGAGGACGAGAACGACGCCTCCTCCATGGCCGAGGTCGGCACGGAGCTGACCTCGCTGGCCAAGGCGGTCGAGGAGCTGGAGGTGCGCACCCTGCTCTCCGGCGAGTACGACTCCCGTGAGGCACTGGTCGCCATCCGGGCGGGCGCGGGCGGCGTGGACGCGGCGGACTTCGCCGAGATGCTGCTGCGCATGTACCTGCGCTGGGCCGAGCGCCACGGCTACCAGACCGAGGTCTACGACACCTCGTACGCGGAGGAGGCCGGTCTGAAGTCGGCCACGTTCGCGGTGAAGGCGCCGTACGCCTACGGCACGCTGTCGGTCGAGTCGGGCACCCACCGCCTGGTGCGCATCAGCCCGTTCGACAACCAGGGCCGCCGCCAGACCAGCTTCGCCGGGGTCGAGGTGCTGCCGGTGGTGGAGCAGACGGACCACATCGACATCCCCGAGAACGAGATGAAGGTCGACGTCTACCGCTCCAGCGGTCCCGGCGGGCAGAGCGTCAACACGACCGACTCGGCGGTGCGCATCACGCACATCCCGACCGGCATCGTGGTGACCTGCCAGAACGAGAAGTCCCAGCTGCAGAACAAGGCCTCGGCGCTGCGCGTGCTGCAGGCCCGCCTGCTGGAGCGCAAGCGCCAGGAGGAGCGGGCCAAGATGGAGGGCCTGAAGACCGACGCGGCCGGTTCCTGGGGCGACCAGATGCGCTCGTACGTGCTGCACCCGTACCAGATGGTCAAGGATCTGCGCACCGAGTTCGAGACGGGCAACCCGTCGGCGGTCTTCGACGGCGAGATCGACAGCTTCGTCGAGGCCGGCATCCGCTGGCGCAAGCAGAACGAGCTGGAAGCCGCCGCCTGATCGGCTGAGTGAGTCCTGTTCCGCCCGGCTGTCCTCGCAGCCGGGCGGAGTTTCTTTCATGTATGGACATCTCTGCGGCATCGCCCGCCCGGGTGAAGTGACTACTGTCGGTGACAGTTGATCACGGGCAGATCACGGAATTTTCCGGGAACATTCACGGCAATACCGGCATCTCAACCCCTGCGGGCTTGGCGAAACGGCGACACCGCGTAGACTCTCCGCCGTGATTCGACTTGAGCACGTGACCAAGACCTACCCTAAGGCGTCCCGGCCCTCACTGGACGACGTGTCGGTCTCGATCGAGAAGGGGGACTTCGTCTTCTTCATCGGTCCGTCCGGCTCCGGCAAATCAAGCATCGTCAAGCTCATGCTGCACGAGATCAAGCCCAACAAGGGCAAGGTCATCGTGAACGGCAAAGAGATCAGCTCCATGCGGTCGTGGAAAATTCCCAGCTTCCGCCGCTCGATCGGCTGCGTCTTCCAGGACTTCCGCCTGCTGCCGAACAAGACGGCCTACGAGAACGTCGCGTTCGCACTCGAGGTCATCGGCAAGTCCAAGGCGGTCGCCCGCCGCGTGGTGCCGGAGGTGCTGGAGCTGGTCGGCCTCGGCGGCAAGGAGCACCGCTACCCGCACGAGCTGTCCGGTGGTGAGCAGCAGCGCGTCGCGGTGGCGCGCGCGTTCGTGAACCGGCCGCTGATCCTGCTGGCCGACGAGCCCACCGGTAACCTCGACCCGGACACCTCCATCGAGATCATGCGCCTGCTGGACCGGATCAACCGGACCGGCACGACCGTCGTGATGGTCACCCACGACTCGAACATCGTCAACCAGATGCGCCGTCGCGTCATCGAGATCGAGGGCGGTCGGATCGTCCGCGACCAGGCCCGTGGTGTGTACGGCTGAGCCGACGTGCCACTGAGCCCCTGTCCCTGACGACTTGACCGTCTCCCCCGGAGGATTTCCCCCGATGCGTGCGAAGTATGTCCTGGCCGAAATGCTGGTCGGGCTGTGGCGCAACGTCACGATGACCATCGCCATGATCATTACGATGATCGTGTCGCTCTCCATGCTCGGCGCCAGCCTGCTGATGTACATGCAGGTCGACGAGATGAAGGGCCACTACTACGAGCAGGTCGAGGTCTCCATCTACCTGGAGAAGTCGATCCAGGACGCGGAGCGGTCCGACATCAAGTCGAAGCTCGACAGCGACCCCTTGGTCAAGAACGTGCTCTGGGAGACCAAGGAGATGGCGTACGAGAACTTCAAGGCGCAGTTCCGCGACGCCCCCGACCTGGTCAACGCGATCGGCGCGGACGAGCTGCCGGAGTCGTTCCGGGTCGCGCTGCACGACCCGAAGAAGTTCGACCAGATCAACGCCACCTACGCCGGCCTGCCCGGCGTAGACACGGTCGTGGACCAGCAGAAGCTGCTGCAGAAGATCTTCGACATCCTCGGCTCCATCCAGAACCTGTCGCTGGTCGTCGCGGGCTTCATGGGCCTTGCCGCACTGCTGCTGGTCGCCAACACCATCCAGGTCGCCGCGTACAGCAAGCGGCGCGAGGTCGCGGTCATGAAGCTGGTCGGCGCGTCGAACTGGTTCATCCAGGCGCCGTTCGTGCTCGAGGCGGTCTTCGCCGCCCTGCTGGGCTCGATCCTGGCCTGGGTGATGCTGGTCGTCGGCAAGGTCGTGCTGATCGACGGCAAGCTGGCCGCGCTGACCGACCTGCTGCTACCGGTGAGCTGGGGCAATGTCAACCTGATGCTGCCGATCCTGGCGGGCATCGGCTCGGTGGTCAGCGCCGTCACCGCCTGGGTGACCCTGCGCTTCTACATCCGCGTCTAGTCGCGGCGACGCACGTCGACGGCCCGTCCCTTCGGGGGCGGGCCGTCACCTTTTCTGCGCCACCCTGGTTGAATGTCGGTTTTGCCTGGAATCAGGGCATATGTCGGCAGTAGGGTGATCGGGACAGGCGAGGGAGGTCCCGTGCGCTGGCGATTCGTACAGGTGGTGTGCGCCCTGCTGACCGCGGTAACGGTCGGCCTGCCGGCGCACGCTGCCCCCGACGACCTCAAGCAGGACAAGAAGCGCGTCGACGCCGAACTGGCCAAGACCGGAGCGCTGCTGGAGGCGCTGTCCGCCAAGGCGCGTACCGCCGCCACGGAACTCGCCGAGGCCAACGCGGCCATGCCCGCCGCCCAGGAACGGATCGCCAAGACCCGGTCGGCCGTGGTGGTCGCCGAGACCAAGGCGGCATCCGCCCAGCGGCGCGCCGACCAGGCCACCGCCGCCTGGGCCGTCACCGACCAGGCGTACCAGGCCTCGGTCCGGCAGGTCCAGGAGGGCCGGGACCGGTTCGCCCGGTTCGCCGTGGCCACCCTGCACGGCTCCAACCTCACCGAGTTCAACGTGCTCATGGCAGCCACCCGGCCGCAGGAGTTCCTCGACCGCGGCAACTACATCGAACAGATCGCCCGCATCCGGCGCGACGCGATCGACGGCTTCGTCGCCGCCCGCCGGGCCTCGAAGCAGATCACCAGCGAGGCCGAGCTGAAGCGCCGGGAAGCCGCCGACGCGGCCCGCATCGCCCGCGCCGCCCTGCTGGCCGCGGAGAAGGCGCGCCAGGACGCCGAGCAGGCACGCCGCGACCTCGACACGCTCGCGGCGCGGCAGAAGAAGGCGATGGAGGCGGCGAAGGCCGAGAAGGCCGAGGTCCAGCGGCACTACCAGGAGGTCAAGGAGCAGAGCGAGCGCATCGCCGACGAACTGCGGGTCTGGGAGGGGCAGTACGGCAAGTTCGTGCCGATCCTTCGCCCCGGGGCGAAGTTCCTCATGCCGACGAAGGGCTGGAAGTCCAGTGACTTCGGCAACCGCTTCGACCCGTACTACGGCGTCTGGCAGTTGCATGCCGGGGTCGACATCGCCGCGGGCGGCGGCCAGCCCATCTTCGCGGCGGCGGGCGGCACGGTCAGCAGCGCCGGCTGGCTCGGCGGATACGGCAACTACACCTGCCTCACCCATGGCAAGTCCGGCGGCAAGGTGATCTCCACCTGCTACGCCCACCAGTCGAAGATCCTGGTGAAGGTCGGCGACAAGATCCGCGGCGGCCAGCTCATCGGCCGCGTCGGCACCACCGGCGCCTCCACCGGCTACCACCTCCACTTCGAGGTCCGCCAGAACGGCAACCCCGTCCAACCCCTCACCTGGCTCCCCGGCTGCCTCTGCTGACCTGTGCTGCCGGCGTCCGCCTTCGCGGTCGCGGGGTGAGGCGCTATCTCGATCGCGGTTCGGTCTTGGTCATCGGTAGCATTGTCGGGTTGCCGTGATCGAGGAGAGGAGGGCCGTCATGCCGCGGGAGAAGGGCCGCAAGGTCATCGCGTCGAACCGCAAGGCGTACCACGACTACACCATCCTCGAGACCTTCGAGGCGGGTATCGCCCTGATGGGCACCGAGGTGAAGTCGCTGCGGGCCGGGCGGGCGTCGCTGGTCGACGCGTTCGGCCAGGAACGTGACGGGGAGATCTACCTGCACGCGCTGCACATTCCGGAGTACGCCATGGGCACGTGGACCAACCACGCGCCGCGGCGTACCCGCAAGCTGCTGCTCAAGCAGAAGGAGATCATTCACCTGCTCACCAAGACCCGCGAGGGCGGCCTGACCATGATCCCGCTGTCCATGTACTTCAAGGACGGCTGGGCCAAGGTCGAGATCGGGCTGGCGCGCGGTAAGAAGACCTACGACAAGCGCCAGGACATCGCCAAGCGGGACTCCGACCGGGAGATCAGCCGTGAGCTCGGCCGCCGCGCCAAGGGCATGCGCTAGGGCCAGCGCCGGCCAGGAGTGACGTCGCACACCGGCCGCATCCGGCCGCCATGGCAGCCGCACTCGAGACGGCGGTCGCCATGGCACAGTCGGATGGCCGATCGCGGACGCGAGCGTCGGGGCGGTAGCCTCGCGGTTCGTGAGCAAGCATCGGCTGCACGAGGACGACGAGACCACCCTGCTGCCGCGTGCGGTCGAGGACCCGGCGGCGGTGGAACCCGCCGCGCGAGGGTCCGAGCGGCAGCCTGCGGACGAACCTGCCCGGCGCCGGATCGGACGGCAGCCGCTGGTGATCGGTGTCGCGACCATGTGCCTGCTGGTGTCGGGCGCGGCAGCCTGGGCCCTCGCGAAACCCGCACCGCAGCCGTCGCTGACGCTGCCGAGCGGCGGACCGTCCAAGTCGGGTGCCGGCTTCACCGACGGCTTCGGCGTGATGACGCCCAGCGCCGCCCCTCCGCCCGAGGTCGCACCCGCGCGTCCGAGCGCCTCCGCGTCGGCCTCCCCGGTCGCGAGCCCGGCTCCCGGCAGCAGCGGTCCCCGGCCGTCGCGCCCGCCCGCTGTCGCGCCGCCGGCCGCCGGCGCCGCCTCGGCGACCTACGACGTGAACGCCTGGGGCGGCGGATACGTGATCGCCGTACGGGTGCGCAACGCCGGCTCCACCCCGCTGGCCTGGAAGGTACGCATCCAGCTGCCGGCGGGCAGCACCGTCGACGGCGACTGGGAGGCCGACCGGTCAGGTCAGGACGGCGTCTGGGTCTTCACTCCCGAACGCGGCGACCTCGCTCCTGGCGCATCGGTCACCTTCGGTTTCCTCGGCCGGCGGGGGGAGGCCGACTTCAAGGTCACCTGTACGGTCGACGGCGTCCCGTGCCAGGCTGACTGAGCAGTGGCTTAACTCCGCCCTAAACCGGGCGGCGGTTCGGCCGGACCGGCTCTATATTCGGCCGGTGACCGTGCTGCGGCTCGAGGTGGAGCTCCCTTACCCCGTGGAGCTGGTGTGGCAGGCGCTGACCGATCGCAGGCTGCTCGGCGAGTGGTTCCTGCAGACCGACCTCATGCCCGTGCCGGGTGGCGTGTACCGCGCCTACCCCGGAGGCGATCTGCCGGGGTTCACCGCGCCGTTCGACATGGACGTGATCGAGGTGGTCGGCCCGACCCGCCTGGCGCTGCGCTGGCGCGGTGAGCAGCTGCATGCCGACGTGGTCTGGGAGCTGTCGACCGTCGCGGGCGGCAGCCGACTGCGGGTGAGCCAGACCGGTTTCCTCGGCATCGCCGGCCAGGTGCGCCGCGCCGAGCTGCAACGGGCCTACGCGACCATGTTCGAGCAGCGGCTCCCCGCGCTGCTGGCCCGGCAGGAGCAGGAGGCGCTGCCGGCCCGCCGTCGGCGCAGCAAGGACATCTACGACGCCGCCGACATGCCCCGACGGCCCACGGCCGTGGCGACCATGTCCGTGGCGACAGGGCACGCCGGGCAGACCGCTGGGGCGTCCACTGCGGGCCTCGCACCGGGCGATCGACCCACCGTGGACCTCGGCCCGAGTACACCGCCTGCAGCGAGCCCTGACCCGCGTGCGCGGGCCACGGACCTCGACCCGGGCGCGCCGCTCGCGGCGGGTTCCGGTCCGGACCTCCCGGCCGACCCGGACGGGGACGACGCGCCGATCGTCGGCGGGCTGCTGGGCAGGGTGTTCCACATGCCGGTGGACCGGCGGCTGCGGCTGCTGTCGGCGGCGGGCGCGATGGTGCTCACCGTGCTGGCGGTCACCGCGGTGGCGACGCTGGTGCTGCGCTCACCCGGCCCAGCGGCAGACCCGATCGGCAGCGCTCGCGGCCCCTGGTCCGGGGTGCAGGCGGGTGAGTCCGAGACACCCTCGCCGGGGGTGCGCTCCGCGAGCCCGGCCGCTTCGCCGAGCGCGCCGGCGGCGGCCTCCCCGGCGGCGGCAGCGTCCGCACCGAGCGGCCCCGGTCCGACCGAGGCCGCCGTCTCCGCCCCGGCCGTCTCGTACCGGACACTGGAGACCTGGAGCGGCGGTTACATCGGCGAGATCACCATCCGGCCCGCCGCCGTGTCGGAGGGCTGGACGGCCGCCGTCACCCTGCCCGCGGGAGCCGAGGTGACCAGCGCGTGGGACCGCATCGACTTCCGCCAGGACGGCCCGCGGGTGACCTTCACCCCGCAGGACGTGCATCGCCGCCTGCCCGCGGGAAAGGACTTCGTGTTCGCCTTCCAGGTGGGTGATCCGTCCGGGGCGACCAGGCCGGAAGGCTGCGTCGTCGAGGGCGTGAGCTGCACGAACCGGTAGCGTGTCTGTCCGGCAACGGACACCCGTGTCGTGACCATGGTCGATTTCGGGGATGTCGCGGGTCGTGGGACGACCCTATAGTCGGTCCGTGACCGAGCTGCGACTCGACGTCGATCTCTCCCATCCCCGGGCCAGGGTCTGGCGGGCGCTCACCGAGCAGCGACTGCTGCGCGAGTGGTTCGTGCCCACCGATCTGGCGCCGACCGCGGGGGACACCTTCCGCGCCTTTCCGCCGCCGGGCCTCGCCGGGCTCGCGACACCGTTCGATCTGGACGTGGTGGCGGTGTCGGCGCAGGAACGGCTGGCCATGCACTGGCGCGACGACCATACGCACACCGAGGTCGACTGGTCGCTGGCCGATACGGAGGCCGGTTGCCGGCTGACCGTGCTGCAAACGGGGTTCTTCGGGGTCGACGGCACCCAGCGGCGGCGCGAGCTGCGCCGGTCGTACCAGTTCATGTTCGGCGACCAGCTGCCCGCGGCCCTGGACCGGCTCGCCTCCGGGGAGGTCGACCTGGGCGGGGTGCGGGCGGACCTGCACACCGCGATCCCGCGCCGGCGGGAGACGGTCGCGCTCGACCCGGCGCCGGCACAGCTGCCGTCCGCGGGCGGCTCGAAGCGGCTGCGGCTGCTCTCGCTGGCCGGTGCGGTGGTGCTGGTGGTGCTGATCAGCACCGCGGTGGCCGTGATGATCGGCGGTAACAGCGGCGGCGCGCCCGGCGCCGACACCGAACCGGTGTACGGGCTGGGCTCCGGCGTGCAGCCGGGCGTGATCGCGACGGACCCCGCGGCGGCTGCCTCCGGCAGCCCGCGGCAGGGCGCGCCCGGGAATTCACCCCAGCCGGGGGTGTCCGGATCGCCCGGCGCCTCGCCACTGGTGGAGGCGACCGCCTCGCCGCCGACGGGCATGCCGCTGACGGCGAACTACCGCACGATCGCGCTGCTCGGGCTCGGCGGCTTCGACACCGAGGTGACGGTGCGCAATCCCGGCACGACCCCTCGGGAGAACTGGACCGTCGTATTGACCATGCCGGCCGACCGGGCGGTGGAGAACCGATCCACCTCGGCGGTGAACTTCACGCAGGACGGCACGAAGGTCACCGTGACGCCGGTCGGCCCGGCCCGCACGGTGGCCGCGAACGGATCGGTGACCTTCATCATCCGCTTTCCGGCACTGCTGGCCCTCGGCCAGGCGATCACCGCTTGCACCGTGGACGGGATCGCCTGCACGGGAAGTTGACCGATACCGGAATGACTTTGGCCGTCCCGGACGTTACTCTTTACAGGCGCGGTGATCGTCACCGTGCGTGCGCTCACGCGCGACCAGGGGGTGACAGGTTTCGACATCGTACGTCGCGGCAGGAGAAGCGAGCCGAGGAAGCCGACGTTGTCTCGAAAATCATCGTCGGAAAACTATAAGCGCCAAGACTAACGTCAAGCGCGACTTCGCTCTCGCCGCCTGAGGCGAGTAGCAAGTCTGTCGGTCCGGGAGTGCCTACGGCCCGTGTACCGGCATCAGTTAGTAGGCTGGCCGATTCAGTCCCGTCGCGGGGCTGCTGAGGCGAGATCAATCGCGACTGGGCCCGTCACACCGTCTTGCTCACGTGATCGGTGGGGTCGAGTAGAGGCATAGTGAGCTGCGCTCGGAGAAGCCCTGTCAAACCGGCGATGGACCCGGGTTCGATTCCCGGCACCTCCACCAGACAGCGAACGGCCCCGGTCCACGAGGACCGGGGCCGTTCGCCGCATATGCCCTGATCGCTGCACTAATGACCGACTGAACGTACGTTCAAACCTGGGCAAAGGTATGGACTTCGGGCCTCCACCGCGTGACCATCGAACCCAAGGACGTTTCGCGGTCCGGGGGTGAGGTATGGCCACCGATTCACTGGACGAGCTGTCGAACGCCGTGCTGGGCCCCTCAGGCCGACTCGGCGACGTGATCGCGGACGCCCCGCGGCTGACACACAGCGTGCAGGCGCTGGAGTCCGATCGCCGCGCGCTGCTGGACGCGGTGACGTCAAGGGCCGCCGACCAGCACGCCGAGGACCAGCTCGCACAGCGGCTGACCGCCTACCGCCAGCGCACGGCCGACGTGCTGCACCAGGCGTACGGCGTCGACCTCGGTGGGGAAACCTGACCCGTGCTCCGCCGCGTCAGCGCACGCCGGCGGTGTCCTGCCAGTCGGTCAGCCAGGCGGCGAGGATGCGGGCGCACGCGTCGACGGACTCGGCCCAGCCGGTGACGGCCTCGCCATCCGCCTCGTCGCTGACCTGCTTGACCATCCGCACCGGCACGCCGTACACGTCCGCTGCCGCCGCGACGGCGTAGCCCTCCATGTCGACCAGGTCGGCGTGCTCGGCCAGGGCCGCCCGCAGCACCGGGTCGGAGACGAACACGTCACCTGTGGCCAGCACCGGCCCGGCACCTGCCAGGTCGAGCGGGCCGCCGAACGTGCGGCCGGTCAGCGCGTGGATGGTGACGGTGTCGAAGTCGTGCTGCACCACCCGGCTGATCTCGTGGATGCCGGCCAGGCCGGGGCGCAGCGCACCGGCGGTGCCCAGGTTCACGATCTCGCGCGGCAGCACGCCCGCGGCCAGCACACGCGACACCGCGAGCGTGGCGCAGACCTTGCCCACGCCGGTCAGCAGCACCGGGTGTGCGGTGTCCAGATGCGCGGCCTCCTCCGGCAGCGCGACGACGATGAGCGGCCGGTCGGGGGTCACGGTGCCGGTAAGAATCACCCGCGAATTCTAGCGGCGTGTCGAACAGCTCTCATGTAACCCATTGGGCGCAGGTCAGAACGGTCCTTGTCACCGGGTCGGGCAAGTTTGCCGCACAAGCCGTGCCGAGACCCTGACCGCGCCGCCTCCGGACGGATAGGGTGCCATTCATGGCGTCGGGAGAGCCGCACACCACGCGGCACGACAATGCGGGGAAGGGCACGGGGCGGCACGCAGTGGAGTCACTGACCGGGCACCTGCTGGTTGCCATGCCCTCGCTCCGGGACCCCAACTTCGAACGTACGGTCGTCTTCGTCCTGGCCCACGAGGCCGACGGGGCACTCGGGGTGGTGCTGAACCGGCCCACCGAGGCGCTGGTGGGCGACATCCTGCCGGGCTGGGAGCCGCTGCTGCGCGAGCCGGGTGTGCTCTTCGAGGGCGGCCCGGTCGGCACGGACTCGGCGATCTGCGTGGCCCGTGCCCGCGCGGGCGTGGCGGGTTTCGTCGGCTTCAGCCGGGTGATGGGGCAGATCGGCACGGTGGACCTCAGTCGCGACCCCGCGCGGGTCGGCCAGCGGCTGGAGTGCGTGCGCGTCTACCACGGCTATGCCGGGTGGGGCGCCGGGCAGCTGGAGCAGGAGATCGAGGAGAACGCCTGGCTGGTGTTCGAGGCCCTGCCCAGCGATCCGTTCCGCACCCAGCCGGAGGAGCTGTGGTCGCTGGTGCTGCGCCGCCAGGGCGGCATGACCGCCGCGGTGGCCAACTTCCCGCCCGACGTCTCCCTCAACTGACCGGGGCGCGTTCCGGCCGATCATGAATCCGAATTCATGATCGATCGTCGCGTCGGGTGTCGCTGCCTGGTCAACTCGCGGGGATACCCGTTTTTGCGCGGGGAGCAGGGCCGTGTAATATTTCGCAGGTGCCCGGGCGGCGGAAACGCCAAACGGGGATTTACCAGGAACAAGGGGCCGTGGCGCAGCTGGTAGCGCACCACACTGGCAGTGTGGGGGTCAGGGGTTCGAGTCCCCTCGGCTCCACCGAATGAACGCCCAGGTCGAAAGACCTGGGCGTTTTTCTTTGTCCGGGCTCAAGGGGCACGGGTGGCCATCACCAGGATGCGGTCGGCGTGCCGCTGCGCGCCGCGCTCCGACAGCGACGCGAGCCGGAGCAGGAACACGGACGCGGTCTGGGCCTCGGCCGGCACTCCGACCGCGGTGAGCAGCTCGCGCCGCGCTGCGCGGCCCGGCGGCTTCGGGTCGGCCCGGTAGACGATCACCGGTGTGAAGTAGGTGCCGCCGCGGCCGTTGGGCGCCTCGACGACCGGCACCGCGATAACGTCCGCGCGGGGGACGTGCCGCGTGCTCAGCATGCCGCGTATCACGAGGACGTCCCGCTCGGCGGTGACGCCGCTCCGCACCGCCCGTACGGCGAGCGTCGAGCCGGCCGTGGCGCAGGCCGCCGCCGCGGTCGCGGCTGCCAGGGCGGTGAGCGTCGAATCCGGCGCGATCCGGCTGATCTCGATGAAGCAGCCCAGTGCGCCGGCCATCCCCATCGCCAGCATGGCCGCCGCCATGGCGGCGTTCTGCCACCGGCTGCGGACCGTCGGTTCGGGCATGTTGCTCACGGTACGAGTGCCGGCGTGATCCGTGGGGGCGCGAGGTGTCCGGTGGGCGGGGTGGGGCCGTGGCGGCGGTTCGGGCTGCGGCCGGCACGGCCCCGGTGCGGGTGTCAGTGCGAGATGACCAGGTTCACCCGGGACACGATGCTCTTCACCGCGCCCCGCCCGGCGAGGCAGTTGATGAGGTCGACCCCGGAGCCGACGAACACCTGGTTGACGTTGCTGCCGAGGAAGAGTCCGGCGGTCACGGTGCCGTTGAAGGTCACCACGAGGCTCGAGCCGGACAGCGAGGCGGTGCGTACGGCGTTGACCGTGGTGGTCTGGCCGGTGTTCCAGGTGATCGTGAAGTTCACGGTCAGTGTGCCGAGCACCATGGTGCAGTCGTCGAGCATGGTGATCGTCTTGGTCTCCAGGCCGGAGACGAGGTTGGGCCAGCGCGGCGCGCGACACGGCTTGTACGTCGTGTTGCGGGCCACGACGGTGGGCTGGTTCACCAGCGTCAGCGGCGGGGTGAACGTGAGGGTGTTGGTGCTGCTCGGCGAGGTGCACTGCACGTCGAGCACCGCCGCGTTCGCCGGTGCGGCGGCGATCAGGGTGCCGCCGAGCACCAGCATTGCGGTGAGTGCGACACGGACGAGTCGGACCACCAGGGGCCTCCGATCTAGGGGACGGGTATGGCCGCCGATAGTCACGCTTCGACGACCACCGATACACTAAGCGTGGCCATAGATCGATAGACTGTCAGATATCGATATGATGCGATGCCTTGAAACAATCCATTAACATCGATACATTGAATGCTTCGGGCACAGCTTGCAGCTCGCCGGTGGGGCCGAGCGCACGGTGGCGCCGCATCCGGAGGTGATCCGGATGCGGCGCCACGAGTGTGCGCCGGGCGAGGCTCAGTGCGCGCCCGCTGCGCCGAGCAGTTCGAGCACGCGCACCGCCGAGGTGCCCAGCCCCGACGGCAGCGGCAGGATCGCGGGTGCGTGCCCGGACATGCCGGGACTGCGCAGCGACATGCTGGCGGCGGAGTACCGCACGCACTCCTCGTGCCAGCGCAGGATGCCCGACATCCAGTCCTTGAGCTGATCGGCGTACGCGGTCAACCGCCGCCGGACCTCCTCGTCCAGCCCCAGCTGGTCGAACATGGCCGGCAGCTCCACCGAGACGATGTGCTCGAACTGCCGCATGCGCTCGGTCATCAGCCGCGCGACCAGGTCACGGGCGGCGAACCGGTCACAGCCCAGGAAGCGCTCCAGCACGAACACCAGATTGTGGATCTCGTCCTCGTACTCGATCTCCTTCTGGTACGAGAACAGGTCGTTGGTGAAGCACGAGTAGTCCTGCGCCGCGTGCTCCAGCTGCTGCATCACCCGGTGCTCGTATATCTCGTCGGGCACCTGGCCGGCGTGGGCCAGCCGGCACAGGCTCATGGTCATGTCGGAGCCGAAGGTGGCCCGGCGCATCTCCACGTAGTCCACCGGGTCGGGCACCCGGTTCTGCATCTGGTTGGCCAGCTCCCACACCCACGACGCGGTCATGTCCTCGACCGCCTTGCGGAAGCGCGCCCGCGCGACCGGCGCCATCGGCCCCGCGGTGCGCCGCCAGAGGTCGGCCAGCCCGCGTTCGAGCGGGTTCGCCGGTTCCGGGACCGGCTCGCCGTCCAGCGGCATGAACAGCGCCAGCCGGGCGTTGGCCGCCTTCGCGCCGAGGAAGTCCCGGGTGCGGCCGAACTGCACCGGGAACAGGTCGTCGCCATAGGTGCCCCAGGTGAGCCAGTTCGAGGACACCGCCAGCTCCTCCGGTGCCGCGTCGGCATGGATCATCGCGGCGCAGTGCGGGAAGTCGAACCCGGCCAGCGCCTGTTCGTCCCACAGTCCGTGCACGCCGGTGCCCGGCACCGGGTCGAGCATGCCCATGTCGCGGCCCCAGGCCACGGTCTGCCGCCGGGCCCGGGCCAGGTGCGGGCTGGTGCGCGGCCGGTACGGCATGTGCAGCGCGGGCACCGGCAGGTGGCCCGGCTGCCGGCCGAGCGGCAGGTGGGCGTACTGCCCGAACAGCGTGGACAGGCCCGGGGCCAGCACCGCGGCGGGTCCCTCGGCCCGGGGCGTGATCTTCGTGTACCGGCTGGACCGCGCGTGCCACTCGTGCCCGCCCGACTGCCAGTCCTGCAGCCCCTTCGCATACAGGGCCACCGCGAGCTGCTCCGGCGGGGTGACCGCGTGCTCGGCGTACATCACCGGCAGCTCGGTCAGCGCGGTGTGCTCGAACTGGTGCAGGCGCGAGGTGAGCAGCTCGCCGACCAGGTCGCCGGCCCGCTGGGTGGGCACGTCGAGGAACTTCTCCAGCACCAGCACCGCGTTGGAGTTCTCGCCCTCCTCGGCCACCTCCCGCTGGTACGAGAACAGGTCGTTGCGCAGGTGCACCGCGTCGGCGAAGGTGTCCCGCAGCACCTGCAGCGGCCGCAGCCCGGCCAGCCGGTCGGGCACCTCGGCCCCGCAGGCGTACTCGACCAGGTTCGCCGACCAGGGCGCGCCGCCGACCCGCCGCCGCATCTCGATGTACTCGATCGGGTTGGCGATCCGGTGCCGGGAGATGTTGTCCAGCTCCCACATCGACTCGACCATCAGGTTGTGCGTGCTGGCCGTGAAGCGCCTGCGCCACCCGTCGGACATGTGCGGGACGGTGCGCGCCCACAGGTCCGCCAGACCCGCCTCGGCCGGGTTTTGCGGCTCCGGGGCAGTCTGGCCCGGCTCGGTCATGAACAGTTCCAGCCGGTCCAGGTACTCCTGCGCCCCGGCGAGGTCGCGGTCGTACTTGAACGACTCGAGGAAGTGGTCGTCGAAGAAGAAGACCCAGACGTACCAGTCGGTGACCAGGTCCAGCGCCGTCTCGTCACAGTCGGGATGGGTGTACGCGCACATCAGCGCGTAGTCGTGCTTGCTCAGTTTCTCCAGGTCCCACACCGGTTCGCCGGACGGCCCGGGGGCGTCGAGCATCCCCATCTGCTTGGCCCAGGCGTTCGAGTGGTCCCGGGCGTGCTGCTCGTGCGGGTTCAGCCGCGCCGGGTGGGGCAGGTAGAAGTCGGGCAGGGCAAACGCTTGCATCACCGTCTCCTGACGTTTTCCTGGCGATGACGTGCAGGTGTTGCCGCGGCTGTGGATGACTGTATAGCGATATTGCCGGTTTGAGTAGATTGTGGTTTTCAACCGCTTCGGCTAGGCGATCAGGCTGGGCTAGCGTGCTTCCGTGGACAGACACATCGTGTTCTCGCGCCTGCACAACTTCCGGGATCTGGGCGGCTACCAGGGATTCGAGGGCCGCACCGTGCGTTGGGGGCGGCTATACCGGTCCGATGCGTTGTCCAAGATGGACGACGGTGACTGGGAACGTTTCCTCGAGCTGGGTGTCAAGACCGTGATCGACCTGCGGTACCCGTTCGAGATCGCCCGTCGCGGGCGGGTGCGCGAGCACGACGGGCTGGCGTATCACAACCTCAGCGTGGAGCACCGGCCCTACCGGCAGGCAGAGCTGGGTCCGGAGGTGGCCACCGGGCCGTTCCTCGCGGGCAAGTACGCCGAGGTCGCGCAGGACGGGGTGGTGGAGTTGCGGCAGGCGCTGGACGTGATCGTCGCCGCCGAGAACTCGCCCGTCGTGTTCCACTGCGCCTCCGGCAAGGACCGCACCGGCCTGCTCGCCGCCCTGGTGCTGACCCTGCTCGACGTGCCCGACGAGGCCATCGTCGAGGACTTCGCCCTCACCGAACTGGCCACCACGGGCCTGATCGCGGACATCACCGCCCTGATGGGCGTCCCGCCGACCTGGCCCGGCTACGGCCGCGCCCCCGTCGACGTGATGATCCTGTTCCTGGCCTGGGCCAAGGAGCACCACGGTTCCCTGCGCGGCTACGCCGAACAGCGCCTCGGCATCGACGACGCCTACGTGACCCGCCTACGCGCCGGCCTCCTGGAGCCTTGATCCGGGCACTCCCGCGTCACGCCGTGCCACCCCCCGCCCCGCTCGGCCCGTCGCGACCTCGGGTCCATGGTCCTGCGGCGCCGTGCTCGTTTCGGGACGCCAAAGCGTCCCGAAACGAGCACGGCACCACGAGAGGTTCTGCCGGGCCGCCGCTTCCGCCCGGCCTGAGACGGCGGGGCGTGAGGGCGGCGGCTGGTCAGGACGTGAGGAGTCTGCGGACCTGGTCCGGGCCCACGGCCAGGAGCAGGGTGGGCAGGCGCGGGCCGGTGTCGCGGCCTACCAGGAGGTGGTAGAGGAGGGCGAAGAACTCGCGTTGGGCGACCTTGAGTTCGGGCGTCGGCTTGACGTCCAGGGGAAGGCCGAGGCGGGTTTTGGGGACGCCGTAGACCAGGGTGGTCAGGCCCTCGAGGGACCAGTGGTCGTCGAGGCCGGCCAGCAGGAGGCGCAGGGATTCGCGCTGGTCGTCGTCGACCTTGGCCAGCAGGGTGGCGTCGGGCTCGGCGAGGACGCGGGTGCGCTGCTCGGCGGGGACCTGGGTGGTGATCCAGTGCTGGGCGCGGTCCAGGCGCGGGCGGGTCTCGTCGAGCGAGCCCACCGGGTCGGCCGGGTCCAGGTCGCGCAGGATGCGCAGGGTCTGCTCCGGGTCGCCGGTGGTGATGTCCACGATCGAGGCCAGCGTGCGGTAGGGCAGCGGGTGCGGCGTCACCGGGAGCGGGCCCGCGGCGGTGCCGGCGGCCCGGCTGTACGCGGCGGTGTCGGCCGCGTTCGCGGTGCCCTCGGCCACCTTGCGGCCCAGGGTGTCCCACTCGTCGTAGAGGCGCTGGATCTCCTGGTCGAAGGCGACCTTGAACGCCTGGTTCGGGCGCCGGCGCGCGTAGAGCCAGCGCAGCAGCGGCGGCTCCATGATCTGCAGGGCGTCGGCCGGGGTCGGCACGCCACCCTTCGAGCTGCTCATCTTCGACATGCCGGAGATGCCGACGAAGGCGTACATCGGGCCGATCGGCTGCTGCCCGCCGAACACCTCGCCGACGATCTGGCCGCCGACCTGGAACGACGAGCCGGGGGAGGAGTGGTCCACGCCGGACGGCTCGAACACCACGCCCTCGTACGCCCAGCGCATCGGCCAGTCGACCTTCCACACCAGCTTGCCGCGGTGGTGCTCGGACAGCAGCACCGTCTCGGTGTGCCCGCACTGGCAGGTGTAGGTCAGTTCGGTCGAATCGTCGTCGTAGGCCACCACCGTGGTCAGGTCGCGCTCGCAGACCGAGCAGTACGGCTTGTACGGGAAATAGCCCGCCGCGCCCGTGCCGTCGTCCTCGGCGGCCGCGCCGGAGCCCTCCGCGGCCTCCTGCGCCGCGGCGGCCTCGTCCTCGTCGAGCTTGCCCTGCTGCGGTGCGCCCGAACCGGTGCGCCCCTTGGTGCGGTAGCGGTCCAGCACCGCGTCGATCTTGGCGCGCTCGCGCATGGCCAGCAGGATCTGCTCCTGGTACGCCCCCGAGGTGTACATCTCGGTCTGGCTGATGCCGCGGTACTCCACGCCCAGCTGCGCCAGCGACTCGATCATCGAGGCCTTGAAGTGCTCCGCCCAGTTCGGGTACGCGCTGCCCGCCGGGGCCGGTACCGAGGTCAGCGGCTTGCCGATGTGCTCGGCCCAGGACTCGTCGATGCCCGCCGGCACCTTGCGGTAGCGGTCGTAGTCGTCCCAGCTGATGATGTGCACGACCTCGTGCCCACGGCGCCGGATCTCGTCGGCGACCAGGTGCGGGGTCATCACCTCGCGCAGGTTGCCCAGGTGGATCGGGCCCGACGGGCTCAGGCCGGACGCGCAGACGATCGGTTTGCCCGGAGCGCGACGCTCTGCCTCGGCGATGACCTCGTCAGCGAAGCGGGAGACCCAGTCGGCCTCCGGGGTTGCGGCCACGATCGGCACGTCCTTCCAAGAGAAGCGAGATGGTCCCCATTCTCCCGGATCGGCCCAGCGAGTTTTCCGACGCCCCTACCCACCGTCACCCGCGGCGCGGCAGGCCCGCCAAGATCGCCTGACGTGCCGGGCGCATGTGCGTATCTTGGCTGCCCATTCGCCCACCTTCCGGGCAAGTCGGCAGATCTTGGCGCGGCGCGCCACGCTCTTGCGGCGGGCGGGTCAGTTGACGAGGGCGTGGGCGGGCAGGACGACGGAGGCGGCGATGCCGCGGTCGCCGACGGGCTCCAGCTCGACGCGCATCTCGTGGCGCTGGGCGAGGCGGCTGACCACCTCGATGCCCATCTGCCGGCACATCGCGGCCGTCACCGGGCTCGGGTGGGCGAGCCGGTGGTTCAACTCGCGCAGCCGCTCGGCACCGATGCCGATGCCGCGGTCCTCGATCAGCAGCACCGCCCGGTCGGCCACCCGGCGCGCCTCGACCAGCACCGTGCTGTCCGGCGGGGAGAACGCGGCCGCGTTGTCGAACAGCTCCGCCAGCAGGTGCACCAGGTCGTTCACGGCCGGCGCGACCACCACCAGACCCTCGTCGATGACGCCGAACTCGATCCGGCGGAAGTCCTCGACCTCGGACCGGGCCCCGTGCAGCACGTCCACCAGGGAGACCGGCTCGCGCCGGATCCGGGCGGACTCGCCGCCGGCCAGCACCAGCAGGCTCTCGTCGTTGCGCCGCATGCGGATGGCGAGGAAGTCGAGTTCGAAGACGTCCTTCATGCGGTCCGCGTCCGGCTCGACCTGCTCCATCCGGTCGAGACAGCTGATCAGCCGGTCGACCATCGCCTGCGAGCGCCGCGAGAGGTGGAACAGCATGTTGATGGTCTCTTCCTCCCCCGCGGAGGGGTCGGCTGAGCTCACCATGATGACCACCTCCTGTGACCCGGGGTTTACGGCACTCACATATATCAGCACCGCGCGTGCTTGGCGAGACTCAATCATGTTTCTCGTGGGGCCGGTATGCGGGGGAGCGGCTTACCCGGACGGGCGGCGGAATCGGCCTTCCGGTCGACAAAGGCGTCACGGGCGACGAGGCTGGTGACATGGTTGCCGTGCCCGACCGTCATCGTGTGCGCGCCGTACTTCTCGACGGCGACGACATGATCCTCTTCGAACGGACCCGCCCCGGCGTGCCGCGGCGCTACTGGGCGACGCCCGGCGGCGGCGTGGACAAGCACGACGCCAACCTGCTCGCCGCGCTCTACCGTGAGCTCGACGAGGAGCTGCGGGCGGTGGTCACCGCACCGGTGCCGCTGACCTTCGTCGACACGCAGCGCGAGGACGGCCTCTGGCAGCGCCAGCACCTATTCGCGTGCCGGCTGGTCTCGATGGACGCCGCGAACCGCTATGGCGAGGAGTTCGGCGACCCGGTCAAGGGCACGTACGACGTGGTGCGGGTGCCGTTCACGGAGGAGGCGATCGGGGAGCTGAACATGCAGCCCGAGGGTGTCGCGGCGTACCTGCGAAGGGCGATCGACCAGGTGTGGCAGGCCGCGCAGGACGGCCGGGCGAGTTACAGCGTGTCCTTCGCGTCCGGGACGCCGGTGCCCGCGCTGCGGCAGGCGCTGCACGAGGCGTACGGGCTGGACCCGGCGGATGTCTTCACCGGCACCGCCGAGGACCTGATGGGCGCCGCCGACGTGCGCGCCACGGTGTGGATCAACCCCGACGCGGGCGACCCGGACTACGGCTGCGAGCTCAGCGCCGGCGACTCCCTGGCCCGCGCGACCGGGGTCAGCGAGCTCGAACTCGCCACCCGCCTGTGCCGCCTCACCGCCACCACCGCCCTCGTCGCCGACGGCCCCCTGCACAGCTGGCGCGTCGCGCCCGACGGCGACTACCACCACTCCCACGCTCTCCGCCCCTAGCCTGATCAGGGCACGATGCGCTGCGGGCCTGCGTACACGTTCATGGTCTGGCCGCGCAGGAAGCCGACCAGGGTCATGCCCGCCTCGGCGGCGAGGTCGACGGCGAGCGTGCTGGGCGCGGACACGGCAGCCAGCACGCTGATGCCCGCCATCCAGGCCTTCTGGGTCAGCTCGAAGCTGGCCCGGCCCGACACCAGCAGCACGTGCCCGGCCAGTGGCAGCAGCCCGGCCCGCAGCTGAGCGCCGACGAGCTTGTCGACCGCGTTGTGCCGGCCGACGTCCTCGCGTATCGCGACCAGCTCGCCCGCGGCCGTGAACAGGCCCGCCGCGTGCAGCCCGCCGGTGCGCTCGAAGGTGCGCTGGGCGGCCCGCAACCGGTCCGGCAGCAGGGTCAGGGTCCGGGCGTCGACGGTGACCGGATCGGCGCTCACGTCGTGCGGCGAGCGGGTCCGGATGGCGTCGATGCTGGCCTTGCCGCACACCCCGCACGAGGACGTGGTGTAGAAGTTGCGCTCGGTCCCGGCGGCCGGCGGCGGCACGTGGTCGGCGAGCACCACGTCGACGACGTTGTAGGTGTTCGACGGCTCGCTCTGGCCGGCGCAGAGTTGCGCGGTGAGGACGTCGGCGGGGGCGGTGACGACGCCCTCGGTGAGGAGGAAGCCGAGGGCGAGGTCCAGTTCGTCGCCGGGGGTGCGCATGGTGACGGCGAGGGGCGGGCGGGGGCCGGTGCGGTGGCCGACGCGGATCTCCAGGGGTTCCTCGGCGGCCAGGGTGTCGGCACGGCGTACGGCGGCGGACCCGCCGAGGTCGATGCGGGTCACCTGCCTGCGGTCGCTGGCTCGGCCCATCAGACGGGCTGCAGCCGCACGATGATCTGCTTCGAGGTCGGCGTGTTCGACCCGGTCGCGGTGGAGTCCAGCGGCACCAGCACGTTCGCCTCGGGGAAGTAGGCGGCCGCGCAGCCGCGCACGGTCGGGTATCCGATGACCCGGAACCGCGGCGCGCGCCGTTCCCCGTCGGCCCACTCGGAGACGAGGTCGACGGTCGACCCGTCGGCGATGCCGAGCTCGGCCAGGTCGTCGGGGTTGACGAAGACCACCCGGCGGCCCGCCTTGACGCCGCGGTAACGGTCGTCGAGGCCGTAGATGGTGGTGTTGTACTGGTCGTGGCTGCGTACCGTCTGCAGCAGCAGGCGGCCGGCGGGCACGGTCAGCACCTCGAGCGGGCTGACGGTGAACCGCGCTCTGCCGTCCGGGGTGGGGAAGCTGCGGCTGTCGCGGGGCGGGTGCGGCAGGGTGAACCCGGCCTTGGTGCGCACCTTCGCCTCGAAGTCGTCGAACCCGGGCACGGTCTGCTCGATCAGCGCCCGGATCGCGCGGTAGTCCTGCGCGTACGACTCCCACGGGATCGTCGAGTCCGGCAGCACCGCGCGGGCCAGCCCGCACACGATGGCGACCTCGGAGCGCAGCATGGGCGAGGCCGGGTCGAGGCGGCCCTGCGAGGCGTGCACGTTCGACATGGAGTCCTCGACGGTGACGAACTGGTCCCCGGCGGCCTGGATGTCCCGCTCGGTGCGGCCCAGGCAGGGCAGGATCAGCACGGTCTGCTCGTCCGCGGTGACCACGTGCGAGCGGTTGAGCTTGGTGGACACGTGCGCGGTGAGCGTGCACCGGCGCAGCGCGGCCTCGGTGACGTCGGTGTCGGGGCTGGCCGCGGCGAAGTTGCCGCCGACCGCCACGAACACCTTCGCGTGCCCGTCGCGCATGGCCCGGATCGCCTCGACCGTGTCGTGCCCGCGCCGGGTGGGCATCGCCAGGCCCAGCCGGTCGCCCAGCCCGGCGAGCCAGGTCGGCGGCTCGTGCCAGATGCCCATGGTGCGGTCGCCCTGCACGTTGGAGTGCCCGCGCACCGGGCACAGGCCCGCGCCGGGCTTGCCGATCATGCCGCGCAGCAGCTGCACGTTGACGACTTCCTGGATGGTGGCCACCGCGTCCCGTCCCTGGGTGAGGCCCATGGCCCAGCAGACCACGGTCGCCTCGGACGCGGCGAACAGGCGCGCCGCGGCCTCGATCTCGTCGGCGGTCAGGCCGGTCGCGCGGGCCACCAGCTCGGCGTCCACCTCGCGCACCGCGGCGGCATAACCCTCGAACCCTGAGGTGTACGCCGTGACGAACGCCTCATCGACGGCTCCCCACTCCACCAGCAGCGCCCCGATCGCCTGGAACAGGGCCAGGTCGCCGCCGACCCGGACCGGCAGGTGCAGGTCGGCCAGCGCGGTGCCGGAGCCCATGAGGCCGCCGACCTTCTGCGGGTTCTTGAAGCGCATCAGCCCGGCCTCGGGCAGCGGGTTGATCGAGATGATCTTCGCGCCGCGCTGCTTGGCCTTCTCCAGCGCGGTGAGCATGCGCGGGTGGTTGGTGCCCGGGTTCTGGCCGACCACCACGATCAGCTTCGCGTCGTGGACGTCGTCGAGGGTGACCGAGCCCTTGCCCATGCCGATGGTCGCGCCCAGCGCCACGCCCGACGACTCGTGGCACATGTTGCTGCAGTCGGGCAGGTTGTTGGTCCCGTACGCCCGCGCGAACAGCTGGTACAGGAACGCGGCCTCGTTCGAGGTGCGCCCCGAGGTGTAGAACAGCGCCTGGTCCGGCTCGATCGCCTTGAGGTGCTCGGCGGCCAGCGCGAACGCCTGCTCCCAGCCGAGCGGCCGGAAGTGCGTCGCGCCCGGGTGCTTGACCATCGGGGTGGTCAGCCGGCCCTGCTGGCCCAGCCAGTAGTCGCTGCGCTCGGCCAGCTCGGCCACGGAGTGGGCGGCGAAGAACTCGGGCGTGATCCGGCGCAGGGTGGCCTCCTCGGCCACCGCCTTGGCCCCGTTCTCGCAGAACTCGGCGTGCGGGCGGTGCTCGGGCGAGGGCTCCGGCCAGGCGCAGCCGGGGCAGTCGAAGCCGCCGGCCTGGTTCACCTTGAGCAGCGTGAGCGCGGTACGGCGGACGCCCATCTGGTTCACCGCGGCGGCCAGGCCGTGCCCCACCCCCGGCAGACCCGCCGCCGCGGCCTTGGGGCCGCGCACAGTGAGATTCCGGTCACCGACATCGTCGCGTGGGGGCTTCTTCGCCATACCTCAAACGATCTCACGTCCGCGGTGCATCGCCGAGTGCGGAGCAGGTCTAACCTGAGTCGTTCGCCGGCACCCCGACCGGCGACATCCCTGCTGGGGAGGATGATCATGAAGGAATGGATCGCCGGCCTGCTGGCCGTGCTGGGCACCCTGCTCGTCCTGGCCGGAGCCACGGTCACCGTGGTCAAGACGCTCACCCCCGACCCGGCCGGCACCCCGGTCGGGACGGACCCCCTGGGCGGGACCGCCACCACCAACGGCAACAGGTTCTCGCGCTGGCTGCACCGCATCAACGCCGCCGACCGGCTCATCGCCTGGGGCGTGATCCTGCTGGCCCTGGGCGCCGTCGCGGCCGGCGCGATCGCGTTCAACGTGGGCCTGTCGGCCGGAACTCGCTGAGCTGCGGACCGTCCATCGCGGATGGCCCGGCGTCACAGCGCCGGGCCATCCGGATAGATGGTCCGGCGCGCCTGGTGCACCCCGTGCTCCGGGGCCGCCTGCGAAGGATTATTCTGCCTCCGAGGTACGCCTCGAATGATCAATCCGGGTGGCGGCGCGAGAATGGGGCGCCGCGAGCAGCCGGGCCAGCTACAGGAGGCCAGACGTGACCACCGTCGCACCGCAGCCGATCGCGACCCGGCCCTACCCCGTGCGCAAGCAGGTCAAGGGTTCCGCGATCGCGCGCCTGCTGCGCACCACGGATGCGAAGCAGATCGGGATCATGTACATGGTCACCGCCTTCGTGTTCTTCCTGATCGGCGGCCTGATGGCGCTGTTCATGCGCGCGGAGCTGGCCCAGCCGGGGATGCAGTACCTCTCCCCGGAGCAGTACAACCAGCTGTTCACCATGCACGGCACGATCATGCTGCTGTTCTTCGCGACGCCGATCGTGTTCGCGTTCGCGAACTTCGTGGTGCCGATCCAGATCGGCGCGCCGGACGTGTCGTTCCCGCGACTGAACTCCTTCGCGTACTGGCTCTACCTGTTCGGCGCGAGCCTGGCGACCGCCGGCTTCATCACGCCGGGTGGCGCCGCCGACTTCGGCTGGTTCGCGTACGCGCCGCTGAACGACGCGATCAACTCGCCCGGCGTCGGCGCGGACATGTGGATCGCCGGCCTGGTGCTGTCGGGTCTGGGCACCATCCTCGGCGCGGTCAACATGATCACGACGATCCTCACCCTGCGCGCGCCCGGCATGACGATGTTCCGTATGTCGATCATGACGTGGAACATCCTGGTCACCAGCCTGCTCGTGATCATGGTCTTCCCGCTGCTGGCCGCCGCGCTGCTGGCCCTGCTGGCCGACCGCCGCCTCGGTGCGCACGTGTTCGACCCGGCCACCGGCGGGCCCATGCTGTGGCAGCACCTCTTCTGGTTCTTCGGCCACCCCGAGGTGTACATCGTCGCGTTGCCGTTCTTCGGCATCATCTCCGAGGTCATCCCGGTCTTCAGCCGCAAGCCGATCTTCGGTTACACCGGTCTGGTCGCCGCGACCCTGCTGATCGCCGCCCTGTCGATGAGCGTGTGGGCGCACCACATGTTCGCCACCGGCCAGGTGCTGCTGCCGTTCTTCTCGTTCCTGAGCTTCCTGATCGCCGTGCCCACCGGTATGAAGTTCTTCAACTGGATCGGCACCATGTGGCGAGGGCAGATCACGTTCGAGACACCGATGCTGTTCGCGATCGGCTTCCTCGCGATCTTCCTCTTCGGCGGCCTGTCGGGCGTGCTGCTGGCCAGCCCGCCGATCGACTTCCACGTCTCGGACTCGTACTTCGTCGTCGCGCACTTCCACTACGTGCTCTTCGGCACCATCGTGTTCGCCGTGTACTCCGGCATCTACTTCTGGTTCCCGAAGATGTTCGGCCGGATGCTCGACGAGAAGCTCGGCAAGGTCCACTTCTGGCTGACCGTGATCGGCTTCAACTGGACCTTCCTGGTGCAGCACTGGCTGGGCGCCGAGGGCATGCCCCGCCGGTACGCCGACTACCTGCCGTCGGACGGCTTCACGTTCCTGAACGCGTTCTCCACCATCGGCGCGTTCATCCTGGGCGCCTCCACGCTGCCGTTCCTCTACAACGTGTGGAAGTCGTACCGCACCGGCCCGCTGGTGACCGTCGACGACCCGTGGGGCCACGGCAACTCGCTGGAGTGGGCGACCAGCTGCCCGCCGCCGCTGCGCAACTTCGACCGCATGCCGCGGATCCGCTCGGAGCGCCCCGCGTTCGACGCCAAGTTCCCGCACCTGGCCATCAGCACCGGCACCAAGGCCCCCGTCATCGAGGCCCCCAGCTACTCCCACGGCCGCCACGGCGGCGACCACGAGGTCTGACCTCCACCGCCTGTCAGGGGCCCGATCCGCTTCGCGGACCGGGCCCCTTCCTTTCGCGGTGATCATGAACTTATGGGCAGGTTCGACGGCGTGTCGTGCACCTAACCTCATGATCACCGCGGCTCGGCGGGGTGCGGCGGGGGCGGTGGGGCAGGATGGAGCCATGCCGGAAGGGGACACCGTCTGGAACACCGCCAAGGTGCTGCGGGACGGGCTGGCGGGCGCGGAGCTGACCGGATCGGACTTTCGGGTGCCGCAGCTCGCCACCGTCGACCTGGCGGGCTACCGGGTGGCCGAGTCGCTGAGCCGGGGCAAGCACCTGCTGCTGCGGCTGGTCTCGCCGCAGGACCGCGCGCTGAGCCTGCACTCGCACCTGCGGATGGAGGGCGCCTGGCGGGTGTACGCCCCGGGCGAGCGCTGGACGGGACGGCCCGCGCATCTGATCCGGGTCGTGCTGCGTACCGCGAGGTCGGTCGCCGTCGGCTACCACCTGCACGACCTCAAGCTCGTGCCGACCGCCCGGGAGCCGGAGCTGGTCGGCCACCTCGGCCCTGACCTGCTGGGGCCGGACTGGGACCCCGACGAGGCGGTGCGCCGGCTGTCCGCCGACCCCGCGCGGCCGGCCGCCGAGGCGCTGCTCGACCAGCGAAATCTCGCCGGGATCGGCAACCTCTACAAGTGCGAGCTGCTGTTCTTGCGCGGCGTGTGGCCGTGGACGCCGGTCGGCGACGTGCCGGACCTGCCCGGCATGGTGACGCTGGGCCAGCGGCTGCTGGCGGCCAACCGGGGCCGCTGGACCCAGTCCACCACCGGCTCGCTGCGCCGCGGCGAGACCAGCTATGTGTACGGCCGCCGCGCCCAGCCCTGCCGCCGCTGCAACGGCCCGATCAGCAAGGACGGCGACGGCGAGCGCATCACCTACTGGTGCCCCCGCTGCCAGCCGCCACCTGGCTGACCCGCGCGGGCGGGTCAGCGGTGGGCGGCGGTCGCGCGGGCGGCGTCCGTGGTCGTGGCGTCGGCGGCCGCGGGCACCGTCGAGCCTGCTCCGGAGATCGCGGCGTCGGCGATGACCGCGCCGTCCCAGGCCGCCTCCGCGACCGGATCGGCCGAAGCCGTCTCCACCGGGGCCGTTCCGGCCGTGCGGTTGCCCGCGCCCGCCAGGCGCCAGAAGGGGAGCGCGATGGCGGTCAGCAGCAGGCCGGCGGCACCGGTGGCGGCGAACGCCCAGCCGGGGCCGTGCGCGTCGATGATGCTTCCGGCGAACGGCGCGCCCGCCGCGACGCCGACGGTCAGCGCGGTGCCGTGCAGGCCCATCGCCTCACCGCGGGCGGCGGAGGGCACCCACTGGCTCATCGTGTCGATGGTGGCCGACAGTGACGGCGCGGCCAGCACGCCGGACGGGATCAGCGCGAGCAGCAGCCACCACCAACCGCCGCCGACGAGGCCGACCGGAATGGTCAGCGCGCCCATGGCGGCGGCCAGCAGCAGGGGCGAGATGCTGCGGTGCAGCGCACCGTAGACGAAGCCGCCGAGCAGGGAGTATCCGCACCACACGGCGATGACCAGGCCGATCCAGGTTTCCTGGCCGCTGCCCTTGAGCGTGGCGATGAGCGTCAGGTCGGTGGCGGTGAGCACGAACGTCAGTACCGCGGTGATCGACAGCAGTGCGAACAGGCGCGGGCGCAGCCACTGTCGGCGAGGCACCGCGGCCTGCGGGTTCGCCTGCTCGGCGACCGACCGGGTCGGCGGGTCGAGAGTGATCAGCGCGAGGCCCGCGCCGACCACGCCGATGCCGACGGCGTACATGGTGGGGCGGCTGCCGAAGGCGGTGACCGCGGCGACGGCGGCCGCGGGGGCGAGCATGTACGACATCTCGACGGCCATGGAGTCGAGGGCGAATCCGGGACGGCGCTGGTCGGCCGGGATGAGCGCGGCGATGCACTGCCGGACCAGGCTGAACACGGGCAGGCTGAGCACGCCCGCGACCAGCGCGCCGATCAGCAGGGTGTGATAGCTGAGCTGCGGGGCGATGCTCCAGAACAGCGCCTGGGCGGCGGTGGTGACGATGAGCACCGGCCGCAGGCCGTGCCGGTCGATCAGACGCCCGGCCAGCGGGGAGCCGATCGCGGTGCCGAGGGTGGAGGCGGTGCCGACGAGCCCGGCCTGGGCGTAGCCGAGGTGCATGGTGTTGACGACGTGCAGCGTCAGCACGATGCCGGCGGCGATGACCGGGACCCGAGCCACCAACCCCACCAGCATCAGCGCGCGTACGCCGGGGAGTCCGAGGATCTTGCGGTAAGGCTCGATGGTCATTGCGGTCTTTACCTCCGCGGCCATCCTGCCCGAGTCCCCCGACACCGCGGTAGCGATCAACGGTCGGGCCCGGGTTATCTCCGTCACCGCCCGCAGCGGACCGGACGCCTCCGGCACCCCGCGGGTCAGCAGCACCGGGGGCGGAAAAGGCGGCGGCCCGCCGGAACCCCGAGGTTCCGGCGGGCCGCCCAGCCCTGCTGGATCAGGCAAGGCCGTTCTTGATCGCGGTGATGAGCTCACCGTTGGACGTGTCGCCGAACAGCTCCCAGAAGAACGCGCCGGCCAGGCTCTGGTTCTTGGCCCAGGTCATCTTGCCCTGGATCGTGGCCGGGGTGTCGTAGCTCCACCACTGCCCGCCGCTGAAGCAGTAGGCGGTGCCGCCGACGGTGCCGTTGGCCGGGCACGAGGTCTTCAGCTTGTGGTAGTCCTCGTTGCCGGCCTCGTAGGTGCCCGGGGCCGCGCCGGTGGCCGAGCCGCCGGGGGCGGCCTGGGTGACGCCGGTCCAGCCGCGGCCGTAGAAGCCGATGCCGATGAGCAGCTTGCTGGACGGAATGCCCTTGCTCTTCAGCTTCGCGATGGCCGCCTCGGTGCAGAAGCCCGCCTGCGGGATGCCCGCGTAGCAGTTCAGCGGCGAGTGCGGGGCGGTCGGGCCCTGCGCGGCGAACGCGCCGAAGAAGTCGTACGTCATCGGCATGTACCAGTCGACGTACTGCGCGGCGGCGGCGTAGTCGGTGGCGTCGATCTTGCCGCCGTTGCTGCCGTCCGCGGTGATCGCGGCGGTGACCAGGTTGCTCGCGCCGAAGCGGTTGCGCAGGGCCTGCATCACGTTGCGGAAGGCCAGCGGGCCGCTGCTGTCACAGGACAGGCCGCAGGCGTTCGGGTACTCCCAGTCGATGTCGATGCCGTCGAACACGTCGGCCCAGCGCGGGTCCTCGACCAGGTTGTAGCAGGAGTTGGCGAACGCGGTCGGGTTCGCCGCGGCCTGGGTGAAGCCGCCGGACCAGGTCCAGCCGCCGAACGACCATACGATCTTGATGTTCGGGAACTGCTTCTTCATCTTGCGCAGCTGGTTGAAGTTGCCGCGCAGCGCGCCCGCGTCCCAGGTGTCGGCGACGCCGTCGACGCTCTCGGCCGCGGAGTAGGCCCGGTCGTAGTCGGTGTACGAGTCACCGATCACGCACTGGCCGTTGGTCACGTTGCCGAACGCGTAGTTGATGTGCGTCAGCTTCGCGGCCGAGCCGCTGCTCACGATGTTCTTCACGTGGTAGGCGCGCTGGTACTGCGCCCAGTTCGTGAAGTAGCCGATGACCTTCTTGCCCGGGGTCGGGTTGGTCGGGCTGCTCGACGGGCTGGCCGGCGGCGAGGTGCTCGGCGAGGTGCTGGGCCGGGCCGACGGCGAGCTGCTCGGGCTGGTGCCGGGCGTGGTCGGGACGACCGACGGGCTGGCGCCGGTGGCGCAGTTCGCGCCGTTGATGGTGCAGACGGTCGGCTTGCCGGAGCCCGCCGTGACGAAGCCGAACGACGCGCTGCCGCCGGCGGGGATGGTGGCGTTCCAGGTGCCGGTCGCGGTGCGGGTCTGGCCCGTGCCGGTCAGGTTGGCGTCCCAGAAGGAGCTGACGGTCGTGCCCGAGGGCAGCGTGAACACGAGGGTCCACGTGGCCGCCGCGCTGGTGCCGTTGGTGATCGTGTACTTGCCCTCGGCGCCGCTTCCCCAGTTGGAGGTCTGGGTGTAGGAGGCGGTGACGGTGCCGGCCGCGTTCGCCATGGTGACGGCGCCGATGGAACCGGCGACGACCATGGCTGCGGTGGCGGCTATCAGGCGGGCCCGTGTTCTGAGCATGGCTCTCCCTTAATGATTGACACCTATCCCCCCGATGCGGCCAAACATTAAGTTAACTTTCCTTAAAATGGAAGAGCGTTTACCTAAAACATCCCTTAAGGACCTCTGACCAGCGGTTTCAGGCCGCGTTGGTGATCTCCACACCGGACTCGCGGAGTGCGGTCAGCGCGAGCTCCGTCGATTCCGGAGCGACGCCGGCGGTCAGGTCGAGCAGCACCGTGGTCGCGAAACCCTCGCGGGCCGCGTCCAGCGCGGTCGCCCGTACGCAGTGGTCGGTGGCGATGCCCACCACGTCCACCTCGGTCACGTCACGCATCCGCAGCCAGGCCGCCAGCCCGATGCCGCTGCTCTGCCCCTCGAACCCGGAGTACGCCGCGGCGTACTCGCCCTTGAGGAAGATCGCCTCGATCCGGTCCGTGTCCAGCGCGGGGTGGAACTGCTCGCCGAAGGTGTCCGCGACGCAGTGCACCGGCCAGCTGCTGGCGTAGTCCGGCGGGTTGCCGAAGTGCGCGCCCGGGTCCTGGTGGTGGTCCTTGGTGGCGACGATGTGGTCCCAGCGGCGCGGCGTCGCGCCCTCGTCCTGCGCCAGGTGCGCCGAGACCGCGGCGGCCACCGCGGCGCCGCCCGCCACGGGCAGCGAGCCGCCCTCGCAGAAGTCGTTCTGCACGTCGACGATGATCAGTGCGCGGGCCATGGCCGCCTCCCCGGAAGACGAACGGTGGTGCCTGTGCACCGTTCATCATGCTGCTCCGGTCACGCCCGTCCCGCAACGATCACGTGGCGGTGGTCACCGTCACCGGCACCGCGGGGTCGCCCGCGGACAGCTTCAGGCCCTCCCATGGAATCGTGATCAGACAGTCCCGCAGATGGGCCCGGCTGTCGGCCAGGGTCGGCAGGTCCGCGACGAACTCGCCGCCGCGCACGAACGGGCGCTGCAGCAGCCGGTCGCCGGGCTGTGCCGGGGGTGTGGCCTGCTGTGACAGCACGATCTCCTCGACCGCGGTGCCGGTCGGCTTGTGCCGGCGGTACGCCGTCTTGCGCCCGCCCACCGTGGCCTTGTTCTCGGAGCGCTTCACCACCGGGCGGCCGTCCACTTCGACCAGCTTGTAGACCAGGCCCGCGGTCGGCGCGCCGGAGCCCGTCACCACCGCGGTGCCCGCCCCGTACACGTCGACCGGCTCGGCGGCCAGCGCGGCGATGGCGTACTCGTCCAGGTCGCCGCTGACGACGATCTTCACGTCCGGCGCGCCCAGCTCGTCGAGCAGCGCGCGCGACTGCGCGGCCAGCACCGACAGGTCGCCCGAGTCGATGCGCACCGCACGCAGGCCGGGTCCGGCGACCGCGATCGCGTTGCGGATGCCCTGGCTGATGTCGTACGTGTCGACCAGCAGCGTGGTCTGCTCACCCAGCGCCGCGACCTGCGAGGCGAACGCGGCCTTCTCGTCGTCGTGCAGCAGCGTGAAGGCGTGCGCGGCGGTGCCCGCGGTGGGGATGCCGTAGCGCATGCCCGCGGCGAGGTTCGAGGTCGAGGCGAAGCCGGCCAGGTAGGCGGCGCGGGCCGAGGCCACGGCGGCCTCCTCGTGCGCCCGACGTGAGCCCATCTCGATCAGCGGGCGGCCCCGGGCCGCGGTGACCATGCGGGCCGCGGCCGCGGCGATCGCGCAGTCGTGGTTGAGGATCGACAGGATCAGCGTCTCCAGCACCACGCACTCGGCGAATGTGCCGGTCACGGTGATGATGGGGGAGCCGGGGAAGAAGAGCTCGCCCTCGGCGTATCCGTCGAGGTCGCCGCGGAAGCGATAGTCGCTCAGCCAGGCCGCCGTCTGCTCGTCGACCACCCCGGAGCGGCGCAGGAAGTCGACCTCGTCCGGGTGAAATCCGAACTCGGCGAGCTGCTCCAGCAGGCGGCCGGTGCCGGCGACCACGCCGTAGCGCCGGCCCTGCGGCAACCGCCGTGCGAAGACCTCGAAGACGCTGCGGCGGTGGGCCGTGCCGTCGCGCAGCGCTGCGCTGATCATGGTCAGCTCGTAGTGGTCCGTCAGCAGACCCGGCGCACCAGCATGCATCCCCACACCCTATGGCCTTGCCCGATCTTGCGGGGGTGTCCCCCGTGGCAAGCGGGGGCGGCCTGGCCATCGGGGGTTCCGGCAAGATCGTCTCAGCCTCGCCAGGACGGCACTTCCTCGTGCCTGTGTGTTGCCCGAATCAACTCGTAGGATGGGGGACGTGACCGCCGCCCCACAGACCGTTCCGGTTGATAAACCGGACATAGACGAAGCGTCGGAATTCGCCCGACCCTGGGTCACCATCGTGCACAACGATCCGGTGAACCTGATGAGCTACGTGACCTGGGTTTTCCAGGAGCTCTTCGGGTACAGCAGGGACAAGGCCGAACTGCTGATGCTCGACGTGCACCAGAAGGGCCGGGCCGTCGTGTCTGCGGGCGCCCGCGAACGCATGGAGCACGACGCCAGCAGGCTGCATACCTACGGCCTGTGGGCCACGGTCGACAGACAGTGAGCGAGCGCGCATGACGATCTTCCGCAGAGTCGGCGCGGAATGCGTGGCGGACTTTCGCGAGGACGAGGTACGGGTACTGCGCAAGGTCGCCGAAGAGGTCGTCGGTCTGCTGACCGACGGCTTCGACCGCGAAGACCCCGTCGTCGAGCGGCTGTTCCCCGACGTGTACCCCGAGGACGTGAAGAACTCCGCCGAGTTCCGGCGCTTCACCGAGGGCGACCTGAAGACCGCCAAGATCGACCAGGCCGGTGCGGTGCTGGCCGGGCTGCCGGAGGCCGGCAAGGGCGAGGTGCGCCTGGATGCGGAGTCCGCGGAGGCGTGGCTGCGGGCGATCAACGACGCCCGGCTCGCGCTGGGCATCCGGCTGGAGCTGACCGACGACACGGTGGTGGAGTACGAGCTGGAGGAGGCCCTGGAGCAGGACGCCGGCTCGGCGCGGGTGTTCCAGCTCAGCGTCTATTCATACCTCGGCTACCTTCAGGAGTCGCTCCTCGAGGCCGTCATCGGCGCCGACTTCCGCCGCTGAGACTCGCCATGGCGCGGATCACATGGGTGTTCGAGGGTGGGTGCGGATCGGTAGGCTGGTCGCCGTGCTGACCATCCACAGGGAGATCATCGAGGCGATCGTCGCCCACGCCCGCCGGGACCACCCGGACGAGGCCTGCGGTGTCGTGGCCGGTCCCGTGGGTTCGGACGCTGCAGCGCGTCACATCCCGATGGAGAACGCGGAGCGTTCCACCACGTTCTACCGCTTCGACTCGACGGAGCAGCTGCGCGTGTGGCGGGAGATGGACGACCGCGACGAGGAGCCGGTGGTGATCTACCACTCGCACACGGCGACGGAGCCGTACCCCTCGCGCACCGACATCTCCTACGCGGGCGAACCGAACGCCCACTACCTTCTCGTCTCGACCCGCGACCCGCAGACCGCGGAGATCCGTTCGTTCCGCATTCTGGACGGGCAGGTGTCCGAGGAGCCGGTCCAGCTCGTTGGTGAGAGTATGGACACCATGCGGAGCTACGAGGAGAACGGCGACCCGCACGCCGTGCAGTCGTTCATGTTCGGGCAGAGCCCGGCGGCGGTGGACTACGAGTGTCAGCGCTGAGCTGATCTCGCCCTGAGTCCCGACGACCGTCCGTTCGACTTTTCTTCTTTCAGGAGTTCTCTGCCATGGCTATCGACGTTCGCATCCCCACCATCCTGCGCTCCTACACGGGTGGCGCGAAGGCCGTCTCCGGCGCCGGTGACAACCTCTCCGAGCTGCTCGCCAACCTCGACGGCACCTACCCGGGCCTGCGCGGCCGGCTGATCACGCCCGAGGGCGGCCTGCACCGCTTCGTGAACATCTACGTCAACGACGAGGACGTGCGCTTCCTCGGCTCGCTCGACGCCAAGATCAGCGACGGCGACACGGTCACCATCCTGCCGGCCGTCGCCGGTGGCGCCTTCGGCCTCGCCGCCGCGGCCGCCGTCCTCGGCCGCTGACCTTTCCCGCCGCGACGATCTCGCGCGCACCGTGGGCAAATGCGCCGGTGGCCAGTCCTCGCCGGTCCGCTGTTCAGGCGGACCGGCCGGACGAACCACCGGCGTTGCCCGTGCCGGGCAACCGGCCGACGGTTCGCGCACGATCGTGGCGGCGGCTCGCGCGAACGGAGCTGATCATGGCGCGTTTTGATTCACTGCTCGACGTCTGCGGGGACACGCCGCTGATCGGGCTGCCCCGGCTGAGCCCGGCCGTGCCCGACGGCGCGCCACCGGTGCGGCTGTGGGCCAAGCTGGAGGACCGCAACCCGACCGGCAGCGTGAAGGACCGCGCGGCCATGTACATGGTGCGGGCGGCCGAGGCCGACGGGCGGTTGCGCCCTGGGGCCACGATCCTGGAGCCGACCAGCGGCAACACCGGCATCTCCCTGGCCATGGTGGCCAAGCTGCGGGGCTACCGGCTGGTCTGCGTGATGCCGGAGAACGTCTCCACCGAGCGCATCCAGCTGCTGCGCATGTACGGCGCGGAGATCATCTTCTCGCCCGCGGCGGGCGGCTCGAACCAGGCGGTCGCCACGGCCAAGCAGATCGCGGCCGAGCACCCCGACTGGATCATGCTTTACCAGTACGGGAACGAGGCCAACGCCCGCGCCCACTACGAGACCACCGGCCCCGAGCTGCTGCGCGACCTGCCCACGCTGACCCACTTCGTGGCCGGGCTGGGCACCACGGGCACGCTCATGGGCACCGGCCGCTACCTGCGGGAGAAGAACCCCGACGTCCAGATCATCGCGGCGGAGCCCCGCTACGGCGAGCTGGTGTACGGCCTGCGCAACATCGACGAGGGCTACGTACCCGAGCTGTACGACGCGTCGGTGCTGACCCGGCGCTTCTCGGTCGGCACCCGCGACGCCGTGCTGCGCACCCGCCAGCTCGTCGACGTCGAGGGCCTGTTCGTCGGCTTCTCCACCGGCGCCGTCGCCCACGCCGCCCTCGCTGTGGCCCACGAGGCCGCCAAGACCGGCCGCGCCGCCGACGTGGCCTTCCTCGTCGCCGACGCCGGCTGGAAGTACCTCTCCACCGGCGCCTACACCGGCACCCTCAACGACGCCGAAACCGCCCTCGAAGGCCAACTCTGGGCATGACCCCGCCCCGGCCGGTCCAGCGCGTCGATCATGAACTTACGGACGTGTTCGACGGCGTGTCACCACCCTTGCACCTGATCGACAGAGCCCGACCGGGTATCCCGGTCGGGCTCTGTCGTGTGGGCTGGGGCCTGGTCAGAGGGTGGCGTAGGCGAGGGTGATGTTGGCGAGGAGGAGCACGGTGGAGATGGTGAAGAGGATCAGCGGCAGGCGGTAGCGGTGGATCGCGGCGAAGCCCGCGGCGATCGCGGCCACGCCGAGCACGCCGATGGTGAGGGCGGTGGGGGCGTACCAGGTGGGCACGTCGAGGTTGACCGCCAGCGCGACGGCCAGCCGGCCGCCGGGGATCAGGCCGAGGAAGCCCAGTGCGGCGGCCCAGATGCACAGACCCAGCAGCCTGCCGGTACGCGGGGACGGGTCGTCCTCGCCAGGCAGCCGGAACCGCGACGTCACGGCGGTGCGCAGGCCGCCGGACGGGCCCGCGTCCTGGTCGTCGGGCGCGGTGCGGGCCGACGGCATCGACGCGTGTTCGTCACTGGCAGTGCTCGACGGGTTGCCGGCGGTGCCGGCCTGCACCGCCGTGGCGAGGACGCCGTCGGCGTCGCGCTCGGAGTTCGACTCAGTACGCACTGTGCTCGCCAATCCTCTGCCTGACCTGCCCGTTGATCGGGCCGTGCACTGTGTGCAACGGTGGTTGGCGACGGTCCGTAACGGCAGGCTGATTGCCGTGTCACGTTCGCGACATCTCGGAAAGGACCGTTCCCCTGAAGGGGGGTTGGCCAAGTAGGCTGCGCAGCGTGACGGACGCGCCCATCGGCATCTTCGACTCGGGGGTCGGCGGGCTCACGGTGGCCCGGGCCATTCTCGACCAGTTGCCTCACGAACGGGTCGTCTACATGGCCGACACCGCGCACGTGCCGTACGGGCCCAAACCCATCGCCGACGTGCGCTCCTACGCCCTGGACTGCCTGGACCGGCTGGTCGAGCGCGGCGCGAAGATGCTGGTCATCGCCTGCAACACCGCCTCCGCCGCCTGCCTGCACGACGCGCGCGAGCGATACGCCGTGCCCGTGGTGGAGGTCATCCGGCCGGCCGTGCGGCGCGCCGTGGCGGCGACGCGCAACGGCAGGGTCGGTGTCATCGGCACCACGGCTACGATCAACTCAGGGGCCTACCAGGACTCGTTCGCCGCCGCGCCGCACATCGCGGTGACCGCGGCGGCCTGCCCGCAGTTCGTCGGGCTGGTGGAACGGGGTGTGACGTCCGGCCGGGCGTTGCTCGGCCTGGCCAGCGCCTACCTGGAGCCGCTACAGCGTGCCCAGGTGGACACGCTGGTGTTGGGTTGCACGCACTATCCGCTGCTCACCGGTGTGATCAGCCTCGTGATGGGGGATCAGGTGACCCTGGTGTCGAGCGCGGACGAGACGGCGCGCGACGTCTATCGTGTCCTCGTGGAGCGCGATCTGCTGCGCCCCGACGACGCCCCGGCTCCTGCCCACGAACTGCTGTGCACCGGTGACCAGGAGATCTTCGATCGGCTGGCGAAGCGGTTCCTCGGATCCGCGCTGGACCCTGCGGGAGCGCGGGCATGAATGAGCGAAGCGAACAGGCGCGCAGGCGCGCAACAAGGCTGAGCGTCGGGCACTGCGGCTTCGTGTCTCATGCCGAATCTGTGCGGAGCGGAGATCCGGCATGAGACTGACCGTCCTGGGCTGCGCGGGCAGCTTTCCCGGGCCGGAGTCGGCCTGCTCGGCATACCTGGTGGAGGCCGACGGCTTCCGGCTGCTGGTGGACTTCGGCACCGGCTCGCTGTCGGCGCTGCAGCGCTATTCGAGCCTGAAGTCGGTCGACGCGATCCTGCTCAGCCACCTGCACTGCGACCACATGCTGGACGCCTGCTCGTACGTGGTGGTGCGCCGGTACGCCCCGGACGGGCCCTACCCGCCGATCCCGGTGTACGCGCCCGCGGGCGCGCCGGAGCGCATCGCGACCGCGTACAGCCTCGACGAGGGGCCGCTGGACGACGTCTACACGTTCTACGCGCTGCAGCCGGGCAGCTTCCCGATCGGACCGTTCCAGGTGAGTGTGGACCGGGTCAACCATCCCGTGGAGACTTACGGCGTGCGCCTGGAGCACGAGGGGCGGGTGCTGGCGTATTCGGGCGACACGGCGCCGTGCGACGCGCTGCTGCGGCTGGCCCAGGGCGCCGATCTGTTCCTGTGCGAGGCGAGTTATCTCGACGGCGTGGACAACCCGCCGGACCTGCACCTGACCGGCGGCGAGGCGGGCGAGATCGCGACCAAGGCCGGGGTACGCCGACTGCTGCTGACGCACCTGGTGACCGCGTGGGGTTCGGAGGCGGAGACGCTGAACAACGCCGCCGCCACGTTCGCCGGACCCGTCGAGATCGTCCGCCCCGGTTCCCGGTACGAAGTTTGACCCCATAGGGTGGGGCGCATGACCAGACCTGATGGGCGTGCGCCCGACCAGCTTCGCCCGGTCACGCTGACGCGGAACTGGAGCATGCATCCCGAGGGCTCCGTGCTGGTGGAGTTCGGCAACACCCGGGTGCTGTGCACCGCGAGCGTGACCGAGGGCGTGCCGCGCTGGCGCAAGGGCACCGGCCAGGGCTGGGTCACCGCCGAGTACGCGATGCTGCCGCGCGCCACGACGACCCGGTCCGACCGGGAGAGCGTCAAGGGCAAGGTCGGCGGGCGTACCCACGAGATCTCCCGCCTGATCGGCCGCGCCCTGCGTGCCTGCGTCAACCTCAAGGCGCTGGGCGAGAACTCCATCGTCATCGACTGCGACGTGCTGCAGGCCGACGGCGGCACCCGCACCGCCGCGATCACCGGCTCGTACGTGGCCCTGCACGACGCGGTGAGCTGGCTGGCCGCCAAGAACATGCTGACCCGCAAGCAGACCGTGGAGACCACGCTGCACCGCTCGATCGCGGCGGTCAGCGTCGGCATCGTCGCCGGTGAGCCGCGGCTCGACCTGTGTTACGAAGAGGACGTGACGGCCGCCGTCGACATGAACGTGGTCTGCACCGGCACCGGCGACTTCGTCGAGGTGCAGGGCACGGGCGAGGACGGCGTCTTCGACCGCAAGCAGCTCAACGCCCTGCTCGACCTGGGCGTGGCCGGGTGCGAGACGCTGACCACGCTGCAGCGCACCACGCTGGGACTGCCCACGCTGGACGCGGCCGGCCTGCTGGAGGTGTTCCGCAAGTGAAGCTGCTGCTCGCCACCCGCAACGTCAAGAAGCTCGACGAGCTGCGCCGCATCCTGGCCGCCTCGCCGGAGCTGCTCAAGGTCGAGCTGGTCGGCCTCGACGACGTCCCGCCGTATGTCGAGGTCCCCGAGACCGGCCTGACCTTCGCGGAGAACGCCCTGCTCAAGGCGCGCGAGGGGGCCAAGCACACCGGCCTGCCCACGGTCGCCGACGACTCCGGGCTGGCCGTCGACGCGCTCAACGGCATGCCGGGCGTCTTCAGCGCCCGCTGGTCCGGCCGCCACGGCGACGACCGCGCCAACCTGGACCTGGTCCTGGCCCAGATCGGCGACGTGCCCGACGAGCACCGCGGCGCGGCGTTCGTCTGCGCGGCGGCCCTGGTGCTGCCCGGCGGCGGGACCTCGCCGAACGGCCGCGAGCACCTGGTCAGCGGCAAGATGACGGGCCGCCTGCTGCGTGCCCCGCGAGGTGAGGGCGGCTTCGGCTACGACCCGATCTTCGTCGCAGACGGCAACACCCGCACCAACGCCGAACTCGAACCCGCCGAAAAAGACGCCATCAGCCACCGCGGCAAAGCCTTCCGCGCCCTGGCCGCCGTCGTCGCCAAAAACCTCTCCTGACCCCCACCCCCGCCCCTCCCGGGGGCGGCGATCTTGCGTGGGCTGCGGGTACGACACACTCGAACCGGGCATATCCCTAACAGTTCGTGCAAGATCGTCGCGATCATGAGGAGCGGGGCGTGGCGGAGCGGGAGTTGCGGGCGCGGGTTTGTGTGGTGGGGAGTGGGCCGGCGGGGTTGATGCTGGCGTACCTGTTGGCACGGCAGGGGGTCGAGGTCGTGCTGTTGGAGAAGCACGCCGACTTCTTCCGGGACTTCCGTGGGGACACGATCCACCCGTCCACCCTGGACGTGCTCGACGAACTGGGGCTCGGCGAGGCGATCGCCAAGCTGCCGGGACGGCGTGAGCCGGGGGTCGCGGTGTCGTTCGACGACGGCACGTACCAGGTCGGCGACTTCACCCGGTTGCGCAAGCCGCACAACTACCTGCTGATCCTGCCCCAGTGGGACTTCCTGGACCTGCTCGCCGCCGAGGCCGCGAAGCTGCCCGGGTTCACGCTGCTGCGCTCGACCGAGGCGGTGGACGTGTTACGGGACGAGACCGGGCGGGTCACCGGCGTCGCCGCGGTCGGCCCGGACGGGGCCGCGGTGCGGGTGTCCGCGGAGCTGACCGTGGCCTGCGACGGCCGCTCCTCGGTGATCCGCGACAAGTTGGGGCTGACCCCCGTCGACTTCGGCGCGCCGATGGACGTGTTGTGGTTCCGGATCTCGAGGGAATCCGGGGACCCGGAAGGGCTGCTCGGCCGGGTCGGGCCGGGCGCGCTGCTGGTCATGATCGACCGGCACGACTACTACCAGTGCGGGTACGTCATCCCGAAGGGCGGCTACGCCCGCGTGCAGGCCGAGGGCCTGGACGGGTTCCGCCGGCGTGTCGCCGGGCTCGCCCCGATGGTGGCGCGCCGGGTCGGCGAGATCACCTCGTGGGACCAGCTGCACCTGCTTACCGTGCAGGTCAACCGGCTGGAGACGTGGCACGTGCCCGGTGCGCTGTGCATCGGCGACGCCGCCCACGCGATGAGCCCGGTGGGCGGGGTCGGGGTCAACCTCGCGGTGCAGGACGCGGTCGCCACGGCCCGGCTGCTCGGGCCGAAGCTCAGGGCAGGTCGCCTGCGTACCGAGGACCTGGATCTGGTCCGCAAGCGCCGGATGTTCCCGACGCGGGTGACCCAGCGCGCCCAACGGGTCGCGCAGAGCCGCCTGGTCGGCGCGGTGCTCCGTGCCGACGCTCCGATCAAGGCCCCCGGCGTGCTGAAACTCTTCCAGCGTTTCCCGGTGCTGCAGGCCGTCCCGGCCCGCCTGGTCGGCCGCGGCGTCCGCCCCGAACACGTCGCCTGACCACTGTCGGCCGTGACGCGCCAGCAGTGACACGCCAGGCGCGGCGTGTCAGCCGAGATGGTGGCGTGATGATCGCCGTTTCATGCCAGCACCTGTGGTGTGACCGCACTTCGTGACACGAGACAGCGATCATCGCGGCAACCCCTGATGATCACGACGATCTTGCGCGAACTGTTAGGGATATGCCCGGTTTGGGGGTGTCGCACCCACAGTTCGTGCAAGATCGCCGCGCCGCGCCGCGCCGCGCCGC